>DATJYO010000051.1:0-107334 GCA_035499555.1 Bryobacteraceae bacterium
CGGGGCGTAGCGCAGCCTGGTAGCGCACCTGCCTTGGGCGCAGGGGGTCGGAGGTTCAAATCCTCTCGCCCCGACCATAACTAGTTTATTTTTCATTAGTTTGCAGTCTTCCATTTTTCATCGCTTTCGGAATTTGTGTGCACTTCGCACGAGACTGCACCAAAAATTGCCGCGCTTCGACGTTCCGTCCGGTTCGGCGCGGCATCGGATTTGCGACTCGTCCACTGCGCCAGCGAGACGGCGATAAATCGTCAGCTTGGGTGCCGCGAGCGGCATTTCAGGGGAACAATCACCATGTCGGCTTTTGCATGCGCGCCGGACCGGACGATCCAATTAGCGAGATGGCGACTTCCCGACAACTTGCTACCGTCCGCCCCGTCTCGCTGTGGTGCGACAAAGGATGGACTCACAACCTCACAACCTCAGGCCGGCTCCACAGAGATCACGGAAGATTCCGCTGCGAGGAATTGATGAATGACTTCGCCCTGGCCCACGATGAAGTGCCCGGCGTCGCTGTAGAGAAGTGCTTTGCCTCGCGGCAACGCCTCGATTCGTCTCCTCGTCTCGAAGGAGTCGAGGAGCGCATCTTTGGCTCCAACGATCGCCAGCACCGGCATTTTCAGTGCGGACAAGGCGTCGTCGGTGAGAACAGGCAGCCGGTCTCTCCGTGGTCGCACGTTCTTCTGAATGAGCGCGAAATAGTCCCAGAACTTGCGAAGTTCCGGAGACACGTCCGAGGGTACGCGCACGAGGATGGCCTCTCGGGCTTTGCGCTTGCCCCAAGCCCCACACATGTTCAGGAGCAGGAGCTTAAACAGAATTCCGATCTTTTGACGTCCAACGCCGGCAGGACACACGAGAACCATTCGATCGACGGATTCGGGGTGCCGGGTCGCATAATCGAGCGCCAGCCAACCACCGAGCGAAACGCCGACAAGGGAGAACCGATCAAGGCCCAGCCCGCCGACAAGATCCGACAGCCACGACGCGTACGCGTCCGATTGAACGCTCGGCCGGGAAGGGACGCTCAGGCCCGGTTCTCCAATCACATCGATTGCGTAGACTCGAAACGATCTCGTCAACGCCGCGATGTCGCCCATCCAGGTCATGGAATTGGCCAGAGCGCCGTGCAGCAAAACGAGCGGCGGCTTGTCTTCATCTCCTGAAGCGATGACGAACGTGTCTCCCTGTGAGGTTGGCACATGGAACTGGCGATTGGGCACCGGCCACCGCTCTAGAAAGTCTCGATATTGAGTTTCGATCTGCCGTTGTGACTCAGGTGTCCTGTAAATCGAGCTCATCAATCCTCCTCCACCATCGCTCTGATGATCTTAAGAATGGAAGCTGTTGTTTCGATGCTTCCAATTACAATGACCTTCAGTCGGCCACGCGCGGCATCGTATATGGTCTGCACTCGAAGTGGTTGGGGTTCACTCCCATCGCGGCTGTGCGATGCTCCCAGCAGGAGGTTCGTAACCCGTTCCGAAAGGACCGGGCTCACGGCATCGATATCAACAACGCTTGAGACCTCCGCGCAACGGTGCCGGTGGACTGGTTCCGGATCGAGCGATGAGACCGGCTGACCGGTCAATCCGGCAAGATCCGATGCGCCTATCCGATAGGACTTTCCAATACGAACTGCCTTCAGCCGGCCTTCGCGAACGTAGTTGCGAACCGTCTTGACGTGGAGCCCCAAGCGGTCGGCGACCTGCTCTACTGTGTACAACTTGTCTTCCACACTTGGATAATATAGGGAGTGATAGGGAATGTCAATAGGACCGGTTGAGGCGGTATTGGGAAGTTTATGGCTAGATACCCCGGCCGCGTTGCCGCAAAACGCCCTAACCGCGGAAGTGCCGGTTCGCCGCCTTCGAGCGGATCGTCACATACTGCGAGAGCGGTCGATCTGGATTCCTGCCATAAAGCCGGTCCAACTCTGCCAAAAACGCGCCAACCCGCCGGCGTGCGCCGGCGGTCATCAAACCGTCCGGGAGCCGAAACCCAGCTCTCCAGCCAGTTATCAAGATCTTTAGCCGTGCCGCTTCGCAATCAATCCCCGGACTTTGGCAACCAGATCATGGGGAACGTTCATGACGGTTTCGGAGGACTCGACACCCGCCTCGTCTTCTAAGACGGCGTCCTCCTCGCTCTGGTCTTCGTAATGCTCAAGCACACGCCTTACCCGCTCGTCATCCCACCCGGTCGGAAGTTTGCCTTGGCTCATTGACGTTTCTTCTTCCTGCGTCGTCGGAATGCCGCCAGCGGTTTCCCGGCGAGCTCGTGGGCCGTTATCACAAACACGCTGTCCGGCTGCGGATCAGGGACGTAGATGACCCGAAGATATCGACCCGCGGCTGCGGTCCCAATGCAATTCGGGAGCCTTCGCTGCCGGCCCTATCCTCGCGGGCTTTTCCAAGACCTCGATGACTTCGACTTCATCCACATTGTGGTTAGATATGCGGCAACCCGGTTGCCGGATCCAAATAGACTCGCGTTTCCAAACGTGTTCAAGCCCATTGTAGCGGGCCTGACGGGACTACCGCCCCAACCACCCGGCCCGCGTAACGCGCTAGCCGCGGATCTTGCCTCTCGACCGCCCCGCGGAAATCGGCGAGATGAAGGGAGGTGCCGTTGGAGCGAAATGGTTTGGCCGGTGCTTAACAGCGCAGGCATTCATTGAGGTGCCGGTCGCCCGCCACTGCAAGAGCTCCTCGGTAATCGACTTCGGCAGCCACACCCATGCGCGCGATCCGGGCGTCTTGGTATCTTTGATCTGCCAATCCACCGCCAACTCGTCGATACGCAAGTGGCCGCTCTCCGCATCGAAGTCGTCCCACTTGACGGCGAGCACCTCGCCGGGGCGCAGACCAGGAACGATGCAGATGCGGGTGACCAGCCGGTCGCGGCTCTCCATGACGTCGAGGAGACGCGTAACCTCATCCAACGAGAGAACCCGCCTGCAGGTTGCCCGCGTCGCCGGAAGGATCCGGTAGTGAACGATGCGTGCCTGATCGATGCGCCGTTCACCCGGTGGTTCAAATCCTATCGCCCCGGCCCAAACTCCCGCGCCTCTTCCTTCACCCTCCACCCCCCCCACGATCCGGACCCCTTCACTGCCCTTGCGGCTCGCTGGCGGACGGGCCGCAGCCAAATCGTTCGTGCATCCCTTGCCGAAATCGTTCCCGCTCTTCCGGCGTCATATTCTGCCAGCGCTCGGACCCGCGGCCGGACCGCCGCTGCGGCGAACCACCGCCCCCGAAATGACCGAAAAGAATCCGGCTCAGCGCCAGAATTCCCAGCGCCTGCCAGAACGTGATCGTGCGCCAGCCGAAGATCGCCGGCAACAGCCAGTTCCACAGTTGCTGGACAATCAGGCTGCCCAAAGCGATAAATCCGGTTATCGCCACAATCGCCACCGGCGCCAGAAGTGCAAACTTCTTTCCCCGGCTCATTCCTTTAAACGTCCTTAAAATCGTCATATATGCTCCGTAGCCGTTCGCGCAAATGCAGTACCGCATACCGTTTGCGCGATAGCAGCGTATTCACTCCGGCTCCCGTTTCGGCGGCGATTTCCTTGAAGCTGCGCCCTTCCAACTCGTGCGCCACGAACACCTTTCGCTGCTCCTCGGGTAGCTCGCCGATCGCCTGCGCCAGCTCGTCGAGCAGCACGTGCCGGGCGTATAGCGCCGCCGGTCCGGCATCGGGCGAAGGCAGCAGGTCCTCGAGCCGCAGCGGTTCGTCGTCCTCGCTCGCCACGCGGATATCGCTGAACCGCACCGGCTGCTTCCTCCGGAACAGGTCCGTGATGCGATTGCGCGCCACGCGAAACAGCCACCCGGTCACGTGCTCGATCGGCATCAGCAGGCGGTTGGCTTCCACCAGTTCGTAGAAGACCTCCTGCAAGACGTCCTCGGCGTCCCGCGGGTCCGGCACCCGCCGCCGGATGAAGTTGCGCAAACGCAACTGCTCCCGCTGAAGCACCTCGGAGATCCGCTGGTCCTGTTCCAGTGCCATCTGCTGCGGACTCACCGCGTCGTTCACCTGCTGTTACAGACGAATGACCGGGTACGGATATTGTAGAGAGCGGGTCGGGCGCCTTATTGCGCCGGCGGCTTGGGCAATTCCTTGCGCGGCATCAGCTCCGGATAATTCGCGGCCTGGTACACCAGCGTCGCAATGATCGCCGAGGCCTGCATCAGGTCCGACGGCACCGCGTGATCGTAGGTGTCCATGCTGGAGTGGTGCGTGACGCTGCCGTAATCGAGCGGATCCTGGATGAACTGGAATCCCGGAAGACCCACGGCGTCGAACGACTGGTGGTCGGTCCCGGTAGTGTTCTTGATCGTGACAGTGGTGCCGCCCTCGTCGCGGAACGGCGCCAGCCAGGCTTCGAACAGCGGCCGCATCGCCTCGTTTTCCTGCAGATAGACGCCGCGGATCTTGCCGCTGCCGTTATCCAGGTTGAAGTAGATGGCGAATTTGGCGTGTTCCGGCAGCAGCTTCATGGTCTTCGCATCGCCATAATGCTGCTTCACGTAAGCCTCCGATCCGTACAGGCCCTCCTCTTCGCCGCTCCACAAGCCGATGCGCACCGTGCGGTCCATGCTCAAATTCAGCGTCTTCAGAATGCGCATGACCTCGATCATCACCGCGCTGCCCGCCCCGTTATCCGTCGCCCCCGTGCCGGCATGCCAGGAATCGAAGTGCGCGCCGATCATGACCACTTCGTCTTTTTTGCTGCCGCCCGGAATCTCGCCAATGATATTGGCGGAGTTCACGTCGCTGTCCGAAGTTTTAACTTTCAAAGAAACGCGCACGCGCACCGGAACTTTCTTCTCCATGATGCGCGCGATGCGATTGTACTGTTCCGCCGTGATGGTGAACGTCGGCGGGGCCAGGGGATCGGCGCTCTTGTGCGAGCCGGCCTGCTCGGCGTTGGTCACTCCGTCGTGAGAGCGATCGTCGCGATTCAGCACCCCCAGCACACCCTCTTCGAGGAAGAATTTGTTCCGCTCCGTCTGTAGCTGGATGTGTCCGAAGAACAGCTCGTCGAACACCGCGTCCGGCAGGCTGGCGAAGAACGCCCGCAATTCGTCCGGATCGTCCGGCCACTTCAAATCCTCGACTTTGGCGTAGTTCTTCGCCACGTGCTCGGGCGCTGCCGCGATCTCCGCCAGTTCCGCATCTGTGTATCGGCGAAATTGCGGCTTCGTCTGGGCAGCCGGGACCTTGGGGTCCTCCAGCATGACGAACTTGCCGCGCAGCTTGCCGGTCCATTCCTTGCGGTAGGCCGCGAACTCTTCACGCGCCTTCTTCATGTCGAACGTGCGCTTGGTCGGCGTGATAATCAGCTCGCCGGTGATGGGACCATTGGTCCCCGCCGTCCATGCCAGCGGCGTGGCATCCAGCGGCGCGTAGCGCGGCTCCATCATCTCCACCGACCACTCTTCCGCCGACCACGCGCGCCCGAACGGGCCCCATGGCTCCAGATGGACGTTGCTGAGCCCGATCTCCCGCAGCCGTTGGGCGGCCCAATCCGCGGCTTGAAAGAACTCCGGCGAAGCCGTCAGGCGCGGCCCGTAAACGTCCGCCAGCCACGAGAGATGATCCATAACCTTGGAGTGATCGTAAGCTTCCGTCTTGATCCGCCCCACGATGCCCAGATCCGGCTTCGGCTGGCTCCAGGCCGCGGGCAGAAGACAGATCAGGAGAAAGGTATATCTGCAAACTCGACTTGTACGCATAGGGAGAACGCTCCGTAAGCCCTGTCTGTTACCATAAAACAAATTGACCACCGCCGTTCCAGACATACTGAGCCGTATTGTCGCCGCGAAGCGGGCGCAGCCTCCAGTCACTCCCGCTGTGCGCGAAGAGTGGCGGCGTCTGGCGCGGCAGGCATGCGCCGGACGGCGCGATTTTCACGCCGCCCTGACGGCGCACGCTCCGGCTATCATATCCGAAATCAAGAAGGCGTCGCCCAGCCGGGGAGTCATCGCCCGGGATTTCGATCCGGCCCGGCTGGCGCGGCAATATCAGGCCGGCGGCGCCTCGGCGCTGTCGGTCTTGACCGACGAAGCGTTTTTTCAGGGCGCCCTGGCGGACCTGGAAGCGGCCCGCGCGGCCTGCGATCTGCCGGTGTTACGCAAGGATTTCACGCTCTTCGGCGATCACGTTCTGGAAGCCGCCGCGCACGGCGCGGATGCCATCCTGCTGATCGCCGCGATTCTGGAAACCGCTGAGATTCGCCGCCTGGCGGGCATGGCGGCCGAATTTGAAATGGCCGCGCTGGTCGAAGTGCATGACGAACCGGACCTCGCCAAAGCGGTGGATGCGGGCGCCACCATCATCGGCGTCAACAACCGCGATCTGACCACCTTCCAGGTGACCCTCGCCACTTCGCTCGCGCTGGCGCCGCTCATCCCTGCCGGCGTCGTCAAGATCAGCGAAAGCGGCATCTTCTCGGCCGCCGACGTCGCGGGCCTGCGCGCCGCCGGCTTCCACGCGTTCCTGGTGGGCGAGCATCTGATGCGTTCCCCCGATCCAGCGGCGGCCGTGCGCGAATTGGTGGCCGGATGATGGTGAAGATTTGCGGCATCGCCAACCGCGAGGACGCGCTGGCGGCCATCGCTGGCGGAGCGGCGGCGCTGGGTTTCAATTTTTATCCGGCAAGTCCGCGATATATCACGCCCGCGGCTGCGGCTGCGATCGTGTCCGGCCTGCCCGCCGCGGTTTGGAAGGTGGGTGTGTTCGTGGATGAGCCCGCCGCCAACATCGAGTGCATCGCGCGCCAGGTGGGCCTGGACGTCGCTCAGTTGCACGGCGCCGAGACTCCCGCCCAGTATCCCCGGGACATCCGGGTGTGGAAAGCGATTCGCGTGGGATACGCTTTCACCTTGCCTGAGACTCTGTCCGCCGAGGCTGTGCTGCTGGATGGACCGGCCTCCGGGCAGGTTTTCGATTGGGCGCGCGTGCCGCGGTCCGGCGCCCGGCTGATCCTGGCCGGCGGACTGGATGCCGAAAATGTGCGGCAGGCGATCGCGCAGGTGCGGCCCTGGGGTGTGGACGCCTGTTCGCGCCTGGAAAGTTCGCCCGGCCGCAAAGACCACGTCAAAATGGCGGCCTTTCTCAAGGCCGCCCTGGCGGTGCCGTCATGATGCCCGCGCTGCCCGACGCCGGCGGGCATTTCGGGCCCTACGGCGGCCGCTATGTGCCCGAAGTCCTGATGGCGCCGATCGAGGAACTGGAAAAGGCTTACCTGGAAGCGCGCGCCGATCCGGCCTTCCAGGCAGAATTGGGCGACCTGTTACACCACTACGCCGGGCGCCCCACACCGTTGTACTTCGCGGCGCGCCTCACCGCACAACTGGGCGGCGCGCGGATCTACTTCAAGCGCGAAGATCTGTTGCACACCGGCGCCCACAAGATCAATAACTCGCTGGGCCAGGGGCTGCTGGCGCGCCGCATGGGCAAGCGCCGCATCATCGCCGAGACCGGCGCCGGTCAGCACGGCGTGGCCACCGCCACCGTGTGCGCGCGGCTGGGCCTCGATTGCGTCGTCTACATGGGCGAGGAAGACATGCGCCGGCAGCGGCTCAATGTCTTTCGCATGCGGCTCCTGGGCGCCCAGGTGGTTCCCGTCGGCACCGGAAGCCGCACCCTGAAAGACGCCATCAGTGAGGCCATGCGCGATTGGGTCACCAACGTGGACACCACTTACTATCTTCTGGGCTCCGCGCTGGGTTCACATCCTTACCCGCTGATGGTGCGCGATTTTCAAAAGGTCATCGGCGAGGAGGCCCGCCGGCAGGTTCTGGAAATGGAAAACCGCCTGCCGGATGCCGTCTTCGCCTGCGTGGGCGGCGGCAGCAATGCCATCGGCATCTTTCATGCCTTCCTGCCGGACGAGTCCGTGCGCCTGATCGGCGTCGAAGCCGGCGGAAAAGGCGAGCATCTGGGCGAACATGCCGCCCGCTTCCGCGGCGGCGCGCCCGGGGTGCTGCATGGCGCGCGCAGCTATCTGTTGCAGGACCAGGACGGCCAGGTCTCCCTCACGCATTCGGTTTCCGCTGGATTGGACTACGCTTTGATCGGCCCGGAGCATGCCTGGCTGCACGACCGCCAGCGCGCGGAATATGTGTCCGCCAGCGATGCCGAAGCCTTGGATGCGGCGCGCTTGCTGTGCCGCGCGGAGGGCTTGATCCCCGCTCTCGAGTCGGCGCACGCGGTGGCCGAGGCGGTGCGGCGGGCGCCCGCGGATCGCGGACAAGTCTACATCGTGAACATGTCCGGGCGCGGCGACAAGGACATTGATATTTACCGCGAGAATTTGAAGGAATTGGATGCCTGAACACGGCGGGGTGCCGCGGACGCGCATTTCCGGAATGTTCGACCGTCTGAAACGCCAGGGACGCCGCGCTCTGATTGCCTTTCTCACTGCCGGCGATCCGTCGCCCGAGCGGACGCCCGCCCTGGTCGAGGCGCTGGAGCGCGGCGGCACGGATCTGATCGAGTTGGGCGTACCCTTCTCCGATCCCATCGCCGACGGCCCCGTGATCCAGCGCTCCGGACAGCGGGCGCTGGCGGCGGGCACTACCCTGCACAAGGTGCTCGGCATCGCGCGCGAGATCCGGCGCCGCTCCCAGATTCCGTTGCTGCTGTTCACCTATCTGAACCCGGTGGAGCGCTACGGCCTGGAGACCCTGTCCCGGGACGCGGCCGCGAGCGGCATCGATGGCTGCCTGCTCACCGACGCCAGCGTCGAGGAGGCCGGCGCGTATGTCGAGGCCATGCATCGGCACAATCTGGACACCGTGTTTCTGGCCGCGCCCACCAGCACCGAACGCCGCCTGCGCCTGGTAGCCCGATATTCCACCGGATTCGTCTACCTGGTGTCGCGCACCGGAGTCACCGGCGTGCGCGCATCCCTTTCGCAGTCGATCAGTCCGCTCGTCAACTCCATGCGCGCGGTGACGGACCTGCCGCTGGCTGTGGGCTTCGGCGTCTCGCGGCCCGAGCACGTGGCGGAATTGGGCCATCAGGTGGAGGCCGTGGTAGTGGGCAGCGCCATCGTGCGCGTGATCGAGCAGAACCTCGACAATGCCTCGCTCGAAATCCAACTCGAATCGTTCGCCCGCGAATTGAAGCACGGTTTTGCCCTGAAAACGGCGGAGGCGCGGTGACCCTCGAAGAAGCCCTCAAGGCCCTCGAAGAGTACCGCGTCGCGATCGACGCGGTAGATCTGCGGCTGCTCGAGCTGTTGAACGATCGGACCCGCGTGGTGGAGGATATCGGACGCGTCAAGCGCGCCGCCAGGCTGCCCATCTACGAACCCAAGCGCGAGGACCAGGTTTTTGAAAATGTAACCAGTCATAACCCGGGCCCGCTCACGCCGGACGCCGTCAAACGCATCTTTGAACGCATCATCGACGAGATGCGCACCATCCAAAGAATGCGGATGGAATCGAGCGCCAATGGAGATTCATAAATGTTAGTCGTCATGCAACAGGGGGCCACGGAGCCCCAGATACAGGCGGTGATCGACCGCATGGTCAGCGAAGGATACGACGTGCACCGCTCGACCGGTGTGATGCACACCGTGCTCGGCGGCGTGGGTCCCAAAGCGGACGTGGACCTGGAGATCTTCGAGGTCATGGACGGCGTCAAGGAGGCCCACCGCATCGCGTCGCCGTACAAGCTGGCCAGCCGCAATTTCAATCCGGCAGGCACCGTGGTGAAGATCGGCGGTGTGGCCATCGGCGGCGAGCCGGTTGTGGTGATGGCCGGACCCTGCAGCGTGGAGAGCCCCGAGCAGATCGACTGCATCGCCGCGCAAGTCGCCCGCGCCGGCGCCCGCGTGATTCGCGGCGGAGCCTTCAAGCCGCGCTCTTCGCCCTACAGTTTCCAGGGCCTGGGCGCCGAAGGCCTGCAGTTGCTGCGGGCGGCGGCGGACCGCAACGGCCTGCTGGTAGTCAGCGAGGTCATGGACCAGACCCAGATCCCGCTGCTGCTCGAATACGCCGACATCCTGCAGGTGGGCGCGCGCAATATGCAGAACTTCAACCTGCTGCGGGAATTGGGCCGCCAGCGAAAACCGGTCCTGCTGAAGCGCGGTATCTCGGCGACTATCGAGGAGCTGCTGCTTTCCGCCGAATACGTCATGGCCGGCGGCAATTACGAAGTGATCCTCTGCGAGCGCGGCATCCGCACCTTCGAAACCTACACCCGCAACACCATGGATATCTCCGCCATTCCGGTGGTCAAGAAGCTATCGCATCTGCCCATCGTGGCCGACCCGTCGCACGGCACCGGCCGGCGCGACAAGGTGGCTCCCATGGCGCGCGCCGCGGTGGCCGCGGGCGCCGATGGCCTGCTCATCGAAGTCCATCCCGATCCGGACCGGGCGCTCAGCGACGGCGCGCAATCGTTGCGGCCGGAGCAGTTCGAGGAATTGATGCAGCAACTGCGCATGATCGCGCCCGCGGTGGGCCGCAGCATCTGATGGAAACCGTTGCCATCGTCGGTGTCGGCCTGATCGGCGGCTCTTTCGGGCTGGCCCTGCGGAAGGCCGGATTCCGGGGCGCCATCCTGGGCGTGAGTTCCGCGGCCACCATCGCGGCTGCCCTCGAGCGCGGCGCCATCGACCGCGGCGCGGACCTGAAGCAGGTCGCCCGTACCGCCGACTTGATCTATCTCGCGCAGCCGATCGGACGGATTCTGGACACCCTGCATCACATCGGCGCCATAGCGCGGCCGGAAGCCCTGGTCACCGATGCCGGCAGCACCAAGCACGCTATCGTGACCGAAGCCCGCCGCCGCATCGCGAATTGCCAGTTCCTGGGCGGGCACCCCCTGGCCGGCAAAGAAGCCCGCGGCGTGGCGGCGGCCGATGCGGACCTCTTTCGCGGCCGCACCTATGTCCTGACGCCCGCCTCGCCCGATGAGTTGGACACGCCTGCCGCCCGGACGTTCATCGACTGGCTGAATCGCATCGGCGCGCGCACCGTCGTCCTGGGCGCGGCCGAGCATGACCGTCTGGTCTCGTTCACTTCCCACCTGCCGCAGCTCGCTTCGACGGCCCTGGCCGCCACCTTGGCCCAGCACCTGACCGCCGACGATCTCCAGGTTTCCGGACCCGGGTTGATCGACAGCACCCGCCTGGCGCTCAGCGCCTACGAGCTGTGGCGCGATATCCTGGCCACCAACACGGAGTCCATCGACCAGGCCCTCACCGCCTACATCAACGAGCTCGAACAGATCCGCGAGAACCTGCGCACCCGCTCGGCGCAGGAGGAATTCGTGCGCGCCGCCGATCTCGCGGAACGCCTGCGCGCGGCCGTAAAATAACAGAAAAAGGGCAGGCCGCCTGAAAACTGCAGCCTGCCCCACAGGGAAAAGAATGGGCCCGCCTGCGGACCCATCGAAGTGGCGCGACGTTTGACACGAGCGCAAAGGGGCGCGTCCCGCGCCGCCGCCGGGAGGACCTCGGAAGATCCAAGCGGCGCGCGTCGCCCCGCCTTTGCGTTTATCAAAAGATCAGCTTCGCGGCTAGCTGCAGGTTCCGGCGATCGTTCTCCGACTGCGCGGTTCCGATCGGCGCGCACCCGTAACAGGCTGGAATGAACGACGTCGTCAGTGTGTCCGCGTCGATGCCTTCCACGTACAGATTCGCGTGGTTGAAGAGGTTATAGACCTCGCCGCGGAGCTGTAGCTTGAATCGCTCCGTCAGTTCGAAGGTCTTGTACACACCCAGGTCCAGGTTCCAGTAACCCGGCGAGCGGAACGTGTTACGGCCGGTCATATCGTTCGGATACGGCGGCAGGTCGGAGAAGAAGTAAGTCGGATTGGTCCAGTGATCCATCGCGTTGACTGGAAGCTGTAGGAAGTTGAAATTGTTCGGTGTCGACGTGATGGCCGGCGGCGCGCCGTTCCCGTTAACCGGAACCGCGGAAGTGAACGCCGCGTACGGACAGTAATAATAGTTCCAGGAACAGTCGTAAATGGAGTAGGGCGAACCGGTGCGCGCGGTGAAGATCGGCGACAGCGTCCATCCCCCTAGGGCCTGCGCCATGAACCCGCGCCCCTTGAAGGCGGATTCGGTCCACACGGCGCTCACCACCACCCGCTGCCGGATGTCGAAGTCGGAGCTGCCTTTTCCGATGTTCGGCTCGAACGGATTCAGCAGGCCCAGAACGTAATCGCCGCCGCTCGCCGAGAGGCCGTTCGTGTCACTGAACGAGCTGCTCAGGTTGTCCGTCGCGTGCGCCCAGGTGTAGTTGAAGTTCAGTTGCAGTCCGCTGTTGGCAATGTTGTTCACCATTGACCGCAAAGTAAGACCGTTGTACATGGAATAGGCCTTGTCGCCGCGTACGTTGATGGGACCGTACTGCGGATTCAGAAAGGCATTGCAAACCCCGGACGGTCCGCCGGTGCCATCGTAAAACGCTTCTGAAGCGGCGTAGGAGCAAGGCTGCCCCAGGTACACGTTGCCGTATCCGTAGTAGTTCATGTTCGAGATGTCGTACAGGTGCACGCCCTTCGACCCCGAGTAATCGGCGGCCACCATCACGCTCTTGGTTAGCTGGTGCTCCAATGACAGGCTCCAAAGGTGCGCGTACGCCGTATTGATCTCGGGGTCCACGTTGCGGAGGCTGGCCGTGGGTAGAGTGATACCTCCGCTGGTCCCCGAAAACGGACCGAAGTTACTGGAGGAAATCGGCAGCGCCATCTGTCCCGAACTCACACTGACAGTCTCGTAGTTCGGCGGATTCTGAATCACGTTGAAAGTCACATTGCCGAAGTTCCGCTCGTAGCCGATGCCGTACCCGCCGCGCAGGGCGGTCTTGCCGTTGCCAAACACATCCCAGGCGAAACCCACCCGCGGAGCGAAGTCTCTCCAGTCCTTCTTCCACAGCCCGCCGATAGGACTGTTGGGCGCGAGTTGCACGCTGCCTCCGGCGATACCTTGCGGCGTGTCGGTAGCCAGGCCCGCGGCATAATAATTGGAATCCAATTGCGGATCCTTATTGTGCTGCACGCCGAAGTACTCCCAGCGCAGCCCCAGGTTCAGCGTGAAGCGGGGCGTGACTTTCCAGGCATCCTGCACGTACAGCGCCGGGTCCTCGTAGCGGTTGCTGCGGCTAAAATTAGGCGCCGTCAGCGGTAGGTTTACCGTGTCACCCGGATACTTGCCTTGCGGGTTGATGGCCACCTGGAACTCCGATAACTGCCCCGCAATGAAGTTGCCGATAGCCGAGCCTACATTGCCCTGGCTCAGATATTCCCCCGCGGTTTCGTATGCCCCGAAAGTACGGTTGTCACGGATGTACTCCCAGTTCCCGCCAAAACGCAGGCTGTGCTTTCCGCGCGTCCAGCTTGCGTCTTCGTAAACCTCGGCGAAATTCTGCGGTCCGCCGAACGGAATACCGGAACCCGGCGTGAAAGGATCGTATCCCGGAAAAATAATGCTGTTCCCCAGCACGCTGCCGGCGCCGGACGAGCTCACGTACAACGTGGGAACCGCCGGGTACTGTCCGAACGGATCCACCGGACCGTTGATGCGGTTGAACACCGCCTTCGATTGCAGCACCAGCGACGGGCTGAACGTGTGAATCACCGAGAAGAGAATGTTGTTGTTGAAGTCATACGCTCCGGTGTTGAAGCCGGCATAGGGACTCGAAGACACCGTGCCCGCCATCAGGTTATCGCTCTGCAGGGCGTAGCGGCCGTAGATCTGGGTCTTCGGACTCAGGTTGTAATCGATGCGCTCGACCGTTTGATATCCGTTTTCCGGCGTTCCGCCGCCGGCGTCACCGGGCGCGCTGTAAGCCACCAGGTCGAACATGGGTGCGTCCGGATTGAGGGCGCCGCAGGCCGCTGAACTGCCGCAGAACGGGCTGCCCTGCGCGTTGCCGATCTGATTGATGCTGTACGTATTCAAAACGTTGGCGCCGGGCGCCAGTTTGCCGTAAGTGGAAAAGAACTGCTGCGTATTGGGCGCCGAGGCCGATATGAGGTTGGCGTCCGGAATCACGACTTCGGTGATGGCGCTGCTGCGGATGCGGATCCATTCCGTGCTGCTGAAGAAGAACAGCTTGTCTTTCTTGATGGGTCCGCCGAACGAGTAGCCGAACTGGTTGCGGTCGAACACCGACTTGGGCAGGTCGTAGGCGTTATTGTTAAATGTATTCGACGAGAGCGCCGAAACCCGGTTGAATTCGTACGCCGTCCCGTGAAAGTCGTTGGTGCCGGACTTGGTCACTACGTTGACCACCCCACCCGAGGCGCGCCCGAACTCCGCCGTAAAATTGTTCGTCAGGATGCTGAACTCCTGGATCGAGTCGAGCGGCACCGATTGACCGGGGCCGGTGGTAAATTCGTCGTTGTTCGCGGCGCCATCCAGCAGAACGTTCGTGGACGACTCCCGCTGCCCGTTGATGGCGTATCCCACGCCGCGGCTCATGGTGCCGCCGTCCGATGCGTTGCCCGAAATCGCCACCAGCGCGTAAGGGTTGCGCGTCAGGGTGGGCAGTTCCCGCAGCTCGGTCTGATTGACGGTCGTCGATAGCGTCTGCGTTTCCGTGTTCACCTGCACGGCCGAAGCGCTCACCTCCACCACGGTGGAAGCCTTTCCGACCTCCAGATGCAAATCCGCGGATATCTTGGCGCCTACGGTCAGGGTGACCTGTCGCTGTATCTGCACGAATCCCTGCGCTGTCGCCGACACTTGATACGTTCCGGGCAGGAGATCCGTGACCAGGTATGTACCGGTGCTGCCCGACTGCGTTTCGCGCGTGACCCCGTTCTCCATGGACCGGATAATTACACTGGCGTTGGGGATCGCCGCGCCGGATGGATCGTACACGGTCCCCGTTATCTGGCCTGTCTCCGCTTGGCCAAACAGACGGCCGGCGGGCAAAATAATCAATGTCACAAAAAGCACTAACGCAGTTAGTGCTGGACACCTCTCGTGCAGATTGTCGAACATGGGTAGTTCCTCCTCACCAATGGAGGAATTGTCCTGTTTCGGTGTCCGAAAATGCAATAGATGCCGGCTAACTTCTTTCTGTCATGCTAACTTACTAGTGACACAGGACTTATACTCTTACATAAATCTTATATGCCATCGCTTTTAGAGATGTTAACGCCACCCATCGGCCACAAATAGCTCGGATAACACCTGCTGATAGGAGTACACAATCGTGCCCTCGTTCGCCGAGAGAACCGCCGGCCAGATACGCGTCACGCCGGACAGGTGGAACGGCGCGATTTCCTTCCAATTCTTGTAGTGCCCCGTCTGTAAATCTACGTGTAATAGTGCCGCGGGCACCGCCGCGGACTGAGCCAGCAGCCCGCCTCCGGAACGGCTCCAGTCGAGCACCGTCGGACGAAAGTCGGACGCTACCACCCTGGGTTCGCCGCCCTCCACCGGAAGCACCATCAGCCGTTGCTCGGAATCCACCCCGGCGATCTGTTTCCCGTCCGGCGAAATGGCGGGCCGCGACAGATAAATGGCCGTGCGCAAGGGTTGCGGCGGGGAGCCATCCAGTTTCTGCACGTATAACCTCGCCCCGGCGCCGCCCATTCTGCCCCCCACCAGCAACTGATCGTTGCCGGGAAAGAATCGTGCGAAATCGTACTTCAGGCCGTGTCCTGACAGAACCCGCGGCTGTCCCGGCGTCAGTGGCATCAGGTTCAATACGGTTTGGTCGTTGTCCGGCAGCGTCACTGCCCAATTCCCATCCGGCGAAAGCGCCAGCGCGAAGCCTTCCCCCACGCGAACCGCGCCGCGCGCCCCCGCCCGGCGAATGTACACCGCGTGGTGCGGCCCGCCGCCTTCCCCGGTCTCCTCGAACAGAATGACTTGCCCGTCGGCGGAAATGTCCATCACGTTCGAATAGTCAAACCAGGATAGGTCCTTGCCCTCGGAATCGCCCTGTAACAGCTCTGTCATCATGGCGTGCATCTGCTGACGCGCTACCAGCACCCGGCCCGAAGGGGCAATGTCGAATAAGGTCAGGGTTCCCGGAAACGCCGCGATCAGGCGCAGTTTGCCGGACAGGTTGACGGCGTAAAGCGCCCGCGTGAGCCCCGTACGTGCCGCCGTGAACCAGACCTCGCGCCCGTTGGGCGCCCAAGCCAGGCCTTCGGCGCTTGCCCATCCCGCGGAGAGCGTCTTGCGGATTCCCTGGCTGTCAATCGCCGCAATCTCGCCGCCATCGTCGCCCATCACCGGGTGCTCGATGAAGGCCAATTCGCGTCCGGAGGGTGAGACGCGGACGTCCGATAGCCAACTGGAGCTCTCCCAAACCATCTTGCCTCGCGGATACTCCAGGCTCTCCCGGTTCTTCTGGTAACGGATCACTGCCATGCGCGCGCCGTCGGGAGCCCAGTCCGCGCTCCATATGGCGCGATCCAGAGGCAGTGGCGCATCCCCGTTCAAAGGCACGCGCACCAGGTTCTGATATCCGGCTGGGTCCAGGTTGAAAAGCGCCAGTTCGCCGGAGCGCGAAACCGCCGCCAGCAGCGCGCCCGGAAAACCCAGCGGACGAGACTCCGGGCTGACCGGGTTTACCAGGTACAACTCACGGCTGCTGGCCGTTTCCTGGCCTTCGTAGATGACGCTCTGCCCGTCCGGTCCGAAGCGTGCCGCGGGGATAGTGATGCGGCGAAAAGTGATCTGATGAAACGCAGGTTGCGGCACCGGGGCGCGCCGCACCAGCGACAGCGCGCCGGCTGCGGCCAGCACCCCGGCCGCGAAGATCGCCCAAAACCACCGGCGGCGCATCCGCGGCGGCGCAACCGGCTCCGGCAAGGCGATCTGCGCCGGCGCCACCGTAGCCAGAATCGCCTCGCTGTCGTCCGGCCATGTCTGGTTCTCCAGCACCGGCGCCATGAACCGGTAGCCGTTGCGCGCCAGCGTTTCCACGTAACGGGGATGCTCCGCGGAGTCGCCCAGTGCCAGGCGCAGCCGGTTCACCGCCGTGTTCAGGCCGCTTTCGAAATCGACGAACGTGTCCGCCGCCCACAGCCGCTCGCGCAGCTCTTCGCGCGACACGACGTCCCCCGGCCGGTCCAGCAAAGCTTGCAGCAACTGCAGCGGCTTGCCTTGCAGTCGGACCTTGGACCCGTTCTTCCGGACTTCGCCTGTATCGGTTCTTAGCTCAAATGCGCCAAACTGGAGTACACGTCCATTGCGCTGACCCTGCATGGGCTCCCACTCCTCGCCCCGTTACACTATGTATTCATACTAGGACATTTGGAGCAGTTTGACCAGAGAAATGTCACTTCTATCCCGTGCCTGCCGCCACCTCGCGCCGGTGGGATGAGTTACCATTGACCGCAGTCCCCTCCCATGGTCTACACCTGTTACGAAATGATCCGTGACTGCCGCGCAGCCAAGCCGGAAGGTTGGATCTACTTCCTGAAACACTACGTACCGATCGTGCGCGCGGTAGTAACGCACAACTTCCCCGATCGGGAGCTGGACCGCGCCTTGCTGGAAAGCTTATTAGCCACCCTCTGTCAACCCGCATCCGGCCTCTTCCAATCGCTCGATCCCGCGCCCGAACGCGCGTTTGTTACCGAACTGCGGCAACTGGTGGTCCGCACCCTCTACACTTCCGGGCCGGGTGTGCCTCTCACCCTCGAAACGCTGAGTGCCCTGGAACCGCTGACCGTCACCGAGAAGATGGCTGTCTGGTTTGAGACCATGCGCTACGGCGCCGCGGAAACCGGCCGCATGCTGCGCATGTCAACTGAAACCGCGGTAAAAATCCGGGACCGGGGCGCCGAGCTGCTCCGCGGCGGAATCGATACCTGGAGCCGCACCATCCTGATGGATCAGGGTCTGGCCCTAGGCGCGCAGGCCGCCGTCCTGCACGGGGAAGCCTGCCCCCCGGCGAAAGCCTTCCTGGATCTGATCGATGGCCGGACCACCTGGCGCGGGCGAGAGGAAATGGAGCGCCACGTCAGAGATTGCTGGTATTGCCTGGATCATTACTGCCGCTTGCTCGAAGTGGTGGAGCTGCTGCGAAACGTTCAGCCGCTCGGCGAAACTGAAATCGGGAGTCTCCAGCACGTACTGGGAATTCAGTCTCGCCGGCGGCCACTGTGGCGCAAGCTCCTCGGCGTCAGCCCACGTGAATCTTAGTTGTCTTACCGCGCAGCACCTCGACTCGCTGGTTGAAGACCTGTTGACCATTCGGCGCTCGCACAGCGATGTCATGCGCGCCCGGCCGCAGACTGAATTTGTGCATGTCCGCTACCGTACCGGCGTACGCGCCATCGATATAGACCGAATCTGCCTTTTGATGTGTATCGATCTTCACGGTTCCATGTGGCGGACCCCAGTAATTAGGATAGTAACCCCACCATCCGGGACCGTACCAGCCGGCGCCGTACCAGCCGGGGCCCCAACCCCAGCCCCAACCTCCGCGCCAACCCCAACCGCCTCTGACAAATACGCGGGCGGATGCCGGCGTAGGCACGACCACGAGCAACAACGCCAGCGCAATCATTGCAATTACGGATGCCCTCCAATATCTATTCATCAGCATCTCTCCTTCCGGCCCCGGCAACCCCTTCCGTTTCACCGGAACCTACTAAGTTAGATGCCCCGCATGACGGTTGGATTTCAGACGTCTAAAGCTCTGAGTTATCGCGATTTGCGTGCCAGCCAGATGGTCCGGCAGCCCGGTCCGATCGATGGATTGCGCGCAAAGTAGGGCGTGGCGTCCCGCGCGCGTATGGGTCCAAAACCGGCGTGACGCAAGGCGCTGCGGATCTCGGCCGGACGCCAGCTGATCTCTTCCACCCGTTCGTGAAGCCGGCGCCAACTTCTCCCGCTGCGGATGAACCACTCGACGTCGCTCCAGGCCCTTTCACCCTGCGGGCTATGGCCGTTGCGCATGACCACCGCCACACCAGGCTTCTCGAACCAAACGTTCCCGGACCAGTATTGCCGGAATCCCAAGGCATTATTGACGTCGAAGAAGAACCACCCGCCCGGCGCCAGGGCGGCGGCAACGCATTGGGCAACCCGCCGCAGATCCGAGCGCTTCGGAACGTGGTTGATCGCGTCGTATTCGCAGGTAACCAGATCCACCGGCTGCGGCAGGCGAAAGCTGCGCATGTCCGCCCGGATCACCCGCAGGCCCACCCCGGCGCGGCGTGCCTTGGCACGAGCTAACCGGCACATTTGCTCGGACAGATCCACGCCATACATGCGGATTCCCCGGCGGGCCAGTTCGAGCGCCGTGGTCCCGGTGCCGCATGCCAGATCGCAGGCTGACTTGACTTGCGGCAGAATCGCGGCGAGTACATCCCGGCGCGCGGCGCGCAGCGGGCCGCGGAAAGATTCGAACAGAATATCGTAGTATTCCGCCAGCCACCGGTAAGGATAGGCCATCGCGACTATTGCGCCTGAAGCTGTTCCAGGTACCTCATCAGGTTGTACACGCGAACCGTTCCCAGATCCTGGTTCCCGCCCATGTGCCGGAAGATGTTACCCCAGATCGGCATGTCTTGCGTTCCGTGCGCTACCGGCCGCTCTGTATCCCCGCTGATGATGTGCTGTACCTTGACCTCGGGAAATGTGCCGCCATTTTGCTTGGCGATTTGCGTCAGGTCCGCCGGCGGAGTCTTCAAGGCCGGCGCCGCCGGACCGTCGCCCTTCCCCGTCGTTCCGTGGCATACCGCGCAGTACTCGCGGTAAAGACTCTTGCCTGTGATCGACTTCGCATTTTGGACGGGTACCTTCTTAATCGTCGGCGCCGGTTGTCCTGCCCAGGCGCCGGGAACCATGAGCAGGCTGATCACGCCCGCGGATGCGATTAGTGTTTTCATGCCCATATGATATGTGGGAAGCTCCGGCGATGGAAGGGCCTGGACGATTTCTACGGCAGGTCCCGCCGCGCCACCCGCGAGATGGCATGCACGATCTTGCGATACGGCGGACTGTCGAACGTCTCCCAGCCGGCCCATTCGCCCTCCCGCCAGCTCGCGTAATACCAGCGCGCCAGCAACGCCAGGTACTCCTGCCGCTCCCGCAAGCCGAGCCGGCGAAACGTCATCCCGCCCACCATCTCCCGCAGCTTGCCGTCGAGTGATATCGGCTTGCCTTCCTGCACCTCGAAACTGAGGCGGCACTGGGTCTGCCAGTGACCCTCGCGGACGATCCAAAGCTCCACCGCGTTGGGCGCCGCCGACGGCGTGATGGCCATGCCGTGCAGCGTGTCGATATCGTGCGCCAGGTCGTCGCGCAGCTTGAGCACCTCCTGCACTTTTTCCAGGCGTTTGTGCTGGCGCGCGGCTTCTTCAAAGAGCATCTCTTCGCTGTAGCGGTCGCGCGCCGTCGAGATCACGTCCAGCAGCGAATGTCCCCCGCTCTTCAGAAACTCCTCCACCCGCCGGACTTCGTGTAGATATTCGTCCCGCCCCACCACCTGCTGGCACGGCCGCAGGCACATGCTCATCTCGCCGTAGATGCAGCCGGGATGCTCCGGCGAAGGCGCCAGATCCTCCTGGCAGCGCCGCATCTGAAACAGGTCCAGGAACTGCGATTCGAATCTCTCGGCCGACGACCGGCTGCGAAACGGCCCGCAATAGAGCGCCGGCGCGCGCCCGATGTGCGTGGTGAGCTGGCTGCGCGGAAACTCGTTCGACAGTACCAGCTTGACGTAGGTCGGCATGCGCAGCTTCAGCAGATCCAGATAAGTTTTCGGAAAGTACCGCCTGCCCCACTCGTACATCAGCAGCGTGGATTCGAAACTCGACCCGGTCAGTTGATATTCGATGCGCCGCACCGTGCCCCGCAGATTCAGCAGCCGCGACGGCTTCTCGCGTTCCTTCAGCAGCCGCAGCAGGCGCCGGCGCAGCAGGCTCGTCTTCGCCAGGTAGGGATCGCCCGCGCGCGGCCACAGCAGGAACACCGCGGGGACGTTGGGCACTTGCGCGATGGCCTCGTCGAGGCCGGAAAGGTCAGCGGAAACCTCGATCTGGCTCACCACTCACTTCGAGTGTATTACACCCCCGCCTTACTCGAAGAACTGTTCGTATTGTTCGCGCGGCGCCGGCGCCACCGCGGCCACGCCCAGGTTGTCCCGCACGTGCTCGGCCCGGCTCATGCCTGCCAGCGCTACCGCGATCCCCGGCGTCGAGCGCGTAAACTGGATGGCGCGCTGCGCGTCGGTCTCCAGCCCGGGCAGCAACTCCGCCACTGCTTCCGGCATGCAGCCGATCACCCGCGCCTGCATCAGGGACATGCTGGCAATCACGTGTATGCCCTCGCGCGCCGCGGCCGCCAGCACGTTGTCCGGCTTGTTCGTGTACGCCTCCACCATCCCCAGGTTGAAGGGAAGCTGGATGAATCGAAAATGATGCCCGTCGCCGCCGGCCTCCCGCGCGATCTCCGCCACGTCCGCCAGGCTCAACTGATCCGGCTGGCGATAGCCGTCCCACGTCGCCGTGCCGTAGTAGCGTATGCGTCCCTTTGCGGCCAGTTCCTCCAGACGCATAAACGCCGCGTGCAGGCGCCGGTCGAACTCCTCGCGCGCCACGAAATTCAGCTGTGTCTCCGGATTGTGCAGATAGAAGACGTCGATCGTCTCCACCCGCAGATTGGTGCGGCTGCGCTCGATCTGATCGGCCAGAAAATCGGGCGCCATCGAATGCATGCCGCCGACTACATCCGCGGCGGAGAGTGACGGCGGCACCGCGCCAGGCGTGAGGAAGCCGGCTTTGGTGCAGATGACCAACTCCTCCCGCGCCGCGCCCGACAACGCCTCGCCCAGCGCGCGCTCGGAGCGCTGGTGCCGGTAGTTGATCGCCGTATCGAAGAAGTTGATGCCGGACCGGAATGCCGCCTGCGCCGCTTCGCTGTAACGGCGATCCGTCTCCTCGTCCGGCGCGCCCAGATAGGTGCCCAGCCCCAGGCTCGAAACGGTCAGGCCTTCCACCACCCGGAAGAAGTCCCGGTATTCCGGAAAGCGCGCGGCGTAACGCGCGGTTCCCTCACTCGCCGACGGACCTGGAGTCAATCAGTCTCCGCATCTCCGCAATACATTCCGCCACGGGTTTGGCGCCCTGGTCGCCGTGCTTGCGGTGCCGCACCGATACCTGCCCGTTCTGCGCCTCGCGGTCGCCCACCACCAGCATGTACGGGATCTTCTGTAACTGCGCCTCGCGGATCTTCAGGTTCACCTTTTCGCTGCGATCGTCCAGCGTCACCCGTATGCCGGCATCTTCCAACTGCTTTTGCACCGTGCGGCCGTAATCCATCTGCCGGTCCGTGATGGGCAGCACGATCGCCTGCACCGGCGCCAGCCACACCGGAAACGCGCCGGCGTACAACTCGATCAGGTACGACACCATTCGTTCCATGGTGCTGATGATCGCGCGGTGGATCATTACCGGGCGATGCTCCTTGCCGTCCGGCCCGATGTAATTCAACTGGAACTGGTTCGGTAAGTGGAAGTCCACCTGGATGGTCGAGTAAGTCTCTTCGTGCCCCATCACGTCCGCCAGCTGTATGTCCAGCTTCGGCCCGTAGAACGCGGCCTCGCCCGGCGCCGCGACATACGCCAGGCCCAGCGAGTCCATGGCCTCCCGCAGCACCCGCTCGCCTAACTCCCACATCGCGTCGTTGTCCACGAACTTCGCCGTGTTCGCCTTGTCTCTCAATGACAGCCGGTAGCGGTACTGAGTGATCCCCAGGTCTTTGTAAGCCTGCTCCACCAGTTGCATCACCCGCGTGAACTCTTCCTTGATCTGTTCCGGCGTGCAGAAGATGTGCGCGTCGTTGAGTGTCATGCAGCGTACCCGGCTCAGTCCGCTCAGCACCCCGGACCGCTCGTAGCGGTACATGGTGCCCAGCTCCGCGATGCGCACCGGAAGGTCGCGATAGCTGCGCGGTTTCGATTCGAAAATCAGGATGTGATGCGGGCAGTTCATGGGCCGCAGCACCATCTGCTCGGTCTCCAGGTCCATCGCCGGAAACATGTCTTCGTGATAATGGTCCCAATGCCCCGAACGTTGATATAGCTCCACCTTCGCCAGGTCCGGTGTATAGACGTGCTGGTATCCGGTGGCCCGTTCGCGCTCCAGGATGTACTCTTCCAGCAGCCGGCGGATCGTGGCGCCCTTGGGCAGCCACAGCGGCAGCCCCGCGCCTACCAGTTCGCTGACCGTGAACAGCTCCAGCTCCTTGCCCAGCTTGCGATGGTCGCGCCGCTTGGCGTCTTCCAGCCGCGCCAGGTAGTCTTCCAGGTCTTTCTTCGTGAAAAACGCGGTGCCGTAAATGCGCTGTAACTGCTTGTTGTGCTCGTCGCCCTTCCAGTAAGCTCCCGCGATCGACAGCAGCTTGAACGCTTTGATCTTCGACGTGGAAGGCACGTGCGGGCCGCGGCAGAAGTCGATAAAGTGCGGCCCCAGCGTATACTCGCTGAACACCTCCCCGGCCCGCTCGGCGATCAGGTCCTTCTTCATCCAGTCATCCGCGTACTTGCGCAGACCGTCGTCCTTCTGCGTCATGACCCGCTCGTACGGCAGGTCGCGCGCCTGGATCTCCCACATGCGCTTCTCGATCTTTTCCAGGTCCTCGGCGGTGAACGGCGTCGGCCGGTCGAAATCGTAATAGAATCCCGACTCGATGGGCGGCCCGATGCCCAGCTTCGTCTCCGGGAACAGCTCCAGCACCGCCGCCGCCAGCAGGTGCGCCGTGGAATGCCGGTAAACCTGCAGCGCGGCCGGATCCTTGGCCGTAAGAATCTGCAGCTCGGCGTCGGTCTCCAGGGGCCGCGTCAGGTCGTACAGATCCCCGTTCACCTTGGCGACGATAGCGGCGTCCGCCAGGCGCGGGCTGATGCCCCGCGCGATGTCGATGGGCCGGCTACCCGCGACGACCGTCTGCTGACTGCCGTCGGGCAGAGTAATCTGGATGCTGCTCATAGGGAACTTCCAGGTTAACACGTTCACCCTGCCAAAACCGTCTCTAACCCCTTGCGCCAGAATCGCTCCCATAAGTCCACCCGCCATCCGCCGGATCCCCGATGCTAAGTTCCGCTAAGGAAAAGCGCCGGTCGCCGCAAGCGCGGAGGGCCATCCCGGCTGCTACCAAACAAAATTACGAAACGAACCCAATTCAGCGTGCGCAATGCTTACAAATCAGCAACATAGAACCTCGGTGGCTTTGAACCTACAAATTCGCCCCGGCTATAATAATCCGATGGCTCGCACCGTCCGCTGCTCCCTGATCCAGGCCCGCTTCCCGGTTTCGCCGGATCTTCCCCTGGCCGACCTCAAACAGGCCGCCCTCGACAAACACCTCGCCTACATCGCCCAGGCCGCCCAGGACGGAGCCCGCATCGTCTGCCTCCAGGAACTGTTCAACGGCCCCTACTTTTGCGCCGAGCAGCAGGTGCGCTGGTACGATTTCACCGAGCCGGTGCCCGCCGGTCCCACCATTAAGCTCATGCAGGACGTCGCCCGCCGCCACCAGGTCGTCCTGATCGTCCCCGTCTACGAACTGGAACAGGAAGGCATCTACTACAACACCGCCGCCGTGATCTCGGCCCAGGGCGAATACCTCGGCAAATACCGCAAAACCCATATCCCCCACGTCGCGCCCGGCTTTTGGGAAAAATTCTATTTCCGCCCGGGCAACCTGGGCTACCCGGTATTCGACGTGGGCGTCGCGCGCATCGGCGTCTATATCTGCTACGACCGCCACTTTCCCGAAGGCGCGCGGGCCTTGGGATTGAACGGCGCGGAGATCGTCTTCAACCCTTCCGCCACGGTGGCCGGACTCAGCGAACACCTCTGGAAGCTGGAGCAGCCCGCCCATGCCGTGGCCAACGGTTATTTCATCGGGGCCATCAATCGCGTGGGCGTGGAGGCGCCCTGGAACATCGGCGAATTCTATGGCTCCAGCTACTTCTGCAATCCGCGCGGCCAGATCGTCGCCCAGGCCTCCCGTGACCGGGATGAAGTATTGACCGCCGACCTGGATCTGGATATGATCGCCGAAGTGCGCAAGACCTGGCAGTTCTTTCGGGATCGCCGTCCCGACATGTACAGCGCCCTGACCGCAGCCTGAACCATGACGGCCCCACCCCAATTCGACGAGAAATTCGCGGAGATCCATCCGCCTTTGGGAAACCGCGAAGCCCTCATCGAAGCCAATCGCTGCCTATACTGCTTCGATGCGCCGTGCAGCAATGCCTGCCCCACCCACATCGACGTGCCGGGCTTCATCAAGAAGATCGCCAGCGGCAACCTGGGCGGATCCGCCACTACCATTCTGAACGCCAACATCCTGGGACTGAGTTGCGCCCGCGTGTGCCCGGTGGACGTGCTTTGCGAGGGCGCCTGCGTCATGCATCGCTACAACCAGCGCCCCATCGAGATCGGCCGGTTGCAGCGCCACGCCATGGATCGCTTCTATCGCTCCGGCCGGCGTCTGCCCGCCCCGGCGGATACCCGCCCCGGACGCGTGGCCTGCATCGGCGGCGGGCCGGCATCCCTCGCCTGCGCGGCCAGCCTCCGCCAGCGCGGCTTCGCCGTCACCGTATTCGAAAGCCGTCCTCTGGCCGGCGGATTGAATACCTACGGCGTTGCCGAATACAAGCTGCGCCCCGCCGACAGCCTGCAGGAAGTCGAGTTGGTGCGGGCGCTGGGCGTGGAGTTCCGCCTCGGCGCCGAGATCGGCGGCGAGTTGCGCATCAAGGAAATGGAGGAGCGTTTCGACTTCGTCTTCCTGGGCGTCGGGCTGGGGCGCACGCAGCCGCTCGATATTCCCGGCGAACGACTGCCGGGCGTGGTCGACGCGCTGCGTTTCATCGCCGATTACAAGACCCAGCGCAACACCCGCGTGGGCCGGAACGTGGTGGTCGTCGGCGGCGGCAACACCGCCATCGATGCGGCTACCGCCGCCCTGCGCCTGGGCGCCGAAGAGGTCCACGTGCTTTACCGCCGCAGCGAAGCGGAGTTGCCCGCGTTTCAGTTCGAGTACGACCTGGCCAAACAGGAAGGCGTCCGCTTCCACTGGCTCACCCAGCCGGTGGCCATCCACGGCGAGAGCGCGGTCGCGTACGTCGAGTGCGTGCGCATGGAGCTGGGGCCGCCCGATCGCCATGGCCGCCGCCAGCCGCAGCCGCTCGAAGGCTCCAGTTTCCGCCTTGCCTGCGACATGGTGGTCCCCTCCATCGGACAGTCCCGCCTGGTCGATTTTCTGTCGCAGTTCCGCGACGTGCAGCTTTCCGGCGGCTCCGTGGTGGTGGATCCCGCCACCGGCCAGACCACCAATCCGCGATACTTCGCCGGCGGTGACTGTGCCAACGGCGGACGCGAAGTGGTGGACGCCGTCGCCGACGGCAAGCGCGCCGCCGCCGGTATCGCCGCCTGCCTGGAGGCCCTCCATGGCTGATCTCACCACCCGCTGTGCCGGCATTCAGTCGCCCAATCCTTTCTGGCTCGCCTCCGGTCCCCCCAGCAACTGCGGCGACCAGGTGAAACGCGCCTTCGACGCCGGATGGGGCGGCGCCGTCTGGAAAACCATCGGCGAACCCATCGTCAACATCTCCTCCCGCTATTCCTCCGTTGACTGGAACGGCCTGCGCATGATGGGGCTGAACAACATCGAGCTGATTACCGACCGCCCCATCGAAGTCAACCTGCGCGAAATCGCGGACGTCAAGAAACACTACCCCAAACACGCCGTCATCGCCTCCCTGATGGTCGAATCCCGGCGTGAGGCCTGGCACGATATCGTCCGCCGCGCGGAAGACGCCGGCGCCGACGGCCTGGAGTTGAACTTCGGCTGTCCGCACGGCATGAGCGAGCGCGGCATGGGCAGCGCCGTGGGACAGGTTCCCGAGTATACCCGGCTCATCACGAGCTGGGTGAAAGAAGTCGCGCGCACCCCCGTGCTGGTGAAACTCACTCCCAATGTCGGCGATATACGGACGATTGGGCGCGCTGCCAGGGCCGGTGGCGCCGACGGGCTCAGCGCCATCAATACGCTTAACTCCATCACCAGCGTCGATCTCGACACCTTCACGCCGCGTCCGGACGTCGGCGGCAAATCCAGCCATGGCGGCTATTGTGGCCCGGCCGTCAAGCCCATCGCCCTGCACATGGTGCAGCAATTGGCCGGCGATGCGGAGTGCGGCTTGCCGGTCTCCGGCATCGGCGGCATCTCCGGCTGGCGTGAAGCCGCCGAGTTCCTGCTGCTCGGCTGCCGCAGCCTGCAGGTCTGTACCGCCGTGATGCACTACGGCTACCGCATCGTCGAAGACATGATCGAGGGTCTGAGTAACTGGATGGACGAGAAAGGCTTCCCTGCCCTGGATGCCTTTTGCGGAATTAGTTTGTCCCGAGTAAGTGAATGGAAAGACTTGGATCTGAATTATAAGGTTGTGGCCCGCATTCATTCCGACTTATGCATCGGCTGTGACTTATGTTACATCGCCTGCTGGGACGGCGCCCACCAGTGTATTCACCTGGATGGCGTGGATACACCGGAACATCTCCTGGCGCACAGCCGCGCGCGGCGGACGCAAACCCCCTCGCTGGTCGCCGTGGATACCTCCCGTACGCCTGCCGCGCGCGTCCCGCGGGTCGACGAAAACGAATGCGTCGGATGCAACCTCTGCTGGCTGGTCTGCCCCGTGGAAGGCTGCATCACTATGGATCGGGTGGATACCGGCCGGCCTGCGGAAACCTGGGCGCAACGGGCCGCCGCGGGGCGCTGACTCTAACCCGCCTTCGGGTTCATTCCCGCTGCGTCTTCGCGCAAGGGATAATCCACTACGATCGCCCGCCCGTCGCTCAGAGCCCGCACCGAATGCCGTACATTCGGAGGTACGATCGCCGCTGTCCCCGCCCGCGCGACCTGAGTTACTCCGTCAACCGTGACTTCTAATACCCCATCGGTTACTTGCCATACTTCCTCCTGCGGATGGAAGTGCTCGTGGATCGATGCGCCGCCCGTAAATTCGTAGTGCGCAAAGGTCATGCTTGGCGAATGAAAGTAACGTCCGCGCCACCCGGGCAGACGCTCGATCACTGGCAGCGCGCTGGTATCTACAAACGGCATGGACAGCCCCCTCTCCGCCGATTCTAGCACTCCCCCGCCGCGCATGCGGTGATAGGATGAACTTACGCGGTCGCGGCATGAGAAACTTCGTTCTCGCTGCTTTTCTGGCATGGGCCGCCGCCCCTGGCCGGACAGCCACACGCTTCAACGTGGCGCAACTGCAATCTTTCGTCGCATCGGCTCGTTCCGCCGGTGAACCCGATGTTCGGATCTATGGCGAGCTTGCGGATGTGGAATTAACCGAACGTTGGGATGCGCCGGAAATCCCGGACGAGGTCGGCTTCCTCACCACAGAAAGACTTCGCATCATAGCCGCCCGGAGCGTCTTCGCCGGACCGGCCGCCGGCGCCATGGTCCCCGATCCACCGCCGCCACCCGCCGATCGGGATGCAATCCTGGCAAGAGCGCGCCGCTACACGCAGAATTACATCCACGATCTTCCGAACTTCATCTGCACCCGCTCCACCACCCAGTATGACGATGCCGCCCATCGCTACCTGGAGTCCCGCGGTGCGACGTCCACTGAACTGGTTTATGTCCGCGGCCATGAATCGGACGAGCCGCAGATACTGGACCGCCCCGCGTGCCGAGACATCCCCGACGGACTTTCGAGTTACGGTGAGTTCGGCAGTATCCTGGCGGCCCTCTTCGCCGATAACGACCCAGCCGGCATGACCTGGAGCCATTGGGAAACTATCGGCGGCCGGCGAACTGCGGTGTTTGCTTATACGCTCGGCCGTAAACATTCCCACTATGCCATTACCTGGTGTTGTTGGATCTCGCGCCACGAATATCAGCCGCGGCAGACCAACACCGCCTACCACGGCGAAATCTTCATGGATGCCCGCACCGGCGAAGTCCTGCGCCTCACGCGCAAGGCGGCGCCTCCTTTCGGGTTTCCGACCATAGCAGCCGACACCATGGTCCAGTACGCGCCGGTCGGCATCGGCGGTAAGTCCTACCTGTGTCCGGTGAGAAGTATCGTTGTTTCCAAGGCCAAGACCGCGCAAATCTGGCCGAAGGTCATCTATTATCTGAACGACACTACCTTCACCAACTATCGTAAGTTCGTCACCGATACAGCCTTGCGGTGGCTGCCGGCGAACACCCGCGTTCCCGCCGCCGCGGATCCCGCGCACCCGGCGCTTCCGGTATCCGCCCTTCCGATCAAACAATCGCGGCCCGACTGTCAGGTCCAGGTTGCCGCGGCGTTGCCTCAGAAAGACCTCCCGCCTGTGGCCGCTCCGTCGCAGGTGCAACCTGCCGGGACCGCGCCGGAGGCGGAACGCTTCCGCCGCCTCCGTTTCAGCCCCGATGGCCGCTATCTCCTGGGACAGGACGAAACCGGCGTCGATGTATTCGGCTTCCATCCCTTCCGCGTTCTGTTCCGCATCCCCGCCGCTAACGCCAGCCGCGCCGAGTTCACCCCGGATGCAAGTCAGATCATCTTCATCAGCGGCGGCACCCACGCCACCGCCAGCCAGGTCGCCTTTGTATCCGCCAAGCCGCGCGTCGAGCGATGGAACGTCGCGGACCGGAAGCGCGTGGAGTCCACCGCAATCCCCCTCGACGCCTGCGAGGTTCTGCAACTCTCGCCGGAAGGCCGGTACGCGGCGTGCATCGCTTTTGACGGCGTCCTGCGCCTGGTCGCCGTCGCCTCCGGCGAGACACTGTTTGAGAAGAAGGCCGGCCCGCCTCTCACCAGGCGCAACGCCGCCGAGAGCCAGGGCAACGCCACCATCGACTTCTCTCCCGATGCGCGCTTCGCGATCTTCAAGCCCAAAATTGAGCACGCCATCCCGATCGTCTGGGATTTGCGCCACCGGAAAGAGATCGCCCTGAAGAATCATCTGAAACAGATTCGCTGGGCGGCTTACATCTTTGCCGGCCCCGACCGCCTGGTTATGACCTACCACCATTACGGGCTGGCCCGCAACGATCGGATCACTGAGTTGGTGTCCTTCCCGTCCGGACAACTGATCCAAAAACTGCCGCTCCGCAACGGCCGGCTTTCCCGGTCGGCGGACCCGCACTTTGTTTTAGCCCGCCCTCCATCCGCCGGCGGCACACGATTTCCCATCCAGGCTTTCGACCTGCACACAGGCGCCGCGGTCACCGACGCCGCCCCGGTCTTGGACGTGTTCGCCGAGCACTATGTCGCCGAGCGCCCCGACGGCGCGCTGGAAGTGTACGAAACCGGGATGGTGGGCCGCCAGTTGCACGAGCCGGTCCACGTCAGCGGCGAAGTGATCGCGCGTGACAACGGCCGGTTCGTGGTCCGGACCAATGACTACCGCGAAGTCACCTTGCTCGTCGCCGATGACACCGATTTCGCCGAAGGCGCATCGTTCAAAGATATCCAGCCCGGCAGGTTCGTGGACACCGAATCGCGCGAGACCGGAGACGAAGAACTCCACGCCACGTTTGTGCGTCTGCGGGATGCGGCGCCGCCCGCCGCGAATCCGCCCGCGGCCGATACACTCCCTACGCCCATGACCGACGCGCAACGCGCATTTCTCGCCGCCGCGCTCGCCCTCGCCTCCAGCCAAGGTGTGGCGCCTCCGGACTACACCTGTCATCGGCGCGCCGCGCGGTATCGCTCCGATCTCCACACGGACACCTTCTGGCAACTGGCCGGCGCCGTTAGCGGCGACTCGGTGCGCCAGGCCGGCCACCCGGCCGATTACGACGCGGTCCTCGCGGATGTCGCCGGGCTGTCCGATTCCGGCCAGGTCGAATACGGGCACGCCGCGCGGCTCGGCGAACATGACGCGGTCAGCTACACCTATCGCCTGGATCCCCCGCATTCCCACTGGACCGTGCGCCAGGGCGGCCAGACAGTTCGTCCATGGCGCACCGGCACGATCTGGTTCGATCGTCAAACCAAACGGCTGTTGCGCATCGAATCGCGCGCCTCCTGGATTCCGCCGGAGTTCCCATTAGATACGGCCTCCGTGGCGCTCGATTACGATTACGTGCCGCTGCGGGGCGGATTATACCTGGTGCCCACGCACGCCGAGCAGTCGGCGTGCTGGCGCGAGACCACGTCCTGCACCCGATACAGCGTCGACTTCACGGACTACCGTCCGCTGGGGAATTGAGTCGCCTAAACGAACACCGCCAGCGCCGCCAGTTTCCCGCGCGCCGCGCCCGAATCGATCGCCGCGGCCGCCAGGGCGACACCTTCGCTGAAGTCCGCGGCCTTGCCCGCCGCCACCAATGCGGCCGACGCGTTGGCCAGCACGATGTCCCGTTGCGGACCGCGTGCCCCGCCCAGGACCGCGTGCGCGATCTCGCAGTTCCGCTGCCGGTCTCCGCCCTTCAGATCTTCCGGCCGCGCCGGCGCCACCCCGAATTGGTCCGGCGTGACCGTGCGCCGCTCCACGCGTCCCGCCGCGATCTCGAACACCAGGGTAGGTCCGGTGGTAGTGATCTCGTCCAATCCGTCCGCACCGTGCACCACGAATCCGCGCGGCAGGCCCAGTGAGGCAAGCGCGCCGGCGATCAGCTCCGCGAAATGCGCGCTGGGTGCGCCGGCCAACTGCGCGTTGGCTCCCGCGGGATTGGTCAGGGGCCCCAGCAGATTGAAAGCCGTGCGCATCTTCAGATCCACCCTGACCGGATGAGCGTGCCTGGCTGCCGTGTGGATCGCCGGCGCGAACAGAAAGCCGATACCGATCTCGCGGATGGCCCGCGCCGCCTCCGCCGGCGTCATCGGCATCCGCACGCCCAGCGCCTCCAATAAATCCGCGCTGCCGCACTGACTCGATATCGACCGGTTGCCGTGCTTGGCCACCCGCACGCCCGCGCCCGCCACCACGAACGCCACCAGGGTCGAAATGTTGAAGGTCGATTGGCCGTCGCCGCCGGTCCCGCAAGTGTCCAGCAGTGGTCCGCCGCCGGGTCCCACGTCGATGGGCTCAGCCATCTGGCGCATGGCGCGCGCGAACCCCACCAACTCCTCCACCGTCTCGCCTTTCATGCGCAGCGCGACCAGAAAACCCGCGATCTGGGCCGGGGTCGCTTCCCCGCTCAGGATGCTCTGCATGGCTTCGCGCGCTTCGTCGCTGGACAGATTTCGAGACTCGGCGACGTGATGCAGGTAGGGTAAAAGCGGCATGCTATAGTGGGTTCTTAACCCACGTTATCACAAGGTTTCCATGAAAATTCACGAGTATCAGGCCAAGGGCATCCTGGGCCAATACAACGTCCCTGTGCCGCGCGGCGAGGTGGCGTTTATCGCCGACGAAGCGGAAACGGCAGCCAAGAATTTGGGCGGCAGCGTGGTGGTGAAAGCGCAGATCCACGCCGGTGGACGCGGTAAGGGCGGCGGCGTCAAAATCGCCAAAAATGCCGCGGAAGCCGCGGAGATCGCGCGCGCCATGCTGGGTATGAAACTGGTGACGCACCAGACCGGTCCGGACGGCCGCATCGTGCAGCGGCTTTTGATCGAGGAGACCCTGCCTATCCAGCGGGAGTTGTACCTGGGCATCGTGCTCGATCGCGCGCAGGGCAAACCGGTGTTCATGGCATCCGCCGCCGGTGGCATGGAGATCGAGGAAGTCGCCGCCAAAACCCCCGAGCTGATCCTCAAAGAAACCTTCGACCCTGGCGTCGGCTTGCTGCCGTTCCAGGCGCGCAAATTGGCTTTCGGTATGGGCGTCCCGGCGCCCAGCGTCAACGGCGCCGCGGCGGCCATGACCGCGCTCGCCCGGGCTTACGTCGCCAAGGACTGCTCCCTGGCCGAGATCAATCCGTTCATCCTGACTAGAGACGGCAAGGTCTATGCGCTCGACGCCAAAATCAATTTCGACGACAGCGCCCTGTACCGCCACAAAGAACTGTTGGATCTGCGCGACCTCAACGAAGAAGATCCCCTGGAGGTAGAGGCCTCCCGCTTCGGCATCAATTACATCAAGCTGGACGGCACCGTCGGCTGCATGGTGAATGGCGCGGGCCTCGCCATGGCCACCATGGACATCATTAAATATGCCGGCGGCAGTCCCGCGAACTTCCTCGACGTGGGCGGCGGCGCCAGCGCCGAGCAGGTGAAGAACGCTTTCCGCATCCTGCTCTCCGATCCGCACGTGAAGGCCGTGTTGATCAATATCTTCGGCGGCATCCTGCGCTGCGACACGCTGGCCAGCGGCGTGGTGGCCGCCGCCCGTGATCTGGCCATCGGCGCGCCCATCGTGGTGCGCATGGAAGGCACCAACGTGGACCTCGGTCGCCAGATTCTGCGCGACTCGGGCTTTAACTTCACCGTGGCCGACGGGATGCGGGACGCCGCCGAAAAAGTCGTGAAGCTGGCGGCGCAATAGTCCTGAGAGGAGAAGATGAGCGTACTGGTTGACGAAAAGACGCGCCTGATCGTGCAGGGGTTCACCGGCAGGGAAGGCACATTCCACGCGCAACAGGCCATCGCCTATGGCACGCAGGTGGTCGGCGGCGTGGTGCCCGGCAAGGGCGGCGAAAAACATCTGGACCTGCCCGTGTTCGATACCGTCGAACAGGCCGTACGCGCGACGGGCGCCAACGCTACCGTAATCTTCGTGCCGCCGCCGTTCGCCGCGGATGCCATCATGGAGGCCGCCGAAGCCGGCCTGCCGCTGGTGGTGGCCATCACCGAGGGCATCCCCGCGCTGGACATGGTCAGGGTTTGGGCCTTTCTGAAAGGCCGGCCGACCCGGCTGATCGGCCCCAATTGTCCCGGCATCATTTCACCCGGCAAGTGCAAGATCGGCATCATGCCCGGCCACATCCACCTGCCCGGCCACGTCGGCGTGGTTTCCCGCTCCGGCACCCTGACCTACGAAGCCGTCGGGCAGTTGACCGGGTTGGGGATCGGCCAGTCCACCTGCATCGGCATCGGCGGCGATCCGATCATCGGCACCACTTTCCTGGATGCCTTGGCGCTCTTCAACGACGATCCGGATACGCACGCCATCGTGATGATCGGCGAGATCGGCGGCAACGCCGAGGAGACCGCCGCCCGCTTCGTGCACCAGAACGTGCGCAAGCCGGTGGTGGGATTCATTGCCGGGCAAACCGCGCCGCCCGGCCGCCGCATGGGCCACGCGGGCGCCATTATCTCCGGCGGATCGGGAGCCGCCGTCGACAAGATTCGGGCCATGAAAGACGCCGGCATCACCGTGTGCTCGTCGCCCGCCGAAATCGGAGAAAAGATCAAGAGCCGTTTATGAGCATCGAGCGCACGTTTTCGATCATCAAGCCGGACGCGGTGTCGTCCGGACACAGTGGCGAGATCCTGTCCACGCTGGAGATGGAAGGCTTCAAGATTCTGGCCCTGCGCATGACGCGGCTGAGCCGCCCGCAGGCCGAAGGCTTCTATGCGGTCCACCGCGAGCGGCCGTTTTTCGCGAGCCTGGTGAAATTCATGATCGAGGGACCCATCATCGTCATGGCGCTCGAGCGCGAAGACGCTATCGCCAAGCTGCGCGAAGTGATGGGCGCCACCAATCCGGCTAACGCCGCGGAGGGCACCATCCGCAAGCGCTTCGCGGAATCCATCGAGCGCAATTGCATCCACGGCTCGGACGGCCCCGACACCGCCCAGGTGGAACTGGCATACTTCTTCAGCACCCTGGACCTGTCGGGCGTTTAGAGCGCTGGATGCGATTGACGGCCGTGTACATATATGTCGGCAGCTTAGCTTTTCTAATAGTGATTGCTTCTTCCATAAATGACTGCCCCCTTAGCCATACTCTTCGGTGTGCTGGCACAGTCAGGACTTAGATCAGGCCAGATTGATGCAGTGTGCCGGACTAGCGCATGCATGGTGCTCGCTGTTCAAGACGAAAACGTAAGGCTCATAAATCGATCTCTATTTGTGAATCTGGACCTTGGGCACTACGTCTCGGAGGCACGGCATCTTGTACCCGACACCGAAGCTCCGGTTCGTGATCTGCGAACGGTAACGGGATGGCGTATCATTGCTAGTGCATATCTCGACCATGTTCATTCGGCGGCCAGAACTCGCCTACGGTTTTTTGGTCCGGACGGCAGGATTCGCCGGACCGAGCAGGTGCTTGAGCTAGTGGAGCGGACAGACATTGGTACTCTATTTGGTGGCGTCGATGAAATCTTTGCAATCACATCGAACGAAGAACACGTATATAACGATGAGACGCGGGTGTGGCTTCTGCCGGCTCAAGGCAAGCCAGTGCTGCTCCTGTCCGTGGCGGGTGCCTATTCCCAATTCTCCGGCGATCCAAACGTGGCTCCAAGCCTGACTGTGGGGCGGCAGAGATATGACGGTGTACACGCGGAAACCAAGGGCATTGAAAGAGAATTCTATTTCTGGGACTCCGCCCGGAAGGTCCTGATGTTGCGGCCGGCAAAATCCGGCAAGTAAAAAGTCCCAGCCGGCTACGTGGCAGTTGTGCAATCGCAGGCGGCCTGTACATTTTTGGTATGCCTATGTACATGAATAGTCATGCCGCTTCACGCTTTCTTCCGGTAGTCTTTTCCTAAAACGTTGATCCGTGGTATCTTGCCACCACGGCGACACCGGCGGGCGCCGTGCATTCAGACCCGGCATGGCACACGGCGGATTCAAAGACGTCCTCAAAAACGGCGGCTTCCAGGCTTTTCTTTGGACCCAGTTCCTGGGCGCGTTCAACGACAACGCCTACCGCATCATCGTCTCCCTGCGCGCGGTCCACATCGTGGCGCGGGCCGATCAGAGCGGGAAATACCTGGCGCTGGCCGGGGCCCTGTTCGTGCTGCCGTCGCTGCTGTTCACCGGCTACGCCGGCCACCTGGCCGACGCCATGAGCAAGCGCCGCGTGCTGATCGCGGTCAAGTTCTTCGAGATCGCCGTGATGGCGCTGGGCATCGGAGCCTTCTTTTCCCAGAGCGTGGTGTGGATGTTCGCGGTCCTTTTCCTGATGGCCGTGCATTACACCATCTTCAGCCCGGCCAAGTACTCGATCGTGCCGGAGCTGGTCTCCGACCGCGATCTTTCGCGCGCCAATGCACTATTGGAGATGACCACCCTGGTCGCCATCGTTCTGGGCACTTCGGTCGGACCGCTGCTCTATACCGCCTGGTCGGCCGCGGAATGGAAGATCGGCGTCGCGCTCACCTTCATCGCGGTGGCCGGCTGCACCGTGAGCTTCCGCATTACGCGCGTGCCCGCCGCCGGGGCCAGCCAGCCGCTGCGGCTGAATCCCTTCGCCGAAGTAGCCGAGGGCACCCGCCATCTGCTGCGCGACCGCCCCTTGTGGCTGGCCGTGATGGCCATCTCGTACTTCTGGTTTCTCGGCCTTCTGTTTCAGATGGACCTGCTGCTGTTCGGCAGCGAGACGCTGCACGCCAGCGACCGGCTGGTGGGGCTGTTGATCACCTGCCTGTCGCTGGGCATCGGCGCGGGCAGCCTGCTGGCCGGCCGTCTCTCGGGCGACAAGGTCGAGATCGGGCTGGTGCCCCTGGGCTCCATCTTTATGGGCGTGTTCAGCCTGGGCCTGTACAGCGCGCGCGGATCGTACGCCGCTTCGGTGGTCATGCTGGCTCTGCTGGGCGTGGCGGCGGGGATCTTCTTCGTGCCGCTCAACGCCTTCCTCCAGCAGCGTAGCGAAAGCCGCGAGAAAGGCCGCATCATTGCCACCAACAACATCTACAACACGCTCGGCCTGCTGCTGGCCACCGCCGTCTTCTACGTCCTGAACAGCGGGCTGCACGTCACGCCGCCGCACGTGATCCTGGCGTTCGGCTTCGCCAGCCTGGCGATTACCGGCTACATCGTCACCGTGGTGGACGACTACTTCATCCGCTTCGTGCTCTGGCTGGTGACGCACACGGTTTTCCGCATCCGCATCGTGGGCCACGAAAACGTGCCGTTCCGCGGACCGGCGCTGCTGGTGTCCAATCACATGTCGCACGTGGATGGCTTCCTGATCGGCGCCTGCGTGCAGCGTTTCATCCGCTTCATGGTCTGGAAGCCGTACTACGAGCTGAAGGCGCTGAACTGGTTCTTCCGCAAAACCAACTCGATTCCTGTGGCCGGCGGACGCGATGCCGTGGAGGCCATCCGCAGTGCGCGCCGCGAGCTGGCCGCCGGCCACGTGGTCTGCATCTTCGCCGAAGGCGCCATCAGCCGCACCGGCAACATCCTGCCGTTTAAACGGGGCATGGAAAAGATCGCCGGCGGCCTGGACATTCCGATCATTCCCGTGCACCTCGACCGGCTGTGGGGCAGCATCTTCAGTTTCGAGCGCGGCCGCTTCTTCTGGAAATGGCCGAAACGGATTCCTTATCCCGTGACGGTGTCTTTCGGCAATCCCATGCCGGCGACTGCGACGGCGCACGAGGTGCGGCAGGCCATCCAGGAATTGGCCGCGGCGGCCACCGCGCATCGGCGGACGGCGGCGGATACGCTGCCGCAACGGCTGGTGCGCACCGCGCGCCGCAACTGGAGCCGCTTCGCCATGGCGGATTCCACCGGACGCGAATTGACCTATGGACGCATGCTCACCGCGGCCCTGCTGCTGGCCGATTGGGCGCGATCGCGCGACGAAGAGACGATCGGCGTGATGCTGCCCTCCAGCGTGGCCGGCGCCCTGGTGAATCTGGGGATCACGCTGGCCGGCCGGGTTCCCGTGAACCTGAACTTCACCGCCGGTCCGGACGCCATGGCCGCCGCGCGGGAGCGCTGCGCCATGCGGACCGTGGTTACCTCGCGCGCGTTTCTGTCCAAGGCCCGGATGGAAGCAGGGGACGGCATGGTCTTCGTGGAAGATCTGCTGCAGCGCGCCGCCGGGATGGCCAAACTGCGCGCGCTGCTGCGGGCCCGCCTGCTGCCGGCCCGTCTGCTTTCCGGCGCGGCGCGTCCGGATTCGCTCGCCACCGTCATCTTCTCCAGCGGCAGCACCGGCATTCCCAAAGGCGTGATGCTGTCGCACGGCAACGTGATCTCGAATGTGGAAGCCATGGCGCAGTTGTTCTGGATCGGCGGGCACGACCGCATCGTGGGCGTGCTGCCGTTCTTCCATTCCTTCGGCTACACGGTCACCATCTGGTTTCCGCTGCTCGCCGGATGCGGCGTGGTGTACCATCCGAATCCCACGGACGCCAAGGCCGTCGGCGAGTTGATCGCCAGGTATCGCGGCACATTCCTGCTTTCCACGCCCACCTTCTGCGCGACCTACGCCCGCAAGTGCGCGGCGGCTGACTTCGCCAGCCTGCGTTTCGTGCTGGTGGGCGCCGAAAAACTGCGCCAACCCGTAGCCGAAGCGTTTCACCAGAAGTTCGGATTGAATCCGCTCGAAGGCTACGGCTGCACGGAAATGTCCCCGGTGGTGGCCGTGAACGCGCCCGATTTCGAAGCGGGCCGGGACACCCAGATCGGCAGCAAGCCGGGCACCGTCGGGCATCCCATCCCGGGAGTGGCCGCCCAGGTGGTGGATCCGGTCTCCTTCGCGCCCTTGCCGGCGAATCAGCCCGGACTGTTGCTGGTGAAAGGGTCGAACCGCATGCTCGGCTACCTGGGCGAGCCGGCCCGCACGGCGGAAGTCCTGCACGACGACTGGTACATCACCGGCGATATCGCCGCCATCGACGACGAAGGGTTTCTGCGCATCACCGACCGGCTCTCGCGCTTCAGCAAGATCGGAGGCGAGATGGTGCCGCACCTGCGGATTGAAGACGCCATCGCCGGCGTGCTGGGCGCCGCGCCCTGCGCCGTCACCTCCGTCAGCGACGACCGGCGCGGCGAGCGCCTGGCCGCCTTATACGTCCACGAAATGGACCCGGCCTCGCTCTGGCAAAAGCTGGCCGAAACAGATCTGCCGCGCTTGTGGCTTCCCAAGCGCGAAAATCTATATCAGGTGCAGGCTCTTCCCCAGCTCGGCACCGGCAAGCTGGACCTGCGCGGACTGAAGGCCCGCGCGGAAGAACTGGTCGCGCGGACCGAAGTCGCCGCCAGCCGTTCCTGACAAGGAGTGCGTCATGGAAATCGTCATCATCCTCTTCCTGCTCCTCGCAGTGTTGGCGGTTTGGGTGAATCTCCGGGACCGCATCGAGAGGTTGGAGTATAAGGTCCGCGAGCTGGGCGGGCGCGTGGACATCCAGAGCCGGACGGTCGCCGAGCTGCTGCATAACGAGCGCCCGGCGCCCAAAGCCGAACCGCGGCCGGCGGCGCCGCTGCCGCCTCCGCCGCCGAAGCCGGAGCCGGTCGTGGTACCGGTCCGCGAACCCGAGCCGGTGGCGATCGCCGCGCCGCCGCCACCTCCGCCGCAGGCGCCGCCGCCCCCCGAATTCTTACGCCCGGCGCCCGCGCCCGCTGCGGTGCGCTCGAGCGCGGAATGGGAAGCCGTACTGGGCGGCAACCTGCTCAACAAAATCGGCGTCTTTGTTCTGGTCGTCGGCATTGCCCTCGCCTTGGGCTATTCGTTCACGCAGTTCGGCCCGCTGGGCCGCGTGAGCATCGGCATCCTGGCGAGCCTGGCCCTGTTGATCTCCGGCGCCGTCATGGAATCCCGCGAGCGTTACAGCAACTTTGCCCGCGGCCTGTTGGGCGGCGGATGGGCGGCCCTCTACGTCACCGTCTACGCCATGCATGCGGTGCCGGCGGCCAAGGTGATCGATAGCCCGTTGATCGGCGGCTTTCTGCTGATGGGTGTGGCCGCCGCCATGATCGTGCATTCGTTGCGGTACCGCTCGCAGACGGTCACCGGCCTGGCTTATTTCGTGGCCTTCGGCACGCTGGCGATCACGGATGTCGCATCCCTGCCTTTCCTGGCGCTGGTCCCCCTGGCGGCTTCCCTGCTCTACCTGGCGCACCGCTTCACCTGGTCGCGCATGACCTTGCTGGGCATGATCGCCACCTACGCCGTCGTCGTGCTCCGCGGCGATACCGGAGCGCCGCTGTGGCAGGCCCAGACCATCTTCGCCGCCTATTGGCTGTTGTTCGAAATCTACGATGTGCTGCATCCCGAAATCGCCATGCTGGCGATCAACGCGGCGGGCGCGCTGGGGCTCTCGCTGCTGAAGTGGCAAACCGCGGCGCCGGACAAAATGTGGATGCTGCTCGCGGCGGCCGCTGCCGCGTACCTGGTGAGCGCGGCGGCGCGGATTCGTTCCGGCAAGTGGCACGGCCCCGCGACGCTGACCGCGGCGCTGGCGGCCGCCGCCATCTTTCAGCGGCTCGATCGCCAATGGGTGGCGTCCGCCCTGGCCGTGGAAGCCGAGTTGTTTTACCTGGCGGGAGTCCGCCTGCGTAAGCCCTATCTGCGCTGGCTAGGCACGTCTCTGTTCGGCGTAGAAGTGTTGCGCCTGTTATCGGTGGACGTCTGGATGTCTCCGGTGGCGCAATGGGTACCGGTGGCCTCGGTGGATGTGGTCCTCTTCTTCGCCAACCGGGCGCTCTGCGCGGTCGATACCTTCTATGGTTACGCGGGCGCGGCCATGGCCGCGCTGATCATCGGCAAAGAGTCCCACGAGCCGTACCGCAGCGTGCTATGGCAAGCCGCGGCGGCCGCCGCATTCGCCTTCGGCTGGTGGCGGCGCCAGTTCGACTTTCGCTTGCAGGGATACCTGCTGCTGGCCCTGGGGCTGACAGGCGCCGCGCTGGAAACGCGCGTCCTGCCGCTTTCGGTAGCGGCCGGCGTGTGCTATGCGGCGGTATTGTGCCTGTCGCGGTCGGCGCCCGGCCGGTTCCTGGAGATCGAACCCGAGGCGGTGCGGCCGGTGGCCGCCGCGGCCGCGGTCGCGGCCCTCATGGCGATCCTGTGGCGGGAAGTGCCCGGCGCGTACCTGGGAGTCGCCTGGATGGCCCTGACGCTGCCCCTCCTGGAACTGGGGCTGCGCCGCTTGCCGGATGAGTTCCGGTATCTCAGTTACGCGGCTGCCGTCATCGGCACCTTCCGCGTGTGCGTCCTCCAACTGACGGACCTCGGCAACACCGGACCGTGGGAGCCGCGGCTCATCCCTTTGTGGGCCGCTCTGCTGGCGTATGCCATCGCCTTGCGCGCGCGGCGCGCCGATGGCGGCCTGCCCCTGATCGCCGGCACTTCCACAGGCATCGCGTTCGGCCTAACGGCCATGTGGGCTCTGCTGCCGGCGGACATGGTCGCGCCGGCCTGGGCCGTGGCGGCCCTCGTCCTGTTTTGGACCGGGGGTCTGTGGAAACGCCAGGTGTTCCTGTGGCAAAGCTACCTGGCAGCCGCTTTCGCCTATGTCATGTGCCTGTCGAATCTGCCTGACCTGGCGCGCGCGGCCTGGACCTCCTGCGCGGTCATCTCTTGCCTGTACGCGGCGCAGATGCTAGCCGCGCGTGCGGACCATGCGCGGCTGTACTTCTCGCTCATGGCGACCACCCTGACCACCATGCTGCTGTACTACAGAATCAGCGGCAGCCTGCTGACGGTCGCCTGCGGCATGCAAGGCATTATTCTGCTGGCGGCGGGCTTCCCGTTGCGGGACCGCGTACTGCGCGTGTCCGGCCTGGCGCTGCTGCTGTCCTGTATTTTGAAACTGTTCGTGTGGGACCTGCGCCACCTGGAGACATTCCCGCGCATCCTGTCGTTCATCGTGCTGGGATTGATCCTGCTGGCGGTCTCCTGGATCTACACGCGCTTTCGCGAGCAGGTAGCCAAGTTTCTATAGCGGCGGAAAGTGGGCGCGCCGGCCTTATTCCGCGCGCAGGGCGATCAGCGGATCCACGCCTGCGGCCTTGCGGGCCGGCATAAATCCGGCCAGCAGCGCGACCAGCACCAGCAGGCCGCAGACTACCGCGAGGGTCGCCGGATCGCTGGGGGCTGTGCCGTAGAGGAAGGTCGCCAGCATGCGGTTCAACGCCAGGGACGCGGCCAGGCCGATGGCCAGTCCGGCGAGCACCAGGCGCAAGCTCTGCCCCAGAACCAATCCGAAGATCCGCCGGCGGCCGGCGCCCAGCGCCACGCGCACGCCAATCTCGAAGGTCCGCTGCATGGTCGAGTAGGACACCACGCCGTACGCGCCCACGGCCGCCAGCACCAGGGCAATACCCGCAAAGCTGACGAACAGCCACATCATGGATCGCGATTGCCGGGTGGATTCGGCGACCACCGAAACCATGGTCTGGATCTCGCCCACCGGCACGTTGGAGTTCAAGCTTCGCACCAACTCCCGGATGCCGCTCACGACCCGGGCCGTGTCGTTGTTCGTATGCACGATGAGCGTCATGGCCGCGGGAAGTTGGCGGCTGGAGTCCTGCGCCTGCGGGTAGGGCATATACAACGCGCCTACGATGTAATCCGGGGAGCGGTCGGCCAGGTCGTACTGGCGCACATCGCCGGCCACGCCGATCACGGTGCGCCCCTGGTCTTCCCAGACCAGTTGCACGTGCTTGCCGATCGGGTTTTGACCCGGCCAGTAATGCCGAGCCGTGGCTGCGCTCACGATGATCACCGGCGCCGCCTTCTCCGCATCGGCCGGGCCGAAGGTGCGGCCTTGTAAGAGTGGAATTCCCATGACGCGGAAGTAGTCGGGCGTCACCGCGCCGCTCCAGAACATGGGAGCGGTACGCTCGGCCGGGACATACGGCAGTCCTTCGACCTTTACCGCGGACTCCGGCGCGCTGTGGGCCAACGGCAGCGTATTGGCCGCGGCCGCATCCGCGACCCCCGGCAGATCCCGCGTGCGGCGCAGCAGCTCGCGGTAGAACGCGATGCAGGTTTCCCGCTGGCGGCACAACGCCTCGTTCGGTGAGACACGCAGCGTGAGAATGCGCTGCGGCTGAAAGCCGGGATTCACGTGCGCCAGCCGCCACAGGCTGTGAATCAACAGTCCGGCGCCCATGGTCAGCACCACGGCCAGCGCCACTTCGCCCACAATGAGCGCGCTGCGCAGGCGGGCACGTCCCACTCCGGCCAAGCGCTGGCTCCCGGACTTGATGGCCGCCGCCAGGTTCTGCCGGGACGCGCTGAGGGCCGGCGCCAGTCCGAATGCCAGGCCGGTGACCAGCGACAGCAGACATACCACTGCCAGAACCTGCGCGCCCATCTGCGCGGGAGGGCCGCCCGCCGCACTGGGCGGCAACGCGGCTTGGAGTACCGTAAAAGCGCCGTATGCCAGGGCGATGCCTATCGCGCCGCCGGCGAATGCCAGCACCAGGCTTTCGGTCAGCAACTGGCGGATGATCCGGCCGCGGGCCGCCCCCAGCGCCACCCGCAACGCCATCTCCTTCTGCCGCGACGTGGCGCGCGCCAGCAGCAGTCCCGCCACGTTGACGCAGGCGATCAACAGCACCAGCCCGATGGCGCTTTGCAGCACGATCAGCTTGGTGCGTATGTCACTGGTCAGGAACTGCTGCAACGGCACCACGGTGGCCTCCGCGTTGAAGTTGCGGCCCATGGGATAGGGATAGAGCTGGATCATGTGCCGGCTGAGAGCCTGGATTTCGCGTTGCGCCTGCACCAGGGTGGCTCCGCGCCGCACCCGCGCTACGACCGGCATGAACCCCTTGGACCAGAGCGAAACCGGATCGCGCGAATCCAGGTGGAGCGGTATCCAGAAGCTGTTGTCGTTCCCGGGATAGACAAAGCCGCGCGGCGCCACGCCCACGATCTGGCGATCCACGCCGCCCAGGGTAACCACGCGTCCGACGATGGCCGTGTCGCCGCCGAACCGCTCCCGCCACAGCGCATGGCTCAGAATCACATAGCTGTCATTGCCGGCGCGGTCTTCACCCGGCTGGAAAGCCCGGCCCAATTCCATACCGGTTCCCAACACCGTAAACAGGTTGGCGGAGACGGCACTGCCGCGCAAGCGCCACGGCTCACCCTGGCCCGTCAGGTTGAGTTCGAGGCCGGCGACGTAGCCGCCCAGATCCATAGTGCGGCTCTCCTCCTGCAAGTCAACCAGGCCTCCCGGCGGATAGTATCCGGTGTTGGTGGCCTGCACCAGGCGGCCGGGGTCCTTAAACGGCAGCGGCTGGATCAGAACGGCGCGCACGATGCTGAACATGGCGGCGTTGCCCCCGATGCCCAGGGCCAGCGATACCACCGCCAGCGCCGTGAAACCGGGACTCTTCTTCAACGTGCGGACGGCATAGCGCAGATCGCGCCAGAGATCGGCGGCCAGGCTTTTCCGTTCCGCGCCGAGAAGGACGGGTTCGCGCGGCGCCGCCGGCTCCACCCGCCGGATGGCTTCCGACAAAGCCGGGTGGCTGTTCAACCCGTCCAGGGTCAACTCGAGGGCTTCGTCCGCGGTGGCGCCCCCGGCCAGCAGACGGCGGTATTCGTCGTTCATATGGCCGGCCAACTCGTCGATGATCTCGGCCTCGCGCGCCGGCGGCAGGTCCAGACCCGCCAGCCGTTCTGCGATTTCGTCCTTCCACGCCGGAGTCTTAAGCATTTTCCAACCCCGCAATCCGGTTGATGGCCTCCACAAATTCCCGCCAGCCGCGGCGTTCGTCCGCCAGCATCTGCTGGCCGGCCTTGGTCAACCGGTAATAACGGCGGCGGCGCTGACCGGCCTTCTCCACCCAGCGGCCGTCGATCCAGCCGCGCTTTTCCAGCCGGTAGAGCAGCGGATAGAGGGATGCTACGCGGAACTTCACCGTGCCGCCGGAGCGCTGCTCGATCAGCCGGCTGATGTCGTAGCCATGGCGTGCCTGGGCTTCCAGCAGGGAAAGGATCAGCAGCTCCGCGCTGCCTTTCTTGAGTTCGACGTGCTGCATAACAATATATTGTACCGAAATATATTGACGCGGCAGGCGGAGATTCGTTTGGTTGGCCGTTTCAGGCCGGATCAGTGCAGCTCGAAGGCGGCGTTTACGGTACTGGGGCGCCCCGGACCCACCACGAGATTCTGCGTGAGGTCCACGTACCCGGGCGCCGAAAACACCGCCGTGTAGGCTCCCGCCGCGAGCTTGGTGGTGAAAGGCGTACGGCCGACCGGCGATCCGTACATGCTGACCAGCGCGCCCGGCGGATTGGAGGTGAACGCCACATCCACCAGAAATCGGGACGTATCCAGACGGCTGTCTGCAGCGATATAGGCCGTGAACCGCGCGCCGTCCGGAATCGCATCCTCTTTACCGAATTTGAAGAGCAGAACCGGCTCGCGCGCCCCGCCCCCCGGGCCTTGAGAACTTTCACGAACCATGCGGACGGCGGCCTGGTCGCGGTTCATCAAGGGAACGGATTCCAATTGCAGGCCGAGCTTCCCGCCTTTTCCGAAACGCGTTTTCGGTTCCGCCACGACGATTTCCGCCGACAGTCGGGCGCCCCGACCGATCACCAGCACGCCGTCGATCCGGACGTCGTCCCCGATTTCCAGATCGACCTTGTCGCCGGCTCTCACCGTGGCGTATGCCACATCGCGCGTCAGGCGCAGTTGGACCGGTGTGCCCTCGCGCAGGGTCACGGCGAAGGGAGTCGTCTGTCCATAGGCGGCAACGGCCAGGGCCAGTAATCCGGCGATACGGCTTAAGTGCATGCTTTATTCTGAGCCGGGGGCGGTCCGGCAACAAGGTTAACCAGAGATAGCGGACCCTTGGTACGATGTTTGTCTTGCCCAAGGGAGCCAAGCCAATGCGTCAGTTTACAAGTATTGCCATCGGAATCGCCTGCGCCGCGATGCTCTCCGCGCAGACCGCCGAAGAGCTGGTCAACAAAAACTTGCAAGCCCACGGCGGAATCGAGAAACTCAAGGCCATTCATTCCCTGCGCATGACCGGGAAGATGCAGCAGGGCAGTTTCGCCGTCCAGCTCAAGCTGGATACCATGGCGCCCGACCTGGTGCGCCAGAACTTCACCATCATGAACATGACCGGCACCATGGCCTACGATGGCACGTCCGGCTGGCGCATTATGCCGTTCGGCGGGCGCAAGGATCCCGAACTGCTGGGCGAGGATGACCTGCGCGGCATCCAGGACGAGGCCGATTTCTACGGCCACCTGGTCGATTACCAGGAAAAGGGCAACACCATCGAGTACCTGGGCCACGACACCGTGGACGGCGATGACGCCTACCGCCTGAAGGTCACCCTGAAGAACGGCGACATTATCTATTACTATCTCGATCCGGAGACCTTCCTGGAGATCCGCACCGAGTCGCTCGTGCACATCCGTGGCTCGGTGCGCGAATCGTTCTCCGAAATGGGGTGTTTCAAGTTGGTGGACGGCGTGTATTTCCCGTTCACCATCGAGTCGGGCAATCCCCGCAGTCCGGGCGAAACCAGCAAGATCACTTTTGACAAGATCGAGGCCAATGTGCCCATGGACATTTCCGAATTCAAGATGCCGGCCGTGCCGGCCAAGGCGCACTGATATGACCCGCACACTGTTGTATGCCATCCTCGCCGCCGCGCCCGTTCTGGCGCAAGCGGTGCACACCGGGCCCACCCGCTACGATTCGGGCACGATTTCAGGCTTGCCGGCGCGCAACATCGGGTCGGCGGAGATGAGCGGCCGCATCGCCGCGGTGGCTGCGTTCAATGACGACGGCCGCTTGACGGTCTTCGCCGGCTCGGCCAGCGGCGGCGTCTGGAAATCCATCAACGGCGGCACCACCTTCCGGCCCGTCTTCGACCAGCCGGACGTGCAGTCCATCGGCGCGGTAGCGGTGGACCCATCGAATCCGAAGAACGTTTGGGTGGGCACCGGCGAAAGCTGGGTGCGCAACAGCGTCTCGGTCGGCGATGGCGTCTACAAGTCCACCGACGGCGGCGAAAACTTTAAGAACGTGGGGTTGAAGGACTCCGAGCACATCGCCAAGATCCTGGTGGATCCCAAAAACAGCAACACCGTGTACGTCTGCGCGACCGGCCGGCTGTGGAGTGACAACGAGGAACGCGGTGTCTACAAGACCACCGACGGCGGCGCTACCTGGCGCAAGGTGCTGGCCGGCGCCAACGGTTCCACCGGCTGCGGCATGCTCGCGATGGCTGCGCAGGAGCCCCAGACCATCTATGCCGCCATGTGGGATTTCCGCCGGCAGGCGTGGACCTTCCGCTCGGGCGGACCGGGCAGCGGGCTGTTCAAATCCACCGACGGCGGCGAGCACTGGACCGAGTTCACTCCCGCTAACGCCAAGGGCTTTCCCGAAAAACCGTACGGGCGTTTCGCGCTGGCCGTTGCGCCTTCCAAGCCGCAGGTGGTCTACGCCACGGTCGAATCGAAGAACAGCGCACTGTACCGCTCCGCGGATGGCGGGCAGAGCTGGACGCGCCTGGATGCCAGCCAATACCAGGTATGGCGGCCGTTTTATTTCGCCAACCTGATCGTGGATCCCAAGAACGAGAACAAAGTATTCAAGGTCGACGGGCCGCTGCTGCTGAGCGTCAACGGCGGCCGCAGCTTCAGCTCGGTAGCCAACGCGCACGGTGATTTCCACGACATATGGATCGACCCGGGAAATACCAACATCATATTCACGGGCGACGATGGCGGTCTGTGGCGCAGCCTGGACGGCGGCCGGCGCTGGGAGCACATGTTGAATCTGCCGGTCTCGCAGTTCTACCACGTCAGCGCCGACAATGCCGAGCCTTACCGCGTATACGGCGGCTTGCAGGACAACGCCTGCTGGGTTGGCGATTCGTCGTATCCGGGCGGCGTCACCAACGCCCGTTGGGAGAACATGTGCGGCGGCGACGGCTTTTGGATGTGGGAAGATCCTGCGGACCCGGCTTACATCTACACCGAAACGCAAGGCGGGGAGATCGCCCGGGTGAACCGTTACACTCACGAAAACCGGGCCATCAAGCCGTACGCGCGCTACGGCGAAAAGAAGCTGCGCTTCAATTGGAACACCCCGTTCGTGTTGAGCCCGAACGAGAAGGGCACCATCTACCTGGGCGCGCAGTTTCTGTTCCGCTCACGCGACCATGGCCAATCCTGGGAGCGCATTTCACCCGATCTGACTACCAACGATCCCGAGAAGCAGAAACAGGAAGAATCCGGCGGCGTGACCGTCGATAACTCGGTCGCGGAGATGAACACGACCATCTATTCCATTGCCGAGTCGCCCAAGAACAGCCGCTTGATTTGGGTGGGAACCGATGACGGCAACGTGCAGATTACGCGGGATGGCGGGGCGCACTGGAACAACGTCACCGGCAATGTGCAGGGAGTGGGCAAGTGCCCGTGGGTGACCTGGGTAGAGGCCAGCCGTTTCGCCGAGGGCACGGCTTACGCGACTTTCGATCGCCACATGTACGGCGATATGCAGCCGTATCTTTACAAGACCACCGACTACGGCCGGTCCTGGACGCCCCTTCCGGTGCAGGAGAACGGCATCCGCGGCTATGCGCATGTAATTCGAGAAGACAACGTGGACGCCAAGCTGCTGTTTCTGGGCACCGAGTTCGGACTCTGGATCAGCGTGGACGGCGGACAGAAATGGGCGCAGTACAAAGGATCCAACTTCCCGGCGGTAGCCGTGCGGGACATCGTGGTGCATCCGCGCACCTCGGACCTGATCCTGGCGACCCACGGACGCGGCATCTGGATCATCGACGATATTTCTGCCTTGCGCGCGCTGACTCCCGAGCTGATGTCCGACTACGCCACCTTCCTTCCGGTGCCGCCGGCGGTGCAATGGATGGAGACCGGCGGCGGGTGGTCCGAGGGAGATGGCACGTTCGTGGGACCGAACAAGCCCACGGACGCGATCATTCCTTACTACCAGCGCAGCCGTCACATTTACGGCGATATGAAGATCGAGGTGTTCGACCAGCAGGGCAAGCTGGTAGATACGCTGCCCAGCAGCGGGCACCGCGGGATCAACCGGGCGGTGTGGTCCATGCACATGAAGCCGCCGCAAGTGCCACCGGCGGCCACCGGGGCGTTTGGCGCGGCGGTGGGACCGCGCGTGCTTCCGGGCGCCTACACGGTAAAGCTCACCAAGGGCGACAAGGTCTACACCACGAAGGTGAACGTGGTGCTCGATCCGCGGGCGAAATTCACCGTGGCGGATCGCAAAGCGCAGTTCGATCTCATCACGCACCTGGGCGAAACTTTGAACCACATGACCTGGGCGGTGGACGCCATCGTGGGCGTGCGGGACAGCGCCTCCAAGAGCGCCGCCAAGCTGCCGGAATCGGACCCCCTGCGCGCCAGGCTGACGAGCCTGTCCGAATCCGTCGATGGCATCCGCTCCAAGATCGTGGCCACGAAGGAAGGCGGCATGATCACCGGCGAAGAGCGTCTACGTGAGTTTCTGACGGAACTGTACAGCGACGTCAGCTCGTACGAGGGCCGGCCGACGGACTCGCAGGCCGCCCGCGGCGGCGTGCTCAGCCACGAACTCGACGACGTGATCCGCGAGTTCACCGACATGGCCAAGGCCCAGTTGCCGGACTTAAACAGGCAACTGGAAGCCAAGAAGCTCCCTGCCATAGCCGTCCTGACGGAAGCGGACTGGCGCAAGTCGCATTTGAACTGATTACGAGCGGTGGTGCGGGGCGGCAACCTGGCTGATCCGATCGGCCAGGGCGTCGTAGCTCATCGCTCCGGGATGATACATGCGGACGATCCCGCTGGCATCCAGCAGCACCAGCGTAGGGGTGGTGCTGCAACCGTAATTCTCGAAATTCCGCTTGCTCAGGGGCACGGTCATGCCGGCCAGCGATGCATAGAAGTGCTGGCGCACTTGCTCGATGTACCGCGTCTCGGCTTCCGGAGCGGCGTCCCCGGCGGCGGTATAGCCGTAGAGCTGTGTCGGCCCCACCAGCACCAGTCCCTGGGGCCCGTACACTTGCATCAGGCGCGCGAGGATGGGCACTTCCGCCTTACAGTCGCTGCACCAATGCGCCCAGAAGAACAGCAGCACCGGGTGACCTTTGAGGGCGGCGAGCGACGGCGGGCGGCTCCCCAGCCAGTGGGCCGCGTCCAGAGCCGGCGCCGGCTTTCCTACCAGGGCCAGCAGGTTGATGTTCTTCTGAATGCGTTCGGCGAGAGGGGTTTGACGCCAGGTGGCCAGCTCGGAGCGAAGAAACGCCAGCGCCTCGCTATGCCTGCCGCGGCCGGCGAGCGCCTGCGCGCGCACCTCGATCGAAGCCCCTAGCGCGGTGGCGATCTGCGGCGGCGCCACGCCGCCATGCTTCAGCGTTTCCAGGCAGAGCTCCCGGGCTTCCGCCGCATAGCGATCGGCATCGTCGTAGTCTTTGGCGTCCAATTCACCGCGCGCCAGCCAGGAGAGCGCTTCCACCAGGTCGGGCGTAGCGCCGGCCGTCATGCGGTAGCTCTGTATTTCCCGGATCGCCAGCGTGAAGTCGCGAGCGTCGCACGCGGACCGCACGGCGGAGACGATATCGCCACCCGCGGCCAGCGCCGCACCCGCCGCCAGCATGACCAGGCAAACGCGTCTCATGATGCCAGCGCCGCCGGCTGCTCACGCAGTAATTTCAGAAAGGCCTGCGCCGCCAGGTTGAACTTCTTGCGCTTGCGATGCACAATGCCGACGGGACGCAGCAACTCGGGCGCGTGGAGCGGCACCGACACCAGCCGGCCCTGCGCGATCTCCGATTGCATAGTGCGCTCCGGCAGGATGCTGATCCCGGATCCCAGGGCCACGGCCTCCTTGATGGTCTGGATGTTGTCGAATTGCATGATGAGATTGACTTGCACGTCCTGATCGCGAAAGAAACGGTCCAGCTCGCGGCGGATCAGCAGGTCCTCGTCGAAACCGATATAATTCTGCCCGTTCAGGTCCGCCGGGTGTAGCATCGCCATGGAAGCCAGCGGATGTGACGGGGCCACCGCCACCGCCATTTTGTCCTTGCGCCAGGGGATGATGGCCAGCTCGCGCTTGGCGACCGGATAACTCACCAGTCCCAGATCCACCTGGTCCGCCAGCACGGCTTCGTAGATCTTGTCCGGGCGCAGGTAGTCGACGTGCAATTGGGCATTGGGGTAGCGGCGCTCGAACAATTCGCGCAGGCGCGACATCTCCGACAGGCCCACAGAGTAGATGGAAGCCACGCGCACGGCGCCTTCGGCATCGCCCTTGAGACGCTCCAGCGCCAGTTGAAACTGCTCCTCGCGGCGCAGCACTTCGCGGCAGAAATCCGCGTAGAGCTTACCGGCTTCGGTCAGCGCCAGGGGGCGGGTGCTCCGGTCGATCAGTGCCAGGCCCAGCCGCCGCTCCATCTCCTGCACGTGCTGGGTCGCCGCGGACTGGCTCACGCCACAGTGGTGGGCGGCCCGGCTGATGCTCTTGGTTTGGGAGATTTCGCGGAAGAGTCTGGCTTCGGAAAGATACAAACGATCCCAGTTTAACATAAGCTACGCTTATGTTGCCGCGGCCTACAATGAAGTCATGTTCGAGCTGCTGGAGCACCCGGCCGACATCGGATTCCGCGCCTTTGGCGAAACGCGGGAGGAACTGTTCGCCAATGCGGCGGGGGCCATGCTTTCAATCGCGTGCGAGATCGGGGAGGTGGAGCCGCGCTGCGAATACGAGCTGTCGGCTACCGGCGGCGATGACGAATCGCGGCTGGTGAACTGGCTCAGCGAGGTGTTGTATTGGTTCGACGGAAAACGCATCGCGCTGCGGGAATTCCGCGTAACCTTCGCCGGCGGGGATGGCCTCCGGGCGGCTGCCCGGGGCGAGCCGTGGGATGCGGCGCGGCACCGTTCGAAGCTGATCGTCAAGGCGGTCACCTGGCACCAGTTGCGGATCGCGCGGCATAATGGCGGGTGGATGGCCGAGGTCTACCTGGATATCTGAAATGGCTGCGGAAGTTCATGTGGAAGCGTTGGACGCGGTGCGGTACCGCATCGCCCGCGACGAGCGCCGCGGCATGCGCACGGACGTGATCGTGTATGCGAGCGAAAGGCTGATGGCACAGATCCGCAAGGATCTGTCGCTCGAACAGGCCATGAACGTGGCTACGCTTCCCGGCATCGCCGGACCGAGCCTGGCCCTGCCGGACATTCATCAGGGCTATGGATTCCCGATCGGCGGCGTGGCGGCGATGGATGCCGCGGACGGGGTGGTATCTCCCGGCGGCGTGGGCTTCGACATCAACTGCGGCGTCCGCCTGGTGCGGACCACGCTGGCCGCGGAAGAGGTGCGGGGGAAGCTGCGCGAGTTGATCGACCAGATATTCCGCGATGTGCCGTGCGGCGCCGGCGGCGCGGGATTCATCAAGGTCGGCCCGCGGGAACTCGACCGGGTACTTATGCACGGGGCGGGTTGGATGGTTGAGCACGGCTACGGCGAAGAGCGCGATCAGCGGTTCGCGGAGGCCGGCGGGGCGCTGGAGGGCGCCGATGCGAAGGCCGTTTCCGCGCGCGCCAAAGAACGCGGGATGCCGCAGTTGGGAACGCTGGGCAGCGGCAATCATTTTCTGGAAGTGCAATTCGTGGAAGAGATCCACGACGCGGAGGCGGCGCGCGCCTTCGGATTGCAGGCCGGGCAAGTGGTGGTGCTGATCCATTCCGGATCGCGCGGTTTGGGGCACCAGGTGTGTACGGACTACGTGGCGGAAATGAACAAGGTGATGCCGCGGTACGGGATCACGCTGCCCGACCGCCAACTCGCCTGTTGCCCGATCGCGGCGGCCGAAGGACAGGCCTACCTGGGCGCGATGTGCGCGGCCGCGAACTTCGCCTGGGCCAACCGGCAAGGCATTATGCATTTTCTGCGCGGGGCATTCCGGCGGATTTTCGGTGACAGCGCGCGGTTGGATCTGATCTACGATGTGTGCCACAACATCGCCAAGCGGGAGCGCTACGAGGTGGACGGCCGGAAGCGCGACGTCCTGGTACATCGCAAGGGCGCGACGCGGGCGTTCCCCGCCGGACATCGCGAGATACCGGCGGACTACCGCCACGTGGGCCAGCCGGTCTTCGTCCCGGGCAGCATGGGGACGGCGTCGTGGGTGCTGGCGGGCGCCGAGGGCGCCACGCGGGAGACTTTCGGCAGCGTGTGTCACGGCGCCGGCCGGCTGATGAGCCGCACGGCCGTGCGCAAAGGCAAGGATGCCCGGCAGGAGACGAAGAAGCTGGAGGAGGCTGGAATCCTGGTGCGCAGCGAAACCCGCGACGGGATCCTGGAAGAGTTGCCGGAGGCCTACAAGAACGTCGATGAAGTGATTGACGTGGTCCACCGGGCGGGCCTGGCCCGCAAAGTGGCGCGGCTGCGGCCGATGGGAGTGATCAAGGGATAGGCTTGGAAACCGGGCAAGTCGTTTCCCGTATCACCAGGTGTGTCTCCACCACGTATTCCGGCCCGCGCCGGTCCGCCGCGCCGTTCATGTCCGGCAGCAGCGCCTGCATCGCGCTCTCGGCCAGATCCCGCCGCGACAGCCGTACAGTGGTCAACGGCGGTTCGGTGAATTCCGCCAGGCGGATATCGTCGAAGCCCACGATCGAGACATCCCGGGGCACGGATAATCCGGCCCGGCGCACCGCGCGCATGACACCGATGGCGGTCAAGTCGTTGGAGGCCAGCAGAGCCGTCGGCGAGCATTTCGATTCCAGCATCCGGGTCATGGCGGCCAGGCCGCCTTCCACCGTGTGATCGCCGTCCTCGACCAGGCGCTTGTCCTTGTCCAGTCCGTGCCCGCGCAGGGAGCGCAAAAACGCGGAACGCCGGATGCGCGCGGATTTCAGGGTCAGCGGGCCGCTGATGAAGCCGATCCGGCGATGTCCCAGCGAGAGCAAATACTCCATGGCCTCGTTGATTCCCATGGCGTAGTCTACCCGTACGTTGCTGATCCCCTCCCCGGGGGTACCCACATCCAGGAAAACCATCGGCACGTTGCGATTCGCCAGTTGATCAATCAGGTGCTTGTCCATCTCCGAGGTCATGATGGCCACGCCCTCGACTTTACGCTCCAGCATCCGGCGCACGCACAGGGCCATACGCGCGGAGTTGTAATCGGTGGAGCTGACCAGGATTTCGTAGCCGTTCTCTATGGCGACGTCTTCGAATCCCTTGATCACCTCCGGAAAGAACGGATTGGTGATGTCTGATACAATCAGGCCCAAAATGCGGCTGCGGCCGGAAACCAGCGAGCGTGCCTGGCTATTCGGGTAATATCCGAGGTCCTCAATTGCCTTCCAGACCCGCTTAGCTGTTTTGGGATCGACGACTGCAGGATTGTTGATCGTGCGGGATACGGTCGCCGTCGAGACCTTGGCCCGGCGGGCGACCTCCTGGATCTTCATGGCGCGTCCGTCACCACCACACACAACACCTGTTACATGGCTCTGGGTACCTTATACCGCGTCGCGCGTGACGAAACAAGTCCCTAATATAAAAATGTTACGGAAAAGTTGAAAAACTCTTGACTTGGCCGTTGCGTCCGCATAATATCGATGTAAACGTTTGCAAAGTCTCGGGAAAACCATAGTGCGGAATTTATGCAATCGTTTACATCGCCACCGTGCGAGAAGAGCTTTGGGAGGTTGCTTATGCCACGTTACGCATATTGGCTAGCCCTGGCAGTTCTATTGCTGGGCACCACCGCTGCTTGGGGGCAAAGCCAGAACGGTAGCCTGACTGGTCAGGTTACGGATAAAACGGGGGCGTCCATACCGAACGCAACCGTCACCCTGACGTCCACGGAACGACACATTCCGCAGACCACTCAAACGGATTCCGAGGGCCGGTACTCGTTTCCGAATGACCCGCCCGGCACATACGATCTGACCGTGGATGCTACAGGATTCAAGCAGTACGTGCAGCATGGCATCCAAATCGCCGTCAGTCAGGCAGTGCGCGCGGATGCCACGATGGAGGTCGGCGACAACACCACCAAGGTGGAGGTGACCGCCGAAGTCCAGCAGCTCAATATGGATAACGGCGCCAAGCAGGAAGGTGTGGCGCCCCAGATCGTCAACGATCTGCCGCTGCTGGTTTCCGCCGGTACGCCGCGGAATGCTCTGCAATTTGCGAGCTTCCTGCCCGGCGTCAACACCGGCACCAGCGTGCAGGCGTTCAACGCCCGCATCAATGGCGGCTTGAAGATGGGCGACGAAGCCGTGATGGACGGCGTCAGCATGCAGGAAGGCACCATGTCCCAGAGCGGCATCGTTTCCTTCTTTGACTTTGCGCAGACGCCCGACATGGTGCAGGAAGTGCGGCTGATGACCTCCAGTTACGAGCCCGAGTACGGCACCACCACGGGCGGAGTCATGATCGTCACCACCAAGAGCGGCACCGACCAGATTCACGCCAGCGCATTCGAGTACCTCCGCAACCGGGACTTCAACGCCACCCCGTTCACCAACAACCGCGGGGCAGGCGATCAACGGCCCAAGGACAACGAGAATGAGTACGGCTTTTCCGGCGGCCTGCCCATCAAGCTGAAATTCCTGCCGTTCGTTTGGGGGCCGAAGCACAAAACGTACTTCTTCAACGACACCGAGTTCCTGCGTTCGCTGGGCGGCGCCAGCCGTCCGCTGGTTACGATTCCCTCGGTGCAGGACCGCTCCGGCAACTTCTCGGACTGGAGCACGCCCATCTATGACCCGCGCTCGGAGACCATTTCCAACGGCGTCATCTCCCGTGTTCCGTTTTCTGGAAACCAGATCCCGGCCAGCGAGCAAAGCGCCCTGGCGCTGCAGTGGATGAAGTACCTGCCGACTCCCACGAGTTCGGGCGCGTTCAACAATTACCTGGCACAGCCCATCTCGGACGGCATTCTGTCAAACCTCAACGAATACCTGTTCCGGGTGGACCACTATTGGGGGGAAAAGGATCATTTCTTTTTCACCATCTGGCGCCAACTGACTCAGCCCAACGAGCAGTGCACCATGCCGGTCGAACTCTGTACTTCCAGCCCTGCAAATCCGGAGGACGCCTGGGTGAACCGCTTCAATTGGGACCACATCTTCAGTCCCACGGTTTTGAGCCACTTCGCCTATGGCTATCTGAACCGGAACGAAGGCTACGGGTCGGTCACCGGCCAGAACCCGGCGGATCTTCCGCACATCCCGAACGCAGCCGCCTATAATGCTTCGCCGGCCGCCAACTTCAGCGGAAACGGAATATCCAACTTTGCCGGTTGGGGCAACACGCAGGGTTATGGTCCCCTGAACAAGTCCACCCGTCCCAGCCACGTGGTCAACGAGTTAGTGAGTTGGGTGCACGGGGCGCATACCATCAAATTCGGCGGCGAGTACCGCCATTTGCAGCAGGTCTTCCGGAACAACAACAACCAGTCCGGAACCCTCGACTTCACTCAAGGTTCCACCGGGCTTCCCGGCACCGATAGCGGGAATCCGTTCGCCAGTTTCCTCACCGGGGCCGTGGACTATGGCAACCTGAGTGTCCTGAATATCGCCAGATACGGCGCTCTGCAGCGCGCCTACAACTTCCACATCGGCGACACCTGGAAGATGACCCCCAAGCTGACCCTCAATTACGGTCTGCGCTGGGACAAATTCTCGCCAACTTGGGAGACCAGCGACTACATGTCGTTCTTCTCCTTCAAGGCCAACCCGGATGCGGGCGGCCTGCCGGGCAGTGTCGTTTATTCCGGCAACAAGTGGGGTGACGCCAGCGCCGGTGTGCGGTATCCGGAAAACGAATGGAACGGCGCCTTTGCTCCCAGGCTGGGCGTGGCATACGCGGTCAGCGACAAGACCGTGGTGCGCGCGGGCTACGGCCTCTTCTACACGCAGGCCTTTTATCCCGGCTGGGGCGGCGGCATGTCGCTCGATGGGTTCAATCCTAACGTGGCCTTCAACGATTCGATTGGCGGCTACGAGCCGGCGTTCTACATGGACAGTGGCTTCCCCGCGTACAACAAGGCGGAGAACATCACCCTGGGCGCCGACAACGGCACCGGTGGTCCGCAATACCGTCCGGCCTATGCGAACCACCTCTCCAATACGCAGCAGTGGAACCTGACCGTCGAGCACCGGTTCGGAGAGAAGGGTTTCGCCAGCATCGCCTATGTGGCCAGCAAGGGCACACACCTGCCCTCCACGCTGCAGCCGCTGAACGTGCTGAACCCCAGTCTGCTTTCCATGGGGAGTGAACTCAATGCGGCGTTCACGCCGACCACCACCTCCCTGTTTGGCGTCAGCCAGCCCTATGCCGGCTGGGCCCAACAGTTACTGACCGTCGGCGGTTGCGCGCCCACGGTGGCGCAGGCGCTGCTTCCGTTCCCGCAATACTGCGGCGGGCTCACCGGAATTAACGAAAATGAAGGAACCTCCCACTACAACTCCATGCAGATGAAGTATGGCAGGAACCTTTCCGGCGGTCTGTACGTGGAAGGGAACTATACGCTCTCGCGTCTGACGACGGATGCCGCTTCGACGACGCAGTCTGGCGCCGCCGGTTATGGCGCGGTGGGCAACATCATCAGTCCGTACCAAGGCAGCCGCAACATGGCGCTTTCCCCGGACGACATTCCCAACATGGTCTCAGTTATGGCCGTGTACGATCTGCCATTCGGGAGAGGCAAACAGTACTACAACTCCGGAGGCCCGCTGGGAACGATTCTGGGTGGCTGGACGCTGGCCTCCACCATGAAGTTCACTTCGGGCATGCCGCTGTATTTCTGGGATTCGGCGGTGTGCGGTGTTCCCTCGCAATTCCGGGCGGCCTGCATCCCCGCGATCTCGGGTAACGTCCTGGCGCAATCGTGGGGCAACGTCGATGTGAACAAGCCGATGTACAATGCTTCGGCCTTCACGCCCTCATCGCAGTTCAACGGCTTCTACCTGGGCACCGGTCCGCGCGTGAGCCACGTGCGCGGTTCGGGTTATCGCGACGTCAACCTGTCGTTGGCGCGCAAGTTCGCCATCAAGGAGCGGCTGCATTTCGAAATCCGGGCGGAGGCTTTCAACCTCTTTAACACCCACTATTTCACGTGCGACGGCCAGGCCTTCGGCGACTGCATACCGTTCAACAACGATCCGTCCAGCTCGTCTTTCGGCAGTTGGAACGGTACGGTCACCGTGCCGCGCAACATCCAGTTGGTCGGACGCGTCGAGTTCTGACCCCTGCAGTATCGTTGAAGTATTTGAGGGACAGGCCTTCGGGCCTGTCCCTTTTTTGTTTCCCCGGCCTGACTTCCTGACCCGCCCCAGGGGTCTTTTTCGGCCCTCCCGCCGTATACAGCATAGTGTTATGATCCTCGCGGCGGCCATGAATCCGGAGGCGTTGAGCGGCGTGGAAGATACCATCGTGAAGTTGCGGCGGGGCGACCCCGACGCCTTGACGGCGGTGATTTCCCGCTATCAGCACCGCCTGTTCCGGTACCTTTTGCGGCTGGTACGCGAGCCGGCGGCTGCCGACGACCTGTTTCAGCAGACCTGGCTGCGGGTGATGGAGAAGATCGGCCGCTACGACGCCCATCGCAGTTTCGAGGCCTGGTTGTTCTCCGTAGCGCACAATCTGGCCATCGATTTCTGGCGGGCAAAGCGCGGCGAGAGTCTGGACGATCCGGGCGAAACGAACGATCCGCCGGCGGTCCGGCTGCGCGCCGGCGAGCCGGATGCACTGGAACGGCTGCTGGACTTCGAACGCGGCGCCATGCTGGCGGCGTGCATCGGCACCCTGCCCGCCATCCACCGCGAGATTCTGACGCTGCGCTTCGAAGAGGATATGAAGCTGGAAGCCATCGCGGAGGTGGCCGGCATCCCGCTTGCGACGGTGAAGAGCCGCCTGCGGCGGGCCCTGGAAGGCTTGCGGGCGGCCATGGAATCGCGGCAGGCAGGAGGGAGGAGCGCATGAGCGAGCACGACACCATCAGGGAATGGATGCCTCTGGCGGCCGGCGGAGCGCTCGACCCGCAGCAACAGCGGCGGCTGGAAGAGCACGCCCGGGTATGCGCGGAATGCCGGCGCGAGCTGGAGGTCTGGAGCGGGTACGCGCAAGGTTTGCGGCAACTCCCGCAACCGGGGCTGCCCGCGCAACTGGTGGAGCGCACCCGCGCGCGGGTCTGGCAGGACCGCGCGACCGCGGCGGACCGCCGCTGGGACGAGCTGATGCTGGCGGCCCTGGCGTTGTTTGCCTGGACGGTCGGCCTGACGTTCTGGTTTGTGCTGCGCATCTTTACGGGCGGGGCGCTGGTGATCATGGGAGCGAACCTGGTGCGTTTCGGTACGTGGTCCGCGGTTTCGACCCTGTTCGTCTGGCTGACCGCCGCCGTGGCGGCCCTGGCGTTGGGAAGGCGCCGCCGTGAATTGAGGAGAGCTATATGAGCCGCTTTCGTCAGGAAATGGATCTGATCCCGCGGACGGCCTGGGCTATCGCTGTCTGCGTCTGGCTGGCCTTCTTTCTGCTCATGATGGAGTTTCCGTTCCGCGCGGATCCGGAGATGCGGTACTGGCCGCTAGCCGGCAAATTGGCCGTATCGGTCCTGCCGGGTATACCGCTCTTCGTGCTGGTGCTGATGATCGGCTACGTCAACATGGATGCCAGGCGGCGCGGCATGCGGTACGTCTTGTGGACGCTGCTGGCCACCTTCATCCCCAACGCCATCGGCATCATTCTGTATTTCGTCTTGCGTGAGCCGCTGCTGAAGCCCTGCGCACAATGCGGATTCCAGGCGCGCGCGGGCTTTGCCTTCTGTCCGAAATGCGGCGCGGCGCTATCGCGGGCGTGTCCGCAATGCCGCCTTCCGGTGGAACCGGGCTGGACGCATTGCGCCCACTGCGGCGCGGCGCTTCCGGCCCCCCGAGAGCTCAGCGCTTAAACCATTTGATGGGCGCCAGGAGGAAGTAGACCACAACGCAGCACCAGAAGTCGATGGCCAAGCCCCAGTCGATCTTGAATGGCACGTGCCGGCCCGCCACCGGCAGGAACCGGTCGAACTCGAAATAAACCGCGTTCCCCAACACCACCGCGGCGAAGCTGTGCCAGAATTGGCGCCACGAAAACAACCGGCGCTCAGCCATCCGCGGGCCTTTCGGTGGGTAGACCGTTCCAAGGCGAATCGAGTACCTGGCGGACCTTTTCCACCAGGTCGACCGAAGTAAAGGGCTTGGCCAGAAAGGCCAGCGACTCCCGGCCCAGGCGCTGCATCAGGGGCTCGTCGGTATAGCCGGACATCACCAGAATGCGCAGGGCCGGCCGGGCGCGCCGCAACCGCTCCGCCAACTCGGAGCCGGCCATGTGGGGCATCACCAGGTCGGTCAGCACCAGTTCAATGGAATCGGGGTGGGTCTCGCAAAGCCGCAAAGCGTCCCGGCCGTCGCAGGCTTCGAGCACGCGATAGCCGTTCTGCACCAGCATGCGGCACACCAGGTTACGAACCGCGTCCCCATCCTCCACTACCAGGATCGTCTCTCTCACCGGATCTCCCGTGGGTCGCCGAAGTTCGCGTTACTGTACGTGCATGGCATCGCCAAAATAGGCCAGAATCTGACCGGAGCAGCGCAGGCAGGCTTCCTCCTCATCCGGATCGCGGGCCTCCGTGCGGATCAATTCCTGGTCTTCGAAAGCCAAGCTGCGTCCGCAGATCCAATCGTCCCCATCTCGGATGTGAATGTGGTTGAACTCCATCGCGTGTCTATCCTCAGTGTATACAGCGTTTTCGAGTTGCGGCGGCGGCGTCTTCGCTGCTAGAATCTTATTTTACCTGCCGCTCGCCACCCGTGCGGGTGGATTGAAATCGATTGAGGAGATTTTGTAGTATGGCACGAGTTTGCGACGTATGCGGCCGCGGTCCGCAATTTGGCCACCGCATCAGTCATGCGCACAACGTTACCAAGCGCCGCTGGAATCTGAATTTGCAGTCGGTGCGCGCGGTGGTCAATGGGGCCACCAAACGGCTGCGGGTGTGCACATCCTGCATCCGCTCCGGCAAGATTCAGAAGGCCGCCTGACGGGCCGGCCCGAGCAGGCCCAGCCGCTCCCAATTTCAAATAAACATCTCTTCGTCTTGCGTGACGTGGTCGGGTGAGTTGTGCCGTCCGCCCTGGGCGTACGTGCTGAACGCGGCTTTCACGCCGGCTACCAGTCCGCCCACTTCCTTGACCGGTTTCATCACCGCGCCCTTGACCGCGTCGGTGGCGTGCTCCACCTGGTCTACGGTGTGACCGACGGTTTCATCGATCTGCGCGATACGCACTTTAGCGCGCGCGTTAGCGTCATCGATGAGTTCTCCGATGCGTTCGGTGTGTTCACGGGCGGCCTTGACGACCAGCAAGGCTTCCGCGGTGATGCCGGCAACCTTGGTACGGTTCTCGTCCAGGATCTGATCCAGGTTCGACAGGGCGGATTCCAGATGCGTCAGAATAGGATTGATCCGGCCTTCCGCCTCTTTAGCGGACTCTCCGGCTTTCTTTCCGGCGCGAAAGAGGGCCGACAGAACCACCGCCTGCCAGATACATCCGGCACAGGCCAGCAACACACCGATGGTGACGACCCATCGGAAGACGTCATCAGACATTGGAGAACTCTCCCAGAGATCCGTTAATGAGCCGGTCCGTCCGTAGCGGGTTTCGGCGCGGTAGCGTCGCGGTAGGCCTGCTTGCCGGCTTCGAGCGCGTCGGCAATGGTATCCCGCTGGCGGTTGATCGCCTCTTTGCCCTTATTGATCAGATCGCCGGCCGAGTCACGCAGGTCGGTGCTGCGTTGCTTCAGGTAGTCCGTGCCTTCCTCGGTCTTATCTTTGATGAGCTGGCGCGTCTCCGCGCCGGATTTTGGAGCGAACAGCAGACCGATTCCGATACCTACTCCCAAGCCCAGCAAGAAACTGGATAGTCCGTTCTTATCCATCTCATTTCCTCCCTTTCAGCCATTAGTATAACCCGCACAGCCACGGTGACATGGTACACTCGATTCCATCAGTAATCCAAAGCGAGGGCCAAAACACACCCGCCTGGAAGGGGCGGGACTGTGGGAGTATGCGCTCCGCGTACTTGCCGGGCGCGCGCATTCGAGCGGCGAGCTGAGGGAAAAGCTGCGCCGCAAGGCCGAACACGCCGCTGACGTCGATCCCACCATTGCACGTCTGAAAGAGTACGGTTACCTGAACGACCGGAAATTCGCCGAGAGCTTTGCGGCGGCGCGTCTCGAAAACGAAGGGCTGGGCAAAACGCGCGTGCTAGCGGATCTGTCGCGCCGGCGGGTGGCTCCCGCGGTGGCCCAGCAGACTGTGGGCAAGGTCTATCAGGAGGTGGATGAAACCGCGCTGGCCGAGGAATTCGTACGGCGCAAGTTTCGCATGGCTTCGCGCGACACCCTTTTTCAGGACGAGAAGGAGATGGCTTCGGCGTACCGGCGCCTGATGCGCGCCGGCTTCCGGCCGGGTACGGCCCTGGCGGTGCTGAAGAAGTTCGCGCGAAATCCGGAACTGCTGGATGGCTTCGAACCCCCGGCCGAAACCGCGGAAGAGTAATCCATCGTCGGTACGCCGGAAACCGCCACACGCGGCTACATGCTGCGGTAATCGAGCGGCGGCTTCTGGCCGGCGGGGATCTCCGACTTGTAGGTCTTGCCTTGCATTTCACGCGCGAAATCGCGCTTGGCGTTCCGCACCAGTTGGGGGTTCGCAAACAGATCCGACGCGGTGACCGCCAGCGCTTTGGCGGCGACCAGCATTCCTTTCTGGCCGATGCTCATGCCCGCGCAGGCGGCCGCCTGCCAGGTGTGGGGCACCACTCCGGGGGCGAAAGTGGCGGCGATAAAGCCGATGGTCGGCACGTTCCAGCTTACGTCGCCGACGTCGGTGGAAGCGCTCGGCTGGTTCGGATCGAACTTGCGCAGCGGTTCGATGGCTGCCGGCAGTCCCATATCCACCGCTGTGCCGGGCGGCAGGCTTTTTTGCAGCGCTTCGGCGAAACGGGTTTCCTGGTCCGTGTAATGGAAGCCGCCGACTTCTTCCAGATCCGTTTGCGCCACCTGGGCCAGTGCGCCGTTGGCGACGATGTTATTGTCGCTGCCCAGAATCCTGGTTTCCTCGGTGGTTTCGGTCATCAGGGCGGCTCCCTGCGCGATCTTCTCGATGCGCGCCCAGATGCCATCCAGCGTTTCAAGCGAAGGGCTGCGCGCGTACAGGAACAACTCGGCGGTATCCGGCACTACATTGGGCGCGCCGCCGCCGTTGCTGATGATGTAGTGGATGCGCGCGTTGCTGGGGATGTGTTCGCGCATGAACTCGATGCCGTTGCCCATCAGCATGACGGCATCCAGTGCGGACCGTCCGCGTTCCGGCGCAAACGCGGCATGCGCGGCCACGCCGTGAAAGCGGAATTTCGCGTCGGTGATGGCCAAGGCTCCGCCGTTGGCGACGGCATTGCGATCCGCGGGGTGCCAGTGCAGGCAGACGTCCACGTCGCGAAACAGTCCGGCCCGGACCATGTAGACCTTGCCGTCGCCGCCTTCCTCGGCTGGGGTACCGTAGTAGCGCAAGGTGCCGGCGACATGGTTGGCTTCCATGTAATGCTGGAGCGCCACCGCCGCCAGCGCCGCGGCGGACCCCAGCAGGTTGTGGCCGCAGCCATGGCCCGGTGCGCCGGCCACGACGGGGCTGCGGTCGGGCAGGGCGGCCTGCGACAAACCGGGCAGGGCGTCAAATTCGCCGAGAATGGCGATCACCGGTTGGCCGTGGCCGTAGGTAGCGATAAAACCGGTGGGCTCGTCTGCCACGCCGGCCTGGATGCGGAAGCCGGCTTCCTTGAGGCTGCGCTGCAGCAGGGCCGAGCTTTTCTCCTCGTGGTAGCCCAACTCGGCGTATTCCCATATGGATTTCGAGACCTGGACATAGGCGGCGGCATGCTGTTCCACCAGGTCGATCACCTGCTTGTGCGCAGCGGTCTGCGCGAACAGGGGAAAGCCGAGGGCGACAGAAACTCGAAGCAGGATCTTCATTTCGATAGCGAGTATAACACTCAACCGGAGCGATCCTGCCCGGTTCCTGCGGATCAAGCCTACAGATGCCGTTCGGGCGCCGCGATGCGGATTTCCGCTTCGTGCCCGTGGATTTCGAAGGACAAGCGGAGGTCCTGATCGAACTGTTTCACGGCCGCTTCGATCTTCTCCACAAAGTCTTCGTTGAGCCTGTCGCCCACGTGCACCGGCAGGGCAGCCATCAGGCGATCGCGCTGGCGCTGGCTCATACCCTCGACGGTGATCGATTTCAGGCGGCAGTCCGGAATAACCAGACGCAGATCGCGAGCGGAGTTCCGCAATTCCTGCAGGCGGCTCTCCAAGGCCGCGAGCTGAGACGCCTGGTTAGCGGCCATTTCAACGGCGGCCCGGCTTTGCTCCAGTGCATCCTTTTCCACCAAGGCGTCCGCCAGGGTTTGCATGTTGTTTTGCAGGCTGCGGTCCTTTCGAAGGGCTTCCAACTGCGCCAGCGTAGCCTGCATTCCGGCCCGGGCCGCGGCATCGGTTCCGCGGAGCGCCGCCATCTGCGACTCCGACGCCAGAAGCTCGGCCTTCAATTCCTGAGCGCGCTGGCTTTTTACGATGGCGTCCTCTTTCTCCCGGATCAGCTTGCGGACCTGCTCTTCCACTTCTTCGACCTGATCGCGCCGGGCTCGCTGGCTTTGCTCGAGATCTTGCGCCAGCGCCTCAACGCCTTCGCTGACTCCCTCGCCAATACCGCCGCCGACCCCACGGCTGACACCCTGGCCGATGCCGCCAGCGATGCCAGCGGCAATCCCTTCGCCCACGCCGTCCGGCACACCTTCGCGGCCGTTCGCGGGCGGCTCGAAGACGATGCGGACCTGCCGCGTTTCACCGGCCGCGTCGCGGCCGAACTGCCACTGTAAGACGGACTGCAACGCAGCTTTGCGCAATGCCGGCGGTCCGCTCAAGACGCGCGCGTCGCTCACGGCGCCATCCGCGTCAACGCTGGCCTGCACCACGACCGTCCCGCGCACCTTCTTCTCCAGGGCCTCCGCGGGATAAGACACCGGCTCCCGATCGATAACCGTGGCGCCGCCGAGATTCACCTTCACCCCCGGATCGTCGGCGACCGCGGTCCCGGCCGCGGCCGGCGGCACGGGCGCTGCTGCCTGTTGTCCGCGGGCCCAGGGCAGATGCACCGCCAGCGCCACGAGGCCGAGCGAGAGGGCCAGTATGCCCGTTATTTTGGAAGGAGCGTGGGCCTGCGCGGGCTCGCCCACGATGCGGCGGATGCGGTCGAGGAGCGGTCCGCCGGTGCTGCCCAGCGCCATTCCCGGCGCGGACAACCGCAACTTTTCCAGGCGCGTCAGCGCGCGCGCGTAACACAGCGCGTCGCCACAGACGGCCACGGCCAGATCGTCGCAGCACAGTTCACGCTCGCGGCGGATACGAGCCGAGACCCACCACACCGCGGGATGGTAGAACAGCAGCGTTTCGACTATGGTCTGGAGCATGTTGACGAAGTAGTCATAGCGCAGGATATGGGCGAGTTCGTGCGCCAGCACGGCCTCCAGTTGTTGCGGCGTCAATCCCAGAAGCGTAGCGGCCGGCAACAACACCACCGGCCGGATCCAGCCGACTACACTGGGGCAATCCGCGGCGTCCGTGATGCGCACGCTTACGGGCCGCAACAGGCGCATACGCTCCATCAGCCGGGCGGCCAGGGCGAGCACCGCGGCTTCCGGCGCGCTCGAGCGCCGGCGCAATCCGGAGATCCGCCACGCGGACCATACCAGGCGCGACGAGCAGGCCAGCACCCCCAGCGCCCACAGCGGAAGAGACCACCGCCGCAGCCATCCGGCCCAATCCCAGGAGGGTAGTCCGGTGACGGAGGCGGCGGCACGCACGGCTTTGAGGTCCGCGGCGACCCAGCCGGACACGGGATGCCATCCGGCTGAAGATGTGTACACCAGACACGCCGTGACGGCCGGCAGCAGGAACATGGCGGCCAGGGTCAAGGTGCCGGCGGCGTAACGGGCACGCGCGGAGCGGTTCCTTAGCAAGACCAGCACCACCCAGAGCAGAAAGGCCAGCAAGAGCCCCTGCCAGACAAAATCGAAAAGCGCGGTACGGAGCGCGTGCGCCAATGGCGTCATTTTCTGCCTCCTTCGATGCGATCCAAAAGCTGCTCCATGGCTTCCAACTCTTGGGGGGTCGACTTTCTGGTGGCCAGCGCCTGCAGCACCAGCGCCTTTACCGAGCCGCCAAACGCGCGGTTGACCAGGTCGCTCAAGAGTTGCCGTTGGGTCTGCTGCTGCGTATAGCGGGCCCGGTACAACTGCGGGCGCACGGTGTCATCGCGCTCGACCAGGCCTTTCTCGGTCATGATCTGAATCAGTTTGAGGACGGTGGTGTAGCCGGTCGGCCGCGACTGATTGAGCACCTGCTGGATGGCGCGGACGGAGCTGGCCTTGCCTTCCCACAGGACGCGCAGGATGGCCAGTTCCGCTTCGGTCGGCCGGCGCTGTTTGGACTCCATGGCCGCATTATGACGAAAGTCTTCGTCATTGTCAAGCGGTTTTGCGAGCGGGAATTGTGGGGCGGCCGCGGGCTACGTCACGGAGACGACTTTGCCGTCGCGGAGGCGCACGGCAGTCTGGCGGCCGTCTTTGCCGGAGTAGTAAAGCGTCTGTTCCCCTGCGTCGCCGGTGACGGTCATAGCGGCCTGGCCGAATCTCTCCAGCAGGTCCGAGGATGACAACCCTACTTTGATTCCGGCCGGATCCTCATAAATGCGTTCCGGCTTCCGAGGTTCGGCGGGGGCCGCCGGACTTGCTTTTGACTCCGCCACCGGAAGCGCCGGCGCGGACTGGGTCTTGCCGGCGGCGGCCGCGGAGGTGCGATCGAGTTTCTTCAGCGCATTGCCGAGGGCGCTGCCGGCGCTCTTCGCGGATGCGGCCGCGGCAGTTCCCGCTCCGGAAATAGCGGCGTGTTCCACCATGGTCTGGCCGAACAGGCAGACCGGCACGCCAGCCAGAAACGCGGCCAGAAACGGCGCAGGATTCTTCAGGCCCATGGGCACCAATCGTAGCATTGCTCAAACCGCGCGGGAACGTTTACCAAAGCCTAATGCTGGCTTGCGCGGCCGGGCGGGCCGGGGCGCCAATCCCCGCCACATGCACTCGATCGTCGCATCGATGATTTCGGGATCGAACCTGCCGTCGTGGGCCCCCAGTTTCTCGAAGAAGGCGATAGATTGCGCCAGCGACCAGACCAGCAGCGCGGCGCCGCGCGCATCCACGCGGCCCAACCGGCCGGCAGCCTGTTCGCGCAGCAGAAACGGGCCAAGCTCGCGGCGCAGGACGAAGAGCGGCGATTCCGGGTGCCGCTCGGCGAGGTCTTCCAGGCGGAAGCCGGGGTGCATCATCAAGGGCAACATGACCGGCAGCGCTTCCCGGCTGAAATCCAGCATGGCCAGCGTTAGCTTCTGGATGAGTTTACGGCCCGTGAGGCGGGAGCCCTGGAACATGCGGGTGATCTCCGAAGGGGGCGGGATCATAGCGGCAAAAAACAACTCGTCCTTGGTGGCGAACCGCTGATAGATCACCCCCTCGGAAATGCCCGCGCGCCGGGAGATCTCCTTGGTGGAAGCGGTGAAGCCCTGGCTGACGAAGACGGTCCGTGCGACATCCAGCAACTCCGCGTCGGAGATGGTTTTCTTTCTGCCCATTCCCCTCCATGGTGGCATTAATGGGGCTGGACCGGCTTGCGCGCCAGGATGTATTTCGTGGCGGGCTGCATGCCCTCTTCTTCGATTTCGAATCCGGCATCGCGCAGTTTCCGGTCCCAATAATTGGCGGGCGCCATGTGGGAGTGCATCATGAGGGGACCGAAAGTGTATGTCAGCCAGCCATCCTTGGCGATCACCATCAGAAGGAACTGGCCACCGGGCTTCAATACGCGGCCGGCTTCGGCGAGGGCCGCGTCTGCGCCCTGGCTGCCAAGGTGATCGATAGCGTATGCGCTCACGATGGCGTCGAAGGAGTCAGAGTCGAGCGGCATGTGGCGCATGTCGCCGGGTTGCACGGTGGCGCGTCCGGCCACGCCGGCGGCTGCGAGATTGCGCATGAGGGCGGCGCGGCCCTGATCGACCGTCGAGGTACCGCCAGCGGCCGTGCCGAAGTGCTGCTCATAAGACGCGCCGAACAGGTCGAGGGCGACCACGGTCGCCTGCGGGCGGGCTTCCAGCACCATCAGGGTACTGCGGCCGGTGCCGGCGCCCATGTCGAGCACGCGGCCGCGGCCGGAGGCCAGAAACCTGGCGGTGGGGAGGGTAGCGCGGCCGTTCATATCGAAGCCGAAGCGCACCATGATGCCGGCGCTGAGGGCCCAGGCGAAGGCCAGTCCGACCGCCACGCGCGCGGCCAGGTTCCAATGGCGCACCCAGGCGACGGCCAGGATGGCGCCCAGGATAGCGGCCAGGATGAGGTGGCCGTAGTTGATCGGCCAGGGGTAGCCGAAATTTATTTGTGAGTGCATACTTATTTATATACCACGGGAGCGCGGCCGTCAAGAAAAATCGCGGACAATCTACGCCAGCAGCTTCCCGACGACGGTGCCTTCCACGTCGGTGAGGCGGAAGTCGCGGCCCTGGAAGCGATGCGTCAGACGGGTATGATCGAAGCCCAGACGGTTCAGCAGAGTGGCGTGCAGATCGTGGACCGATACGGGCTCTTCGGCGATGTTGTAGCCGATGTCGTCGGTGCGGCCGATGGTCTCGCCGGGACGGATGCCGCCGCCGGCCACCCACATGGTAAAAGCGCGCGGGTGATGATCGCGTCCCAGAAACTTCGAGCCGTCGCGGGCTTCGTTCATGGGCGTACGGCCGAATTCTCCGCCCCACACCACGATCGTGGAATCCAGCAGCCCCCGCTGTTTCAGGTCTTTGACCAGCGCGGCGGCAGCCTGATCGGTGGCCCGGCACAACTCCGAAAGCCGGTTGACGATGTCGTCGCCGCCGCCGGAACCGTGGGTGTCCCATCCCCGGTGGAACAGTTGCACGAAGCGGACGCCGCGCTCCACCAGGCGGCGCGCCATCAGGCAATTATTGGCGAACGTGTTTTTGCCGGGCTCGGTGCCGTAGAGCCGGTGGATGTGCTCCGGTTCGTCGGCCACGTTCATGAGTTCCGGCACGCTGGTCTGCATGCGGTACGCCAGTTCGTAGGAGTTGATGCGGGTTTCGATCTCCGGATCGCCGATGGCCGATTCATGGCTCTCGTTCAGGCTGCGCATCAGGTCCAGCGAGCGGCGGCGCGTGGCGGCATCCACGCCGGCGGGGTTGGTGAGGAACAGGACCGGCTCGCCGCTGCGGCGGAACTCGACGCCCTGGTAGAAGGTCGGCAGAAAGCCGCTGCCCCAGCAGCTCTTGCCGCCGTCGGGTTGGCTCTGGCCAGACAGCAACACCACGAATCCCGGCAGATCCTGGTTCTGGGTGCCCAAGCCGTACGTGGTCCAGGAGCCGAAGCTGGGACGGCCCACGATCTGGTGGCCGGTACACATGTAGATCTGCGCCGGCGCGTGGTTGAATTGCGTGGTCCACATCGACTTGACGATGGAGACGTCATCCACGATGTCCGCGAAATGCGGGAGCAGGTGGCTGACCTCGGCACCCGATTCGCCGTGCCGGGCAAAGGCGTGCGGCGAGCCGAGCAGGCGCGGGGTGCCCTGGATGAACGCGAACCGCTCGCCCTTCACCAGGTCCGCGGGCACCGGCTGGCCATCGTACTGGTTGAGCTTGGGCTTGTAATCGAACAGGTCGAGCTGCGAGGGTGCGCCGGCCATGAACAGGTAGATGACGCTCTTGGCCTTGGCTTCAAACGGCGGCTTGCGGGGGGCCAGGGGATTGGACGCCGACGCGAACAACCGTTCGTCCAGCAGCGCGCTCAAGGCCAGGGTGCCGATGCCGAAGCCGGTGCGCCCGAAGAAGTGACGCCGGGTGATATCGAGTAGCTGTCTGGATTCCGGATCTTGCATGGCGATTACTCCTTGGTCAGCGTCTCATCCAGATTGAGCAGCGCATTGGCGATCATGACCCAGGCGGCCGCCTGGGGGTCAGCCGCGGCGCCGGTGATGCGGGCGCTCCGCTGCGGATCCTTCATCAGTGCGTCGCGCTGCGCTTCGTAATTGCGGACGATGGTATCGACTTCGCCCGCGTTCGGCCGGCGGCCGGTGCACAGGCGGAAAGCCAGCGCGGCGCGCGCGGCGGGATCGGGACCGGCTTCGCGGCTCACACGCAAAGCCAGCGCCTGCGCGGCTTCGAAAAACACCGGATCGTTCAGAGTAGTCAGGGCCTGCAGCGGTGTGTTGGTGCGCACCCGGCGGACCGTGCAGATCTCGCGGCTGGGCGCGTCGAACACCGTCATGCTGGGATACGGCGAGGTACGCCGGATGAAGGTGTAGATGCCGCGCCGGTAGCGATCCTCACCGATGCTCATCTTCCACTTGTCATCGTTGTAGGGCATGTCCCAGACGCCCTGCGGCTGGTAGGGAAAGACGCTGGGTCCGCCGATTTTGGGACTCAGCAGGCCGCTGGCGCTGAGCACGATGTCGCGCACCATTTCGGCTTCCACGCGGAAGCGCGGACCGCGCGCCAGCAGACGATTGTACGGATCGCGCTGCTCCAATTCGGGCGTGACGCGGGAATCCTGGCGGTATGTCGATGAGGTCACAATCAGCCGCTGCAGGGCTTTCCGGCTCCAACCGCGATCCATGAACTCGACGGCCAGCCAGTCCAGGAGTTCCGGATCCACCGGCCGCTCCCCCTGCGTTCCGAAATCTTCACTGGTCTCGACGATCCCATGGCCGAAAAACTGTTCCCAGGTCCGGTTCACGGCCACGCGGCTGGTGAGCGGGTTGTCGCGGCTGACGATCCAGCGGGCCAACCCCAGGCGGTTCTTCGGCTGGTCCGCCGGCCACGGATTGAGCGCCTGCGGCGTGCCGGCATAAACCTTCTCGCCGGGACTAAGGAAGCTGCCGCGGACCCGCATCACCGCCGATAAGGGCTCGTCACCAGCCCGATCGCGCATCACCAGCGTGGTGGGGATGTGCAGGGCGTCCATCTGGTCCTGCCGCTGCTTCAGCTCGGCCCGTCCGCTCGCGAGCGATGGCGCCACTTTGCGAAAAGCCTCCGACAATTCGCCGGTTTGTTTCTTGGTGCGGGCGGCGGGCGCCAGCGCCAACACCGGCCGCAGGTCAGCCGGAACCTCCGCCACCCGATCGGGCGCGGGGGCTTCCGTCTCTGACACCCGGAACCGGCCGATCTCCTGTCCCGCAAATTCGGAAGCCTGGACGAGCGTGATCCGCAGAACGCTCTGTTCCGCGGAAAGCCGCGTCCCCAGCAGGAGGACCAGTTGGCGCGGCACGCGATGCTCGTCGCGGGTGGCATCCACATCCCACAAAGGCGTCTCCGGCCGGTCCTTTTTGGTCTTGACATGTCCGCCGTCGGAGGCCAATTTCGCCATCGTCACCGGTTCGGCCTGGCCGGCCGCGGAGACAATCTCCACGCGCAGGTCCGTCAACGCGAAATTGCCGTAGACGTCGCGGCCCGGGCCGCCGCGCGGCAGGCTGGCATCCGGCAATGCCTCGATTCGCAGCGCGGTCACGGCAGCGGGGTTTGGCAGGCGCGCCTCCAGGACGTAGGTGTCGGAGTCCGCATGATCGCCGGAGGCCAACCACGAGCCATCCGTTTGCCGGCTTAGAACCGCGCCCGCACGCGAGCGGGCAGCGGTGACTTCGACCGGCCGCCAGCCGGTTTCGAGAGACCGCATCTCCCGCTCCCAGCGCCCCTGCTCGCGATCCAGCTTGGGGGTCTGGGTCTTCAGCCTGGCTTCCAGGCGATCGATTCGCTGCTGCAGTTTTTTGCGCTGCTTCTCCTGTTCCGGCGTCGGCAGGCTGAGTTTCGTCTCGATGTACTTGTAGGTCGTGTCGCCGTAGTGCTTCTTCGTGTACTCGGAGTTGTTGAAGAAAGCCAGGAACTGATAGTATTCCTTCTGCGTGAACGGATCGAACTTGTGGTTGTGACACTGAGCACAAGCCAACGTGGAGCCCAGCCAGGTGGTCGCGGTAGTGTTCACGCGATCCACTAACTTCACCCATAGCTCCTCGTCTTTGTCCACGCCGCCCTCCTCGTTGAAGAGCGTGTTGCGATTGAATCCGGTGGCGATTCTCTGCTCGACGGTGGGATTGGGCAGCAGGTCACCGGCAAGCTGCTCGATGGTGAACTCGTCGAACGGCATGTCGCGGTTCAAGGCGTCGATGACCCAATCGCGATACTCCCAGATGGATCGGCGCTGGTCCTTTTCCCAGCCGTTGGTATCGGCGTAGCGTGCCAGGTCGAGCCACGGACGCGCCCATCGCTCGCCGTAGTGCGGATTGGCGAGCAGCCGGTCGACCAGCCGCTCGTAGGCATCCGGACGGGTGTCGCTCAAAAACTCGTCGATCTCCCGCGGACTGGGGGGCAGACCGATCAGGTCCAGGCTGACCCGCCGGATCAGGGTCTCGCGGGAAGCCTCCGGCGAGGGCCGCAGTCCTTCCTTTTCGAGGCGCGCCAGAACAAAGGAATCTATGGGATTGCGGACCCAGGCCTGGTTTCGGACGGCTGGAACCTCCGGACGGACCGGAGGGATGTACGCCCAGTGTTTGGCTCGAGGCGCACGGGCGAGCTCCGGCAGTCCCGGAGCGCCGCTCTCGATCCACTCTCGGATCAGCGACACCGTCTCCGCCGGCAGCGGCTTGCCGCCGAGCGGCATGCGTGCCGCCTGATCCGGCGAGGTGATCCTTTGAAAAAGGAGACTGGCGGCGCTACGGCCAGGATGAACGACCGCCCCGGACCGTCCGCCCCGCGCCACGGCTTTGGCGGAATCGAGCGACAGGCCCGCGCTGGGTCTGGCGCCGTGATGGCACGGCACGCACGAGGCATTCAGGATGGGTTGGATGTTGGTGTAGTCGATCGTGCCAGCGGCACAGCAGGCGGCGGCCGCCAGTAGCGCGCACACAGGTTGCCACGCGAGGCGACAGCCATAACCCAGGATCATCCGAGCGCTCCAGGTGCGATTATACGTTAAACCGGCATGGGTTCACACCCGTCCTGACACAGGCCGGAACGGCGCGGCCGTGTTAAGCTGCCAAGGTGGCCGAACCTTCCGGCCAGGCGCCTAAACCGCCCAAGGTTTCGGCCCTGGTAGTTTCCTACAATCGAAAGGCCCTGTTGCGGCGCGCTCTCGACGCACTGGAGCGGTCGGAAAACCGCGGAATCATGGAAGTCGTGGTGATCGACAATGGCTCCACCGACGGCAGTGCCCAACTGGAGACGGAATACGCGCGCTGCCGGTTCATACGTGTCCCGCGGAACTTCGGGTTGACCAAGGCGCTCAACCTTGGCGTACGCGGATCGGAAGCCGACTACGTCCTGTTCTTACACGAAGATACGGAGGTTTTTCCGGACACCGTCCGGCTTCTGGCCGAGGCCCTGGACAAGCAGGCGGAAGCCGGCGCCGTCTGTCCCCTGCTGGTGGATGACGAAGGCCACCCGGCCCCCCAGTTGGGCAAGTTCCCGCCGGACGACACTTACCGGCCGGCCGAACCCGGCACCGAACTTATGCCGGTCGATTACGCGCGGGGCGCCGCGCTCATGATGCGCCGCTTCTTCCTCACCGCGATCCGGCAGATCGACGAGCGCTACGGCCAGTTCGGCAGCGATGCGGACCTTTGTTTTCAACTGCGGCGGGCCGGGAAGAAGATCCTTCTGGTACCCCAGGCGCGGGCCCATCACACGGGCCGCAGCGAGGACTCTCCCCTGCGCCAGGCTGATCGAAGACAGGGCACCAACGCCTGGACCGCCAAGTATGGCGGTTTCTTCAGCGGGCTGAGAGCACAGATCGGGTCCGTACTCGGCGCGCTGGCTGGTTTCCGCTTTGCCGAACTGAGATATCTTTTGGGTAGCCAAAAAGTTGACGGAAGTCAACAGGAGTAGCCCCCCAAAAGTTTGGCCCTCCCGGAACGGTATCCGCTATTATGTAGGCAATGGATCCCATACTACTGGTACTCTTGCCAGGATTCGTTGCAGTTGGCTCGGGCCTGCTGGCGTACTACATCATGCAATCCCGCATGGACGTTGCGCTGGCCCGGGAGCGCGAAGCCATGGCTGAGGCCCGCGGTACGCTGGAAGCCGAGAAGAACTCGCTCGAGGCCGCCCTGCACAGCGCCAAGGAATCCGCCCGCCGCGAGGCGCTGGACGAGTTCCTGGCGGATGTGCACGTCGAGCAGCGCCACTATATCAAAGACAATAAACTGCTTTTCCAGAACCGCAAGACGCTCGTGCTGCAGGAGCGCATCTACTTCCGGAACATCCCGCTGTCGAATTGGATCGAGCACGAGATCGTGATGCAGGAGGGCGAAGACCTGGAAAAGGCGGCGCGCAGTCTGACATCCTTTGTCGACGTCGTGCCGGTCGGCGGCGGACAGGCTCCGGCGAACGGCAATCGTCTGCTGCGTTGAACTAATCCAGGCGGAGCGCGGCGCAGGCGGATACCTTCTCGATATCCACTCCCGTGCCGCCTTCATCTGTGGTGTACACTTCCAGATCCTTGGGCGCGGCGCCGGGCGTCAGCAGTTGCGCGTGCTTGAAGGTCCCCAGCAGTTGCACCGTGACATTTTCGATGGGGTATGCGGAGTAATTCACTAACTCCACCACCACCTGCTTTCCGTTGTCCGTCGTGAGGACGTTGGAGAGCATGGAAGAAACATTGAAGAGCCGGACCCCGAGGTTGGTGCGGCCAGTCATGGATTGCACGTCATGCCAGATGTCGTTGAGGCGATCGAGTTCCGCCTTATCGAGGGTAATCTGGTCGGAGCCTAAGGCCGATTGGCCCTTCCATCCGGGCGGCGCGGTGAGGACGGTATGGCCGGCGCGCGCGAAACCTCTGAGGATCTCGCGCTGCGCGGGTGTCAGCGCATCGGCGTCCACATCCACCGCCATGGAAGCGCCCGCCAGCGAATCGGCGGTGAGCCGCTGGCCCGGAACAGCCCGGACCGGAGTGTGCTTGGCGCCGATCATGTCCAGGATGCCGCCGGAGAGCAGAGCGTCGTTGCGGTCCTGGACCACGGCCAGTTTGCTGTACGGCTGCAGACCGCGCCACTCGGCGTGCGATTCATAGAACTCGAGCACCTGCGCCATCGCGCGCCAGTCCTTCACGGCGGCAGCATCGCCGCGTGCGAGGCGGGCGGAGAAATCCGGATCCAGCGCCAGGATCCAGCGTGCGCCGGCCAGGGCCGCGTCGTTGATGGCCTCCAGGTAGCGCTCGCCGGTCACCACGGTATGGGCCGGCGGCTGATATCCGAGCCACAGGACAGCCGGGCCCCAGGCGCGCACCGAACGGATGAAACCGGTGTTGGTATCGATCCAGGGAGATCCGGACGGCGCGGCTTTGGCGGCGCCATTGTCGAGCACTTGGATGCCGGGCCAGACGCCCTGGTAGGTGCCGATGACAGGCTCGGAACCGCCCAGCGGCATCCGGGCGCGGGAGGTCAACTCGACCACGATGGCGCGCGTGCCGGCGAGCAGGTCGCGCACGCGGGCGGCCGTGCCCTGCGGAAACTCGCCTTCGAGGACCACGCCCTGCATCCCGGCGTGAACGGCCTGGCGGGACGGTTCGGCGGGGTCCGGGCTAGGCTTCAGAACCGCCAGGGTGACGATACCCCGATCGGCCGCGCGGGAGACGAACTCGGGCGTGTAATCGGCGAGCAGAAGGCAATTGATGGGAGTGCCCGAAAGCAGGTCGAGGCTCTTCGGGTTCGTCCCGTTCCAACGAGCCGGCACCCACGCGGCGGGCGGAATGGCGGCGGCGAGCGGGGCGGCGGCCAGTAAGATCAGCCAGCGGGCCATGCGGACGAGCATACTTCTACTGTACATGGCGCCGGAACTGGCCGGCTTACTGGTTCGGGCGATAGGCGATGCAGTCGATTTCGACCTTCAGGCCGGGCATGGCGAACTGGCAGGCCACCGTGGTGCGGGCCGGCTTGTCGGCGCCGAAAAACTCGGTGTAGACCTCGTTCATGGCGGCGAAGTCCTTTCCATCCGCCAAAAAAACGGAGCACTTCACCACGTCGGCAAGACTCGATCCGCAGCCCTCCAGGATGCGCCGGATATTGGTAAGGACCAGGCGCGTCTCGCCGCGAATATCGCCCAGCTCGACCTGGTTGGTGGCCGGATTGACCGGCACCTGCCCCGAGACGAAAATGAAATCGCCCGCGCGCACGGCCGGCGAATACGGTCCGCGCGGGATAGGCACGCCCGGCGGGCTCAAGCGTTCGATCATTAACTTCCCTCCGCTTCCAGGAATCGTTCGGCTTCCATGGCCGCCATGCAGCCGGCGGCGGCCGCGGTGATGGCCTGGCGATATACGCGGTCCTGCACGTCACCGGCGTGGAACACCCCATGGATATTGGTGCGCGCGCCGCCCTTGCTGACGATGTATCCTTCGGAATCGGTCTCGATCTGTCCCTTGAACATCGCCGTGTTGGGAATGTGACCGATAGCCACGAAGAAGCCATCCACTTCCTGCTCCCAGACGGCGCCGGTGGCCAGGTTCTTCAAACGCACGCCGGTGACCAGGTGCTGGCCGGGATCGAGAACATCTTCGACCACGGTGCTGGTCAGAAATTTGATCTTGGGATTGTGGCGCGCCCGGTCCAGCATGATCTTGGAAGCCCGGAACTGATCGCGGCGGTGGACCAGAGTTACTTCGGAGCCGAAGCGGGTCAGGAAATTGGCTTCTTCCATGGCCGAATCGCCGCCGCCGATCACCATGATTTTCTTGCCGCGGTAGAAGAAACCGTCGCAGGTGGCACAGGAACTGACGCCGTGGCCGATGAGGTTCTTTTCCGATTCGAGACCCAGCCAGCGTGCCGACGCCCCGGAAGCGACAATCAGTGTGCGTGTCTCGATCCACTCGCCCTCCACGTTGACGCGGAAAGGACGCTGGCTCAGATCGGTATCCACCACGTCGCCATGTATATATTCGGCGCCGAAGTTCTCCGCCTGCTTCTTGATGTTCTCCACCAGTTCGGGCCCGTGGACGCCTTCGGGAAAACCCGGGAAATTCTCAACCAGGGTGGTGAGCGATAACTGCCCGCCGGCATGCTTGCCCATCACCACCAGCGGTTGCAGATTGGCGCGCGCGGTGTAAACGGCCGCCGTATTACCGGCGCAGCCGGAACCGATGATCAGAACGTTTCGCATCTGTGATTTTAGACTCACCAATGTAGCATGGCGATTCCGGCCGGGCCTATTCCGGTAAGCTGGTGGCGGAGGAGAGGTTGATGGCGAGACTGTTTGCGGTGATCCGGTCGCGGGGCGCGGCCTGGAACGATGCGTTGCCGCTGGAGGGGCAGGACGGCTGGCGATCCCACGCCGGCTTCATGAACGCTCTCCATGCCGACGGCTTCGTAGTGGTCGGAGGACCACTGGAAGGTACGGCCGACGTTCTGCTGATCTTCCGCGCGCGCGCGGTGGAAGAGATCGCGGCGCGCCTGGAACCCGACCCGTGGAGCCGCATGGATCTGCTGCGGATCACCCGGGTGGCGCCCTGGGACTTGCGGTTGGGATCGCTGGGCTGAGGGAATGGCCGCGCAGTTTGTTGAAAGGAACGGCAGGGTGCGGGCATTCCGAAGTGACAGTTTTGTGGAACTCGGACGTGCCAGGCGCGGTCCAATACCACGAGGCTGCGCGGAGACACTCGATGAAACCCTGCATCTTAGCGGTCACACTGTTACTCGGAGTCACAGCGGCGCGGAGCCAATCCACCGCCGTCACTTACTCCCACGGCGCGTTACACACCACCGTATCTTATTCCCTGCCCTACAGCGGCACGGGGCAACTTACCGTGGAGCTTCTGGATCCCGATGACCGGGCGCTCGGGCGTACGGTACGGACGGTAACCGTAAGTAAGGGCGACACCCGTTGGCGGGACGAGCTGGCTCTAACTCCTCCGGTCAGCCTGGAAGATCTGCCGTGGCTGCGGCTGCACAGCCGCTTCGCGTACGATGGCGGGGGCGCGGTAGAGCGAACCGAAGCCGTTTCGCAGATCCTGCGCATGCCGGTGGTGCATATTCTGGGCCAGCAGTCCTATCTGACGGGCGGGCCCGCCGCGGTGCGGGTAATCGTCACCGATTCCGCCGACGAAGTAATCCAGGGGGCCAGCTCGGTGCGGATCGAGCTCGATGAGCCAGGCCATAAGGCGCGCCCGCTGTTCAACGGACGCCTGAATGCCCGCGGCACCACGGAGGCGCAGTTCCGGTTTCCGGCAGGCTTGACCGGCAGTTACCAATTGCACTACATCGCGGACACTCCCATAGGTTCGGCCGACTTCACGCAGCAGGTGAACCTGGACGACAAGGTCTCGATCCTGCTGACCACGGAGAAACCGATCTACCAGCCGGGACAGACGATTCATGTGCGGGCGCTGGCGCTCGACCGCGCCCGCCATAATGCCGCCGGCGGCAGGAAGCTGACTTTTGAAGTGGAAGATTCGCGCGGCAACAAGGTTTTCAAGAAGGCTACGCAGACGGATAAGTTCGGCATCGCCGCGGCGGAATTTGCACTGGCGGAGGAGGTCAACCTGGGTACCTATCACTTACGGGCGCGCATGGAGCATGACGACGCCGGCCAGCATTCCGCGGAGATAGCTTTCAACGTCGACCGCTATGTGCTGCCCAAGTTCAAAGTCGCGGTGGAATTCGCCGGGAAGGCCGGCAAGCGTTATTACAAGCCCGGCGAACATGTCACGGGCATCGTCCGCGCGCATTACTTCTTCGGCAAGCCGGTGGATGGGGCCGAAGTCGGCCTCAAGGCAACCGGAATGGATGTGACACAGTTCGAGGCCTTCTCCGCGCGGGGCAGGACGGACGGCGAGGGTGTCTACCACTTCGATCTGCGTCTGCCGGACTATTTCGCGGGACGGCCATTGAGCCAGGGGGCCGCGCGCGTCCTGATCGAAGCTTCGGTCAAGGATGCGGCGGGGCACACCGAGACCCGCGGCGAGCCGATCACGGTCAGCGGATCGCCGCTTTTGATCACCGCGGTTCCGGAGGGCGGCACCCTGATCCCGAACCTGGAGAACCAGGTGTTTGTGCTGACCTCGTACCCGGATGGAAAGCCGGCTGTCTCCCGCGTGAAAGTGCGCGCGGGCGGGGATCCGGAACAGAGCCTGGCCACCGATGATGGGGGTGTGGCAGTGGTCCGGATTCGGCCACGCGCCGAGGCCGAGCCATTGCTGATCGAAGCCGCCGATCAACAGGGAAACCGGGCATCCACGTCTCTGCGCCTGCAGCCGCGCGAGGGCTTGGAGCAGATCTTGCTCCGCACGCAGAATGCCCTGTATCGCGCCGGGGATCGGATCGCTTTGCAGGTATTCTCGACCAGGCGGAGCGGCGCGGCTTACATCGACGTGGTGAAGGAAGGTCAGACGATCCTGACCCGCGATATCGATCTCGTGAATGGCCGCGCAGACCTGAGCCTGACGGCTACGCCGGATTTGGCCGGGACGGTGGACGTTAGCGCTTATTTGTTCGGACGCGATGCGAGGCCCGTAGGCGATCATCGCCTGATCTTCGTGCAGCCCGCCGACGAGCTAAACATCAAGGCCGAAGCGGATGCCGGAAGTTACCGGCCGGGCGGCGAGGCGCGTGTGCGCTTCCACGTGACCAACGGCCGGGGTGAAGGCGTCCAGGCTGCCCTGGGCTTGCAGGTGGTGGACGAGGCGGTCTTCGCGCTGGCCGAGAAACAGCCGGGATTCGCCAAAGTGTTTTTTTACCTGGAACAGGAGGCCATGAAACCGCACTACGAGATTCACTCGCTCAGCTTGCCGGACGTGGTCGAACCGGTCGCCGCGCCGCGCGCGGAGCAACAGGACCGGGCCGCGCGGGCCCTGTTTGCAGCCACCGAGCTGGTCAGCACGAACAAGTTCGAAACCGAGTTTGGGCGCACCGTGCCGATGACCAGATTCGCTGATTATTACCAGCGGTATTGGGCCAGCTTCCACGCCCAGTTGGAGCGCCTGGCGGCGGACTTCACCAGGGAGTTGCGTACGGGCGGCGATCTCCCAAAAGCCGCCGCGCATCTGCGGAGCAGCGGAGCCCGCGAGATGCGGGATGCCTGGGGCACGCCTCTGCGTATCGAGCATTATGACTGGTTGCCCGCCAAGACTTATCAGGTGAGCGCCAGCAATTCGCCGTTCAACCTGGTAGCGTTTCTGACCGTGAACGAACGGCGGATCGTGGGCCGGCCCGGCAAGCGCGGCAGCCGGATCGACCTCGACGTGGAGCATGAGCGGGGGGCGTTCAATGGGCTGGCGGAGATCACCGGATCGGTCATGGACCAGAACGGAGGCGCGCTCGAAGGCGCCACCGTCACCGCGCGGCTGGCCGGCGGCGGCGCGCATTCGGCCTGGGCGAACCGTAGCGGCCAGTTCACGCTGTCGGCTCTGCCGGCGGGCGATTACGAGGTGACCGCGTCCGACGGAGCGGAGACGGTCTCGCGGCGCGTCACGCTTCAGGTGCGCGATCGGGGCGTTCTGTCCATTGTGCTGGGGCAGACTGGCGGCCCGGTGGTAACCGTCAGCGACCGGAGGCTCTTTCCGCCGCCTGTCAGGTTCGCCCTCGCCGGCGGAGGAGGGGGCGGCGTGGTGGGCGGCGTGGTGGGCGGCATCGTGGCCGGCGAACCGCGCGCCATGGATATGGCGATGTTGGCTCCGCCCGCGGCGCCGGCGGCGGCGCGCATGCTCATGGAGAAGAAGGCATTCAATATGGCCACGGCCACACTGGCCAAGGTGGAACCGGCGCCTGCCGTCCACGTGCGGTCTTACTTCCCGGAGGCGCTGTACATCAACCCGGAGATCATCACCGATCAGAATGGCAATGCCAGCATCCGGATTCCGCTGGCCGATTCGATCACTACCTGGCGCATGGCGATGATGGCTTCCACGGTGCACGGAGCTTTGGGCAGCGGGTCGTCGAGCCTCAAGGTATTCCAGGATTTCTTCGTGAACCTCGACTTACCCGTCACTTTGACACAGGGCGACCGGGTGTCGATCCCCGTGGCGGTCTACAACTACTCGGCGTCCCGCGGCGACGTGCGCCTGGAGTTGAAGGACGAAGATTGGTATGGACTGGTGAACGACGCGGCGTTTAAAGACGTCCCGGTCGAAGCGGGGCGGGTGGGCGCGTCGCAATTCACGATTGAGGCACACCGGATCGGCAAATTCAAGCTGACCCTTACCGCGAAGATGGCCGGCGGCAACAATCCCGCGGACATCGTGGTCCGCGAGATCGAGGTGGTGCCCAACGGGCGCGAGCAGAACACGGTTTTCAACGGGCGGCTGGAAACGGCCGTGGCGCACGAAGTGAAGTTCCCGGAGTCGGCTATCGCCGGCGCCAGCAAGATTCTGGTGCGGCTCTATCCCGGCCCGCTCAGCCAAGTGGTGGAAGGCATGGACGCCATCCTTCGCATGCCTTTCGGATGTTTCGAGCAGACATCGTCGGCCACGTATCCGAACGTCCTGGCGCTCGATTACATGAAGCGCGCGAAGAAGCTGACGCCGGAGGTGCACGCCAAAGCCGAGGGATTCATCGCCAACGGATACCAGCGGCTCCTGACCTTCGAAGTCCCCGGCGGCGGGTTTTCCTGGTTCGGCAACGCGCCGGCAAACAAGATACTGACGGCATACGGTCTGATGGAATTCTCCGATATGTCGCGCGTGCATGACGTGGACCCGCGGCTGATCGAGCGGACCGGGCAGTGGCTGGCCGGGCAGCAACAGGCTGATGGGAGTTGGAAGCCGGACAGTAGTTTCATCAACGAAGGCGCGACGAATCGCTATAACACCGACGTGCTGCGCATCACGGCATACATCGGCTGGTCGCTGGTCAACACCGGTTACAAGGGACCGGCAGTAGATAAGGCCAAGCAATATGTGGAGCAGAACCTGGCGGGCAAGCCGGATGCTTACACGCTGGCGGTGGTCGCCAACTTCGCGGCCGAATACAGCCAGGACCGCGAGTTCACGCGGCGGGCGATGCGCGTGCTGCTGGACGCGCGCACGGAGAAAGACGAACAAGCCTGGTGGACGGCGGACGAGACCGCGGTCTATTCGACCGGCGAGAGCGCCGCGGTGGAGACGACCGGGTTGGCCGTGCAGGCATTGCTGAAGTGGGGCGAGGCTTCCGCCACGGCGACCAAGGCGCTGCGGTATATCGCGGCGAAGAAAGACGCCGCCGGCACCTGGGGCACCACCCAGGCGACCATCATGGCGCTCCGCGCGCTGCTACTCTCGATGGAGAAAGGCGCGGCGGACGTGCGCGGCGAAGCCGAGATCGTGTTGGATGGCCGCCCGGTAAAGACGTTGGTGCTGACGGCGGAGAATAACGATCTGCTGCATCAGTTCGTATTCCCGGTGGATGCGAAGATGGCGCACAACGTGGATCTGCGTTTCGAAGGCAAAGGCGGCCTGGCGTACCAGATCGTGGGACGGTCCTTCATACCCTGGGGCGAGAAGCCCGCCGGCGAGCCGCTTTCGATCGACGTCGCCTACGATCGCACACACCTGGCGCAGGACGACATCGCCACCGCCACCGCCACGATTAAGAACAATCTCGGCAAGACCGCCAACATGGTGATGGTGGACCTGGGGATTCCCCCGGGCTTCGATCTGCTCGCGGAAGATCTGCAGGCGTACCAGGAGCAGAGCGCCAAACAGAAGAGCGGCCGCATGGAGAAGTTCAGCCTGACGGCTGTGCAGGCTATCCTGTATTTCGACGGGATCGGCGGGGGCGACACGGTGACGCTGCACTTCCGTTTGCGGGCGAAGTATCCGATCCGGGCGCGCACATTCGCGTCGCGGGTCTATGAGTACTACGATCCGGCGGTGAGCGCCGTAGCGCGTCCGGTGGCGCTGGAGGTACGGAAAAAGTGACGTTCGGGGAGTTCGCTACTGCAAATGGATTGCATCGCGACGGGCGTCCCGGACCAGGGTACCGGACGGGTCTCCGTACCTGACAAAACGGCCCTTGCAATTGATTTCGGATTTAGGCATACTGAAATTAGAAATGCAACTCAGTTGCAAGGACCTCCGACCTGGACAACAAGCCATCCTGGACACCATCGGGCTGCCGCCGGACGACGCCCGCCGCCTGATGGAACTTGGCTTTCTTCCCGGCGCGCAAGTCACCGCCGGCCATCGCGCGCCGGGCGGCGACGCGCGCGTATTCCAGGTGGATGGTTCGGAGATCGCGCTGCGAGCGGTGACCGCCGCGCGGCTGACCGTGCGTTTCGTGTGAGGGCCCCTTGACCGCCTGTGACGGCTGCGCCGCCCTCAAGATCGCAAATCCCCCGGTGAATCCACTACGTACCGTGGCGCTGGTGGGCCCTCCCAATTGCGGCAAGACGACGCTGTTCAACAGGCTTACGGGACTGCGCCGGAGGGTGGCCAATTTTCCGGGCGTCACCGTCGAACAGCACACCGGCAAGGCGAATCTGCCGGATGGCCGCGAAGTTTCCATCGTGGATCTGCCGGGCATCTACAGCCTGCACCCCCGGTCGGAAGACGAGCAGGTGGCGCACGACGTGCTGAAGGGCTTGCGCCCGGGATCGCCTAAACCCGATGCCATTCTGCTGTTGCTCGATTCCACCAATCTGCGGCGCCACCTGGTGCTGGCCGCGTCGGTGCTGGCCCTGGGTGTTCCCACGCTGGTCATTCTCAATATGGCCGACGAGCTGCGCAGCCGCGGCGGCAAGCTCGACACCGGCGCCCTGGAGGCGCAACTGGGCGCGCCGGTGGTGCTGGTAAGCGCGCGCCAGGGCGAGGGGGTGGAGGCCATCTTCCGGTTTCTGGCAGGCGCGATCCCAACGCCCCGCCCGATCGAGCTGCCGGTGATTCAGGATGTACCCAAGTGCCGACAATGGGCCGGCCGCGTAGGCAGCCGGGCGTCGTATCATCCGCCGGCGCCCCCGATCTGGACCCGCCGCCTGGATGCCGTTTTTCTGCATCCGTTCTTCGGCATCGCGATCTTTGCCGCCGTGGTGTTGGCGGTATTTCAGACGATCTTCACCGCCGCCGCGCCGTTGATGGACGGCGTGAAGTGGCTGTTCGATGTCTCCGGCCGCTGGATCGCCGCCGCCTTGCCGGCATCCCCGCTGCGTTCGCTGTTGGTGGAGGGCGTGTGGGCGGGCGTCGGTTCGGTAATCGTATTCCTGCCGCAGGTGCTGCTGCTGTTTCTGTTCATCGGGATACTGGAAGACTCGGGGTATCTGGCGCGCGCCGCCCTGATCGCCGACCGCACCATGGCTCGGGTCGGCCTGCAAGGCAAGTCGTTTATCCCGCTGCTGTCCGCGTACGCCTGTGCGGTGCCGGCCATCCTGGCCACCCGCACTATCGAAAACAAGCGGGACCGCGTGGCCACCATCCTGATCGCTCCTTTTATGACCTGCTCGGCGCGGCTGCCGGTCTATACTCTCATCATCGCCGCGTTCATTCCGAATCGCCCGGTTCTGGGGGCCTTCCTGGGCGCGCGCGCCGCTGCGCTGCTGGGACTATATGCCCTCGGCTTTCTGGCGGCGGTGGCCACCGCGCGCCTGTTAAAATCGTCCATCCTGAAGAGCGGTCCCACGTCGTTTCTGCTGGAGATGCCTTCCTATCGCTGGCCCACGGTGCGTTCGCTGGGGCTACGCCTTGTGGACCGCGCCGGCATCTTCCTGAAACGCGCCGGCACCATCATTCTGCTGGTCACGGTAGTGCTTTGGGGGCTGGCCCATCTGCCCCTGAACCATGGACAGGCGCCGCCCATCGAGCAGAGCCTGGCCGGCACGGTCGGGCGCACCATCGAGCCCGTGATCCGGCCTCTCGGATTCAACTGGAAGATCGGCATCGGGTTGATTACATCGCTGGCGGCGCGCGAGGTGATCATCGGGACTCTGGGGACGATCTATGGCATGGACCCGGCGTCGCACGCGCTCGATCTGCAGCAGGCCCTGCATCGCGACCTCTCGCTGGGGGCGGCGTTTGCGCTGCTGATCTTTTTCGCTTTTGCCATGCAGTGCACCTCGACGCTGGCCGTAGTGCGGCGCGAGACTGGGGGCTGGCGTTGGCCCGTTGCCCAGTTTGCGTACATGGGGACGCTGGCGTACATCGGGGCGTTCGTGGCCTTTCACCTGGTGCGCTAATCGGGCAGTGTGAAGAGATAGGCTACCAGGTCGTCCATTTCCCGGTTCGAGAATCGATAAGGCGGCATGAAGCTGCCCGGCGAGAGCGCCGCCGGGTTGGCGAAGTGCCGCACCACCCAGTCCTTCGAGCGGCGGCGCGCCAGGCCGTTCAGCGGCGGGCCGACCGTCATCCCCACGCCATTCACCTGGTGGCAGCTTCCGCAGTTCCCCGATTGATAGAGCAGCGCGCCGTGCACGGCGAAGTCCGGCGCGCTGGACAGCGCTTCGGCATTACGCGGGTTCAGCTTCAGCAGGAACGCCGCCAGGGCGTTCAATTGGGCGTCGCTCAGCAGAATTGCGGGCATGGCGCTGCCCGGCACCATGGCGGACGGACGTTTGAAATGCGCGATCATCCAGGCAGCGGATTTCTTGATGGGCATGTTCGCCAGGTCCGGCCCGATGCTGCTTTTCCCGCTCCCCAGCGCGTGGCAACTGGCGCAGTTCTCCTTGCGGAAATAGCCGATGCCGGCCAGTTCCTCGGGCGACAGGTTCAGCCAGTCGGTGGGCGCGCCGTAATCGATCGCTACGGGAGCCTCGGGCTTCGGCGTGGTAACCACCGCGGCGGCCGTCAGGCCGCCCCAGCCGAGAGCGAAAAGCGCCACTACGCCGAAGGCCGCCGTACGGCGCGTGCCGCGCATCACCTTCCCGCGATCCACGAACGGCACCAGCAACAGCGCCAGGATAGCCAGCGCCGGCAGAATGACGCTGCCCACAACTTCCAGCGGACCATTGAAGAATTTGAGCGTCTGAAACAGGAACAGAAAGTACCAGTCGGGACGCGGGATGTAAGTGGTGTCGGTGGGATCGGCCAGGCGCTCGAGAGGCACGTGTACCGCCGCCGCCATCAGGAACAGGACCGCGAAAGCGGCGAAAATGGCCACCGTATCGCGAAACACCTGCCGCGGGTAGAACTTTCTGCGCGGCTGAAGCTCGTCGCCGGGCTGCGGCGCCACGCCGTGTTTGCGGACCAGATAGACGTGCGTAGCGATCAGCAGGCCGGTGGCAGGCGGCAGGAGCAGCACATGCAACCCATAGAATCGCGCGAAGGTGACCACGCCGATGGCGCCTTCGCCGCCCAGCAGGCGGCTGAGATACGGCCCCAGCAATGGCGCGCGCGACGCGATCTGGGTGGTTACCACCGTGCCCCAATAGGCGCGGTTGTCCCAGGGCAGCAGGTACCCGGTGAGCCCGTAGGCTAGTGTTAACAGGAGCAGGATCACTCCCACCATCCAGGTCGCCTCGCGCGGCTTCTTGTAGGCGCCGTACAGGAAGACTTGCGTCATGTGCAGCACCACCACCACGATCAGCATGCTGGCGCCCCAGTGATGCAGGCCGCGGATGAGATGGCCGCCGGTCACCTCGGTCAGGATGTAACGCAGGCTGTTGTAAGCGTCGCCGGGAGTGGGCGCGTAGTTGAAGGCCAGCAGGGCGCCGGTGAAAGCCTGCGTCAGAAAGAGAAATACCGCGATGCTGCCGAAGACCTGGTGCCAGCCGCTGGATGCCGGGATCTCCTCGTAGAGGAAGTTGCGGATGGCGGTTTCGATGCCCGTGCGATGATCCAGCCAGCTCACGCTTTTGCCTTCGACGGAACCAGCCGGCCGAGGAACAGCTCCCCGTTTTCCACGCGGGTCTGGTAGCGATCGAGCGGTCGGGGCGCCGGTCCGGAAACCACCTTGCCGTCGATGCTGAAAATGGAGGTGTGGCAGGGACACAGGAACTGGCTGCGGCTCTCGTCCCAATGGTAGGCGCAGCCCAGGTGGGTACACTGCGGACCAAAGGCCAACAGGCCGGCGTCAGGCAACTTCACCACCCAGGCGCTGGTCTTCTCGCTTTGGATCTTCCAGCCGTCCACCCGGTTGCGGCGGAAGACCATTTCCACAGGCACGCCGGAATCGAGCTTGGAAACGCTGCCGGCATCTACCCATTCGGGCGCCTTGCGCAGCTTGGGCGGCAGCAGCAGATAGACGGCCGCCGGGATGGAGAGCGCGGCGGCGATCACGCTCCACAGACCGTAGATCGCCGCGACGTAGAATTTCCGGCGCGTGACATCCGTATCCGTCCGCGCTTGTTCGGCTACCGACATGTATACACGATAAGACAAACCGGGCGGGTGAAGTGTGGCGGTTTTGTAAACGTTTTGGGAAAAAGCGCTGCCAGCGCCGCGTCCGAAAGACGCTATGCTGTCAGGATATGGCCGACGAAGATCTAAAAGCTGAATTAGAACGCCTGCGCGCCGAAAACGAGGCGCTGAAAAAGCCCTTGCGTGGGCAGATTTCCATACGCGTGAGCGAAAAAGGCGCGGTGTCCGTGTATGGACTGGGGCGTTTCCCGGTCACGTTATATAAGGAGCAGTGGGAAAAGCTGCTGGCTTCGGCCGAGCACATCAAGAGCTTCATCCAGGACAACGACCACCTGCTGAAGAAAAAGGAGTAGCTACCGGGTCAGCCGGTCGAGCAGCGCGCCGCCGGCATCCAGGAGGCGTATGTCCACGTCCGGCAGGCCCAGCGCATGCGTGGAACAGCTTAAGCACGGATCGTAGGCCCGCACCACCGCCGAAACGCGGTTGAGCATCCCCTCCCGCAAGTGATTGCCGTCGATGAAGCGCTGGCTCACCTGGCGGACGCTCTGGTTCATGGCCAGGTTGTTGTGCCCGGTGGCGACGATCAGGTTGGCCCAGCGGATGGCGCCGTTCTCGTCCACCTTGTAATGATGGATCAGAACGCCGCGGGGAGCCTCGGCCACGCCGATGCCTTCGAGTGCGTTGACCCCCGCGTGGGCGCGCACGTGTTTGTCCAGGATCATTGGATCTTCGAGCAGCGCCTGCATCCGCTCCAGCGCGTAGAGCGCCTCGATCAGGCGCGCGTAATGGTAATGGAACGCGCTCTGCGCCGGCGCGCCAAAGCGCTGGTGGAATTCGGCGAATTCCCGGTCGGCTTCCGGCGTGCCGCAGCGGTCGGCCACGTTCAGGCGCGCCAGCGGTCCCACGCGATAGATGCCTTCGGGATAGCCCAGCGGCTTGTAATAAGGCGCCTTCAGATAGCTGGTGGGTAAGGTGGTTTCCGCGATGTAGTCGGTGTACTGGCGCGGACGCACCTGGTCGGCGACGATATTGCCCGCGGCATCGCGGAAGCGCAACTTGCCGTCATAAAGCTGCAGGTTGCCGGCGGCATCCACCAGCCCGGCATACATGGTCGGGGAATTGCCAAAACTGGCGATCTCCTCGGCGAACTGGTCCAGGGCGCCCTTAAAGAAATCCAGCGTGCGATGGACAATGGCCTTGGCGGCGGGCAATCCGGCCAGAATGCGGTCGCGGACCTCGAAGGATAACGGCGCGTTGACGCCGCCGGGGACCGTCCAGGAGGGGTGGATCCGCTCCCCCGCCAGCCATTCGATCGCCTGCTGGCCGAATTTGCGCAGAGCGATACCGTCGCGCGCGCGTTCGGGATGCTGCTCGATGAGCCCGAGCACGTTGCGGTGCGCGGGGTCCGCGTCCATGCCCAACAGCAGGTCGGGCGCGGAGAGATGGAAGAAGCTCAGCGCGTGAGACTGCACGAACTGGCCGCAGTGCAGCAGCTCGCGCAGCAGGACGGCGGTCTCCGGAATCTGCACGGCCATGATCGCGTCGCAGGCCTTGACGGACGCCAGCAGATGGCTGATCGGACAGATACCGCAGATACGCGCGGTGATGGACGGCATTTCGTAATAAGGGCGGCCTTCGGTAAATTTCTCGAACCCGCGGACCTGTGTGACGTGCAACTGGGCGTCGGCTACGCGGCCCTCGTCGTCGAGCTGGATGGTGATCCGGGCGTGGCCTTCGATGCGGCTGACGGGATCGATCTTGAGAGTTTTCATAAGACACCCTATCCGAACTTCACCTTGCACGCGAGATCGGGGACGCGGCCTTCGAGCAACTCGCCCAGCACGAAGGCGATATCCTTGGCGGTTGGCGGACAGCCGGGCACGTGCAGATCCACCCGCACCGCTTCGTGCAGCGGCACCGTATGTTTGAGCAGCGGCGGCACGCCGTCGGTGGGAACCGTGCCGTAGATGCTCTCGAGCAGCTTCTTCACTGGAATGTGGTTGCGCATGGAAGGCACATTGCTCGTGACCGCGCAGTCGCCCAACGCCACGAGCAGCTTGCTGCGGGCGCGGACCAGGCGGGCCTTCTCCAGATCTTCCAGGCTGCTGATGGCGCCCTCAACCACCGTTACGTCGACGGCCTTGGGAAATTCCTGCGCATCCACCAGCGGCCCGTATACCACCTCTACTTTGCCGGCCAGCGGGATAAGGGCCTCGTCCAGATCGAGCAGGGACATATGGCAGCCGGAGCAGCCATCCAGCCAGAGCGTCGCGAGCTTCGTTTTTCTCATTGATTGCCTCCCCGTCTGACCGCCAGCCAGCTAATGTTCTCGACGCGCTTGGTCATCTCCTCCACCGCCCAGCCCTTCTCGGCCATGGCGCCGGTGGGGCATACCTGCACGCACTTGCCGCAACTGGTACAGTTGCGGGACTGGCCCCAGGGCCGGTTCAGATCGCTGGTGATCAGGGAGTGGATGCCGCGCGAACTGACGTCCAGCACATGCGCGCCCTCCACCTCGTCGCAAACCCGCACGCACCGGGTACACAGGATGCAGCGGTTGTGGTCGAGCACGAAGCGCTCATGGGACACGTCCACCGGAAGCTGCGGATAGGCGTACCGGTATCCGACATAGGTCACGCCCAGCTTCTGCGCCATGGACTGCAGCTCGCAGTGGCCGTTGGACACACACACGGCGCAGATGTGATTGCGCTCGGAAAGCAGAAACTCCACCGCCATGCGGCGGTAATGAGCCAGCTTCTCGGAGTTGGTGGTTACCGACATGCCGTCCTGCACCGGAGTGGTGCAGGCGGGCAGCAGGCGGCCCACGCCGGAAACCTCGACGATACAAAGGCGGCAGGCGCCCACCGCGCTCAGGCCTTCCAGGTAGCAGAGCGTCGGAATGTACTTGCCATTGGCGCGCGCGGCTTCGAGGATGGTCTGGCCGGCGGTAGCTTCGACGTAGGCGCCGTCGATTTTAATCGAGATTTTCTCGGGCGCCGGCGGGTGGCCCGTGGTTAGTGGCTGGTGGCTGGTAGACATGGGACTCCTTATGCCTCGATCAGTTCTTCGGTGCGGCGGCTGGCCTGGTTCTCGCGGATATCGCAACGCAGGCAGCGGCAGGCTTCGTCAAGGGTTTGCTGTGGGGTCAGGCCCAGCATGGCTTCGTTGAAATTCAGCACCCGCTCGCGGGCCGGCAGCTCGGCCAGTTCGTGCCGGCGGCATTCGCTGGGCTGCGCCGGCGGCGTCTGCCCGTAAACCAGCTTGGGTTTGACCTGCTCGAAACGCGCCGCGCCCATCAGCCGCCGATCGATGTTGCGCGCGGCTTTCTTGCCCAGGCCCATGGCGTTGGACACATTGGACGCGCCGGTGATGGCGTCGCCGCCGGCGTAGAATTTGTTGCGGCTGGTCTCCAGCGTGAAACGGTCCACCTCGATGGTGCCGTCCTCTTTGATCTTGAGACCCGAGCCGCGCCCGAAATCCGGGTCCACGGCTTCCCCCACCGCCAGGATTACCGTATCGCAGTCGTAGCGGCGGATCTCTTCGGTGGGCACCGGCTTGCGGCGGCCGGAGGCGTCGAATTCCCCCAGACGCGTCTTCACAACTTCGATGGCCTTGACCCGCCCCTGTTCATCGCCCACGATGCGGTGCGGCGTGGCCAGAAAGATGTATTTCACGCCCTCGGCCTCCGCCGCGTGAATCTCTTCCTTGATGGCGGGCATGTCCTTGCGTTCGCGCCGGTAGATGACGGTGACGTCGGCGCCCTTGCGCAGCGCGGTGCGGGCGGAATCGATGGCCGCATTGCCGCCGCCGATCACCACCACCTTGCGGCCGAGCTGCGCCGGCTGGCTCTTGGCTACGGCTTCGAGGAAGATCAGGGCGGGCAGCACGCCGTTCAATTCCGTGCCCGGCAGGTAGACCCAGGACTCTTTCCACGTGCCGATCGAGATGAATACGGCGTTGTACATGCTGTCGAGCTCGTTGAGCGTGATGTCGCGGCCGATCGCGGTATCGCACACGAACTCGACGCCCAGCCGCTCGATCAGCTCGATTTCGCGGTCCAGGACATACTTGGGCAGCCGGTACTCCGGCAGCGCGTAGCGCAGCATGCCGCCGGGCATTGGGTTCGAATCGTAAACCGTGATTTCGTGGCCCAGCAAGGCCAGGTAGAACGCCGCCGTCAGGCCGGTGGGTCCGCCGCCCACTACGGCCACCTTGCGGTCGGTGGGCTGCAGCTTGAAGGACGCCACGCGCTCCACCAGCGAATCGAACCGGTCCGAGACGTAAATGGAGTCGGCGATGGTGCGGTGCACTTCGCGCATGTTGACGGCTTCGTCGATGGCGTGACGGCGGCAGCGGTTATCGCAGGGATGCTGGCAGACGCGGCCGGTGGAAGCCGGCAGCGGATTGTCCATGACCACCGAAAGAAACGCGTCTTCCAGGCGCCCCTCCTGGTAGAGCTGCAGAAACCGCGGGATGTTCATGTGCAGGGGACAACTGTTCTCGCAGGGCGACAGCGCCAGGTCCTCGCAGACCCCGGCGCGGCAACGCTGCGCGCGCACGTGATCCTCGAATTCGTGGCGGAAGTGGCGCATGGTGGTGAGCACCGGATTGGGCGCGCTCTGCCCCAACCCGCACAGGGACGTGTCCCGGATCATGCGGCCCATTTCATCCAGACGGTCCAGATCGTCCACGGTGGCGCGCCCGTTGGTAAAGGCATTCAGGATGCGCAGGGCTTTATCCAGACCGACCCGGCAGGGGATGCACTTCCCGCAGGATTCCGAATGGGTGAACTCGACGAAGTAGCGCGCCACATCCACCATGCAGTTGTCTTCGTCCATCACCACCATGCCGCCCGATCCCATGATGGAGCCCAGTTGCGCCAGGGTCTCGTAATCCACCGGCGTATCGAACATCTCCTGCGGGATGCAGCCGCCCGAGGGGCCGCCGGTCTGCACGGCTTTGATGTGGCGCCCTTCCAGCCCGCCCTCGCCGACGTCGTAGATGAAGGTCTTGATCGGCGTGCCCAGCGGCATCTCCACCAGGCCGGTGTTGGTAATCTTGCCGACCAGCGAAAACACCTTGGTGCCGGCGCTCTTGGTGCTGCCGGTTTCCGTAAACCAGGCCGGCCCTTTGGCCACGATCGGCGCGACGTTGTACCAGGTCTCCACGTTGTTGATGTTCGTGGGATAGCCCCAGAGGCCCTTTTGGGCGGGAAACGGCGGACGCGGGCGGGGCCGCCCGGCGAAACCTTCGAGCGAGGCGATGAGCGCCGTTTCTTCGCCGCAGACGAACGCGCCGGCGCCTTCCACCAGGCTGATGTCGAAGTTGAAACCGCGGCCCATGATGTTGTCGCCCAACAGGCCATAGATCCGCGCCTGGGTGATGGCGCGCTGCAGACGATGCACGGCCAGCGGGTATTCGGCGCGCACGTACACGATGCCTTCGGTGGCGCCGGTGACGTAGGCGGCGATGATCATGCCTTCCAGCAGCGCGTGCGGATCGCTCTCGATCTCGTTGCGGTTCATGTAGGCGCCGGGATCGCCTTCGTCCGCGTTGCAGATGATGTATTTCTGTTCCGCCTCGGTCTTCCGGAGAAACTCCCACTTCAGTCCGGTGAGGAATCCGGCGCCGCCGCGGCCGCGCAGCTTGGAGGCCTTGATCTGCTCGATGACCAGCTCCGGGGTGGCGTCGATCAGCACTTTGTAGAGCGCCTGATAGCCGCCCACCGCGACGTACTCTTCGATATCGTCGGGATTGATCAGTCCGCAGTTGCGGAGCACGATCTTCTTCTGGGCTTTGAAGAAGGGAACTTCCCGCCACAGGGGGATGTCCGGGAAGCCTTCGCCGTAGCGCACCTGCGCCGTGACATGGTCCCACTCTTCGATCTTGCAGAGGGCCAGGTCGCGCGGGATGCGGCCGCCGGCCATTTCATCCAGCAGGCGATTGACGTCCTGCTCCTGGAAGCGGTGCAGGATCACCAGGGGATGACCGGGCAGCCAGACGTTGACCAGGGGCTCCTCGGCGCAAAAGCCGAAGCAGCCGACCGTGGCCAGGCGCACGTCGCGGCCGCGATCGTGAATGGCCTCGGAGAACGCGTGGAAGACGCCTTCGGCGCCGTTGCCGTTGCCGCAGGTGCCCATCCCCACGGCTATGCGCGGGCGATTGGGCAGCAGTTTGGCCAGGCCGGCCTGGTTGACGGCGCTGAATGAGGAGATGTCCTGTATGCGCATATCACTTCCCGCTCCCGCGTTCCAGCGCTTCCACTTCCCGGTGCAGCGCCTGCTCGTTCATGTGGCCGTAGATGGCGTGATCCACCTCCACCACGGGCGCCAGCGCGCACTGGCCGAAGCAGGCCACCGTGCGCAACGAAAACTTGCGGTCGGGCGTGGTGACGCAGATCTTGTCCGCGCCGCCTTCGCCGCCATCCTGTACGCCGAGTTCCAGTTTGAGACGCTCGAGCAGGTTCCGCGAACCGCGCGTGTGGCAGGCCGTCCCGCGGCAGATGCAGATGGTGTGATCGCCCTGCGGCTCCAGGTTAAAGAGCGCGTAGAAGGTGGCCACGCTGTAGACTTGCGCCAGCGGGATGTCGGTCTTCTCGGCGATGTATTCCAGAATCTCCGTGGGCAGATACTTGTGCGGATTGTGCTCCTGGACTTTTTCGAGGATGGTGAGCAGCGCACCGGAACGGTCCTCGGAGGCGGCAATAACCTGGTCGGCGAATGCCTGGTCGTCCAGGGGCGGCTGCGGCTTGGCCAGTTTGGACTTCACGGGTCCCCCTTTCGTGCAGCTGTTACATTAGATATTAACACCTTTACATCCTAATTAGGGAGGCGGGCCGGAGGAGTCCGACCGGCGGCTACCGAGTTTCTTCCGACAGGCCGCACGCCCGTAATGCGCGGCCCAATCCTGCCCGGGCCTTAACGGTTTCCGGATGCCCCTCGGGCAGGAACCGCCGCACCGTCGCCAGCGCTTCGCGCGAGAGCGGCACCGCATCGCCGCAGCGCTTCTCCGACAAGCGCAGCGCCGCGATATCCATCAGCACCGCCGCCGTCGCCGGATGGCTCCGGCCCAATGCCGTTTCGCGCAGTGCCAGCGCCTCGTGCAGGATCGGCTCCGCTTCCGGGAGTTTGTGCTCCGCAACCAGCAAGCGCCCATAGGCGGCCAGCACCACGGGTGCGCGCCGCGACGGTTGGGTGAAAGCACGGCAGTAGGCGTACGCCTCATCCAGCAGCGGCTCCGCTTGACCAACGGATCCCCGCTCCAAGAGCAGCGAGCCCAGGTTTGCCTCGTAGAACACAGTCTCAGGATGCGCCGGCCCCAACACTCGCCGCGCCAGTTCCCAGGCTTCCCTGAGCCTGGCTTCCGCCTCTTCGGTGCGCCCCATGCCCTGGTAAATCAGCCCAAGGTCGTTGAGCGTGGCAAACACATCCACGTGCTCGGGTCCGGTCAGGCGGCGCACGCCTTCCAAGCCCTCCAGCGACATCTTCTCAGCCTCGGCGAGAGATCCCGCCCAAGCCAATACACGGCCCAGCTTCACCCTGAAGCGCGGCACATTCGGATGGTTCTCCCCATAAACCCGCGTACGCTCGGCCATCACTTCGCGCAGGATGCCTTCCGCCCGCCCGAACTGTGCCAGTTCAGCCAGGATCAAGCCTAAGTTGGCTTTGATTACGAGCGTGTTTGCCAGCTTGGCCGGGAACTTCTCGGCTACGGTGACGGCCTTTTCCACAAACGCACAGGCTTCCCGAGGATTGCCTTCCGCGTCCAGCACCAGGCCCAGATTGTTGTAGATGTCGGCGCCCTCGCGCGGATCGTCAGCCGGGTGCTTCTCCCACAGCGCCGCGGCCGTGCGTAGATCCTGTTCGGCTTCCCGGAGCTTACCGCGAAGGCGCCTGATATCCCCCCGTATGCGATAGCTGCGAGGCACCTCTTTCCTGTCATCCGGCGTTTTGGGCCGTTCTTGGACCACGATATCGTACATCGCCTCGGCGCCGTCCAAAGCACCTAGTTGTTGATAAGCCTGTCCGATGCTTTCCGCCAGGTCCGCGCGAACCGAGGGTTGTGTAGTCAGGTTCTTCGCCAACCGCGCCGCACCCATATCCAGAAGATCGCGCGCCGTCAGCAGACGGCCTTGCGCGTGTAAAGGGTTCGCTGCCATGAACAGCCCCTGCAAAAAATCGGAAGTCAACTCCGCCGCGTCGCGCTCGCGCGCATACCGCACGGCTAGAATCGTCATCGTAATTCCGAAAGCCAGAATCAGCAGGCCGGCCCCACACACCACCGCCACCAGCGTGCGATACCGCCGCACAAACTTAGCTGTGCGATATGCGGCGCTGGCGCGCCGCGCGACGATCGGCTCGCTCGCCAAATGGCGTCGGATATCGGCGGCCATCTCGGCCGCGGAACGATAACGGCGCTCGCGATCCTTTTCGAGCGCCTTGGCGGCGATCACATCCACGTCGCCGCGATACCGCCGGTCCACTATGCTCAGCGGTTCGGGATCGTACTCGCGGATCGCCTGCACGATATCCGGCAGCGAGTGCTGCCCGCTCCCATACGGCAGCTTGCCGGCCAGCAGTTGGTATAGAACCACGCCCAGCGAGTAAATATCGCTGCGCGCGTCCATCAACTGCGGATCGCCGAAGGTCTGCTCGGGGCTCATGTACTCCAGCGTGCCGATGAGTTGCCCGATATCCGTTTGGCGCGTAGCCTGCACATCGCTGTCCATGATGCGGGCCACGCCGAAATCGAGAACCTTGGGCTGGCCGGACGCGGTCACCAGAATATTGCCCGGCTTGAGGTCGCGATGCAAGATGCCGTGCTGGTGCGCGTGATCCACGGCATCGCAGATTTTCGCCATGAGTTCCAGGCGCCCTCGTGAGTCCAAAGACTGCTCGCTGGCATAGGCCAACAATGGGCGGCCTTTGACGTACTCCATCGCGAAATAGGGTTGTGCGCCGGAAGCGCTTTCGAAAGTTCCGGCGTCGTACACCTGCGCGATGCCGGGATGCTGCAACCGGCCCAGCGCTTCCGACTCCAATTCGAAACGGCGCACCAGGCCGTCGAACGCCATCCCCGGGCGGATCACTTTGAGCGCCACGGTGCGATGCGGTGTTTGCTGTTCGGCCTGATAGACCGTGCCCATGCCGCCCTCGCCCAAAACCCCGGCGATGCGGTATCGCCCGATGAGGCGCGGCAGTTCCGGCTTTCCGATCAATCCGGCGGCCAGCCGCGACAGCGGTTTTTCCAGAAAATCGCCGTACGCTTCATCCGCCGCCAGCAGGCTCTCGACTTCGGCGCGCAGAGCCGCATTGCCGGCGCAGGCCCGGTCCAGGAAGGCCGGGCGGTCGGCGGGCGCCAGTGCCTGGGCCTCCAGATAGATCGTTTCCAGTTCGGGCCAGGCGCCGGGGTTCATGGTCCTCAAGCGCTGAGTTTCGGAACGGCGCCCAGTTGGCGCGCCAGCCAGGCGCGTGCCAGTAACCAGTCGCGCTTGACAGTGAACGGCGAAACGCCGACAGTTTCGGCGGTTTCTTCCACGCTCAGCCCGCCAAAGTAGCGCAGCTCGACGATGCGGCTCTTGCGGGGATCGGTGGCGTGCAGGTTTTCGAGCGCTTCATTCAGCGCCAGAACCTGCTCGGCGGCGCGATCGATGGCTACCTCCGCTTCGTCGATGGGGATTCGTTGGGCGCCGCCACCGCGCTTTTTGGCGAGCCGGGACTCCGCGTGATTCACCAAAACCTGGCGCATGGCGATGGATGCCAGGGCGAAGAAGCGCGTCCGGTTTTCGAATTTCCTGGGTTCGGCGCCCGCCAGTTTGAGGAAAGCTTCGTGAATCAGATCGGTCGGCTGCAGCGTATAACCTGCCGGTTGTCTGCTCCAATGATACTCCGCGATGCGATGGAGTTCATCATAGACCAGCGGTATCAGTTGGTCCATGGCCTTCGCGTCGCCGTCGGACCATGCCGCCAACAGACGCGTCACGCTTCCTTCGGGTTCGTCCATCTCACTCCGCTTTCGTACATTTTAGTACATGCGGAGGAGAGTGGCAGGCACCGGCGCTCTGGCACACATGAAAAGAGCCGCTGGGCCCGATGGCGCCAGCGGCTCGATTTGAGGAGGTTGGTGTGGAGGCTACTTGCAATTGCCCAGATGGCCTGCTTTGAAGAGGCCGTTGATCTGTGTCGCGGTCAGAGCCTTGTTGTAGAGTTGAATCTCATCCAACTGGCCCGTGAAGTCCTGGGTGCCGTCCAGGCCGGTGCACACGCTGGTGCCGGCCTGAGCAAGGCCAGGACTACCGACGTTGAACCTCGTCGGGCCCGTGAGGGTAGTATCGAGCTGGCCATCCACATAGACAGCCAGGTTCTTCAGGCTGCGGACCATGGCGACATGATGATAATTACCGTCCGCCACGTTAATCGATCCGGCGATCGGAAAATCCGTGCTGCCGTTGTTTAGTTCGGCGGTAACCACGCCGTTGATGCGGATGCTCCAAAACTGGACGCCGCCAAAGCAGTTCGCTCTGTTCTCTATAATCGCCTGCGTCCCCAGGGTGGAAGACTTCACCCAAAAAGCCACGGTGAAGTCGGAGGTGCCGAAATTCCCGACGGAAGGACCAAATTGGATGTTTCCGTTGCCCGCGAACGTGAAACCATTCTGCACTTCTGCGGGCGTGAGGGTCACGTTCGTCGGCGCGCCCACGTTGGCGGTGAGCAGGTCGTTGGCGTTGAAATCGCCGGGATACCAGTTGGTAATTCCGGCCGGCGCCGGTCTACACGATGGGCAAGTTTGGGCCAGGCCCGATCCGCCGTATCCCAGCAGAGCCAGCGACAGCGCGCCTAAAACCGTAACTTTGCGTGTGAGCCCCGGGAACAGGCCCAGGACAGCTTTCCGAGTACTATAAGTGTTCATGTTGTTCTCCTTTTTTGGGACCGTCCATGTCCCCTCACTAAGACAAACAGGAATCCGGGCCAATCGGGATAACGTCGCGACAAAAATATTTGTGGCGCCGGCGGCACGCTGTCTACCGGCACCGCCACCTGGCCGCCCGGCGATGTGATCGTACGGAGTGCGGTCCCGGCCAGGGCCGAGTGTTTCGACCCTGGCGGTCTGGGTGCGTGCGAGTGTGACAGTCTTCGCCAGCACGCGATCGGGAGCGATGAAGGTGGGCGGCGCGGCCGGCGGTGCTTTCCCCGCCACCTGCCGGGCCACGTCATTGAAAAGGGACCAGGGCCGGCCCTGGCGGTGTCGTGTGCTAGCTGCCAGTGCCGCTCAGCGCCACGGATTGCGGGCTGGCGCCACCGTTATCGGTGATGTGCACGGCGGCGTTGCGCGGTCCGGTCGCTTGGGGCTTGAACGTGACCGTGATGGTGCAGCTCAGTCCGCCTCCCAGGCTGGTTCCGCAGTTGTTGGTTTGCGAATAATCCGCGGCGTGCGCGCCCACGATCTTGATTCCCGTACCCGTAAAGGCCAACGGGGTGGAAGCCACGTTCGTCAGCGTTACGCTCTTGGGCGTGCCAGGCTGGCCCACGGGGACCGATCCGAAGTTCAGCCGGGCAGGGTTGAGTTTGACCTGCGTGGCTACCCCCGACAAGGATACCGAAGCCGTCCCCGCTCCGGTGACCGCCGCCGTGCGCGGACCACTGGCAGTGGGCGCAAACTTGACGGAGAAGCTGCAGTTCCGCCCGGCAGCCAGGGAAGCCGGGCAGTGATTGGTCAGTGGGAAATCCGCGGCGTCCGCACCCGTGACCGCCAGGGACGTCAAGGAAAGCGGTGCGCTGGTGTCGTTGGTAACGACTACGCTCTGCGGCGTGCTGGAAGTCCCCAGGAGTGCGGAGGCATAGCTCAGCGCCGCCGGCGAAAGGCTTACCGGCGCGGTGCGGTTCATCAGCATCGTGAAGAAGGAGATGCTGCTGCTGCAGCAGCCCGGAAACATGCCGTTGAGCACCGCAACATCCGGCATGCCGTCGTTGTTGAAGTCCCCGGTGAGGACGCCTCCGGAGTAGGGGCCGGCCAGGAAAGGCGCGCCCGCCACATTCTGCGACAGAGTCCCGTCGCCGTTCCCGGTGTACACCTGGACACCCAGGTTGCCGCCGCACGGCCATTGCGCGAACCCGGAACCGTCGCTGGTGGTGTACGTCGCCACGATCAGATCCATATTGCCGTCGCCGTTCAGGTCGGCCGCGGCCAGATTGTAGGGACCGACATTGGCGCAACCCGGGCTGGTGCTCATCGGCTCGCCGGCCGGTGTGAACGTGCCGTCACCGTTTCCGAGCAGGATCTGGATGCCGCCGTTGTTTTCCCAACCGCCGACCGCCAGGTCCAGTTTTCCATCGTTATTGAAATCGGCGGCGACGGCCGCGATGGCGCAAACGCCCGGTCCACTGGCGATCGGCGACCCGAAGCTGCCGGCTCCATCTCCCGGCAGCACGTGGATCGCATTGTCGCTGCCACCCGGACAATCGTACAGCGCGGCGTCCATATGCCCGCTGGCGGTGAAGTGTCCCGCCAGGGGAGTATAAGAAGCAATGCCGCTGGCGAAGTTGTTGGGACTTCCCAACACGCCGTTGCCGGGGTTCAAGAACACGCTCACGTTGCCGTCGCCGTTATAGATCAGCACATCGGGTTTGCCGTCACCGTTAAAATCCGCCACCACCGGTCCGGTGATCCCGGCGCCGTCTCCGGTGGAATAAAAGGCCGCCGCGCCAAAGCTGCCGTTGCCGTTACCCGGCAGCACGGCGAAATTGGTGGGGGTGCCGCTACTCCCGAAATCGACAGTCGCCACCAGGTCCGTTTTGCCGTCGCCGTTCAGGTCCGCCGCCACCAGGCCAGAGGCTGCCAGCGTGGCATTTCCGGCCGGCGAGGTGCCCACCACATAGGCGCCGCTGCCGATCGTGGTTGCCACCGGAATGGCGGACAGCGCGCCATGCGTGTTCCCCAAAAACACGTCGATCGTGCCATCGTTACGGCCCAGCGCGATATCCGGACTGCCATCGCCATTAAAATCGGCGGATACGAAGCCTTGCGTAAAATCCTGCGCATACCCGTAACTGGCGCCCGCCTGGAAGGTCCCATCGTTATTTCCAAACAGGACCGTCATCCCAAAGTCGGTGCCGGTGCTTCCGATAGCGGCGTCGGTGGCCCCGTCGCCGTTGAAGTCCGCCAGGACGATTGAGGAAGGCCAAGCCTGGGTCGTATAACCTTGTGCCGGCTGGAATGTGCCATCGCCGTTCCCCAGGAAGACGGCCAGGGTGGCCGCGTCGGAGGTGCCTCCGCCCTCGATGGCGGCCAGGGACAGCACGATGTCCAGCTTGTGATCGTGATTCAGATCGGAGAGCGGCCATATCCGCGTACGCATAATACCCGGAAGGCATTGGGACGTTCACGGCTGTTTGCAGGGTGCCGTCGCCATTGCCCAACATGACGGTGGCGCCCGGCGCGGTGGCTACCACCACGTCCGGCTTGCCGTCCCCGTTGAGGTCGCCGACGGCCACACCGTTGGCATAGGACCAGGGTCCGTTATACCCGGAGGCCGCCAGCAGCGGCGTCTGAAAGGCGCCATTCCCTTTGCCCAACATCACGCTCACGTAGCTGCCGCCGGAGCCGTTGCCGGAGATCACCAGGTCCAGTTTGCCATCGGCGTTCATGTCCGCGACGGCCAGGTCGTTGGGGTACAGAACCGGTCCATTGGTGACCGAAGAAGTCACCGGACTGCGGAAAGTACCGTCACCCTTGCCGAACAGGACGGATACCGTCTGATCCGAAGAGTTGATAGCTACCAGGTCGAGCTTGCCGTCGCGGTTCATGTCGGCAGCCGCCAACGCCTGTGCCGAAGTCCAACCGGCGGCGCCGAAATTCCCGAGCGTGTATGACGCATCGGTGGTGAATCCGCCCGCCCCGTCCCCGAGGAAGATAGCCAGCACTCCTGTTCCACCCGAGCTGCCCAATGCGGCAATGTCCAGATTTCCGTCCTTGTTGAAATCGCCGGCGACCATCGTGATGGGAGACACGGTCAGCGATGAAACCAGCGTGGGCGATCCAAAGGTGCCGTCGCCGTTGCCGATCAGGAGCGCGATGGCCTGAGGGTTCCCGTTGTCCAGAGTGGCGAGATCCATGATGCCGTCGCGATTGAAGTCTCCCGCCACGGCTACCAGCGGCGAGGCCCCGTACGCCCCGGGATTGACGATTCCGAATACGGTCTCCGCGGTGGTCAGCTTAACGGGAGCCGATTGGGCCAGGAGGGTGCCCCCCGCCCCCAGCGCGATCATCACCGCGGCCGCATATTCCTTCATGAACTCATCCCCTCTCCAGCCCGCGGCGGGCGTTCCGGTATCGGGTTGCCGCCGGAAGCGGACCGCAGAACTTATTGCATTCTCGGGCCGGGCTCGCGCGGGGGACAAGTTTCGACAGGTACGAAACGTTTCAATATCTTATTTTCAATATCTTACAGGATCAGCACGGCGCGGCCTCCGAGCCGCTGTCGAGCACCAGCCGGGCATCGTAGAATAGGCATAATGCCCGAAAGTTCCGAAGAGTTCTACCGCATACGGAAGCTCCCACCCTACGTTTTCGCCGTGATCAACGACATGCGCGCCAAGGCACGCGCCGCCCAGCAGGACGTGATCGATCTGGGGATGGGGAATCCCGACGGCGCCACTCCGCGCGTGGTGGTCGGCAAGATGGTGGAAGCCGCCCGCAACGCCCGCAATCATCGCTATTCGGCATCCCGGGGCATACCCCGGCTGCGCGAAGAAATCACCATACGCTACCGCAAGAACTACGGCGTGGAACTCGATCCGGACAAGGAAGCCATCGTGACCATCGGCGCCAAAGACGCGCTGGCGCACCTGCTCTTCGCCGTGGTCGGGCCGGGCGATGCCGTGGTGTCGCCGAATCCGGCCTATCCCATTCACCAGTACGGCGTGATCATGGCGGAGGGCCATGCCTGCCTGCTGCCCATGCCGAGCCCGGAAGAGTTTCTCAACCGTCTGGAAGACCTGTATCGGACGTCTACCGCCAAGCCGAGGATAATCCTGATCTCGTTCCCCCACAATCCGACCACCACCTGCGTGGATCTGGATTTCTTCCGGGCGATCGTGGACCTGGCCCGCCGCTATGGCACCCTCGTAGTACACGACTTCGCTTACGCCGATCTGGGCTTCGACGGCTATAAGCCGCCCAGCATCCTGCAGGTGGAGGGCGCCAAGGAGGTGGCCGTCGAGATCTTCTCGATGTCCAAGAGCTATAACATGGCCGGCTGGCGGGTGGGCTACTGCCTGGGCAATGCGCGCATGATCGGGGCGCTGGCGCGCATCAAGAGCTACCTGGATTACGGCGTGTTCCAGCCCATCCAGATTGCGTCCATCATCGCGCTGCGGGAGTGCGAAGAAGAGACGCGCAAGATCTGCGCCATCTACCAGAAGCGCCGCGACGTGCTGGTGAGCGGCCTGGCGCGCGCGGGTTGGCCGGTGGAGAAGCCCCGCGGTTCCATGTTCGTCTGGGCGCCGCTGCCGGAACGCTACGGCGCCGGCGGCTCGCTGGAGTTCGCCAAGCTGCTTATGAAGGAAGCTCTGGTGGCGGTGTCGCCGGGCATCGGTTTCGGCCCCCTGGGTGAGGGCTACGTGCGTTTCGCGCTGGTCGAAAACGAGCACCGCATCCGGCAGGCCACGCGATCTATCGGCAAGTTCCTGAAGGGCTGAAGCGGCGCCATCAGCCGGTTTGCGCTTCTCCTGCCGGCAGGATCTTGCCGGCAGCCGGCGGGATGACTGCCGGTGTGGGGCTGGTTGGAAAGGACATCCAGCTCTGTATTCGCGGCAACGCCAGCCGCGCGGCCTGCTCACCCGCCTGGATCAACTGCAAAGCGCTGCCGAACGCGTCCCACTCCATGCCACGCACGTCCGGCTCGATCACAAGGTCGGAATGCTGCCGCCAACTGCTTTCCGTGCGACTGTGCATGATTTGAAAGCATCGGTTAATAACATGGAACATGTTCGTGGGCAAGGTCGCGTCGCCTTGCATTGGCAGGTGCAGGGAGATCACGTGGGTGGCGCCCAGGAGGCGGGCCAGCAATGCCGGGACCTCCATGCTGATGGCTCCATCCACCAGCAGGCGGCCGTCGCAGCGTACCGGTTGGAACAAACCCGGATAGGAACAGCTGGCGCGGATCGGCAACACCACGTCACCACGGTCGCGGAAAACGACGGCTTCGCCGCTGACCACATCGGTGGCGACGATGCCCAGAGGAATGCGCATCTCCTCGAAGTTGCAGCATTTCAACAGCCTGCGCAGGAAGCGGTCCATCCGTTCGCTGGCGGCGACGCCCATGCGGCCGATGGTCCAGCGAGCCACGTCCGTAAAGCGCATGGCGCAGCCGGCGGATGCGATGTCGGCGGGAGTGACCCCGCTGGCATAAGCCGCCGCCACGATAGCTCCCGCGCTCACCCCGGCGACACAGTGTACCGGAATCCCGTTCTCTTCCAGAACCTGGAGCACTCCAATGTGCGCCATCCCACGCGCGAAGCCGCCGCCCAAAGCCAGGCCCAGCCGCACGGGAGATGGAACCCCTTCGGCCGCCGGGGCCGCTCGACCGCCCATCCGGCGCCTGAGCGCCGTGATCCATCGCCCCCAACCAGTCGCCATCGCCCCCTCCAGTCCGGTACTCCGGATAGACTACCATTATCTTGGATGCGCACTCATTCCAACAGGTTTATCGCGCCACTGCTGAGTTTGCTTTTTTTGGGGCCGGTACGCGCGGAAACGCCCTTTTCCGGCACTCCCGCCATCGAACAGTCGCTCGGCAAGCTCAACGTACTGGGCAGCGTGCTCATGATCGCCGCCCACCCCGACGACGAAAACACGGCCATCCTGGCTTATTTCGCGCGCGGCCGCCATATGCGTACGGGTTACCTTTCCCTGACCCGCGGCGAGGGCGGGCAGAACCTGATCGGTCCCGAACAGGGCGATCTGTTGGGTTTGATCCGCTCGCAGGAGTTGCTGTCGGCGCGCCGCATCGACGGCGCCGAACAGTTCTTCACCCGCGCTATCGACTTCGGCTATACCAAGACCGCCGAAGAGACCTTCGCCAAGTGGGGACATGACCGTATCCTTTCCGACGTCGTCTGGGTCATTCGCCGCTTTCGTCCCGATGTCATCATTCTCCGCTTCTCGGGCACGCCTCGCGACGGCCACGGCCAACACCAGGTGTCGGCCATCCTGGGGAAAGAGGCTTTCTTCGCCGCCGCCGATCCCAACCGGTTTCCGGAGCAGCTCAAATACGTCCAACCGTGGAAAGCGCGGCGTGTCCTGTTCAACACGTTCAGTTTCAACCGCCAGCAGGAGAAAGAAGCCGCTGCCATGCCGGGACGCATCGAAGTGGATCTGGGCGTCTACAATCCCATCCTGGGAGTTTCGTACAACCAGATCGCCGGGATGAGCCGGAGCATGCACCGCAGCCAGGGGATGGGCGTATCGCAGCGGCCCGGGCCATCCAAGAACTATCTGGTACCGGTGGCGGGCGATCCGCCATCCACGGACGCCTTCGACGGTATCGACACCACCTGGGATCGCGTGCCGGGGGGCGCGGAAGCCGGCCGGATGCTGGCGGAGGCGCTGCGCACGTTCGATCCGGCGCACCCCGAACGCACCATACCGCTGCTGCTGAAGGCGCATCCGCTGATCGCCGCTCTTCACGATCCCTGGGCGGCGGAGAAGCTGAAAGAGGTGAATGAGGCTATCGCGCTGTGCTCGGGTTTATGGCTGGACGCCAACAGCCTTGAGTACGCCGTGGTCCCGGGCTCTGCCGTGGAGGTGTCGTACACGGCGCTCAACCGCTCCCCGTTTCCGCTGACACTCGACAGTCTTACGCTGGACGGCATGGGCAGCGAGTCGCGGACGGACGCACATCACGCGCTGGGTCCCGATGAGCCCGTCAATGCCCTCCTGAAGACTTCCGTACCCAAGGATCAGCCGTATTCACAGCCGTTCTGGCTGCGGGAGCCGCGCCACGGCGATACATATACCATCTCCGATCAGCGCCTGATCGGCCTTCCCGAAGACCCGCCGCTGCTGACCCTGCATTTTCAGATCGAAGCCGGCGGCGTCAGCTTCGATCTCGCGCGGCCGGTCACCCACCGCTATATCGATCGCGTGGAGGGCGAGGGAGTCCGCGCGCTGACCGTAGTGCCGCCGGTGGCCGTGAATCTGCCGCGCGACATGGTGCTCTTTCCGGACGGGCGCGCGCGTAAGGTAGAGATCGAGTTGCGGGCCGACGCGCCGAAACAGTCCGGGGATCTACGGCTGGATCTCGATCCCGGCTGGAGCGCCGACCCGCGCGCGCGTCTTTTCGACCAGCCCAAGGCCGGCGAGCAGGAGCCGCTGGCTTTCGAGGTGCAGCCCGGTGCCCAGCCCGATCCGCCGGCCCAACTGCGCGCGCAAGCCCGCGTCGGGGACCGCGAAATCGGCGTCGGCATGCTGGTGATCGCGCATCCGCCGCTGCCGCCCCTGACCGTGTTTCCGCCGGCCGTGGTGAAACTGGTTCGCGCCGACGTGCGCGTGACGGCTCACAAGATCGGCTATGTGATGGGGGCGGGCGACGAAATGCCGGATGCCATCCGCCAGCTTGGCTGCGAAGTCACACTGCTCGGCGCTTCCGATCTGGAACAGGGGAACCTCGCCGCATTCGATGCGATTGTAACCGGCGTGCGCGCCTACAATACGCGCGCCGACCTGCGCGCCAATCTGCCGCGCCTTCTGGACTATGTCCAAAACGGCGGCACCTTGATCGATCAGTACAACGTGACCGACGCCAACCTCATTCCCATTGGGCCGTATCCGTTCAAGATCGGGCATGATCGCGTGTCCGTGGAAGAAGCGCCGGTTACGTTTCCCAACCCGTCCAACCCGTTGCTGCACACGCCCAACGAAATCACGGCTAAAGATTTCGACGGCTGGATTCAGGAGCGCGGCTTGTACTTCGCCTCGGAGTGGGACTCGCATTACCAGACCGTGCTCGAATCGCACGATCCCAGCGAGAGTCCCAAACCCGGCGGCATGCTGTACGCGCGCTACGGGAAAGGCGTCTACATCTTCAGCGGATACTCCTGGTTTCGCGAGTTGCCCGGCGGGGTGGCGGGCGCGTATCGCGTATTCGCCAACATGCTCAGCGCCAGGTGAGCCGAACATGTCGAATTTTCAAACGCCCATCACCCCCGAACTGGCCGCCTACATCCGCAGCGTCTCGCTGCGCGAGCCGGACCTGATAGCCCGCCTGCGGCAGGCGACCGCGGCCCGCCCGGACGCCCATCTGCAATTAGCGCCGGAGCAAGGGCAGCTGCTGGGCATGCTGGTCCGCATGACCGGCGTCCGGCGGGCTGTCGAAGTCGGCGTCTACACCGGATTCAGCTCGCTGCACATCGCGCTGGCGATGCCGCCCGAAGGCCGCCTGATCGCCTGCGACGTGAATCCGGAGACCACCGCCCTGGCCCGGCGCTACTGGCGTGAAGCCGGCGTGGAAAGCAAGATCGAATTGCGCCTGGCGCCGGCGCTCGATTCCCTGGACGCGCTGCTGCACAACGGCAGCGCCGGCCACTACGACTTCGCTTTCATCGACGCAGACAAGGAGAACTACGGCCATTACTACGAGCGCGCCCTGCGCCTGCTGCGTCCGGGCGGGCTGGCGGTATTCGACAACGTTCTCTGGCACGGCAAGGTGCACGATGAATCCGTGCAGAATGAGGATGCCCGCGCCATGCGCGAGTTTAACGCCAAGCTGCACCTGGACGAGCGCGTCTGGTTGAGCGTGCTGCCGATCGGCGACGGGTTTACGCTGGCCCTAAAACGTTAGCCACGCGGGCCGCGATTTCGATCACCGGCTGCGGCTCGCGCAGGAACTGCTGGATGTGTCCGGTCAGTAACTCGGGCTGCTCCAGCGGACCGAAATGCTCGCCGCCCGGCAGCAGCACCGGCTTGCAGTTCGGCAAGGCCTGGTGCAGAAATTCGTACGAGCTGATGAAGTGCGAGTTCCGCCCGTATACCAGCAGCGTCGGCGTGCGGATCTTCCGCACCGCCTCCAGCGTCATGGCCCCCACTACTTCGTAATCCTTCAGCAGCGTGGTGTTCCGGATCAAGTGCAGCAGCGGCTCCCGG
>DATJYO010000052.1:0-55862 GCA_035499555.1 Bryobacteraceae bacterium
CGATTACGTTCAACTCCGAACGGCGAGCAGTCAATACGTAGGCGCGGAAGCAAGACTCCGCGCGGAGTCCGGCAGATCGCCAGTCCAGGAGAACGTAATCAGTCGTGCCCGGCGTTCGCGGCAGCTTCGTCGTGAGAATCCCTACTACTGCGTCCGGACGCTCGGCGAGATATGTGGGGCTTGCGATAACCACGGCCGGCCGGACCTTGGTTTCCTGGGCGCCGGCCAGAACGCCGACCACCACATCGCCAGGCTTCAATCCCGATCCTCTGACTCCTCGGCGTCGAGGCGGCGCAGGGATGCGGCCCTGAAGTCGTTCAGGTCTTCATCGGACCAGGAGTCGGACCAGTCGATCCGCTGGTTCGGCGCGAGTTCCGCTAGTCGCTCCGCAAGCGCTGACAGTTCTGAGGCCGTATCCGGAGGCAGGCGGCGGAATGCGCCTACCAATGATGCCTCTCGCTCGTTGAGTTGCATTTCCATATCCCGTCGTATTCAGTATAGCGGCCAAAACGGCGGCCTGGAACTTCACTTGGCCGGTAGTCCCCGTCCCGGACCTTGGCGCTGTTGCCCGTCCACAATCCGGGCGTTCCGGGCGACAGACCCCTCCTTCTCGCGCAGCGTTACCGCGGAGCCTCTCGTTGCCATCCTGGGCGAGATCCCGGAATCCGCCCACGATTTCTTCTGACGGGCCGAAATTAATGAGATCCTGACCCGATACTCCTGCTACACTTTAATGTAAAGAGTTCAGGCACACCGGAGCGCACACCAATGTTTCGATTCGATCAAATGATCCGCCGTGACATGATCGTCCGCGATGTCAAGCAGTCGCATCCCGAAACCGTCGCCGTCTTTGAAGAGTTGGGCTTCCGCCCCAGTTGCGACGACTGCGACATTGAAACTGTGGCTCGCAAGAACGGAATATCCAGCCGGGACGTAGTCGACGCGCTCAATCGCGCCGCCTTTGGCTCCGCCCAAACCGAATCATCCTAGAGAACTTATGACCATCAGCAAACCAGCCCGCAAAGCCATTAAAGAAGGTACGCAGCCGCTCGACGTCTTCTTCGCCCCCAAGACCGTAGCCGTGATCGGTGCCACCGAAACGGCCAACACCGTGGGCCGCACGATCCTCTGGAACCTGGTCAGCAGCCCGTTCGGCGGCACCGTGTTCCCCATCAATCCCAAGCGCCCCAGCGTGCTCGGCGTCAAGGCCTACAAGCACATCTCTGAGGTGCCGGAGCCCGTGGATCTGGCCGTGATCGTCACCCCGGCCAGCGGCGTGCCCGCCATCATCCACGACTGCGGAGAGGAAGGCGTCAAGGCCGCCGTCGTGATTTCCGCCGGATTCAAGGAGATCGGGCCCGCCGGCCTGGAGCTGGAGCGGCAGGTGCTGGCCGAAGCGCGCCGCGCCAACATGCGCATCATCGGACCCAACTGCCTGGGCGTCATGAGTCCTCTTACGGGATTGAACGCCACCTTCGCCGCCGGTATTGCGCGCGCCGGCAACGTGGGCTTCATCAGCCAGAGCGGCGCCCTCTGTACCGCGGTCCTCGACTGGAGCCTCCGTGAAATGGTGGGCTTCAGCGCCTTCGTCTCCATCGGATCCATGTTGGACGTGGGCTGGGGCGATCTCATCTATTACCTGGGCAACGATCCGCGCACGCGCAGCATCGTCATTTACATGGAGACCATCGGCGATGCCCGCGGCTTTCTCTCGGCGGCGCGCGAAGTGGCGCTCAATAAGCCCATCATCGTCATCAAGGCCGGACGCAGCGAAGCCGCCGCCAAAGCCGCCGCGTCGCACACCGGATCGCTGGCCGGCAGCGATGAGGTGCTGGAAGCCGCCTTCCGCCGCAGCGGCGTGCTGCGCGTCAACAGCATCGCCGACCTCTTCTACATGGCCGAGGTGCTCTCCAAGCAGCCCAGCCCCAAGGGACCGCGCCTGACCATCCTGACCAATGCCGGCGGTCCGGGCGTGCTGGCTACCGATGCCCTGATCGCCAACGGCGGCGAGCTGACCGAGATTTCGCCCGACAACATGGAGGCGCTCAACCAGATCCTGCCCGCCGCCTGGAGCCACAACAATCCCATCGACGTCCTCGGCGACGCCAGCCCCGAGCGCTATGCCAAGGCGGTCGAAATCGCCGCCAAGGATCCCAACAGCGACGGCTTGCTGGTGGTCCTCACCCCGCAGGCGATGACCGATCCCACCCAGATCGCCGAGCACCTCAAGCCGTACGCCAAACTCGAAGGCAAGCCCATCCTGGCCAGTTGGATGGGCGGCGCCGAAGTCGCCGCCGGCGTGGAGATCCTCAACCAGTCCCGCATCCCCACCTTCCAGTTCCCCGATACCGGCGTGCGCGCCTTCACCTATATGTGGCGCTGGGCCTACAACCTGAAGGGCCTTTACGAAACTCCCTCCCTCGACGACGCTTCCTCGCCGGGCGAGCCGAATTCGGCGCTCGTCGACGAGATCATCCAGAACGCGCGCGGCGCCGGCCATACCGTGCTTACCGAGGCCGATTCCAAACGCGTGCTGGAGGCCTACGGCATTCCCACCGTGCAGACCCTGGTCGCCGCCACCGTGGAAGACGCCGTCGCGCACGCCGACAAGATCGGCTATCCGGTGGTGTTGAAGCTCTATTCGGAAACCATTACCCACAAGACCGACGTAGGCGGCGTGCAGTTGAACCTGGCCGATCGCGAGGCCGTCGAGCGCGCCTGGAACCGCATCCGGACCTCCGTCACCGAAAAGGCGGGCGCCCAGCACTTCCAGGGCGTCACCGTGCAACCCATGATCAAGAGCGGCGACGGTTACGAGTTGATCGTCGGCAGCAGCCTCGACGCGCAGTTCGGACCCGTGCTGCTGTTCGGCACCGGCGGCCAGTTGGTGGAAGTCTTCAAAGACCGCTCTCTGAGCCTCCCGCCGCTAAATACCACCCTCGCCCGCCGCATGATGGAGCAGACCAAGATCTATCGCGCCCTCAAAGGCGTCCGCGGACGCAAACCCGTCAACCTCGCGGAGCTGGAACAGGTGATGGTCCGCTTCAGCCGCCTGGTGGTGGAGCAGCCCTGGATCAAGGAGATCGACATCAACCCGCTGCTGGCTGCCCCGGAGCGCCTGGTGGCTCTGGACGCGCGCGTGGTGGTGCATTCCGCGGAGATGACTAAGGAGAACCTGCCGAAGCTCGCCGTGCGGCCTTATCCCAACCGCTACGTCGCCGATTGGACCATGAAGGACGGCAACGAAGTCCGCATCCGGCCCATCCGCCCGGAGGATGAGCCCCTGATGGTCAAGTTCCATGCCACTCTCTCCGAGCGCAGCGTCTACCTGCGTTACTTCCATCTGATGAACCTGTCCCAGCGCGTGGCCCACGAACGGCTGACCCGTATCTGCTTCATCGATTACGACCGTGAAATGGCCCTGGTCGCCGAGCGGCGCAACCCTACCACCGGCGACAACGAGATCCTCGCCGTCGGCCGCCTCACCCGCGTCCTCGGCACCAACGACGCCGAAGTGGCCGTGCTGGTCAGCGATCAATTCCATGGCCGCGGACTGGGCAAGGAGCTCCTGGCGCGGCTCATCACCGTCGGCGCCGACGAAAAGCTCCGCGCCCTCAAAGCCGACATCCTCCCCGATAACCGCGACGTGATGCGCATCTGCGAGAAGCTCGGCTTCACCCTGCGCCATTCCATCGAGGATGACGTCGTCAAGGCCGAATACCGCTTCTGACTTGTAACTCCTAAGTAGCCCGGGCCGGTCACTGCCCCAGGTGCCGGCCCGCCAGGCGCCACGACCACATCAGAAACGAGCTGGCCGTCAGATCGATGGCCGGCTCCGTCGTGGTGTACGACTGCACGTTGTCCTTGTACACCGCGTACGGCGCCGCGTTGTACGCTCCGTCGTTGCCGTTGAAGATCTTGAACGGATTCCCGCCGCCCGCCGGACACAGGATCATCCCGTCCAGCGTGCCTGCCGTCGCGCCGTACGACGGGCCTTCCGTCGCCGCCCCCCACAGCACCGGGACGCCGCCGCTGCCGCCGTCCAGCGCCCCCGCCAGGTTGGCCACCTGGTGTTGGATGCAGTTCGGAAACGTAGCCGACCCGTCCCCCACGATGAACGACGACCCCCACGCGTTCGCGCCCATGATGTTTGCCAGCCATCGCTGCGCGTACGTCTTGTAGGTCGCCTCCGCCGTCAGATAATAGGCCTCGCTGGCCATCACCGAGATACCCGTCCCGTGCGACGTGGTGTCGGAGTTCCACGCCGCCCCGAATCCCCACGCATCCGCCGCGGCCTGGTGGATGGCATCGCTCACCTGCGCCAGCAGTTGGCCGCGGATACTCCCCTTGGTCACCGGCAGGCCGCCCGGATTGCCCGCCTGCGACAGCGCGCGATACAGCTCGAAATGCGCCAGCCCGCTGACGTCGTAGAGATTCAACGTATCCGTGTATCCCGCGTTGTATATCTTCGTGATGTAGTTACTGGCAAACTGCGCCGACGCCGCCAGGTAAGTCATCGGATCGGTAACCGGCAGTCCCGGCGGCAAATGCCCGGCCCCCGCCGCCACCGCGAAGTACAGCTCCGCGGCGCCCAGCTCCATATCGTCGTCCCAAACCGTCTCCGGATAGCCGTCGAACGGCACGATCGTGAGCAGGCATCCGCCCGTGCACGTCCCGCTCCCGACCGCCGCCGCCGGGTCCGCCAGCGTCGTGTCTGCCAGGGCGAAGATGTCTTCCGCGTTCCGCAAACACTGGTTGGCAAAGCCCGGGTTCGATACGCGGTTCAACTGGTAGCACAACGCGAAACTCGCCGCCAGCCGGCCCGCCAGGTTCGGACTGACAGGCGATCCCGCCGGCCCGGCCGCGAACACCGGCCGGTGGCAGATATAGCGCGCGCACGCCTGGCAGCCGCCCCAGTTATCGTCGGCCTGCGGCAGCCGCCAGATATCGTAATCGCTCAGCAGGTTGGGAAAGTTTGCCCAGCTCTGGCTGTTGCCGACCTGGTAATACAGCGTCTTGGACGAATCGTCCCACATCTTCATCAGAAACTGAATTCCGAATTTGGCTTCCGATCCGAAGTTGGCCGACTCCGGCGCCCCGCTGGCCGTCCCCGCATAAGAGATGGCATTCGGCGGCGCCGCCGGATGCGCCGGGGCGCCGGACCCCATCTCGCCCGGAAAATCGCGGATGCCGATCTCCGCCAGTGACAGCGCGTAACTCACCGTCTCCACGTACTTCATGTAGTCGCCCGCGTCCCACCATCCGCCTGTGGCGTTGATCGCCGCGCCCGTGGGGGTGAGCGGCGCGCTTGTCGTCGCGATCAGGTCGTCGCTGTCGAGCGGCGGCGTCTGGTACACGTCGGCGTGTGCGTCGTTCAGGTGGCCGGGAGCCGTGCGCAGCGCGTTGGGAATATAGTTGGGCCCGTCGCGTTCGGTCTCATAGAAGAACAGCGTGTTCAGCAGCAGTCCGGGATACAGCCGCGACGGGTCCGCGACCGGGAACACCGGCGAGCTCGCCGCCGCCGGCCCGCTGACCGTGATGCTGTAGCCGTCCCCGGCCGGCGCCGTGAAATCCAGCGCATAGACCGAGTAGCTGAGCGTCGCGCTGTTGCTCCACGTGCCCGCCGGCGCGCCCACCGCGGCCGAGTACACGATCTCGCCGCTCGCATTCCAGACATCGAAAGTCGCGCCCGTCTCCGGCGCCGTGGACATCAGGTACGCGCGAAACGGCGGACTGCCCGCCTCGTACCCCACCTGGCTGACGCGCACATAAGCCGATTGCGCCCAAGCCGCCGCGGACACAATTAGGAACACCAGTGCCGATCTCATCTTGAGGCTCAGTATAGCCAAAACCCGCTATCATCGAGTTAGCATCCGCCATCATGCACGAAATGAGTATCGCCGCCTCCATGCTCGAAGCGGTTGAAGCCGAGTCCGCCCGGCACCAGGCCCACGTCCGCGCCGTGGGCGTCAAGATCGGCGAGCTCGCCGGCGTGGACGCTGAATCCCTGCGCTTCTGTTTCGAGACCATGGTGCGCGATACCGAGCTCGCGCCCCTCTCCCTCGAAATCGAAGCCATTCCCTGGCGCAACCGCTGCCGCCGCTGCGCGCGGGACTTCCCCGTGCTGGACTATCGCACCGCATGCCCCCACTGCGGCTCAACGGAAACCGATCTGGCCGGCGGCAGAGAGCTCGAGTTCGCCTACATGGAGATCGACGAATGACCCGCGTACCCATCGCGCGCAAAGTCCTCAACGAAAACGACCGCCTGGCCGCCGAGCTGCGCCGCGGCTTTGAAACCCACGGCACGCTGTGCGTCAACCTGATCTCTTCCCCCGGCTCCGGCAAAACCATGCTGCTCGAACGCACCCTGGCGTCGTTCGATCCCTCCCGCCGCGTGGCCGTGCTCACCGGCGATATCCAGACCGATAACGACGCCCAGCGCCTGGCGCGCTACGGCTTCCCCGTGCGCCAGATCACCACCGGCGGCGCCTGCCACCTGGACGCCCGCATGGTCGCCCAGGCGCTCGGTGACTGGCAGCCGGATGCCTTCGATCTGCTGCTCATCGAAAACGTGGGCAACCTGGTCTGCCCTTCCAGTTACGATCTGGGCGAGGAGGCCCGCGTGGTCCTTTTCAGCGTCACCGAAGGTGAAGACAAGCCTCTGAAGTATCCCGCTACGTTCCATCGCGCCGACCTGGTGGTGTTGAACAAGATCGACCTGCTGCCCTACGTGCCTTTCCGCATCGATCTGGCGCGCGAATACCTGCGGCGCGTGCAGCCTGAGATCGAGATCGTCGAAGTCTCCTGTACCACCGGGGCGGGGTTGGACACCTGGCGGGAGTGGCTGGACCGGCGCGCCCGTACGGCGGAGCGTCACCTGTCGCAGACCGCCGAGTTACGCTCCCCGCCGGCGTGACCTTTTTGTCCGGCGGGAGTATCATTACCCATGGAGTTCCTGCTGCAAGACATCCGCTACGCGCTCCGCGTCCTGCGCCGCAGTCCCGGTTTTCTCCTGGTTTCCGTGTTGGCCCTGGCCCTCGGTATCGGCGCCACCACTGCGATCTTCAGCGTGGTGGACGCCGTGGTCCTCAAGCCCTTGCCGTACCGCGACTCCGGCCAGCTCGTGCAACTGTGGATGCGCTTCACCGGCATCGGCATCCCCAACGACGAGAACTGGGTCTCCGCCCCCGAGTTCCAGGACCTCCAGCAGAATCGGAGCTTCTCCCGCATCGCCGCCATTGGCGGCGCCAGCTTCAATATCAACATCGGCGGCGTCCCCGAACGCATCGAAGCCGGCGTCGTCTCCGCGGCCTTCTTTCCGCTGCTCGGCATACAGGCCCAGCTCGGCCGCGTATTTCTGCCCGAAGAAGGGCGGCCCGGCCGCGAGCACGTGGTCCTGCTGAGCGACGGCCTGTGGCGCCGGCGCTTCGGCGCCGATCCCGGCGTGATCGGCCGCACCCTGATCCTGAACGGGCAGAGCAACCAGGTCGTGGGCGTGCTGCCCCCCGGATTCGATATGCCCCACGACGCCGAAGTCTGGATGCCCCTGGTCTTCAAACCCGCGGATCTGACGCCCGATAATCGCGGCAGTCACGGCCTGCGCGTCATCGCCCGCATCCGCTCCGGCCTCACCATCGCCCAGGCCCGCGACGACATGGCCGCCGTCTCCCGCCGCATCGTCGAGCAGAATCCCAACTATCCCTACAAACGGTACAACTTCACCGTGATCGTGGTGCCGCTGCTCGAACAGCAGATCGGCGATATCAGGCTGGCCCTTTGGGTCCTCATGGGCGCCGTCAGCCTGGTCCTGCTGATCGCCTGCGGCAACGTGGCCAATCTGCTGCTGGCGCGCGCCTCCGCGCGGCAGCGCGAAATCGCCGTGCGCCAGGCCTTGGGCGTCGGACGCTGGCGCCTGGCCCGCCAGTTGTTGACCGAAAGCGTGCTGCTGTCGCTGGCCGGCGGCGCCGCCGGACTGCTGCTGGCCTTCGGCGCCCTGCGCCTGCTCATCGCCGCCAGCGCCACCAGTTTTCCCCGCGTGGCCGAAACCCGCATGGATCCCGGCGTCCTGCTCTTCACTCTGCTGGTGTCTCTGGCCACCGGCATCTTGTTCGGCCTGGCGCCCGTGTTTCAAGCCTCCCGCCAGGACACGCACGATACCCTCAAGGAAGGCGGACGCGGCGGCGCCGGCGGACACTCCCAGAGACTCCGCAGCGCCCTGGTGGTGGGCGAGCTGGCCTTGTCGCTGGCGCTGCTGGCCGGGTCCGGACTGCTCATCCGCAGCTTCCTCCGCTTGCAGGAAGTGGACGCCGGTTTCCGCGCGGATGGCGTCTTGACCATGCGTGTCTCGCTGCCCGAAGAGAAATACCCCACCCCCGAGAAGACCCGCGCCTTCTATCGCGAGCTGCTCTCGCACGTGCGCCAGTTGCCCGGCGTGGATGCCGCCGGCGCCGTCACCGGCCTGCCGCTCTCCGGCACCGGCTGGTCGGGCACCACCACCATCGACACGCCGGCCGTCCCGCCCTCGCAGACCACTCCCGAAGCGGATCAGCGTCCCGTCATGCCCGGCTACTTCGAGGCCATGGGCATCCCGCTGCTGCGCGGCCGCTACTTCGACCAGCGCGACAATGAGACCGCCGCTCCGGTCGCCATCGTGGACGAAACCCTGGCCCGCACCTATTGGCCGCACCAGGACGCCGTCGGCCAGCGCATCAAGCAGGGCGGGAGGCAGTCGAGCGCGCCTTGGCGAACCATCGTCGGGGTCGTCCGCCACGTGCGTTACCGCACGCTGGAATCGCCTTCCCGCGTGGAGTTTTATTGGCCCTATGCGCAGACCTCGTTCACGCTCGGCGGGATGAGTCTGGCCATACATACCCAGTCCGATCCGCTCCTGTTGGCCAACGCCGTCCAGCATCAGGTTGCCGCGCTCGATCCGGATCAGCCCGTGTACCGCATCCGCACCATGCGCGAGCTGATGGACGAGTCCATGGCCCGCCGCCGCTTCTCCATGTGGCTGCTCGCCATCTTCGCCGGTGTCGCGCTGCTGCTGGCCGCGGTCGGGATCTATGGCGTGATGTCCTACGCCGTGGCCCGCCGCGCCCATGAGATGGGCATCCGCATGGCGCTGGGCGCCCGCGGCGCCAACATCGTCTGGCTGGTGCTGGGCCAAAGCCTCCTGCTGACCGGCGCCGGCCTGGCCATCGGCCTCGTCGGATCGCTGCTCCTCACCCGGCTCCTGGCCACCCTGCTCTTCGACGTGCGGGCTTCCGACCCGCTCACCTACGCCATCGTGGCCGCCTTCCTCGCGGCGGTGGCGCTGTTGGCGAGCTTCCTGCCGGCCTGGCGCGCCACCAACATCGATCCCGTCCGCGCCCTCCGCGAGGAATGATCTTCGGTCCCGCGATTCACCCTGCCGCGGCCCGCACCAGTTCCACCAGTTCCGGCACAAACGGCTCCGGCAGCCGCGCGCTCGCCAGGCTCTCGCAAATCGCCGCCAGGTCCACCACCCGCGCCATCTGGCGCCAATCTTCCGGCAGGCCCCCGCCGCCATCCAGATACCCGCGCGAAAAATGCGGCTCGATCACCGCCGCGCCGGCCCGCTCGTACCGCAGGAAGCTACCCAGGTCCGCCAGCGGCGGCCCCGCCACCGCGAACTCCCAATCGATCACCGCCGCCACTTCCCAGCGCCCCGCTCTCTCGCGGACCAGCACGTTACGCTTATTGAAATCGCCATGCACCAGGCGCGCCTCCCGCTCCATCTCCGCCAGCCGCGCCGCGCACGACCACATCAGCTCGTGTACCCCGCGGCATGTCTCCGCCGGCGCCCTCCGCCGCAGCGTCTCGCGCGCCAGGCACAGGTCCACGAAGCGCGGCAGCGGATCGGCGCCCGCCAGCAGCGGCGCGGTGACCGCCGGGCCCGGTCCGATCCATCCCGCCCCGGCAAATCCGTAGCCGCCAATGGCCGCCAGCGTCCGGCCCGCCGCGCCGGCTGCCTGCGCGATCGCCTCCCGGTCCCCGCCGCGCTTCAGCTCCCGAAACGTGATCCCCTCGGTCCAGGCCAGCACCGCAAACGGCGGCACATCTTCCCACCCGTCCGGCTCCACGTACACCTCTTCCGGCACCGGAACGCTGCCCCGCACCAGCCGCCGCAGGTCCGCCTCCTTCCGGCATAGCGACGCATCGTGCTCGTAGATCCGCAACACCAGCGCCCCTCCCGGCTCCGCCTCCAGTTTGAAATTGGCGTTTCGATACCCGTCGCCCAGAGACTCCACCCGCGTCACGCGGCGGCCCGGAAAAGCCGCATCCGCGATCCGCCGCAGCACGGCCTCGGGCAGGCTGCGCCGCGGTTCCGGCCGCCGCCATGCCGCTGGCGCGGGAGTCCCCGGAATCCCGCCGCTCGAATCGAAGGCTATGCCTTCACCTTGCGATCTTCGCGGTACGCGATGTTCGCCATGTGCGGACCGGCCACCGCCGCCGCGGCCACCTCGATCGGGCAGTTGGGCTCCTGCCGCGACCGTATACAGTCCAGGAAGTTCTGCTGGTGCGCCGTGGCGCTGTCCTTGTCCGGTTCGGCCGCCATCATCTCCGATTTGCCGCTCTGCTTCCACGGCGCCGGCGTCGCACCGTTGTCTTTATAAATCCGGTAGCCCGTGCGGTCCAGCACCATGGCGGCCTTGTCGCCCAGAAATGTGACCGACCAATCCCAGTCGTACGTCGTGCAGTAGTCCAGGTTCCACTGCGCCAGGAACCCCGGATACTCGAACACCGCCGTGAACACGTCCGGCGCTTCCGCCTCCGGGTTGCCGGTCAACTGGCCCTGGCACACCGCCGACCGCGGCGGCCCGGCATTGGTCATCCACTGCACCACATCCATCAGATGGGTCCCCTGGTCCGTCATGTTGCCGCCCGAATAGTCCCAGAACCCGCGCCACCAGCGGAATCGCTTGGGCTCCAGCGGCCGCTTCGGCGCCGATCCCAGGAACAGGTCCCAGTCCAGCTTGCCGGCCAGCGGCGCATTGTCCAGCCATTCGGTGAAGTGCCAGTTCCACATCGCCTTCACCAGCGAAATGCGCCCCAGCGCCCCGTCGTCGATCGCCTGCTTGGCTTTGCGCACGAACGGCATGCTGCGCCGCTGCATGCCGATCTGCACGATCTGCTTGGTCCGCCGCACCGCCGTCACCATCTCCGCGCTCTGCTCCAGGTTCAGCGACAGCGGCTTCTCCTGGTACACGTCCTTGCCCGCCTCCAGCGCCGCCACCAGGTGCGGCATGTGGTGATGATCCGGCGTGGCGATCACGATGAAATCGATGCCCGGCTGCGCCAGCATGTCGTGGTAGCCGACGTAAGCCTTCACGTCCCTGGGCGACTCGGAGCGCGCCCGCTCCAAGGTTGGCTCGTATACGTCGCACACCGCCACGCATTGCGCGCCCAGCTTCTGAAACGTCTGATGGAGCCATTGGCCGCGATTGCCGACCCCTACGATGCCGAAAGTCGGCCGGTCGTTGGCGCCGCGCACCGCGCTGGGAATGAACAGCGGTGCCGCCGCCAGGCCCTGCAGGAATGTTCTGCGGTTCTGTTCCATACGCAGAATTGTATCCGGTTTAACCACCGCGAACTCGGCTCGCGCAGCCCAATCCTCGGAATGGCGCCGTTTCGGCGTTTCATTCCAATCGAATGTTATATAATCCTCACATGCCGGAAGTACGCTGGCGCACCATTGCGCTCGGCTCGCTGTTGCTCATCTCGACCTGCGCACAAGGAGGACAGAAAGTGCCATCTCCGCAACCTGAAGAGTCGAAGCCGCCCGTCAAAATGGAGCCGCGCGGGCGTATCCTTGGAATCGGCGGTATCTTCTTTAAATCCGCTAATCGCGATCAGATGCGCGAATGGTATGCGAAGCACCTTGGACTCGCCGACAAAGGCCAGGGCGTAATGCTCCCCTGGCGCGAACACAACGACCCGCAGAAGGAACACGTTACGGTTTGGACCATCTTTCCCGCCTCCACGAACTATCTGGATCCCAGCCATTCGCCGTTCATGGTCAACTACATCGTGGACGATATGGATGCGTTGCTCGACCGCTTGAAACAAGAGGGAGTCAAGATCGATCCCAAACGGATGGATGAATCCTACGGCCGCTTTGCCTGGATCTACGATCCGGATGGCAATAAGATCGAGCTTTGGCAGCCGTCCGCGAAGCCCTGACAGCCTTCGGTCCCGCATATCTGATCGGTCGCGCTTGCCAAGCTGAACCGCCGTCATCACGCCAAGTTCAGTCCTGACCGCCAACGCGCCGCATCGACGATGACGTGGGCAGCCCCATGTCCAGACGAGGAAGCGTCTCGGCACAAAGATTCAGAAATCGGGCGGACGAACGTCTGCAGGGTGATGCTGCGATAGGAGGTCGATTGCTTCCCCGGCGAACCGAAAAAGCCGCTATCAGCGCGCCTTTCGCCGCGCCGCCCTGCAATTCAAACCGCCGAAGCCCTCGGCCACACCCTGATATCATGGTACTTTCCATGCAAATTGAGAAGGTTTACGAGCCCCAGCGGTTCGAGCCGCACTGGGCCCAGTGGTGGATTGACTCCGGCGTCTTCCAGGCCTCCGTCAAGGCCGCCCAGTCCGTCTTTTCCCTGGTCATTCCCCCGCCCAACGTCACCGGATCGCTCCACATCGGCCACATGCTGGAGCATGCCGAAATCGACGTCACCGTGCGCTGGCATCGCATGCGCGGCGACAACACCCTCTGGCTCCCCGGCACCGATCACGCCGGCATCGCCACCCAGATGGTCGTGGAGCGCAAGCTCGCCGAAGAAGGTCTCGACCGCTGCGTCCTGGGCCGCGACAGGTTCATCGAACGCGTCTGGGAATGGAAGCAGCAATACGGCGACCAGATCAAGCGCCAGATGATCCGCCTCGGCGCAAGCTGCGATTGGAGCCGCGAGCGCTTCACCCTCGACCCCGGCCTCTCCCGCGCCGTGCGCGAGGTCTTCGTCCGCCTCTACGAAAAGGGTCTCATCTATCGCGGCGAGTACATGGTCAACTGGTGCCCGCGCTGCCACACGGCCCTGTCCGACCTGGAAGTGAAAAACGTCGAGACCCAGGGCAACCTCTGGCACATCCGCTATCCGGTCACCGATGCGGACCCGCCCGCCTGCGTCGTGGTGGCCACCACCCGCCCCGAAACCATGCTGGGCGACACGGCCGTAGCCGTCAACGCCAAAGACCCGCGCTACTTCCATCTGCACGGCCGCACCGTCGATCTGCCCCTGATGAATCGCCAGCTCCCCATCATCCTCGACGATCTGGCCGACCCCCAGTTCGGCACCGGCGCCGTCAAAGTCACGCCCGCCCACGATCCCAACGACTTCGAGGCCGGCAAACGCCACAACCTGCCGCGCATCAAAGTCATCGATGAAAACGGCCGCATGACCGCCGAAGCCGGCCCCTACGCCGGCCTCGATCGCTTCGACGCCCGCCGGCGCGTGATCGAAGATCTCGATCGCCTCGGCCTGCTCGAAAAGACCGAGCCCTACACCCTGGCCCTCGGCCGCTGCGACCGCTGCAAGACCATCGTCGAGCCGCTCATCTCCACGCAATGGTTCGTGCGCACCAGGCCGCTCGCCGAAAAGGCCATCGCCGTGGTCGAAACCGGCCGCATCCAGTTCATCCCCGAGAACTGGATCAAGACCTACAACGAGTGGATGTACAACATCCGCGACTGGTGCGTCTCCCGCCAGCTCTGGTGGGGCCATCGCATCCCCGCCTGGCATTGCCAGGAATGCAGCGAGATCGTGGTGGCCCGCGAAGCGCCCTCGCATTGCCCGCGCTGCGGCTCCGCGCAACTGGTGCAGGACCCCGATGTGCTCGACACCTGGTTCAGCTCCGGCCTGTGGCCCTTCTCCACGCTCGGCTGGCCCGACGATACCACCGATCTCAAGCTCTTCTACCCTACCTCGCTGCTCATCACCGGCTTCGATATTTTGTTCTTCTGGGTGGCCCGCATGATCATGCTCGGCTGCGAGTTCATGGGCGAGATCCCCTTCCGCCAGGTCTACATTCACGGCCTGGTGCGCGACGCCGAACGCCAGAAGATGTCCAAAACCCGCGGCAACACCATCGATCCGCTGGTGGTCACCGAGAAGTACGGCACCGACGCCGTGCGTATGGCCTTGCTGCTCGGCGCCGCGCCCGGCACCGACATCGTGCTCTCCGAAGACCGCATGGAATCCGCGCGCGGCTTCGCCAACAAGATTTGGAATGCCGCCCGCCTCCTGTTCGTCAACATGGAGCGCTCCGGCGTCCAGCCGTGGCTGCCCAATCAGCTTGAGACCTTCCGCCCCGAAGCCCAGCCGTCCATCGAAGTGGCCGTAGAGGATCGCTGGATCTTCAGCCGCCTGAATACCTGCGCCGAGCAGGTGAACCGGGCCATCGAGCAGTATCGTTATCATGAAGCCGCGCAGTCGCTCTGGCACTTCTTCTGGCACGAGTTCTGCGATTGGTACCTGGAGCTGAAGAAGCCTTGCTTCCAGGAAAACACCGGGGTCAACGCCGACTGGCGCAACGTGCTGGCGGCCTTTGAAACCGCGTTGCGCCTGCTGCATCCGGCCATGCCGTTTCTCACCGAAGAGCTGTGGCAGCGCCTCTCCAACGGCCGCCCCACGCGGCCCGTATCTATCGCCCTGGCCGAGTACCCCCAATACCGCCGCCAGCACACCGACCATGCCGCCGAGCGCGAGATTGGCGTGCTGCAGGAAATCGTGACCCTGGCGCGCACCCTCCGCACCGAGATGAAGCTCGATCCCAAGCTGGCGCTGCAAGGCACCCTGCACGCCCGCGGCGATGCCCTCCAGATCGGCCGGCGCCACGCCGCCGCCGTCCGCCGCCTCGCCGGTGTGACGCTTGATTTCAGTTCCGATCCCGCTCCCGCCGGCGCCGCCACTCGCTCCACCGCGCAGATGGACCTGGTGCTCCACGTTCCCAAGACCGAACTCGAAGCCCAGCGGAAGCGCCTGCAGAAAGAGCACGATCAGCTCGCTAAGAACGTCGCCAGCCTGGATGCCCAGCTTTCCGACGCAGCCTCGCTCAGCCGCAAGCCGCTTCACGTGGTCGAGTCCATGCGCGCCAAGAAAGACGAATACCAGGCTCAGCTTGCCAAAATCAACGCCGCCCTGGAAGGCTTATGAAGCCCTTCCGCATCCCCGGCCGCCAGATCTCGTTCTTCGACACCATCACCTCCACCATGCACGAGGCCGCCGCTTTAGCCGCGGCCGGCTGCCCCTCCGGCACGGCCGTCGTGGCCGAAGAACAGACCGCCGGCCAGGGCCGCCACGGCCATACCTGGCACTCCGAACCAGGATCGGGTCTTTATGTTTCGGTGGTCCTGCGCACGGCTCCCCAGCCCCTCCTCACCCTGGCCCTCGGCCTCGCCACCGCCGAAGCCATCGCCCGTGTGACCGATCTGCAACCCGACCTGCGCTGGCCCAACGACATCATGCTCGATGAAAAGAAGGCCGCCGGCATCCTCGTCCAGCTCGCCGACACCGCCGCCATCGCCGGCATCGGCATCAACGTGAATCATCCCGCCTTTCCGCCGGACATCGCCGGCGAAGCCACCTCTCTGCGCCTGGCCGCCGGACACCCGCACTCCCGCGAAGATCTCCTGCGCACTTTGCTCCCCACCATCGACAGCTTCTGCCGTATGCTCGCCGAAGCCGGCCCGCAATCGATCCTCGACCTCTTCGCGCGCCACTCCACCTACGCCCGCGGCAAGCGCGTCACCGTGGATCAGCCCGGCGGACTCGTCACCGGCATCACCGCCGGCCTCGACTCCAACGGCTTCCTCAAGCTGCGCGCCGATGACGGCCGCGAAACCCTTATACTAGCCGGAGGAGTCCGGCCCGCATGATTCCGGCCCTCCAATCGACCCAAGTATGCTTCTAGCCCTGGACGTAGGCAACAGCAACATCACCATCGGCGCCTTCCAGGACCGCCTCCTCATCGGACAATGGCGCCTGCGCACCGTCCACGGCCAGACCGCCGACGAATGGGGCGTCCTGCTGCGCAACCTGTTCGCGCTCTCCGCGCTCGACTCCCCCGGCGTGGACGCCATCATCATCGCCAGCGTGGTCCCGCCGCTCGACTCCAGCCTGGCCGCCATGGCCCAGCGCTACTTTCAAGTCGAGCCCCTGTTCGTCACCCCCCAGACCGACATCGGCATGCCCATCCGCTACGACGATCCCAACCAGGTGGGCGCCGATCGTCTGGTCAACGCCGTGGCCGCCTTCCACAAATACGGCGGCCCGTGTGTGGTCGTCGATCTCGGCACCACCATCAACTTCGACGTCATCTCCGCCGCCGGTGAATACCTCGGCGGCGCCATCGCCATCGGCATCGGCATCTCCGTCGAAGCCCTGTTCTCCAAGACCGCCCGCCTGCCCATGGTCGATTTCCGGGAGCCCGCCAAAGTCATCGGCTCCAACACCGTCGCCAGCATGCAATCGGGTTTGTACTACGGCGCGCTGGGCATGATCGACGGCATCCTCGATCGCCTCATCGCGGAGCTCGGTCCGGACACCACGGCGGTTGCCACCGGCGGCCAGGCGGCCCTTATCGCCCGCGGCTCGCGCCACTTGAAACATACCGACGAGCACCTCACCCTGGAAGGCCTCCGGCTCGTCTGGGAACGGAACGCCCGCCGGTGAACGACGACTGGATCTACAACTACTTCAACTACTACACCGAGATCGAGCAGCACTTCCAGCAGGTCCGCGGCACCAGCCTGTTCCTGCTCTCGCCCCTCGATTGGGCCCTGATCGAAACCTGGAAGGATGCCGGCATCCCGCTCGAAGCCGTTCTGCGCGGCATCGACGCCGCCTTCGAGAAATGGCGCGGACGCCGCCACAAAACCCAAATGGTGAACTCGCTGGCCTTCTGCGCCCAGGCCGTCCTCACCGAAGCCCAGGTGATGTCCGGATCCGTCGCGCGCGCTTCCGCGCGCGAATCCGCGCCGCCTTTTCCCCTCGAAGATCTCCGCCAATATCTGACGGGAAATGCCGCGGCCGTCCGCCAGGCCGGCGCCGAATATGCGGACATCGCCGCCGCCCTCGAGAATCTGGCCGCCGCCGTGGAGACGCACTACGCCGACCTGGAGGAATTGGAGCGCCGCCTCACGGTTCTCGAAGAGAAGGCCATCGCCGCCGCCCGCGCCCGCCAGTCCGAAGAACAGTTGTTATCCGCACGCCGCGCCCTCGACGCCCAGCTTCGCCCCTACCGCTCCAAAATGACCGCCGAACACCTGGCCCTGCTCGAAAAGCAGTACCTCGAGCGCAACTTGTTGGAACACGCGGGATTGCCCCGCCTGAGCCTCTTCTACATGCGCTGAACCGCGGCTTGTTGCAACCGGTTTGCAACGATTCCCGCCCTTCCCGCGTCTTACAAAGTGTAAGCGACCTCTTTCGAGTTAGGTTCCGATCCAAGGATGCGGAACCGGCTGGCGGGCATGCTCCTCCGAGTGCCCGCCGGCTCCTCTTCTTCTTGGCTCGCTCTAGGAAAACTCCCAGCGCCGCGCAAAGCGCCGCGCGACCAGAAACAGCCCCAGGGCGGCGCCGCACAATACCGCCACCTGCGGCGCCAGGTGCGTCACCGGTTCATCGCGCCAGAACACCTTCGTGTACCCGTCGATCGCCCAGGCGTTGATGGTGATCAATCCCACCTTCTGCATGGCCGCCGGCATGAAGTAGCGCGGGAACATGCTGCCGCCGATCGCCGACATCGTGAGAATCAGCAACGTCGAAATCGCGCCGGCCTGCGCCCGCGTGCGCGACAGGCTGGCCAGCAGCATCCCGAACCCCGCCACCGCCGACGCCGTCGCCGCCGTCATCACCACGAAACCCGCTACGTGCCCGAACAGGTCCAGATGGAAAGCCGCGGCCGCCCACAGGAACATCAGCGTCAGTTGCAGGAACGCCAGCAGCGCGCTGTAAGTCATCTTGCCCGCCAGCAGCGTGGTCATGCCGACGTGCGAGCTCAGCACCCGGTCGAGCGCACCGCTTTCCGCTTCGTCCAGCAGGCTGCCGCCCGCCGCGCTGGCCGTGAACAGCAGGAACATCACCCCGATGCCCGCCGCGTAGAACGAAATCATGGATCGCTTCTCGCCCACCACGTCGCGTATGTCCAGCGCCACCAGGCTGCCGCCGCTGTTGCTCCCGCCCGCGGGCGCCCCGCCGTTGGGAATCTCCGACATCGTCGACTCGATTCTCTTCCGCTGCTCCGCCGTCAGCTCGCCGCTGGCCTGCTCGAAATACTGCATGCCGATATGCGCCATCACGTCCGGCATCGCGGTCATGACCGTCTTTTGCAGGATCCCCGCCACCATCTGCGCGGCCACCGGATCCGAGCTGTCGTGCAGAAGCTGAATCGTGGGACGGTCCGCCGCCGGCCCGAAGGCGATGGGCTGCGCGCCGAAGCCTTGGGGGATGATGAGCGCCGCCGGGGCGTCGCCCCGCTTCACGGCCGCCTGCGCGGTGGCCGCGCTGTAATCCGCCGGCGCCGGCGCGCCTTTCTTCGCCGCCGGGTGCGTGCGTGCATCCAGCGACGGCTCCTTCAACAATGCCTGCACCAGCCGCTCCGATACCGGACTCCGGTCCTCGTCCACCACGATCACGCTCACGCGCGGCGTCCCGCCTCCCATGCCGCCGAAGATCACGCCGAAAATGCTGAAGAACGCGATCGGCAAAATGAACGACAGAATCAGCGCCCCGCGGTCCCGCCGCAGCGAGCGGAATCCGTTGCGCACAATCGCCAGGATCATTGCCGCAGCTCCCTTCCCGTCAATTGCAGGAATACGGATTCGAGATTCGGCCGCCGCAACACCACGTCGATCACCTCCAGGCCGTCCTGCGCCGCCGCATCCAGCAGCCCGGCGATCTCCGTCGGCTGCGCCACCGTGAAATGCGCCACGCCCCCTTCCAGCAGGCCGCCGCGCGCCTTCACCCAGTCCGCCGCGTTTTGCTGGTTGGCGGCGAAGTGCATCAGCACGTCGCTGCGCCGGCCGAACGACTGTTCCACCAGCTCCTCTTTACTGCCCTGCGCGATCACCTGGCCGTGGTCGATGATGGCGATCGCATCGCACAACCGTTCCGCCTCTTCCATGTAATGCGTGGTGTAGATCACGGCCGTGCCGCCGGCGCGCAGGTCCTCCACCATCTCGAAGATGCGGTTGCGGGACTGCGGATCCACGCCCACGGTGGGCTCGTCCAGCAGCACGATCCGCGGCCGGTGCACCAGTCCGGCCGCCATGTTGAGCCGCCGCCGCATGCCTCCCGAGAGCGTCTTCACGATGGCATCCGCCCGATCCGCCAGCGCCGCCCACTCCAGGCACCATCGGATGCCCTCCCGCAGCGCCTTGCCGTCCAGCCCCTGGTAACGGCCGAAGGCATCCAGGTTCTCGCGCGCCGTGAGCAGCGGATAAAGCGCCAGGTCCTGCGGCACCCAGCCCAGCGCCGCGCGCGCCGCCGCCGACCCGGCCGGCTCGCCGAATACCCGGATACTGCCGGCATCCGGAATCACCCGCCCCGCGATACTGCGTATCAACGTGGATTTGCCCGCACCGTTCGGCCCCAGCAGCCCCAGGCAGGCGCGCTCCCGGACTGCGAGCGAAACGCCGGCCACCGCGGTCAGGTCGCCGAAGCGCTTCACCACCGCATCGATCTGCAAAGGCGCTACGTGCACGCATAGACGATGGTAGCCTATGAGGCAGATGCTATGACGCCCGCCAGCTTCTCCGCCCGCCGCCATCGCATGGCTGCCGTGCGGCGAAGTACATTTCTGGTGCTTGTCGCAGCCTGCGCGGCGCCCGCCCAGGTCACTGACGGTCCGAACGCGGCCGCCGTCTTCGCCAAGATCTGGACCGTTCCCCTCTCGCAATACGCTCAGTCGAACCAGTACGCGAACTCCGTCACGCAACTTTCGAACGGCGTCATCGTGGCCGCCGGCGCCGATGGCTACCAGCCGAACGCCTGCGCGCCCAATGTCGGCGGCGCCTGGCTGATCGCCCTGACGCCGGCCGGCGGCAACGTCTGGCAAAAGCTCTACTCCACCTGTGCCTCCGACAGCCAGGTCGCCTCTGTCGTGCGCGCCACGCGCGATGGCGGACTGGTCCTGGCCGGCTCGGATCTCAGCAACGCCGGTTGCGGCCTCGGCTGTGTCCTGATCGCCAAGCTCACGCCCGCCGGCGCCATCACCTGGCAGCACGATCTGACGAACGTGTTCGGCGCCACCCTTCGCGACATTCGCCAGACCGCGGACGGCGGCTATATCGCCGCCGGCAACGTGATCCCGGCCGATTCCACAACCTTCAACACCAACGCGCTGCTGGTCAAGCTCTCGCCTGCGGGAGCTATCCAGTGGGCCAGGGATTTCGACGAGACCGCCGCCTCCTTTCCTGGCGCCGTTTCGGGCGGCGCGGCGAACTTCAGCTTTGGCTCGGTCGCCCAGACCTCCGACGGCGGCTATATTCTCTCGGGCACCGCCGAAGCGCATTTCGCCACCGGCTATGCCAACGCGCTGGTGGTCCTCAAAGTCGACGCCCGCGGCAACAGCCAATGGCAGACCGTCTACTACAGCGGCGAATGGGGCAGCGCCGCCGCGGGTGATTCGCTCTACCGGATCTTTCCGGCCAACGGCGGTTATGTCATCGCTGGCGCGGTCGAAACCCTCGTCTACCCGTTCGCGCGGCTGTTTCTTCTCATGCAGCTCGACGCCGCCGGCAATCCACTCTGGCAGTACGGTTACGGCGGAGTCAACGGACTTTTCAATGTGAATCTGGCCGCCTCCGCCTCCGCCACTTCCGACGCCGGTTACCTGCTCGCCGGTCTCAGCGACGCGTTCCTGTCCGGTCCCTACACCGTCTACACCGGCTGGATGCTGAAGACGGATGGCGCGGGCAACATTCAATGGCAGAATGCCTACACCGGCACCACCTCCGGCGGCCAGCAATTCAACGATGTGATCCAGACCGCCGACGGCGGATACGCGGCCGCCGGCTACTCCTACGTGGGGAGTGGAAGCTACGGCGGCCCCGGCTTCTTTGTCGTCAAGACCGACGCCAACGGCCGGGTCGGCGGCTGCTCCTGCGTGGTGAGCACCAGCAGCGCGCCGCAAACGCTCGACTTGGTGGCTTATCCTGCCGCGTTCATCCAGGCGCGCGATACAGCCCTGTCCCCGGGACCCGTATCTTTGCAAACCAAGTTGACTTCCGTCAAGCCGGTCACCTTGCGCTGAGCGTCGCGGGCTCTTCCCGCCGCCTGATAAAATTAAGGGTTATGCCCCTCCGCTCCCTCACGTTGGCGGTGTCTCTGTGCGCGCTCGCGGCCGCCCAACAGAAACCGGCGCCCCCGCCGGCGGATGCGGATATGAATGCGGCCATTGAGGAGTTTAAGGTCCAGACCCGCAATTTGGGCCTGCGCGCCGACAGTCCCGCCAAAGCTTTACACCACAGCCCCCTGCGCGACTGGCACGGCCGCCTGTTTGAGAACTTCCGCAACGACGTGCTGGACGCCATCCCCCACGAAATCCGCCAGAATGGCGGCACCAAGGCCCTGCTGCGGCGCAACCAGTTCGGATTCAACGTCGCCGGACCCGTGGCTCTGCCCCACATAGCCGCCCGAAACAATACCTACTTCTCCCTCTCCTACGAAGGCGTGCGCGAGGGCATCGACCGCACCTATCTCCAGACCATCCCCACCACGGCGCAGCGCACCGGCGACTACTCCGACGTGGTGGATGCGGCCGGAAACGTGCTCCCGATCTACGATCCCGCCACCACCAGTTCCAACACCGGCTACGATCCGTCGCAGCCCGTCTCCACCACCAACCTGCAATACAACCGCGCCCCCTTTCCGGGTAATGTCATCCCGGCTTCCCGCCTGGACCCGGTGGCGCTCGCCGCCCTGAAGTTCTATCCGCAGCCCAACACGGACATCGGACCGTTCTTCCGCAATAACTACTTCATCGATGCCCCGGAGACCAACACCGCCAACGGCATGATCGGCAAGCTGGACCAGACCGTGCGCGAACGCCATCGCGTCACCGTGGAACTGGCGTTTTCCAACGGCACCCTGGGGGCGGCGCAATGGTTCCCGACGGCCGCCAATCCGGGCCCCACCAACCGCGATTTCCAGACCCGCCGCGGCACCCTCAGCTACGTCCTCACCGCCTCCGCGCGTACCGTGAATACCTTGGGCTTCGAGGCCAATTCCAACGTCTCCAACAGCGGCGACCCGCAGGATAAGACCAATTTCGCCTCCCAGATCGGCCTCGCCGGGATCGCCGGCAACGGTTTTCCGCTGATGCAGCTTGGCCCTTACCTCAGCATGGGCCAGGCCTATCCGTTCTCGCGGGACGCGCAGAATAACTACACCTGGAGCGACGATCTTTCCACCAAGCGCGGCAAGCACACCTTCCGCATCGACGCGCATTACGGGCTGCACCAGGTGAACAGTTATTGGCCGGAATACCCGGCCGGCCTGCTCTCCTTCAACGAAGGTCTCACCAGCCTGCCGGGCATCGTCGATACCGGCGATGCGCTGGCCAGCTATCTCCTGGGCATGCCCTACTTCGCCCAGTTGACCCTCGACAGCCAGCCGTCCTACTTCCGCCGTTCGGAGGGCGCGCTCGGTTTCACGGACCGCTACGAAGCCGGCAAAGGACTGGTCATCAGCCTGAGCCTGAATGCCAGCCTGCATGTCCCGCGCTCGGAAAAATACAACCGCCAGTCGACCGTGGACCTCAGCGCCATCAACCCCGCCAACGGCCTGCCCGGCGCATTGGTGGTGGCCGGACAAGGCGGCTATGGCAGCACTTTCCAACCTACGCTGGTCCGCCTGGCGCCCAGCCTGAGCCTGGCCTGGAATCCCCTGCAGAACTCCAAGACCGTGGTGCGCGCCAACTTCGCCCGCAGCTATTCCGGGATCCCGATCTACTCCGGCCAATGGGGAACTCAGGGCTTCAACTCTTACCCGACCTACCTCTCGCCCAACGTCCAGTTGCAGCCCGCCTTGACCTTGCGCACCGGCGTGCCGCCGCCCGCCTTGCCCACCCCCGATCTGCAACCGGATGCGGCCAACAACACCATCGCGGACCTGATCGACATGTCCCACCGCCTGCCGACCTACCAGTCCGCTTCGCTCTCCATCGAGCGGGAGCTTCCGGCATCCGCGGTCGTGACGCTGGGGTTCTACTACAACGGTGGCAAGAATCTGCTGGTCGGCAACGGATCCGCCAATCCCAACGCCATTCCGCTCGCGGATCTGCAGTACGGCGTGGCGCTCAACGATCTTACCTTCAACCAGTCCCTGCGCCCTTATCCCCAGTATCAGGGCTTCAACTTGTACGGGCAGTATCCCGTGGGAAGGTATCAGCGCGATGCCGGCTACGTGCGCCTGGAGAAACGCTCCTCCAGCGGACTGTCCGTCAACGCCAACTTCGAATTCAACAAGCAGATGGACGATTACTCCGGACCCTATGGCATGCAGGACGTCTTCAACCGCAACGACGAATGGTCCGTCACCGCCGGCAACCGTCCCGAACACCTGGATCTGAGTTGCACCTACGAGCTGCCCATGGGGCCGAACAAGCCCTTCCTGCGCTTCCCCGACTGGCGCCGCTACCTGGTGGACGGCTGGTCGGTGAGCGCCATGGGTACGGTGGCCAGCGGCGATCCCATCTACCTGATGCCGCTGTTCAACAACACCGGCGGCGTGGTCCAGGCGCTGCATGTGGACGTAGTTCCCGGCGTCAGCCAGCACGTCGCCAACCAGGGACCCGCGCTCTGGTACAATCCCGCGGCCTTCGTCCAGCCGCCGGATTTCACCATCGGCGATGTCTCCCGTACCTTGGCGGGACTGCCGAACCCCGGTTGGCAGAACTGGGATATGTCCCTGAACAAGCGCTTTCCGGTCGGCGCCGAGCAGACCGTGGAGTTCAATGCCACGGCGTTTGACTTTATGAATCACGCCAACTGGAACGACCCGGATAACGTCATCGGATCGGTGGCCACCCCCAACGTGGATGCCGGCAAGATCATCGGATCGCGCGGCGGCCGGGTGATCCAGTTAGGCCTGAGGTTTAGTTTTTGACACGTTTCCTCGCCGCCGCGATCGTCGCCGTTTCGTTGCTGTCCGGCGCGCCGCCCCGGCCCGCGGCGCAGGTCCTCAAAGTGGCCGTCTGGCCGGACGTCAACAACGATCCGCCCTTGACCGCCAGGGACCTCACCGCTACCGTGGCCGGCTCGCCCGCCCGCGTCGTGGATGTGAAAGGACCGTCCGACAACCTGATGCTCATCGCCGTGCTGGACCTGGCGGGCGACCTGTCGCTGGCCGAGCCCGCCAAGGATTCGCTCGCCACCGAGATCGGCAAACTGCCGCCGCGCGCCGATGTGGCGGTCCTGCGCGCGCAGGATGGACCCAAGGTGCTGGCCGATCCGTCGCCCGACCGCGCGCCCGCCCTGGCCGCCGTGCGCGATGTGCCGGTCAGCGGAAAAGCCGGCCTGCTCGATACCGTCGAAACCGTCACCCGGCTGGCCGATTCCATCCTGGCCAAAAGCGCCGTGCGCGTGGCCGTCCTCTATGTGACCGACAGCGACGTGGAGAACTATCGCGAGGACTACACCAATCCGGTCATCAATTCGAGCGATACGCACGACCTCAGCCGGCGCTTTCCGGAAGCCCTGATTCAGGACAAGGTCTCCAAGCTGGCGGCCATCTTGGCCGAGCGCCGCGCGCCTCTGTTCGTCGTGCATCTGCGCTATCGCAGCGACCGCCTGGGCGAGGCCTATCAGAACGGCTTGAAACAGTTGGCCGAGACTACCGGCGGGTCCGCCATCTTCTGCCGGTCGAGCGAAGAGATCGCCGGCGCGATTCATCATGCTATAACCCTGATCGTTTCGTCTTACAGTGTGGCGGTGGCCTTGCCGGCGCGCTTGCCTCGCATCGTCCCGGTGCAGTTCGAAACCCGCGATAAGTCCGCGCTCACCTATCGCGCACGGTTCGTGGTGAAAGAGAGATAATACGGTGGCAGTGAAACGCTGGAGCATCTGGATTGTACTGGTGCTGGCCGCCGCGGTAACGGTGGCCTGGCAGGTGCGTATCAATCGGCAGCAGGCCGCCCGCCTGGCTCGGCTTTCGGCGGAGAACGCCCAACTGCGGCAGCGGGTGGCGGACCTTTCCCGCGCCCCGGCCGCGCCGCCCGTGGAGCCTGCCCAGCCGGCTGTGGCGGGACCGCAGCGTCCGTCGAAGCCGGCCGGCAACCCCGAGGATGCCATCGCCATCCAGAAGCTGAAACTCTCCCTGGCCGACGCCAATGCCTCGGTGTCGCGCCTGGAATTGCGCGCCGGGCAGGCCGAAGCCAAGGTGCAGGATCTCAGCCTGGACAACAAACGCCTGTCGGCGTCCGAAGCGGATCTGAAGGACAACCTGTCGGCCGCCAATCAGGCGGTGGACGCGCTCCAAAAAGAGCTGAAAAGCAGCCGCGACCGCGTCACCCAGGTCGAGATCGCCTACCAGAAACTTCGCGACCAGGGCGGCGCCGACGCGCGCCGTCTGGCCGAGATCCAGCAACTGGCGGCCCAACTCCTGGACATTCACAAGCGCCGCGAGAACTACCTCAACAGTGTTCTGCGCCGCTACCGCCAGATCACCGAGCAATACCGCTCGCTCTCCGGCGTGCTGCAAACCCAGCGCACCGACGCTCCCGCCGCCGGCGGCGCCGACCTGGCGCGCATCCAGGACTCCATCGCCATGGCCGAGGAAGACCTGCGGCAGTTGAACGTGCTCAACGCGCAGGCGCTCCTCATCCAGAAGAAGATGGCCGGCATCTAAAGTAAGACTGCCGTTTGCATTTACCACACCCCGGCGTTACACTCAAGGGTTTCGAATCCTTAACTCGGTCGGTGACTACAGGAGTTCCGCGTGAGACTCGCTGCGGTTGACTACGTACTTCTCGTCCTCTATTTCGCCTTCGTCTTAGGCATCGGCTGGAGACTTCGTAAAAGAATCTCCTCCAGCGGCGACTTTTTGATGTCGGGCCGGTCGGTCCCCGTCTGGATCACCAGCCTGGCTTTCATCGCGGCTAATCTGGGCGCGGTGGAGTTGATCGGCATGGCCGCCTCCGGCGCCAAGTACGGCATCATGACCGCCCATTTCTACTGGCTGGGCGCTATCCCCGCCATGCTCTTCATGGGCATTTTCATGATGCCGTTCTATTACGGCAGCAAGGCCCGCTCCGTGCCGGAATACCTGAAGCTGCGCTTCGACGAGAAGAGCCGGGCATTCAACGCCTTCTCGTTCGCGGTAATGACCATCTTCTCGTCCGGTATCTCCATGTACGCGCTGGGCCTGCTCTTGCAACTGGTGCTGGGGTGGAGCTTCACGGTCTCCGTGCTGGCGTCGGCCGCCATCGTGCTGGCGTATACCTTTCTGGGCGGTCTTACGAGCGCCATATACAATGAGGTCCTGCAGTTCTTCCTGATCGTGATCGGCTTCGCCCCGCTGGCCATTCTTTCGGTCCAAAAGGCCGGCGGCTGGCACGGTATCGTGGCGCGCCTCCCGCCGAACATGACGCATGCCTGGTCGTATATGGGCAGCCCCACCGAAAATCCCATGGGCGTCGAACTGTTCGGCATGGTCGCCGGCCTGGGCTTCGTGCTTTCCTTCGGCTACTGGTGTACCAACTTCCTGGTCGTGCAGCGCGCCATGGCCGCCGAGTCCATGTCCGCCGCCCGCCGCACGCCGCTGGTCGGTACTCTGCCCAAGATGTTCCTGCCCTTCATCGTCATCATGCCGGGTATCGCCGCGGCGGCCCTGGCCAAGATGAACCTGGGCTACCATTTGCCGCAGAACGCCGCCGGCGGTCCCGATTACACCCAGGCCCTGACGACCTTGATGGCGCAGTTCTACCCCTCCGGTATCCTGGGCTTGGGCATGACCGGTCTGATGGCGTCGTTCATGTCTGGCATGGCGGGCAACGTGACCGCCTTCAATACCGTGTTCACCTACGACATCTACCAGAGCTACATACGGCCGGGCGCCGACGACCACCACTACCTGACGGTCGGCCGCGTCACCACCGTCTTCGGCGTGCTGCTGTCGATCCTGGCGGCCTACGTGGCCACCCGCTACAACAACATCATGGACCTGCTGCAGTTGGTGTTCGGTTGCGTCAACGCGCCCCTGTTTGCCACCTTCCTGCTGGGCATGTTCTGGAAGCGCACCACCGCCAACGGCGCCTTCGCCGGCCTGACCATCGGCACCGGCGCCGCGGTCTTGACGCTGTGCACCACGGTCGCCGAAGGCAAGGGCGGATGGATCGCCAATCTGTATCAGTTCCCCTCCCAGATGGCGCAGAACTTCTGGATCGCCATCATCGCCTTCGCCACCTGTTTCGTCATCTCCGTGGCGGTCAGCATGGTTACCACACCGCGCACCGACAAGGAAATGGAAGGACTGGTGTACGGCCTCACCCACGTGCCGCATGATGCGACGGCTAAATGGTATCAGCGGCCCGCGCCGTTGACTGCTATCGTGATAGTGTTGCTCATTATCCTCAATATTTGGTTCCGATAATTATGGATCTGAGAGTGCCCTCGGGCTGGTTCTTCGCTCTGGCCGGTCTCATCCTGGTGGGTTGGGGCCTTTACGCGCCGGATTTGCACGCCAACTTCACGACCGTGAATGTCAATCTGTACAGCGGCATCACCATGCTGGTCTTCGGCCTGTTCCTGCTGGCCCTCGCCTGGCGGGCTTCGCGGAGCGGTTCATGACCAATGCCTTCCGGCGGCTCTACGGATCCGCGGATGGCGTTCGCATTTTCCGCGCCCCAGGTCGCGTCAACCTGATCGGCGAGCATACCGATTACAACCTCGGCTTCGTCCTGCCGGTCGCGCTTGATCTCGCGACTTATGTGGCCGCCGCCCCCGCCTCCGATGGCCGCCTGCGCATCTATTCCGAAGACCGTGACGAATCGGCCGAGTGGCCCGTCTCCGCGATCGCCGGCCTCCGCCCCCGCCGCCATTGGACCGACTATTCCATCGGCGTGGCGCAGCAACTGATCCGCGCCGGTATCCCCATCGCGCCGGCCAACCTGCTGATCCGCAGCACGGTGCCCGAAGGCTCGGGTCTGAGCTCGTCCGCCGCCCTGGAGGTTTCTTCGGCATTGGCCCTGCTGGCCGGCCGTACCCTGGCGCCGCTCGATCTGGCGCGCTTGTGCCAGAACGCCGAGCGCGACTTCGTGGGTATGCCCTGCGGCATTATGGATCAGTACATCTCGGTGTTCGGCGAAGAACACGCCGCCATCTGCCTGGATTGCCGCGCCCTCAAACACCAGGTGGTGCGCCTGCCCGCCGGCGCCGAACTCGTCGCCGTCAACACCATGGTGAAGCACGAGCTGGCCAGCTCCGCCTACAAAGAGCGAACCGAAGAATGCGCCGCCGCCGCCGGAATCGTGCGCCGTCGTCATCCCCAGGTGGAAACCCTGCGCGACGTCACGCCCGCTATGTTTGAAGGGGCCGAACCGGACTTCCCGCCCGTGATCGCCCGTCGCGCGCGTCACGTCGTGTCCGAGGACGCCCGCGTTCTGCAGTTCGTGGCCGCCTGCCGCGAAGCCGATCTGGAACGTATGGGCGCGCTGTTTGAAGCCTCTCACCGCAGCCTGCAGCACGACTACGAAGTGAGCTGCGACGAACTCGACTTCCTGGTGGATACCGCCATGGGCATCGACGGCGTCTACGGCGCGCGTATGACCGGCGGCGGATTCGGCGGCTGCACCGTTAACTTGATGCGTCCGGATGCGGTCGCGCGCTTCACCCGGGAGATCGCTCGGGAATATCACGAACGCTTTGGCCTGGAGCCGCGCACTTATCCGGTTCGCCCGTCCTGGGGCGCGGCGGAAGTAAATAATTCCGAGAGCATTCCGACTGCCCACCGACTAGAGAATTAAAGGAACATCCTCCTGGACGGCTCTGATCCCCGTCCACAAAACGTCGTCTCGTGCGCTAGGGGCCGGCTTCGCAAACCGGCCCCTGCTTCTTGCCTTGACTCCATTCTCGTGCGGAACCGCCGATTCCGCCATGTTAGAATCAATTCAAATGCCGATCTACGAATATAAGTGCCAGGATTGTGGAACGAAGTTTGAAAAGCTGGTGCGCCGGTCCTCCGATAACGGAGACCTGGAGTGCCCCTCGTGCGGGCAGAAGCACCTCAGCCAGGAGCTTTCCACTTTCGCGGCGCACGCCGCCGCTCCCCGGCAGGCGGACGGTCCCGTGTGTCCCAGCGGACGCTGTTCCAATCCGGCTATGTGCGGCATGAATATGAACTGAGTTGAAAAAGAATCTCATGGTCCAGGTCGGCGAGTACACCGCCCTGGCTTTCCTCCTGCCGATCGCCACCTGCGTAGGCTACGTCATCGGCTACCTGCTCGACCGGGCCTTCCACACTCACTTCCTGTACGTTGTCTTCCTGATCCTGGGGGCCGTCGCCGGGTTCCTGCAGCTCATCCGGCAGTTCCAGCAGGATACCCGCGACAATGGATCCTGAGCAGGCGCATTACGATGCCGCGCTGGGCCGCATCACGGTCGCCATCCTCGTGCTGGTCGCCGCCGGTTCCCTCTTCTGCGGATTCTGGCGCGGCTGGACTTGGGGCCTCGGCTTCCTGCTGGGTGCCGCCGCGTCGCACCTGAATTTCCGCTGGCTGCAGCGGATCGTGGAAGCGCTGGGGCCCGCGCCGCGCGTGAAGCTCAGCGGCCGGTTCGCCGTCGTCATGGGGCTGCGCTACTTGGCGTTGGCCGCGGGCGCTTATGTTATAGTGAATTTTACTTCCCTGAGCTTGCCGGCCGCTCTCGCCGGACTGTTTGTCCCGGCGCTGGCCGTCATCCTGGAAATCGTCTTCGAACTGGTATATGCAGCATCACACTGAGATCTGGCTGGCCAAGGTTTTCAACGACAATCTGCCGGGATTAGGCAACTCCATTCTGAAGATCCTGCATCTGCCCACCGAGGCGCGTCCGTGGGCCAACTTCATGGTGATGGAACTGCTCGTCATGGTCCTCATCGTCGTGCTGTTTGCCATCCTGCGTCCGCGGCTTTCGGTGGACCGGCCCGGCAAGCTCCAGCAAACCTTTGAGGTGATCTACGAGTTCGTCATCGGCCAGTCCGGCGACGTGATCGGACACGGCGGCGAGAAGTTCCTCTCCTATTTCGGCAGCCTTTTCATTTTCATTTTGATCTGCAACCTGATCGGCATCATTCCCGGCCTGGAGTCGCCCACCATGGCGCCCTCGGTCACCGTCGGCTGCGCCATCGCCACTTTCGTCTACTACAACGTCGTGGGCGTGGCCGAACACGGCCCCCTGAGATATGCCGCGCACTTCGCGGGTCCCATCTGGTGGCTGGCCTGGCTCATGATCCCCATCGAAATCGTCAGCCATCTGGCGCGGCCGTTGTCCCTCAGCGTCCGTCTTTATGCCAACATGTTTGCCGGCGAGCAGGTGACCTTGGTCTTTCTGGGCCTGACGTATCTGGTGGCTCCGGCCATCTTTATGGGACTCCACGTTTTCGTTTCCCTGTTACAGGCTTATATCTTTATGCTGCTCTCCATGATGTATGTGGCCGGAGCAGTGGCGCACGAACATTAAATACCACGGCTTTATGCCGCCCCTCCAGTGTGAGACCGGCTGCAAGAGGATGACGGGAACCACCTCCTGGGGGCGATCTTAATTCGAAGGAGTAAGTTTCGATGAAGACGCGTTTGTTATTGTTAGCGGTGATCCTGGGCGCCCTGGCCTGCCCCATGCTGGCGCAGGCCCCCGCCGGTTCCGCCGCTCCGCCCGCCATGAACTGGACCGCCATCGCCGCCTTTGCCATGGCCATCGCCTCGGGCTTGTGCGGCCTGGCGCAGGCCAAAGCCGCCGCGGCCGCCTGCGAAGGTATGGGACGCAATCCGGGAGCCGCCCCCGCTATCCGTTTCGCGCTGCTGTTGAGCTTGGTGCTGATCGAGTCGCTGGCGCTCTACACCCTCATCATCGTTTTCCGAGTTTAGAGAATCGGTCCTCGGCCGCCGGCTGCTATCCCCGCACGCTGGCGGCCGGGATCTTCCGCGTCAGATCCAGCATCTCTTCGCGGCTCTCGGCGCCGATCGTGAAACAGTCCACGCAATCGAGCGAGAGGGCGAACTGCAAGCTCTCGTCCGCCTTCTTGCGCAGCGCGCCCGCGCCCAGAATCTTCATGCCGATGACGCCCTTGCCCGCCGCCTTCATCTGGCGCAGGACGCCGACCACCGTCTGCACATCCGCATCCATGATGACCTTGGCCGGATTGATGCGCGCCAGGTCCACCTGCACCCAGGGATTCGCCGCCGCCGCCTTCAGCGCCTCCAGCGTATGGCAGGACGTGCCGTGCGTGCGCACGATGCCCTTCTCCCGCGCTTCGGAAATGACCGCCATGGCGCCCTTCTTCCGCTCCGGCCAGTTGCCGTCCATCATGCAATGCAGCAGCAGGATGTCGATGTAATCCGTGCCCAGTTCCCGGCGGAAACGATCCAGGTCGGCTCGCATCTCCTTCTCGGTGGAGGCGTGCGTCTTGGTGAGGATGGCGACTTTATCGCGCGGCACCCGCTTCAGCGCTTCTTTAACGTGCGGATGTGTGCCGTATTGATCGGCCGAATCCCACAGCGTGACGCCGTTGTCGTAAGCCGCGTCGAACAACTCCGCCAGCCCGCGCAGGCCCAGCTTGCGCGTTTGGTTCGAGCTGCCGCCCACGCCGTCGGTGCCGCTGCCTTGTGCCAGCCGGCTCACCTCGACCTTCATGGGGCCCAGTTGGATCCGGTCCGATGCCAGCTTCTTCGTCGCGCCTGCGTAGAGATGATAGGGGAAATTGGCGAGCGCGGCCGCGCCGGCGCCGGCCGCGGTGCGCAGAAAGAACTCCCGGCGGTTGAGCATGCTTGCCTCCTGTGCCTTTCTTCCAAAGCGCAAAAAGAGGCGGCTACCGCAATGAAGAACACGAACCCGGCGCGGGTCGGCCCATTTTGCGCGTGTTCTTTGAAGGTAGCATACTCCCATCCGGACAGGCCATGCGGACGGGTGGGAATTTACGCGCTGACCGCGTGCACCAGCGGCGGGCCCGCCTTGCAAGGCTGCAGCCGGTATCCCAGGCCGAAAACCGTTTCGATATGCTGCCGGCCATACGACCCCATCTTGACCCGCAGCCGGCGCAGGTGTACGTCCATCGTCCGCGAGTGTACCTCCGGACCGAAACCCCACACATCCAGCATCAGGGCGTTGCGGGACACGATCTCGCCGGCATGCGCTACCAAGCGCGACAGAAGCTCGAATTCCAGGTGCGTCAGCCGCACCGGCATCCGGTCCAGCCACACCATGTGGCTGTGAAAATCTACCTCCAACCGCGCATCGCAGTAGCGCTGGTCACGGCTGGATTCCATCTGCACGACTTCCATGTGTTCCTCCCTCCACCTGGCGGGCCGATGCCCTAATACCCACGCCGTTGCCGTAGCCGCCGTACCGCCGCCATCCGTAAAGCCCAGCGTACCCGCAGCCGGAAGCTGGTGCCCAAAGAGTGTCTGTTGTGCATAGTCGAGGTCTCCAAATTGTCCGTTCGCTTCTGAGCATGGCGCGCTCCGGGGCGCCGCCGCAATAGACTGCGGCTGTAATCGAAATGTACAGCTAAGTGATTGCCTGTATTGGACATGTTCTGGCGTCTGTCCTGCCTTCCGCGGCGCCCGCTTGAAAACCGGGGCTGCCGGGTGCGACGATTGCTGTGGAATGTCTGCCGACGACCGGGTGCTCGCGCTGGACTGGCTCAGGGGCCTGGGTGTCCTGATCATGCTGCAAGGGCATCTTTTCAATTCCTTCGCCCGCGCCGATCTCCACAATCACCCGGTTTACGTTCTGTCACAATTCATCGGCGGCATGCCCGCCCCGATCTTCCTGTTCCTGGTCGGCGTCACCCTGGCTTTCCGCCTGGACCGCGCCGACCGGCAGGGATCGCCGCCCGCGGCCCGCCTCAAGTCCGCCCTGCGGCGCGCCGGCTTCCTGGCCGCCATCGCCTTCGCCTTCCGGCTGCAACTGTGGATCTTTGCCTGGGGCAACCCCTGGACCGAAATCGTACGCGTGGACATCCTGAACTGCATGGCGTTCGGCATCGCCGTGATCTCACCCATCGCCCTGCTGCCCGCCGCCCGCCGGATCACCTGGTTCGCCGGCGCCGGGCTGGCCATCGCCGCGCTCGCGCCGCTCATCTCCATGCTGGACTGGTCCGGCGTCCCCTGGCTGCTGCGCAACTATCTCGTGCCGAACAAGGCCTTCTTCAGCTTCTTTCCGGACGCCTCCTACATCGCCTTCGGCGCCGGCTTCGGCGGCCTGTTGCGGATGGCTCCCGCTTCCCGCGACCGCGTCATGCAGTGGGCCGCCGTCTTCGGCGTGGCCCTGGTCGTAACCGCCCACTACTTCTCCAACCTGCCCTTCTCGCTCTACCCCAGTTCCGATTTCTGGCTGAACAGCCCCGGCCTCATCTTCATCCGCCTGGGGATCGTGATGGCGCTGGCGGCCGCCGGTTTCGTCTGGACCGCCTCCCAGCAGCCCGCGCGGCTGGCCTTCATGCGCCGGCTCGGCACCAATTCCCTGCTGATATATTGGGTACACGTGGAACTGGTCTATGGCCGCTGGTTCTGGTTCGCCAAGGAACATCTCACCATCGGCGCCTGCGCCGCCGCCAGCCTGCTGCTGATCGCGCTCATGTCCTGGCTCGCCACCCTCAACCTCCCGGCACGGGTGAAGCGCCGACTGCGCCGCCTGAAGCCGGCGGCACTGGTGCCGGAGACTACATGACGCCTGGGGCCGGGCGCCTGCGCCGGCTGGAAGCGCCAATCCTCTGCCTGTTGCTGGCTGGCTTCGCCGCTGTCCGGCTTTGGAACCTGACTACCTTCTGCCTGGATTCCGACGAGATCTTCAGCCTGCTCTGCGCCCGTTATCCGCTGCCGCATCTGCTTCACTCCGTACAAATGGACGTGGTCCACCCGCCGCTGTTCTACCTGGCGCTGGCGGTATGGGTGCGGATCGGCGGCGAGTCGCTCGCCTGGCTGCGCCTGCTGCCGTTCCTGCTGTCGATGGCGGCCCTCGTCCCGGCCTGGATCCTCTTTCGCCAGCTCCAGCTCGGCCCCCTGGCGCGCGTCGTCGCCCTCGCCCTGCTGGTGATCAACAACGACCAGGTGTTCCACGCCCGCTACGTGCGCATGTATGCCCTGTTCTTTCTGCTCAGCCTCATCTCGGCCGCGCTGTTCAACGCCTTGCTGTCCGCCCATGCCGGATACGGGCGTGTGGCCGTGGCCCTCACGGCGGTCAACCTGCTGCTCGTCTACACCCAATACTTCGGATGGATGGTCATCGGTATCGAAGGCCTGCATCTGTTGATCTTCGCCCGCGACAAGTTGAAGCCGTTCCTGCTCGGGACGGCGGCGATCGCCCTGTTGTTTGCCCCCTGGGCCTATGCCGCGGCCGAAGCCGCCATCGCCAAAGGCGGCCTGGGACCGAACCTGGGCTGGATCCGCCATCCCAGGATCGGCGACGTGTGGTGGTATTACGTGGGCTGCAACGGCGCGCTTTGGCCCATCCCGGCCGCTTCCGCCGTCGTGTTTCTGCTCTTCGGCTTCATGGCCGCCGGCCTCTGGCACGTCTTCCGCGCGGCCAAGCCTCCCCAGGCCCACCGCCTCTGGTTCACCGCCATGCTGGCCTTCCTCCCGCCCTACCTCACTTACGCGCTCAGTAACATGATGCGCAATTCGATCTGGGGCAATCGTCACCTGATCGTCTCCGCCGTGCCTTACCTGGCCATGCTGGCCCTGGGGCTCACCGCCTTACGTCCGCGCTGGCTGCGCGTCACCGTGCTGTGCCTGGCCGCCGGCTGGGGGGCGTTCGGCTTCTACCGCGTCACCATGTATCCCGAGCTGCGCAATAACATGGACGTGCTGACCGGCCAGTTGGTCGAGCTCAACCATCGCCAGGACGGCGTGACCATCGACTTCCTGGATCCTTACCTGGCCTTCCCCATGACTTACTACCTGGAATCGCACTATCGCCTGCATTGGAACCTGGTGAATGTGGCCAACGTGGACCAGATCCGCGGAGACCGCGTGTGGGTCGGATACAACCACAAGAACTGGAAGCTTCCGCAAAGCCCCGAAGATCTCCTGCGCCGGCGCGGCTACAGGATCGGACCCGGCGTGTGGGCCGGCGACCGCTGGGACCGCATCGCCGTCTTCCAGGTCTATCGTTAGCGGAGCAGGCGCGGAGCCAATTCGTGGACTCAAGTGGCCGGTCACCAGCCTCGCTCGCCGTCCAATCCCAGCCATACCAACGCCTTAATCGCCACCCGTGAAATCCACTGGCCCCCAGGTATGCTAGGCTGCTCGCCAGCGGTGCCGAATATAGCCCGTAGCCGAAACAAACCAGATGCTTTACAAGAAATTGGTTTCGTTCCTCAAAATTCCGGTCGCGCCCCCTTTATGTCACGCCGCCTCCACCCCGCGGGCGATCCGATACAGGAAAACCGCCGCCACGCGCGAAGCGCGGCTCCGGTTCGGCATAATTGTTTTATGTGCGGCATCGTGGGCTACATAGGGAACCGTAAGGCGGTGCCCATCATTCTCGAGGGTCTGAAGCGGCTGGAGTACCGTGGATACGACTCGGCCGGCATCGCGGTCGCGGGCGGCGGCGATCAGCTCGCCGTGCGCCGCGCCTCCGGAAAACTGCGCAACCTGGAAGAAGCTATCCTCCTCGACCCCATCGACGGCAGTTTCGGCATCGGCCACACGCGGTGGGCCACCCACGGCCGCCCCACCGAGGAGAACGCTCATCCGCACCGCGATTGTACCGGCGATATCGTGGTGGTGCACAACGGCATCGTCGAGAATTACCTGGCGCTGAAGCAGCAACTACAGGCGGAGGGCCACCGGTTCCAGACCCAGACCGACACCGAGATCATTGCCCACCTGGTGGAAAAACACTTCGCGGGCAACCTGGAAGAAGCCGTGCGCGCCGCCGTCAAAGAACTCACCGGCGTGTTTGCGCTGGCGATCATCGCCCGCGGCGATCCCAACAAAATCGTGGCCGCGCGATCCGGCCCGCCGGTGGTGATCGGCCTGGGCGACGGCGAGTACTTCGTGGCCTCCGACGTCCCCGCCATCCTCCACCACACCCGCGACATGTTCTTCCTGGCCGACGGCGACCTGGCCGTCCTGACCCCCGATGGCGTGGACCTCGCCGACTTCGACGGCCGTCCCGTCAACCGCCAGGTATCCCATATTCTGTGGGACCCCATCATGGCCGAAAAGGGTGGCTACAAGCATTTCATGCTCAAGGAGATTTTCGAGCAGCCGCGCGCCGTCCGGGACACCACCCTGGGCCGCGTGAGCCACGATACTGGCCGCGTCTTCCTGGACGAAATGGACATCACCGCGGAGCAGTTCCGCGAGTTCTCTCAGGTGAAGATCATCGCCTGCGGCACGAGCTGGCACGCTGCGTTGTGCGGCAAATTCATGATCGAAAAGCTGGCGCGCATCCCGGTGGAGGTGGATTACGGCTCGGAGTTCCGCTACCGCGATCCGCTGCTCGACCAGCGCACGCTTACGGTAGTGATCTCGCAGTCCGGCGAAACCGCCGATACCCTGGCCGCCCAGCGCGAAGCCAAGCAGAAAGGCTCGCGGACGCTGGCCATCTGCAACGTGATCGGCTCCATGATTACGCGCGAGGCCGCCGGTTCCATCTACACGCATGCCGGACCCGAGATCGGCGTGGCCTCCACCAAAGCTTTCACCTGCCAGTTGACGGCGCTCTTTATCCTGGCCATGCACCTGGCGCAGGAACGCGGCCGGCTGGATGAGTCCGCCTCGCGCTGCCTGGCCGACGAGCTGTTCCGCATCCCGGGCAAACTGGAGACGGTGCTCGCGCGCGATCCGCACTACGAAGAGCTGGGCCGCAAGTTTTTCCGCGCCGCAGATTTTCTTTTCCTGGGCCGCGGCATTCACTTTCCCATCGCGCTCGAAGGCGCGCTCAAGCTCAAAGAGATCTCTTATATCCACGCCGAAGGCTATCCCGCCGGCGAGATGAAACACGGCCCCAACGCGCTGATCGACGAGAATCTGCCGGTGGTGGTGTTGGCCACGCGCGATCCGGCAAACGAAGAAAGCCGCGTCCTCTACGAGAAGACGCTGTCCAACATCCAGGAGGTGAAGGCCCGCGAGGGCACCGTGCTGGCGATCGCCACCGCCGGCGACCACGAGGCCCACAAGACCGCCGATCACGTGATCGAGATTCCCGCCGCCAGCCATCTGCTGGCGCCCATCCTGGAGATCGTGCCCTTGCAGTTGCTCGCCTATCACATCGCCGTGCGGCGCGGCTGCGACGTGGATCAGCCGCGGAATCTGGCCAAGAGCGTGACCGTCGAATGAACGGCGGCCTGTTGATGCTGGCCGGCCACGCCATCTATCAAGGGGGCCGCTGGCACGGCGGATATCAGAACGAAGGCGGCCTCTACGAGACGCACGTGCGGGATGCCTTCGATATCTTTGCCGCCGAAGGCTATGCGGCGCTGGTGTTGAGCGGCGGCCATTCGCGCCCGCATTTGCAGCCGGAGGTCGGCAACTCGGAAGCGGAAGGTATGCTCGCCTATGCGCTGGATGCCGGCTTGACGGCGGCCGGCGACGTCGTCCTGCTCGAACAATTTGGCCGCGACAGCTTCGAAAACCTGTTCTTCTCGATGCTGTGCTTCCACCGCCGGTTCGGCGAATGGCCGTCGCGCGTGGGAGCCGTAAGTTGGAAGTTCAAAGCCCTGCGATTCTACCTGATCGCCTGCGGCCTCCGGCTGGATGGGGGCCGCTTCCGGTTCTACGGCAGCGGCGATCCGGCGGCGTTCGAACAATTCTCCATCGCCAGCGCCCAGTACGACGCGATGATCGTGCGCGGCGGAGAGATCGCCGATCCGCTGCAGCGCGATGCCGCCTGGTTCGCGCCCAAACGCTGCGCCCGCATGGCCGCCGAATTCGCCACCAATGCCGCCTACCTGGCGCGCGTCAAGCAGGTGTACGGGCACGGAGAACTGATCGATGCCGTCGAGGCCCTGGAACCCGGCCCCGGCTGGCGCACCCTGGCCTGGCCCTGGTAACGCGGCCCTCAGGCCGTTTTCACCAGCTCTACTTCGAGCGAGATCTCGACCTGGTCGCCGACCATCACGCCACCGCCCTCGAGCAACGGGTTGTAATGCAGTCCGAACTCCTTACGGCTGATCCGGGCCACCGCTTCGGCGCCCCGCCGCGTGTAGCCCCACGGATCCTTCACCTCCGGCGTGGGACCGGTGACGTTGAGTACCACCGGCCGCGTCGTGCCGCGGATGGTCAGGTCGCCGCTTACCGTGTAGCCCTCCGGGCCGTCCGGCTCCACCTTTGTGGATACGAATTTCATCGTCGGATGATTCGCGGCATCGAAGAAATCCGCGCTGCGCAGATGGTTGTCCCGGTCGGGCTCGCGCGTGTTGAGCGAAGCCACGTCGATCTCCGCCGTGATGCCGGATCCCGCCAGGTTGTCGGGGTCGAATCTCACGGTGCCGCTGACCTTGGAAAACTCGCCGCGCACGTTGGCGATCATAAGATGGCGGACCTTGAAGTGCGCGCTCGAATGCGCCGGCTCGATAGTATAGGGGGTGGCCTGAGACGCCACACTGGGCGTAGAACTCATGAGAACTCTCCTTTCTCTATGATGCCTGACCAGGGCCGGAGGTCGCGCCGCGGCGCGCCGAGATCGCGCCCCTATTTTGCGGGCAGGCTTTCGGAAGCGGCTGGGGCAGCCTTCTCGCGCCTGGGCTGGCGGCTGCGGCACAGGCTGGGACACGCCATGAATAAGGCCAGACTCCAAGTGACCAGCACCGGGCTTAACCAGCGTCCGAAGTTCATCCAATTGCTGGCGGTGGCGCCCACCTGCAGGGCCGTGCTGGCGAACAAAGAGAACACCGCGTAGCGCGGTAGAGAACGCAGAAACATCTGCCAGGTGTACGGTTCCGGCACCCGTCCCGCCACGGACGCGAAATTGAAGTTACCGGGCGTGCTCCCATCCTCTGCGGCGGCGGCCGAATGCCACTGGCTGGCATGCTCGCGCAGCCTGGCGGCAGCCCGCCGCGCGGCGGGACCGAAGGCCTTGTCGAACGGACGCAGGGAGAAGGCCGCCCCGCTTCTGGTCCGGAAGCAGACCAGCGGCCGCGGCACCCATTGGAAGGGTCCGTTGGCCAGCCAGATACGCTCGACTTCCTGCGCGGACACGCTCCAGGAGCAGCGATCGCCCCTGAAGACCAGTTGGCCGTTCTCGAAGGATGCAAAGCCCCAATCGTAGTCGTACGACCCGTCGTACAGCCGGGCCTCGATCGACGGGCTGAAACCGGCAAACACGCCGGGGCGTCCGGCCAGCTCCGAGCGCACATGGGCGCGCGCGCGCAGCAGGATCCATTCGAGGACCAGCAACGTCCCGATGGCGCCGATTACGAACGCCGCGATAAAGCCCACGAACGGCGCCGCAATGCCAAAGGCGATCGGCAGGGCGAAGGCCGTCCACGACAATTTCACGTTGAGACGCGCGCGCACGGCGGGAGTAAGGGCGAGGCCGGCGGGCGCGGAGGGGACGGGCAAATGGTAGCAATCCGCCGGCGCGGCCGCGGCGGGCGCCAGCAATTGCCGGACGCGCTCCTCGGGGATCCGCGCCGCCGCCGCAATCGCGTGCACACGTTCGATGGTCGATGGATGGGGCATGAGGAGCCGTACCCAGCGCGGCCACTCCAGCGGCATCTCGTTGGCCAGAGTGACGCGCACCAGGCCCGAGATCAGCGCTTCACCATCCCCGGACCAGGCGAGGGCGTCGGCATCCGCGACTCGTTCGTTCTTTCGGCGCATGGCCCGGTAGATCAGAAAACCCGGCGGTAACAGCAAAGGCATCCACGGCAGAGTGGCCGGCACCATGAAGGCCAGGACGATGGCCGCGGGCAGGAAGAGTACGGCTCCTCTGGCAGTCGCCAGCGGGGGCCGGCGGACGTGCGACAGTTCGTGGGCGATGATGGCGTCGACCTCGCGGCGCGGCAGCGCGCGGATCACGCTGGCGGTGATGAGGACGCCGCGGAGGCGCGTGGCGAAGGCCGCCGGCCGGTCTTCCCCGCCGACCAGCACGTGCACGCTCTTGATGGCGGTGCCGGCCCGAGCCGCCAATTGCCGCACGCGGACCCATAATTCGCCCTCCGCCAGCGGCTCGCTGTGTTGCCCTCCGGCGCCGCGCAGGCGCCACAGGCTGACCAGAACGACCGCGATGCAGCAGACGCCCCAGAGCAGCAGGGACCGGCCCAGGCTGAGAATGTCGGCCATCAAGGTCAGAATGGCGACCGAGCGCACGCCGCGCCAGAAGTACATGCGGCGGCGGGGTCCGCCGGCGATGCGCGCTCCGGTCCAAACCGAGATCAGCAGGGGCGCCGCGGTGATTGCCAGGCTCCAGGGAGCGGATACCAGGGTAGCGGCATTCAGGGGCAGAATGGCGCAGAGCCAGATGGTGGCGCCCAGGCAGAATAGTCCGTGGGCCGCCGCCAGTACCGGGAGAGGCCCCCCGGAGCGCGCCGGTATCAACAGCAGGGGCAGCAACAGGATGACGCCCGCAACCCCCGCCAAAACCCAGATCTGCTGCGCCCCGAACCCGGTTTCGAGCTTGATCTCGTGAAGGCCGCGCAGGGCCAGGTCGCCATGATAACTGACGTTAAGTCCGATGCCGTGCGATTGGGACAGGGCCGCCGGCTGTACCCGCGAGAAGCCCGATCGCGGGTGAGTGATATAGACCTCCATGGTGGCGGCGCCGGTCCGCATCAATTCGGCATTCAAAGGCGCCAGGTCCCAGTGCGCCGACCAGATGAGACCCTTTCGGCGCAGATGCGAAGGACAGTCCGCGTGCAGGCCGCGGGAGTACGGGTCCAGCCCTTTGACCGCGTCCGGCGGGCAGCCCACGGCCTTGGCGAATGCCTGGGCGAGCGGCTCGCTCACCGGCGTCACGGTCAGCCAGGCGCGCTGAGCCCCGGACTCATCTATATCGAGGACCAGGGTCGGTTCGCGCGGCACAATCTGCGCCAACGCAGACAAGCTCGCCAGGGTCAGGACAAGCGCCAGCTTCGTCGTCGCGCGGGATGACACGGCCACCATTTTCCAGCCTAGTCTGCCAAAGCCAGCCAGGGTAAGTTCAATTTCGTTAACTGGCCGATGTTTGATGGGGGTAGCCGCGATCGGGTAAAACCCGCCGCCGCGTCCCCATGTGATACTGGAGTCTGCCCCGATGCGCAAAACCTTCCACGGCTGGTGGGTGACCCTTGCGGCGTTCCTGACTTTCGGCATCGCCGTGGGCTTGCCCTACTACAACATGCCGTTCTTTTACGACTACTTCCAGCGCTCCTTCCACTGGACCAAAGGGCAGATCACATTCGGCTTTCCGCTGGCCGCGCTGCTGACGTTATGGGTCGGGCCGGTGCTGGTGCCGCGCTTCAGCCCGCGCAAGCTGATCCTGGTGGGCACGGCCCTCACCTGCGCCGCCTTCGTGGGCTTCGGCACCATGCACGGCGCGCTGTGGGTCTATTACGCGATGTGGTTCCTGTACACCGTCGGCTATATCCTCTCCGGGCCGATTCCACATCAGCTCATCATTTCCCACTGGTTCCGGCGCAACCGGGGCAAGGCCATGGGCATCCTGTACGTGGGTGTCGGACTGGTCGGCTTCCTGGGCTCCTACATCGTCAAGCCCCTCACCGAAGGCACCAACTTCCATACCGCCCTGGTGATCTGGGGCGCGCTGATGTTCCTGGCGTGGCCGCTGGCGATCTTCGCCATCCGCGACCGCGCCGCCGACCAGGGGCTGCATCCGGATGGCGACCCCGCGCCGCCCGCGGAAAACAAGGCCGAGCCGTTCAGCTTTGCGTATCTGCTGCGGCATTACGCCTTCTGGCTGCTGCTGGTGGGCAGCTTCTGCTCCATCGGCGCCATCGGGGCGGTCAACTTCCACATGAAGTTCGTATTTCTGGACCAGGGCTTTTCGGACCGGACCCGGGAAGGGTTGGCGCTGCTCAATTCCACCTGGCGCGTCGCGTCGATGACCATCCTGGCGACCAGTATCGCCGGCCGCCTGGCGATCGGCGGCCTGGCGGACCGCTTCTCCAAGAAGTGGGTCATGACCGCTACCTACTTTCTGGTGGCGGCCACCATTCCGATGCTCCTGACCGTGAGCCCGTCACGCTCGCCGGTGGCGTTCGCGGTCTTGTTCGGCTTCGGCATGGGCGCCGACTACATGCTGATCCCCCTGATGGCGGCCGAGCAGTTCGGAGTCAACACGCTGGCCCGAGCCATGGCCATCATCCTGCCTGTAAATACGATCGGGCAGACCTGGTTTCCCTACTTCGTTTCTCTTTTGCGCGAGCGGTTCGGCAGTTATCAGATCGCCATGGGCGCGGTGTTCGCCATATCGGTGATCGGCGCGCTGGCCATCATGATACTGCCGCGCCGGCAGGCTACCGATGAGGCATTTCGTTTACAAAACTCTGGACGAGTTGCAGCGCGCGGCTGAAGCCGAGGGCGCGCCGCACGTCCGCTTTATCGCCGACCCCGCGGAGGTACGCCGCGTGCTGGCGCAGCCCGTGCGCGTGGGGCCATTCACCACCGCGAATTCCATCGCCATCCAGCCCATGGAAGGCTGCGACGGCACGGCGGCCGGCGCGCCAGGTGAGCTGACCTGGCGGCGGTACCGGCGGTTCGCCGCGGGCGGCGCCGGGCTCATCTGGTTCGAAGCCACGGCGGTACGGGAAGACGGACGCGCCAACGCCCGCCAGCTTTGGATCACGCCGCAAAACGTGACCGAGTTCGCCCGCTTGCGAGAAGTGCTGGGCGACACCCTGGCGCCCATCCAGCTCACGCATTCGGGGCGCTACAGCGTACCGCGGCGGATCATCGCGTATCACAATCCGCACATCGACATGAAGACCGGAACGCCGCCTGATTATCCCGTAATCACCGACGACGAACTGGAGCGCCTGGAAGACGATTACGTGCGGGCCGCGGGCCTGGCGCTGGAGGCCGGATTTCAGGCCGTGGACGTCAAGGCCGTGCATGGCTACCTCATCAGCGAACTGCTGGGCGCCAAGACGCGCCCCGGACGCTATGGCGGGCCGCTCGAAAACCGCGTGCGCCTGCTGCAGAACGTGATCGGCCGGATACGGGCCGCGTTCGGCAGCCGCTTGACCATCGCCGTGCGCATCAACGCCTTCGACGGCGTGCCTTTCGGCTGTGACTTCGAGACACCTTATCGCTACGGATGGGGCGTGGATTCCGCCAATCCATTACAGGAAGATCTGGCCGAAGTGAAGCAGGTTATCGCATGGCTTCGCGATTGGGGCGTCGAGCTGTTGAATATCTCGCTGGGCTCGCCTTACTACAACCCGCACATCGGCCGGCCCTTCGAGAAACCTGACGAGGGCAACTATGAGCAGCCGGAGCATCCGCTGATCGGAGTGGAACGTCATTTCCGCATCGCCGCCGCTTTGCAGCAAGCTTTTCCGGACATGCCTATCGTGGGCACCGGCTATAGCTGGCTGCAGAAGTACGCCATCAACGCCGGAGCGTACAATATCGCCGCCGGGAACATCCGTTTCTTCGGCGTGGGACGAGGCGCCCTGGCATATCCCGATTTCGCCCGCGACGCGCTCGACAAAGGCGAGTTAGACGAGCGCCGCTGCTGCAAGACACTTACCTACTGCACTTACCTCATGCGTCATAAGTCGCCCACGGGATGCCCGCCGTTCGACAAGGAGGCTTATGGCCCAATCATCAAGCTGGCCCGCCATGCCAGTGCGGCCTCTACTGAACGGTGACCATGACCTGCGCGATCTTCCGCCCGTACTGATTGGTTGAATACAGGTGATAGGTCGTGGTCTTGGCCGGAGTTACAACGATGCTTGTGCCGCGCACGGGTCCCACCTGCGGGCTGATGATGTTGTAAATGGCATTCGTCACATTCCAGGTCAGGGTAACGGGCTGGCCGGCGCTCACCGTGCCGGGATTGGCGGTGAAGCTCACCACCTTGGGTGACGGCCCGGCAGGCACATTCGACGGCGTGTAGATCTGGCTCATCAGCACCACATCGAAATTCGACGCCGTGATCGTCTTGAGGTTCCCGAGATCGTCGTTGTTCCAATTGTTGTCCGGCATGCCGGTGATATAAATGGCGCTGCCGTTATCGGCCAGGATCATGCCGTACTGCTTCAGCGCCGTCAGGATCGCCTGGTTGGCAGGCGAGAAGCCGGAGATGTCGAAACCGGCCTTGAGCCGCAGGCGCATGCCCATGGGCGGCGCGTTGGGATCCGTCACGCTGGACGCCCAATGGGAAGCGGGCGGCGTGAAGGCTTCCCGCGTGGTCGGCACGGTGAAGCGGAAGGCGTGCTTGATCACGCCGGCGGCCACTTCGTCGTAGCGCACGAGTCCCGGAAAGATCGGCAGGCCGGCGGCATCGGCCGAAGTCCAGGTATAGGGACGCTGTTCGTTGATGGTCATGTCCCAGATGGCGGAACTGCCGGCGGACCAATTACCGCTCTTGTCGTATCCCTGATACAGCTCGTACAGCCAGCAGCCGCCCTGGTCGAGCACCAGCACGTGCCGGTCGCCGTTGCCCGGATGCGGATAGCCTTCGATCAGGGCGCCGGACGGAATCGGCATCGGCCCGGGATCGCTTTCGCTGGGATATGCGGTGAGCTTGACCGGCACCTTCGCCTGCGTGCCAGCTTCGACCTGATACGGTATGCCCATGGTTTGCCCGGCGTACAGCCCCGCGCCGAAATCCGGATGCAGGGTCACATTGGCGCCGATGTAGTCGATCAGGTTCGCCGAGTTGGGATCCACCGGCGCGTTGGCGATATTCGTGTTCCACGGATTGCTGGCAGGGAACGGCACGAATCCGTTGAGCGAGGCGAGCGGGCCGAGGCTCATACCGGAACAGGTTCCCGGCTGCCCTAATGCCGCCAAAGGTACGGCGACGATGAGTACTGCTAGAACTATCGTACGCATAGGCCTATTGTACCCAGGTGGCGCACAGATGGCGGGTTATGTGTGATGTTAGCGGCCTCTGGTTAACTCTGTCACTTCAGCCTCAGTGAGATGCCGCCGTTTGCCGATCTCGAGACCGGCAATCCGCACCGGGCCGATCGCCACCCGGACCAGCTTCAGGACTTTGCTGTCCACCGCCTCGAGCATGCGGCGTACCTGCCGGTTACGGCCTTCGGTGATGGTCATCTCCAGGTGCGTGTGCTTGCCGGAATCGCGCAGGCGCGCCACCATGGCCGGACGCGTCGGGCCGTCGCTGAGTTCCACACCCGTGCGCAACCGTTCGATTTGTTCGTCGGACAGCAGACCGGCGCACTTGATCTGGTAGGTCTTGGGGATCTTGTAGTCGGGATTGGTCAGGCGCTCGGCAAACTGGTTGTCGTTGGTCATGATGAGCAAGCCGCTGGTATCGAGGTCCAGGCGCCCGACGGGCGCCAGCCAGGCGCCGGCATCGGCGATCAGATCGTAAACCGTGGGCCGGTTCTGGGGGTCTTTGTAAGTCGTGATGTAGCCCTTGGGCTTATAGAGCAGCAGATAGATCTTGCGTGCGGCGCGCACCGGCCGGCCATCCAGGGTGACGCGGTCGCGATCCATATCCACCCAATGGTCCGGTGTCTGCACCAGTCTGCCGTTCACCCGCACGCGGCCGGCGCCGATCCAGCGGCGCGCGTCCGTGCGCGATCCCAGCCCGGATTTGGAGAGCACTCGTTCCAGGGTCTTCAATTGGGTACGCGACATAGATCGCAAACCGGATGAACACAGATGAACACGGATAAGTCCCGGAATCAAGTTACCGTCCCGCCGGACACTGTTATATTGGAGGCAAGGTTCCGCCGAATGTCTGTAAGCTTACTACTGCGAGGGGCGCGGCAACTGATAACCCTGCACGGCTTCGAGGAGCCACGGCGCGGATCTGCGCTCAACGATCTCGGCATCATTCGCGACGGCGCCATGCTGATCGAAGACGGCCGGATCACCGAGGTGGGTCCCAGCCGGCGCATTGAGAACCTCGACCGCGCGCGCCGATCGTTCGAGATCGATGCCACGGGCCGCGTGGTCATGCCCGGTTTCGTGGATGCGCACGCGCAACTGGTGTGGGCCACCCTCCCGCAGGACGATGGGGACACATATGCGGACGCGCAGTTTCACCTGCTGCGGAGCGTGTCGGCGCGCCGCCTGGAATCGCGGGCGCGTCACTTCGTCAACGGCATGATTCGCCATGGCACGACCAGCCTGGAGTCGAACTGCGGATATGGGCTGGATCAACGAACCGAGCTGAAGCTCCTGCGGGTGCAGGCGCGCCTGCATCGGGCGCCGGCGGATGTAACGTCAACTTACCTGAATCCGCCGTGGGTGCCGGACGCGCGGGAGGGCGCGCCGGCGGCGTACGTAGCGTGGCTCTGTTCGGAGATGCTGCCGGCGATCCAGCGCAAATCGCTGGCCCGTTTTGTGGGGGTGCGCTGCGGTGAGCCGGTTTTCGACGCGGAGCAGCGGCGGCGGTACGTGGAGGCGGCGCGCAGCCTGGGCTTTCAACTCAAGATCGATGCCAACGGCTGTTCGGGCAGCGAGGCCGTACGGCTGGCGGTGGAACTGGGCGCGCGCAGCGTCCATCGCGTAGCCGGCGCGGCGGCCGAGGCCGAACTGCTGGCCGCTTCGGACACGTTGGCCGTGCTGCTGCCGGCGTCCACGTTCCGGTGCGGCGCAGCGGGCGGTTCGCTGGGGCGCCGGCTGATCGACGCCGGCGCGGCGGTGGCGCTGGGATCGGATTTTCTTCCCGGCTCGAACAGCACGTACAGTATGCAGACCGTGGTAGCGCTGGCCTGCGCGCACCTGGGCATGAGCGCGGCGGAAGCGATTTGCGCGGCCACTTACAACGCCGCCTGCGCCATCGGCGCAGCGGGCGTAGCGGGTTCCCTGGAGGTCGGCAAGCCCGCCGATTTTGTGGTGCTGAACGCCGCGGACTACCGCGAAATACCGTGCCATTTCGGCGTCAACCTGGTGCAACGCACGGTTAAGCGCGGGGCCACGATTTATCAGGAGGGCTCCGTCGCGCTACGCTAGCATTCTACCCATGCGCAGCGTATTTGTTCCTCTCTTCTCACTGACACTGGCAATCGGCGCTTACGGCCAGCCCTACCGGGTGGCGATCGACGACGGCGTGGCCGTCGCGATGCGCGATGGCGTGAAGCTGGTGGCGAACGTCTACCATCCGCAGGCGGAAGGCAAGTTCCCCGTACTGCTGGAGCGCACGCCGTACAACCGCGCGGGCGGCGCCGGTTCCGCGGCGGCGATGGCGGCCCACGGCTATGTGGTCATCATCCAGGATACCCGCGGGCGATTCGATTCCCAGGGCGAGTTCTATCCCTTTCGCTACGAAAGCCAGGATGGCTACGACACCATCGAGTGGGCGGCCCGGCTGCCGTATTCCAACGGGAAAGTGGGCATGTTCGGCGGCTCGTACGTAGGCGCCACCCAGATGCTGGCCGCCATTGCAAACCCGCCCCACCTGGTAGCCATCCAACCGTACGTGACGGCGTCGGAATATTACGATGGCTGGACCTACCAGAGCGGGGCCTTGATGCAATGGTTCGCCAGTTCGTGGTCGAGCGGCCTGGCGGTGGACACACTGCGGCGCAAGGCGGCGGGCCTGGAGAATCCCAAGGCTTGGGTGGCGGATCTGCCGGTGGATGGCTACCGCATGCTGGAACTGCCTCCGGTTTCCGCATTGGCGCCGTACTTCCGCGATTGGGTAGCGCACGAGCGCGACGACGATTATTGGAAGGCCTGGAAGATTTCGGATCACTACGCGCAAATGAATATTAAAGCGCTCCACTCCGGCGGCTGGCACGATATCTTTCTGAAAGGCACCCTCGAGAATTACGAGGGAATGCGGGCTTCGTCGCCGGCGCGGGCGGACCAAAGGCTGATGATCGGGCCGTGGGCGCACGCCAATACGTCGCCAGAGGGCAAGATCGGCGACGTCACTTTCGGCAAGCAGGCGGTGCTCGATTCCGACGCCACGATTCTGCGCTGGTCCGACTATGCGCTTAAGGGGCAGCGTAACGAATACGCCACGGGCGCGCCGGTACGCCTCTTTATCATGGGCGCCAACACCTGGCGCGACGAGCAGGAGTTTCCCCTGCAGCGTACGCGGTACACAAATTACTACCTGCACCCGGGTATGCTTTCGACCGACGCGCCCGGCGCCGAAGAGCCGGACCGTTACGAATACGATCCAGCCCATCCGGTGCCGACCATCGGGGGACGGCTGTGCTGCGGCAACGATCAGTATCCGCCGGGTCCTGCCGATCAGAGGCCGAACGAGGGACGGGCGGACGTCCTGATCTTCTCCACGCCGCCGCTGGCTCAAGCCGTGGAAGCCACCGGTTGGGTGAAGGCGACGATCTACGCCTCCAGCTCGGCGGTGGACACCGACTTCACCGCGTTGCTCGCGGACGTCGAGCCATCCGGCTATGCGCGGTTCCTCACCGACGGGATCGTGCGGGCGCGCTATCGCGATTCGACGGAGCGCGCGGAACCGATCGAGCCGGGCAAGATCTACAAGTATACGATCGATCTTTGGGCCACGGGCAATCTCTTCCAGGCCGGCCATCGCATCCGGCTGTATGTTTCGAGCAGCAATTTTCCGCGCTTCGACCGCAATCCGAACACCGGCGAACCGATCGCGGGCGGGGTCCGCATGGTGAAAGCCAGCCAGCGGATCTATCACGATGCCCAGCATCCGTCGGCTTTGGTGCTGCCGGTGATTCCGCGCTAGAGTAACGATGATGACTCCAGGCGGAGCCTGTCTGACGGCAGAAGAACGGGCGCATTTGAGGCAACTGCTGCGGGATAGCGAGGACGTATTTCTGGACCTGGTGGGCGGCGTGAGCGATGCGCAATGGACGGCCGCGCCCGCGGACGGCGGCTGGAGCGTGCAACAGACGGTGGAGCACCTGGTGCTCGGCGAAATCGCGATGCTGAGCCGGGTGGAGCAGGCGCTGGCTTCGCCGGCAAGCGCCGATTGGGCGTCGGAAGATGCCCGCAAAACCCGCTTTCTGGGCGCCGTTCTGCCGGATCGAAGCCGCAAGGCCGTCGCGCCGGAACTGTTACAGCCCAGCCGCGGCTGGAGCCGCGAGGAGAGCCTGGCACGCTTCCGGAAGGGCCGGCAGCGCACGCTCGACCTGGTGGCGCAACTGGAAGGCCCGGTGAAAGATCATCTGGCCGAACACCCGTTTCCGATTTTCAATCGACTGAACGTACATCACTGGCTGTTGTACATACCGTTGCACAACGTACGCCATAACCAGCAAATCGCGGAAGCGGTAAAGAGGATTCCGGCATGAGAACCATCGTGGTGACGGGAGGCGGCGCGGGCATCGGGCGGGCGGTGGCCATGCAGTGCGCGGCGCGCGGCGACCGGGTGGCGGCGTTGGATATCGACGGCGCGTCAGCGGCGCAGGCGGCCGCCGATGCGCTGGCTGCGGGCGCGGATGCGGCGCTCGGCCTGGAGTGCGACGTATCGCGCGAGGAGTGCGTGGCGCGGGCTTTCGCGGAGATCGGGCAAAAGCTGGGGCCGTTATACGGCGCATTCGCCAACGCGGGGATGGACGCCAGCGGGCTCATTCACGAGTTGCCGGCGGAGCGCTGGCAGCGGGTGATCGACACCAATCTGACGGGTGTGTTCCTGACCTGTAAATACGCTTTGCAGCAGTTATTGGCGGGGGGCAAGCCCGGTTCGATCGTGTGCACGTCGTCGCCCGCGGCAACGGTGTCGTTCGCGGCGGGCGCGGCGGGCGCCTACAGCGCGTCGAAGGGCGGCATCTCGGCGCTGGTGCGGTGCATGGCCATCGACTACGCGCGATACGGGATACGGGTGAACGCGGTGGTCCCGGGCGCCACGGAGACCAAGCTGATGTGGGCGAACGTGGAGCCGCCGGACCGGCCGGCTATACGGCAGAAGATCTGCGAAGAGGTTCCGCTGGGGAGGCTGGCTGCGCCGGAGGAGCCGGCGCGCGCGGTGGTCTGGCTGCTGTCGGATGAGTCGTCCTACGTGACGGGATCGCACCTGGTGTGCGACGGAGGGATCCTGGCGAAGGCTTCGATCAGCGTCTGAGACCGTCCCGCCTGACCTCCCCCGTCCCCAGGGGAGATCAGACGTGATGAACCGGATCAGGAACCAGGGCCGCCTACCCCGGTTCGTGGCACCCGTCCAGGCAACCGTCGTCAATTGCCTGGCGAGCCTTGCTCAGGGGCTCCGGGCCCGGAATCACCGCAGCCGGCAACCGGAAGCCGGCCGTGGACGGGAGAAGCGCCCCCAAATAGCGCCCCTCATAGGGCGCCCCCAGGTGAGCGCAGCGCCCTTTCTTGCTCACACGATCACACACGAGTTGCGACCGGGAGCGTGCGGGGCAGCGCCAAGTACCGGCAAAATCAGGATTAAAAAAATCGCTCCGGTGTGTCACCGGCGGGCGGCGGAGGATCGCCCGGGGCTTCCGCCGGGGGAGAGTCCGCCTCGCCGTGCAAATCGAGGATATCTTCCTCTTGGTCCGATTCCGGTCTGCGGGCGCGCTTCGGGCGCCGGCCCGGTGTGAACCGCGGATCGTGCGGATCCAGGTCCCGCCACTCGACACCGGTGACGTTCATACAACCTATAGATCGGCGGAAAGGCGAATGGATTTTACTTGGTCAGGGCGACCGGCACCAGATCGCGGCTGGCGATGACGCGGTCGATCATGCCGTATTCCACGCCCTGCTCGGGGCTCATGATGTAGTCGCGGTCCACGTCGCGGGCGATCCGATCGACCGGCTGGCCGGTGGCGTCGGCGAGGAGCGTATTCAGGGTCTCGCGCATACGCAGTATCTCCTTGGCGTAGATGTCAATATCCGCCGCCTGGCCGGCCAGGCCCTGCATGGAGGGCTGGTGGATCATGATGCGGGAATTCGGGAGGCTGAAGCGTTTGCCCTTGGTTCCCTTGGCGAGCAGTACGGCCGCCATGGACGCTGCCTGTCCGACGCAGATGGTGACGATGTCCGGACGGATGAAATCCATGGTATCGAGGATTGCCAGGCCCGCCGTGATGGAGCCACCCGGCGAGTTGATGTAGATGGAAACGTCCTTCTCGGGATCCTCGGCCTCGAGGAAAAGCAGTTGGGCGATCACCAGATTGGCGACATTGTCGTCAATCGGCGTCCCCAGGAATATGATGTTCTCTTTGAGCAGTCGGGAATAGATATCGTAAGCACGTTCCCCACGGGATGTTTGCTCCACAACCATGGGGACCAAAACAGATTGGCCCATCGGCGCCCTCCTCTATATTAGATGCAGCGGATTATCTGCGGGCTGCCACCAGACGCCGGGGCTTACGCTGTTTGGCCAGGCTCTTGCGCTTTTGATCCAGCGCCTTTACCAGGTCGGCGATGGTGTTCCGCTCCAAATAATCTATGATACGCGTGCGGAGTGCCACCCAGCTATCGTGCATCGAGCAAGGCATCTCATCGGAGCACTCCGCGAGGCCGCTGGCGCAGGCGGTGTACTGGGACATGCCGTCGAGGGCCTCGACGATATCCCAGAGCTTGACGTCTTCCGGCGCTACGCGCAGGGCAAAGCCGCCGGTCGGCCCCTTGCTGGACCGCAAGAGTCCCTTTCTGGCAAGCTGCTGCAAGATTTTTGCCAGGAAGTGCGCGGGTATATCTTCCTGTTCGGCGATGTTCTTCACCATCGCGTACTTCCCTTCGGGCACCTGCGCCAAATGCACAAACGCCCGAATTGCGTATTCAGCGGACCGCGAGTAGATCATTCCTCACCTGCCTCCAATTCGGAGTTCTCCACATCATGATCTTAAACTTATAATTGCTTCGGATGCAAGTGGCTTTGTTCCGCTAAAATACGGTCACAAAATCCCGTTATCTTTTGGGGCGGGCGGCGCGCACCATTTCGACTAGTACGTTCCGTACTTCCTGGCTATTGCGCACTTCCCGCGGAAAGGCGATGCGGATGCCGTGCACGCGGTCTCCGCTGCGCAAACGGAGTTGAAAACCAAGGCGATCGATGGCGGTCATGTCGGCAGACTCAACCCCCGGTTCGCCCGCGGCGTGCGCCAACAGCACCAGCGCTTCAGCATGGTCCGCATTCATGTGTTGCAGAATGCCCGCGGAGGATTCGGCTAATGGATCCGGACGGGCGCGCAGGTAGTCGTCCACCGAGACCCAACCCATGACGCCGAATCCGCCGATGAAATAGACGTCCGCCAGTTGCATGCGGTAAAAGGCAAAATCTGTAAACTCCACCCAGGACCGGGCATTCCGGTGCCGGCCGAGATACAGTTCGCGCACGCCTTCGGTCTCCGGCGCGGGCACCGGCGCCACTTCGCCGACCAGCGTAATACGGGCCGCGCCCAACGGATCGCCGCCACTTTCCTGGGCGACCAGCAGACTGGCGCGCGCATCGGCGCGCAGGTTCTGCGTATGCATGGCCATGCTGCTGATCAGGAATACGGGGCGGCCGGAATCGTCGCCGGCGTAGGGCATCACGGAGCCGAAAGGAAAGCCGGGCTGTTTACGGGAATGCGTGGAGAGCGTGCCCAGGCGCTCCAGGTGGACGAGGGTGCGGGCGCGCTCGGCCAAGGTTGGCTCCGGAACCGGCGGACGCTCCGGACCCGCGGGTGAGGCATGCTGGCGGAAGGAATCCATGATCGGATGATACCGTTGGCGGGCCGGTTCCGGTGCGCGACCCCGCCGGTGCCGGCGGGAGGGAGCATGATGGAATTATGAGAGATGAAACGCTGAGGGCCGCATGGCTGGCGCTGCTGGGGGCACTGTTCGTTTGCGCACAGCCGGTAGAGAGGATGGCACACCCCTACGTACGCGCCACCGGCGATGCTACGGTAACGGCCCAGCCCGACCGCGCGCGGCTTTCCATCGGGGTGGTCACGCAGGCTGCCCGGGCCGAGGATGCAGCGTCCCAGAATGCCGCAAAGAGTGAAGCGCTGCTGGCGGCGCTGCGGCATTCGCTGGGCGCCGGCGCGAACATTCGGACGAGCGGCTACGCCCTGAGCCCTAACGTCACCTACCCGAGGGAAGGCGGGCAGCCGGTGGTGAAGAGTTATACGGCGTCCAACACCGTCGAGATCACGACGGACGATCTGGCGAACGTGGGCAAGGTGATTGACGTGGGAACGGCCGCGGGGGCCAACAACGTGCGCGGCCTGGAGTTTCTGCTCAAGGACGAGGGGCCGGTGCGGGCGCGGGCGCTGGCGGAAGCCGCACGGAAGGCGCGCGCCAGTGCCGACGCCATCGCCGCCGCGCTGGGACTGAAGGTGGTGCGGGTATTATCCGCCGAGGAAGGGGAACCCCAGGTGATTCGTCCCATGCCGATGATGGCCATGGCGGGTCCGGCACAGCCGACGCCGGTGGAGGCGGGGAATATTCAGGTGCAAGCGACGGTGACGGTGACGCTCGAAGTGGCGCCGTAGCCCGGCCGCCGATTCAAATAACGAAGAGTACTTGACATTGTAAAGTAATACGTGTAAGATACGGTTATGCCGATGCGGCGACAGTTGCTCTGGCTGCCGGTGCTGCTGCTCGCAGGCTGCGGTTCGCAGGCCGATCCCGCCCTGATCCGGGCGGCCGCGGGCGGAGACCTGGAGACGCTCGAGTGGCTGCTGGCGCACAGAGCGGATCCGAATCAGAAGAGCCCAAGCGGCCTGACCGCACTCATCATCTGCGCCCGCCGCGGATCGGTGCGCGGGGTGGAAGCGCTCTTGCAGCGTGGCGCCGACCCCAACCTTCGCGGCGGCGTGAACCACTGGACACCTCTGATGCACGCCATACACAAGAATCAGATCGCCGCCGCGCGCGCGTTGCTGGAGGGTGGCGCGCAGGTCGATCAGCGCGGCCGCGGCGGTGAAACCGCTCTCATGATGGCCGCCGGATACGGGTACACGCCGCTGGTAGAACTGCTGCTCGATCACGGCGCGGACCCGCGCGCGGTGGCGTCGGATGGATCGAACGTGCTGGCCATCGCCCTGACCGGCGTGCCGGACATCGACCGGTTCACGTTGGCCTCCTGCCAGGCGCAAACCGTACATCTGCTGAAGAGCCGGTATCCGGACCTGCGCCTGCCGGATAACCTGTGGGCGCGGGTGGCGCAGATGGCGGGCGGAGTCGCCAGATGGCGCGGCTGTTCTTATTAGGTCAGGGCGTGACCTTGAAAACCACGCCTCCCAACTTCGTTCCGCCGGACGAGGCAGTCCCGAAGACATCGCCGGACGAGTCGAGGATCACGCCGGCAAAGGGTCCGGCCCCGTCGCTGCCGCCGCTGAACGAGTAGAGCACGGTCTCGACGCCTGCCGGAGTTAGCTGGTACACCACGCCGCCGCCGGCGGCGCCGCCGTAAAATGTGGTCCCGTAGAAGTTGCCGCCGGCGTCGCGCACCAGGCCGGCAAAAGGCAGGCTGCCGTCGGCGCCTCCCGTGAAACTGTACAACACGGACTCAGTATGCCCCGGCGTGACCTTGAAGACGACGCCCGCCGAATCCGCGCCGCCGTGCAGCGCGGTGCCGTACAAGTTGCCCGCCGAATCGCGGAGCAGACCCGCCTGCGGATTGGCGCCGTCCGCAGTACCCTTGAAACTGTAAATCACTGTCTCGCTGCCCGCAGGGGTGACCTTGTAGACCACGCCGTAGCCCTTATTCCCGCCGTAGGGCGTAGTGCCGTACAGGTTGCCGGCCGAGTCGCGGACCAGGCCGGCGTAGGGGTGCGCGCCGTCGGTCCCGCCGGTGAAATTGTAGAGCACCGTCTCATGGCCGGCATTGTCGAGCTTGAACACGACCCCGGCGCCGGAGGCGCCGCCGGTACTGGCTGTACCGTAGAGGTTGCCGGCCGAGTCACGGATCAGGCCGTCCTCCGGAAAGCCGCCGTCGATGCCGTTCGCAAAACTATAGAGCACCGTCTGGTGGCCGGAGCTGTCGATTTTGAAGACGACGCCGCTGTCGGATGCGCCGCCGGAATAGGTGGTCCCGTAGAGGTTGCCGGACGAATCGCGGATGACACCGGCATAAGGGTTCTTGCCGTCCGCGCCACCCGTAAAGGTGTACAGGATGGTCTCGCGACCGTTGGGGGCCAGCTTGAAAACGATGCCGGCCTGCGTTGGTCCGCCGGTGACCGTGGTCCCGTAGAAGTTGCCGGAGGAGTCGCGGACGAGACCGGCGTAGGGGCTGTATCCGTCCGTACCGCCCTGGAAGTTGTAGAGCACGGTTTCGTCGCCGGAGGGATCCAGTTCAAACACGGCGCCGAGATTCGCCGCGCCGCCGGTGCTGGCCGTACCGTAAATGTTGCCGGCCGAGTCGAGGATCACACCTGCGTAAGGCGAACCGCCATCGACCGGACTGGCGAATCCGCACAATACCGTCTCATTGCCCATGGGATCGATTTTGAACACGACACCCGCGCCTGCCGGACCGCCGCCAGAGGTAGTTCCATAGAGATTGCCGGCCGCGTCGAGCACCACGCCGGCAGCCGGTTGGCCGCCGTCGGCGCCGTTGGTGAAGCTGTGGAGAACGGTTTCGTTTCCGCCGGAATCCAGTTTAAAGACCGAGCCCGGCCCTCCGGTTCCGAAAGACGTCGTGCCGTAAAGGTTGCCGGCCGAGTCGCGGAC
>DATJYO010000053.1:0-19580 GCA_035499555.1 Bryobacteraceae bacterium
GCGCGTCGGCGCCCAGATACGTGGCGTTGATGGTGACTTCGGGCGGCACGATGTCCGGAAACTGCGCTACCGGCAGCGAAACCATCGAGATTACGCCCACCAACACCGTAAGAATGGCGATGACCATCGCCACGATGGGCCGGCTGATGAAGAACCTGGACATAGGGCTTACTTTCCGGCCGGCTCCGCCGCAAGCATCTTGGGAATCACCACCACGCCGGTGCGCACCTTTTGCAGGCCCTCCACGATCACCCGTTCACCGGGCTGCAAGCCCTCCTCCACGACCCATAAGCTGCCCAGGCGATCCGCCACCCGCACCGCGCGCATGGTGACCTTGCTCTGCGCATCGACCACGGCCACCTGGTAGGCGCCCTGTAGTTCCATCACGGCGCGTTGCGGCACCACCGCCGCGCCCTTGCGCACGCCCATCACGCAGCGCACCCGTCCGTATTGGCCCGGCCGCAGCACGTTCCCCGGGTTGGGGAAGAGTGCCGCCATGCGCAGTGCGCCCGTGCCTACGTCCACCTGCCGGTCCGCCATGTAGAACGACCCCTTGTGCGCATACACCGATCCGTCCGCCAGCACCAGTTCCAGGTTTCGGGCCCACCGGTCCGGCCCGCCGGCGCGCTGTTGCGCCAGATATTCCTGCTCGCTGATGGTGAAGTACGCCTTAATCGGATTGACAGTGGATACAGTCGTCAGCGGGTTGCCTGTGGGACTTACCAGGTCGCCGACCTGGATGCGGGCCAACCCGGCGATTCCCTCCACAGGCGCGCTGATTTTGGTGAATCCCAGCTTCACCTCCGCGTCGTACACCGCGGCCTGGGCGGCGACGACCGAGGCTTTCGCGGTCTCGATGGCGGCTACCGAGGCATCCACCGAAGCCTGGGCCTCCAGGCGGCTTTGCACCGCGTTATCCATTTCCTCCTGGCTAATGGCCTTGGTCTTTACCAGCGGCGCGTAGCGCTTGACGTCGAGTTCCGCCTTGCCCAGCCTGGCCTTGGCCTGCGCCAGGTTGCCCTCGGCCTGCTGCACGCTGCTCTGGGCTTGCGCCAGCCGGCCTTTGGCTTCATTCAAAGCCGCTTGAAACGGCCGGGGATCGATTTCGAACAGCAGATCGCCTTTCCGGACGAACGCGCCTTCTTTGTACGCCTGGCGAAGCAGGTAACCCATGACCTGTCCGCGGATCTCGGCATTCACGTAGCCGTCGAGCGTGCCCACCCATTCCCGGACCGTGGGCACATCACGCTGGGTTACCACGGCCACAGCGACCTCCGGCGGCCCAAATGCCGCGCGCGGCGCGTCGGACTGGCGGCAACTCGTCCCCAGGGTCAGAAGTGCTGTTATCGACAGGAGGCATGCCGCGGTTGAGGGCGGCGGTGCGGTGGGATGGCTGAGACGCATAACTCTCCGGATGTGCTTATGCCCGACGACGGCCGGTAGGCTGCGGGGCGGCAGCATCCGTGGCAGGCGGCGCACCCAGGCACAAGTATTCAGAACCTTATTATCTCTTTATTTGAAGGGGAAAGCCTGGCCGGCGCCCACCGCGAAAATGTCGCGCTGCGCGGCGGCAGCTATTGTGTGATTGCGATATATGCCCCAGTGGGCGAACTGACGCCGTTCACCGTCAGCACGATGGGTTGGTTTCCGGCGGGCAGTCCGTCCGGCACATAAAAGTCGATCTGGTAAAGGCCCGCATAGGTGGGTGAGACGCCCGCATACAACACCTGGGCAGGAACGTTGCCGACCGTGAGCGTATAATTCGCAGCAATCTGGGCCGCCCCCGACGCCTCTACACCAATGGTCTGCTCCGGATTCGTGGCGCCCCATCCGACACCGAATGCCACGATTACATCGCCCGCCCGCGCGGGTGTGAATGTGACTCCCGGCAGCAGGCCGAGCGGCCCGACATAGGTATACGGCGGCAATCCCTCGATAGCCGCCACCGGATTCTGTCCGTTGGTTTCCAGCACGAAGTACAGGAACTCCGGCGCGACGCTGGCAACCGGCACGTTCAACGGCGCGCTGACCATCTCGTCCGCCGTCCCGCAATTGGCGACCACCGACACCGGCACCGTTCCCGAAGTGGGCAGCGGTCCCGCCAGCGCATTGATCTGTCCGGGCGAGACATACGACAGCGTCCACTTCGTGCCGCCGCCTTCCACACAGGTGTGGGCCAGGTTGGTGGGAAGCGCCCCGCCGACGATATCTGAGGCGGCCAACAAGCGAGCCGTTCCGGCCGGGGCGAAGTTGGCGCCCCACACCGTGAAGATCCCGTTCGGCGATAAGGTGGTCACTGCCGGCACGCTCAGCCCGGCGCCCGTGACCGCCGCGACCTGCGGCGCGGCTACCGGCGTTAACACGAACGCATGCATCTCCCCGCCATATAGGCCGGTGCCCACGATCTGTCCCGCGTTGTTGATCATGTTGGCAAAGGGCAGCGTCCAACCCGAGTTGTTCTCCACCAGCGCGGCCAGGTCGTACATGGTGCCGCCCACGTAAAGAAACGCACGGAAGTTCGCCAGCATGCTCTCGGCACCCACCGGGATGGTGTATATGCCGAACTGCAACGTATTCAGCGGAGCCTGGTTGCTGCTGAAGCCGATCACCCAGCCGTTGTCGTTGATCCCTACGGCCTGGCTGCTGACATCTCCGGGGAGCACGCCCAAGTCCGTAGTTCTCGCATTGCTGAACAGTACGGCGTGCGCCGATCCGTTCGGAGTGTAGGAGTCCGCGTTCACGTCCACCGTGAACGCGGCGCCGGCGGCGACTCCCGAGTCGTTCACATCGAAGGCGTCAGCATACTGGTAGCCGCTCAGCAGGGGGAAGGTCTGTGGAATCAGGTTATGCCACAACGTAGCCACGATTGCGGTAGGTGTATGCGTGGAGGCTTTCCCCGCTCCGACGCCGCCGGCGATCCAGGTACCGTCGCTGCTCATCCGCATGGCCGCGGCCAGCGGCATGCCTGGCATCGTGGCAAGCTGGGTGAATACGTTGGTGGAGTACTGCCAGGTGAGGGCGTCGGTGAACATGAAATTGTTGGTGCTTCCGTTTCCACCCAGCCAACCGGAGAGCATTCCCGTGTTGGTGATGCCCAGTGGAATAAAACCGGCATCCGTTCCGGCAGGTTGCTGGACGCTGCCGTTCTGATACAGAAACGAAGTGACCGGCGTGATGGAGAAGTTGCCGCTTTCAACGTTGTTTCGCGTTGCCAGGAATCCCGCAACCACCCCGGAGTCGTTGATGACGGTGGGCAGCGCCAGTTGGGTCTGCTGGTTGACGCTAAGACCGATGATGGCGCCGCCGCTATACACGAACGCGGTTTCCGCGCCGGTGGCGAAGTTCCCACAGGCGCCGGCGACCAAGCCGGCTTGACTGATGGCGCTGGCAACGCACGACGGCATGCCGGACAATGAGCCTAAATCCTGAATCGTGAATCTTGGAGGCGTTTGTGCGGAGGCACAAACTGAAATGACTGACAACAACACCCGGAACCGGTGCACGACATCCTCCTTCCGGTTTCCCGAAACAGCCGTCGTTCCTTTGGGCCTATCGGCCGGAAACAGTCTACCACAAAAACTAGAACCAGGTAGCAATACCTGTTAATGGATTTTTGGGGCGGATCATACCGCGCCGCTGCTCACCCGAACCGGCCGGTCCCCACGATCTTCAGAGAGCAGGGAGCAGGGAGCAGGGTGTTGATGCAACCATAAAATGTCACCCTGCCTGCAACGAAATTATGTCACCCCTGGTTGGTTGGTCTTTTAACTGAAACCAAGGCAAACAAAAACAAAGAATCTTTTATGAGGGCCGCGGAAAAGTGGAAATCCAAAAGCAGGATTTCCACTTTCCCACCGCCCCGACCGCCTGCGGCAGCAAGGTAAAACCTCATCAGCGCACCGCCAGCGCGGCCCGGCCGCCTAGGGTATAGATGCGCGGCAGCCGCTTCTTCTTTGGTTTAGGCCGGGAACTCATCACCGGTCGCCGGGGTGCTAAGCCCACGGCGTGCTCCAGCGGCGCCTGACCTTGATACAAGCACACATTTTCCAGCCAAACGTACACTTCCCCATTGAGCTGATGGCTGACCTCCACCTTCTTTCCCGCATAACCTTGCCCCTGGACGTCGGCTAGTTGAATACGGCGCGCTCCCCAACTCACCGTATGATCGTGCCCCACCGTGCGGTGGTAGCGCAGACTGAAGAGCCGATCGCGATTCACTTTCTGCTCCAACTCCCGAAAATCATCACCCGCCTCCCGCGCCGGTTTGGCGAATTTCCGGTTATGCGCCTCCACGAATTGCCCCAGCACGGCGTTGGCTTGTTTCACGGTCTTGGCCTTGGCCAACCGCAATTCACTCCGCAGACGGTCTTGAAAGGTCTTCCACAATCTCTCGATCCGCCCTTTGCCCTGCGGCGTCTGCGCCACAATCTGCGCGATCCCCAGTTCCTGCAATACCCGCCCCAACTGCGTCGCATTCTGCTGTCCTGCCAACCGCTCCGCCTCGCTCCAATGCTGGTCATTCCGCTGAAATGCGCTATGCCGGTCGCGATACAGACTCAGCGGAATTCCGTGTCGTTCCACCATCTCCCGCAGCACTTGCAAATACCCCACCGTGTCTTCCCCTTCCAGTTGAAAGCGCGCGGCCAGCACCTCGCTGGTGGCATCGTCCTGAAACCCGATCAGGGTCAGCGCCGGCCCCCTCTCCTCCAGCCACATCTCCCGGCTGGCATCGGTCTGCACCAGCATCCCTCGCCGCGGTCTCCGCTCCCGCCGCGACCGATAGCGCGGTCCTCGCCGCTGCTGGGGCGAGGCACGCCCCGCGCCCCGTAAGATCCGCCGCACCGTCTCCCGGCTCAGAGGCACGCGATCCTGTTCCCGCAACTTCTCCGTCAGGTGCGAATCGTTAAATCCGGCGTATTTGCCGGCCGCCAACTGCAACACCTTGGCCCGCACTCGCTCCGCCACTCGCCATGGCTTGCTTTTCCCTCGGTTCCCATGCCGCGCCCAATCCACTTCCCCCGGCACACATCTTCGTTTCAGCCGCTGCACCTGGCGCACGCTCAAGCTCAACAGCTTGCTCGCCTCCGCCACCGTGGCATGGCCCGCCACGGCGTTCTCGATGACTTTCACCCGCTGCAACTCCCTTTGACTCAACTCGATCACCCTCCAGCTTCTCAGGGGGTGACATAATTTCGTTGCAGTTAAGGGGTGACATTATTTTGGAGCATCTTCACGGAGCAGGGAGCAGGGTAGCCCGCCGACGGATTCCTCTGATATAATCGCCTTTTATGGCATCCCCCGCCGCCCGCCATCACCATCACGGCCTGATTCATCGGCAGCGGGCGCGATCCTGATTCGATCAAGCGAAATAAGAAAGGACGCCCGCTGGATTCCCCGGCGGGCTTTTTTATTGCTCAAGCGCATGCATCTGGATTTTTCGAAGGCCGGCGGACTGATTCCCGCCGTGATTCAAGATTATGCTTCGGGCCGCGTGCTCATGCTCGGCTTCATGAACGAGGAGGCCTTTCGCCGCACCGTCGAAACCGGGTGCGCCACCTTCTACAGCCGCTCGCGCCGCCAGCTCTGGCTCAAAGGCGAGACGTCCGGGCACCGGCTGCTGGTCAAGGAGATCTCCACCGATTGCGACCAGGACGCGCTGCTGGTGCGCGTGGAGGCGCTCGGCCCGGGGGTCTGCCACAACGGCTACCATAGCTGCTTCTATCGCCGTCTGGAGAGCGGCGAGTGGGTGGAGTCCGAGCCGCGGGTTTATGATCCCGCGGCGGTCTACGGGAGCCAGGCATGAGGTTGAAGCTCGGCATTCCCAAGGGCAGCCTGGAGAACGCTACCATCGACCTCTTTCGCCGCGCGGGCTACACCATCACCACCAGCAGCCGTTCCTATTTCCCGGCCATCGACGATCCCGAAATCGAATGCATGCTGATCCGCGCGCAGGAGATGGCGCGCTACGTGGAAGACGGCATCCTGGACGCGGGCCTGACCGGCCGGGATTGGGTGGCCGAGACCGATTCGCTCGTGGAAGCCGTCGCTGATCTGGTCTACTCCAAGCAGAGTTTCGGCAAAGTGCGTTGGGTGCTGGCGGTGCCCGAATCCTCCGGGTTTCAGTCGGTGCGCGATCTGGAAGGTAAAGTCATCGCCACCGAGCTGGTCGGCACCACCAAACGTTACCTGGAACATCACGGCGTCCATGCGCGCGTGGAGTTCAGTTGGGGCGCTACCGAAGTCAAGCCGCCCATCCTGGCCGACGCCATCGTGGAAGTCACGGAAACCGGCTCGTCGCTGCGCGCCAACAAGCTCAAGATCATCGACACGGTAATCGAATCGAATACCCAGCTCATCGCCAATCACGACTCCTGGCAGGACCCCTGGAAGCGGCGCAAGCTGGAGGACATGCGCATGCTGCTGGAGGGCGCGATCAATGCGCTGGGCAAAGTGGGGCTGATGCTCAACGTCCACCAGAAGGACCTGGCGGCCGTGCTGGAAGTACTGCCCGCCCTGAAGCGGCCCACTATCTCGCACCTCAGCGACGAAGCGTGGCTGGCCGTCAACACCATTCTGGACGAGTCCACTGTGCGGGACATCATCCCGCGGCTGAAGCAGGCCGGCGGACAAGGGATTGTGGAATATCCGCTGAACAAAATCGTCTTATGATCCGCCTTCCGCACGAGTTGACGGGTCTCATGGCCCGCCGCAAAGCGCGGCTCCGCGAAGCCGAAGCGGTGGTGCGCCCGATTCTGGAAGCCGTGCGTAAACGCGGCGACCCGGCCCTTCTGGCGTATGCCCGCCGGTTCGACGGGCTGTCGCGAAAGACGGTGCTGGTTTCTCAATCCGATTTGCGGAAAGCCGCCGCGTCGCTATCGGCGGACTTCTGCGCCGCCGCCGAGACTGCCGCCGCGAACATCCGCGCCTTCGCCGAATTGCAGCGCCCCGCCCAGATGCGGCGCCGGTTCGCTCCCGGCATCGAACTGGGCCAGGTCGTCCGCCCCCTGGATACCATCGCGGCGTATATTCCAGCCGGCCGCTATCCGTTGGCATCCACTCTGATGATGACCGTCGTTCCCGCGCAGGTGGCGGGGGTGACCAACATCTGTGTGGCCTGCCCCCGGCCGGTGCCCGAGATCTGGGGAGTGGCGCACATGCTGGGCGTCAGCCATGTGTTTCAGATGGGCGGCGCGCAGGCCATCGCCGCGTTCGCGTTCGGCACGCGCTCGGTACCGCGCGCGGACCGCATCGTGGGACCGGGCAACATTTACGTAGCAGCGGCCAAGAAGATTCTCGCCGGTGAAGTGGGCATCGACTTTGTCGCGGGGCCCACCGAAATTCTGATCATTTCCGCCGACGGCGATCCGCGCCACCTGGCCGCCGACATGCTGGCGCAGGCGGAACACGATGTAGACGCCTCGGCCATCCTGCTGACGACTTCCCGGCGCCTGGCGCGGGCGGTGGATGCCGAGGTCACCCGGCAGCTCGCGCATCTGCCCACCGCGGCGACAGCGCGCAAGGCTATCCGGCGCAACAGCGCGATCGTCGTGGTCCGGTCGCTGGCCGAGGCGATCGAGATCTCCAATCGCTTCGCGCCGGAGCATCTCAGCATTCCTGACGAGACCATCCTCGCACGCGTCCGCCACGCGGGCAGCGTCTTCATCGGTCCGTTCAGCACGGAAGCCGCGGGCGATTACGCCTCCGGGCCGAATCACGTCCTGCCTACCGGCGGCGTGGCCCGCCAGCGCGGCGGCCTTTCGGTTGCCGATTACCTGAAAGTAATTTCGGTGCAGCGCTTGAGCCGGCGGGGACTGGCTGCCCTGGCGCCCGCCATCATCACGCTGGCGCGCGCGGAAGGACTGGAAGCACACGCGCGATCGGTCGAGGTGCGGCTCCGTGGCTAAGCTGCCCAAGGGCGCAATCCGGCCGCGCGACGCCGTACTCAACATGGCGCCGTACTCTCCTCCCACCGCGGGCCGCGCCGGCAAACTGCGCCTGGACTTCAACGAAAATACGGTGGGCTGCTCGCCGCGGGTAATCAAGTTCTTGAAGCAGCGCCTGGAAGCCGGGGGGCTGGCCGTCTACCCGGAATACGGCGCAGCCAAGGCCGCGGTGGCCCGGTTCTTTCGCGTCGCGCCCGAGCAGTTCGTCTTCACCAACGGCACCGATGAAGCCATTCAGATCTTCATCAACACGTACGTGGACGACGGCCAGGAAGCGCTGCTGTTGCGGCCCGCCTATGCCATGTATCGCTTCTACGCGGAAGTCGCCGGCGCGACAATCCGCGAGATCGACTACGACGGCCCGAACATGCAATTCCCGCTGGCCGCGGTGCTCGATGCCATTACGCCCGCTACCCGCGCGGTGCTGATCGCCAATCCCAACAATCCCACGGGGACCGGCCTGTCCCTGCTGGCGATCGAGCGCATCCTGAAGCGTGCACGCAAGGCCGTCGTGTTTATCGACGAAGCTTACTTCGAATTCTCCGGCGTCACGGCCCTGGGACAGATCGCGCGCTCTCCGAACCTGTTCGTGAGCCGTACGTTCTCCAAGGTCTACGGCATGGCCGCCATGCGGCTGGGCTGCCTGTTCTCGCATCCCGCCAACATCGCCTGCCTGCACAAGGCGCAATCGCCTTACAGCGTGAACGCGCTGGCGGTGCTGGCGGCGGAGGCGGCCATCGCCGATACGGCGTACATCGAAAATTACGTGGCGGAGGTGCTGGCCGCGCGCGAACTGCTGTGTGTGGGACTGGAGAAGTTGGGGATCGGTTTCGTGCCGAGTTCGGCGAATTTCGTGCTGACCCGCGTGGGGCGGCGCGCGATCGAGATCCGCGACTGCCTGCGCGAGCGCGGCATTCTGGTGCGCGACCGCAGTTACGAGGCGCCCGGCTGCGTGCGGATCACGGTGGGCACGCGCGAACAGACCCGGCATCTGCTCTCGGCGTTGGAGGAAATATGGACCGCCCGCTGATCGTCTTCGACATGGACGGCGTGCTGGTGGACGTCACGGAATCCTACCGCGAGGCGATTGTGCGCACTGTCGCGCATTTCACCGGCGTCACCATTTCCCGCGCCCGGATACAGGACTACAAGAACCAAGGTGGCTTCAACGACGATTGGAAGCTCTCGCATCACGTGATCGCGGAGCATGGCGTGAACGTCGATTTTCAGACGGTGGTCGACTACTTTCAGCATCTCTTCCATGGCAACGGGACCGACGGCCTGATCCTGCGCGAACGCTGGATTGCGGGCGCGGGACTTTTCGACCGTCTCGCCGCACGCTTCGACTTCGCCATTTTTACCGGCCGCATGCGCTGGGAAGCCGAGGTTACCTTGAAACGCTTCGCGGCCTCGCTGCGCTTCGATCCCCTGGTCGGCCTGGAAGATGTAACCGAGCAGAAGCCCGCCCCCGAAGGCCTGCTGAAAATCGCGGCCGCGGCCGGCGATCGCCCGATCTGGTACGTGGGCGATACCGTGGATGATGCGCGCGCGGCCCGCGCCGCCGGGGTGCCTTTCATCGGTATCGCCTCGCCCGCCAGCCCCCGCCGCGCCGATCTGGTCGCCGTCTTCCAGGCCGAAAACGCCGCGGGCATAATCGACGATATCAATCAATTGGAGACTGTGCTCAACTGATGCGAACCGCCACCATCCAACGCGACACCAAAGAAACCCGGATCGGCGGCACGCTCAGAATTGAAGGGCGGGGCCGATACCAGATCTCGACCGGCATACGTTTCTTCGATCACATGCTGGAGCTGTTCACCAGGCACGGCGGCTTCGACCTGAAGCTCACCGCCCGCGGCGACCTGGACGTCGATCAGCATCACACCGTGGAAGACGTGGGCATCGTCCTCGGGCAGCTATTCTCCAAGGCTCTGGGCGACCGCCGCGGCATCAATCGCGCGGGCTATTTCGTGCTGCCGATGGACGAAACGCTGGCCGTTGTGGCTCTGGATTTGGGCGGCCGGCCGGCGCTGGTCTACCGCGACCTGGTGCGGGTGCGCCTGGTCGGCGATCTGCAAACCGAACTGGTCGAAGATTTCTTCGGCGGCTTCGTCAATCACGCCGGCGCCAATCTGCACGCGCGCGTGATGTACGGCCGTTCCAGCCACCATAAGATCGAAGCGATTTTCAAATGCTTCGCGCGGGCTTTGAAATACGCCTGCTCCACCGACCGGCGCCTGCGCGATCAGTTGCCGTCCACCAAGGGTCTGCTGTGATTGCCATCCTGGACTACGGCGCCGGCAACCTCCGCTCGGTCCAGAACACGCTGACCGAAATCGGCGCGAATTACACCGTGGTGCGCGACGCCGCCGGCCTGCGCGCCGCGTCCAGGATCATCCTGCCGGGCGTCGGGCACTTCGGCCAGATGATGCGCGCGCTCGACGATTTGCAGGTGCGCGATGTGTTGCTCGACCGCATCCGCGCGGGAGCGCCGTTTCTGGGCATTTGCCTGGGCTTGCAGGCGCTGTTCGAGGCCAGCGAGGAGGCCCCCGAATCGCGCGGCCTGGGACTTTTCCCGGGCGCAGTACGGCGCTTCCCCGCCGCTGTTCGCCAGCCGCACATGGGATGGAACCAGATCGACGCGCGTCCGGATTCGCGGCTCCTGACCGGACTGGCCCCCGGAACGTTCGTGATATTCATGCACAGTTACTACGTGCCGGAGGTGAGCGCCACGGCTGCCACATGCCGCTACGGAATCCGTTATACCGCGGCACTCGAATCGGGCAACATCTTCGGCGTGCAATTCCATCCCGAGAAGTCCGGCCCTGCCGGCCTGCGCATCGTCAGGAACTTCGTGGAACTGGCATAATGCTCGCCAAACGTATCATTCCGTGCCTCGACGTGACCGGCGGCCGCGTGGTCAAGGGCATCAACTTCGTCAACCTGCGCGATGCCGGGGATCCGGTCGAACTGGCCGCCCGCTATAACGAGGAAGGCGCGGACGAGCTCGTTTTTCTCGATATCACCGCGTCCAGCGACGCTCGCGCCATTATGGCGGACGTGGTGGCGCGCACGGCGCGGCGGGTCTTTATTCCGCTGGCCGTCGGCGGCGGCATACGCTCGGTGGCGGACGCGCGCGCCATCCTGCTCGCGGGCGCGGACAAGATCTCGGTCAATACCGCGGCGGTGCGCCGTCCCCAGCTGATCGCCGAACTCAGCCGCGAATTCGGCGCCCAGGCCGTCGTGCTGGCCCTCGATGCCCGCCGCCGTGCGCCCGGCGTCTGGAACGTCTACACCCGCGGCGGACGCGACCGCGAGGATCTCGACGCCGTCGCCTGGGCGGCCCGCGGCGAAGAACTGGGCGCGGGGGAAGTGCTGCTCACCTCCATGGACAGCGACGGCGTGCAGCAGGGCTTCGATTGCGAACTGACCCGCGCCATCTCGCGCGCCACCCGCATCCCCGTGATCGCCTCCGGCGGAGCCGGCAGCCCCGACGACTTCCTGCGCGTGCTCACCGAGGGCGAAGCCGACGCCGCCCTGGCTGCCTCCGTATTCCATTACGGCACGCTGCGCATCGCCGATCTCAAAGAGTTCCTGGATCGCAGCGGCGTTCCGGTGCGGAGGGTTTGAATGATCTTCCCCTGCATCGACCTGATGGATGGAAGAGTGGTTCAGCTTGTGCAGGGCCGCGAGAAGGCCCTCGAAGGCGACACGCCCCTCGCCATGCTCCGCCGCTTCGCAGCCTTTCCGGAGATCCAGGTGATCGACCTGAATGCCGCCATGGGCACCGGATCCAACGACGGACTGGTGCGCCTGATCGCAGGCCATGCCCGCGCGCGGATTGGCGGCGGAGTCCGCACCGTGGATCGTGCGCGTACGCTCATCGATCAGGGTGCGCACAAAGTGATCGTGGGAACCGCTGCCTTCGCCGCCGATGGCGTCAACGCGGCATTCCTCGCCGATCTTGCGGCTATGGTCGGCAGAGAACGCGTGATCGTGGCGCTCGACTCCCGCCAGGGACGCATCGTCGTGAAAGGCTGGCGCGAAGCCACGCGCTTCACCGCCGAAGAGGTGCTGGCCGCGCTGGAGCCCTACTGCGCGGGCTTCCTCTGCACGTATGTCGATAAAGAAGGCATGCTCGAAGGCACGGATCTGGACTGGTTCCGCCGCCTGCGCGCCGCCACCGCGCTGGAAGTGACCGCCGCCGGCGGCATCACCACGATCGACGAAGTCCGGGCCCTTCTGGCCATGGACGTCCACGCGGCCCTGGGCATGGCGGTTTATACCGGCCGGCTCAGCCTCGCGGACCTCGCCCGCCTGAAATGACGCGGTCGTGCATCGGGTACGGAACCAACCGGACCTGTTCGGTGTCGAATGATGGTGGATCTCCGGCCGCGGGAGGGCGGCACCCCATGCTCGAACTGCGTAATGTCTCCAAGCGCTTCCCCGGCGTCCTGGCCGTGGATAACGTCAGCTTCTTCGCCCCCGCGGGCGAAATCACCGGCTATCTCGGTCCCAACGGCTCCGGAAAGTCCACCACCATGAAGATGATCGCCGGGCTCATCGAGATCGGGTCGGGCGAGATCCTCTTCGCCGGCCAGCCCATTCGCCGCGACCTGATCGCCCACAAGCAGCGGATGGGATACGTGCCGGAGGAGCCTAATCTCTATGCGCACTTGAGCGGGTTGGAGTACCTGACCATGGTGGCTCAACTGCGCGCCTTACCCCAGAAGCGCACCGCGGAGCGCATCGATGGTCTGCTGCGGCTGCTGTCGCTCCACTCCGACCGCCACTCGCCGATCTCGGCTTACTCCAAAGGCATGCGCCAGAAGATCCTGTTGGCCGGCGCGCTGTTGCACGATCCCGATCTTCTGCTGCTGGATGAGCCGTTCTCCGGCCTGGATGTTTCCTCCGCGCTGGTCCTGCGCAGCCTGGTGCAGGAACTGGCCGCCCGCGGCAAGGTGGTCCTTTTTAGTTCCCATGAGCTCGAAACCGTCGAACGCGTCTCCTCACGCGTGATTATCCTGCACCGCGGCAGAGTCGTGGCCGACGATTCGATCGAGCATCTGCGGGTTCTGCGCTCGGCAGCCAGCCTGGAGGACGTCTTCTCGCAACTGGCCATCGAGCAGGATACGGCCGCCGTTTCCCGTGAGATCGCGGACCTGATCCGCGCGTGAGGCGCAACCGTGAAGAGACTTCAATTCCGCGTCCTCTACCGCGAGTTCCTGTTCCGGATCGTAGATCTGGATCTGCTGTCGGCCCACGCCGAGGGCGATAGCCGCACGCTGCTGGGACAGTTCGCCGCGTTGCTCATTTTCTTCAGCGTCATCCTCGCGATGGGGGCCGGGATGTGGGCCGCGACGGCCAGGGACGACCGCCTTCCCCCGCTGTATCACATAGTCGGCGCCTGGACCGCCGAGCATTTCCTCATCGCTACCACCATGTTGGCAGTAGGCCTGTTCGCGGTTCTCAGTTGGGAATCCACTTTTCCGGACCGCCGCGATGTCCTGGTGCTCGGGCCGCTTCCCGTCCGCGCCCGCACCTTGTTCCTGGCCAAAATCGCCGCGGTAGCCAGCGCGCTGGGTCTGACGCTGGCGTCCCTGCACGCGCTCGCGGGCCTCGCCTGGCCGCTGGCACTTGCGCAGTTCGATCCCATCCCCGCGCCCGCCCTGGTCTTCGATCCGCCGCTCCCGCCAGTGCGCGCCGCCGATTTCCCCGCCGTTATGCGCCGCGATATCGCGCCCATGCTGCGCCGCCTCGATCTGGCGGCGGCCGATGGCGGCGCGGGCATCGTCATCGGTATCTCCGACCACGGAGAGCGCCGCGTCCTGGCTTATGGCGCCGCCAGACCCGATTCCCTCTTCGAAATCGGTTCCATCACCAAAACGTTCACGGGTCTGCTGTTCGCGAAAATGGCCGCCGAAGGCGAGGTAGATCTACGCGACGCCGCGCGCGATCTCCTTCCACCGGGCGTCGCCGGGCCGTCCCACGGACTCCAAATCACCCTCCTCGATCTGGCGACTCATCACTCCGGCCTGCCGCGCATGCCGGATAATGGCGGCTCGGTCTACCAGCGCGAGACTTATACGAACTATCGGGAATCGGACCTTTACGACTACATCAAGCGGCACGGCCTGGAAAAGCCCGCGGATCCGAAATACCTCTACAGCAATCTGGGCTTCGCCATCCTGGGGGCGGCGCTGGCGAATCGCGCGCGGGCCGGCTACGCGGAGCTTCTCCAAAACGAGATCACCGGCCCGCTCGGAATGAAGGATACGGCCATCTCGCTTTCTCCCGAACTGCGCAGCCGCCTGATGCAAGGCTATGACGGAAAGCGGCGCCGCACTCCGCCCTGGGACCTGGCGTATGCCTACGCCAGCGCCGGCGGACTCCACTCCACTGCCGGCGACATGCTCACTTATCTCGAAGCTCAACTGCATCCGGAAAGGACCACACTACGCGCGGCGCTGGCGGAGTCCCAACGTCTGCGTGCCGATATCGCCGGCAACGTACGCATCGCCCTTGCCTGGCAATACGATCCCGGGACCGGCGTCTATTGGCACGAAGGCGGCACCGGCGGTTTCACCAGCGACGCATGTTTCAACCCGCAGCGTGACTGGGCTGCCGTCGTCCTGATGAACGCCGCGCCCCTCGCGGTTCCGTTTGTACCCCTTCTCGGCGAGCATGTCCGCCAGCGTCTTTCCGGACAACCGGCGCTATCGCTCACGCCCGTCTCGGTGCCCCCCGCAGGCCCCATCCGCTCCTACGCAGCGTACTGGATCACCATGCTGGCGGCCGGCGCATTCACCTTCTGCGCGGTCCTCAGCCTCCAGGGCTTGGCCGCCCAATTGCTTCCCCGGCGATGGTTTCTGCGCGTGTCCGGGTTCCTACAAATGGCGGTCTTCTGCCTGCTGGTCACCGGCTACTTGTTCCAGCGATCGCCCGTCACGGTGCTGGTAGCCGGCCCCCAAAAGCCGTGGATTTCGTGGGTGCCTTCCTATTGGTTCGTGGGCTTGTATCAGCAGTTGAGCGGCTCGCTCCATCCGGCGCTGGCACTCTTCGCGCAGCGTGCCTGGATCGGCCTGCTCGTAGCGGTCGCCGCAACCGCCCTGACGTATGGAGCGGCCTACCTCCGCACGCTTCGCAAGATCGTGGAGGAGCCTGATATTACACCAGGTTTCAAGCACCCCTGGCTGCCGCGCTTCGGCCCTCCATTCGAAACCGCCATCGCCCAGTTCAGCATTCGCAGCCTCTTCCGCAGCCGCCAGCATCGCATGATCTTCGCCTTCTATCTGGGCGTCGGCCTGGCCTTCTCGCTGCTGTTCCTCAATGCGCCCCTGGACCTCTCCGGCCCCACCACCGGCGATCAATGGCACCAGCCGTCGGTTCCGCTGCTGGCTTCCACCATTGTGCTGATGGGATTCTGGGTGGTGGGCGTCCGCGTAGTCTTCTCGCTGCCCCTCGATCTGCGCGCCAACTGGATCTTTCGCGTGATGCCGTTCTGCGCCGGCCGATCGTGCCTGCGCGCCCGCCGCCGCGCGCTCCTCGCGTTATCGGTCGCGCCGGCGTGGGCGATTTCGGCAGTCGTTCTCCTCTCCCTCTGGCCGTGGCGACAGGCCGCCGCCCACTTGGCCGTGCTGGGCTTCCTTGGAGTCTTTCTTGCGGAATTCTCCTTCGGCGGCGCACAGAAGATTCCGTTCACCTGTTCCTACTTGCCCGGAAGGTCGCATATTAACGTGACCTTCCTGCTCTGGATCTACATGGTCTTCGGTGTTGTCGTGGCATGCACGGTGGGCGAGCGCAACGCGCTCAAGAGTCCCGCGGCCACCGCCGCTGTTCTGGCGTCCCTGGGCGCCGCCGCTCTGTTCGCCGTTCTGCGCAATCACTGGCTGGCCCGTCCGGGCATCGCCGAACTGCGCTTTGAAGAGATACCGCCCGACGCGCTGCTCCGCCTCGAATTATCGTGAACGGCCGGATCCGGTGTTCATCGGTAGCGTCCCAGAACGTGGTTCCACCTCACCGCGAACGGATCCGCAAACGCCGTGATGCCCTTCCAGGGGCTCACTTTCGTTCCGGCGACGTCGTTCCATCGCACCGGCACCTCGATCTCGCGATAGCCCAGACGCCGGCCGATGAACAGCGCCTCCACGTCGAAGCCGAAGCCATCCAGCAGTTGGCGGCGGAATATCTCCCGCGCCGCGCGCGCCTCGAATAGCTTGAATCCGCATTGGGTGTCGCGGAACGGCAGTCCTGTGATGATCCGCATCACCAGGTTAAAGAACCGCCCGGCGTTCTCACGGAACCAGGACTGGTGCACGCCGATCAGCCCCCGGTCGAGCGCCCGCGACCCCACGGCCACCTGCGCGCTCTCCCGCTCCGCGGCCTGCCACAGCTTATCGAGTTCCTCAATCGGCGCCGATAGATCCGCATCCGTGAACAACGCCCATTCGCCGGCGCAGTCCATCATGCCGTGCCGCACCGCGTAGCCCTTGCCGCGATTGCCCGGATTCCGCAACACGCGCAGGCCGGGGAACTCACCGGCCATTTTTTCTGCCACCGTTACCGTGGCATCCCGCGAGCCGTCATCCACCACCACAATCTCGGCAAAGATCCATTCGCCGCGCCGCAAATAATCGATCACCCGGCGCAGGGTTGCGGGCAACCGCCGTTCTTCGTTGTAGGCTGGAATAATAATAGAGATTGATCGGGTCAAGGCCCATAGTATCCGAAATCCCTTAGGAGAACGAGTTGTCTTTAGAAGATGATCTGCTGCGCCAACGGCTGGAGCGTACCCGCGAGATTGCCGAGCTCGGTTTCCGGCCCTACGGCCAGCGCTTCGAATTCACCCACACGATACCCGCTATTCTGGCCGAATATGGATCGAAGACCGCGGAGGAGCTTGCCCCGCCGGTGCATGTCCGCCTGGCCGGACGCGTGCAGACCTTGCGCCGCATGGGCAAGGCGGGCTTCGCGCATCTGGCGCAGGCCGGCGCCAGCCTGCAGATCTACGTCAAGAAGGACAATATCCCCGAACGCGACTTCGCCATCTACCAGTTCATCGACTTGGGCGACATCATCGGCGTCGAAGGATACCTTTTCCGCACCCGCACGGGCGAGTTGAGCGTCCACGTCGAACACCTCGAATATCTGGCCAAAACGCTGCTCTCCATGCCCGAGAAATGGCACGGTCTGGAGGACGTCGAGACGCGTTACCGCCAGCGTTATCTGGATATGATCGCCAATCCGGAGGTACGCAACGTGTTCCTGACGCGCGCCCGCATTATCGCCTCGCTGCGCCGCCAACTGGAAGGCCACGGCTTTGTCGAAGTGGAAACGCCGATGATGCAGCCGCTCTATGGCGGCGCCACCGCGCGTCCCTTCACCACGCACCACAACACGCTGGATATCGACCTGTACCTCCGCATCGCGCCGGAGCTGTATCTGAAGCGGCTGCTGGTGGGCGGGCTGGAACGGGTCTACGAGATCAACCGCAACTTCCGTAACGAAGGCTTATCCACCCAGCACAACCCGGAGTTCACCATGCTGGAGTTCTACCAGGCCTACACGGATTATCGCGGCATGATCGATCTCTCGGCGGAGTTGCTGGCGCAGGTGGCGCGCGACGCCACCGGCGGCACCGAGGTCGAATACGAAGGCCAGAAGCTGAACTTCGGCTGTCTGCGGCGCCTCACTATGCGCGAGGCCATCGTCGAATTCTGGCAAGGCGACGGCCGCCCCACCTTGGACCATGTTCGCGATCCCGATTGGCTGCTAGCCAACTCCGGCAAGCCCACGGCGGGCGAAGCCCTGGCCGATATCTTCGAGCGCGTCGCCGAAGATCAGCTCATTGAGCCCACCATCATCTACGATTACCCGGTGGAAACCTCGCCGCTGTCGAAGAACAAGCCCGACGATCCGGCGTTTGTGGAGCGCTTCGAAATCTACATCGCCGGCATGGAAGTGGCCAACGGCTACACCGAGCTGAACGATCCGCAGGAGCAGCGCCGCCGCTTCGACATGCAGATCGCCATGCGCGAGCGCGGCGACGACGAAGCGCATCAAATGGACGAGGATTACATCCGCGCCCTCAGCTACGGTATGCCGCCGGCCGGCGGGGAAGGCATCGGCATCGATCGCCTCACCATGATCCTGACCGGATCGCGCTCTATCCGGGATGTCATCTTATTTCCGCTGCTGCGTCCCGAGGGTCCCATCGGCCTCGCCGCCCGCCTCCGCGAATTCGACGGGAGCTAACCTGTGCCGGCCTCAACCTTCGAGCTCTTTGTCGCGCGCCGCTACCTGCGCGCCCGCCGCAAAGAAGCGGTCATCTCCGTGATCACCGCCATTTCGGTGATCGGCGTGGCGGCCGGCGTCATGGCGCTGGTGGTGGCCCTGGCCATCAATAACGGCTTCCGTATTACCCTGCAAAATAATCTGCTGGGAGCCATGGCGCACATCAATATCGAGCAGAAGGATCCGCAATATGGCATCGAGAACTGGGAGGCTCTCGCGGCCCGGATCCGGGCGGTTCCGCACGTGGTGGCCGTGGGACCGGCGCTCTACTCGCCGATCTTCTTCTCCGGCCCGATGATGCAGAAGGGCGGCATCCTCAAGGGCGTCGATATCCGCACGGAAATGCGCATCAGCGACACGCTGCGCCACCTCAAGGCTGGATCGGTGGATGGCCTGGAGTCCGGGCAGCGGCCGGGCGGTTACCCCGGCATCATCCTGGGCGCCCGCCTGGCCGAAGACATCGGAATGATAACGAACAGCGTGGTCAGCGTGGTCAGTCCGCAAGGTGAGCTCACGCCCATCGGTCCGCGCGCCAGCATCCGCCGCTTTCGCGTCGTCGGCATCTTCGAATCGGGCTTCTACGAAATCGACGATAGCTGGGCCTACACATCGCTCGCCGCTGCGCAGCAGGCGCTTTCGCTGCAGGACGTGGTCAACGATCTGGAGGTGAAGCTCGACGATCTGAACCGCGCGCCGCAGGTGGCCGCCCAGATCCAGAAGATCGCCGGCCCCAAGTATGCCATCGCCACCTGGATGGAACGAAATCACCAACTGCTCAACGCGCTCAAAACGGAGAAAGCCGTCACGGTCGTCACCATCGGCCTGATCGAATTGGTGGCGGCCCTGAATATCCTGATCACGCTGGTCATGATGGTGATGGAGAAATACCGCGACATCGCCGTGCTGATGTCCATGGGCGCGCGCCGCACCCAGATCCGGCGCATCTTCATGCTGCAGGGCGTGCTGATCGGCATCGTGGGCACGGCCATCGGCCTGTCGCTGGGATACGCGTTATGCTATTTCGCCAACCATTACCGCTGGATCCGCCTGGACGAAACGGTCTACGCGCTGAGCTTCGTTCCGTTCGACCCGCGCTGGGTAGACGGTGTTTGGATCGCTGCCGCCGCCATCCTGGTCAGTTTCCTGGCCACCATCTACCCCGCCCGCAACGCCACCCGCATCGCGCCGGCGGAAGTGTTGCGCTACGAATGAGTCATGGCGCTGTGAGGCACCACAACAACGCATGAAAATGGGCTCCAGTGGGATGTAGTCTGGAATCAGCTGCCAGACGGAGAGGCCGATTTATTCTGGTGCGGTTGAGCCCGTGTACGAATGTGGTCC
>DATJYO010000054.1:0-13670 GCA_035499555.1 Bryobacteraceae bacterium
CAGAAACTCACGCACGCCGGTCTCCACGCGGATGACGCCGTCGCGGTCTTCGGTTGCTTCTCCGGCGTTGATCACCAGGTTGAAAACCACCTGGTGTATCTGTCGCGGGTCGGCGGTGAGCTTCGGCAGGTCCGGCGCCAGGCAGAACTCGAGCCTCCCGCACTTCGGCAAAGAGGTGCGCAGCAGTTCCGCGATGCTGTGGATGGACTCGGAAATGTCCACCGCTTCGAGCACAAACTGACCTTTCCCGGCGTAGGCCAGCATCTGGCGGGTCAGGTCTGCGGCGCGCTCGCTCGAGCGCACCACCTCCGCCAGCCGCGCGTGGCTACGATCCCCTGTTGGCAGTGCGCCCATGACCAGAGCGGTATTGCCGATGATGCCGGTCAGGATGTTGTTGAAGTCATGCGCGATTCCACCGGCGAGCAGGCCAAGGCTCTCCAGCTTCGCGGTCTGCAGCAGGTGTTCTTCGGTTCGTTTGCGTTCGCTGATGTCGGTGAAGGTCACGACCATACCGTCCCAGGTCTCGCCCCGACGGATCGGTTGCGCGGAGAACTCGACGGGGAAGCTGGAACCATCGGCTCGAAAGAAGCGTTCGTCGCTGCTGCGCCGCGGCTGTCCAGTGAGCCGCACAGCGGCGATGGGGCATTCCTCGTGGGGATAGGGCGCGCCGTCGGGGCGGGTATGGTGGATGACCTCGTGGAGACCGCGGCCGAGCAGACTTTGGCGAGAATGGCCGAGCAATTCGGCCGCGGCGCGATTCACGAAAGTGCAGGCGCCTGTGGCATCGACACCGAAGATTCCTTCGCCGGAGGACTCCAGCAGTGATTCCATGCGCCGCGCGATCTCAGCACGTTCCAGTTCTGCTTTGCGGCGCCGGATGATCGCGCCGATGCGCGCTCGCAGGAACACCGGATCGAAGGGCTTCGGCAGAAAGTCTTCGGCCCCCATTTCGATGGAGCGCACAACGTACTCCTGCTGCTCCGCGGCGGAAAGGACGATCACCGGAATATCGCGCAGCTCGGGAGAAGCCTTCATCGCAGCCAGCACCTGGAATCCGTCCATCAGGGGCATGAATATGTCGAGCAGAACCAGGTTGAAGGGCTCGCGGCGGAGGCGCTCCATGGCGGCCAGGCCATTCGGCTCGGAGACCGCGATGTAGCCTTCGTAGTGAAGGCCGTGCTCCAGGATCTCGCGGTTGGTGGCATCGTCGTCCACCACCAGAATGCGTTCCTCCGCCGAGGGCGCCTGCGTTGGCCGAGCCTGCGCGACTTGCGGCGCGGCCGCGGCAGGCATCGCGTAGGTATGCTCAACGGGAGCGCGCCGAGGGGCGGCTGCACTACCGGCCGGTCGCGGGTTGGAGCCGCTGGCAAATTCGATCAGCTGGCGCGTCGCATGCCGGATTTTTCCAATCTCGGTTTTACAGGCGCCCGGCGCAAGCTGCTGGAACCGGTCGGCCGCATCCGCGATTCGGTCCAGGTAACCCCGCATCGCCGTCTGCAGCCGGGGGATGGAGCCTTCGCCGATATGGCTGGAAGCCGGCAGAGCCTCCGAAACCATGTCGCCGATCCGTCGTGCCGCCTCGATGATCCCCTCCATCGCCTCCATTTCGGCGGACGCGCCCTGGTCCTTTGCCTGGCGGTAGATCATTTCCGCGTACCCGATGGTATGGTTCAGCGGCGTGCGCAGGTGGTGCCGGAGGCGGGCAACGGCCTCGGGTTTGAGGAGGTCTAAAGAGTCGCTCACCGTGCCTTCCGTGTTTGCAGCTCGAGGGCTGATTTTACCAGCCTAAGGTCTGCGATGAAACGTGAGGTTTCGGTATGTCTGGTTTCGGAGTCCGGCGCGCGGAGGATGGACGAGGGGTGGACAGTGGCCATGACGTAAGGGGCGAGCGGGGATTCCACCCAGCGGCCGCGGTTTTGGGTGACGCGGAATTGTCGGCCGAGCAGCGCCTGCGCCGCGGTGGCCCCGAGGCAGACCAGGACGCGCGGGTGCACGAGCTGCAGTTCGGCCTCCAGCCACGGCCGGCATGCCGCGATTTCCGTAGCATTCGGCTTGCTGTGGATTCGGCGTTTCCCACGAGGTTCCCATTTGAAGTGCTTGACCACGTTGGTGACGTAGGCCTGCCGGCGATCGATGCCGGCTTCCTCGAGGGCGCGGTCGAGCAGGCGCCCGGCGGGCCCGACGAACGGATGCCCCGAAAGATCCTCTTCGTTTCCGGGCTGCTCGCCCACCAGCATCACGCGCGATTCCGAAGCGCCTTCCCCGAAAACCGTCTGAGTTCCTCGTTTCCAGAGATCGCACGCCTGGCAGCCCGCGGCGGCGTCGTGGAGCGACTGCCACGTTGGATGGTCCGGGATCAGGTCTGCCGCGCCGCGCGCCATCTTCCGATTCTAAATCCGGGCAGGTGGACACCGGATGTCCCGTCAGACACAAACCGGTCAATCTCCTCTAAGATAGGGAAAGCTCAAGGGTGCGGCCCTGCCGGCCCTGCCGCTTATCGATGCCAAACGCTCCGACTCCGGCTTCCAAGCCCGGCCTGCTCCGCCAACTTGGCCTGTTCAGCGCCACTGCCTTAGTAATTTCCAATATGATCGGCACCGCCATCTTCGGGTCCACCGGATTCATGGCGGGGGACCTGGGCAGCGCCAGCCTCATTTTGGCCTGCTGGGCGGCCGGCGCTCTGTTTGCGTTCGCCGGCGCCCTGAGCTATTCCGAGCTCGGCATCAATTTCCCGAGCTCCGGCGGCGAATACGTCTATTTGACGCGCGCCTACGGGCCGGAGTGGGGCTTCATGACGGGCTGGGTTTCGTTTTTCGCCGGGTTTTCGGCGCCCATCGCCACGGCGGCGCTGGCGTTTTCGGATTACCTGGGCTGGTTCTTTCCCAGCCTGCAGCAGGCAAACGCGCCGGTGGTGGTCGGGAGCGGCGAGTTTTCGTTTCGCATCGGTCCGGGTCAGCTGGCGGCGGCGGTCCTGATCGCCGGGTTTACGGCGCTCAACTGTTTCGGCATCGGCCGCACCGCAAAGGTCCAAAATGTACTCACCACCACAAAGATCCTGGTGATCTGCGCCTTCCTGTTGCTGGGCTTTACCGCCGGGACGGGAAGCTGGGGCCATTTCTCGGAGCCCGCGGTCCGCACTTCGCATTTGAGCCTGTCTACGCAGTTCGTGGTAAGCCTCCTTTGGGTGATGTTCGGCTATAGCGGCTGGAATGCGGCAACCTATGTGGCCGAGGAGGTGCGGAGGCCCGAACGCACCCTGCCGCAGGCGTTGGCGATCGGGACCGGCATCGTCGCGGTGCTCTACCTCCTGCTCAACGTCATCTACATTTACGCGACTCCGCTTGAAAACATGAAGGGCGTGATCGCGGTGGGCTCGGTGGCGGCATCGAACCTTTTCGGACCGCGCGTCGGCGGCCTGTTTTCCGCGCTGCTGGCCATCTGCATCATTTCCACGGTGAATGCCGAGATCACGATCGGTCCCCGGGTGTATTACGCAATGGCCAAGAACCGCGCGTTCTTTCATGCGGCCGCCTCGGTCCACCCGCGCTGGCACACCCCGGTGGTCGCCATCCTGGCGCAGGGTGCGTGCGCCATCCTGATGACGGTGACGCCATTCCCGCAACTGGTGATCTACATCGGGATGAGCCTGACGCTGTTCACGGTGCTTTCGGTGGCGTCGTTGTTTGTGTTCCGTCGGACCTGTCCGGGCTGGCAGCGGCTGGGTGCGCTCGAGTTCGGTTGGCCGGTCATCCCGATTCTGTACATCGCGGTCGGCACGTGCATGATGGTCTACGGCGTGATTTCTCACCCGCCGGCATCGTTAAGCGCGTTTGCGACCGTGGGACTTGGCGCGCTGGTCTACCGCCTGTTCATTCGGGCGAGGGATTGACGGATCACTCGATCGGCTTCCCCACGTGCATGGTCTTCATGTCGTAGGCCAGGTGCTTGCCGCAATCCAGGCACACGACGTACGTTTGGCCCTTGGGATCGCCGGGTTTCGAAGGCAGCGTCAATGGACGGCTCAGCCGCTTATGCGGACATCGGAACAGCAGGTCAAACAACCTGTTGATCATTCCGCCTCCCCAGGTTCCAGTGTGTCACACTATCTCCCATGGTTCCCCATCCGCAAACGGTAACGGAACGTCCGACGCGTGTCCGGTACTGGGTAATTGTGTTCGCGGTCACGCTGGCCGTGATCACATATATCGATCGTGTTTCACTTTCCTTCGCGAAGCTTCAGATCGCATCGGACCTGGGGTTGAGTTCGGCCCAGATGGGGTGGGCGTTCGGGGCGTTCGGGCTGGCGTACGCGGCCTTCGAGATGCCCGGCGGGTTCCTGGGCGATTGGCTGGGGCCCCGCAAAGTGTTGTTGCGGATTGTCTTGTGGTGGTCGGCCTGCACGGCCGCAACCGGATCCACCTGGAACCTGGCCTCCCTCACCTCGACGCAGTTTCTCTTCGGCGCTGGAGAAGCGGGCTGCTTCCCCAATCTGACTAAGGCGTTCACCACCTGGCTGCCGGCCCGGGAAAAGACGCGCGCGCAGGGCATCATGTGGCTGGCGGCGCGGTGGGGCGGCGCGTTCACGCCGCCGCTGGTCTATTACGTTATGAGCCACATCGGCTGGCGCAATGCGTTCCGGCTGTTCGGCGCGATCGGGATCGTCTGGGCGGTGGTTTTCTACCGCTGGTACCGTAACGACCCCCTGGAGAATCCCAACCTGAACCAGGCGGAGCGCGACCTGTTGAAGGGAAGCGCGAAACTCGCCACCGGGCACGGGAATGTGCCGTGGAGCAAGTTCCTGCGCTCGCGGCAGGTGTGGATGCTGTGCTGGCAGTACTTCTCGCTGAGCTACGGCTGGTATTTCTACATCACGTGGCTGCCGACGTATCTGCGGGAGGCCCGGCACCTGGAACTGGGTTCCACGGCGCTGTTCGGCATCCTGCCCTTGTTCTTCGGCGGACTGGGCAACCCGACCTCCGTGTGGCTGGGCGGAATGCTGGCTCGTCGGACCGGCAATGTGAAACTGGCTCGCCGCACCATGTCGTGCCTGGGATTTGCGGGCGCGGCGATCTTCCTGGTGCTTTCGACTTACATGCGCGCGCCGCTATCGGCAGTGCTGGCGATCGCCATGGCCAGCTTCTCGAACGATCTGGTCATGCCGGGCGCATGGTCGGCGGCGATGGATATCGGGGGCAAGTATGCCGGCACTCTTTCCGGCGCCATGAACATGTGGGGCAATTTTGCGGGTTTTGTAGCTCCGGTGGTGATCGGATACCTGTTGAAGTGGACCCACAGCAACTGGAACGTGACGTTTTACGTTTCCGCCGCGGTGTACGCGACCGGCATTCTCTTCTGGCTGCTGCTGGACCCGGTGACGCCGCTGGAAGCGGAGCCGCGCGCGTAAGCAAGCGGTGGCTTCGGCTTCGCCAGCGGCCTTAGCCACCGCTCCCTTACGGTGGCGGCTCCGAGTCGGGTGCGGCGTTATTCCTGGCGCAACGCTGCGACCGGTTCAATGCGCGTGGCGCGGCGGGCTGCTGCGGAAACCGCCAGCAGCGCGGTGAGCCCTAGCACCACGGCGGCGGCCGCAAAGCTGATGGGATCGCCGGGCTTCACGCCATAGAGGATTTTCCCCAGCGCGCCGGCGAGAAGCCGCGCGCCGGCGGCGCCGGCCACAGCACCCACAAGAGCCGGCGTCATTCCCTGACGGACGACCATCAGAAGCACGGAACCGCGCGTGGCCCCGAGGGACATGCGGATGCCGATTTCATGTGTCCGGCGCGATACCGCATAGTTCATGACCCCGTAGATCCCGGCGGCCGCGAGCGTCAGTGCAACCGCGCCGAACAGGCCCAGCAGGAGCATCTCGAAGCGTGGCTGCGCGGTGGCGTCGGATACCACGTGCTCCATGGTGAGGACTTCGGAAATCGGGAGGTTGCGATCGAATGCCCACACCGCCTGCTTCACCGCGGGTGCGAGATCCGCCGGGTTGCCGGCTGCGCGAACGGTGAGCGTGATGTACGCGAAGTGGGCGCCGGGCGCCTCCAGGAATTCGCGGTTTTGCAGCGCCGCCTGGTAGACCTCGGGGAATGGCCGCACGGACCAATCCTCCTGCCGAGCATCCTTCACGATTCCCACCACCGTGAGCCATACGGGCGGATCGGCAAAATTGATGCGCTGGCCGATGGGGTTCTGGCCGGGCCAGTAACGCTCGGCTGCCCGCTGGTTGATCACGGCTACTCCCGGCGCGCGGCTGTCGTCCGCGGCGGTGATGCCTCGGCCGCGAATCACGGGAAGCTGCATGGTTTCGAAGTAGCCGGGCATGGCGATTCGATAGACCGCGATCGGCGCTTCCCCGGGCTTGGGCTTCGGCCGCCCGTCGATCGCGAACGACCAGCCCCACATGTCGCCCGCCAGCGGGAGATGATTGATGGCGCCGGCGGCCTCGACCCCCGGAATCGCGCGCACGCGATCGAGCAACTGGCGGTAGAAGAGCTCGCGCCGGTTGGGCTCGGCTTCGGCCGACCCGGCCACGGAGACCACCATGGAGAGCACGTGGCTGGGATTGAAGCCCGGATCGATCGCCTGGATGGCGGCGAAACTGCGAACGGTCAGCCCCGCGCCGATCAACAGCACGAATGCCAGTGCGAATTCGGAGGCTACCAGCAGGTTCCGCAGCCGGCTGCGGCGGAGATTGCCCGAGCCGTCGCGCCCTCCTTCTTTCATGGCGCCGCTCAATCCGCCCGCCGCGGCGCGAAGGGCCGGCGCCATGCCGAACAGAAGCGCCGTCAGGATGGTGGCGGCGGCCAGGAACACAACCGTTCTGGCGTCCACCGCGACCGTATCGAGCCGCGGGAGATTTCGCGGGCCAAGGGCCACCAGGGCGCGAGTGCCCCAGAACGCCAACACGAGCCCCAAGGCGCCGCCGAGTGCCGCCAGAAGCGAACTTTCCGCCAGCACCTGGCTGGCAATGCGACTCCGTGCCGCTCCCAGCGCGGTACGGATCGCAATCTCCTTCTGCCGCTCCGCGGTGCGCGCCAACAGCATGTGGGCTACGTTGACGCAGGCGATCAGCAGCACGAACCCGACGGCGCCGAGCGCCAGCTTCAGGGGCGCTTCGATTGACCCCACCACGTTTTCCTTCAACGGCGTCACGCGCACGTCGCGATTGGTCGCCGGATATTTCGCTTCCAGCCGCGCGGTGACCAGCGCCATTTCGGAACGAGCCGAGGCCAGGGTGACGCCAGGCGCGAGCCGGGCGAAGATCCGCAGGCTGTTCCCGCCGCGGTTGTAGACGCGGTCGCCGAACGCCAGCGGCGTCCAGAGTTCGGCCCGGGTGGCCCAGAACGGGGCGAAGCGGAAATCGGGCGGCATCACGCCGACCACCGTGTAGCTTTCGTTGTTGAGCCGGATGGCCCGGCCAACGATGTGAGGATCGCCGTCGAACCGGCGCTGCCACAGCCGGTAGCCGAGCACCACTTCGTGCTCCGCTCCCTGGCGGTCCTCCCCGGCGGTGAACACGCGCCCGAGCATCGGCGGAACGCCCAGCATGGGCAGGAGGTTCGCGGTGACGCGAAGACCGTACAAGTGCTCGGGAGAATCGACGCCGGTCAGGTTCGGGCCCCAGTATTCCGCCGCGGCCATGGCTTCGAAAGACCGGGCCTGGTCGCGCCAATCGACGTAGTTGGCCGCCGCGACGGGATCCGTGCCGCCATGTAGAAGCGTAACGAGGCGGTCGGGCTCGCGATAGGCCAATGGCCGCAGCAGCACGGCGTTGACCACGGTAAAGACGGCGGTGTTGGCGCCGATTCCCAGCGCGATGGTCAGAACCGCTACCGTGGTGAAGACCGGGGTGCGGCGCAAACCGCGTGCTGCGTAACGTAGATCCCGCAACAGGACCATTCGACCCTCCTCGCGGTTAGACTCCGCGGAAGGGATTCGGTTGGGCGTGGGGCGGCGCTTCCGCGCCGCGCGATGGGCTTCCGCCCATCGCATGCCGGGCGGAAGCCCGGCATGCGGCCCGGAAGGGCCGCCCTACGCTCGCAGCGTCACAAAAGCCGTCGGAACTCCCTCAACCGCCCCGCTGACTATGGCTTCGCCCTTCGCCAGCTTTACCTTGATCGTCGCCCGTCCATTCGCAAACTCCACCTTGCGCGAACCGCCGGCAGTCCCGAGATTGCAGATCAGCTCCCCATCGCCCGCAATGCCGAAACGGATCGCGTTGCGGGCGTCCAGGCATTGGCGCCCGGCCGCATCCACCAGATGCGCTTCCACCTGCGTCCCCTGCGCCGCCAGCACGACCTTGGCCGGCTTCCCCCATTTCTCAGTGACGTAGCGGAACCGGATCTCGTCCGTGACTTCAGTCGAGCCCTTCTTCGCGACCACTCGCAGGTGATTTTCGCCCGCCTGGAACGGCACGATCCACCGCAGCCCCGCGGCCGGGAAATCCTGACTGTTGCGCTGCTTCACGCCGCAAGACTTGCCATTAAGGAACAGCTCCGCCGAGGCGCAGTTGGAATACACCTTCACCATCTTGCCTTCGCCCGGCGCCCCCCAGCGGATGGGCCACGAGTGCGCGTAGATCCGTGCCATGGGCTTCTCCGACCAATAGGACTGGAAGACGTAGAAGCCTTCCTTGGGTGTGAGGTCGCGCTCGACGACGCCTTTCTGGTTGACGCGCGGAACGGGATTTTCCGGTCGCAAGGGCGTGCAGAAGTCCTTGAAGACCCACATCGCGGAGCCGGCCAGGAAGTCCATGGTCTCCTGCTCCTTGAGGTGCCAGTCGAACAGGTTGCAGATGTAGGTCTCGGACCAGTCGCCGTCGCGCGAGGCACGGGCCTGGCCGCCGGTGAGGAGATACGCGCGGTCCTTCTCTTCCGTGCCCTGGCCGGTGGAGATGGAGGCGATTACCTTGTCGGGATCTTCCGCGTGGCGGCCGGCGTGGCTGTCGCCGCCCCATTCGATGTGGAGCATGCGGTCGACCTGCTTCGCCTGCTTCTCGGTGGACGATTTGTATTCGGTGTAGCGTCCGCTGTACCAGCCCGCCCAGATGGAGGGCGAATAGACGTCCGGGATCTCTTTGGCGAAATCGTTGCGGCGGGTGGCGGTGAGGCGCGTGGGATCTTCCTTGTGCGCGATGTCGTTTAGTTCCTTCATGTAGGCGCGGATGCCGTCCTTGTCCTGCACGGGGAAGTCGCCGGGCCAGTCGGTCTCATTGCCGAGGCCCCAGAAGACCACCGACGGGTGATTGCGGTGCTGGTCGATCATGTTGCGCATCATGCGCCGGCCCTGCTCCTGGTATTCCGGACCGCCCACGCCGCCGCGGCACCAGCACAATTCCTCCCAGGCGATGAGGCCGAGTTCATCGCAGAGGTCGAGCACGAGCTTGGGATTCTGGTAGTGGCCCAGGCGGATGAAATTCGCGCCCATGTCCTTGACCATCTGCATTTCCTTGCGGATGAGCTCGTCGGGCATGGCGGCGGCGAAGCCGGCATGGTCGTGGTGCCGCTGCGTCCCGCGGAGGAAGAGCTTCTCGCCATTGAGATGAAAGACGCCGTGCTTGGGGAAATCGAACCAGCGGAGGCCGAAACGTTCGATCACTTCCTGATCGCCGAGCTTGACTGTGGCGGTGTACAGGTTGGGCGTTTTCGGGGACCAGAGGGCAGGGGAGTCGAGCGTGAATTTCGCGGAAGTGGCGACGACTTTTCCAGAAGGGTCCGCGATACGAATGGAGACTGGTCCTGGCACGGCGGCACTGGTCGGATTGTAGAGGCGCATAATGACCGTGACCGTCGCCTTGCCGGCGGCGATTGAGGAATCCACATGCACCCGCTCGATGGCGACCGCCGGAACGTACACCAGGTGAACGTGACGGTAAAGGCCGCCGTAGCGCGCAAAGTCGCTGAGGTCCGAGGGCATCGTTTCCAGGTCGCGGGAGTTGTCGCAGAAGACTGCGAGATCGGCTTTGCCGTCCCTGACCGCGTCCGTAATATCGACTGTGAACTCGTCATAGCCGCCGACGTGCTCGGCGAGCTTCTTCATTCCGATGTAGACCGCCGACCGCTGGCCCGCGCCCTCGAACCAGAGCAGCGCGCGGCCGTTGGGGTAGGGATTGGCTACGGAGAAGGACGTGCGATACCATCCTGGTCCCTCGTAGTAGGCCTCGTCGGGATCGACGGCATCAAAGGCATTGAAGCAATGGGGCATCGCCACCTTGGTCCAGGTGACGTTATCGCTCGCCGCCTTCCCGCGCCAGACCTCCCAGATGCCGCCGAGGTTGCCGCGGTAGTGTTCCCAGCCATCATCGAGCCGGTGCACGTTGGGGCTCGCGCCCGACGGTGCGTCCGCCGCGGACGCAAAAGGAACCGCCGCGGCAGCCGCCGCGACCGTCTGAAACCATTGCCTGCGCGTGAATCGGAGATCCATGTGTGAATCCCGATTGTAGCGCTAAAGCAGGGCCTTTGAAGTTATCCGCTTTTATCCGTGTTCATCCGTGTAAGCTTTGATTTTCGGCGTTTTCGTTTGCGGGCCGGCTCCAGTTGGACAGCTCCCGGTACTCCCACGGATGGACACGGATCAACACGGATGAGAAACTTGGGCTCATCCCTGGCGCCAGTTCACTCCCACGTTCAACTTCTTCTTGGCGTATTCCAGGCTGCGCTCCAGGTCGATGCGCTGCTGCTCCTTGAGGGCATCGGTCATGATCTGCGGGCGCTTGCCGGGCACGTCTTCAATCACCATCTCACCCATATACGGATGCCCGTTCTTGGCGAGGGCCACGAATCGCGCGAACTCCCAGGCGGGCATTTTCGGGAAGGCCTTCCAGAATGCAGTTTCCAGGTACGGCAGCACTGTGGGCGGCCGGCCGGTGATGACTTCCAATTGCATTGTGGACTGCGGACACAACCGGCGGAATTCCGCCACGAATTTCGGGAAATCCACGCTGCCTTCACCCAGCACGACCCACTGCGCCGCGGCGCCGCGCGCCACTTCGAAAACGGCCGAATCGCGGATGTGAGTGGTCACGACGTAGGGCGCCAGAGTTTCGAGCGTGACGAACGGGTCTTCCACGACCCACATGGGATTGCCCGTATCGAGACACGAAGCCACGTAGTCCTTGCCGGACTCCTCGATGATGGTCTTCACTTCGCGCGCCTGCATGTCGCCCGAATGGTTCTCGAGCGCGATCTTTACGCCGAGATCCTGGGCCTCGGACTTCACGGAGCGGAAGAGCTTGATGGTGGCGTCCATGCAGGCTTCGATACCGGGCTCGCCCAGGCGGTCGGCGCCGGCGCCCTGGTAGCAGCGCATCGACTTCGCGCCCACTGCCTTGGCTACCCGGAGCCCTTCCAGCAGGCGGTCGCGCGCGGGCGGACCGTTCTTCGTGTAGGACTTGCTGAGCGGGCAGATGCAGCCCATGCCGGCATCGATCTGAAGCTTCAGCCGGGCCGCCTGGTCTTTCAGCTTTTGCAGGTAGGCAGGCTCATAGCTGTCGTAATCGCCCATTGACGAAAGCTGGATGGTGTCCAGCTTCAGGCTCGCGGCGTAGTCCAGAAGTTGGCCGGCCTTCCACTGGAATGCGCGTACCGAGTAGGTGTCGAAGCCGAGTTTGACCGGAACGTCCGGGGCGGGCGAGGCATCGGCGCTCGAGAGCGCGGCCGAGGCGGCGCCTGCGATGCCTGTGACGAAGGAGCGGCGGAGCATGTCTGCTACTGTATCGCACCGCCTGCCTTTCTGGCCCCCCGCGTGCAATCGATCCCGCCGTGCTTGCTGGTGTTTCGCTCAAGTGGTTGTCGAACGGCGCTTTGGCTTGGCGCCGGGGGTTAAAGGACGTGCCGTTTTCTCACACGGGTGTGGCCTTCAGGCATCAGTCAAAACCCGGCCGATGTCCTCAAACCCTTGCTATAATTGGCATTTAAAAGCCGCATATTGGATTGTGTCTCTTACAAAACCGCGCATGAAGTGCATTTCTGTTTTACTTCTATCCGCCGCCTCTCTGCTCGCCCAGGGCGGCAGTTTCGTCACGGGCCAGGCCGCCCGGTTGGTGATCGGGCAGTCGACCTTCACCAGTGAGGATCCGAATTCGAGCGACACCGTCCTCGGTGCGGCCAGCGGCATCGCCTTCGCCGGCGACACCCTGATCGTGGCCGACTCCAACCGGGTTGGCGCGGTGCCGACGAACCATCGCGTGCTGCTGTACAAAGGCGCCTCCTCCATGTTTCCCGGTCCGGGCGCGGAGCTTCCGTACAACAGCAAGTGCCCGGTGTGTGTGGGCCAGGCCACCACGGTGCTCGGGCAGCCCGACTTCAGCACCACCACGCTCAACCTCAATGCCACGTCCAGTTCGCTGCGCCTGCCCACGGCGGTCGCCTCCGATGGCGTTCACCTGGTGGTTGCGGATACGGATCATAACCGCATCCTGATCTGGAATTCGATGCCCACGATCAACAACCAGCCTGCCGACGTGGTGGTCGGCCAGCCGAATTTCACCAGCGTTGCGACCTCGGCTGCGCCTACGGCAACATCCCTGCGCGGACCGCAGGGCGTGTGGATCCAGAACGGCAAGCTCTACATCGCCGATACCGGCGACAACCGCGTTCTCATCTACAATCACATCCCGACCAAGAACGGAGTTGCCGCGGACGTGGTGCTCGGCGAGCCGAACTTCACGACCAACATCCAGATCGACATCTCCAAGGACATCACCACTGCCACCGCGTCTAATATGCTGAACCCGGTGGCTGTGACTTCCGACGGCACCAAGCTGATTGTCACGGATCTCGGCTATAACCGGGTGCTGGTTTGGAATTCGATTCCCACCAGCAACGCGGCACCAGCGGACTGGGTTGTCGGCCAGCCCGACCTGGTGAGCGGCACCGCGAATAACGGCTTCTCCGTGAATCCCAACGACACCACGGTTCCGCCGGTGGAGACCGCCGTCCTCTGCCCCACCCAGACCGGCACCGATACCAACGGCAATCCGACCTACGACGCCGTCTGCAACTCGACGCTGAGCTTTCCCCGCTTCGCGCTGTCCACGGGCACGCAGCTCTTCGTAGCCGACGGCGGCAATGACCGCATCCTGGTCTTTAACCAGATTCCGAACAAGAACGGCGCCTCGGCCGACATTATCCTTGGCCAGATCGGCGGCGACGTAGACCAGGCCACCAATGCCGCGGATTCCCTGAGCGCACCGATGGGCATGGCTTGGGACGGCGCCAACCTGTACGTCAGTGACTCTTTCAACCGCCGCATTACCGTTTACACGCCGGCCGCGACTCTGGTGCCGTACCAGGGCATCACCAACGCCGCCAGCGTCAACATCATCGCGTATGGCACGGTTACTCTGGGCGGCACCATCACGGCGAATGACATCGTCACCATCACCATCAACGGCACCAACTACACCTACACAGTGAAGTCTACCGATACCGTGTCCAGCGTAGTCCAGGCAATGGTCAATGCGATTAACAGCAGCAACTCCGGCGGCGGCGATCCTAACGTGATCGCCAGCGTGGATACGACCAACACCGAAGTCGTGCTGACCTCGAAGCAGCCGGGCGCGGTGGGCAACAACGTGACGTACTCCGCTACCACGTCGACGAGCGCCACGATCACGGCGACGGCGGCCGGGGCCAATCTTTCCGGCGGAGCCGATTCGGCCAGCATCGCTC
>DATJYO010000055.1:0-290285 GCA_035499555.1 Bryobacteraceae bacterium
CATGGATAAAGGATAGCGTAGGGCCGCCAAACGATTTCGGCAACGACGCGTCTGCATGAAGGCACCCATTGCACTAAGGCACAATTGCAGCTTTGTATCAGGGCCAGACTTGAGTCGGGCCGAAAACGTAGTGGAGTCGAAACGGGTTTTAGCCACTGAGAGAATCTCCAGGGCCTGAAGGCCGGTATTTCAATGTCCATTGCTGGTCCGGCTAAAGCCGTGCCCTTGATACAAGGCTCGGAATGTTAGGTTTTTCGTCACCACCGCGACGCGTAACAAGCGCTCCCGTCAAATGTTCTTCTGCGGGCCCTGCGTAACCATCTCCAGAAGCTCAACCGCATCGAGCGCGCTCTTGGGATCTTCCTCGTGCTTAAAGAAGACGTACGCCTCGCGACCGTCGGCGAGTACGCGCTCAACTCTGGCAGCAATCTGCTTCAGGTCGTCGGCGGAGTAGCTGACCTCCCGCAGCCGGAAGTAGGTGTAACTTGCAGTGTGGACCTCGGGTGTGGTGAGCTTCTCGGTTTCGGAGATGCAGAGCGCTGCATTGGCGTTGCGCAACACTGAGTAAACCTCTTCGCTGAACCATGATTCGTGGCGGAACTCAAACGCCGAGCGGAAGTTCCTCGGAAAGAGCGCGAGGAAGTTGCGCAACAGTCCAACATCGCACTTCAGGTTTGGCGGAAGCTGAAACAGTACGGGGCCAAGCTGACTGCCGAATGGCTGCAGCGTGGCCAGAAAGTTTCGCAACGGCTCCTCCACCTTGTCCAGCCGCCGAATGTGGGTGATGAACTGGTTGGCCTTCAAGGCAAAGCGAAAGTTGGGGCCGACCGCCGCCATCCACCCCAGAGCAGTCTTTTCCTGCAAACGCATGCGGAAGGTGAAGTTCACCTCGACCGCGTTGAGCCGCGTTGCGTAGTAGTTCAGGAAATTCTTCGACGCGACATTCTTGGGATAAAATTCCGGCTTCCAGATCGCGTATGACCAGCCAGACGTGCCGACGTAGGCGGTCGCGGGCTGCGTAGTCGTCGAGTTGCCACTTGCCGTGGAGTGCGCAGTCTCAGCGCTCATGGGTATCAGGTATCAGGTATCAGGTATCAGAGTCAAACTCACATTTCCATCTGATACCTGATACCCGAAACCTGACACCTCACCTCTCTACTGACAACTGACCACCGAAAACTGACAACTTTCTTCACGCCCCTTGGCGCGTGATTTCCTGCGCGGGCACGCCCGCTGTCATTCCCTGCGCCAGGATCAGCTCACGCGCCTCGCCGCGAATCTTCGGGAGATACAGCCCGTATACGCTGGCCCCGGCAATACAGGCCAGACCGCCAATGGCGACCGTGTACGGCGCGCCGATGCGGTGGGCGATCGCTCCCGCGAAAAAGCCGCCGAACGGAGCCATGCCCATGAACATCATGGAGTAGACCGACATCACGCGGCCCCGCAAGTAATCCGGCGACATGGTCTGAATCAGTGTGTTCGACGATCCCATCTCCACCATCATGGCAAAACCGACCGGCAGCATCAGCGCGCAGGACGGCCAGAACGATCGCGACAGCGCGAAAGCGATCAGGGTGGCGCCAAACGCCGCCGCCGACACCGCCACCCAACGCCCCAGTCCGCGCACAGACTCGCGCGCCGCCAGCACCAGCGCGCCCGACAACGCGCCCACGCCAGAGGCGCCCATCAGGATGCCCAGGCCGCGCGCGCCGCCGTGCAGAATCTGGTCCGCAAAAATCGGCATCAGCACGGCGAACGGCATACCGGTAATGCTCAGGATACCCAGCAGGATCAGCAGATGATGGATCGGCGCGCTCTTGAGGACGAACCGGAATCCTTCGATGATGTCCACCAGGGGCGAGGTCTGGCGCGGCGGCGGAGCGAAGGCCGGCATGGCCATGCACAGCAGCCCTGCGATCACCGCCACGTAGCTCACGCCGTTGGCGAAAAAACACCAGCCCTCGCCGATAGTGGCCACCAGGATACCCGCCACCGCCGGACCGATGACGCGTGAGGCATTGAACATCGATGAGTTCAGGGCGATGGCATTGATCAGGTCTTCCCGCCCCACCATCTCCACGAAAAAAGACTGCCGCGCGGGAATGTCGAAGGCGTTCACGATGCCAAGGCCCACGGCCAATACCATGATGTGCCAGATGTGAACGCGGCCCGCCAGCGTCAGCGCCGACAGGATCAGCGCCAGCAGCATGGAAGCGGTCTGCGTGGCGATGACGACGTACTGGCGGCGAAAGCGATCGGCGACGATGCCGCCCAGCGGCGAGACCAGGAATACCGGGATCTGGCCCGCGAAACTCACCAATCCCAGCAGCACGGACGATCCCGTCAGCCGGTACACCAGCCAGGCCTGCGCTACGTTCTGCATCCAGGTGCCGGTCAGCGAGATCAACTGGCCGCCGAAAAACAGTTGAAAATTGCGGTAGCGCAGGGCGCGCAGCGTGACGGGAAGCGTCAAGTTGTGGAATCCCCCTCGCATGCCATCGGAATTACCATAGTAGAGGACAGCCGGATGCCCCTGGTTCCCCCCTATATCGAATCGCTGCGGCCGTACGAAGCCGGCCGCTCCATCGAGGAAGTACGCGGCGCCTATGGCCTGACCCACGTTTCCAAGCTGGCTTCCAACGAAAACCCTCTGGGCCCTTCGCCGCAGGCCCTGGAAGCTATCCGCGGCCAGCTCGCCGGGCTGCATCTTTACCCCAATGGGGGCTTGGGCCTGCGCCGCACGCTGGCCGAGAAATTCGACCTGAAGCCGGAGAATGTCATCGCCGGCAGCGGTTCGGAAGGCATCATGTCCGGCATCATCCGGACCTTCCTTTGTGATGATGACGAAGTCCTGACCACGGATGCGGCTTTCATCGGATTCCAGGTGCTGGCGCGGTCCCGCGGCGTGAAGTACCGGACGGTGCCTTATCTGGACTGGCACTATGACCTCGCCGCTCTGGCCGCCGCCATCACCGACCACACCAAAATCATCTACCTGGCGAATCCCAATAACCCGACCGGAACCATCTTCACCCGCCACGAGTTCGACAGCTTCTACCGGCACGTGCCCGAGCGCGTGTTGATTATCCTCGATGAGGCGTATTTCGAATATGCCAAGGACAATCCGCGGTATCCCGATTCCATGCATTACCGCTACGACAACGTGATCACGCTGCGGACTTTCTCGAAGGTCTACGGTCTGGCCGGAATTCGCATTGGCTACGGATTCGCGCACGAGGAACTGATCGCGAATCTGCTCAAGGTGAAGTTGCCCTTTGAGCCCAGCACCCTGGCACAGGCCGCCGGGATCGGCGCGCTGGCGGACAAGGAGTTCCTGCACCGCTCCCTGGAGTTGAATGCCCGCGGGCTCCGCCTGCTGACCGATTCATTCCGCGGGATGGGGTACACCGTGGTGCCCTCGGATGCCAATTTCGTCATGCTGGCGCTCGAGAGCCCGGACGAGGCAGACGGTTTTACGGAAGCGCTGTTGCGCGAGGGAGTGATCGTACGTCCGCTGAAAGCATTTGGACTCCCGCAGTGCGTGCGTATATCGACGGGCACGGATGAGGAGAACGCCCGCTGCGTGGAGGCTGGAGGGAGGGCTTTGGCCCGGCCGGGACTACAGTCCCGTTGAGGGGAGGCGAAATGCAGGTTTTGGAACACAAACAGAAAGAGGCGCAGAAGGACTTTCTGCCCTTGAACGGAACCGATCACGTCGAGTTCTATGTCGGCAACGCCCGCCAGGCGGCCCACTTCTACCGGTCCGCCTTTGGCATGCGCCTGGCGGCCTATCGCGGTCCGGAGACAGGGACCCGCGACCGCGTCTCCTGGGTCGTCGAACAGGGAAAGATACGGCTGGTGCTCACTACCGCCCTGGCGCCGGACCATCCCATCGCGGAGCATGTACGGCTGCACGGCGACGGGGTACGGGACATCGCCCTATGGGTGGATGACGCGGCATCCGCTTACCGCGAAACGACCGCCCGCGGCGCCCGCGGCCTGCGCGAACCGGAAACGCTGCGCGACGAACGGGGAGAAGTTTGCATATCCGCCATTGCCGCTTATGGCGATACCATTCATTCTTTCGTCGAACGCCGCAATTATCGCGGCGCTTTTCTGCCCGGCTTTGTTTCCACGCCCGATCACGATCCCGTCTCCCGTCCGGTGGGTCTGAAACATATCGATCACATGGTAGGCAACGTCGGCTGGGGCGCCATGAACACGTGGGTCGATTTCTACCGCGATGTGATGGGCTTCCGCCTGTATCAGCACTTCGACGACAAAGACATCAGCACTGAATATTCGGCGCTCATGTCGAAGGTGATGGCCAACGGGAACGACCGGGTCAAGTTCCCCATTAACGAGCCGGCCGAAGGCAGGCGTAAGTCGCAGATCGAAGAGTATCTGGACTTCTATCATGGTTCGGGTGTGCAGCACATCGCCATGGCGACGGACAACATCATCGACACAGTCACGCGTCTGCGCGACCAGGGCATCGAATTTCTGCGCGTGCCATCCACTTACTACGAGGACCTGACCGCCCGTACCGGCCCTATCGACGAGCCGATCGAACACTTGCAGGACCTGGGCATTCTGGTCGATCGCGACGACGAAGGCTATATGTTGCAGATCTTCACCAAGCCGGTGGAAGACCGGCCGACGCTGTTCTACGAAATCATTCAGCGCAAAGGCAGCCGCAGCTTCGGAAAAGGCAATTTCAAGGCCCTGTTTGAGGCTATCGAAAGAGAGCAGGCGCGCCGCGGCAATCTCTAACAGGGTGTCCTTCGGCCTTCGGAAGGGCGCGGCTATCCGCCAACCTTGGATGTCAAGGTGACAGAGATGACAGAAAGGGAAGGAAGACCTGACGCCGCCGTCGTCGCCAGATGAGCATCTTGCTCAGCGCACCGATCTAAAGCTAATCCAGCTTATAAATCGTCAGGCCCGATAGCAGCTTAGGATAAAAATCCGTGGACTTCTGCGGCATCACCCCGCCGCCGAACGAGATGCGCGCCACTTCACCTACGTCGACCGGTTTCAACAGAAACGCGACTTGCGCGGCGCCGCTGCGAGCGGCTTCGAGTGCCGCATCCAGGCCGCGCACGTAGCGCAGATTCTTCTCGTCGCGCACGGCTTCCTCCCCGATACCGAGAAGGCGCAACAAACGTTCGTGCAACACTCGAACATCCAACTGCGCCGCGGAGTCGCGCGCCTCGATCATATACAGCCGGGTGCCCATGGCTGCGCCGATGATCGTGCGTCCCGGGGACTCCGCCCATGCCCGCTGCAGCGTTTCCGCGCCGGGAATCTGCGCCACCTCGAATCCCGCCGTCACCTGCCGGATGAATTCGCCGGCATCGAACCCCGCGACGCCGCTCACCAGCCGGTGCGTGGCCAGGATCTTCAGCCCCGGTGAATGCATGTTCACGAAGGTCATCATCACGCGGTCCGCGCCCGCCAGCCCGGGGTTCTCGCGACGGAATGCCAGCGCGGTCTCGTAGCGGTGGTGCCCGTCGGCGATCAGCAGTTTCTTGTCCGCCATCGATTCGCGGATACGTGCCACGCGGTCCGGCTGCGCGATCCGCCACAACACGTTCCGCACGCCGTACTCATCCGTGACTTCGCCCAGAGGAGCGGCCTGCGCGGCTTCGTCCAGCAGACGGTCGATCTCACCCGCCGGGTCCGGGTACAGCATGAAGAGTTGCCCGAAATGCGCGTGCGTGTGGCGCAGTAACTCCAGGCGATCTTTCTTGGGACCGGAAAGTGTCTGCTCGTGGCGATGCACCACGCCGGCCGCATACTCCTCCACCGCGCCGAGGCCGATGAAACCTTTGCGCACCAGCCGTTCTCCAGTGTCGGGGACGGCGAACTCCTGGAAATAAGCGAACAGCGCCGGCTCGGTGTCGCGCGCCAGCATGCCTTGGGCGATCCAGTCACTGAGATAACGCGCCGCTCGCGTGTAAACGTTCTCCGACTCGGAATCGGACGCGAAGCGTTCGCCCAGAATGATCCGCACCAGGTTGTACGGGCTCGCCTGCAAATAGCGCCGCTGCATATCGGGCGAGATCTTGTCGTAGGGCTGCGTCACCAGGGCCGGTAACGCGCCCGCCTGCGCGCTGTAACGATAAGCTTGAAAAGGGTAGATGGTAGCCATTGCCGGAAAGAAACCTCAGCATAACAGACCGTAAATCGGCCACGCCGCGCCGCCGGATTCTGTTCGTCGCGCCGCCCGTGGGTCCGATCGGGTCCGGCGCGGCCGGCGGCGTGGAAACCCACCTGCTCGGGCTCGCCCCGATCCTGGTCGCGCGCGGTTACGAAGTCGGCGTCGTCGCGCCGGCCGGCAGTGTCATACCGGGGGCCGGGGTTATGGCATTTCTGGTCCCCGGCAAGCCGAGCGCCAGCGCCACGACTTCCCGCCGCCGGAGCCCGGTCGAGGTACGCTCCGATGGCGTGCTCGAGAATATGTGGGAACAGGCGCTCCGCTTGCAGAATCGCTTCGACGTTGTGGTCGGCATCGACCACGACTGGCTGGCGTTCTACCTGACGCCATTTTTCAGCAAGCCCGTGGCACATTGGATCACCATCTGTTCGGCTATCGAAGAAGTCGACCGCATGATCAAGCGGCGCTGGCGGGAACAGAAAGTCAGCCTCGCGTTCTATACCGCGGCGCAGGCGGCGACCTATCCGTTCCTGCCGCCGGAGGCGATTCATCTGCTTTACGGCGGAGTCGACACCGGCGTGTTTCAATACAATGCCCAGCCGGAGGACAGGCTCTGCTGGGCGGGACGCATTTCGCCCGAAAAGGGTCTGGAAGATGCCATCGCAGCCGCCCAGGCGCTCGGCATGCCTCTGGATGTCTGCGGCCGCCTGCACGATAAATTCGACTGGCCCGCGGGGACCGTCTACCACGGCTTCCTGGGACCCGCGGCGTTGCAGCGCCGCTTCGCGGGCGCGCGGGCCACCCTGGTGACGCCCCACTGGATTGAGGCGTTCGGGAATGTCGCCATCGAATCCATGGCCTGCGGCACGCCGGTAGTGGCCTACGATCGCGGCGGGCCCGCGGAGATCGTCGAGCACGGCAAGAGCGGCATCCTGGTGCCCCAGGGCGATGTCGCCGGATTAGTGGGCGGCGTCCGCGCAGCCATTGCTCTGGATCGGCGCGTGGTGCAGGCGCGGGCCGCGGAATTCTCGTTTGCCCGCATGGCGGACCGGTTCGAAAATTGGATCGGAGGCCGCCACGCTATCATAGGGTAGGTGGCGGGCGTCTACGTTTCCTATCCTTTCTGCGCGCAGAAGTGTACCTACTGCAACTTCGCCTCGGGTGTGTTTCCACGCGCCTTGGAGACCCGTTATCTGGATGCCTTGCGCGCGGAGATCGCTCGTCACGAATGGGCCTGGCAGCCGGAAACGGTTTATCTGGGCGGCGGCACGCCGAGCGCCATGGACCCGGAAGCGCTGGCGTCTCTGCTAGCCCTGATCCCGGGGCGCCCGTGGCGGGAAGCCACCATCGAAGCCGCCCCCGGCACGGTCACGCCGGAAAGAACGCAGGCTTGGGCGCAAGCCGGCATCGATCGCGTCAGCCTGGGCGTGCAGTCGTTCGTGCCGCGCGAGATCGTCCGAACGGGCCGCAAACACACCGCCGAAATCGTGGCTGCGGAGATAGACAACCTGCGCGCCGCCGGCATTCGCAAAATCAATATCGACCTGATTGCCGGGCTGCCCGCTCAGACCGAGACCACCTGGCGCGTGTCGCTGGACTGGATCGCGCGCCTGGCGCCCGATCACGTCTCCGTCTACATGTTGGAAGTGGACGAGGACAGCCGCCTCGGCCGCGAAATTCTCGCCGGCGGAACGCGCTACGGCGCGGCCGAACGTCCCTCGGGGGATCGCACCGCCGACCTCTACGAGATCGCCGTGGAGCGCCTGCGCGAGCTCGGCCTGGCGCGCTATGAGATCTCCAACTTCGCCGTGCCCGGCCACGAGTCCCTGCACAACATGAAATACTGGCTGCGGGAACCTTACGCCGGCTTTGGCGGCGACGCCCACTCCTTCGATGGCCGGCTCCGCTGGCAGAATCCCGAATCCATCGGCGAATACCTGGGCTCCTGGCGGCCGCTGAGCAGCGAGCCCGATCCGCTGGAGGAGCGCTTCTTCGTGGGATTGCGCCTGGCCCAGGGGATCCGCCCCAGCGAGAACGAATGGCAGCATTTCCGCGAACCGATCCATCGGTTCATCGAAGAGGGTCTGCTCGAAGCCGAGGCGGGTACGTTGCGCCTCACCAGCCGCGGCGTGATGCTGTCGAACGAAGTCTTTCAGGAGTTCCTGACATGATCGATCTGCGGAGTGATACCGTGACCAAGCCTACGCCCGAGATGCGCCGGGCGATGATGGAGGCCGAGGTTGGGGACGACGTCTACGGCGAGGACCCCACCGTCAACCTGCTCGAGCGCCGCGCCGCGGAGGTCGCCGGCAAAGAGGCGGCCCTCTTCGTGCCAACCGGCACGATGGGAAACACGATCGCCGTCAAGCTGCACACGCATCACGGCGAAGAGGTGATCTGCGACGTCCGCGCGCACCTGCTGGAATACGAACTCTCCATGCTGGCCTGGTTCTCAGGATGCGTCGGCCGGCCCATTCAGACCGATGGCGGCGTCATGAACTGGGACCAGATCGCGCGGGAGATCCGTCCGCTCGGTCCGCATCGCGCGCGCACCGCGCTGGTCGAGATCGAAAATACCAACAACATCGCCGGCGGCACCGTCTATCCGCTGGCGTTGATTCACGAGATCTGCGACAACGCCCACGCGCGCGGCTTAAAAGTTCACATGGATGGCGCGCGCGTCTTTAATGCCGCCGAAGCCATCGGCAAGCCGGTGCACGAGATCGTGGCCAAAGTGGACACGGTGATGTTCTGCCTGTCCAAGGCGCTGGGCGCGCCGGTGGGGTCCATGCTGGCCGGGACGGCGGAAGACATCGCGCGGGCGCGGCTCTATCGTAAGCGGCTGGGAGGCGGCATGCGGCAGGCCGGCGTCCTGGCGGCCGCCGGCTTGATCGCCCTGGAGCAGAGCCCTCGCCACCTGGCCGAAGACCACCGCAACGCCCGTCGCCTGGCCAAGGGGCTGGCGCAGATTCCCGGCATCCGCATCGACCCGGCCAAGGTGCAGACCAACATCGTGATCTTCGATGTCGCCGGCACCGGGCTCACCGGGCCGGAGATCAGTTCGCGGCTGAAAGCGCGCGGTGTCCTGATCAACCCCATCAATGCCGCTCTCATGCGGCTGGTGACGCACTACGACGTTGACCGGGAAGGCTGCGAACTGGCCCTCGCCGCGATGGCGGAAGTGACCGCCCCGGCGCATTCCGACGCCTTGGCGTAGCCCGTCAGCCCAAGGCCGTATCCTGCGCTTTGCGCGGTGCAGCTCCCAAGTAGCTGAACGCCAGGCCGGTCACGATCACCACCACGCAGCCGATGACGTTATACCACAGGAACGAAATTCCCGTGAACAGAAATGCCGCGAAGATAGCCGCCTCGCCGGCCAGCATGCCGGCGAACGCGCCCGTGCCATTGACCCGGCGGAAGAAGAAGGCCAGCGTGAACACGCCCAGCAACGAGCCGTAGAACAATGACCCTACGATGTTCACGGCTTCGATCAGCGATCCCAAGTGACTCCCGAAGCCGGCAAATGCCACCGCGTAGGCGCCCCAGAAGGCAGTCGCGATCCGGGAGGCATTCAGGTAATGATGGTCTGTGCCTTTCTTGTGAAAGTGGCGCTTGTAGATGTCCACTACGGAAACCGTGGCCAGCGAGTTGATCTCTCCGGAGCTGGAGGACATGGTGGCGGCCAGGATGACCGCGATCACCAGCCCCACGATGCCCGCCGGCAGGTACCGCGTGACAAACGACAGGAAGATGTAGTTCGTGTCGCGGAAGCCTTTCGGTCCGCCGGTAGCTTCCACCAGGTGCGCGCCCGCCAGTCGCGCCGCCTCCACCTCGCGTTGGGCCTGCTTGTAGCGCGTCACGGCCTCGTCCTCCGCGCCGGCATCCCCGCGGCGGTGGGCTTCGACCATAGCCAGGGCGGCCTCCTTGCGCCGCGCGTGCGCCGCCTCGTAGCGCGCCTCGATCGGATCGTAGCGCGACCGCAGTTCCGGGCCGCGAATGCGTTCGTACTCGGCCCGCTGGAACACCAGCGGCGCCGGTTCGAACACATAGAACACGAAGACCATGGCGCCGATGAACAGGATGAAGAACTGCATCGGAACCTTGGCCATGGCGGTGAACAGCAGGCTCAGTTTGCTCTGCGCGATCGACTTGCCGGTCAGGTAACGCTGCACCTGCGACTGATCGCAGCCGAAATACGAGAGCGCCAGGAACATCCCGCCGATCAGCCCGCTCCACAGGTTGTACCGGTCGTCCCAGTCGAAGTGCGTGGTCACCGCATTGAGCTTGCCCGCCGATCCCGCCAGGTGCAGCGCGTCCAAAAGGGAGACCTGCCGCGGGAGCAGCACGAAGATCATCACCAGCGCCACCACCAGCCCGAACAGAATGATGAGCATCTGCTGCACGTCGGTCCAGGTGATCGTGCGGATGCCGCCCGTGACTGTGTAGATCACCACGGTGACGCCGATGACCAGAGTCGTGAGACGGTCCGGCCAGCCGAAGATCACCGACAGCACAATGGCCGGAGCATAAAAGGTGAGGCCCACGGAAAGCCCGCGCTGCGCCAGGAAGATGAGGCTCGCCAGCGAGCGGGTCTTGGCGTCAAACCGGTTCTCCAGGTATTCGTAGGCGGTGTACACCTTGGCCCGATGGAAGATCGGGACTGCCGTGGCGGAGAGCACCACCATTGCCAGCGGCATGCCGAAATAGAACTGCACGAAACGCATGCCATCGGCATAAGCCTGGCCCGTGGTCGAGATGAAGGTGATGGCGCTCGCCTGCGTAGCCATGATGGAGAGCGCCATGGCGTACCATGGCATGGTCTTGCCGGCCAGCAGGTAGCGATCCACGGTGTTGCTGCCGCGGCCGCGATACAGGCCGTAGATCACGATGCTCGCCAGCGATCCGACCAGAACCAACCAATCGAGCGGTCTCATGAAAACGCGCGGGCGAAGATGTAACAGAGGAGGATCAGCGCCGCGAGGTAGACGATCACCGCCGTATAAACACGCGGCCAGGTACCCAGGAACGGCGGCGGCTCATCGTGCATCTCGCGCGTCTCGATGGGCATAGGTGGAGTTTAGCATGCGCCTCCTACCGCCAACGCGCTGTCCGCCAGTTCCCCGCGCAGCACCGTCACCGCCTGCCCGCCCAGGAACACGCGGTCGCCGGCGGACCGCACCCGCACCACGCCGCCCCGCGGCGACGCCTGGTACGCGGTCATCTCGGTCTTGCCCAGCCGCTGGCTCCAGTAAGGCGCCAGGCAGACATGCGCCGAACCGGTCACGGGGTCCTCGTCCACGCCCGCGCCCGGCGCGAAGAACCGCGAGACGAAATCGAACTCCGGCGTGTCCGAACGCGCGGTCACGATAATGCCCCGCACCGGCAGCTTCCGCAGTTGGGAGTGGTCCGGCCGGGCGCCGCGCAGGGCTTCCGCCGATTCCACCTCCACCAGGTAGTCGAACTGATTTCGTCCCACGTAGACCGGTGTCAGGCCCAGCGCCTCCGCCAGGCCCTCCGGGGCCGCGGTGGCTTGCTCCGCCTTGGCCGGAAAATCCATCTCGATCCATTCGCCGCGCCGCTCCGCCAGCAGCAGTCCGCTGCGCGTGTGGAAACGCGCCCGCGCGTCCGCGGCCAGGCGGCCTTCTTCCCACAGGACGTGCGCGCTCGCCAGCGTGGCGTGGCCGCACAAGTCTACTTCCACCGCCGGCGTGAACCAGCGCAGGTTGTAACCACCGTCCCGCGGCACCAGGAACGCCGTCTCCGACAGATTCATCTCGCGCGCCACGTCGCGCATCCAGCTCTCCTGCGGCGCTTCGGAAAGGATGCATACCGCCGCCGGATTGCCGGCGAACGGCCGCGCGGTGAACGCGTCCACTTGCGTAATCACGATGCCCATATCCCACCAGTTTAGCCGGGGCTTTCCCTTAACACTTGTGGCTTGCGGTGCGCGGAGGCCGGTTGTAAGCTACGGACAGGATCCTACGCGCTGCCGCAGCCTCCGCCGCGCATCCGAGCATGCGCCTCCTCACGCCAGGGAGGTGAGCCATTGCTGACCGGCATCCACGTCCTGCTGACCTACCGGTGCACCTATGAGTGCGACCACTGCTTTTTGCATTGTGGGCCAAACCGGGCCGGGGCATTCACCCTTCCGCAATTGCGCACTCTGTTCCACGAGATTGCCGCGATCGGAACCATCCGTACCGTCTACTTCGAGGGCGGCGAGCCTTTCCTGCACTACGCCACGCTGCTCGAAGGCGTGCGGATGGCGCACGCCGCCGGGCTGGAATCCGGGATCGTCACCAACGCCTACTGGGCCACGTCTTTGGATGACGCGATCTGCTGTCTGCGTCCTTTCTGCGATCTGAACGTCACCGACCTGAGTATCAGCGATGACGAGTTCCACGACACCGGCGCGTCTCCCAAAACGGCGCAATTGGCGGAGGCCGCGGCCGCCCGGCTCGGGATCTCCTGTTCCAAAGTCTGTATCGAACGGCCGCGCGTCGCAGACGCGGCCATAGCGCACAAAGGACAACCCGTGACCGGCGGACCGGTGTTGTTTAAGGGCCGCGCCGCCGAGAAACTCGTAGCCGGACTGCCGGTCCGGCCGGCCGCCGGCATGACCTCCTGCCGACACGAAGACCTGGCCGCTCCCGAGCGCGTACATGTGGACGCCTATGGCAATGTCCATCTTTGCCAGGGCATCAGCATGGGCAATATGGCAACCACGCCTCTCTCCGTGCTGGTCCGCGATTACGATCCCGCGGCACACCCTATCGCCGGACCCCTTCTGCGCGGTGGTCCGGCCCAGTTGGCGCGCGATTTTGGATTCCCCGCCGACGCCACGTTCGTCGACGAGTGCCACCTCTGTTACACGATCAGAAAATCCCTGGTGCCGCGGTTCCCGGCATGGCTGGCGCCGCGCGAAGCCTATGGATTGGAACCATGCTCAAATTCTGTGTCAGGTTAATCGCGTTTGTGCTCACGGTCTGGTGTTGGCTGACCGTTCTGGATGCCCGCCTCTCTCCCGCATGGTCCGTCGCCATCATGTGGGGAGGGGTGGCGCTGGTTCCCGTGGCCGCGCTGGCCGGCCGCCGCGTGCTGGACCGGCGCCCGCAATGGGACCGCGATGGCTGGACCACCGCCGCGCTTCACTACATGGTGATGATCCTGCTGGGGTGCGCCGCCATGGTGGCGATCCGCTTCGGCAAGGACCACCCCATCCTCTCGATCCCCCTTTCCCGGCAAATCAGCGGGCCTGTCACCATGGCCCTGGCGGTTCTGGCGTTCGGCGCGGTCGTGAACCTGGCGATTCAAGGACTGGGCGCTCCTTTCGCCGTCGCCCTCAGCAGGCGGATCGCCAAGGGCTGGCTGTACGCGCGCACCCGCAATCCCATGGTGCTGGGTACGCTCCTTTTCACTGTCGCGCTGGGGTTCTACCTGCAATCGCTGCAGGTCGTGCTATGGGCGGCGGCCTGGGCGTCCCCGGCGTTGCTCCTCATGGTCCGCGTCTACGAAGAGCGCGAATTGGAGATGCGTTTCGGCGCTCCCTACCTGGAATACAAGCGCCGCACGCCTTTCCTGTTCCCTCGCCTGCGCCGCGCGGGCACTAGAGCACGTCCGCAAACCCGCGCTTCATATGGCGGAAGAACAGCCCCCCAATCATGAACGTGACGACCGCGAACAGGGTCATCACGGCTAACTCTTCCACGCCCGGCAGTTGCTCGGAAAGCAGCAACTCGCGGTAGGCCCGCACCAGGTACGCCAGCGGATTCGCCGCCAGCAGGAACCGCACGCGTGCCGGAAACTGCTGCTCGGTGATGAATATCGGAGTCAGCCAGAACCAGAACGTCAGAATCACCGTGAGCACCTGCGCCGTATCCCGCAGGTAGACCTGCAGGCTCGCCAGTATCCATCCCAGTCCTACCGCGAACAGGCCCACCAGCAGCATGTAAAACGGCAGCAGCGCCAGGCCCGCGCTGATCTGGTTCAGCCAGATGCCCACCGCCGCCACTGCCAGCCCCAGTGCGATCAGGTGGCTCATCAGCGACGAGAGAAAGATCGAAACCGGCACCATCTCCGCCGGAAAAACCGTTTTGGTGATCAGGCTGGCCTGCTCCACCAGGCTGGACGCCGACCGCTGCACGGTTTCGCTGAACAGCAGCCAGGGGAGCATGCCGGCGAACAGAAACAGCGGATAATTGCCGGTCACCTCGCCTGCCGGCATCTTCTGGTGCAGGCATACGCTGAACACGAACGTCCAACTCGCCAGCAGCACCAGCGGATGGATTACGCCCCAGATCCATCCCACCGCCGAGCCCACAAAGCGCTGCTCGAAATCCCGCCGCACGAGCTGAAACAGCAGGCTGCGCCGCTCTACCAGATTCTGCAGGAACAGCACGCCGGGGATGCGGAAAGACTGGGCCAAAGCCCACGGTATCAGGAAAGCAGCGCGACCCGCAGCTTCTCGAGCTGCCGGCGCGCGATATCCGCCCAATTGCCCGAGCTGTCGATCTTCAGGTAAGTCTTCCAGTGGTGCACGGCCTTGAGCATGTCGTTGCGCCGCTCGCACAAAAGGGCCAGGTTGAAGTGCGCATCCGCGTAGCGTGGGTTGATCCGCAGGGCCTGCTCGTAACACCGCTGGGCGTTGTTCAAATCGCCGCGTTCGTCGTACAGGTTGCCCAGATTGAAATGCGCCAGGGCGTAGTTCGCATCGGCCGCCAGCGCCCGCACGTAATAATCCTCGGCTTCCCGGAACTGGCGCAGCCGGTAATGGATGGTCCCCAGGTTCACCAGGGCGCCGGCCGCCTGCGGGTAGCATTCGATGGCTTCCAGGTATGCCTGGATGGCTTCTTCTACCGGGGCGCCGGTCTCCTCCAGGTACAGTCCTTTTTGAAACCAGGATTCGGAATCGCGCTCGCGCGTGGCGAGATCCGGAGCCGCCGGCGCCTGGGGCTGCAAGGCCTTCACGCTGGCCAATTCCGCGGTATCGAAGTCAAACAGGATCTGTCCCGTCAGCGCCTCCATCTTCTGGCCGGCGACGCGCACGGCGATGTGCCGGCCGTCCGAGAAAATTTTGAGCTCGGCCAGCGGATCGTGCACCTCCGACAGCTTGCGCTTCAGCGACTCCAGCGCTCGTCCGATTTTGCGCAGGGGGATCCGCCGCGCGCGCAACTCGGCGATGCTGCGCAGGGCGATCAGGTCGCGGAAAGAATACTCCAGCGTCTCCGGTACCAGGCCCTGCTGCTCCCACTTCTTCAACTGCCGCTCGGAGAGATGCAGCATCCGCCGCACCTCGTCGCGTTGATATTGCTCCTTAGGCGCCGTAGCGGGCACGTTGGGAGTTTACCACGTATCGCGGGGGATTTCGCTATACAGCCCCATGCGCCGCTTCACCAGATCCACCGTCGCATCCGCAATCGGCCGCACGCGTGCCGCGCCTTCGCGCAAGACACCGGGAATGTAAGCCGGATCGGCCATCATCTCGCGATATCGCTGCTGAAACGGCTCCAGTTGCGAAATGGTCATCTCCGCCACCTGCTTCTTCAGATCGCCGTAGCGCATGCCGCTGAAATGCGCCCGCATCTGCTCGTCGGTCCACTCGCCGAAAGCTTGAAAGATGTTGAGCAGGTTGGCCACCCCGTCGCCCAGCTTTTCGAAATCGACTGCCGGGTTTGAATCCGTGGTAGCGCGCATGATGGTCTTGCGGATGCGCTCTGGCGGATCGAGCAGCGCCACCGCGTGGTTCGCCCCGGCCGCCGACTTGCTCATCTTGGCAGTAGGATCATCCAGTCCCATAATGCGCGCCCCCACGCCGGGCAGGCTGGTGGCGGGCATCACGAAAGTGTCGCCGTAAAGCGCATTGAAACGCTGCGCGATGTCGCGTGTCAGCTCCAGGTGCTGCGCCTGGTCCTCGCCGACCGGTACCGCCGCCGCCTGGTAGAGCAGAATATCGGCGGCCATCAGGCACGGATACTGCAGTAGCCCGTCGCCGACGGACTCCTGTTTGGCGGCTTTGGCCTTGTATTGCGTCATGCGCTCCAGCCAGCCGACCGGCGTGACGCAGGTCAGCATCCAGGCCAGCTCTGCATGCGCGGGCACCGCGGATTGCACCATGATGCTGGATTGCGCCGGATCGATTCCCGCCGCCAGGTACAGCCCCGCAATTTCCAGGATCTTGCCGCGCAATTCGGCCGGGTCCTGGTAGACCGTAACGGCATGCAGGTCCACGATGCAGAAGATGCACTCGTAGTCCGCCTGTACCCGTACCCAGTTCTTCAACGCGCCCAGGTAGTTGCCGATGTGTAGATTTCCGGACGGCTGCATGCCGGAAAAAACTCGTGCTCTCATGGTAGGTGGGTTCGAAGGAGTAATTTCTATCCTACGCGATTTCGAGATTACGGTGGAGAAGATGGTCTACGGCGGCGACGGCCTGGGGCGCCTGGATGGCCGCGCCGTACTGGCCCCGTTTGTGCTGCCCGGCGAACGGGTGCTCTTGCATCCGCTGTCGGAAAAGCCGGGGCTGATCCGCTCCAGGCTGCTGCAGGTAGGTGTCGCCGCTCCCGCGCGCGTCCCGCCGCCCTGCCCCTACTTCGGACGCTGCGGCGGCTGCCACTATCAGCATGCGCCGTACGAGATGCAACTGGCTATGAAGCGCGCCATCCTGGAAGATCAACTCCGGCGCATCGGCAAGATCGCGCCGCCGGCGGAGATCCGGGTTGTGGCGGGCGAGCCATGGGGCTACCGCAATCGCGTGCAACTGCACGTCGCCGGCCGCGAACTGGGATACCGCGAAGCGCATTCGCGCAAGCTGTGTGCCATCCAGGCTTGTCCCCTCGCGTCCCCGGCCATCGGACGCGCCATCGCCGCTCTGCGCCGCATGCTGCGCGATCCGCGGTGGCCGGGCTTTGTACGGTCGATCGAACTGTTCACCAATGAAGCCGAAACGCAGCTCAATGTTCTCGAAACGGATCGCCCCGTGGCTAAGCGATTCTTCGACTGGTGCGCCGATGAGATCCCCGGCCTGGTGCCGGGCGCGCTCGATTACTCCGCCACGGGTCACACCTTCCGCGTCAGCGGCGGATCGTTCTTCCAGGTGAACCGGTTTCTGATAGACGCGCTGGTGGACGCGGCGATGGACGGCGCGCAAGGGGGGATCGCGCTGGATCTCTACGCCGGCGTGGGGCTGTTCTCCGCCCCGCTGGCGCACCGGTTCGCCGCGGTCACCGCCGTCGAATCCGGTAACCGGGCAGCCGCTGATCTGCGGTTCAACATGGAGCGCGCCGGGCTTGCCGTCCGTACGGAGCAGGCGAACGCTGACGATTGGATCGAGTCTCTGGAAACCCCGGCGGATTTCGTCCTGATGGATCCGCCGCGCGCCGGCGTCGGCAAACGCGTGGCCGCCTGTATGGCCCGGCTTGCCGTGCCGCGCCTGGTCATCGTATCCTGCGACCCCGCCACCCTGGCGCGCGACCTGGCCGCTCTGTCCGCGGGCGGCTACCGGCTAGACCGCCTGACGCTGATCGACCTCTTCCCGCAGACTTACCATCTGGAGACGGTCGCTGCGCTACATTACCAGAAGTGAAGACCACCAAGCTCGCGCTGGCCTGCCCCCTGTGTCAATCGACGGACGTCTTTTACAGTTGTACGCCGAACTGCTGCTTCAACCACGTCTGCGGCAACTGCGGCGCCACCTTCGAGCCGGCTACCCGGCTGGTGGGCGGAACGCTTGGCGGCATCCAACCTCCCGATCCGCTGCCGGACGCCTCGGACCCTACGACTGCCTGCGCCCGCTGCGACTCGACGGCCGTCTATACGCTGCCGGACGGGCGCCTGGTATGCGCCCAATGCGGATCTTTGCTGGCATTGGAACTCACCGAGATCAGTCCGCCCTAGGATGCTAGCCCTTGGGATGATGGATGCGGGCGCAAGCCGTCTCCGCGCCCGTCGGATCGATGGCGGTCTTGCCCTCCTCGATGTGCTGGATCCGTCCCTCCCTGTCGATCACGAATGTCGCGCGGTTGGCGATTCCCCAGTCCGGAAACAGCACCCCGTATTCGGTTGCCACCTGCCGTTTGGCAAAGTCGCTGAGCAGCGGGAAACTCAGCTTCAGCTTTTCCGCGAATTCTTTCTGTGACGGGCCGTTGTCTGTACTGATGCCGAACACCTTGGTGTCAGCGCCTTCAAATTTGGCGATACCAGCCTGGTACGCCAGCATCTCCTTCGTTCAACCGCCGGTGAATGCCGCTGGGAAAAAGGCGAGCACTACGGCCGACTTCCCGCGAAAATCCGAGAGCGTCACCTTCCCTCCCGCCGTCGAGGGCAGCGTGAAATCGGGCGCCATATCGCCCACCTTCAGGTTCGTCTTTGGCGGTGTTTGTTGCGCGCTCAGGGTCATGGCTATAGCCATAGACACGCCGAGTCCGGACAGCATCCTCATCATCTTCTCCAGTCTGTGGCGAGCGTACCACTGAAAAGCCGTCGCAATCAAGCCCCTTGGGCCCTCTTTACAATCATTAAGGGTATTGCATCAATACACGGTGCGCGTTACTATAAAAGTGTACGTGGATTGATTTAGAGCCTGTTCGGCGAGGCTCGGCTAATTGCAACCACGAAAAAAAGTGCTAAAGGTGAGTCGGTCTGTTCGAAATTCTTGACCCTGGGAGCCTTTGGCCCCAGGGTTTTTTCGTTTCCCGGGCCGATCCGCTGGATGCTGGAGGATTTGATGAGCGTCTGGTCTGTGACTGTTTCGCCCAACCTTCCCCTCTCGGGAGCGGAAGGGGCCCTGGTTTCAGTGGCAGTTTCTGTAGAGCCGTCGCGCCTGGAAGCGCTCCTGGACGCACTGGCGCACCTGGATTTTCCGATTAACCCCGGGATTCGCCACGACGCGGGAACCGCCCAGGATCCCGCCGTCCGGGTAGAATTCCCCGCCTACGAAATGCGCCTGCCGGAAATCCGCGCGGTCCTGTTAGCGTGCGGTTTCCAGGATGTCGTACCCCGCCGGGCCTTCGCCGCCGCCTGAAAGGCTACGGCAGATTGAAGGGAACGTTGCGCTCGCGGTTCAGCCGTGCGCTCAGGTCCCGGTCCACCGATGCAAGCGGCGCCTTCACTTCTTTGTGATCCTCGTCGAGGTAATACAGCGTACCGTCGTTGATCCAGTAGGTGGAGGCGGCCCGAATGTTCTTGTCCCGGAAGGCGATCAGATACAGCACCGGAGAACTCTCGTTCTCCATGGGCGGCGGAGGTGCTTCCGTCTGGCCGCCGTAGTCCTCCGGCCGGCGATATTCGTGGATCACGGGATGGACCGGGGGTGCCATCTCCTCCGGCGCCGGCGGCAGAGGCGGCGGATACGCCATCACCGCGTTCGGGCCGCTCTCCGGCGGCGGATACGATCCGTAGCCGTAAAACGGCTCGTCGTACAAGCCCAAGTAGCCCAAACCATAGCCATAACCAAGACCGTAGTTGACGCCATAACCCCGGAAGCGTGCCCGGCCTTCACCACGCCGGATTCCGGAGGTGGCCGACGGTCCGTGATGAGCCCCGCCGGCGGGATGCCCGCCACCCGTCCGGCCCCCGCCGCGCTGCGCGGCCAGCGGACCGGCTAATGCTAGGCAAACCATCGACATCAGCGCGGCAATCTTCATAGGCGCACCTCTCCACTCCGGAGCTTAGCGCCGAAAAACGTCCCTGGCAAGACATGCCAGTGCTATCCGGCCTATCAACCTAGGTTAGTGCGGGTAGAGTCAGACCGGCCTGGTCCAGGTACCTCTGTAGCAGAGCGGCAGCCTCCACTTCGCTGATGCGGCGCACGATAGCGATCTCGGCCACCAGCATGTGCCGCGCCCGCTCCAGCATCTTTCTTTCCCGGAAAGAGAGCGGTTTGTCCTTCTGCAGTTCGAGCAACGCCTTGAGGACTTCCGCGGCTTGGAGCAGGCTGCCGCTGAGCATCTTCTCGGAGTTGACCTTGAACCGGATCTTCCAGTCACTGCTCGAATGGCAATGTCCGCGGGCCAGGTACTCCAGGATACGGCAGATTTCGCCGCTCTTGGTGACCGGACGCAGGCCTATGTTGGCTACCTTGGAAAAGGGCACCGTCACCGTCATGCTGCCGTAAACCATGCGCAGCAGATAGCACTTCTCGAACTGATTCCCCAGTGCCCAGGCCCGGATATTCTCGATCGTCCCAACCCCTTGGTTGGGATAGACTACCTTCTCACCGATCCGAAAGGTCATTACGGGGTCCCCCAGTAAACCGCCGTTCCCCTCTTTGTAGGTGCAGGTACAAAAACGCGAAACTAGAATGGTAAACCCGGCGCGCCCGCGTGTCAACAGATTTGCGCGTTGGCAGGACCAACGGCGCGAAACTAGGCCAGCAGGTTGCGGACGAACTTCAAATTGCGGGTCATGTCGGCTTCGACCGACTTGGAGGGACAATCCGTTTCCAGGTTGGCGAAGCCCCGGAAGCCGATGTCGAGGATGGCCTTCATCACCGCCGGGAAGTCGATGGACCCTTCGCCCAGATAATGGGGGTTGTCCTTCAAGTGCATCTGGCAGATGCGCGCCGCGCCCAGCCAGCGGATCTCCTTCACTACGTCGAAGCCGCCGTGGGTGGAGTTGCCGACGTCGTAATACACTTTGACCGCCGGCGATTTCGAACGTTCCATGATGCGAACGTTGTCCTCCGCCGAAATGGTGTCTTCCAGGCCCAAAAGCACCCCAGCCTTCTCGGCCGCCGGCGCCAGTTCCTTCAGGACGTCGCCGACATAATCCATCTCCGCGTGATTCATCAGCGAGGCCTTGCCGAAAAAGGGCAGCAACACCACTTCCGCTTTGAGTTTGGCGGTGATCGGGATGCTGTCGGCCACCCACTTCTGCGCCCGTTTGTTGTCTTTCAGGTGGTCGACGTGCAGAATGTCCAGACAGGTGCCCGCCAGGGCGATGCCATGTTGCCTGGCGGCGGATAGATAACGATCCTGTATCGACGGATCGTCCATTGGGAGTCTATCGGAAACCAGTTCCCGGCCCAGGCTGACCTGTACGCCATCGAACTTCAGCCTGGCGGCCAAAGCCACGGCTTCTACTTTTCCGGTCAGGTCCAGATTCCAATCGGTAACACCGATGCGGGGCCCGCGGCCCCGGCCTGCAGCCACCCGCAAAACGGCGGAGCCGGCCAGCAGCTTTTCGAGCAACGATCTTCGTGTCATTCCATCAATCGCCGGCGCCGGCCGCGCGTTTGGCGACCGGTACGACTTCGCCTTGCCGTTCCGCCAGCAACAGGCGGCGCAGCGTCCGCAGATCGTTCAGGATCCGGCGGCTCGTCTTGATGTGCAAGCTCAATTTCGCCAGGTTGTAGCTCACCAGTTGCAGGGCCTCGCGCCGGCGATCCGCATCCTCGGCCATGGCTGCCTCGATATCGGCATCCACATCCTTGCGCGCCTCGTCAATCGCATCCGCCAGCAGCGACACGTACTCCTGCGATCCCTCGATGCTGTCAAACGGCGTTTCCGGATTATAACTCACGGTTCCTCCTAAGGATTACACCTTCGGAATGCCTTTTGTGGTTCTCCCATTCTCGCACAAACGTCAAGCCCATACATCCCGCCTATGGAGCTTTATGTACCAGGGGGACCGTTTCACTTCCGGGCGCCGCGCTGCGGATTCTTCAGGTTCGTCTGACGCCGTTTGGCTTTGTGCCGTTTGGGCTTGCTGATTTGGAACGTGCCGCTGCCCAGATATTCGGCTTTGTAGGTTTTGTCTTCTGCCAATCGTATCTCCAGTGAAGTGTTCAGTCCATTTTAGCAGGTAGGACGGGCCGGCGCTCATCCGGCGTCAGTCCTGCCCGCTCCGCAATAGCTGGTGGCGCGCGGGATCGGTCCAAAAATAGATCAGGTACGCGATGCCGACGCCCAGCGGGATCAAGCCCAGAAGCGCGACGCCCACCGGCATCCCGTGCTCCTGATCCCGCTCGACCATCTTCCGCGCCTGATCCAGCGGAATGTCCAGCGACTGGCTCACACTTCGGGCGTTCGCGGCGGTCACTTCCACCGGGTACGGCCGGTTCGAGGTGGTCGAAAGGCCGGCCAGGCACACGCCGAGCGCCAGTCCGCTGAAGGTCCAGATCAATCCCCGCAACAGGTAGACGCGCGGCGACCAGGGCTTCGGCGGCGGACCCAGCGGAATGGTGGTCCCCTTCTCGAGCGCCGCCATGCGCTCCTCGTGGAGCATCTGTTGTTGACGGTTGCGTACGAACAGGACGCCCAGCACGACAGCCAGCACCCCAAACACAAACAAGACCATAAGAACCGCTTCCGGTTGCATAGTTTTTCTTCTCCTCGCCGGTTGAGACTACCCGGCCACCGCCGGATGTTTCGAAACATCCGGGCCTCCCACTGTGGTCTAAATACGGTAATGGCGGAAGATTTCGAGCGGATCGTCCGCGAGTTTCAGGACCGTATCTTCCGCCTGGCGTTTTCTATGATGGGAGACCGCGCCGCCGCCGAAGAAGCCGCCCAGGATGCCCTCGTGCGCGTCTGGCGGGGCCTGCCCGGCTTCCGCGCCGAATCGTCGCTTTCGACCTGGATCTACGCCATTACCCGCAATACCTGCCTGACCGCGCTGCGCCGCCGCGAATTGCCCGCCGATTCGCTCGATGAACCGGCCGGCCGGCGCGCCGCCGAGCGGAACACGGCGGCCGGCTGGCAGGCCCCACCCACGGCGGATGCCGCCGCGCTGCTCGACCTCCTGCCCGCCAGGTACCGGCAGGTAGTCGCCCTGTTCTACATGCAGGAGAAGTCGTATGATGAAGTGGCGCGCATGTTGGATCTGCCCATCGGCACGGTGAAAACGTACCTGTTTCGCGCGCGCCGGACGCTGGCCGAAGAGTTTGCCCGCAGCCGCGCGCGGCAGGGAGGAGTTTGATGGCCTGCCCGGACTTCGAAGAGCTGATTCGTCAAGGTCCCGCCGGGCATGCCGCGCATTGTGACGATTGCCGCGGGCGGCTGGAAGCCTGGACTGAGATCGACGGCGCTTTCACATCCGCCTTTGCCGATGTGAGCGCGCCCGCCGGGATGGCGGCCGCCGTACGCGCCCGTGTCGCGCGCGAAGTTCCCCTTCGCCCTCCGTCTATCCTGCCGGAGGCCTTGGATTTCATCGGATGGGCCGCCGTGCTGGCCCTCGCCGCCGTTCTGCTGCCCCAGTTGTTGCTGCGGCTGGGCATCGTCCTGATCCGCTGAATCCGGTCAGGGCGCCAGCCGCTGCCCGGCCTCCCGGATCGCCTGCATGGCGGCTTCGTTCGGCGTTGTCAGCCGGAATTCCGTCCCGCGCGGATACTGCGCCAGTCTGCGCCGGAACTCCGCCAGCGATGGGGCTTCGTATTGCGCCAGGCGCGCCCCAAACCCGGACGCGTTGGTATAAGCCTCCACCCGGATCGGCGATTTCGCGGCTTGTGCCCAGTGGCTCGCTGCCGTCTTGCACGATTGGGTGCTGCACAGAGCCAGCAGACGGCTCGCATCCGCCTCCCCGAGTACCCAGCCGTCCGCCTGGCCCAAAGCCAGGACCAGCGTCTGCTCGAACTGAGCGTTCGGCCCAAAAGGCGCATCTTCCAGCTCCCGTTCCCGGCCGCGCCACCACGATCGGTAGAATTCCATCGTCTTCCACAAGGGATCGCGGGCCGCGGCCGATCCGTATTTGCCCAGAATCTCCGCCATGCCGCGCTTGATCGGTACGTGCGGACTTGCCAGGTATTCGATTGCCAGCCGTTCCAGCGCCGGACTCATGGCGTACCTCCCGAGTTCCTGAAACTGGAATCCCAGGTCGTAGCACGCCGGCGGTCCGCCCGGATGCGCCAGATTGCGCCGCAGTTCCTGCTCGCCGAAGGCCGGGTCGTACTCCAGGAAATAGAACACCAGCGGAGACGCGCACTCGGTGTCCAGGCGCCGGAACCGGTACGCTTCTTCGATCGGCTTCACGATGTCGCCGGTGGCATAGCGCAGGATCAGCATGTCGTCCCGCCGTCCCTGTCCGGCATGCTCCAGAAAGACGGCGTTCAACTCCGGGATGTGCCGGTCCGGCAGGCTGGCCAGTTTCTCCCACGACAGTCCGCGCACCGGATTGCGGATCTCTTCCAGGATGACCCTGCGGGCCTCCTCCGGCGCCAGTTCCGCCAGACGATCCAGCACGATCTCCTGCAGATAGGAGCGCGGTTCCTGCGGCTTGTCCAGCAGATCGCGCAGGATCGGCAGCATGGCGGGGCCGCGGATGAGTTCCCAGCGAGATCCCAGGAGTTCGCCCTGGACGGGGGCGGGCAGGGTGCGAAAATCCTTCGTCACCGCGGCCACGATGCCGGGCAGCCACGCGGGCGGCGCATTCGCCGGGACGTTGCCGAGCAGGGTCGCCATGGTGATGGCGCGGGCTTCCGGCTGCTTTGCCGGTAGCGACGCCACAATGCGCGCGATGTACTCCTGCCGTTTCCGTTCGACCGGCACTCCCTTGGTGACCAGGCTAGCCAGTTCACAGATCGTGTTCAAATAGCGGTCCCACACCGGTTGATCCGGCGCCGTCAGCCGCTGCTCCAGCATCGGCAGGATCTGTGCCCGATAGGGCGATTCCAGTACGCCCAGGTGCAGCGAATAACTCGCGGCATCGTTACCCGATCCCAGGCGCCGGGCCATTGCCAGGGCGGCTTCGGGAGAATCGAGGAACCGCAGAATGTCGGCGGCATGTTGCGGGTTCTCCGTACGGGTGGCCTCCGCAATCCGCTGCTTTACCCAGCCGGGAGGCGGCGCCTCGAGGTCCAGCGGCAGGATATTGGAGGCCACCGCGACCGGCGCGCCGCGACCGCCGTTCTCCCTTACACTATGGCTGACCACGTACAACCGGTAGCGGCCGGGTTTGAGAAACCGCACTCGTTCGTTCAGGGTGCGTTCGACCGTGTAGGGCTTGTCCGACAGCACCACGGGGCCAGGATATATACCGCCGATCACGCGGCCGCTCTGACTTGGGATTCCGCGTGCCGGATCTTCGGCGGAGCCCGCCGGATCCACCGGGTACTCGTCGCTGAAGCCGGGCAAGCCCATATCGGCCACGAAGGCGCGTGGCTGACTGGCCGCCAGGGTGAGTTCCAATACGATCGGCTCGCCCAGGAAATACCTGTTCTTCGCGGTGGCGATCGAAAACGTGACACCCCGCGGATTTTGATTCCGCAACTGCTGCCAGCGCGTCTGGAACGGCTGGCTCAGCAACGCGCCGAACAGCAACAAGCGAAGCATAGGATCTGTCTTCATTAGACACCGCGGCGCGCCTTTTCAGCTAAGCCAAGCGCCCGCCTCCTATGCGAACCTGAGAGAATGTCCGCCGTCGAACGCATCCGCCGCGAATGGGGCCCTCTGCTGGCCCTGGCGTGGCCGCTCGTGCTGGCGGAGGTCGGCTGGATGGCCATGGGCATCATCGATACCGTCATGGTGGGCCGGCTGCCCGATAGTGCCGTGGCGATTGGCGCCGTGAGCCTCGGCAGCATTATGTTCTATACCTTCACCGTCTTCGGCGGATGCCTGCTGCTGGGCCTCGATACCGTGGTGTCGCAGTCTTTTGGCGCGGGCCGGATCGGCGAATGCCACCGCTGGCTGTGGAATGCGTTGTACCTGTGCGTGCCGCTGGTGCCCGCCCTGGTGCTGGTCAACATGGGGATGGCGGCCAGTTTGCCGCGCTTCGGCGTGAACCCGCGCATCGAGCCGCAGGCCGCCGCCTACATCCGCATCCTCAACTGGAGCACGCCGCCGCTGATGCTGTACTTCGCGCTGCGCCGTTACCTGCAAGGCATCGCCGTCGTGAAACCGGTGATGTTCACGCTGATCTCGGCCAACGCCATCAACCTGTTCGGCAACTGGGTGCTGATCTACGGCCGCCTGGGTTTCCCCGCCCTGGGTACCGACGGCTCCGCCTGGGCCACGGTGGCCGCGCGCACTTACATGGCAGGCATGCTGTTGGCAAGCACGATCTATCACAACCGCGGACGCCGCCCCGGATTGCTCCACGTCCCCTTCCTTCCGGATCGCACGCGCCTGGCGCGGCTGCTGCACCTTGGCGTGCCGGCAGCCACCCACGTCATGCTGGAGATGGCCGTCTTCGGACTGGCCACTGCGCTGGTCGCCCGCCTGGACACCGCCTCGATAGCCGCGCACCAGATCGCGCTCAATATGGCGAGCCTGAGCTTCATGGTGCCGCTGGGCATCAGTTCTGCCGCCGCGGTGCGCGTCGGCCACCTGATCGGCGGCGGCGATCCCGAGCGCGCCGGTCACGCCGGATGGAGCGCGCTGGCCTGCGGCGCCGCATTCATGAGCTGCGCCGCCACCGCCTTCCTGGCGATTCCGGTGCCCATCGCCCGGATCTACACCGCCGACCCCGCGGTCATCCGCACGAGCGTTACGTTGTTGGCCATCGCGGCCGCGTTCCAGTTGTTCGACGGCTGCCAAATCGTAGCCTCCGGCGCGCTGCGCGGAGCCGGCAATACGCGCACGCCCATGCTCTGCAACCTGGTGTTCTACTGGTTCGTCGGTCTGCCCCTGGGAGCCGTACTGTGCTTCCGGTTCGGCTGGGGCGCGCCCGGGATCTGGACCGGCCTTTCGGCCGGCTTGATTCTGATCGGCTCCACCCTGCTGGCCGTCTGGCGCCACACGGTCACGGCGCTGCGCCGGGTGCCACTGCCCAAAACCTCGCCGCAGCCGGCCTGACTCCCGCGCTTCCGATTAACACGCGCAGAAACGGGGCCCGCGCCGCGCGACATTGCGGGTTCCGGTCCTTTACGGCGGCGCCGGCAGACACGCCCTTTGCGCTTCCTAAGCCTGACGCCCCGCGGTGGACAACTCCTCCAGCCGCCGCTTGCACTCGTCCAGCATCGCCGCCGTACGCGTAGCGCCCACCCGCGTCACGCCCAGCGCGCGCACCCGCAGCAGCGCATCCAGGTCGCGCACGCCCCCCGCGGCTTTCACCTGCACGTAATCCGGCGCGTACTTCCGCATCAGCGCCAGGTCCTCCATCGTGGCGCCGCCCGTGCCGTATCCCGTGGATGTCTTCACCCAGTCCGCACGCAGTTCCCCGCAAATCTCGCACAACCGGATCTTCTGTCCCTCGTTCAGATAGCAATTCTCGAAGATCACTTTGACCTTCTGCCCGGCCTCGTGCGCCGTTTCGATCACCCCGCGGACATCGTCGCGCACGTAATCCCAGTCCCCGCTGAGCACCTTGCTGATATTCACCACCAGGTCCAGTTCCTGGCAGCCTTCGGCCAGCGCCAGCCGCGCTTCCGCCAGCTTTACCGCGCTGGTGTGCCCGCCATGCGGAAACCCGATCGTGGTGCTGGCGTTCACCCGGCTGCCGCGCAATGCCTCCGCGCACCGCTTCAGGTAGAACGGCATGATGCACACGCTGGCCACGTCGTACGCCAGCGCCAGTCGGATACCGCGTTCCAGATCGTCCCCGGTAAGCGTGGGGTTCAACAGCGAGTGATCGATCATCTTGGCGAGATCTTCGTAGGTGTAATTCATGATGAGGGAGCCGTCGCGCTCCAGTGTATCGCGGTGCGCATGCCGCGGGTTATGCTAAATCGATATGATCAAGCTACGATTCTCCAGGCCGGCGATCCTGGCGCTGGCGGCAACGGCTGCCATCCCGTTAGCCGCGTGGGCCCAGGGCGGTTTCAACGGACCCGGCCGCTACGAAGTCACCAATGTCCGATCCGGCAAGGTCATCGACTTGGACCGGGCCACCCAGTCCAACGTCATCCAGTTCTCCGCCCGCGGCACCGACAACCAGCAATGGGATATCGCGCCCGCGCCCAACGGATTCTGGTACTTTCGCAACGGCATGAACGGCGCCGCGCTCGAGCAGGTGGACAACCGCAACAGCACGCCCGTGCGCGGTATGCCGTTCAACGGCAATCCCGCTCAGCAGTGGCGGATCACGCCGGCCGCCGGCGGCGCCGCGCTCATCACGAATCGCCTCGGCAAGACGCTGGACATCCCGAACGGCGATGGCCGGGACGGCATCCGCATCAATACCTACGACATCAACGGGAATCCCAACCAGCGGTTCCTGTTCCGCCGCGTCGCCGCGCCGCCCCCGCCGCCCCCCGTGGCCGGGCCGGATCGCGACGACTGGGACCGCGACCACCGCTGGGAGCGCTACTACGGCCGCTTCGACGAGCGCGAGCGCCGCTGGGGCATGGAAGGCGATGGCGCCTGCTTCTATCGCCAGCCCGGCTACCGCGGGCGCGCGTTCTGCGTGCGCGCGGGCGAGGAAGTGCGCCGCATGCCCGACCAGTTGGTGGACCGCTTCCGCTCCATTAAGCTGTTCGGACGAGTGCGGGGTGTGGCGGTCTTCGAGGAGGAATCTTTCGGCGGACGGCGCCTGCGCTTCCAGAACGATCAGCCCGATCTGCACGACGTGCGCCGCATCGTGTCCGTGCGCGTATTCTGAGCTTCGCGAAGGAAGCGGCCGTCTACGGCGCTTCCTTCACCTTCACCACGCCATCGCCGCGCACGTCCTTGAGCGTCTGCACGATCCCCGAAGGCCAGTGGATCACCACTTCTTCGGCCGCCGCATCCGCTCCCAGGCCGAAATGCACCGGTCCGTAACTCGATGACGCGTAGCCTACGCTCGACGTCATGTGGTTGAATTGTGAACCGCTCTTGGTCCTGACTTCGATCCGCGCGCCCATGCCATCGCGGTTGCTCTTGGTGCCTTCCAGTTGAATGTCCAGCCAGTGCCCGGCCGCCGCACTGCGGTTCATCCAGATTTCCGCCGGATGCGCCAGCGCCGTGGTCACCACATCCACCCGGCCGTCCCCGTCCAGATCGCCAAAAGCCAGGCCGCGGTGGCGGGCCGGCGGCGCGGCGTCCAGTCCGGCCTCGGTGGTCAGCGCCTCCCAACGCGTGCCACCCACATTCCGGAACACGGTATTGTGCTGCTCCACAACCGTTCCCGGCAGCGGACGCGACAGGACATCGCCGCGGCTCACGAAAAGATCCTTCCAGCCGTCATTGTCGAAATCGTAGAATCCTACGCCGAAGCCCGCCATGCGCATGCTCAGGGATCGCATACGGTCGTTCGTGGTCACTTCCTGAAAGCTGCGGCCGGCCTTATTCATCCAGATGGGAAATGTCTGGTTCTCTAGGGCCGCGGTGACCAGATCGGGATAGCCGTCGTTATTGTAGTCGCGAAAATCCGTGCCCATGCTGGAGATGAAGTTCCCGTCTTCCACCAGCGCCACGCCCTTCTGAAATGCCAGTTCCTCGAACTTGTCGCCCAGATTGTGAAACAGGAAATTGTAGGAGGCGTCGTTGGTGACAAACACGTCCGGACGCCCGTCCAGATCGTAGTCCGCCATCGCGCCGCCCATGCCCTTGCCGACGTGCGCGCGCAGCCCCCATTTCTCCGACACATCCTCGAACGTGCCGTTGCCTTTGTTCAGGTACAACTGGTCGGGCAGCCCCTTGTACGATCGCGGCGCGCAATAGTCGGCCACACCTTTGTATTCGCAAAGCGGCTCCGTGGCGTAATCCCATTGCAGGTAGTTCACCACGAAAAGGTCCAGCCGGCCGTCATTGTTCACGTCCACCCATATCGCGGCGATGGCCCACATCGGCCCGAACTGCGGGTCGGGACGATTCACGATGCCGGCTTTCTCCGTGACGTCGGTGAACGTGCCGTCGCCATTGTTGTGATACAGCGTGTTGTGATGGACGCCGGCCACGAACAGGTCCGGGTACCCGTCGTTATCGTAGTCGCCCACGGCCGCGCCGGAATCGAAACCCGTGCCGGCCAACCCGGCGCGATCGGTCACGTCGGTGAAGACGCCGTTGCCGTCGTTGCGAAACAACCGGTTGCGATACTTGGGATCGTCTTTCTTGAGGGTGGCCAGGTTCGCCCCGTTGGTGAAGAAAATATCCGGACGGCCGTCGCGGTTGTAGTCGAAGACCGCCACGCCTCCCGCCATGGTGGCTGGAACGTGGCGCGCCAGCACCTCGCCGTGTTCCAGTTGGAAGGCGATTGGCTTCGGCTCGAACCGAATGGCCGCCCCCGGTCCCCCGGCCGCCAGCCAGCCGGCGCCGCCGGCTGCCACTAACAGCGAGGCCGCCGCCAGGAGGCCGGGCACCCACCCGCGCGGGTTTTCCGTCCCACCCCGCAACCTGCCGCGTGAAGCCATTTCTACCAGGATAGCGTCCGCGCTATGGCCCTTCGTCAACCACCTCGATGGCGAACACGGAGGCGTAATTGACTACCGGCACGAATTCGAAATCGAGTTTGCCCTGCGCATTCGGCCGCAAGCCCCGGAACCGTTTGATCAGCGCGCGGTTGGGACCGGCCTCTTTCAGAATGTCCAGGTTGCGCACCAGGGTCGAACCGTTGCAGAAGATGCTAAAAACCCGCTGGCCCGGACCGCCGCCGCCCTGGTTCTCTTTGCCCCAGTAGGTTTCGGCGAAGTACATCGTGGCGGTGTAGGTGCCCGGCGCGGCCGGGATCGCGTACGTAAAGTGACCGTATCGCTCGTTGGCGAACAAATCCGGATCCGGCGTGCCGCTCACGGATTTCCAATGGTTCGACGTCTGGCCTCCGTAAAAGTAATTGTCGGCTTCCCAGACTTGCCCGTGCGAATCGGTCACCGAGTTGGGCTGCGTCACGATGCGAATCGGGTTCATGCGGTGCGGTTCGGCCGGCTCGACTTCCAGGCCGCTGATGATCGGCTGTTCCCGTTTGGGATGAAAGCCGATCCTTAAAATGCCGTCCGCGCCCGGCTGCACATCTTTAAAAATCCGCGTATCGGCCGTCAACGGCGCGCCCGCATCCGCAACGATGTCGAATCCGTCGATCGCCAGCTTGCCGTTCAACAGAATGTCGAATACGCGGCTGTTCTCCCCGCCGCCGGTCTCCAGGCCCGGTCCATACACCGGCTCGACGAAATGCAATTTCAACTCGTAATTGCCTGGCTTCAGCGGGATGTTGTACGCGGTGACCCCGATACGCCCGTTCTGATACAGCAGCGGGTCAGGAGTGCGGGCGATGAACTGGCGGAACGGCGCTCCGGGTTTGCCCCCGCCTTCGAAAAAGCGGTCGGGCATCCAGGTGTGGCCGTTGTGGTCGATATATTTCCGGTCATATCCGGCAACGATCCGGATCGAATTGTCGGCCGCGATGGCCCAGACCGGTGCGGTGGCCTGGCGCGTGATCTCCGGGTCTATGCGCGCCGCCGGCGGCCAAATGGCAAATACCGCCGTAGCCGCCGCGACGGTAACCACGGCGGCGATGGTCAGCCACAAGCCGGTTCTGCCGCGGGTGCTGGCGGCGACGGCAGGCGGTGGCGGCGCGGGCCCCTCGTCCCCCGGCGCCGTGGTTTCCCCGCCGGCGGCCTCGCCGGGCGGCTTTCCGTTGGTGGGGGCCTCCTCCGCGGAAACGTTCGCGTCCCTTTGAAAAACCGGCGTGTACATCCCCGGCGGAATAATGATTTTCAGGCTCTGACGGGCGCCTTCGCCGGCGTAGTGCTCGCGCAGTTTCTTGCGCAGCCGATGGATCTCCACGCGGGCGATGGCGTCTTCCGCCGGATCGAAGTCCGCCGGCCGGCCCAGCACTTCCGTCGCGATATTGTATTCGCAAACCTCGCCGGCCTGGTTCTGGAAGTGTTTTTCGGCGATGTACTCGAGCAGCTTCACCAACCGCTGCGAACGCGCAAATGCGGGTGAAGCCAGGACATTCGCCAGTTCCTGGCGCTCGGCGTCCGAATTTGCGGAGTATCCCTCCCCTGGCACCGCCTCCCCCATCTGTGGCGATTATACACATTCTGGAGGTCCCGTGGGGCAAGAGGCGAAAGTGTAAAATCCCTGCTACTCCGGATCTTAACTTTGTAACAAGACGTACATAATTGAAAATATTAATGTTAATCCAGCATATCAGCTCCGGGTAAAGCGCGTTACGGGCCTAAAGCCATACCTCGGGGTTAAAATTCGGCGCCCCATGGCTATGGAGTAACTGATATGTACTAGATTTGGCACCGGCCCGGCGTTACACTCTCCGCATCCGCCGTAGGTGTCTGGTTGAAATTCACTGCGCCAATGCTCTGTATTGGCGACGTTGTCATGGCGAAGGACCCATCGGGTTGGCGGCACGCGAAAAGGGGCTCGGGGGTCTGCGGAGTCGGTCGTCGGGTACAGAAGCAATTTTCGGCCAGGGGGCCAAGGCGGTCCGGTAGGCGTTTCAGTCTTGCGGCGCCTGCTGAAGAGTTGACAAGTCAGTAAATTTTCAGAGGTCAGAGAGGGGTCAAATGAACAAACCAGATCGGTTGCCGGTCTCCGTATCGAACCGGCACACGTATCCGGGACGATCTTTCTGGTTGTTGGGGCTGCTGGTTGTCGCCCTGGCGTTCTCGCAACTGCCCGCATTCGCTCAATTTGCGAGCGGTTCGATCGGCGGAACAGTCACGGACGCCACCGGCGCGGTAGTCCCGCAAGCGAAAGTCGTTCTGAAAAACGAGGCATCCGGCGCTCTTCGCGAAAGTGCTACGAATAACTCCGGATTTTTCAACTTCCCGTCCATCCTGCCGGGAACGTACACCATCACCGTCAGCGCACCGGGTTTGCAAACCTTTGAAGAACAGGGCATTACGCTCAATCAAGGGCAGACTCTGTCGCTTCCCAAGGTGACTTTGCAGGTGCAATCCACCAAGCAGGAGGTCGAGGTGGTCGCCGGTGCGGATGTGGTCGTGCCGGTCGACTCCGGAACCTCGGAGCAGACGCTCAACAAAAACATGGTGGAAAACCTGTCGATTGTCGGCCGCGACGCTGCCGAGCTCATCAAGATCATGCCTGGTATGGCTATGACTTCGGGCTTGGGCCAGTCGATGTGGAACAGCTACACGACGCAAAGCAACAACGGTCCCATCGGCAACTTCTCGGCTATGGGGACGCAGCCTAACGGCGCCATGACGATGACGTCTGACGGCGCGAACCTGTTGGACCCCGGCAACCAGGGTACCCAGACGGCGAATATCAACCAGAATCAGGTTCAGGAAGTTTCGATTCTGACGTCGTCCTACGGCGCTGAGTATGCCAAGGGCCCCGTGACGTTCCAAGCCATCGGCAAGAGCGGCGGATCCCAATTCCATGGCGGCGGCTACTTCTACGCCCGGAATTCGGTGTTCAATGCCAATGACTGGTACAACAACCGGAACGGCGTTAAGGCGCCCACCGACAGCTTCTACTACCCCGGTGGCGATTTCGGCGGCCCCGTGCTCATCCCCGGCACCCATTTCAACCGGAACCGGGACAAGCTGTTCTTCTACGCGGCGTATGAGTACATGGATCAGAAGCCGGCCGGCTATTTGAACAGCTATTTCGTGCCCACGTCGGATATGCTGAACGGCAACTTCAGCCAAGCGTATCTGAACTCTCTGGGTCCGAATTTCAAAAACGCACGCAGCGCGGCGTATACCACGCCGGGCGCCAATTGCAACATGGGTGTGGCGCAGAGTTTCTGCCCCTCCATGGCGCCGGGCGGCATGATCCCGTCGACCATGCTGGATCCGGATTCGGCGAAGTACTTGGGTCTCTTCCCGAAACCGAATGTCGATCCCGTGACCAATGCGACCGGGTCCAACTACGAATTCTTCGTGGGTCCGCCGGTAAACCGCTGGGAACTGCGTCTGCGCGGCGATTACAACATCAGCGACAAGACCAAGTTGTTCTTCTCCTGGAACCGGCAGGATGAGAAGGATCAGAACCCGATCGCCATCTGGTGGTCGATTGCCGGGTCGCTGCCTTATCCTTCCAGCCAGAACGCCACGCAGGTGTCCAACATCTATAGCGCGAACCTGGTGCACGTGTTCAGCCCCACGTTGACGAACGAATTTGTTTTCGCGGACGCCAAGTTCGTCAACCCGATCATTCTGGGTAACCCGGCTGCGGTCGACCCGTCCAAACTTGGCATCAATTTCACGGGTCTGTTTAAAAATCCGTTCGTGCCCCAGATCCCGAACACTTACGGCTGGAGCAATTCGGCCGTCGGTTTCGCGACCTATCCCTACGGCGAGCCGTGGTCGCCCGGAGGCTCGACTGGATTCGGCAAGTTGTCCAACACGCCGAATGTCAGCGACAACATTACCAAGGTGCAGGGCAGCCACACGATAAAGGCCGGCGTTTATCTGGACTATGCCCAGAACTGGCAGACCGGCGGCGGCTTTAACACGTCCTCTCAGGGCGGTATCGAGTTCGATCCCTGGGGCGGCGCCAGCACCGGGAACCCCTTGGCTGACTGGGTTACCGGCCGTATGTCCAACCTGGCCCAGGATCAGAGCGAGGCGGTAGCCAACTTCAAGTACTACCAATACTCGTTCTTCGTCAACGATCAGTGGAAGGCATCCCGCCGTCTCACCCTTACAGGCGGGTTGCGCTTCGAGCACATGGGCAACTGGTTCCCGAACTCCGGTCCTGGACTGGCGGTTTGGGATCCGGCCACCTACAACAATACGTGTACGGATTGCGCGTTCACCGGCTTGCAGTGGCACGCCATTAATCCCGCCATCCCGATGTCGGGTTCTCCCTCGAAGTCGTTCTTCGTGGAACCCCGCTTCGGCTTCGCCTACGACTTGTTCGGCAACGGCAAGACGGTACTGCGCGGCGGCGCCGGATTGTTCCGCTACCAGCTCGCCTACAACACCGCCAGCGGCGTGGCTTTCTCGGCTCCCCTGGGCATCCCGACCGGTGTCACGACTACCGGCAGTGCCAACATCAACGGTGTGTCAACCGCCTGCTGCGTGGGGTGGAATCAGTTCCCCGAATTCACTCCCTCGCTGGGCGCCGCTGGTTTAGGCTCCTCTATCGCCGGCGTTCTGGCCATGGGCGACAACCGCACACCCAACACCTGGACCTACAACTTCACCGTTTCGCAACGGACCCCCGGACGGTCGGTGGCCGAATTCCAGTATCAGGGCAATCGTTCGCGCGACCTGTTGCAGGATGGCCCACTGTCCAACGTGGACAACATCCCGTTGGGGGCCTTCTTCGGACCGGACCCCATCACGGGCATCAACTACTACGCGCAAGGCAAATTGCCTTCGAGTGGCGCCTTCAATCTGAACGACTTCTATCCGTACCATCAGTACACGAATATTACGTTGATCGGACACGGCAGCTATTCGAACTACAATGCCTTCATCGCCACCTGGCAGAAACAGTCCGGACGCATGACCTTCACCGCCAACTACACGTTCAGCAAGGTCATCGGCATTCGCGACAACCAGACGGCCAACGGGCCCGGCGCCGGCAACACTCTGGATCCCTTCAACATCCAGAACAACTACGGCGTGCTGGCCTGGGACCATACGCATATCTTCAACGCCGCTTACGTGTTCAACCTGCCCAGCCCCATCAAGGGCAATCCGTTCCTGGGCGGAGTGGTGAACGGCTGGGTGCTGTCGGGCATCACGCAGTTCCAGTCCGGCGCGCCGATCCAGCCCAACACGGCGGGAGATCTCAACGTGAATTTCCCGACCGCTCTGCAACCTACGGACTACCTCGGCACGAACGCTTTCTCCGCGACCGAGCCGGCGATCATCTGCGATCCGCGAAAGAACCTGGGGCCGAACCAGTACTTCAATCCGGGTTGTTTCGCGCCTCCCACGGGTGGCGTAAACGGAAGCGTGATCTGGCCGTATATCAAGGGGCCGGCATTCTTCAACAGCGACTTGGCGATATACAAAGACTTCCTGTTCAAGGAGCACCATAAGGTGGAGTTGAGGTTCTCGGCGTTCAACTTCCTCAACCATCCGCTGTGGCAGTTCGGAACGGGCGGCATCGTCGACGAGCAGTTGAGCTTCGCCAACTCCAGCGGCAACTTGACGCAGACCAACCAGAACGCGCTCACCACCGGTGCGCCGTTGTTCAAGGTCGGCCGGCGTGTGGTCGAGTTCGCGGCCAAGTACAACTTCTAGCCTCCGCTTAGCGGGGCTGCACGGCTCAGAGGGGCGGCGTCACAGCCGCCCCTTTTTTATTGTGTGCCCTCTAACCGCCACATTCATTGCAGTCAAAGCCCATAAAGGGAGGCTGGCGTGGACGGGATGATCGTTCAGCGTTTGCCAGAGTACCTGAAGCAAGACGGGCCAGCCATTCGGGAACGGTTGTTGAGCGGGACCCTATAAGCCGCAACCGGTAAAACGGGTGGAAATCCCGAAGCCGGATGGAGGGGTACAAGAGCTTGGTATCCGGACGCAGCTGTTGAAAAATTCAACAGCTATTAAATACTATCGGGTCCAGAACTCTTGACATAGGTACGTAGTGTGGTTACGCTAATCGCTACAGACTATGTCTCGCAATCCGTACGGCGTCGCTCTGTGCGGAGTGCATCACACTTTGGAAAAGTCATTTTCTTAGGTGAGAAAGGGGTCAAATGAATAAACCAGATCGGTTGCCGGTCCCCGTTTTGGACCGGCATCAGCATCCGGGACGATACTTCTGGTTATTGGGGCTCTTGATCGCGGCCCTGGCATTTACGCAATTGCCCGCATTCGGACAGTTTTCGAGCGGTTCGCTAGCAGCCACGGTCACCGACGCCAGCGGCGCGGTCATTCCCCAAGCCAAGGTCGTTCTCAAGAATGAAGCCACCGGCGTTCTGCGTGATACGGTCACAAACAACGCCGGGTTCTTCAACTTTCCCTCGATTCAGCCAGGAACCTACACGGTTACCGTCAGTGCTCCTGGCATGCAGACCTTCGAGGAGCAGGGCATCGTCCTGAACCAGGGGCAGACGTTGGCCTTGCCCAAGGTGGTCTTGCAGGTCCAATCCACCAAGCAGGAAGTCGAGGTAGTGGCCGGCGCGGATGTGATCGTCCCGGTGGATTCGGGAACGTCCGAGCAGACACTCAACAAGAACATGGTGGAGAACCTCTCCATCGTGGGCCGCGATGCGGCTGAACTGATCAAAATCATGCCTGGCATGGGCATGACCCAAGGTCTGGGCCAGCACATGTGGAACAGCTACACCACCCAGAGCAACAATGGCCCGATCGAGCAGTTCACCGCCATGGGCACCCAGCCCAACGGCGCCATGACGATGACATCGGACGGCGCCAACCTGCTGGACCCGGGCAACCAGGGCACCCAAACGGCCAACATCAACCAGAACCAGGTGCAGGAAGTCTCGGTTCTGACCTCCGCTTACGGCGCGGAATACGCCAAAGGCCCGGTCACGTTCCAGGCGATCGGCAAGAGCGGCGGATCGCAATTCCACGGCGGCGGCTATTTCTACGCCCGGAGTTCCGAGTTCAACGCGAACGACTGGTACAACAACCGGAACGGTGTGAAAGCCCCCACGGACAGCTTCTATTATCCTGGCGGCGACATCGGCGGCCCGGTCCTCATTCCCGGGACGCACTTCAACAAGAATCGCGACAAGCTGTTCTTCTATGCCGCGTACGAGTACATGGACCAGAAGCCGGCCGGCGCTCTGCAAAGCTACTTTGTGCCTACGCCGGAAATGCTGAACGGCAACTTCAGCACGTCCTACATTCAATCGCTGGGCACCAATTTCGCCAACGCCCGTAGCACCGGCGCATCCGGCCTCGGTGGGAACTGCAACACCGGGGTGGCGCAGAGCTTCTGCGCTTCCATGGCGCCGGGCGGGATGATCCCGTCCACCATGCTGGATCCGAATTCGGCCATCTACATGAAACTGTTCCCCAAGCCGAATGTGGATCCGGTGACCAACGCCACCGGCTCGAATTACGAGTACTTCAACGGACCGCCGGTCAACCGCTGGGAGTTGCGGTTGCGCGGCGACTACAATATCAGCGACAGGACCAAGCTGTTCTTCTCCTGGAACCGGCAGAGTGAGCAGGATCAGAACCCCATCAGCATCTGGTGGCAGATCGGCGGATCGCTGCCGTATCCTTCCAGCCAGAATGCGACGCAACTATCCAATGTCTACAGCGCCAACCTGGTTCACGTTTTCAGCCCCACGCTGACGAACGAGTTCATCTTCGCGGAAGCGAAATTCGTGAATCCCATTATTCTCGGCAACCCGGCCGCGGTAGATCCCAGCAAGCTGGGACTCCAGTTTACGGGCCTGTTCGCCAATCCTTTCACGCCGCAGATTCCCAACGGCTGGGGCTGGAGCAATGCCTCCGTAGGTTTCGCGACCTATCCCTATGGCGAGCCGTGGTCGCCGGGTGGCCAGAACTCTTTCGGCAAGCTGTCCAATACGCCTAACATCAGCGACAACGTAACCAAGGTGCAGGGCAGCCACACCATAAAGGCCGGCGTCTATTTCGACTATGCGCAGAACTGGCAGACGGGCGGCGGTCTGAACGACTCCTCCCAGGGCGGTATCGAGTTCGATCCCTGGGGCGGCGCCAGCACCGGCAATACCCTGGCCGACTGGGTCACGGGCCGCATGACCAACCTGGCCCAGCAACAGAGCGAGGCGGTAGCCAACTTCAAGTACTACCAATACTCGTTCTTCGTCAACGACCAGTGGAAGGCGTCGCGCCGTTTGACGGTGACCGGCGGCTTGCGCTTCGAGCACATGGGCAACTGGTACCCCAACGCCGGTCCTGGACTGGCGGTTTGGGATCCCGCTACCTACAACAACACTTGCACCGATTGCGCCTGGACCGGCCTGCAATGGCATGCCATTAATCCCGCCATTCCGATGTCGGGTTCTCCATCGCATTCGATGTTCGTGGAGCCGCGCTTCGGCTTCGCTTATGACCTGTTCGGCAACGGCAAGACGGTGTTGCGCGGCGGCGCCGGATTGTTCCGGTACCAGCTTGCTTTCAACACGGCCAGCGGCCAGGCCTTCTCGGCTCCGCTCAATATCGCGGATCAGACCACTACCGGCAGCGCCACCATCAACGGCGTGGCGACAGCCTGCTGCGTGGGATGGAATCAGTTCCCCGAATTCACTCCATCCCTGGGCGCCGCGGGCCTGGGCTCCGGCTTGGGTGGCATCCTGGCCATGGGCGACGACCGCACACCCAACACCTGGACCTATAACTTCACCATCTCGCAGCGTGCCCCGCTGCGGTCCGTGGCGGAGTTCCAGTATCAGGGCAACCGTTCGCGCGACCTGATGCAGGATGGTCCGCTGTCCAACGTCAATCTGACCCCGCTGGGCGCTTACTTCGGGGTTGACCCCATCACCGGGATCAACTACTACTCACAAGGCAAGGTACCTTCGAGCGGCGCCTTCAATCTGAACGACTTCTATCCGTACCATCAGTACACGGGTATTACGTTGATCGGACACGGCAGCTATTCGAACTACAATGCCTTCATCGCCACCTGGCAGAAACAGTCCGGACGCATGACCTTCACCGCGAACTACACGTTCAGCAAGGTCCTGGGCATCCGCGACAACCAGACGGCCAACGGGCCGGGCGCCGGCAATACCATGGATCCCTTCGACGTTCGGGCCAACTATGGCGTGCTGGCTTACGACCATACGCACATCTTCAACGCTGCCTACGTGTTCAACCTGCCCAGCCCCATCAAGGGCAATCCGTTCCTGGGCGGGGTGGTGAACGGCTGGGTGTTGTCGGGCATCACGCAGTTCCAGAGTGGCGCGCCGATTCAGCCAAACACGGGCGGCAACCTCAACCTGGGCTTGCCCACAACGTCGCAAGGACCCGATTCGCTGGGCACCAATGCGATGACGCCGGAGCCCATCATGACCTGTGATCCGCGGAAGAACCTGGGCAACAATCAGTACTTCAACCCGGCCTGCTTCGCGCCTGCTCCGCTGGGAAGCATGGGCGATATCATCTGGCCGTATATCAAAGGGCCGTCGTTCTTCAACAGCGACCTGGCGATATATAAGGACTTCCTCTTCAAAGAACACCACAAGGTCGAGTTGCGGTTCTCGGCTTTCAACTTCCTCAACCATCCGCTGTGGCAGTTCAACACCGGAGGCAACTCCGATGTGTACCTGAACTTCGCCAACTCCAGCGGCCAGTTGACGCAGACCAACCAGAACGCGCTCACTACCGGTTCGCCGCTGTTCAAGACGGGCCGGCGCGTGGTCGAGTTCGCAGCCAAGTATAACTTCTAGATTCTTCGCATCTCGCGAGGATTAGGGGCGGCGCAAGCCGCCCCTTTTTTTATGGGGGCGAGGGCCGCCGTTTTGCCTTCTTTAACCCGGCCGCGCGGAGAAGCCCAGCGACCAGTCTGAAAAAAGCGCTTGAGGTTTGATAGGCATAGTGATATTATGTATATCACTATTATGCCTAAAGCAGTTACGCCTTCCGGCGCTCTCTCCATGCTGATCCTCCGCGTTCTGCAGACCGAAGCGCTCCACGGCTACGCGATCGCGCAGAAGATCCGCGTGCTGTCGAGCGAGGTGCTCACCGTCGAAGAAGGGCTGCTGTATCCCACGCTGCAGAGGATGCTGCTGAAAGGCTGGGTGACCGCCGAGTGGGGTATTTCGGAAACAAACCGCAAGGTGCGGTTCTACCAGTTGACACCGGCGGGCCGCGCGAAGCTCAAGACCGAACTGTCGGACTACACGCGTGTGACCGCAGCCATTCAGTCCGTGCTGAGGACCGCATGAGAGAGCTATTCCGGCGTCTTCGTTATCTCGCCAACCGCCGCCGCTTCGACCGCGAACTCGCCGGCGATATGGAGTTCCATCGCGAAATGGCTGCCCATAACGGCCGCGCCGATTTCGGCAATATGCTGCAATTGCGCGAAGAGGCGCGGCAGGCGTGGGGCTGGATGTGGATCGACCGCTTCTTCCAGGACATCCATTACGGCGTACGTATCCTGCGGCGCGCGCCGGGTTTCACGCTCACCGCCGTGCTGGTGCTGGCCATCGGCATCGGCGTGAACATCACGGCATTCAGCCTCTTCGATCTGATAGCGCTGCGACCGCTACCCGTGCGCGACCCGGATTCGATCGTCCGGCTGCAGCGCCGCTCGCCCGAGATCATCAGCCCCGAGATGCCGTACCCTACGATTGCCTTTTACCGGCGGCACGCCAAGACGCTGCGCGCGGTGATGGCGACGATGGGCGTGCCGCCGATGGGAGTCGAGAACGACATGCAGCCGGCGGGAGTCGATTTCGTCACGGCGAATTACTTTTCCGAGCTCGGCACCCGGGCCGCGGCCGGCCGGCTGCTGTTACCCGCGCGCGAAGACACCGCCGACGCGCCCCCGGTCGTGGTACTCAGCTACGGCTTCTGGCAGCGGCGTTTTGGCGGCGATCCATCGGTGGTCGGCCGGCTGATCCATCTCAATCGGAAGCCCGTCACGGTGATCGGCGTAACGCCCTACGCGTTTCCCGCGCTCGATGGACAGAATCCGGACGTGTGGCTGCCGATCCTGCAGCAGCCGTATTTCATTGAAGGCAGCCGGACGCTTACGGATAAGTCGGCCGGCGTGGCTCGTATGTGGGGCCGGCTGGCGCCCGGCGTGACGCGTCAGGCTGCTGCTCAGGAACTGCTGTCGCTCACTAACGAATTGCGCAAAGTGGAACCGGACGTGGTCTGGAAGAACGAATATATCGTTGTCGATCCGGGCGGCCATCTGAAGGTGATGGAGCGCGAAATGTATCGGGTCGCGGCGATGGTCGCCGTCATGGTGCTGCTGATTCTGGCGGTCTCGTGCGCCAATCTGGGCGGGCTGATGCTGGCGCGCGGCGTGGCGCGGGAGCGGGAAATCGGCATCCGGCTGGCGATTGGCGCCAGTCGCATGCGCGTGTTCCGGCAGCTCTTTACCGAGAGCGTGCTGCTGGCGCTGCTCGGGTCCGCCGCCGGCGTGGCTCTGAGCTGCGCCGTGCTGCGGGCTGCTTTCGCAGCGCTGGATGCGCCCGGCTGGATGAGTCCGGCGCCGGACTGGCGCGTGCTCCTGACGGCCCTCGGCATCGCGCTGGTGGCCGCTGTTTTCTTCGGGTTCGCGCCGGCCCTGCAGATCGCCACCGAGCGGCATCGGAGGACCCTCGCCCGGCGGGTGCTGATTACAGCGCAACTGGCCGGAAGCTGCGTCCTGCTGATCGTCTCCGGACTGCTGGCGCACGCCGTCCATCATGTGTTGTACACCAACCCGGGATTTGGCTATCAACAGGTGCTGGGCATGGACCCGGGCCTGGAAACTCATGGTTATCGGCCGGCTGCCGCACGCACGTACCTGAACGCGCTCGTGAGCCGCGTACGGGCGATTGCGGGAGTGCAGGCGGTGGGCCTTTCGAAGATCCCGCTGCTGGGGCATGGGCTGACCACGCGCATGGACATCGATATTGACGGCCATCCCGTCGCGGTTTATCCGAACTGGGTGGATGCTGAGTTCTTTGCGGCTATGGACATACGCATTCTGCGGGGCCGCACGTTCTACCCGGGAGAGAAAGACGCGGTGATCGTCAGCGAATCGATGGCCCGGAAGCAATGGCCGGGCGTGGATCCGCTGGGCAAGCCGCTGTGGCGCGACAGCAAGAACAACGAGCGGATCGTAGGCATTGCACGTAATGCGCGCGTGGAGGCCCTGAACGATAGCGACGCCGTGGAAGTGTACTGGCCGGCGCAGCCCGAGGATCTGCCGTCCATGACGCTCGCCGTGAAGACCGCCGGCATGCCGGATGGAATTGCCCCGGCGCTCAAGACTGTCTGCCAGAATCTCGATCCGAAGCTGTTCCCTTCCATCTGGCTGCTCCGCTCCGGGTTTCATCAGACGGCGCGCGATCTCGAAAGGGTGGCCCTGGTAGTGACGTTGCTGGGCCTTGTTTCCATAGCGATAGCTGCGGTCGGAATCGCCGGTCTGGTGGCCTACACCGTGTCGCAGCAGTTGCGGGAATTCGCCATCCGCATTGCACTGGGAGCGCGGCATGCGCAGTTAGTCTCCGCCGTGGTACGCCAGTTCTCATGGCCGCTGGCCCTGGGTCTCATGGCGGGCGCGGGCATCACGGCCGGGGTATCCAAAGTGTTGCGCAAGTTCCTGTTTGGAGTCAGCAACCTGGACCCCGCAAGCTACCTCGCGGCCCTGCTGGCCCTGGTGCTGGTGGCGGTCATTGCGGCACTACTGCCGGCGCGGCGCGTACTGCGGCTGAATCTCTCGCAGACATTGCGCTACCAGTAGTCGATGCTGGCTTCGGCGACACCGCCGGCGGCCGTGGTGCGGCGATTTCACGCGGCCCGGGGGCCGGGCTAGTCCCCATGGGCGAGCATCTTATTTCGGTGACGGTTTACGCGCCGCGGACTAATATTTGATCGTCCCCACCGCCGTCAGGCTGGTAATATCCGAAGAATTACCCAGATACACCGTATAAGCCCCAGGCGCGATCAGCCAGCTATTGGAAGTCACGTCCCAGTAAGACATCGGATGCGACGAGTCATTCGCATCTACTTCGATGGTCACCGGCTGGGACGCGCCGGGCTGCAACAGTACCTTCTGCCATCCCACCAGCCGCTTAGGCGCCTCGCCGATACCCGCCGGCATCCCCAGATATACCTGCGCCACCTCGGCGCCGGCAGCCGCGCCAGTGTTCGTGAGATTGAAGGTTACCTGGAAGTTAGGATTTTCCGCAGCCAGGTTGTTCACGACTGAGGCATCCGAGAAGGAGAAGGTGGTATACGATAGCCCGAAGCCGAAATGAAACAGCGGCGTCTTGCCTTGCGAATCGTACCACTTATAACCTACATTGAAACCTTCGAAATAGTCCACCGGAAACGGGGAACCGCCGCCGCCGATTACCGGCCGCGGCAGATCGTTCACGCTCGCCGGAAAAGTGACCGGCAGCTTGCCCGAAGGATCCACGGCGCCGAACAGCAGATTGGCGATCGCCGGTCCGCCGCGCTGCCCCGGGAACCACGCTTCCAGGACGGCGCTCGCGCTCGAGAGCCAGGGCATAACCTGCGGCCCGCCGTTTTCCATCACCACGATCGTGTGCGGATTCGCGGCCGCCACCGCGGCCACCAGGGCATCCTGGTCGATCGGAAACATCAGACTCGTCAGATCCGTGAAGTTCAGGCTGGGCAGATCCATGCCTTCGCTGGTCCACTGGCTGACGAAAACAACGGCGACGTCAGATGCAGCCGCGAGCGCCGCGGCCGAGGTGGAGTTTGTCCCATCGTTGAACTTGACCGTCGCGCCCGGCGCCATCGCCTGGATGGCCTGCATCGGCGAGGAAGGATCCCAAACCAGCTGTGCCCAGCCCGGCGGATTGGGGTAGACGGGGATCGTCGTGACCGGCACCGCCCCACCCGTGGGCGTGACCTGCGCGGAGCCGCCGCCGGAGAGGACCGCGACGTTGGCGTTGGACCCGATCACCGCGATGGACTTGATCGTGGCGGCATTCAGCGGAAGCTGTCCCCCGGCATTCTTCAGCAGCACCGCGCCTTGCTCCTCTGCCTCCTGCGCGATGGCCTGATCGGCAACCGTATCGATCGGCGCCAGATGTTCGGGATAATCAAACAGTCCCGCGGCGTACATAGCGCGCAGAATGCGCCGGACCATATCGTCCAGCCGCGATTGCGGCACCTGTCCGCCGGCCACGGCGGCCTCCAGGCTGCCGAAGTACTGATCGTCCGGCTGCTCCTGGTCGAGGCCGGCCAACGCCGCGGCGACGGTGGAATGCGTGGCCCACCAGTCCGACATGACGAAGCCCGGAAATCCCCAGTCGCTCTTGAGGATGTCGTTCAGCAGATGCGGGTTTTCGCAGGCGTACGTGCCGTTCAACAGGTTGTAGGAACACATCACCGACTGCACGTTGGAATCCTTCACGCCGATCTCGAACGCCAGCAGATCGCTCTCCCGCATCCCCCGCTCGTCGATCTGCACGTCCGCGGTGGTGCGGTCCGTCTCCTGGTCGTTCAGCGCGTAGTGCTTGATGCCGCCGATCACGTGCTGCGCCTGAATGCCGTTGATGTGCGCGGCCGTGATCTTGCCGGCCAGGACGGGATCCTCTCCCTTGGTCTCGAAGGTGCGGCCGTCCCGCGGTTCGCGTCCGATCAGGTTGATGTTGCCGCCCAGATTGACGTTCATCCCGTAGGCCCGCAACTCCTTGCCGATCACGGTGCCGTACTGGTAGGCCTCGCCCAAATCCCAACTGGCGGCGCTGGCGATGGACGACGGCAACGCGGTGGCTGGTCCGACACCGTTGCCCACTCCGACACTGCCGTCGGCGAGGTAAAGGTCCGGAATGCCCAGCCTCGGAATGCCGGGGACGTATCCCGCCGCGCCGCGCGGCAGCGCGATGATGTTGGTGACCGGACCGCCGGCGCCGTACACGAGCTGGATCTTCTCGTCCTGCGTCATCTCGGTGATCAACTGGTTCGCCCGCTGATCCGGACTGGGCGGCTGGACGGCGATGGTCACCGTGTTCGACTGCACTCCGCCCATGGAAATCACCAGCGGCACGGCATCGCCGGTTGCCGCGTCCGCCGGCACCAGCGCATTGACCTGGTATTCGCCGACCGAGCCGGGCGCCAGGCCGGAATAGCTGACCTGCGCCGTCGCGCCGCCGATAGTGACCGTGGGCTTGGTGGGCGTCTCGGCGAACGGGCCGCCCGGCGCCGCCTCCCCGGTCGGCGGCTGGTTGCTGACCGCTCCCAACCCGGTGCAGAAGATGAGAATGGTGGTGACACCGGCGCCCGCCGGGTTCGACGGCGTGACCAGCTGGTACGAAGTGTCCAGCACCGCGCCCGGCCCGTTCCCCTGGCCGTTCATGCTGAAAATCCCGGGCGCGAACGGCGCGATGTCGAACGTTTGCGCGGCGCCGGTCTGGCCCCCCAGGCTGGCGCTGACGGAGACCTGCGATTGTCCCGCTGCCTCCCATGGTATCTGGAGGTTCACCTGGCCGTTGGAGGCGTAGAATAACGGCGCTGCGATCGGGCCGAACGCAAGCGACAAGGGCGTGTAAAATGCCAGGGACAACCCTCCGAGATTGGTCGGCAGGGGAACGGCCTGCGCCGTCGATGGCGCACCGAGAAGAAAATCGCCGTAAACCGAGGCGATGCTGCCTGGAGCCACCGGAGCTCCCGGCGCGGAACTGGCGGCATTAATGATGCCGCCGGGATTAATAGTTGGCGCGGGCTGCGCCCACGCTCCGCCGAATCCGGCTATCAGCCATGCACACCCGGCACACAATACAACCTTGGCCTTGGCCATAACTTCGTCACCAAGCGCAAAGTGGCGCGTTTCCCGCGCCGCCGGACGGTACCGAAACCGCAATAGTCAGCGGCGCGGGCCGCCCCGTCTTGCGCCTTCCTTGTAGCGCAAAGGGGCGTGTTTCCCGCGCCGCCGGACGGTACCGAAACCGCAATATTGAGCGGCGCGGGCCGCCCCGTCTTGCGCGTTCCTTAGAAAGATTATCACGGCGCACACAGAGCCGACCTTACTGGAACGTAATAGTGACGGCATTGGCGGCCATGCCGTCGACCGCTATGCTGAGCGTCACTTCGCCCGCTCCGGCCAGCGAACCAGGTAACTGCGCCACAATCTGATCCTCGCCCGCGAATTGCGATTGCACACCGGAATAAGAGACCGCGAGCGACGTCCTGCCTGCCAGCACCTTGGTGCCGCCGGCCCCGGACGCCGTGTCGAACCCGGTGCCGAACAGATCCAGGTACAAGGTATCGCCATTGAAGGCGATCGGCACGGCAACATTCTGGCCCGAAGAGGAATCGTAGGTGAATATCAGCTCCGGATTGGGATCCTGGGTGCCGTTCGCATGCACGCGCTGGATATAAGCGGCCGCCACGCCCTGGCCGTTGTAGTTCGCCGAGAAGATCGTCGGCGCCAGTTTCTGCACTTCGAGGACGCCCCGCGCCACCGTGGCGCCGCCGTTCAGAACCTGCACGTCCGCCAGGCCTTGCGCCAGCCCGGCGGGGACCTGGTAATTGATCTGCCGCGGCGAAACATACAACAGCGGCGCCAGGCTCACCTGTCCGGCGCTATCGGTGATCTGTACCTGCGCTCCCGCGAGCATGTCGGATAGGGGCAGCGTTGCCGGCGCCGTTTCGGTGGCCAACCCGCTGCCATAGCCCGCCGCCAGTTGACCGGGGGCCGTGGCCCAGCCGAACGAGGCCGCCGCGGACGCCGTCCGGAACGATCCCGGCGCTGCGTGCGCGAGCAGCGTCGGTAACTGTTCCGCATCGGTCGTGAAACCGTTCGACGGCTCGACCGAGAGCAGGCTGCAGGCGCAGCCCGGCACATCCGCCCATAGCTCGCCCGCCGCCCAATAGGTTCCCGGCATCCCGGCGGAGTCCAGCATGCCGAGGAAGCTGTCGAGGACGTTGAGCCACCGTACATCGTTACTGGGGATGCCGTACTCACCGAGATAACAGGGAACATTATTGGCCTGACACCAACTGATGAAAGGCACCAGCCGCGCCACACCGATATTGGCGAGCTGTGGATTGGCGGCCTGTTCCTGGTCGTAAGTCCAGGAGTAACTGCCGCTGAAATCGTGATCGAAGTATTCGTGGGCTTCGTAATAGTAGTTATTCGCGGGATCCGTAATAAAGCTCGTGCTACCGTTGTACGAAGCCCAGTAAGTCGCGTTACTCCAGCCGTCGCCGGGAACCATGATCAGCTTGTTGTCGCCGTTGGCCCGGATGGCGGAGAGCGCCTTCTGGGCGATCGTTCCCCAATTGGCCTGGCCCATATCGTGCGGCTCGTTCGTCAGGTCGTAGGCGTACACCGTGGGCTCGTCCTTGAATTCGTTGGACATCTTCACCCAGAAATCCGCGAACTCGTCCGACGTCACATTCATCGGGCTTCCCGGGCACGGATTGTCGATCACGCAGGCGTCGCTGTCGTAGTTCGCCACCTGGCTTTCCATGGTCGCGTAGCGCGCCTCGTTGTGCGGACAGATGCTCACCAGGGCGCCGGCGGCCTTGGCGTATGCCACGTCCTGCTTGAGATATCCGAGTTGGGTGGCGTCGAGACCGCCGCCCAGGATGGGCTGCAGCCGTTCCCACTTGACCTGCAAACGGATCAGCGGCAGGGCGCGCGCCGCAAAGTAGTTGAAGGTAGGAGCGGTCGGATAAGTGTAATTGCCGATCCCCATAACCTCGCTGAGCGGATCGCCCCATTCCGCCTGCGAAACGTTGACGCCCCGCAAGTATTGCCCGGCCGCGAGTTCCGACAGACCGAGAACCATCGCGGCCACGTAGCCGACGCGCGCACGGAACACCACTGGGAACCTCCGAATAGCGCAGTATAATCAATCGCGCGTACCGGCGGGCGGCGCGATCCGGCAACCGTCCCTAGACGCTATCGGCCGCGCCGCGCCACGTGCGCACGGTGTCCCACAATCCCCGCCACTTGCGCTGCACCAGTTCCGCCAGGTTCAGGATCACCGCCAGGGCCAGCAGGAAGGGCCACAGATCCAGGGTCGCCGGAATCGAGCGGCCGGCGGAATCGAAGACCGTATTCGGCGGCGGATTGTAGCGGCCGCCGGTAGCTTCCGCCACCTGGTGTAGAAGCTGATCGTTGGATCCGTACTCGCTCATCTCGTCTTCCTGGCGATAGAAGCCGATTTCGGGGAAGGCGCGCGACTCCGCCAGCGGGCGCAGGCGGAACAGCCCTTGCCGCTCGCCGATCGCTACGCGCACGCGATAGTGCCCGTTGGCGATCTTGGCGGCTTTCACCGGCGATTGAAATCCGTTCGGACCGAAGACGTAGATGTCGGGCGCGGCTTCCGGCTCCGGCACATTGCGCCCCAGACGGTAGTCCACCACCAGTTCGCCGGTGGAGCGGTCGAATTCGGCGGTGGCTTCGCTGGCCGCCGCGTGCGGCAGCAGGTCGTGGAAGATGTTGGCCCACAGCTTGTCGTATCCCGGCCACCCGACCCAGGCCGCCGCCCACCGGTTCTTCGCGTCGGAAGTGAACACCGCGGCCCGTCCCAGCCCGTATTGCCAGCGCACCAGCAGCGGATCTTCCAGGCTGGCGCGCAGTATCAGCTCCGCCGTGGGGCGGGTTTGAAAGCGCACGTATCCCCGCAAAGGCGGCGCCGTCTCGATGCCCACGCCGTCCAGGATCTCCGCGCGATTGACCACCTCGGGATGCACGTCCTTCTCTACCGCCGACGAGCCCGTGTGCTCCTGCACGTCGCGCAGCACGATCTGCTCCAGCCCCGTCGGATCGTTCAGGAAATAAGATTTGCCTTGCGCGATCTGCGCCACCTTCTCCAGAAACGCGCGGTTGACGTCCTGGCCCAGCCCGACCGTCGAAATGGTCACGTGGTTGGCCAGCGCCTCCTTCGACAGCGCCATGCTGTCGCCTTCTTCCGAGATGCCGTCCGTGAGCAGCACGATATGTTTGTAGACCGCCTTCGCGGGCAGGATGCGATGGTAGGCTTCGCTGAGCGCCGGCGCGATCTGCGTGCCGCCGTCCGGCGTGATGCCGGAGATCAGGCGCTTGATGGAGACCCGGTCCTCGGCCCGCCGCAGAGGCACGGACCATTGGTACGAATTATCGAAGATCAGCACGCCCACCTGGTCGATGGGCCGCAGATTCTCGACTACCCCGATGGCCGCCTGGCGCGCCAGCTCCATCTTCTTGCCTTCCATGGAGGACGACTTATCGATGATCAGCACCACGGCCGTGCCTTCCGGCTTGCGCGGCGGCGCCAGTTTTGCGGGCAGGGTACGTTCCAGCGCGTCCTCCTGCCGTTTCTCCACGTACGCGTTGCGGTCGCCCCCGATCCACAGCAGCCCGCCGCCTTGCTTGACGAAGGTCTCCACGGCCGCCTGGCGCGCCTCCGGCACCGCCTGCATGTCCCAGTTGTTGAAGATCAGCAACTGGCAGTCGTTGAGCGTGTCCGGCACTCCGCCGGATGCCGACTGCACGTCGAACTGATTGGCTTCCAGCGTATGGACCAGGTGCGCCTCCGCCTCCGCCGGGTCCCGGCTGACCAGCACCGCGCGCGGGCGCCGCAGCGTCAAAGCGCTTTCAAAATGGGCCGCGCCCAATCCCGGCGCGGTGATCCGTCCGGCCAGTTCGATCGCCCCCGATGCGGTCACGCTGGCATGCGCTCTTACCTGGTTGACCCCCGCGCTCAGGCTGACGCGGCTGGCCCCCAGCGGTTTGCCCTCCGCCGCGATTTCGACCGTGGCCTGCTCCGCCCGCGGCGATTCGAGCGTCAGGTCCACCGGGAAACGCTCGCCGCTGAAAACCTGCGCCGGCATGCTGACCGATTCCAGCACCAGGCTGGGCCGCGGACGTCCGGTCATGGAAACCACGTCGATCGGTACGCCGCGTTGTTGCGCCTGCCAGATGGCGCGCGTGATGCTGCCCTGGTTCTCGTTGCCGTCCGATATCAGCAGTACGCGCGGCACCAGGCCCGCCGGCAGCGTGGCGATACCCTCGCGCACCGCGGCTTCCAGATTCGTGGCGTGCGCGGCATGCCCCGGACTGTACGCCAGTTTCCAGGCATTGCCGTTGCGCTCCTCGGTCGCCGGATGGCGCGGCACGCCCGCAAAGGGGATCACCTGGGTCCAGTTGCGGCCCCGGCCTCTTTCCGCCGAGGTGGCCAGCGCCGACGCCGCATCCAGATCCTGCGGCGTGACGCTCATGGATGTATCCACCAGAATGGCCAGCGCCACCCGGGTCTCGTAGAAGGTGATGCGCGGCTCGGCCAGCGCCAGCAGGATCGCGGCAAAGGCGATGGCCTTCAATGCCAGCGCCGGCCGGCGGGCGGAATTACGCCACTCCGCGACCGCCCAGGCCAGCGGCCCGATGGCAAGCGCAACCATCCACAGGTGCCCGAAGCTCATAGCCTTAGGATGCCCTCTTCATCGCCACGGGACGGCGTGAAATTCGCGCCATGCGGCGCCGAAAGCGGCCGTAGAGGATCCATTCGGCCAACAGCCCGGCTCCTCCGGCGAGGGCCAGCCATTGCCATAAATCGGTGGCGTCTCCCAGCGGCGCCGCGAACCTTGGGATGCCGTGGCGCGTCCCCGGCGGCGCCTGCCATTCCGATTCCCAAACCTGCGGCAGGGTGAGCGAGTAGACCAGTTCGCTGTCGGCCGCCAGCACCCGCACGGTGCCCGGCGCCCCGCTGAAGAATTCGAGCGACGAGCCGCGCAAAGTGAACGGCACCGGACGGCCGCCGGCATCCACTACACGCACGTCCGCCGGCCGCACTTCCGAATCCAGCGCCACCTTCACCGCGCCCACGCTGCCGGCGGTCAACTCCCACCGGCGAAATATCGTGGGCGCCATCCAGCGCAGCAGGTTGGCGAAAAGCAGCGGCGTGGCCAGCTCGTAGCGCATCGCCGAGAGCGCCGGATGAAAACCCAGCACCGCGACTTTGGGCTTGCCCGGCCGGGCCACGATAATGGGCCCGGAGTCGGTTTCGGCGATCTTCAGATCGTCGGGCGCGGCCTCGAAGACGGAAGCGCTCTCCAGCCGCAGATCGCTGGTGTGCAGTCCCGCCCCCAAGGGATGGTCCGCCAGCCAACGGCTCAGCAGCACGTCTGACACGCGTTCGCGCACGGGCACGGGCGAGCCGTCCGCGGGCGGGTCGATCCAGATGGAATCCGCGATGGGCGGCGCCGGCGGATGAAACCGGTCCAGGATCACCAGCGCCGCCGGGTCTTTCGCGTTATACGCGGCGGGCGGTCGAAACGTGGCGTCCACTTGGGGATTGGCCGCCAGCACCGGGCGCAGCAGATCCGGCTGCGCGGAATACACCGTCACGCGCAGCGCCGCCTGCGCCGGCAACTGCAGCGTGGCCCGGTCGTCGGGCGGGAACGCATCGTCCGGAATCAGGCGCGCTTGCAGGAATCCGGCCGCCCGGCTGCGGAACTGAAAGCTGGCTTCCCGGTCGGCACCCGGCGCCAGGGTGATCTGCTCGGACCCCGCCGGCAGGCTGCCCGGCCCCTCCGCTGACGGGCCGAAACGCAGCGCCAGCGTTACGGTGTGGGGCGCCGAGCCATAATTGCGCATCGAAACATAAACTTCCCAGACGCTGCCGTCCGCCGCCGCGCGCCGCACGCCGACGCGCCGCAGACCGCAGTTCTCCTGCGGACTGTTCACCCCCAGGTAGCGCAGATTCGGCAGTCCCGGCATGGTCGCCGCCGCGTCCGCCAGCCGACCCGCGCCCACGTAGACCACTTCGCCCGCGCGGCGTCCATTCTGGGTTTGAATCTGCCGCGCGAACGCCAGCGCCTGTTCCAGGTTCAGGGCCGTCGCCGACGGCTGCGATCGGGCAATGGCCGCCTCCAGCTTCTTACGGTCCGGTTCGAAGGCGGTGGCCGGAGTGGTCAGACCGTCCGCGCGCACCAGCATGACCCGGTCGCGCGCCGGCACCGCCCGCACGTAAGCCCGCGCCCGCTCGCGGGCCAGATCCATCAGCGTGCCCCGCCCCATGCGCGCGCCCATCCAAGCCGACGTGTCCAGGATCAGTACGTGATCGCGCGGCATGCCCGCCGGCGCGCCGATCCGCAACTGCGCGAGGGCCAGCAGCAGCAGCGCCAGGCTGGCCAGTTGCAGCAGCAGCGACCACGGCTGCTGAATGCGGCGCCGCCGCGCGACCACCGCAGGTTGTTCGGCGGAAACCCAGAACCGCAGGGTCGACACTACCTGCCGGCGGCGCGATCGGTCGAGCAGGTATAACGCCAGCATCACCGCCGACACCGAGCCGAACACGGCCAGGAACTGCCCGAGCGTGAGATTCAGCAGATGCATGTCACGCTACGCCGCGCGCGCGGACCAGCGGACCGAATACCACTTCCTCCACCGGCTGCGCCGTCGAGACTCCGGCGTACCGCCCGCCGTTGCGCAGCGCCAGCTTCTGGATGGCGGCGGCATACTCGTCGAAGGCCTGCGTGTAGCGCCCGCGCGCCGATGCATCGAATTGCACCTTCAACCGGCCGCCGTTTTCCGCGTCCTGCAGCTCCAGCTCGCCATCCCATGGCGGCGTTCGGTCCTCTTCCGACCAGAGCTGCAGCAGCAGCAGTTCATGGCCGAAATCGGCCAGAAACTGCAGCGGACGCTCGCAACCTTGATCGTCCAGAAAATCCGAAATCACGATCACCAGGCCGCGCTGCGCATAGCGGCTGATGAATTCCCGCATCGCCGCGAAAAAGTCCGTGGGACCTTCGGTCCGCATGCCGCCCAGCGAATCGAGCACCGGTCCGAAACGATGCCGGCCTCCCGTGCACAGGAAGCGGCGTCCCAGCTTGCTCGAAAACGAATGCAGCTCGATGCCGTCCAGCCGCACCATGCCCACGTAGCAGAGCGCCCCCGCCAGCCGCCGGGCGTAATCGAACTTGCCGCCGCCGGTCATGGACTCGCTGGTGTCCACCAGCATCCGCACCGGCACCCGCGGTTCCACCTGGAACATCTTCAGAAACAGCTTCTCCAGCCGCAGATAGGCGCGCCAGTTGACCGCCCGCAGATCGTCGCCGTGATGGAAACTGCGATGGTCCAGAAACTCCTGGCCCGCGCCCGCGAAGCGTGATTGGTTATGTCCGCCCACCAGGCCCGGAAACGATTTCTGCCACCGCAGCGCCAGTCTTTCCAGCTTCTCCAGGAATTCGCGGTCGAGAATGGGAGCGGCGTCCATGATTCTTGGCGCCCAGCTAAGCGGCAGTCTGTGCGCTCACTTCCTCGATGATCGTGTTCAGGATGGTTTCCGGCGTCTGTCCGTCGGCGTGCGCATCGAAGTTCAGAATGATCCGGTGGCGCAGCACCGCGCGCGCCACGTGCTGGATATCCTCGATGCTCAAATGGAACCGTCCGCGCATCAGCGCCAGCACCCGCCCGCATTCGACCAGCGCCTGCGCGCCGCGCGGCGAGCTGCCGTAGCGCACGTACTTGCGGGCCGCCGGATGTGCTTCCTTCTGCTCCGGCTGGGTGGCCAGCACCAGTTGGATGGCGTACTCCTGCACGTGCGGCGCGACCAGCACCTCCCGGCAGACATTGCGCACCTCCAGGATGGCGTCCCGGTCCAGCACCGGCTCCACCTGCGCTTCGTCGCGCTGAATGGTGCGCTCCACGATGCGGTTCAACTCCTCGCGCGTGGGATACGTCACTAGGATCTTCATCAGGAACCGGTCCAGTTGGGCCTCCGGTAGCGGATAAGTGCCTTCCATCTCGATCGGGTTCTGTGTGGCCATCACCAGGAATGGACGTTCCAGCTCGTGAGTCGTCGTGCCGCTGGTTACGGTGCGCTCCTGCATGGCTTCGAGCAGCGCCGATTGCGTCTTGGGCGTGGCGCGATTGATCTCGTCGGCCAGCACCAGGTTGGCGAAAATCGGCCCCGGCTGGAACCGCAGGGCCTTGGCCCCGCGATCGCTGGTCTCGATGATCATGCTGCCCACGATATCGGCGGGCATCAGGTCCGGCGTGAATTGTATGCGCGAATACTTCAACTGCAGCGCGCGCGCCAGCGTACGCAGCAGGGTCGTCTTGCCCAGTCCCGGCACGCCTTCGAGCAGCACGTGCCCGGATGCCAGCATGCAGATGAGCACGCCTTCCACCACATCGTCCTGGCCCACGATGATCTTGGCGATTTCGTTGCGAACCCCTTCCAATCGCCGCACGGCTTGCTGAAGGACAGCTTCGGATCCCACGTTATTATTGTAGAGCAGGCCGATAGCCAAACGGCACGGGCGGAAAACCGCTTACTGAATGGCGGCCGTCAGGACAGCGAGGCTGATCTTCAGCGCATCCTGATCAGGTTGCACTGGACTGCGCGATCCTTACCCACCCACCATCCCCCTTGATACGGTGACCGGAAACCTTGTGTCGGGACGGCCACCGCCAATCAGCTACTGCACCTGCACCGTGTCGCTGAGCGCTAGATCCGCCGCCGAATCCCCGATCATCAGCTTCACCGGTTCCGCCTCCACGTGGAACGCTTTCAGCTTCTCGTCCCAATACGCCAGCCGCGCGGCCGGCAGCGCGATCGCCACGGTCTTGGTCTGGTTGGGTTCCACCGCCACCCGTTCGAAGCCCGCCAGTTGCTCCCGCGGACGCTCCACCTTCGAGCCCATGTGCCTGACGTACAGTTGCACCACTTCGTCGCCCGGGCGGCTGCCGGTATTGGTCACATCCACGCTGACATTCACGGTTCCGTCCTTCGCCACCCGCCGCGCGTTCGTCCGCAGATTGGAAAGCTTGAACGTCGTGTAGCTCAGCCCGAACCCGAACGGATACAGCGGATCGCCCTTGAAGTACATGTACGTGCGCCCGTGGCGGATGTTGTAGTCCATCATCGGCGGCAATTGGTCCAGAGATTTCGGCCACGTCACCACCAGGTGGCCGCCCGGCGTATAATCGCCGAACAGCACCTTCGCCAGCGCCGTCCCTTCATCCTGCGACGAGTGCGCCATGTGCAGAATCGCGGGAATGTGCGCCTGCGTCCAGTTGATGGCGAACGGGAAGCTTGACACCAGCACTACGATGGTCTTGGGATTGACCGCGAAGACCTGCTTAACGAGTTGTTCCTGGTACAGGTCGATAGTTTCCCGGTCGCGGCCCTCCCGGCCGTCGCTGGGAACCGTGCAGGGCAGCGTCGCGCCGCCGCCCTCGGACGTGCTGTACCAGTCGTGCCGCATGTCCGGTCCGCAGGTAGGATCGTTCCCCACCACCACCACCGCCACCTCCGACTTGCGCGCCGCCTGCACCGCCGCATTGCCCAGTTCCTCCGCCGCGTAGTTCACCGTAACCGTGGAACCGAGCTCTTCCTTGATGCCTTGCAGGGGCGTCACCGCGTAAGGCGGCGTGCCGCCGTACCAGTCCCAGTGCACCGAATCCGCCAGCGGCCCGATCACCGCCACGGACTTCAACGACTTCTTGTCGAGCGGCAGCAGGTTCTTTTCGTTCTTCAGCAGCACCACGGATTCGAGCGCGATCTTGCGCGAAACGTCGCGGTCCTGGTCCGCGTTCCAGGGCTCCGGCGAATCTTTGATCTTGCTGTAAGGCACCATCTCCGGCGGATCCAGCAGCCCCAGCTTGATCGCGATCCGGAACTTGTAGCGCAAGGCCGTGTCGATATCTTCGATGCTGAGCGTGCCATCTTGTAGCGCGGCCTTGGCTTCGCCCGCATAGCGGTCCAGAAACTGGTTGATCCCCGCTTTCACGCACGCCACCACCGCTGCTTCCTGGTTCGGGTACAGGTGGCGCGGATCCACCAGCAGCCGCACGGCTCCCCCGTCGCTCGAAAGCACATCCACGCCCCATTGGTCGCGCACGATGCTGCGCAGGATCGGATTCACGGCCATCGTCGTGCCGTTCCAGGCGTTGTACGAAGCCATCACCGCCTTCGCCCCGCCCTCCACGAAGCCCATCCGGAATGGCACGGAATAATACTCCCAGAACAGGCGCTGGTCGAAATCGGAAGACGAGACGTTGCGGTGGTCCTCGTTGCTGTTGGCCAGAAAGTGCTTCAGCAGCGCCGCCGCCTGCCAGTATTTCGGATCGTCGCCCTGCAGGCCTTTGATGAACGCCACCGCCATGGTGCCGTTGAAGAACGGATCTTCGCCGTACACTTCTTCGCTGCGTCCCCAGCGCGGATCGCGGGCCAGGTCCGCTTGTGGTCCCCACAACATGAGGATCTGCCGGTGGTACTTCTCGGTCTGGGTGATGAAGCGGGCTTCGTAGCCTTCCACGGCCGCCGCCTGCCGCACCAGATCGGGGTCCCAGGTCTCGCCCATTCCCGGAGGCTGCGGGAACTGCGTCGTGGTGATGGGTTGCATCGGGCCGCGCGCCTCCCGTTGCACCACCCCGTGAATTCCCTCCGATGCGCCGATATTCGGCACACCCAACCGCGGCACCGCCGTACGCGTGCCCAGGCAGGCGATCTTTTCCTCCGGCGTCATCAGCGAGAGCAGATTGTCGATGCGCTTCTCCATCGGCAGATTCGGATTGGAAAACGGATAAGAAGGCTGTTGCGCAACCGCCGGAGCGAACACCAGCAAAGAGAGGCAAAGCCCGTGCACCAGGTGGGTTTTCATGCTGTGCATTTCCTTTCGCATAGGCCGGCCGTGCCGGACCATCGAAACATCCCAAGCTTATCAGGGATCGCGCCCGGCGGAGCCTCGTTGACCGCCGCGCGTCAGGCGGCGGAGGCGGCGTCCCGGATCCGCCGGATAAATGCGGAGACCGCCGTATCTTCGCGCTCCGGGTAGTGGAAGCCGCGCGCCGCCGCCAGCGGCCACGCCATCGTCCGGAACAGTTCATCCATGGCGAACAGGGCCTGCCAGATGTGCTCCCGCCGGCCATCGCAGTAAGTGTGTTCCACCAGTTCCCAAAGATCGCCGGCCAGGTGCGTCTTGAGGTGCTTGCCCAGGTACCCGATGGAAACCTCGAAATTCGTCTTCAGCCCCACGTGCCAGGCCAGCATCGCGGTAAGCTGCTCCCGCATGGGACCGTCCAGCACGCCCTTCGCGTACGGGATCTGATCGCGGTACAGCCCCTTCGCCACGTACGGATTCAACCACCAGAACTCGTTGCAGCAGTCGGCAAACTGACGGGCGGCCGGCGCGCGCGGCAGATAGCTGCGCAGCGTCGGCGGCGGCAGGGCGAACCGCCGGTCTTTGTCCACAAGCACCACCGAAAGAGAGTCCGCCGCGACCAGGTCCGCGCCGTCCGGATCGCGAAACGTCAGGTCGATCCGGTTCCCGTCCGCGAACTGCATCAGGAACGCATAGCTCGCCGCCGTACCGGGCTCATCCCCCATGTCGTCCGGCGTCTGCAGAATCATGAGTTCCCCGAAATACCGGGGGACCTCCTGGTTTTGCCGGTAGGGCGCCACATCCCGCACCAGGTACGTGACGTCGTAATCCTGGAACGGATCGGGCGCGGCCGCCGGATTCGTGCGCGATCCGGTCATGACGGCTGCGCGCACATCCTCGTGTGCCTGGGCGAAGCCGACGATCAGCCCCATCATCTCTTTTTCGCTGCGCATTTCCACCAGGGCCGATTCTAACAGCCCATCGCCGCCTGTCCCCCCTTGTTAACACTCGGCCGGCTTCTGGCGTCCCTTGCCTGTGGGAACATGGGAGGCTACGAGCGAGCCGGGCATTGACGGAGGCATCGGACCGAGGCACCATCGCGCAGTGACCCAGCCCTTCACCCCCGATCCATCCCGCGATGCCGCGCTGGTGGCGGCCGCCCGCCACGGCGACCGCCAGGCCTTCGGTCTGCTCTATGTGAATTATGCGCGCATGGTGCACGGTATTCTGCTGGCCCGGGTGCCGCCTGGCGAAGTAGACGATCTGGTGCAAGACGTCTTTCTGCAGGCCATGCGCCGGCTGTCCTCCCTGCGCGAGGACGCCGCGTTCGGCGGGTGGCTGGCCATGATCGCCCGCAACCGGGCTCATGACTTCCATCGCCGCCAACCGGAAACGGCGAAACTCGACGAGGATCTCGCGGCCCGCCATCCTGGCGGCGCCGAAGGTGCGGCAGTGCTCGCCGCCATCCGGGAGTTGCCGGAAACCTACCGCGAAACGCTCACTCTGCGCCTGGTGGAGGGCATGACGGGCCCGGAGATCGCCGCGCGCACGGGACTCACGCCCGGCTCGGTGCGCGTCAACCTCCATCGCGGCATGGAGCAGTTGCGCGCCCGGCTCGGCAAGGGGAATAGGCCATGAACGAATATTTGTGGGATGGCTCGGGCCAGCCCGACCCGGAAATTCAGCACCTCGAGAATCTGCTGGCGACGTATCGCTCCCGGCGGCCGGCGCCTGTATGGCCGGAACCAGCCTCGGCGCTCGCCTGGTTCCGCCTCCCCTCCCGGTGGTCGCCGCTGGCGCCGGTCTCCGCGCTGGCGGCTCTCGCCGTTGCGTCGTTGATGATAATCCGTCAGCCTGCCCTGCCGCCCTCCGGTCCCTCCTGGCAGGTGTCTCGGGTGAAGGGATCGCCGATCCTCGGCGCAGCCGCCCTGCGCGGCACCGGCCTCCTCACGGTCGGCGAACCGCTGGCTACCGACAGTCAATCCCAAGCCACCCTGAACATTGCCTCGGTTGGCGAGCTGCGCGTGGAGCCGGACACCCGCCTCCACGTCATCCAATCCAGCACTACTCGCCAGTATCTGGCTCTGGATCGCGGCACCATCCACGCCATGATCTGGGCCGCGCCCGGCCGCTTCGTCGTCCAAACGCCTTCTGCCACCGCCGTGGACCTCGGCTGCGCCTACACCCTGCGCGTGAATCCGGATGGCGCGGGCCTCATCGAAGTTACCTTCGGCTGGGTCGGATTCCGCCACGGCGGCCGGGAATCGTTCATTCCGGAAGGCGCGCTCTGCGCCACGCGCCCGCACATTGGGCCGGGCACGCCCTATGCCGAGGACGCGCCCCCGCGCCTGCGCGATGCGCTCGCCGCCTTCGACTTCGGGAATCCCGGCCTGCAAGCGGGCCAACTGCGCGTGATCCTGGCCGCGGCTCGCCGCAGCGACGCTCTCACCTTGTGGCATCTGCTTTCCCGCACCGGCGGCGCGGAACGGACGGCCGTCTACGACCGGCTGGCGGCCTACCTCCCGCCCCCTGCCGGCGTTACCCGCGAGGGCATCCTGGCGGGCGACGCGCGCATGCGCGATCTCTGGTGGAACAGCCTGGGTTACGGCAACATGTCCTGGTGGCGCATCTGGGAGCGCAACTGGGAAAATCCGGGCCGTTAACACTTCCAAGTCATCCTGCGTCTTTTCATCCGAAAAGTTCGCCCAAGGAGGGGTAACATGATTCGCAAACGTGAAATGCGATCCACTTGCATCGCACTCGCCCTGTTGGCCGCGTCCAGCGTCCCGGTTCTGGCCGGCCCGCCGCTGGTCTGCCACCGTCTCGACATCGGTAGTGCCAGGTCGCTGCCCTGGGGGACGGATTCCGCGTCCTGGGACCAGACACTCGCCAGTTACAACCTGGCAAATCTCGCCGGCGAAACCCTGGCGTTGCTGTCGCCCCAAACGCCCGTGATCGTTCGCATGGAAACCATCCGCCGCGCGGCGATCTACGCCCGCCGTTCTCCCGGAACCGCCAAAGAGCTCATCCTGAAGCTCAGCGCCCGCGCTCACGACGCCGAGGCGCAAGGCCATCCCGACGCTCTCGCCATGTTCGATTACGGCTACCTGATCGAAACCACGAAAGAGGTGGGTTGGGCCTACCACGCGTCCGAAGCCGATGGCGGCCAGTCGAACGTGGCCATGCACCTGGATGGCTATCCCTGGGTCACGCGCGCTCTCGCGGCCGGCCGCGGCGATCCCCAGATGGAGTTCGCCGCCGCGCTCATCGTGCTGGAGAGGAGCGACCTGAAGTCACACCGCGAGCACGCCCAAAAGGCGCTCGCCGCAGAGCACGCCGACTCTCTGCTCGCGCGCAACCTGACGGCTTTCTTCACCGGCACGCGCGGCGATACCATGACCGCGCTGCTCGCCCGCTCGGCCAAAGCCAACGACTGACCGGCCATGCCTTCCCTGGTTCGCGACATCGGTTATGCGCTCCGGCAGACGCGCCGGAGCCCCGGATTCACCCTGATGGCGGTGCTGACCCTGGCCCTCGGCATCGGCGCCAACACCGCCATCTTCACCGTGGTTGACGCCGTACTGCTGCGGCCGCTGCCGGGCGTCGCCAGCCCATCGCGGCTCGTCTCGCTCTATCGCGTGCAGCACAACGATGCCTTCGATTCCATGGGCTATCCCGATTACGCCGATCTTCGCGACCGCAACACCTCGCTGTCCGCGCTGGCGGCCTTCTCTCCGGTCTCCATGAGTCTGAGCCGCGGCACGCCGGAAAGAATCATCGGCAGCGTCGTCACCGGAAATTACTTTTCCACGCTGGGCGTGCGGCCGGCGCTGGGCCGCCCCATCCTGCCCTCGGACGATACCGAACCGGGCGCGCACCCGGTGGCCGTCCTGAGCCATGCGCTTTGGACCCGCAGATTCGGCGCCGACCGCGGCGCCGTCGGCGCTACCGTCCTGCTGAACGGCTACTCCTTCACCATCGTCGGCGTCGCTCCGCCCTCCTTCCGCGGAACGCTGGCCGGCCTGCCCGCCGAAGTCTGGGTTCCCCTGAGCATGCTGAGCGAAGCCATGCCCAATTCCGTCGGCCGCCATTACTTCGACGAGCGCGCCTGGGGATGGCTGCGCGTATTTGGCCGGCTCAAACCGGATGTCGCCTTCACCCAAGCCGAAGCGGAATTGAAAGGCATCAGCCGGCAACTCGCCTTGGCCTATCCCAACACCAACGCGGACCGCACGGTGGCGCTGACGGCAGGCGTCGGCCTGGACCCCGACGATCGCGCAACTCTGAGCCGGTTCCTGGCCCTCTTGCTGGCAGGCGTCGGCCTGCTCCTCGTCATTGCCTGCGCTAACGTGGCCGGCATGCTGCTCCTGCGCGGCATCGGCCGGCAGCGGGAGATTGCCGTGCGCCTGGCGCTGGGCGCTTCGCGGATACGCCTGGTTCGCCAGTTGCTCACCGAAGGCTTGTTCCTGGCTTTCGCGGGCGGCACGTTGGGACTGCTCGCGGCTCCCTGGGCCGTGAAACTGTCGGTCAGCCTGGCCCAGCCCGCGTCCGTCGTCCGTAGCGCGGATCTCACCCCGGACGCGCGGATTCTCTTCTTCACCCTCCTTGTCTGCCTGCTCACGGGCATCGCCGCCGCCCTCGCGCCCGCCCTGCGTTCTTCCTCCGCCGATCTCACTACCCCATTGAAACAGGGCACGCCCGCCGCCGGACGCATGCGCTCGCTCCCGCATAATCTGCTGGTGATCGGCCAGGTCGGACTCTCGTTTGTCCTGCTGATGGGAGCCGGCCTGCTGGTGCGCGGCATGCATCGCATCCTCACCGCCGACCCGGGATTCGACAGCCGCAATGTCTTCCTCGCCACCCTGGACCTCACCGGAGCGCGCAGCGGAGCTTTCTACCGCGGCCTGTTCGACCGGCTGCAATCCATGCACGGCGCCGTTTCCGCCAGCCTCGCGACTTCCGTCCCGCCCGACGAGTGGCCCGGCGCCGTGTCCATCTTCCACCCCGGCGAGGACCCGCCCCAGAACGTGCTGCGCGGGCATGAATTCCAATTAGGCACGCGCGTTAACTTCGTCAGCGTGGCTCCGCACTATTTCCACACGCTCGGCATCCCGCTCCTCGCCGGCCGCGATTTCACCCCGCGCGACAACCCGGACGCGCCCCTGGTCGCCATCGTCAGCCGCAACCTGGCGCGGCGTTTCTGGCCGTCCGCAAATGCGATCGGCCAGCGCATCGCCTGGCCCACCCTCATGGGACCTCCGCGCCCGCCGCTCGAAGTCGTAGGCGTGGTGGCCGACTGCAAGTACCGCTCTCTGGTGGACGACGCCCCGCTGCTGATGTACGTGCCGCTGTTCCAGAATTTCTCCCCCGGCACGACCATTATCGTCCGCACGGCTTCTGCGCCACTGACCGCCCTGGAGTCCGTGCGCGGCGCGGTCGGCGCGCTGGACAAGGGTCTACCTGTATTTGGCGTCCGCACCATGCGCGCGCAAGCCGAACTATCGTTGTGGCAGCAGCGTATGGCCACCGGCTTGATCGGCGTATTCGGCCTGCTGTCCTTGTTCTTGTCCAGCCTGGGCGTCTACGGCGCGATGGCGCACTCCGTCGCCCGGCGCACACGCGAAATCGGTGTCCGCATGGCGCTCGGAGCTGCTCGCAACGACATTTTGAAAGAAGTCGCAGGCCAGGCATTCCGCCTGGTCGGCATCGGACTCGCCGTGGGTATCGCCGGCGGATTCTTCTTCAGGCGATTCCTGTCCGCCATGATGGTCAGCGTGCAATCGGCCGAACCCCTCACTGTAGTCGCGGCCGGAATCGTTCTCATCGCCGCGGCCCTCCTGGCAAGCTACCTCCCCGCGCGCCGCGCCATCCGGGTGGACCCCGTGGTCGCCTTGCGCTCCGAGTAGCCCCCGCGCTAGACTGTTGTCAGTTACTGAGGTACATGCGTTTCGTGACGATCCTCCGCCTGCGGCTGCGCTCCCTCTTCTATCGGGCCAGCGTCGACCGGGAGCTCGACGAAGAGCTCCAGCACCACCTGGACCGCGAAATCGAGCGGGGAATCGCCGCCAGGCCTTGCACATAGTTCCCGTATTCGTTATTTCACGGCCCTTCCTGCCCTTCAGCTATCCTTCCGATGAAGCGGTGTGTAAATTGACGCTCAGGTTAACCATCAATAACTATCAGGATATACGGACCTGAAATATACTGTAATTCTTGGTGAAGAGATATTATTATTCGTTAAATTTGGGAAATCCGGGTTAAATCGATTCATCGCGTCTCCTGCAAAACCCACGATCCCCAACGGACTAACTGCTTGCCCAACGCAGCAGTTTTATATGAGAGATTATTCGCATTTCGGGGACCAACATCTTTACATGAGATTCCACCTTGCCCGGTGCGCCGCGCTGGCAGCGTTGTGCGTGCCTTTCCTGGCCGCGCAACGCCCGGATAACACCACACTGAAACAGGTCATTATCTTCGGCCGCCATGCCGCGCGCACTCCCGTAGCCACGCCTGACGAGATGAATGGGTTTTCGGCGCTGAAGTTTCCGGCCTTCTTCTCCGCCAGCCCGGCCGTCATTACTCCAAACGGTACGGCCAACGAAACGCTTCTCGGCGGTTACTTCCGTCTTTGGTTGACCCAGGAAAAACTGTTGACCGGCAACGACACTTCCGACGCGGCGTTCGTTTACGTCCGCGCCAATAACGCGCCGCTCATTGTGGACACTGCCCAGGCATTCGTCGCCGGTCTGCTTCCGGCGGCGACACTCACCGTCAATACCGTGCCCACCCCCGACCCGCTATTCGACCCCATCGACGCCGGCGTGGCCAGGCTGAACACAAACAGGGCCGTGGCGGCGGTCAACGGGCGCCTGGGCGGCAATGCACAATCGCTGTCCACCGCCTACGCCGCCGAGTTCGCCTTGGCGCGTGCGGTTCTGTTCAATTATCCCGTGGGTACTTCTCCGGCTCCCGCCGCCCCCGCGGGTAAGATGGATGTCACCGCGATTCCGATCACGATGACGGCCGGCAATTCGACTGCGCCGGTCAATCCCGGCGGCCTCGCCGAGTATTACATGGCGGTGGATCCCTTCCTGATGGAATACGTCGATGGCATGGCCGCGTCCGACGTGGGTTGGGGTAACCTCGACGCCGCCGGCATCAATCAGATTTTCCGGGTCTATGACGAGCTCTTGAATCTTGAATACCGCACCCCATATCTGGCCGCCGTGCAGAGCTCCAACCTGGGTTCGCACATCGTGCGCACCATGGTTCAGGCCGCCACCGGCAGTGCCGGCAGCGGCGCCGTGGGATCGCCTTCGGACAAGATCGTGATACTGACCGCCGCCAACACGAACCTTGCCGGGTTGGCGGGCCTCTTTCATCTGGATTGGCTCGTCGATGGATACCAGCCGAACGTGGCCTCTCTCGGCGGCGCCATCGTGTTCGAACTGCGCCAATCCCAGCGGACCGGCGAATTCGTCGTGCGCGTGGCCTATGTCACCCAGACGATGGACCAGCTTCGCAGCCGCACCAAGCTGACGCTCACCACGCCGCCGGCCAACGTCCCCGTCTTTGTCCCGGGATGCAGCATCGATAACGCCACCTTCGACTGCCCGCTGAGCACCTTTGTGCGGCTGACTCAGCACGAGATCGATCCGCGGTACGCAGATTTGAGTAACTAACGAGGTCTATGCCGATGAATCAAGCCGTCCCCAAGCGTGGCGTGTGCTCGGCCGCTGTGCTGATATGTTTGGGCGGGCTGGCCTATGCACAGAGCCAGCCTCCGGCCCGCGGTGACTATCCCGTGCCGATTCCCAATACGGGTCAGCAGATTAACCCGCTGGCCCCCGCGGATTCCCAGTTCGTCTGGATGAATCCGGGTTTGACCAGCAGGCCTGAATGGTATGTCGGCCAGGCCGCTACCTCCGTCGTGAGTCCGGACAATCAAACGCTCCTGGTCCTGACCACCGGATACAATCGCGTCTACACCCTGGGTGTCCCGGCGGGTCCGCTCCCGTGGAACGCGGCGGAGTCGAACGAATACGTATTTATCTACGACATTTCAAAACAAACACCCAGCCTCCAGCAGGTCATCCAGTTCCCCAATACTTACTTCGGAATCGTCTTCGATCCCGCATCGTATTCCGCCGGCGCGCCGGCCGGAACGAGCAAGCGTTTCTACGTTGCCGGCGGTCAGAATGACGACGTTCATACCGTCAGCTTGACCAACGGAAAATGGGCGGAGGAATCTCCTTCGGCTCCGGCGCTCGCCATGCACCACGGGCTGGGCATCGGATTGAACATTCAACCGACCGGTGCCATCCAGATCAACAGCCAGGTGGGCGTATACCCCTGCGCCGCCGGACTGGCGATCTCAAGCGACGGCCAAACGCTGGTGGTAGCCGATTATTACAACGACGCGATCACCGTATTCACGGGCGGCTATGGCCACTGGTCGAAGCCGGTGGACCTGGACCTGCGTCCCGGTAAGAGCGCCGTCGATCCGCAGCCGGGTGTGCCAGGCGGCGAATACCCGTTCTGGGTGGCCGTAAAGGGAACCGGATCGGGCGCGGTGGCCTACGTATCCAGCATTCGCGACCGCGAGATCGATGTGGTCAACCTCGGCTCGCCCATGTCGGTGACTGCCCGTATCCACGTCAAAGGCCAGCCCAACAAAATGACTCTGGACGCGGCCCAGGCGTTTCTTTATGTCGCCGAAGACCAGGCGGACATCGTGGATGTGATCGATACCGCCACCGACACGATCAAGGAAAGCATTCCCGTGGTCGCCCCGTTGCTGTCGGGTTCGCTTCAACAGTACAAGGGCGCCAACCCCAACAGCGTGGCGCTGTCGCCGGATGGCGCCCAGCTCTTTGTGACGGACGGCAATCTGAATTGCATCTCGGTGATCGCGCTCAGTGGAACTCAGGCCGGCGATCGCGTGGTGGGGCTCATCCCCACCGGCTGGTATCCGAATTCGGCGAACATCGTCAGCACCGGCGCTAACACCGCGCCGTACGTGTACGTGGCCAATGAAAAATCGCCCACCAGCGCCAATCCGCAGTGGTGCTATGGCGGCTACGGCCCGCCCAACTCGCCGAATTGCAATCCGTCCAACGATTACAATCCCCAATTGACCAAGGCCGGCCTCCAGAGCTTCCCCATGCCCACTACGCAATTGGCCAGCCTGACGCAAATGGTCATGACCTTCGATAACTTCTCCTACCAGGAGACCGCCGGCGACGCCGCGGTGATGTCGGCCGTGCGCGCGGGCATCCGACACGTGGTCTTTATCATCAAAGAGAACCGCACTTACGACCAGGTGCTGGGCGACCTGCCCAATAGCAGTAACGGCGATCCCGCTTTGACTGAGTTCGGACAGGCCATCACCCCGAATCTGCACGCGTTGGCGCAACAGTTTGTCACGCTCGATAACTTCATGGCCACCGCGGAGGTCAGTTACGACGGCTGGCATTGGACCAATGCGGGGCAAGCTCCCGACGTGGTCGAGCATCAGTACCCGGTGGCCTACGCGTATCGCGGCACGAGCCTCGATTCCGAAGGCGTCATGCGCAACGTGAACGTCGCCATCCCACCCGTTTCAACCGGCACCGCGGCAGGCAATGTGGCCGCGCGCCAGGCCGCCAATCCATTTACATCCAGCGATCCGGATGACCTGCCCGGCCAGACCGATATCGACGCTCCCGACGGCCCCGACAATGAGATCAACACCGGCTATCTGTGGAATGCGGCCATGCGGGCCGGCCTGACCGTGCGGAATTACGGATTCTTCGTCGATACTTCCCGCTATTCCACGCCCGACTTCACCATTCCCGTGCTGCGCAATCCCTTCGCTACCCGTACGCAGGTGGCTTTCCCGTCTAGTGTAACCCTCAATCCGGTCACCGATCCGTATTTCCGCGGCTTCGATAATTCTTTGCCGGATTTCTGGCGGTACCAGGAGTGGGCGCGCGACTTCGACGCCCGCTACCGGAATAACCACCACGCCGGACGCACCGTCGAGGATCTGCCGGCGCTGACGCTCATCCGCCTGATGCACGATCACACCGGCAACTACTCCACCGCCATCGACGGCGTGAATACCCCCGACCTGGAGGTCGCCGACAACGATTATGCCGTCGGGCTGGTGGCGCAGAAGATCGCACAAAGTCCTTTCGCCCAAAACACCCTGATCTTCGTGGTCGAGGACGATGCCCAGGATGGCGGCGATCACGTGGATTCGCACCGCACCATCGCCTTTGTGATTGGCCCGTACGTGAAGCAGGGCGCGGTGGTCAGCACGCGGTACAGCACCCTGAACTTCCTGCGCACCATCGAGGAGGTACTGGGCATCCCGCAAATCAACGCCCAAAAAGGTCTGCCGCCCCTGATGAACCTGAACGACGCCTTGGCGCGGCCCATGGCTGATATCTTCGACACCACCCCGGGCACGTGGAGATACACCGCCAGTCCTTCGGCGCTGCTCTATAATACGTCGCTGCCGCTGCCGCCGCAGTCAGCCGCCATGGCCGTGCCCAAGCCATCGCACGATGCGGCTTACTGGGCGCGCGTGACCAAGGGCATGAACTTCACCGACGCCGATCTGCTGGATGGCGCCGGCTTCAACCGCATCCTGTGGCATGGGCTGATGGGTGACCAGCCCTACCCCACCACGCCAACCGGCCAGGACTTGCGGCAGAATCGTGCCGAGCTGCTGGCGCGCTATCGCCAGTCACTCCGGCAAAGCCCGGCGGCGCCGCCCAAACAGAATCGGTAGTCGCGGAGAGGATCCATGATGCGGATACGAGTGTTCTCATTACTGGCGTTGCTGGCTCCGGCTGCCGCCGTGCTCCCCGGCCAAACCATCCCTGTTCCCGGCGCGCAACCGCCGGTCACCGGACCGGTATATTGGTCCGCCGCCGCGCCGGATTGTTCCAGCCTCGCCGGTGAATCGCCCGTTCCGATCTCTGGCGCATCCGGGACGATCGGCTATTCCTGCTACGTCAGCGGCACTTTCGTATGGCTCGCCGCCGGCGGCGGCTGGAGCTCCGCCATCCGCGTGGCCGCGCCCGCATCCGCCGCCATTGGCGTCGACTATTCGTTCTATGACCCGGCCGGCAATAATCTGAAGCTGGATAGCACGTCCGCCGGATCGGCGGCAATGTCCGGCGATGACGTCAACTTCGCGCTCTCGGCCAACCAGCCCGCCGAGATCGACCTGGTGGGCGCCACTGGCGACGCGCCCAGGTACGCCAACACCGCGACCGGCACGGTGTATGCCGTGTTCTACTGCCCGGATGCCGCGACGTGCGCCGGCGTCCTGCCGCAACTGCTCTATTCGGCGCTGCCCGCCACGCCCTGGTCCCTGAGCGTTCCGATCTCCTGGGACACGGCCCTCGACACCACCTGGTCCGCGGTAGGCGTCGATGATGGCGGCGCGCGCCGCGTATCGCTGGCGATTTACAACGAAGACATCGCGGCCACTAGCTACCGGATTCAGGTGTTCGACAGCCAGGGAGATCTGGCCGCCAGCGGCGTGACCCCGCCGATCCCGCCTTTGCAATCGCTGGCCGGCGGCGCTTATGGCGAAGGCGGCACCTACGGCGCGATGCTGTCGGACGTGGTGGCCGGCCATTTGCCGTCCGGCCCGTTCAAGATCGCCATTGACGGCGGATCGATGTATTCCGCGGTGGCCGTGCTGCAATTCAACGGCGCGTCCGCCACGGCGTTGCAGGTCGGTTATGACAGCCCATCGGACCTCACCTCCAGCGCGGCTGTCCGGCGCGCCAATTTGAGGCGGGCGCGCGTGGCGTCCAGACCCAGGCCGGCGTTTAAGCCGCTGGCCGATTACCCGCGACACTAAAAATCAACATGACTCGAATCAACCTGAGAACCGCACTGCCAGGCGTGCTGTTGGCCCTGGCCCTCGCTCCCGCCGTCTCGGCCCAGACGGTCACCAGCGATAACACCATTCTGAAGCAGATCCTGATCTTCGGCCGCCACAGCGTGCGGTCGCCAGTGATGCCGCCTGCCAATTACGCCATGTTCTCGCCGCGGCCCTACCCCGACTTTGGGGTTCCCACCGGCTATTTGACCCCGCATGGGCAACAGGCGGCGACCCTTCTGGGTACCTACTTCCGGCAGTATCTGCTGGCCGAAGGCCTTCTCACCGGCGACGCGGCCACCGATCTGTCGCACTCGTTCTTCCGCGCCAATTCCATTCAGCGCTCCAACCTGACGGCCACCATGTTTGGGGAGGGCTTGATTCCCGGCGTCACAATTCCGGTCCACTCCTACCCGCTGGGCCAGGCCGACCCGATCTTCGACCCCATCAGCGCCGGCGTGGCCCTGGTCGACCCGGATCGCGCGGCGCAGGAAGCCCAGGAAGTCTACAATAGCGGCACCACCTTGGCGTCCGCATACAGCCCTGAGTTTTCCCTGATTCGCAGCGTGGTCTTCAACTATCCGAATGGAACGCAGCCGCCGCCCGCCACGCCGGCCGGCCTGATGGATGCCACTGCGCAACCGATTCCCCTGGATGCCGTCACCACCGGAGTGGCCTCCGGGAACGTGGTGGACGTGGGTGGCATCTCATTGACTGAGCTGGTCGCCGACCCATTCGTCATGGAGTACGCCGGCGGCTTGCCGCTGGCGGACGTGGGCTGGGGCCAGCTTTCGCCGGATCTGCTTTCCCAGATGACCCGCATCACCACGCTTGAGGAACGGATCGATTACCGCACGCCCTACGTCGACCAGGTGCAGAGCTCGAATGCGGCTGCGCACGTCCTCCGTTCGATCAAGCAAGCCGTGCTTGGGGAAGCCATCCCCGGAGCATTCAGCGCGCCCAACACCCCGGTCCTGGTGGTCATCAGCTCGGATACATACGTGTCGGGATTGGCCGGACTCCTGCAGGTCCACTGGCAGTTGCCCGGCTATCAACCCGACTTCTGCGCTCCGGGCGGGGCGCTCGTCTTCGAACTGCGTCAGTCGAAAGTGACCGGGGAATTTCTGGTGCGCGTGTTCTACACCGCGCAGAGTCTCGACCAATTGCGAAACCTCACGCCGCTGTCGCTGACCACGCCGCCCGAAACGGCCCAACTCCTGATCCCCGGCGGCAGCCGGCCCGGCGCCGGCCCGGATGTCAAATTCGAGACGTTCCAGAAGCTGCTGGAAAATGCCATCGGCCGGCGATACGTGCAAGACCCTGCCACCGAGGTTCCGCCCCGTGTGCTGAGCAACGTTCCCACACAGTAACCCCCGCGGCAGCCGAGCTGGCGCGCCATAGCCGCAGTCGCAGCTGCGTGGTTTCGACGGCTACTCGACCCAGATCGTCACGGCATTGCTGGCGTAACCGCCGGGCGCGACCATCACCACCGGTATCTGGCCGGTAACGCTTGGGACGTCCGGCACCCGGGCGTTGATCTGCCACAGCCCCACGTAGCCCGGAGCCAGGCCGCTGAACTCGACCGTGGCCTCTTCATTGCCCACGAACACGCGCGGCTTCAGCGTCGTCTGCGCAAACGGGGGTGACAGTGGTGCGGGTGTTCCATCCGCCGGCGTTTGCGTCAACCCTTCCGCTCCGGTGGCGAAGATCTGGATCACGGAGTTGCGCGGCGCCCGCACCTTCGAATTCGTGAGTTGATTGCCCTGGGTCAGTACGGCGCCCGGCCGGTCGGCGCTCAGAAAATCCGCCAGGAAGATTCCTGGACTCGAACTGACCACCATCGCGGTTCCCGTCACTACTTTCTGCCCGGCGAGGCTGATCGCAACCTGAGCCGTGCCGGCCGCGGTTGCCGAGGGAACCTGGAAATTGATCTGCGATGGCGTCACGGCGAGCAGCGGGGCCGGCGTGCCGTTTACTTGAACCTGAACGCCGCTCAGGCTGGTCCCGTAGGGAACCGACTCCGCCACCGCCGTTGTAACGCCGGCGAAATCGCCGAACGCAGTCGCCCATTCGCCGGGAGATATCAGCATGCCAAAGCTGGCGCCGTTGACGATGACGGGGTAGCCCGTCCCGGGCTGTGGGTTGGAAAATCGTGCCGGCAGCGTCAGAGCCGCGGCCAGGAAGGGATCGTAGCGCGCGAAGTAATCGGCGGAGGAATATGACACCGGCACATCGGGAAGCACCGAGTCTTTCGTGTAGCCGGAAATCACCGTGTAATAGCGCGTGGAGCAGGTGACGCGCAGCCCCGAGTTCGGCAGGTTAAACGTAGCGATGTTCCCATAAGCATTCGGATCGCCGCCGGTCGGCTGGCCCACGAGCGGGATTCCCAGGCCGGACAACTGGGCCGCATTCATCATGCCCGACGACATCGTCGCCTGGCCGATGATAGCCGCGGTCTGCCGGCGCAACGCTGCGTTGGCGCTCAATGAATTGAGCAGCGGGTTGATGATCGAGCTGTCGCCGCCGGTATTGTTTCGCAGGTCCACTACGAGTTGATGGATGGGTTGCGCGGCGATCGCGGCCAGCACCTGGCTCCAGAAGCTCGCGAAACTCAGGCCGGACATCTGTTCGCACTGGTTGTAAGCTACATACATCGTCTGCGTGGTTGGCAGGAATTGAAACCAATAATATACGCTGCCGTTCGACCGCCAGAGCGGGACAAAGCCGGTAGTGGAATCGGGCGGCCAGAGAAGATTCTCGGAGGATGGCGCGATTTGCAGCGTGAACTGTGCGCCGGACATGTCCTGGAACACGAAAGGGACCGGTGCCGGACCGGATGTGACACCCAGCGAGGAAAGAATTTCGGCGGTGGCCAGATAGGTCTCGCTCATCTCCCTCACCCAATAGTCGTTCTCGTGCGACACGGCCGCGCTGATCGCGTTGTAAGCCTGGTCGACAGGCAGGTTCCCAATCCGGATCGCTTTGACCCCGATGGCGCGGCTGTACTCGGGCGCCGCGGCGTTGACGAATAACCCGTCACTGAACCAGCGAAAACGGATCGGCAACGGCGCGAACGGTGAAGTGACGGCGGTGTGGGCGTCGCCGACCATGGCGGCCAGCTTCATCATCGCCACCGTAACCTGCGCATCCGTCATCTGCGGAATGTCCTGGTTCAGGGCATTGACCGCGGCGTTGAAGTCCTGGGAACTGACGTGAAAGAACAGGCTCGGGTGTGTCCGCTCCAGAAAACTCACCATGCTCTGGAGGTCCGATTGCCACTGCCCGCCGGTAAGCGCCGGCCCGCGCGCCGGCGCCAGAAACAACAGTGCCCCCAGCGCCATCCATGGAACTCTTCTTTTGCAGGTCACCATGGCTCCTTCCGTGCGGCGAATCTGGCGCGGCACGGATCTGCCAAACCTAATATCACACCAGAATATCCGAAACAAGGCCCTGGATACCCGCGGATGCGGCCCTACGTCCGGCACAGTCACGCCCAACGTCCGTCGCCCGAACGGCCTCTTACCCCCGCCGTTTCAACCACCTGCCGCGCGCCCGCACCGTTTATCGGGGCGGTCCTGAACACATGTCATGTTAAGGTCCTGCCAAAGACTGCGCGAGAATTACCTGCCCAAAGACTCGGCAAAGCTCCGCATCGGGATGCGAGTCCGTTCAAAATGAATCAACGTATTGCGAACAAACAACTTGTGGCTTTGAACCATCATAAATCCCCATCCAGGCGCCCAAATTTCCCCGCACAAAAATGCACAAAAATGCACAAAAATGCACAAATCCGCACAATCCGCGACCGAGGCTCCGAGCAGTTCATCCCATTTGAGGTCTATCTGAAGAATGAAAGCAATGGTAAGACTGGCGTGAGCCGGTAAGAGCAGGGACAGAGGTCTTCCATCCAATTGTGAATAGCACGGCGACTTCGTCACGCCTATGCTCTTCGGATTTACAAATGCGAGTCACGGAAACTTTACACGAGACCCCACAGCGGCGCGAGGTACCTTCACGCCGGTGCGTGGCTTTGACTCTCCAGATTGCGCCTGGTCGGTTCGCATCACCCGACATGCAGCCACCCACCCCCCCCAAACTGCACAAACCACACACCGTGCTAAAACAAGCATCATGACCCGAATCCAAACCCGCCTCGCCCTCCTGACCCTCGCTGTCGCCACCGCCGCCCCCGCCCAGCAGATCGCCCCCGAGCTCTTCCACGAGCTCCACTGGCGCAACGTCGGACCCTACCGTGGCGGCCGCACCCGCGCCTGCACCGGCGTGCCTTCCCAGCCCAACGTCTTCTACATGGGCCAGGTCAACGGCGGCGTTTGGAAGTCCGACGACTACGGCCGCACCTGGGACCCCATCTTCGACTCCCAGCCCACCGGCTCCATCGGCGCCATCGCCGTCGCTCCCTCCGACCCCGACGTCGTCTACGCCGCCAGCGGCGAAGGCCTCCAGCGCCCCGATCTCTCCGTCGGCCACGGCATCTACAAGTCCACTGACGCCGGCAAAACCTGGACCCACCTCGGCCTGCAAGACGGCCAGCAGATCCCCGCCCTCGCCATCGACCCGCGTGACTCCAACCACGTCTACGCCGCTGTCCTCGGCCACCCCTACGGCCCAAACGCCGAGCGCGGCCTGTTCGTCACCACCGACGGCGGCCAGTCCTGGCAGAAATCCCTTTACATCGACGAGAACACCGGCGCCTCCGCCATCGCCATGGATCCCTCCGAGCCCGACGTCCTCTACGCCTCCATGTGGGAAGCCCGCCAGGGACCCTGGGAATTTGGAAACACCTACGCCGGCACCCACGGCGGCATCTTCAAATCCACCGACGGCGGCAAGACCTGGAACAAACTCACGCAAGGCCTGCCGCAGGTCGAGCAGGCTTACGTCGCCATCGCCCACAGCAATCCGCGCCGCCTCTACGGCGTCGTCGCTTTCGGACACCAGGTGGGCATCTACCGCTCCGACGACGCCGGCGCTAACTGGCGCCGCATCACCACCGATGCCCGCCCCGCCGGACGCATCGGCGGCGGCGACTTGCCAGTTCCCCTGGTCGACCCCAAAGATCCGGACACCGTCTACAGCACCAGCACCGTCACCTGGCGCTCCAGCGACGGCGGCCAGACCTGGATGGGCCTCAAGGGCGCGCCCGGCGGCGACGACTACCAGAACATCTGGATCAATCCCAACAACCCCGACGTCATTCTGCTGGTCAGCGATCAGGGCGCCGTCGTCAGCGTCAATCGCGGCCGCACCTGGAGCTCCTGGTATAACCAGTCCACCGCGCAGCTCTATCACGCCATCGCCGATAACGCCTTCCCCTATCGCGTCTGCGCCGGCCAGCAGGAGAGCGGATCGGTCTGCGTCTCCAGCCGCGGCAACGACGGTGTCATCACCTTCCGCGAATGGCATCCCGTAGGCGTCATCGAATACGGCTACGTGGCTCCCGATCCGCGCGATCCCGATATCGTCTACGGCGCCGGCCGCGGCTCGGTGACCAAATTCCACCGCGCTACCGGAGAGGTCGAAAACGTGGCGCCCGGCCCGCTCGCCGGCGGCAAATATCGCACCGACCGCACGCAGCCCATCATCTTCTCGCCCGTCGATCCCCACGTGCTCTACTACGCGGCCAACGTGGTCTTCAAAACCATCGACGGCGGCCGCACCTGGCAGACTATCAGCGGCGATCTCACGCGCGAAAAGCCCGGCATCCCCGCCAGCCTCGGCCACATGGCCGACAAGGATCCCGGCGCCGCCAAACAGCGCGGCGTCGTCTATTCGCTCGCCCCGTCCTTCAAAACGCTGGACACCCTCTGGGCCGGCACCGACGACGGCCGCATCTGGATCACCGCCGATGGCGGCAAGAACTGGAAAGATGTTTCTCCGCCCGAGCTGACCCCCTGGAGCAAGGTCACCCAGATGGAAGCTTCCCACTTTGACGACCAGTCCGCCTACGCCTCCGTCAGCCGCTTCCGCATCGACGATCTGACGCCTTACATCTACCGCACCCACGACCGCGGCAAAACCTGGAAGCTCATCACCAGCGGCCTGCCCAACGACGCGCCCATCGATACCGTGCGCGAAGATCCCGTGCGGAAGGGTTTGCTGTTCGCCGGCAGCGAAACCAGCGTGTGGGTCTCCTTCGACGACGGCGATCGCTGGCAGTCGCTGCAACTGGACCTGCCCCACACCGCCATCCGCGATCTCTGGATCAAGGACGCCGACCTGATCGTGGGCACCCACGGGCGCGGCTTCTGGATCCTCGACGACATCTCGCCCCTGCGCCAGATCGGCGAGAAAGCCCTGGCCTCGGCTGTGTGGCTGAGTCATCCCGCCGCTGCCTGGCGCGTGCGCCGCGACACCAATACCGATACGCCCCTGCCCCCCGACGAGCCGCTGGCCGAGAACCCGCCGGATGGCGCGCCCATCGATTACTACCTGGCGCAGCCCGCCTCCGGTCCGGTCACGCTCGAAATTCTCGACAGCGCCGGCAAACTCGTGCGCCGCTATGCCAGCACCGACGCCCCCGAACCTACCGCCGCCGACCTGAAGACCTTGGCCATTCCGACCTACTGGGTGCGCCGGCCGCGCACGCTGTCGGCGGCCGCCGGCCTGCACCGCTGGATCTGGGATCTGCACGGCGCGCCGCCCGAATCCATGCGCCACGGATATCCCATCTCCGCGGTGCCCCACGACACACCCCGCTTGCCCCTCGGTCCGCGCGCGCTGCCGGGAGTCTACACCGTGAAGATCACCGCCGACGGCCACACCGAGACCGCCAGCCTCACCGTCAAGATGGATCCGCGCGTCAAGGCCACCCCCGCCGCCCTCGCGCAACTGCATCGCGCCGAGGTGGAGTTGGCCGGACTCATCACCCGTACCACGGAAGCCATCCGCGAAGCCCACTCCGCCCAGGAGCAGATCGAAAAACGATCGGACCTCGCCGATCTCGGCAAGCAGCTCAAAGACCTGCTGGGCGCCGGCGGTATGTTCGGACCCGTGCCCCCCAAGCCCGGGCTGATGTCCGTCAACGGCCAGGCCTCCATGCTGTACGGCAGTCTGGACGGCGCCGACGCCGCTCCTACCGCCGCGCAATCCGCCGCCGTTGCGCAACTCGTCCGCGAAGCGCCCGCCGTAATCCAGCGATGGGAGAAACTCAAGGAGCAGCTCAAGGCCAAAAACGTCGAGCTGAAGAGTGGATCGAAGCAGGACGATGGCGACGACGAAGACGACGACGTTGGCTAGTCCGCGGCCCCTCCGGTGGCTGCGGTGCGCATCTTCCGCGACACGAACAGGGCCATCTCCAAAGCCTGCTCGTAATTGAGCCGCGGGTCGAGCCCTGACTTATAGGCCAGTTTCAGGTCCTCTTCCTGTAATCCGCGCGCGCCGCCGATGCACTCGGTGACGTCTTCGCCGGTCACTTCGATGTGGATGCCGCCCAGGTGGCTGCCGCAGGCCGCGTGAATGTCCATCGCCTGGTCCAACTCGCCCAGGATCTCGTCGAAGTTGCGCGTCTTGATCCCGTCCGCCGTGGTCCGCGTATTGCCGTGCATGGGATCGCAGCACCACAACACGGTCTTGCCGGTCGCGCGCACCGCCTCGATCAGCGGCGGCAGGAATCGCGCGATGCAGTCCGTGCCGAAACGATGGATCAGCGTGAGCCGCCCGGGTTCGTCCTCCGGATGCAGAATGTCCACGATCTGCCGCAGCGTCTCCGGCCGCATCGCCGGCCCGATCTTCACCCCGATCGGATTGCGTATGCCCCGGAAGAACTCCACGTGCGCGCCGCCCGGATCGGCCGTGCGCATGCCGATCCAGGGAAAATGCGTGGAAAGATCGAACCAGCCCTCCTGCCGCGGCACGTGCCGCGTCTGCGCCTGCTCGTACGGCAGATGCAGCCCTTCGTGGCTGGTGAAGAAGTCGATCCACTGCAGCTCGCCCGGATGCACGCCCATCAGGCTTTCCATGAACCGTATGGATTCGCCGATCTGCCGCGCGATGCGCTGGTATTCCTCGGCCATGGGCGAATCCTTCACCCAGTCCAGGTTCCAGTAGTCCAGGCGCGCCGGATCCACGAAGCCGCGGCTCACCAGCGCGCGAATGAAATTCAGGGTCAGCGCCGCCCGCTCGTAGCCGCGCAGCATCAGTTGCGGATCGGGCGTGCGCGCGGCTTCCGTGAAGTCCGGGCAGTTGATCAGGTCGCCGCGATAGCTCGGCAGCGTCACCCCGTCGCGCGTCTCAAAATCGTCGGAGCGCGGCTTGGCGTACTGCCCGGCGAAGCGCCCCACCCGGATGACCCGCCGCCGTCCGCCCAGCGTCAGCACCAGGCTCATCTGCAGCAGCATTTTGAGCTTGTTGGCGATGGTGTTCGAGTCGCAGTGGTCGTAGCGCTCGGCGCAGTCGCCGCCTTGCAGCAGGAAACGTTCGCCGCGCGCTGCTTCCCCCAACTGCGTGCGCAGCGCGTTGATCTCCCAGCTCGTCACCAGCGGCGGCAGCTTCGAGATGGCCTCCACCACGCGCGCCGTTTCCTCATCGTGCGGATACACCGGCTGCTGCCCGGCCGGCTTGCTCTTCCACGATGTGGGTAACCACACATTCATTCAGCCAACAGCTTAGCACCGCACGCTGGAATCGCATCTCGCGATGGGAGAATGACAAGATGCGATTCCCGCTGATCTTGCTTGGCGTCATCTTATCCTTGTCCGCGTGGGCTCAGCAGAGCAGTGCTCCCGCCTGGTCCACTGTCACCATGCCGGTCTATTTCGCTTATGCGCCCTCGCCCGAACAGGTCCAGCCTCCTGCCGCGGGACCTTATAAGTTCTACTTCCCCGGCCTGCTCTCCGCCCCCGTGCCCGATGCGCTGGGCTGCGCCTGGAATGTGCCCGGTTACGACGCGCCGCCCTACTGGTTCGACGATGGCGTCGCCGAATCCGGCCCGATTTACCGTTCTGCCCCGGCCGTCGGAACCATGTATCAGTCCGGAACCGCCATCGGTTCCCGATTTCGCGGATTCCAATTTACCGGCGCCTTTGCTCCCGGTAACTTCTCCGATCAGACTTACCTGATCGGCGCCGTCTATTACTCCGCCAACCCGTGTTTCGCGGGTGACCTGGAGTATGGCTTCGGCCACGATTATATCGGCGGCACTACGGCCTTTTACTTCTCCAACTACTCGAACTGTCCCGAGAGCGGTTCCCTGTTATGTTATGCCGAAGATACCACGTCGTCCCCGGTCGAACCCCAGTGCTCCGGCCAGATCACGCTGCCTTCGCTGCCGCCCAACAGCCGCGGAACTCCGGTCTATCTCTATTCCGTCTATGTTTCCCGGCAGGCCGGCTCCGGCGATTTCGTGTTTACCGCCGCCGTCCGCGACCCGTACGATCATGCCACCCAGTGGGCCTGCGTGGCCGATCCGGCGAACGGTGACGGCGCCTTCGACCCATGTGTGGGAACCTTTCCGGTGAATTCGTGCGGCTCCGCTTTCCCCACCGGGCAGCTCTACGAAACGTTCGGCAACGTGGTGGCAGGTATCTCTCGCGACAATCTGCCCGGGCCTTCCACGGCGGTCGATGCCCTGCAGATCGCCACCGTGTCCGTGGGCAAATAGGTTCTCAGTCCGCTGCCACGCGGATGACTAACTTGCCGAAGTTCTCTCCGCGAAAGAGCTTCTGCAGCGTATCCGGAAAGGTCTCCAGGCCGTCGACGACATGTTCCTGCGCCTTCAGCTTGCCGGACAGCGCCCAGCCCGCCAGCGCCTGCATGCCTTCCGGATAACGGGAAAGATAGTGAAAGACTACAAAGCCTTCCATCAGCGCATGGTTGATGAGCAGCGACATGTAATTGCGCGGCCCGCGCATGGCTTCCATGTTGTTGTACTGCGAGATCGCGCCGCAGATGATCACCCGCGCGCGCAGGGCCAGCAGCGAGAGCGCAATGTCCAGAATCTCCCCGCCCACGTTGTCGAAATAGATGTCGATGCCCTTGGGGCAATGCCGCGCCAGCGCCGCCCGCACGTCCTCGCTCTTGTAGTCGACGGCCGCGTCGAAGCCCAGTTCCGCGGTGATGTACCGGCACTTGTCCGGACCGCCGGCGATGCCCACCACCCGGCAGCCCTTGATCTTGGCGATCTGTCCGGTTACGGCGCCCACGGCGCCCGCCGCGGCCGAGACCACCACCGTTTCGCCCTCCTTCGGTTTGCCGATATCCAGCAGCCCGAAGTAAGCCGTCAAACCCGGCATGCCCAGCGCGCCCAGGAAACGGGGCAGCGGCGCCAGCCGCGGATCCACTTTGGTGACTTCCTTCGCCTTCACCACCGCGTAATCCTGCACGCCGGTCATGCCGACGACCGTATCGCCGGCCGCCAGGCCCGGATCGTTCGACGCCACCACCCGGCCGATGCCGCCCGCGCGCATCACGTCGCCGATACCCACCGGCGCGATGTACGACCTGCCCTCGTTCATCCAGCCGCGCATGGCGGGGTCGAGCGAGAGGTATTGAACGCGGACCAGCGCTTCGCCCGGACCCGGATCGGCCGCCGGCGCAGTCACGAAATCGAAGTCGCTGCGTTGGACCATCCCGGACGGGCGACTCTTCAACTTGAATTGCCGATTCTCGTACGTGCTCATATCCAGAACAGCTTCGCACATCTGGAGGCCCGCCTTCAGGCCGGCAGGCTGCTCACACACATTACCGGCGTATGATACAGGCAGGATTCCGCCGCCTCGTGCGCGTCCCGCCGCAGCGACTTCATCTTCAGCAACGCGCCGCCGGCAAGCGCTTTCCGCAACGGCACCTCCAACTCGCCGCGGAATAGATTGCCAGCATCGAAGCCATGCTGGCCGCGTATCCATCGCCGCAATCGTCAGCGGGACCGCCAGCCGCCCGCCCTCCCGCAGCCGGTCCAGCCACAGCCCGTGCGGATGCGTGACGCCCGCGTTGATCAGCATCGCGTCGCACGTGCCGGGGTCGAACGTCGCCCCATCCGCATGCGCCACCGTCACGCGTCGGATAGCCGTCTCTGGCGCGCGCCGCCAGGTCCGCTTCCGCGCCAATCGCCACCACGCCGGTCGCCGCGCTTCAAACCCAGCGTGCCGATCCAGGTTGCCAGCGCGCTCGGCTGTCCGTTATGGATGTCCCGCGCCCTATCGAGAACCGCCTCTACGTTGTGATAGAGATGGCGCGGATCGGTAACCGTGCGGTAAGCCAGGCCCGCCAGGCCTAGGGCCCAGAAACATCTCGCGCGGCACGCGCGCGAAAGCCGCCACCAGCGCCGCCGACCCGATGTTGGCGGTATACTCGATCTCTTCGGCTTAGCACCTTCGGTAGTCGTCCAGGGTCATGCCGCGTCCCCTCACAGCAGTCCGTGTTCGCGCGCGTACTGCAGGGCCTGAATGGCCGCGCCGCGCGCGCCGGCGGTATCGCCGTTGGGCATGATGTAAATCGGGATGTCGGCCTGTTCTTCGCGCTGCGGCGGCATGCCCGCGTAAATCTCGCGGATGAACCACTGCTGGAACTCCGGGCCGGTCTCGATGGCCCCGCCCCCCACCACCAGCGCGTCCGGATCGAAGGTGTTGATCATCTCGTCGAAGAAGATCCCCAGCGCGTGCGCCTGCACGCGAAAGATCTCTTTGCACATGGCGTCGCCGCGCTCGGCCATCCCGCGCACCAGCTTGGCCGCCTGGTGCCGATCCATCCTGTGCAGTTCGTTTTCCGGAAAGCGCGGCAGGAAATAAGGCAGGAACGACTTCTCGATGGCGGTGAGCGAGCACACCGATTCCAGGTCGCCGGTGCGCCCGCAGTTGCACTCCGGCCGCAGTCCTTCAATCCCGCGGATATTCTGGTACGGCAGCAGGACGTGGCCCAGCTCGCCGCCGAATCCTTTACGGCCCTTGATGTCGCGGCCTTCGATAATGATGCCTCCCCCCAGCCCCGTGCCGATCACCACCGTGATGGAGGTGGCCTGACTGCTGGCGCCGAACAGCGTGAAATGGCCCCACAGAGCGCCGGCATTGCCGTCGTTCAGATACGTGACCGGAATGCCCAGCCGTTTCTCGATTCCGCCGCGGATATCGAACCCCGACCAGTCGGCGTGCACGAAGTTGGTGGATCCCTTGGCGCTGAGCATCCCCGTGGCGCTGGCCGGCCCCGGCGTGTCCAGTCCGGCGGCCGCCACGTCCGCCACCCGCAGGCCCGCGAGTTTCGCGGCCACCTCCAGCCCCTCCACGATCTGCCGGAGACAGACGTCCGGCCCTTCCTTCGACCGCGCGGGATGCTCGCACAGCCCTTCGATCAGGAACTGCTCCTGCGGCGTAATCAGGGTATAGTTGATGGCGGTTCCGCCAAGGTCTACTCCGGCCACAACGCGCACTCTGTTCTCCTCGCTTTCCAAAATTCCCAGAATAGCAGGACCCGGCCGGCTCGCCCGGCCGGCCGGCCCTACGTTACAATTCCGTTATGCGCGGACACGAACATATTCTCAAGCTGTTGAATGAAGTGCTGAAGGCGGAGCTGACCGCCATCAACCAATACTTCCTCCACGCCAAAATGTGCGAGAACTGGGGCTATCAGCGGCTGGCGGCGCTGGACCGGCAGGAGTCCATCGAGGAGATGCGCCACGCCGACATCCTGATGCAGCGCATCCTGTTCCTCGAAGGCGTGCCCAATATGACGGAGCTGTTTCCCATCAAGGTGGGGCCGGATGTAAAAAGCCAGTTGGAGAACGATCTGGCGCTCGAGCTGGATGCCGTGCCGCGGCTCAACGAAGCCATCCGCATCGCGGCGGAATTGGGTGACAACGGCTCCCGCGAGTTGTTCAAACAGATCCTGCTCGACGAAGAACATCACATCGACTACCTGGAAGGGCAGCTCCGCATCGTGGAAGAGATCGGCATCGAAAACTATCTCGCGCAACAGATCCACGCGGATGGTAAGTCGTGAATCGTTTGTTGTAAAATAGAAGATCACCGGGAGGTGAGTCTTCTCGAGTAGCAGACGCGCCTTATCGTTTTCCGATTCTTTCCCTCCGATTTTCGGGCAGGTCCCGCATGGCCTTTTTTCACTTTTGTTCCCCGATGAGTGCCACGTCTGCGATCGCCCTTTGTCCCGGTTTTCACGTGTTCCGGTTTGCCCGGAGTGTCTGGCGGAACCGGCCCCGCTGAACGCCGAGTTCTATTGCCTGAACTGCCGGACGCCTTTCCGCAACAGTTTTCCCTTGGACTCCGAGGGCCGTTGCATGCTTTGCCGCAGCGGGCGGCGCGGCTTCGACGAGGCCTTCTGTTACGGCGCCTACGAAGGCACCCTGCGCAAACTGATCCATCTCTTCAAATACCAGGGCATGCGCGGCCTGGCGCGGCCCCTCGGCGGCCTGCTGGCCGGCGCCGTCCCGCGCGACCGTCAGTTCGACGCGGTGGCGGCCGTACCGCTGCACTGGCGGCGGCGCTGGCAGCGCGGTTTCAATCAATCCGAACTGCTCGGCCGGGCGTTCGCGCGGCGCCGGGGCATTCCGGTCCTGTGCCTGCTGCGGCGCGGAACGGCCACGCGCGTACAGGCCGGACTGAGTAACGCCCAGCGGCGCGAAAATGTCGCCGGCGCTTTTGTGGCGCGCCGCCGTGTGCCCGGCATGCGGATTCTGTTAGTTGACGACGTGATGACGACGGGCGCCACCGTGGGCGCCTGCGCGCGCGCGCTCAAGAAGGCCGGGGCCCGTTCCGTCTCGGTTTTAACGCTGGCGCGCGTCGACCGGAGATTCCAAGATCAGGCGGATTTTGGCACGCGAAAGGGTCCTGTTTAAATGGCGAGTTTGAGCAGACTGCAAAAACCGGTTCTGGTTCTGAATGCGAGTTACGAACCGATTAACGTGTGCGCGGCGCGGCGCGCTCTGGTGCTGGTGTTGAAGGGCGTGGCATCCGCCGAGGAAGAATCCACCCAGCACATCCACTCCACGCGCAGCACCATGCGCCTGCCCAGCGTGATTCGCCTGCTCGAATACCGGCGCATCCCGCACCAGACCCGGGCGCTCTCGCGCAAGAACATCCTGATGCGCGACCGCTACACCTGCCAGTACTGCCATCGCACCCTCCCTTCTTCCGAGCTGACGCTGGATCACGTGGTGCCGCGCTCGCGCGCCGGCGAGTCCAACTGGGAGAACCTGGTGGCCTGCTGCAATCCGTGCAACAACAAGAAAGGCAGCCGCACGCCGGAAGAGGCCGGCATGAGACTCGCGCGCCAGCCCCGGCCTTTCAGCCTGCACACCAGCCGTCACCTGATGCGCATGCTGGGCAAGAGCGACGAGCAGTGGCGCAAGTATTTGTTCTACTGAAGCCTCAGCCTTTCAAGTCCTGGAAAGCCTCTTCGATTTCGCGCTTGGCCTCCGCCGCGGGGACCGCGAGCGGCAGCCGCGGCGGGCCGCCATAGTAGCCGTTCAGGTCCATGGCATGCTTCAGGCCCGGAATCCCGTGCCTGGTGGTGACCAGCGTGGCCGCCCGCGCGATACGGTTCTGCCAGTCGCGCCCGGCCTCTTCTTCGCGGGTGCGGTAGGCTTCCCAAATGGCGATGCAGGCGTACGGCGCGGCGTTGGCGAAGGCCAGAATCGCGCCGGTAGCGCCCATCAGCAGCGAAGGCCATACCGTGGGCGCCGAGCCGACCGTCACCTGAAATCCGGCACGGCATTCGCGCAGCATCTGCATCACCTTCTCCATGTTGCCCGAGCTTTCCTTGATGCCGATGATGTTGGGATGCTGCGATAGCTCCACCACCGCTGCCGCCGGAATATCCAGCGCGGTAGCCTGCGGAAAGTTGTAGATGATCACCGGAATCCGCGACTGGTCGGCCACCGCGCGATAGTACAGCAACTGCGCCTCCGGACGCGTCAGCAGGTTCTTGTAATAATGCGGCGTCTTCACCAGCGCCGCCCGGTAGCCCAGCTCGGCGGCGCGGTTGGTAAGGCAGACGGTCTCGCGCACGCTCTCGACGCCGGTGCCGGCGATCAGCAGCTTCTCCGGCGCCGCGTATTTGGCTACCATCTCCCAAAGCTCGATCTTCTCTTCGGCGGTCAGCAGGACGCTCTCGCCGGTCGAGCCGGTGACCACGTATCCGGCCAGCGTTGTGCGGTTCCACTTCTCGATGTTGTGCTGCAACTTCGCGGGGTAGATGTTGCCCGCATGATCGAAAGGAGTCGTAATGGGCGGAAATATGCCTTGCAGTTTCATAAGTCCTGAAAATCCATGGTAGCGAATGCCGCCCTCCCTGGCATAATGATTAGCGAGCCGCGATGTTCTCCCTGGAGATCGAAAGCCCGCCCGCGCAGCGCGACCTGCTGGTTGCCGAGCTGTGGGAAGCCGGCTCGGCCGGCATCGTGGAGAGCGAACTGGGGGTGCGCGCGTTCTTCGAGGACGCCGCCGACCGCGAGGCTTTGCGCGCACGCTTCGGCGCCGCCGGCTGGCGTCAGGAGGAACCGCGCGACTGGGTGGCGGAATCGCGCGCGAACTGGGAGCCAATGAGTGTGGGCTCGCGGTTTTTCCTGGTTCCCGCGTGGCGGGACGATCCCGCGCCGGACGGCCGCTTCCGCATCGTGGTGAACCCGGGAATGGCCTTCGGCACCGGCCGCCATGAGACCACCCGGTTGTGCCTGGAGGCGCTGGAGCGATTCGTGCATCCGGGCGCCGCGATGCTGGATGTGGGCACCGGCGCCGGCATCCTTGCACAGGCCGGCGCGTTGCTCGGCGCCGCGCCGGTTTGGGCCTGCGACATCGACCCGGATGCCGTGGCCGTGGCGCGCGCCAATATCGGGCCGCGCCTGTTCATCGGTTCCGCGGATGCCATCCGCCGCGGCGTGGCGGACCTGGTCGCAGCCAACATCAGTCCGCAGGCGATCGTCCGGCTGGCGCCTGACCTCTTGGGCTGCCTGCGTCCCGAGGGCGTGGCGTTGCTCAGCGGCTTCGAACCGCACGACGTGGCGGAGATCGAGGCGGAGATCGCGCGGCACGGCGGCGTGGTTCGCGAAGTCCGGCAGAAAGGCGCGTGGGTGCTCCTGGTGGTTGGAGGTAAACTCGTGGGGAGAGTTTCCGATGTCCGCGAATGACCGTATACAGCTTGGAGCGATCGGCCTGGGGGGCCGCGGCACCGCCGATGTGAACGAAGCGCTGGGCATCGGCGGCGTACAACTGGTGGCCGTCGCCGATCTTTACGCCGGCCGCCGCACCCGCGCGCGCGAGGTTTTCGGAAGGGATCTGTTCGTCACTGCGGACTATCGCGAGCTGCTGGCGCGCCAAGAAATCGACGCGGTCATGGTAGCCACCCCGGACCATTGGCACGCGCAGGCCTCCATCGACGCCATGAAGGCCGGCAAGGACGTGTATTGCGAGAAACCCATGGTGCACTCCGTCGCCGAGGGCCACGCCGTGATTGCGGCGCAGCACGACACCGGCCGCATCCTGCAGGTCGGCAGCCAGCGCGTCAGCTCCATCATCTATCGGAAGGCCAAGGATCTGATCCGCGATGGCGCCATCGGCAAACTGAACCTGATCGAGGCCTGGTGGGAGCGGCCCGTCGACTACGACGAGCTGGTGTTCCGCAATTCCATACCGCCCGACGCTTCGCCGTCCACCATCGACTGGGAGCGCTTCGTCGCCAACACCACCCGGCGTCCTTTCGACGCGCAGCGGTTCTTCTGGTGGCACAACTACCGCGATTACGGCACCGGGATTCCCGGCGATCTGTTCGTGCACCTGTTCTCGGGCGTGCATTTCGTGCTCGACTCCGTGGGTCCCGCGCGCGTCATGGCGACCGGCGGGACGCGCTTCTGGAACGACGGCCGCGAGATCCCGGACCTGATGCTGGCGCTGGCGGACTACGACGCGGGCCTGGCGCATCCGGCGTTCAACATGGTGCTGCGCGTGAACTTCGAGCAGGGTTCCGCGGAGACGTCCGGCTTTCGCTTCGTGGGCGATAAAGGGATTCTGTATATCCAGGACGATGGCGTGCGCCTGGCGCGGCACAATCGCCCGCCCGAGCCGGGATACAACATCGAAACCTTCGCCGAGGCTACCCAGCAGGAATATCTGCGCGCCTACCGGCAGAAGTATCCCGCGCGGCCGGCTACGCCCGACAATATGCGGGTGACGCCCACGCAGGAGTTTCCGGCGCCGGAAGATTACAGCGATCACACCGCGCACGTGGCCAACTTCTTCGCCGCGGTGAGAAGCCGCCAGCCGGTGGTGGAGGACGCGGTGTTCGGTCTGCGCGCGGCGGGTCCGGCGCTGCTGGCCAACGCCAGCCATTTCGAACAGAAGATCTGCGGCTGGAATCCGCGGACCATGGAGCGGGCATGAGTACTTCGCAGATGAGCCGGCGCGAGCTGCTGTTGGCGGGTTCGGCGGCGGCGGTTGCCCTGGGCGGACCGTCACGCGCCGTGCGCTTCGGCGTCCGCTCGCCGTTACCCAAAGCCAGTCTGCGCGAGCGGGCCGCGCTGGTGCATCGTCTGGGCTATGACGGCATCGAACTGGGCCAGGAGTGGCTGGACCAGCCGCTGGAGGCTATCCAGGAACAACTCGCCGGAACCGGCGCGGCCGTCAGCGCCATCGTCGGATCGATCGGGCTGTTGGACACGGATCCCCGGAAGCGGGCCGAAGCGGTCGCATTGGACGGGCGGCGGCTGCAGATGGCCCAAGCCCTGCGCGCCGACTGTGTGATCGAGGTGCCGGTATTCGGACCGAATCGTTTTCAGGATCTGTCGCCGCTGATGACCGCGCGCGAGGTCGAGGAGAAGCTGCTGGTGGCAGGCCTGCGGCAGGTGGCGCCGGAAGCGTCCCGCACCGGCGTTACCCTGTTGCTCGAGCCCTGCAATCACAAAGAAACGCACTTCATGAACCGGCAAAGCCAGGCGGCCGAAACGATCGAGGCCGTGGGCGCGCCGGGAATCCGCATCCTCAGCGACTTTTACCACATGCAGATCGAAGAGGCCGATATCGGCGAAACGCTCAGCCGCTACGGGAAGTATACGGCCTACGTGCACCTGGCCGACGGCCAGAAGCGCACCGAGCCGGGTTCGCTACCCTTCGACTACCGTCCGGGATTTCGCGCGTTGAAGCGGTGGGGCTATGCCGGCTGGCTCACGGTAGAATCCGGCGCCACCGACAACCCCGAAGCCGCCTTGGCCCGGGCCCTGGCCTATCTGAAGCGCCAGTGGGCCGAGGCTTAGCGCGGACGGCACCCGCCGCCCGCGCCTGACCGGTCTACATGCTGCTTTTGCGCTTGCGGCGGCGCGCCACCAGCAATACCAGCACCACGCCGGCAGCCAGCCACAGAGCGGCCTGATACAAAGTGTTGCTCATTGCCGTCCCTCCTTTCTCATTGCACTCCCCTCATCAGGGGGAACAAGTATTTGAAAACCTGCAAAATCCCGGGACCTGCCGCCACCACTAGAATCGAGGGCAGCACAAAGAAGAAGATCGGAAAGACCAACTTCACCCCCACCTTGGCGGCCCGCTCTTCGGCCTCCTGGCGGCGGCGGACGCGCATGAATTCGGAGTGTGTCCGCAGGGCCTCGGCCATGCTCGTCCCGAAACGGTCCGACTGAATCAGAATGGCTGTCAGCTTCCGCAACTCGGGCTCACCGGTGCGCTGCGCCAGGTTGCGCAACGCCTCCGCCCGCCGCTTGCCGGCGCGCATCTCCAGGTTGACCAGTCCCAATTCCTCGCTCAGCTCCGGATGCGCCACCGCCAACTCGCGGCCCACGTTCTGTAAGGCCTGGTCGAGACCCAGGCCGGCTTCCACGGAAACCACCATCAGATCCAACCCGTCGGGCAGCGAAAGCCGCAGTTTCTCCTGCCGCTTGCTGACGCGGCGTTCCAGCAGGAAACCCGGAATCCAGTAGCCGCCTACAGTGGCGGCGATCGGCAGCACGATGCGCAGCACCGGATTCGCCGTAATGTCGGTGCGGAACATGATGGAGAGGATGGCCAGTGACACCGCCAGGATCAGCTTGATGCCGTAGAGAAGGGGCACCGCGCGCTCGGAGCGGTAGCCGGCGGCGATCAGCGTGCGCCGGGTGGTCTGGGCGTCTTGCGGCGACACCGGCGCGTGCTCGCCGAGCGCTTGCACCTTTTGCGCCAGCGCGGAAGGCTTCGGCTGGCCGATGCGGTCGAGCGTGGGCTCCGCGGCCGGCTCGGGATCCAGCCGCTGCAAGAAACGGGCCGGCCGGGCATAACGGCTGTAGCCGTACACCCCGATCGCCGTGACCAGCAATCCAAACAGGGCTACCGAAACCAATAACGCCATATCGCCACCTTCAAACCTTGATCCGGATGATTTTGCGGATCACCATCTGCCCCAGGATCTGCGCCCCAATAGCGCCCGCCACCAGCTTTTTGCCGTCCGGATCGTTGAGCATCGACTGCAGATAGGAGGGTGCCGCCAGCATCATGAGCACCGCCGTGACCGCCGGCAGGATGGACAACACCAGGGCCGTGACGCGGCCGTGGGCGCTGGCGGCTTTTACCTGCCCTTTGAGCCGGAACCGGTCGCGGATCACCTGCCCCAGGCGGGTCAGGATCTCGCCCAGGTTGCCGCCGGTCTGCCGCTGCAGGATGACGGCCGAGACGAAGAACCGCACATCCAGCAGCGGTACGCGATTGGTCAGGTTGTACAGCGCCGCGTCCAGCGGGGCGCCCAGGTTCTGCTCGTTGAACAGCGTGCGGAATTCCAGGCCCAGCGGATCGGGCATATCTTCGCTGCACATGCGCAGGCTGATGGTGAAGGCGTGGCCCGCGCGCATGGAGCGCGCCAGAAAATCGAGAGCTTCGGGGAACTGTTCTTCGAAGGCCGCCAGGCGGCGCGTGCGCAGGCGGCGCAGATAGAAATACGGAAGCGCCGCCAGCAGCAGGGCCAGCGCCGTCGAGGTCCCCGGGAAATAAAACCAGGAGGGATGCAGGAACTCCAGAATCGCGGGCACGAAAGCGGCGCCGGCCATGGCCAGCAACAGTCCGCCCGGGGTCCATTTCACACCGGCCTGCTGGATCAGGGCCCGGATCTTATCAAGCAGCGCGACGCGCTCCAGCCATTGTTCCAAGCGGGGCGGGCGGGCGGCGATATCCCGCAGGATCTGCGACTGGCCGGGACTCGGCTCGGTGGCGGCGGTACGCAGCATGGCCGACATCTCGCGCTTCCGCCACCATTCATAGAACTTGAGCCCCAGGGCGATCGACAGCAGCACCCAGGTGAACAGCACCAGGAACAGCGGCAGCGAGACCGGCATGGTTAGGCCACCTCCTGATAGCTGGCGAACACGTCCGGCGGCAGGACCAGGCCGCAGGCCGCCAGACGCTCGTAGAATTTGGGGCGGATGCCGGTGGCCCGGAAGTTGCCGCGGATTTTGCCGTGATCCGTCAGACCTTTCTTCTCGAAGACGAACAGATCCTGCAAAGTGACCAGTTCGCCCTCCATGCCGGTGACCTCGGTGACGTAAGTGACCCGGCGGGAGCCGTCGCTGAAGCGCGAGACCTGTACGAACAGATCGACAGCCGAGGCCACCTGTTGCCGTATGGAACGCACTCCCATGTTGGCGTTGGCCATCCCCACCATCACCTCCAGCCGCCCCACCGCGTCGCGCGGGCTGTTGGCGTGTACGGTGGTGAGCGAGCCGTCGTGGCCGGTGTTCATGGCCTGCAGCATGTCCAGCGCCTCTTCGCCGCGCACCTCGCCCACGATGATGCGGTCCGGACGCATGCGGAGCGCGTTGATGACCAGCTCGCGGATGCGTATGGCACCGGCGCCTTCGATATTGGGCGGACGCGTCTCCATGCGCGCCACGTGGGTCTGTTGCAGCCGCAGCTCGGCGGCATCTTCAATGGTGACGATGCGCTCGTCTTCCGGGATGTAGCCGGAAAGCGCGTTCAATAGCGTGGTCTTGCCGGACCCGGTGCCGCCGCTGATCAGGATATTCAGACGCGCCTTGACCGAGTACTCCAGCAGTTGGCGCATGCTCTCGGTCAGGGTCATGCCGCGCACCAGATCTTCGGGACGCAGCCCGTGCCGGCCGAAGCGCCGGATCGACAGCAGGGGACCGTCCACCGCCACCGGCGGAATCGCGGCGTTGACGCGCGAGCCGTCCGGCAGGCGCGCGTCCACCAGCGGGGTGGACTCGTCCACCCGCCGGCCAACCTGCGCCACCACCTTCTCGATGATGCGCAGCAGGTGGGCATTATCCTTGAACTGCACCGGCGTGCGGTACAGCTTGCCTGCCCTTTCCACGTACACCAGGCGCGGCGTCGTGACCAGGATGTCGGAGACCGTGGGGTCCTGCAGCAGCGGTTCGAGAGGCCCCAGCCCGAAGACTTCGTCGAGGACCTCGTCCACCACGCGGTCCTTTTCAGTCCGGCTCAGCGGCGTCTTTTGCTGATCCACCAGGCGGACCAGCGCCGTGCGTATCTCCTGGCGTGCCCGCTCGCCGGGAATCGACGACAGCGCCTCCAGGTTCAGGCGATCGAGCAGTTGGCTGTGCAGCGCGAATTTGAGCTGCTGATATTCCGGCGCGGAGGACTCGGTCTGAAACAGCCGGGCGACCCATCCGGCTTCGGCTGCCGGCTGCGGCGACACATTCCAACCGTTGCCCATGGCTCTTCTCCTTACCCGAACAGGCCGAAACGGCGCTTGCCCTTTTCGACCGGCGCCCCGGCCAGGCGCATGGCGAGATTCGAAATCTGCCGGCTGAGGTGCGTGGCCGGCGGCAACAGTTTGCCCTTGCAGAAGGCGTCGTAGAGGGCGTAATAATCGTTGGGCAGCATACTGTCGATGGCAAAGCCCAGGATGCGCTCGAGTTCCTCGGCGGTGACATCGGGGCGCTGCGGCGTACGGTTCAGAATCACGCGCAGACGGTTCCCGAAGCCGGCGTTGACCAGCGTCTGCACCGCCTGCTTGGCCTGATGCAGCGAGGGCACCTCTAGCGTGGTGATCAGATAGACGTCGTCGATCTCGTCGAGCACCGTAACGGTCGCCAGATTCAGCGTGCACCCCAGGTCCACCACGGTCCAGGCGTATTGCGTGCGCGCGAAGGCGATGACTTTCCCCAGCGCCTCGCCGGCCACCGGATCCTTGGGAAGATAACCGTTGGGCGCCGACAGAATCTCCAGGCCGGGCCAATCGGCGGAGATCAGCGCGTTCCAGTAACTGGCATCCAGGCGGTGCAGATTCTGCACAGCGTCCAGCACGGAATAGCTCGATTTCACCTTCATGAGAAACCCGACGATGCCCGACTGCAGGTCCAGGTCGGCCAGCAGCACGCGCTCGGCGCGCTGGACGCTCAGGCGCCCCAGCTCGACGGCCAGGTGGCAGGCGATGGTGGTGGCTCCGCTGCCGCCCTTGGCGGAAAAGAAACCCAGAACTTTGCCCGCCGGACGGCCGTTGTCGCGCACCCGCGGACGGACCTCGGCGGCGCGTTCGAAGGCCTGGCGGAGGTTGTCGCCCAGCGGCGGGTACAGGAACTCGTTGGCCCCGGAACGCACCGCCTTCAGGATCGTCTCCGATTGTGCCGCCGTGTCCAGCACCACCAGCATGGATTCGGGTAGGGCCGTGCGCACGGTGCGGACGGCTTCTTCGAGCCGCAAGGGCAGATCCGTAATATCCAGCAGCACCACCTCGGGACGCAGGGATTTGAGCCGCTCGATCAGCGCCGGCCAGTTGGCCACGTCGCGTTGCTCCATCACCACCCGCGCCGTCATCCCGCGCATCGCCGTCTGCAGGTGTTCCCACAGTTCCTGCGCGACGACCACGAGCGCCACCGTGGCCGGCATGGCAGCGACCTTCTGGGTATCCGCGTCAATCACCAGAGCCGGCATTAGTTCGTACCTCCGGGCGATGCGCTGGCCGGCGGCGCACCGGTGGCGGCGGCATTCTGCTTCTCGATCCGCAGCAATTCCTCCAACGGAATCACCGGCTTCGCCGCCGGCCGGACATCGGCCGGAGAGCCGGCCGGCGGAGTGCGAGGGGCGGTCTTCGCCGTGCCCGGCAAAAAGGCTTCCGGCATGCGCACTTCGGGGAGCTTGGCGCCGGCGGGAATGGGCGTGACCAGTTCCGGCGTCACCAGGACCATCAGCTCGGAATTGTTCCGGGTGCGGGAACGGCTCTGGAAGAGCTTTCCGAGAATCGGGATATCGCCGATGCCGGGTATCTTGTTCAGGCTTTCGGTGATGGTGTTGTCGAGCAGGCCCGCGATGACGAAGCTCTGGCCGCTCGAGAGTTCCACCTGCGTGTCCACCCGCCGGGTAGCCAGCGCCGGAATCGTGAATCCCTGGAACTGCAGCGCATTGGAGTAATCGAGCGAGCTGACTTCGGGAGTCACCTGCAGGCGGATGGAGCCGCGCGGCGTCACCACCGGCAGGAAGCGGATCCGTACGCCGTATTCCCGGAATTGAATCGTGACCGCGCCCACCGAGGCGCCGCCCTGCACCACCGGAAACGGAAACTCGCCGCCGGCCACGAAGCTGGCGGCCTTGTTATTGAGCGTCAGCACGTTAGGCTCGGCCAGCATCTGCAGGAGGTTGTGCGCCTCCAGGGCTTTGATCATGGTGCCCAGATTCAGATCCGGCCGGAACAAGAACACGTTGAGCGCATCCGACAAGGTGAACTGGACGCCGTTGCCCTGTATTTGCGGGAGCGCCGGACCGAACTGGCCGGTCGTGACCTGGCCCACCGTATTGGCGCCGCCCGTGCTCAACAGGTTCATGCCTAGAGAAGAAGTCGCGGCCCGGTCGACGTCGGCGAAGCGCACCCGCAGCAGAATCTGCGGCTCCGGCGCGGGCACCTGGACGCGCAACAGGTTCACGACCTTTCCCAGCGTGGCGGCCATCGCGGCGGCGCGCTCGGCGCTCGACAAATCCCGCGCCGTGCCGCGCAGGAAAACGGTGTCGTTTTCGAAATCGAAGCTCACATCCTGCCCCGCCAGGCTCCGCTCCATCTCGTGCCGCACGGCCTCGATGCGCGCCGTATTCTGGCGGATGGTCAGGTCATACATGGCGCGCGAGCCGTCCTGCTGCCAGACGATCAGACTCGTTTCGCCGGGTGCTTTCCCGTTGATGAGGGCCTCGCGGGGAGTGACCGCCAGGGCGTCCGCCAGGTCGCCGTTGGCCACCGAGACCCGCTGCAGATCCGTGGGCGTGTCCAGAATCAGCGATTTGCCCACCGTGACCACCAGATTCCCGTGGGGTGCGTCTTCGGCGCATAGGGCCGGAAGCGCCACCATCGCCAGCGCCGCCGTCAGCCAGCATCCGTGCCGGATCATCTCGCTGCCTCCTTGGCTTCGAAGCGTGTCTCCACCCGCTTGACACCCTGGATCACCTCCACTACACGCGGTTGGGGAGACGGGAGTGCCGTGATAGGTGGCTTAGGGCGGCTGCGCGCCGCCTCTTTTCGCGGGCCGGGGGCAGGTCTGGGCTCCGGCGGTGGAGGTCCACCCGGATGGAAAAGCTGCAGCACCGCGCTGCCGGTAGTTTTGGCTGTCTCATGGTCCAGCGGGTTGCGCAACACCAGTTGTATGGAGGCCTGGGTGCTTGCCAAGCTCAACATTTCCGCCTGCTCGGGGGTGACCAGTAAGTTGACCACCTGCACGGACACGGGCTTGCCTTCGGCGTCTTTCTGGAAATTCTGTCCGGCGGAGAGTACCTGCACGTTCTGGAGAAGGGTTCGGGTGACACCGCCCAGCGCGTTTTCGCCGGGGGGATTGCCCGAGATCAGAACGTCCACGCGCATGCCGGCCACCACAAAACCCGCGACATCCACAATGTCGTTTACGCGGATAGCCACCGCGCGCATGCCTTGGGGGATGAGCGCGGCCAATCCGGCGCCGCCGCCCTTGGGAGCCAGCCGGCTTTCGGCGATCGGTTCGTTCGCCAGGATGGGGGAGATCACCCCGCGCCCGACGATATCCTCTTTCTTCGGGACGACGCCTTCGGGAATGGCGCCCGTCCAATCGCCCACCCGGAGATCGGCCTCGCGGATGAGTGCGCCCGCCTCGAGCGTATGCGCCGCCAGAATCAACTTCTGGGCCGGCGGAGCGGCCTGGGCCGGCACGCGGCCGGATAATAACCGGTACAACAACATACTGGCGCCGGCGGAAACGATAAAAGCAAATGCCAAAACAGAGATCAGTCGTTGGTTCATGCTTCGCTCACGGACCGTATCCTCTCGCGGGATCCCCGGCCCAACTCCCCCGGGTCAGCTAGCTCGTCCTGACCCGGTACGCTTCTTCTATCGGCGGCCGCGGGGCGAAGCTGTAGCGCAGGCGCGGCGCCGCGCCTACAAGCTGGCGGCCGAGTTCAACTGCGAATTGGTCTTCGACCAGATCACATTGACGCTGGTGCCGGCGCTGGTATAAAGAGCCGCCGTGGCCAGCGCGATAAACGCCAGCATCAGGGAGTATTCGATCAGGTCCTGGCCCCGATCGTCGTTCCAGAAGTTGCTGCAAAAGGTCGTCATAAGGGTCTCTCCTGTTTGTAAGTAGTTGCGGTTTGGATTCCGGAGCCCGACCGGACTGCCGGATGGTCCAGACGAATGGCCGGGGCCGAAGCCGAACGGAAGATCAGAGCCACGCCATCGTCGTAAAGCAAACGCCAGCGCGCGGACTGCCGCAAGGCGCCGGCCAGCGGCGCGTCGGGAGGCAGTAGGACAGTGTTGACGCCATAGCCTCCCAGGTAGCTCTCCCAGCCGGCCTGGGCGTTCATCGCCCGGATGTAGCGGCGGGCGAACTGGGCGCCATAGAAGTCGCTGCGGCCGTCGATAAAGACCCGGCCGCGGGGGTATTGCCGGTAGATCAGATAACCGCCCCAGAGATCTTCGGTGAATACCGCGCCGAATACGCCGGCTTTCTCCAACTGGCCCGCGGCGGCCACCGGGAACTGGCGCGGATCGGGCGCCGGCCGGCATCCCGGCGGAGGCTGCGGCGCGTACAGCAATGCGGCCAATACCATCACCCCGGCGGCGCTGGCGAAGTGCCCGCGCGGCCCCCGGTCGAACGCATTCCAATCGCAGACGAACTCGCCCGCACCCACGAAAGCGCCACGCAGCCAGGCCGCCCAGCGCCGCCCGGGTACCTGGCGCAGGACCGCCGAAACCGCTTCGGCCGCCGGTACGGCCGCCAACAAGGCGAAGATCTCGATGTTCCGGGCGGAATACAGCGCCAGGTGCGCCCACAGGGCGAAGAGCAGGGGCCAGGTCAGGTCGCCGCGGCGCAGCCGGGCCAGGGCCGCCGCCCCGCCCGCCACCAGCAGGACCTCCAGATAACGCGCCTGGCCGCTATGGAAATTCAGCGACTGGAACTCTACGATGTGGCCGCGATAGAACCCGTCCGCCAGGTATTGGAAGATGTGGACGTGCAGCCGGTAGAAATAAGGATTGATGAAGGTGGCGAGGCCGCAGGCGCCGGCCACCAGCAGATCCGTCCGGCCGCGCCGCAGCGCCGCCTGCCGCTGCGCTTCGACGGCAGCGCGCAGCAGGATCGCGAACTCGCCAGCCGCGTAGACGCAAATCAGCAGAATGCCCACAAAGAAGCCGCCGTGCAGATTGGTCCACAACAACATGAGCGGCGGCAGCAGCCACCGCCGGCGGCGGTCCGGACTCTCCAGAATCGAATAGAACACCACCGTCAGCAGCATGCTGAACAGGTGCGGACGCGCCAGCCAGTGGCCGGCCGAGGCGCCCGCGGCCGCCAGCGTCAGGGCCAGCGCCACCAGTGCATCGCTGCGGCGGCGCGCCAGCCGGAAAATCAAGGCGAACGTCACCCCCAGCACCAGGCTGCTGGCCAACACCACCGCGGCCATGCCGGCCCTCAGGTGCAACCAACCGAACACCACGTCCCATCCCCACTCCCAGGCGAACCACGGCTGCCCGGAGCGCGTGAAGGAAAAAACATCGCGATCCGGCACCCGCCCGTGCGCCAGAATCCATTCGCCGGTGCGCAGGTGCCAGCCGGTATCCCCGTCCGATAACAGCGTCTGCGCCCCGTGCATGCCGCAGAACAGAAAAACCAGCGGCATCAGGAATGCCAGGTCCGCCATCGACGGCAGCAGCCAGAAACGGGAGAAAGATCGGGGGCGCTGCATGGAACCGAAGAAAGCACGGAGTGGGCCAAAGGGCGGCCCGCCGGCGCGGGCCTATCTTCCAATTCCACTGCCGGTTACGGCGCGCTGTGCGGCGGCCCCGCGGGGAGGCCGCGTATCGATCCTGGACAGTTGGCTGGATTTGAGACGAACCTGCAACGCCACTCGGTAACGGTACTCGCTTGGCGACGGCCTGATACCACTGGAACCCGCCGGTCCAGAATTTACAGGTGAACCGTACGGGGATGGGTGTATACTCGCAGGATTCGCCATGATGCGATTCCAAGCCCGGCCGCGCAGCATAGACGATGGGCTGCGGCGCGAGCCACGGATTTGAAGTTTTGCGGAGACGGACCGGTAGCAGTTAACAAGGGACTCTGGGCTGCGCCGGCCTCTTACGATTGCGCTTCCTTGCTGTCCTCGCGGACGGGCGCCGGGTCACCGGCGCCCGTTTTTTTGTCTTTCGCGCATAGCTCTCGCAGTACGGATAGAACGCGGCGTTTTTCGACTCGTCCACTAGAATGGCTGTGAACGCGCGCTATGAGCTCCTCCATCCTGTCGGGCATACGGCCCTTGCCGGCGCTGCCGCGAGTGGCGCGGGAAGGGCTGTTCCTGGTGGGCCAGAGCGCGTCCCGCCGGTTCGACCGCGGTACGGCGACTCTCATCCCCCGGCAGGCATCGTTCATCCAGGGCGTGGAAAGCCCGACGGGACTGGCGGTCTTCGAAGTCATACCCCGGCCGCAGGCAGCCGCGTTTCCCGGCCGGTTGCCCCTGCGAACGCTCACCAGGTCCGCCATGTTCTCCATGAGCCGGCCCGCATGCCCGCGGTGCGGCTGGCACGACGTGCGCCGGTCCGCCGCTCACGGTCCAGCGGATCATGTGCTGGGTGTAATCGGACTGGTGCCTTACCGCTGCCGGACGTGCGGCGAACGGTTTCATCGCCGGCGCCAGGGTTTGCTGAACCGGGCGTGACCTTACACCGCGCCTAAGCCGGGACGATCCATGCCCGACGTATCCATCATCCCGTCTTTCACTTTGAAGATGCCGGGGAAGCGATCCTCCCAAGGCTGGTTGGCAGCCGGCACGTATTCGCGCGCGTTGGCTTCGATGGCCGCCACGCCGGGAATATGCGCGGCCAGTCCCGCGGAATGGATCAGAGAAGCTCCGGGACAGGTCAGGTCCTGCACGCACAGAAACATCTGGTGCTTCTGCGCCACCGCGGCCATCAGCAGCACCTGGCTTTGCCCTTTGCAGGCCTTCAGGGCGGCGCCGGAGTAGCCCATCTCCCGCGCCAGCATCAGGCTCTCGATGTCGGTCAACGATTCGTCGATCACCACCGGACGCAGCTTGGCCGCGGCCTGCATGACGTTGGCGCGGTCCGCCTTCAAATCGCGCGCGGTGGGCTGCTCCACGTATTGAATGCGCGCGAAACCGGCCGCGGTCTGCTCCCGCAGCTTGTGCAGGAACGCCAGCAGATAGGCCACGTTGGGACACTGCTCGTTGAAGTCGAGCGAATAGAACCACTGGCTGACGCCGCGCTCCCGCTGGGTCTCCGCGGTGGCCCGATCGATGTGCACCACGCGCGCCAGGTCCCAGGCCAGATCGTTGCCCGCCAACTTGATCTTGATCCGGCGCAGTCCGTTGTAGCGGATCCATTCGGGGAGCGTTTCGGGCAGTCCGTCGCCGATGCGAACGCGTATGTCGGAGGCCCCGATGGGGTCCGAGGCGCCCACGGAATGATACAACGCGATGCGTGGCGCGGGCTTCTCGCGCACGTAGCGGCTCAGATATTGCCCGGCGTAGGCGGCGCCCAGATAATGCCCCAGATCGTGGGCCATGAATTCACGGCCATAGGTGCGATAGCAGCTCAGACCGAAGGCCTTGCCGTAGGCGTCGTGAATCGCCGCGTCGAACGGGCTGGCGGTCACCAGCGTACACAATTTCGGGATCGGCTCGGCCAGCTTCCGTTCCCGGGAGACGGCGGCCGCGGCCGCGAGATACTCCGGTTCCAGCGCGCAGTTGATATCCACGGGATGGCCCGGCTCGCGATACCCACCGGTGATGCGCGCGATGCGCTCGGCCAGGGCCTTCATGGCGCCGAGAGTCGTGTCGTAAGACATGGTCTTCGAGGGAAACGACCAGGCGTTGCCCATGGTCATGGATCCGAATCCGCGCACCACACGCCCGTCGCCGGTGCGGACGGCGCAATCGACGTTCAGCAGCGTCACGCGGTCCACGGTCTGCGCGCCGAAGCGGTAGGGCGTGCGGTAGCGAAAGTCCTCATAGGAGACCCGCACCTCTTCGACACGTACGCGGCGGCCGGCGGCGCCCTGGCCAATGCCGGTCCCCGCGGACAATGCCAATGCCCCGCCCAGAAAATCGCGACGCTCCATCTCCCGCATGGTATCCGGCGGCGGGCTGCCGCTTCAAGCGGTCGATCCGCATCATCCGCCATCGCCTGACGATCTGGGCCGCTGCCCGTCATACTAAACTAGAGAAACCGTGGCCACCCGTACCGATACTGTCCTGCTCGACCGAAGCCGATCCGCCCGCAACGCCCTGGATGCCTGGACGCGCGAAATGGTCCAGTGGCACTTCGATCCGGAGACCGGCTGCCCGTTCTGGCTGGACTATGCGGCGCGCCTCGACTGGGACCCGCGCACGGCCATCCGCGGCTACGACGATCTGGACCGCTTCGGTTTCTTCCAGGACGAATGGCTGCGCGGCGGTCCGGTGCGGCAATGGGTGCCGAAGGCGTACGCCGGCCGGCCCGTCTATGTTTTTGAAACCGGCGGCAGCACCGGCGTGCCGAAGTCGCGCATCTCGATCGACGATTTCCGCATCGACTACGAGGCATTCAGCGCCACGCTCCCGGACGACGCCTTCCCGCGCGGCGCGGATTGGCTGATGCTGGGTCCCAGCGGCCCGCGGCGTCTGCGCCTGGCCGTCGAGCACTTGGCCCAATACCGCGGCGGCATCTGCTTCATGACCGATCTGGATCCGCGCTGGGTCATCAAGCTGCTCAAGCGCGGCAAGATCGAGGAGGCGGAAGCCTACAAACAGCACGTGGTCGAGCAGGGACTCACCCTGCTGCGCGCGCACGACAACATCCAATGCATGTTCACCACGCCCAAGCTGCTCGAAGCTTTGTGCGAAAAGGTGTCGCTTAAGAAGATGGGCATCCGCGGCGTCTTTTGCGGCGGCACGGAGATGACGCCGCAGTTCCACCGCTTCGCGGTCGAAGAACTGCTGGACGGGGTGTATTTCGCGCCTACGTATGGCAACACGCTGATGGGTCTGGCGGTCCATAAGCCGCGCCTGGCGGCAGACAACTTCGCCATCATCTACTACCCGCCGGCGCCGCGCGCCATGATCGAAGTGGTGGATCCGGACCAGCCGTCGCGCATCGTGGGCTACAGCGAAACCGGCCGTGTGCGTCTCACGACCCTCACGCGCGAATTCTTCATGCCGCGCTTCCTGGAGCGTGACGAGGCCGAGCGTGAGCCGTCATATGAACTGTACCCCTGGGACGGCGTACGCAACGTGCGCCCGTTCTCCCGGTTTCAGAAAACGGTGGTGGAGGGCGTCTATTGATGGACGGGCCGGTGCACATCCCCATACTGCGGTACGGGCGGCCTTACCGCAGCCTGGACACCGTCCGCGCGCCCCATTACCGCACCGGCCGGCCGTTTGTCGAAATCAGCCAGGCGAATGCCGGACTGATCCGCCGCGATCTGCTCGACCAGCAAATGGCGCGCGGCATCCTGGCCGGCTTTACCACGCGCGAGTTGTTCGGCATGTGCGCGCGCGCAGCGGATTTCTTCGCCGAAGCGACGCTGCCGCTGGGCGACGAGGCGCAGTCGCCGGCGGATTACATCCGGCAGGTTTCCGCCACCACCGGCCTGCCGCACGCGATGGTGCGGCGGAACCTGGAGAAGATCCGCGCCGTGCTGGCGGCGATGGAGACCGTGGTGAGCGGTCTGACGCGCGGCCTGGACCTGCGGGTGCTGGATGAAGGCCACGCCGGCGGGTTGAGCTACTTTCCGCGCGGCGAGTCGCTGGGAGTCGTGCTGCCCAGCAATTCGCCGGGCGTACATTCGCTGTGGGCGCCGGCCTTCGCTTTGAAGATGCCGCTGGTGCTGAAGCCCGGCGGGGCCGAGCCGTGGACGCCTTATCGCATGATTCAGGCGCTGATCCGCGCGGGCGCGCCGCCGGAGGTCTTCGGTTATTATCCGGCGGACCATGCGGGCGCCGCGGAGATTCTGCGCCGCTGCGGACGCGGCATGGTTTTTGGCGACGTGGCTTCCACCCGTATCTGGGCGGGCGATCCGCGAATCGAGGTGCACGGGCCGGGCTACAGCAAGATCGTGATCGGCGAGGATTGTATCGGCGAATGGGACCGCTACCTGGACGTGATGGTGGCGTCCATCCTGGAAAACTCCGGGCGCTCCTGCATCAACGCCTCGGGTGTGTGGGTGCCGTCGCACGCCGCCGAGATCGCGGAGGCGCTGGCCGCGCGCCTGGCGGCCGTGGCGCCGCGCGACGAGGCGGACGAGCAGGCCCAGATCGCGCCCTTCGCCAATGCCGAGCTGGCCGCGCGCATCGCGCAAACCATCGAAGGCGAACTGGCCGGCGCGCGGGCGGTCCTGGCGCCGCGACTGGTCACCTTCCAGGGTTGTGCGTACCTGCTGCCCGCGGTCGTCGCCTGCGATTCCCCCGCGCATCCGCTGGCCAATCGCGAGTTCCTGTTTCCCTTCGCCAGCGTGGTGACGGTGCCCCAGCGCGAGATTCCGCGGGCCCTGGGACCCAGCCTGGTGGTCACCGCCATCACCCGCGACCGGCAGTTGATCGACCGGCTGCTGGCGTCGCCCGACGTGGGCCGCCTGAACCTGGGCGCGATCCCCACGCACCGCATCAGTTGGGATCAGCCGCACGAGGGCAACCTGTTCGATCACCTGTATGCCCGCCGGGCATTTCAATACGCCGTATGAAGATCCTGGCCCTCACCGCCGGCGCCGCCCAAATGTACTGCGGATCGTGCATCCGCGACAACGCGCTGGCCGCCGAGCTGAAAGCCCAGGGTCACGATATCGTTCTGCTGCCCATCTACACGCCGACTCTCACCGACGAAACCAACGTAGCCGCGCATAAAATCTTCTTCGGCGGCATCAGTGTCTACCTCGAGCAGCACTCCGGCCTGTTCCGCTACACGCCCGCGCTGATCGACCGGCTGTGGGATTCCGAGTGGGCGCTCAAGCTGGCCGCGCGCCGCTCGATCCCCGTCAATCCGCACCTGCTCGGCGAAATGACGGTATCCATGCTGCGCGGCGAAAACGGCCGGCAGCGCAAGGAGATCCACAAGCTTACCGCCTGGCTGCGCCACGAGCCGGCGCCCGATATCGTCACCCTGCCCAATTCGATGCTGATCGGCCTGGCGCAGCCTATTCGCGAAACCCTCCGCCGCCCGGTCTGCTGCACGCTGCAAGGCGAGGACCTGTTCCTGAGCCAGCTCACCGAACCTTACCGCACGCAGGCGCTGGATCTGATCCGCGCCAATGCCGGACACGTGGATGCCTTCGCCGCGGTCAGCGATTACTACGCCGAGTTCATGTGCCGCTTTCTGGAGATTCCCCGGCAGAAAATGCACGTGGTGCCGCTGGGCGTGAACCTCAAAGGATACGACGCTTCCCTGCGCCTGCACAGCAACTGCTTCACGGTCGGCTATTTCGCGCGGGTGGCGCCGGAGAAGGGGCTGCACGTACTGGCGGATGCCTACATCAAGCTGCGGCGGGAGACCGAATTCGGCGGGTCGGCGTTGGACGTAGCCGGCTACCTGGCGCCGGAGCACCGGGCGTACCTGCATACTGTCGAGCGGTCCATGAAGCAGGCCGGCCTGGACCATGAATTCCGCTATCGCGGCGCGCTCGACCGCCCGCACAAAATCGATTTCCTGCGCAACCTGGACGTACTTTCCGTGCCCGCCACTTATGACGAACCCAAGGGCATGTTCCTGCTGGAAGCCATGGCCAACGGGGTTCCGGTGGTCGAGCCGCGGCGCGGGGCTTTCCCGGAGATCGTGGAGAAGACCGGCGGCGGCATCCTGGTGAAGCCGGACGATGCCGGCGCGCTGGCGCAGGGGATCTTCTCGTTGTGGAAGGATCCGGAGGCGCTCGCCGCGCTGGGCCGGAGCGGGGTGGCCGGCGTGCGCGAGCACTATAGCGCGGCCCGCATGGCCGAGCGGGCTCTGGCGCTGTACGCTATGATCGCAGCAGCGCCTGCCAATGCTTGAAGTCGCCAATCTCTCTAAGGAATACCCGGCGCCCCACGGCGCCCTTGCCATCCTCTCCGGCGTCTCGTTTCAGTTGCCGCGCGGCGGCGCGGCAGCCATCATGGGACCCTCCGGCGCGGGCAAGAGCACGTTGTTGTATATTCTCGGCGGGCTGGAACAGCCCACCTCCGGCGCCGTCACGCTCGACGGGTGCAATCCTTATTCGCTTTCGGAAAAGGACCTGGCTGCTTTCCGGAATCGGTCGATCGGCTTCATCTTCCAGGACCACTGCCTGTTGCCGCAGTGTTCCGTGCTGGAGAACGTGCTGGTCCCGACGATGGTATCGCCCGATCGCGCCGGCTACGAGGAGCGCGCCCGCGAGTTGCTCGCGCAGGTGGGCCTGGATGGCCGCCTGGACCATCGTCCGGCGGAGCTCTCGGGCGGCGAAAAGCAGCGCGTGGCCCTGGCGCGCGCGATGATCCGGCGGCCGCTGCTGCTGCTGTGCGATGAGCCGACCGGGAACCTGGATGAAGCCTCCGCGGGCGTCGTCGCGTCGCTGCTGCTGGAGCTGCATCAACAGCAGGAGGCCATCCTGATCGTGGTGACCCATAGCGCGGAGCTGGCCGCGCGTTTCCCCGTGCGCTACGAGCTGCATCATGCGAACCTCCACCCTGCTGGCGCGTAACCTCAAGTGGTATTGGCGCACGAATCTGGCCGTACTGCTGGGCGTGGCGACCGCGGCGGCGGTCCTGGGCGGCGCGCTGCTGGTGGGCGATTCGGTGCGCGCCAGCCTGCGCGATCTGGTGCTGGCAAGGCTCGGGAACACGCAGTACGTCGTCTCGCGCAACGGATTCTTTCGCCAGAATCTGCCGATCACTGGTGGGTGGCCCCTCATCGCCACGCATGGCATGGTGACGCATCCGGCCAGCGGGCGGCGCGCGCTGAACGTGGAAATCTACGGGGTTTACCCGCGTTATGGAAACGCTAGGCTCAGCTCCGCCCTCGCCAGTGAACTTGGGGCTAAGCGCGGCGATGCCTTGTTGATTCGCGTGGAGAAGCCTTCCGCGATCCCATTGGAATCGTTGCATGGCCGCAAGGATGACATTGGGAAGACGATTCGCTTCAAGCTCGGCTCCGCCAACACGCGCGAGTTCTCTCTAGACCCACAACAGGGCGACGTGCGCGCCGCCTATCTGCCTCTGACCAGCCTGCAGAAAGAACTCGGCGAGGCGGGCAAGATCAACACAATCCTGGTCGCCAGCGCCCAGAGTCCCAACCTCTATGCTGCCACTCTCGAAGACCTGGGCATCAAAATCCGCAACTCGGAGGTGGAAACCGACAGCTCCATCATTCCCGACTATTTGGCGGCGCGGGTCGCGGCCACTGCGCAGTCGCTCGGCTTGCGTGCCGACCCCGTGCTGACGTATCTCGCCAACAGCATCCGGGGCAACGGCCGCGAGATTCCTTATTCCGTTGTGACCGCGCTCGCCGCCCCACCGGCGCCCGCCGCCGGCGACGGCATCACGCTGAACCAGTGGGCCGCGCGCGATCTGAATGCCAGGCCCGGCGACACAATCACGCTCGACTATTACGTCTGGAAGCCGGATGGCCGCCTGGAAACCGACAGCGCGCAATTCCGCCTCACGGGGGTCGTGCCCACCGTGGACGATCGCAGCTACGCGCCCGACTACCCCGGCATCACCGAATCCGACAGCCTGCACGACTGGGACCCGCCGTTCCCCATCGACCTGCACAAGGTCCGGCCGGCCGACGAACAGTATTGGAAGCAGTACCGCACCACGCCCAAAGCCTTCATCGCGCTCGCCCGCGGCCAGCAGCTCTGGGGCACGCGTTTCGGCAGCCTGACGTCCATCCGCATCGCGCCGGACCCGCCGGAGTTCGCCAGCCGGCTGCGCGCCGCGCTCGATCCCGCACAGATGGGTCTAACGGTTGTGGCAGTGCGACAGCGCGCGCTCGCCGCGTCCGAAGGCGCCACGGATTTCGGCGAATACTTCGTCTATTTCAGTTTCTTCCTGATGGTCTCGGCGCTGCTGCTCACCGGACTCTTCTTCAAGCTGGGCGTGGAACAGCGCCTGCATGAGATCGGGGTGCTGCGCGCGCTGGGCTTCTCCATGTCGAAGATCCGCGCCATCTTCCTGCTGGAAGGCGCGATCCTGGCCGCGCTCGGCGCGGCGGTGGGGCTGGCCGGCGCGCTGGCATACGGCCAGTTGATGGTGATCGGCCTGCGCACCTGGTGGGTGGACGCGGTCGGCACCCGCCTGATCACGCTGCACGCATCCGGCGCATCGCTCGCCACGGGCGCCTTGGCCGGCATCGTGACGGGCCTCGGCACCATCGCCTGGACGCTGCGCAAGCTGGCTCCGGTAACGCCGCGCGGCCTGCTCGCCGGGGAACAAAAACGCCGCCCGGCCAAGCGCGCCCTGTTTGGCGGCGTCTTCGCGGCGGTGCTGGCATTCGCGCTGCTGGCGGCGACGCTGATGCACGCGCTCGACCAGACCGCCGGATTCTTCGGCGCCGGCGCCCTGCTGCTGATCGCCGGCCTCAGCCTCGAATCCGCGCTGCTCAATCCCCGCCGGTCTGCATTGATCCGCGGCCTGTCCGGCCTGGCATTCCGCAGCGCCGCCTACCGTCCGGAACGCAGCATCCTCTGCATAGCCCAGATTGCCTGCGCCACCTTTCTGATCGTTTCGCTGGACGCCTTCCGGCTCAGCGGCCCGTCCCGCGGTGCAAACGGTTTTCCGCTGATGGCCGAATCCGTCCTGCCGCTGATCCACGATCCCAATACGGCCGCCGGCCGCGAGGCGCTGAATCTTCCGCCGCTGGCCGGCGTCCACTTCGTCAATTTCAGGCTGCGCCCGGGCGACGATGCCAGTTGCCTGAATCTCTATCAGCCGCGCAATCCGCGCATCCTGGGCGTCCCGCAGGGTTTCGCGCGCGGCGATCCCTGGCCGCTGCTCGACCAGCCGCTGCCCCACGGCGTGATCCCCGCCATTGCCGACGCCAACTCCGCGACCTACGTTCTGCACCTGAAACCGGGCCAAGACTTCCAGCTCGGCTCGTCCACCTTTCGCCTCGTGGCGACGCTCGACGACAGCATCTTTCAAAGCGAGCTGTTGATTTCCGAGAAGGACTTTTTGCACCTGTTTCCCGGCGTGGAGGGCTACCGCTTTTTCCTGATCGACGTCTCACCCGAGAAGGCGCCGCAGGTGACCGGCGCGCTGGAGGATGCCCTGTCCGATTACGGTTTCGACATACAATCCACGGCCGCGCGACTGGCGAGCTTCCACCGGGTGGAGAACACCTACCTCTCCACCTTCCGCAGCCTGGGCGGATTGGGCCTGGTGTTGGGCACCATCGGACTGGCGGCCATTCTGCTGCGCAACGTGCTGGAGCGCCGCCGCGAGTTGGCGCTGTTGCGCGCCGTAGGATACCGGCCGGCGCACCTGGCGGCGATCGTGCTCGGGGAGAACCTGGTGCTGCTGCTGCTCGGCCTCGCTACCGGTACCATCTGCGCGTTGCTCGCCATCGCCCCCGCCGTCCTGGCGCGCGGCGGACGGCTGCCGGTCGGATCGCTGACGGTTCTGCTGGGCGCGGTGCTCGTCACCGGCGTGGTGGCGTCCGTAGCCGCGACGCGTGCCGCATTGCGTTCTCCACTGCTGGCTGCTTTGCGATCGGAGTAATCGGAAATGATGCGCCTCCTCCTGCTCTGTCTCGTCTGGTTGCCGATGATCGCGGGGACGGATGACTGGCCGCAGTGGCGCGGCCCCCATCGCGACGGCGTGGCCCAGAACTTCACCGAACCCAAAGCCTGGCCGGAGAAGCTGACTCTCAAATGGAAGGTCACGGTGGGCGAAGGCCATTCGTCGCCCGTGGTGGCGGACGGCAGGATCTACGTCCACACGCGGCAGGACGATCGCGAGGTGCTTTCCGCCCTGCGCCCCGCCGACGGCCACACGCTCTGGCAGCAGAGCTATGCCGCGCCCTACACTGTGAATCCGGCGGCCGTCAGCCACGGCAAGGGCGTGAAATCGACGCCCGCGGTAGCCGATGGCCGCATCTTCACCTTAGGCATCGGCGGCACGTTCTCCTGCTTCGATGCGGCCACCGGCAAGCTCGCCTGGCGCAAGGAATTCGGCCCGTTCGGATATGGCATCGCCACTTCGCCGCTGGTGGATGGCGGCCTGGTGATGGTTTACGCCGGCAACGATTCCCGTGGCGGTCTCACGGCCTTCGATGCCGCCACCGGAGCCGAAAAGTGGAGTTGGAAGGGAGACGGCCCGGCCTACGCGTCGCCCATCGTCGTGGAATTGTCCGGCACCCGCCAGGTGGTCACCCAGAGCCGCCGCAACATCATCGGCGTGTCAGCCGCCACCGGCGAACTGCTCTGGCAGATCCCGTTCAAGACTATGTTCGAACAGAACATCGTCACGCCGGCTCTGTACCGCGACACGCTGATCTTCTCCGGCACGGGGAATCCCGTTACGGGCGTCAAGGTGAGCAAGCGCGGCGCGGCATGGACGGCCGAAACGGTTTGGACCAACCGCGATTTCTCCCTGTACATGAGTTCGCCGGTGGTGAGCGGCGATCTGCTCTTCGGCTTCTCCGAACGCCGGCACGGCCAGTTCTTCTGCCTGCGCCCGAACGACGGCGCCACCGTCTGGACGTCCGAAGGCCGCCAGGGGGACAATGCCGCGATGGTGGCCGCCAGTTCCGTGCTGCTGATGCTGACCTCCGACGGCACGCTGACTGTCGCGCGCCGGAACGATAGGTCGTTCGAGGTGCTGCGCAAGTACACCGTGGCCGACAGCCCCACCTGGGCGCATCCCGTGGTGCTGGGCCGCGGGATCCTCATCAAGGACGCCGCCACCCTGGCGCTTTGGGAGCCCGAGTAGCCGCCCGGCGGGGCGTGCGGGTGAACCCGGAAGGGTGGTTCTGCGTATCTATTGTCGAGCGAGGTGACCCCATGTTCTGCACGCGATGCGGAAGCGAAATGGACGATAAAGTGCGCTACTGTCCGCAGTGCGGCCATGCCACGAAACTGGCCGAAGCGGCCTCCAACCCCTACACGCAGCCGCGGTTGGCGCTCGATACGGCCAACAAGAAGATCGCCGGCGTGTGCGCGGGCTTCGCCCGCTACCTGGGGGTCGAACCGCTGCTGATCCGTATCGTGTGGCTGGCGCTGGCGCTCGGCGCCGGGGTGGGATTCGTGGCCTACCTGGTGGCCTGGATTCTGATGCCGCGGGACGACGCGGCGCGCCCGGCGGTCATGCCGACGTAAGCGCCGCGCGGATCTTCGCCGCGTTGCCGGCGACGATGCGGGTCTGGGCATGGTTGGCACCGTAGGTCGCCGCAAAAATCCGCAGCGCCCGTTCGGTATATTCCAGCGCTTCGTTCAGCTTCTTCTGCTCCATAAGAATCGCGCCGATATTGTTGGCGTCCGTGCCCACTTCCGGATGATTCGGGCCATAGGTCTCTTCATCAATGGCCAGCGCCCGCCGGCAGTAGTTCAAAGCCCCGTCCAGGTCGCCCTGCCGGCGCAGGATCCCCGCGATATTATTCAGATCCACGGCCACACCCGGATGCTTCGGACCATAGGACTTCTCGTCGATCTCCAGCGCCCGCCGGGCGTACTCCAAGGCTCCGGCCAGGTCGCCCTGCTCTTTCAGAATCTGGCCGATGTTGTTGGCGCGGACGGCTACGCTGGGATGCTGGGGACCATAGACTACCTCGTCGATGGCTAAGGCGCGCCGGCTGAATTGCAGCGCCCCCACGAGATCTCCCTGGTTTCGCAGAATCGTGCCGATGTTGTCGGCATCCCGGGCCACATCGGGATGCTGGGCTCCATGGGCCTTCTCGTCAATGGCGAGCGCGCGTTGTACGTATGCCAGCGCGCCGGTGAGATTGCCTTGCTCCTGCAGAACCAGCCCGAAGTCGTTAGCGTACTCGGCGATCGCGGGATGATCCGGACCGTAGACGCGCTCCGCGACGGAGAGCGAGCTTCCGAGCGCCTGGGAGGCGGCATCCAGCAGCGCCAGTCCCATCAAATAGCCTCCCACCCGGTTCAGCAATTGCGCCGTGAATTCGGGCGAGACGTCCAGCCGTTCGGCGTGTTCCGCCGCCGCCAGGGCGTGCGGCAGCAGCCGCGCGGAGCGGGTCCAGGTTTCCACCACATCCTGCTGGAAGGGGAACGCGGCGCGCAGCAGCGCCACGGCTGCCGCCGCCCAGCGGCCTTCCTGGCCCTCCAGAGCCAACCGCTCGCGGGTCACCGCCTGCACCAGGCGATGCAGCGAAAGCGAGCCGGCACGCGCGCCGATCAGCGAATAGCGCCGCAAAGCCGCACGCGCCCGGTCGAACTCGAGCACATCCGGAAAAGCCGCGGCAGCCAGTTCCGGGTCGATATCCTCGGGAGCCAGAAAGGCCATCAGGTCGAGCAGATCGAGCGCCGGCGGGCATTCGGACTTGAGCCGGTCGACCGAGATTTGCCAGGTAACCGCAATCGGTCCATGAACCACGCCCGGATGATCGCGATAGCGCTCCAGGTACTCGGTCACGGACATACCGGTCCCTTCCATGTAAGCGCCCGCATGTTGCAGCGCCAGCGGCAGATCGCCGAGCAGAGCACACAGCTTGTCCGCCGCGCCCGGTTCGTCCTGACCGCTGCGTCTACGCAGAAATTCCAGGGCGTCCGCGCGGGGCCAGACGTCCAGCTTCAGCGGCTTGGCGATGCCGCCCCAATTCTGGTCGCGCGAGGTAATCAGGATATGGCCGGCATTCCCCGTGGGCAGATAGTCGCGGCAGCCCTCCGCCCGCAGTGCGTTGTCGAAGGTCAGCAGCCACCGGGTATGATGCTCCAGCCATGTGCGCACGGTCGCGATGGCGCGCGGCTGGTCGGCCTGCGCCTTATCGGCCAAGCCCAGGGGTTCGGCCAGGGCGGCGTAATCCCCGGCCAGCGTAGTGGGATCTTCCGCGCGCAGCCACCAGACCACGTCGTAATCGGCGGTGTGGCGGTAGGCGTATTCGAGCGCCAATTGCGTTTTGCCCGTGCCCCCCAGCCCGGCAATAGGAACGATGGCGGGTGGGGCCGCGAGAGATTCGCCCAGCTTGCGCAGTTGCTCGTCGCGTCCGGTGAAGTTCGGATTCCGCAGGAACGGGACGCGCCAGATGCCCGGCAGCGCGCCGGGAAAACGCGGCGCCTCCGCCACGGCAGCCGGACGGCCGGAACCGGGAAATGGCGGCTTGGTGGGTGGTTTGGCGCGGCCCCGCTGCACACCGGCCAGCAGGCTTTCTTTGGCTCTGGTCTCGTCCAGGCCCACCAGGTCGATGTAAATGATCTGAGGCAGCAACCCTTTCAGTTCGCACGGCCGGACGCGCACGGGCAACAGCGCATCTTTGGCCAAGGCCGCGGCCCATTCCGGCGCCGTGAAGTGGGACGTCAGGTAGTCCGGCGAGAGCACCGCAATGGTGCGCTCCGCCTCGCTGGCCGCGCGCTGCATTTCCAGGATAAAATTCGCGCCGGGACGGAAATCCCACGCCTGCACGACGGTCGAGTAGCCCGCCGTGTCCAACTGCCAGGCGATCCACTCCGCCCACGCCAGGTCCGCCTTGTTGTAGCTGATGAAGAAATCCACCGAAATAAGTAGTGCGCCGCCACCGCACGACTGTTCCAGGCGCCCGAAGCCTTCCCGATCCGCTCTCAGTTCGCGCCGGCGATCTGCACGATCGCGTTGGCTTCCTCGGCCGTGAACTCCTCCACCTTCGCCGAGATGTTCATGGAACAGAACTTCGGGCCGCACATGGAGCAGAAGTGGGCGTCTTTGAAGCCCTCCTCCGGCAGGGTCTCGTCATGCATGGCGCGGGCCGTCTCCGGATCCAGCGACAGCTCGAACTGCCGCTTCCAGTCGAAGCGATAGCGGGCGCGCGACAACTCGTCGTCGCGATCGCGGGCGCCCGGCCGGTGCCGGGCGATATCCGCCGCGTGCGCCGCGATCTTGTAGGCGATGATGCCGGCCTTGACGTCCTCCCGGTTGGGCAGTCCCAAGTGTTCCTTGGGCGTCACGTAGCACAGCATGGAGGCGCCGTACCAGCCGATCATGGCCGCGCCGATGGCCGAAGTAATGTGATCGTAACCGGGAGCGAAGTCGGTGACCAGCGGCCCCAGAGTGTAGAAGGGCGCCTCGTAGCACATCTCGTTTTCCTTGGCTACCTGCAGCTCGATCTGGTCCATGGGGATGTGGCCCGGCCCTTCGATCATCACCTGCACGTCGAAATCCCAGGCGCGCCGGGTCAGTTCGCCCAGCGTTTTCAGCTCCGCGAACTGCGCCTCGTCGCTGGCGTCCGCCACGCTGCCGGGCCGCAACCCGTCGCCCAGTGAGAAACTGACGTCGTACTTCTGGAAGATCCTGCAGATCTCGTCGAAGTGCTCGTAGAGCATGTTCTGGCGATGGTTCTTCACCATCCACTCGGCCAGAATCGAGCCGCCGCGGCTGACGATGCCCGTGATGCGCCGCGCGGTCAGCGGAATGTACTGCACCAGCACGCCGGCGTGAATCGTCATGTAGTCCACGCCCTGGGCGGCCTGCTCCTCGATCACTTCCAGCATTACCGATGCGCTCAGGTCCTCCAGGCGCCGCACCCGGGAGAGCGCCTCGTAGATCGGCACGGTCCCCACCGGTACCGGAGAGGCGTCGATGATGGCCTGGCGGATGCGCGGGATATCGCCGCCGGTCGAAAGATCCATCACCGTATCGGCGCCGTACTTGACGGAATACTCCAGCTTTTCCAGTTCTTCCGCGATGTTCGAAGTCACCGCCGAGTTGCCGATATTGGCGTTGATCTTGCATTTGGAAGCCACCCCGATGGCCATCGGCTCCAGGTTCGTGTGGCGGATATTCGCCGGAATGATCATGCGGCCGCGGGCCACTTCGGCGCGGATCTGCTCGGCCGGCAGTTGCTCGCGTTGCGCGACATGCTGCATCTCGCCGGTGATGACGCCTTGCCGGGCGTAGTGCATCTGCGTACGCACAGAGTCGTTCTGGCGGACGGCTATCCATTCTTTACGCATTGTTGGATTCCTCGGTGCCGGATCGAGGTGCTGGGCCGGAGCCCAGCACCGGCAAAGCTTCTACTTCTTTTTCTTGGGCTTCTTGACTTCCTTCTTGCCTTTATCCCTGCTTTTTGCCATATCCGCAATTATACTCGCTAAACAGCGGAATGGGCTTACGCCTGGCGGCTACCGGGCGCTGGCGGCCGGCACCAGCGCGGCGGGTACGGCAATGCCGGTTGGCGCCGCGGCCCGGGCGTGGAAGTTCTTGATGAATCGCTGCCGGGGGAACTGAAAGAAGCTCATGCTGTGGGCCTTGGCATCCCGCAAAGCACGCGCGTTGTCCCATTGGTCGTGATCGATATGGTACGCCGCGATCACCGCGCCCGTCCGGTCGGCGCCGCGCCAGCAATGCACGAATACCGGACCGGCTGTGCCATCTTCCAACATCCCCAGAATCCTGCCGATTTCGGCATCCGTGGGCGGGGTCAACCCGGTCATTGGGACGTTCACGTAATGCATCCCGGCGGAAGCGACCGCGCGTTCTTCAGCCTCCGCGCGCGGTCCGGCTTCGCGTAAGTCGATGACAGTCTTCACGCCAATCTTCGCCAGGTATTGAAAACCTTCATCGGTCGGCTGCCCGCCGCGATAGACGTGGGCATCCACCTGGTCAAAGTTCCTGATACCGGGCGCCGAGGCGGCCAAAAGCGGAAAGGCGATAAAAAGGCAGGAAAACGGCAGACGGGGGAAGTGAAACATCGAACAAAACCTAAACTTCAGACGTGACGGTGCGTAATTGAGTTACAAAATCCGCCGCCGGGCGGACGGGCGGCTTGCCGCGCGCGACTTGGCGCCGAAGTCGAAACCGTGGCGGGCCATGTCCACCCGACTGCCGCGGAACGTGACGCCTTCGGCCTGTAATCGCAGCCGCTGCTCCAGGCCGGCGGCGCCCGGCAGGCGGATACTGCCTCCGGCGCCCAAAACGCGATGCCAGGGCAGTCCGCCGGGTGCGTTGTGGAGCGCCCAGACGACTTGCCGGGCCGCGCCGGGATGGCCCGCCGCGCGGGCCACGTCGCCGTAAGTCGCCACCTTCCCCTTCGGAATCCGCCGGATGATACCGCGTAGCCGCTCGAGCATCCCCTTGAGTTTAGCGCCGGGCAATCGGCGCCCGGGTTTGCGGGATCTTGCTTACATGAGAGAGTCTTCATGATTTTTTTGTTGACACCTTTGCAACATAAGGGTTAATTTGTAATTGGAAGTTGCTTTGCATGGATCCTCGGTAGGCGAGGCGTCCGCGCGGCATACAAGCCACTGCCCTAGAGCATCCAAAGATGCTGGCAGTCAAGGGTAGACCAGGAACTCCCGGCTTAAGGGTTTTCCTAAGGTGGCTGAGGTCTTCGGATCTCTCACGGCGCGCGGTGCTGAAGCTTTGACCAGTGGGGGAATCCGTCAGCGATCGTTCTGCGATAGTTGGCCATTTCTCTGCGCCGGGGGAAATGGCTTTTTTATTTCCCTCCCAGCTTCGCTCGCCTCCAGAAAGGTATATGGAACCGAAAGACGATCAGCCTCCTAGTACGGGAGGCAAATCGTGGAAGAAACGGCCCGTGATCCGGTAGCGGTACTCTCCTCTATCGCCTCACCCCGCTCCTTCCACTATTGATGGGAAGCGGGGGCGGAGGCGGTTGTTCTCCTTCTCCCTCAAGACAAATTGTCGCGGTAACCCGCTTTCTGGCGGCCTGCGCTCCGGCTTTGCCGGTGTTTGCGGCGTCCGCCCGATCGGATGTGTCACTTGCGCGCTTTTGGCGCGGAAAGGAGGGAACGCCATGACGGACAAAACCATCGCCATGACCGCCGCCGGTGTAGAAACCGACGTCATACCGGCGCGCGGACGTGTCGTGAAATCCAAATGGATGCGCGATCTGCTGACCTTCCTGATGGTCTTCGGTCCGGGACTGATCGTCATGGTGGCGGACAACGACGCCGGCGCGGTGTCCACCTACAGCCAGGCCGGCGCCCAGTACGGCACCCATCTGCTCTGGATTGTCCTGCTCTTATTGCCTGTTACTTATTTCATACAGGAGATGGTGGTGCGCCTGGGTATCGCGACCGGCAAAGGCCACGCCGCGATGATCTACCAGCGTTTCGGCAAGTGGTGGGGCCTGTTCTCGCTGGTGGACCTGGAACTGGTCAACTTTCTGACGCTGGTCACCGAATTTGCCGCGATTCACCTGGCCCTGAGCAAGCTGGGCGTCGATCCGCGGTACGGGGTCCCGCTGGCGGCCGCCGGCCTGATTTTCATCGTGCTGTCCGGCAGCTACCGGCGCTGGGAGCGTTCAGTCGTGTTCCTGTGCCTGCTGGACTTTGCCTGGTTCGCAATCGCCGGCCGCGTGGGGCCGCCGTTTGGGCAAGTCGTGAAACACTCGCTTCTGCCGTCCATGCCCGCCGGCGGCATCACTCCGGACCTGATGTTCCTGGTGATCGCCATTGTAGGCACCACCATCGCGCCGTGGCAGCTCTTTTTCCAGCAGAGCTGCATCGCCGATAAGCGGCTGCGCTTCGCGGATCTGAAGTGGGCCCGCCTGGATACCCTGCTGGGAGCCTTTATCACCATCGCCGCCGCGGCCTGCATGATGATCGTGGGCACGGCGTCGCATGCGCACGGGTTCCGCTTCACCGATCCGGCCCAAATGGCGATCGATCTGGGCCGCTTCGGCGGACCGTTCGTGCGGGATGGCCTGTTGCTGCTCATGATCAACGCGGCCGTGCTGGGGACCACGGCGATCTCGCTTTCGAGCGCCTGGGCCTACGGCGAAGTCCGCGGCTGGCCGCACAGCCTGCAGTTCCCCGTGCGCGAGGCGCCCGGATTCTACGTGCTTTATTTGATCAGCGTGGCGGCGGCGGCCGGTATCGTCATGATCCCGCGCGCGCCCCTGCAACTGATTATTCTCGGCGTGCAGGTGCTGGCCGGGGTGATGCTGCCCTCGGCGATCATCTTTCTGCAATTGCTGTTGAACGACAAAGAGCTCCTGGGCGAGTTTGCCAACAAACCCTGGAACAACTGGGTGAACTGGACCATCATTATCGTCCTGTTCGTCCTGTCCGTGATTCTGGCGGTGCAGGTGACTGCGCCCAACCTTTTCCCGTCCGCCGCCGGCGGCCCAACCACTTAATGGAGGAAACGAAAATGGAAACCATGAAAAACCCCAGCCATTTCCTGGTGGTGCATCCGCTCGATGACGTGCCGGAGGTGAAGGTGGATACCGAAGCGCTCGGCCCCATGGCCATGACGCGCAGCGTGCGCCTCTCGCTGATGAGCCTGCGCGCGTACCTGGTCCTGATGATCCTGCTGGTGGTGTACCACGTGGTGATGCTGGCCCGCTGATGCGCCGGCGTTTCCCCGCGGAATGGTGATCCACCCGTGATGCGAGCCCGCTACGTCAGCGAACTGGAAGGCGTCCGCCAGAACCTGATCGCGATGGGAGAGACGACGCTGGACTTGCTGGCGGAGGCCCTGCGCGCGGTCGTGGATCTCAATCCCGACGGGTCGGCGCGAGCCCGCGAACTCGAATCGCTGACCGATCGGCAGCATCGGACAATTCACGACCAGTGCCTGAACCTGATTACCCTGCAAGCGCCGGTGGCGCGGGACGCCCGCCTGATCACGGGAGTGCTGGACGCTATCGTCGATCTGGAACTGATCGGCGATTACGCCCATGAGATCGTGGGGCTGGCGTCGTCCAGACAGGGCCGGCCGCCCTCCCAGATCCTGAACCAGATGGCCGACGTGGGAAACAAGATCCGGGAACTCCACGCGACAGCCATCCAGAGCTGGCGCGATGCGGACCGGTCCCTGGCCCTCTCGGCGCGCCCGCGCGAGACTGCGCTGCGCGCCGAATGCCGTGCGCTCAGCGAGAAGGTGGCCCAATTGACCTCCGCCCCGGGGGACGTAACCGCCTACGTGAACCTGCTGCTCATCTGCCGCCACCTGGAACGTATTCTGCGGCATGCCGTCTGCGTGGCCGAACAGGCCGCCGAAGCCTCCGCGCCCGCCGCTGCGTAATCGAAAACCGATAGTTCAGGATGCGATAATACGGTTTATGGAACCCGCACGGAGCATCGCACTCTTGAACCAGTCGGTGGCCGATGAGCTGCTGGCCGTTCACCAATACATGTATTTCCACATCCACCTCGACGATCAGGGTTTCGCCCCGCTGGCCGCTTTGTTCAAGCGCACCGCCATCACCGAAATGGGCCATGTGGAAACGCTCGCCGAACGTATTCTGTTTCTGAAAGGCGATGTGGAGATGGCCTCCGCCGCCCCGGTGGCGAAGATCGTGGAGCCGGCCGACATGCTGGCCAAGGCCCGCGAGATGGAGGCCGCCAGCGCCAAATTCTATAATCAGGCGGCGCTGGAGTGCGCCGCGGGGGCCGACGCCGCGTCGCGCCAGATCTTCGAGCGCCTGGTCGGCGACGAAGAAGGCCATTTTGCCGAATTCGACCGCCAACTGGAGAATATCCGGCGTTTTGGTCCCAGCTACCTGGCGCTGCAGTCGTTTCAGAAAGCCGGCGAAACGGCCGCCGGCTAGCCAAAAAGGTTAGCAGCGAAAAACAGGCCGTAAAGTCTTTATTATTCCTTAACGCGGCAGTATAATCTAAGCGGAGGATGATATGCGGACGCCAGACATCCCCGAGATTCTGATCGCGCTGGGCTTGGTCGCCATGCTCGTCTGGGCCATCTACAACTGGAGGCATTCGGCGCACACGCCGCGCTAAGCGCGGTCTACGCCTCTGCCCCGCCCCGGCGTTTTCGCAGTTCATCCACCGTCACTGCCAGGATAATCACTCCGCCGATGATGGCCTGTTGCAGGTAAGGCGAGATCCCCAACAGATCGCTGCCATTGGAGAGCAGCCCCATGATCAGCGCCCCGATCAGGGTGCCGATCACGCTGCCCTCGCCGCCGTGCAGGCTGCCGCCGCCGATCACCACCGCGGCGATGGCCTGCAGTTCGTAGCCGTTGCCGGCGCTAGGCTGGCCGGTCATCAGCCGCGAGGCTTCGATCATCCCGGCCAGGCCGGTGAGCAATCCGCCCAGGGCGTAGACCGCGGTGGTATGGAAGGCCACGGGCACGCCGGCGTATACCGCGGCGTCCTCGTTGCTGCCGATGGCGAAGGCGTACCGGCCGAGTCGCGTGTATTCCAGAATGACGTGGGTGGCCAGCGCGCACACAACCACGACCCACAAGACGAATGGCGCCCCCAGCAGGCTGCCGGCGCCGAGAAACGAGAAGCTGCGCGGCAAGCCGTGCACCGGCAGGCCGTTGGTGATGATCAGCGTGGCGCCGCGGATGATACCCAGCGTGCCGAGCGTGACGATAAAGGGCGCGATGCGCAGCCGGGTAGTCAGGAACCCGTTGACGACGCCCCACAAGAATCCCGTGACGACGCCCACCAGGATGCCCGCCGGAACCGGCAAACCCGCCACCATGGCCATGGTGCCCAGCACGCCGCTCATGGCCAGCATGGCGCCCACGGAAAGATCGATGCCCCCGGCGATGATGATGATGGTCATGCCGAGCGACATGATATTGATGACGGCCGTCTGCCGGACCACGCTCGACAAGTTGGTTTCTGTCAGGAAGTGCGGCGAGGCGATGGCCAGGGCCACGAACAGCACGATCAGGCTGAGGAAGGGCAGCAGGCGCTGCATCATGACGCGGCCTCCGGCGCCAGCGCGGCGCAGCGCATGATCTCCTCCTGGGTGGTGTTCCGCGGCAGCTCGCCGGCGATGCGTCCCTGGCGCATCACCAGGATGCGATCCGCGACTTGCAACAGTTCCTGCATCTCGGAGCTGACCATCAGAATGGCGGCGCCCTCCCGCGCCAGCGCGTCCATCAATTGAAAGACCTCCGCCTTGGCGCCCACGTCGATGCCGCGCGTGGGCTCGTCGAAGAGAAACACGCGGGCGTGGCGGAACAGCCACTTGGCGATGGCCACCTTCTGCTGGTTGCCGCCGCTCAGGCGGCCCGCCGCCTGCCGGCCGGAAGCGGCCCGGATGCGCAGGCGCGCGATGTAGTCCGCCGTGACGCGGGCCTGTTTCCCGTTGCTCAGCAGGCCGCGGCGGCTGACGGCGCCGAGATCCGTCATGGTGATGTTGTACGCAATGGGAAGGCGCAACGCCAGGCCGGTACGCTGGCGGTCCTCGGTGACCAGCGCGATGCCGGCGGCTACGGCCTCGCGCGGCGAACGTATGCGGACGGCCCTGCCGGCCACGAACAGGCGGCCGCTATCGATGGGGTCCACACCGAAGATCGCCCGGCAGGTTTCCGTTCTGCCGGCGCCGATCAGGCCGGCCAGTCCCACGATCTCGCCGGTCCGGGCCGCAAAGGAGACGTCCTGCAAAACGCCGCGGCGGGTCAAACCCTCCACGCGCAGCAACTCCGCGCCCGGCGCGAGCGGCTGCCGCTGATAGATGGAGACGATCTCGCGTCCCACCATGTGCTGGATGATGCGCTCCGTGGTAATCTCCGCCAGGGGTCCGCAATGCACCGTAGCGCCGTCGCGCAGGATGGTTACCCGGTCGCCGATGGCACGCAGCTCGTCCAGCCGGTGAGTGATGTAGATGACTCCCATGCCGCGCTCGCGCAGGCCGCGCACGATACGAAAGACTTCCTCCGTCTCCGCGCCCGACAGGGACGCGGTCGGCTCGTCGAAGATCAGCAGGCTGGAGCCGTGCTGGATCGCGCGGCAGATGCCCACCAGTTGCTTTTCCGCCGGACTCAAACGATCCACCTGCCAGTGCGCCCGCAAGGGAAAACGGTGCCGGGCGATCAACAGCGAGGCCTTTTCGATCATCCGCCGGCGGTTGGCCCAGCCGAACGGCAGGCGCTCCTCGCGGCCCAGGAAGATGTTCTCCGCGATGGACAGATGGGGAGCCAAGGGAGATTCCTGGTGCACCATGGCAATACCGGCGGCCGCGGCTTCGGCGGGACTGGCAAAAGCCGCCTCGCGGTCCTGCCACAGCATACGGCCGCCATCGCGCCGCTCGATCCCCGCCACGATCTTCATCAGCGTGGACTTGCCGGCGCCGTTTTCGCCCAGCAGCAGATGCACCTCGCCCGCCGCTACCGACAGGTTGCCGTCCCGCAAAGCCGTTACGCCGCTGAACCGCTTTTGAATTCCGCTCAGATCGAGGAGCACTGAAGGGATCAGTGTATAACAGGAGCGCCTGCGGCGCGGCGCGCCGCCTCAACGTGATATCGTGAAATACGGTGTCTTCACCCTTAAACGTCCACCTGGAACGCTATGACGGACCGCTCGATTTGCTGCTGGATCTGATTCGCAAGCAGCAGATCGACATCAAGGATATTCCCATCGCCACCATCACCGCGCAATACCTGGACTATATGGAAAAAGCGCGCGAGCTGGACGTCGATCTGGGGGCGGAATTCGTCTACATGGCGGCCACCCTGATCCACATCAAGTCGCGCATGCTGCTGCCGCGCGATCCGGAGCTGGCCAAAGATAATCCGGACGAGGATCCGCGCCAGGAACTGGTGGAGAAGCTGCTGGAACACGAGAAGTTCAAGAATGCCGCCGAGATGCTGCACCAGAAGCGCATGATCGAGGAGAATGTCTGGTCCAATCCGCAGATGGCGCGGTTCACCGCGGACGACGAGGACCCGGGACTGAACATCACCTTGTTCGACCTGGTGAAGGCGTTCGGCGAACTGCTGGAGCGCGCCAAGAACCGGCCGGTTTACGAGGTCGCCGAAGAGGATGTGAGCGTCTCCCAGATGATGATGCGCTTGAAGTCGCAGTTCCTGGAGGCCGGAACGGACGAACCGGTTTACATCATGCGGCTGTTCGCCGAGCAGCGCACCCGCAAGGCGATGATCGCGCTATTTCTGGCGGTGCTGGAGCTGGTCAAGCTCCAGGCCGTGCGGGTGGCGCAGTCGGACCTGTTCGGCGAGATCGTGCTGCGCCGGCATGAATCCTTTGACGCAGTGTTCGCGGCCGACGCGCCGGTGAGTGCAATCGAGAAGGAATATCGGTAGATGGATGAAGTCGAACAGTCAGCGGCAGTGCCGGCTGACATGGAAACGCAGGGAGAGCCAGGCGCGGAGGGAGAAGACTCCGCCGTAGAGACGGTGGCGGCGGAGGATTTGCTGGCCGGCGTCGACGCGGCGGGCCCGGTTGCGTCGGAAGATACGCAATTGAGGGCTCTGCTCGAGGCCATCGTGTATGTGACCGAGGAGCCTTTGTCGCTGGCGCAGATCGCGGCGGCGCTGGCGCAGCCGCGCGAGCGCGTGCAGAAGCTGCTCGACGAGCTGGTTGCCGAATACGATAAGCCGGAACACGGCGTGACCATGCGGGAGGTGGCCGGCGGGTACAAGATCACCACCAAGCCGGAGCATCACGAGACCGTCCGCAATTTCGTCAAGAGCCTGAAACCGCCGCTGAAGCTGTCGCTGCCGGCGCTCGAAACGCTTGCCGTGATCGCCTACAAACAACCGGTGACCGCGCCGGAGATCATGGAGATTCGCGGCGTCCAGGGCGCGGGCGTGCTGAAGACTCTGCTCGACCGCAAGCTGATCGCCGCGGCGGGGCGCAAGAACGTCATCGGCAAGCCGATCCTCTATAAGACCACCAAGGATTTCCTGGTACAGTTCGGCCTGAAGGATCTGAGCGAACTGCCTTCGCTGAAGGAGTTCGAGGAGATCCGCCGCATGGCGGTGGATGGCGATGCGCCGGAGCCGGATCCCACGGCGGCGCCCGAGCCGGCGCCCGAGCCCGCGCCAGACCAGAGCGATGGCTGAGGAACGGCTGCAGAAGATCCTGTCGCGGGCCGGCGTGACCTCCCGCCGCAAGGCCGAACAGATCATCCAGGAAGGCCGCGTGACAGTGAACGGCGCGGTGATCGCCGAACTCGGCAGCAAAGCCGACCTGGACCGCGATCACATCAAGGTTGACGGAAAACTTTTGCATCAGCCCCGGGCCCTGATCTCGATCGCGCTGAATAAACCGGCCGGCGTGATGACCACGGTTTCCGACCCGCAGGGCCGGCCGACGGTCATGGACCTGGTGCACGGCGTCAAGCAGCGGGTGTACCCGGTGGGCCGGCTCGATTATCACAGCGAGGGACTGCTGTTGCTGACCAATGACGGCGAACTGGCCCATGCCATCACCTCTTCCGCCATACACATTCCGAAGACATACCTGGTGAAGGTGAACGGGCCGCTTACCGCCGGACAGGAACAGGAGTTCCGGGACGGCGTCCCGCTGGGCGGCCGGCGCACCGCACCGGCGGGCCTGAAGCTGACCCATCGCGCGCCCAATCCCTGGTACGAAGTGCGCTTGATCGAAGGCCGCAAGAACCAGATCCGGGAGATGTTCAAGCATTTCGGCCGGCTGGTGGAGAAGCTCAAGCGGGTGAAGATCGGGTTCCTGGAATTGGGGCCCTTGAAACCGGGCGAGTTCCGCTATTTGAGTGCCGACGAGGTGGAGCGGTTTCGCCGCGCGGCGGCCAGGCGGACGGCGTCATGAACATTGCCGAGGTGCTCAAGACCAGCCGGACGATCGCCGTGGTCGGGCTTTCCCACAAGCGTTTCCGCCCCAGCTACGGCGTGGCGGAATACATGCAGCGCAACGGCTACCGGATCATTCCCGTGAACCCGCACGAGACCCTGGTCCTGGGCGAGAAATGCTACCCGAACCTGGACAGCGTGCCGGACCGGGTGGATATCGTCGATATCTTCCGCCGGTCCGAATTCGTGCCGGAGATCGTGGAGGCGGCCATCCGGATCGGCGCCAGGGCCGTCTGGATGCAGGAAGGTGTAATCCACGAAGCAGCCGCCGAACGGGCTCGTGCGGCGGGCCTCGCGGTGGTCATGGATCGCTGCATTCTCAAGGATCACCGGCGGGTGGTGTTCGCCGAATAATCTCACGCGCCGGGATCAGTGCGGCGGCTCGCAGGCGTGCGGCGCCCACCCGGTCTTGTCGCTGTTCTCGGCGTAACACCAGTCCACCAGCGCCGCGGGGACCCGGCCGGCATTGGCGCGGCGCAGGTCGTCGCGCGTCAGCGGATTGAATGCGAAGCGGATGGTTCCGTCGGTCATCACCGTACCCAGCAGGTATCCGTAAACGTCCGTGCGGGCGATGGTCGCGGTGGGTACGCCGGCCGGCAGACGATAGCGCACAGCGCCGGCAGTGCCCACGATCCAACCCGGCAGCACCCGGCCCTCCCAGTAGGACGTGTTATAGACATCGTCCATGACGAAGTGGGAGTGGCTGGCCAGAACATAGACCTTCTTGCCGGCTTGCCGAAGATCCCAGAGCAAGTTGTAGACCTCGCGGCCGGTTTCGATCCCGGCGGCCGAATCGCACATGCTGTGGCTCATGCCTTTGCTGCCCGGCAGGGCCTCGTGGGCGCCCAGCACCACAGTCGTGATCACCCGCGATTTCTTGTCGTCCGCCAGGCGTTTGCGCACCCAGTCCAGCTGGGCTTTGTCGAAGGTGTTGCCGGACGCGTTGTCGAGTGAAATGAAATCCACGGCGCCGTTCATCACCCAGTGATAGTAAGTGCGGTATCCGCCCTCGTCTTTGTCCTGAGCGCGCTGCGCGCGCAGCCGCGGGGAGTCGAGATACTGCTCGAATTCCCGCAGGTAGGCCTCGCGCGTCTCGGGGAAGATCAGCTCATGGTTGCCGATGCCGAGGAAGATTTCCAGGTCGCCGAAGGGTTTGAGCTGACGGTCGATGAAATCGGGCCAGGCCTTGAGCAGGTAAGAGATGATGGTCAGGTGCGGGTAGTTCAGGTGCAGCGACGCGGGCGGTACGGTATCTTCGTCGAAATCGTAGATCGCACGGAAATCGCCCAGATGCCAATAGAATTTCACTCCGGAATGGAGCACACCCGCGGCTATGGCGGGCATCACGATATCGCCGCAATTGCGCGAGTCGCCGGAGACGGCGAACTTCCACGCCGGAACGGGCGGGGCTTGGGCGAAGCTGGCCAGGGAGAGGGCCAGACAGAAGAACAGGATTTTACGCATGCTGATCTTTACCGCTTCTATTCCGCGGCCACGAATGTTACGCAGACCGGCGAAAACACTTGGAGCTTCGTCCCGCCTGGCGTCAGCCGCCCGGTCTTCGGATCGAGCTTGAAGAGCACGACCGTGTTGGAATTCTGATTGGCGGCGAACAGATAGCCGCCCGTGGGATCGAGGGCAAAATTACGGGGCTCCCGGCCGAGCGTGGAATGATCCTCCACCCACGTCAGCCTGCCGCTGGCGGGGTCGATGGCGTACACGACGATGCTGTCGTGGCCCCGGTTGGAGCCATACAGGAAACGGCCCGAAGGATGGATTACCAGCTCGGCGGTGCTATTCTCGCCCTTGAAGTCCTTGGGCAGGGTGGAAACGTTTTCGATCTCGCGTAGCGCGCCCTTTTCTCCGTCCCAATCGAAAGCCGTGATGGTGTTGCCCATCTCGTTGATGACGTAGGCCAGGCGGCCGTTGGGATGCAGAGCGAAATGCCGCGGCCCGGAGCCCGGCTTTACCAGCCCGTAGGGCGGATCGTTGGGCGTGAGGGTGCCCTTCGCGGTATCGAAGCGATAGACCAGCAGTTTGTCCAGGCCCAGATCGGCCACCACGGCGAACCGGTTATCGGGTGTCAGCACGATGTTGTGGGCGTGCGGTTCCTTTTGCCGTTCCTTGTCGACGCTGGAGCCCAGGTGCTGCTTGAAATCGGACGCTTCGCCCAACCGGCCGCCTGCCAGGATGGGCAGGACCGCCACGCTGCCGCCGGTGTAGTTGGCCACCAGCACGTGCCGGCTGGCCTTGTCGACGGCTAAGTGACACGGATCGGCGCCGCGCGAGGCGACCGTGTTCAGAGCCGTCAGTTTGCCGGTATGACGTTCGATGGCAAACGCGGTGACCGAGCCGCTCTTGGCCCCCTGGTAATTGCCGATTTCGTTGGCGGCGAACAGATAACGGCCGGAGGGATCCGCGGCCAGGAACGAGGGATTTACCGTCTCGGCCACCAGCTCGGGAGGCGTCAGTTTGCCGGTCGCCGGACGAAACCGGCTAACGTAGATTCCCTTGCTGCCCTTGTCCGTGTAGGTTCCAAAATAGACCAGATACTCCTGGGGCGCCCTGGCGGCGCTGCGCGAGGCGGGCGCGGCGGACAGAGCTGTCAGCAGGAAGGAGGCAACGCCGATCGGTCGCATGGCTTCATGTTAACGCTTAGCCGCGGATCAGGCGAACGGCGTCGGACAAGGGATTGCCGGCGGACGCTCGCACCGGAGCGGCGCCGTCCCCACCCGCGGCGGCAGCCGCCTGTTCCTCGCCCTCGCCGGGCGCCAGGAAGAGGTTGGTCTGCACGCCGTGCTGGCGCGTGTAGAGATCGTAGTAGCGGCCTTGCAGCGCGTAGAGCGACTCGTGACGGCCGCGCTCCACGATGCGCCCCCCTTCGACCACCAGGATCTGGTCTGCGCGCCGTATGGTGGACAGGCGGTGGGCGATCACGAACGTGGTGCGGCCGCGCATCAGGTACGCCAGGCCCTCCTGAATCAGCGCTTCCGATTCCGAATCGAGGCTGGACGTGGCTTCGTCCAGGATCAGGATCGCCGGATCGGCCAGGATCGCGCGGGCGATCGAGACCCGCTGCCGCTGGCCGCCCGACAGCTTCACCCCGCGTTCGCCGACGATGGTGTCGTAGCCCTTTTCGAACGATTCGGCGAATTCGTCCACGCGCGCGATGCGGCAGGCTTGGCGAATCTGGGCCTCGGTGGCGCTGGGACGCGAAAAGCCCACGTTCTCCCGGATCGTGCCATCGAACAGGAAGGTATCCTGCAGGACCACGCCCAACTGCGTGCGGTAGGATTCCAGCCGGATCGTGGAAAGATCCACACCATCGACGTAAATCGAGCCCGCGCGCGGCGTGTAGAAGGCCGCGATCAGGCCTATGATGGTAGACTTGCCGGAGCCCGAAGGACCGACCAGAGCCGTCACGGTGTCCGGCGCGGACTGGAACGAGATGTCCGTCAACACCGTCTTGCCTTCGTCGTAGGCGAAGTCCACGTGGTCGAAAACTACTTCGCCGCGGATCGGGCCGGCGGCCACCTGGCGGCGCGGATCTTCATCCTCGGGGCGCTCGTGCAGCACTTCGCGCGTACGCTCCAGGCCGGCCAGAGCTTCGCTGATCTGCGTGCCGATGCCCACGATCTGGAAGACCGGGCCGATCAGAAAAGCCAGAAACATGGTGAAAGTGAAGAACTGGCCCAGGGTCAGGGTGTGGGCGATCATCTGTCGCGCGCCCAGGTACATGACCAGCGCGCCCAAAACGCCCATCATGACGGTGGCCCCCAGGCTCATCAGCGACGTGGAGGTAAGGCTCTTCATCACGTTATCCAGCAGACGCTGCACACCGTGCGAGAACACTTCGGCTTCCGCCGCCTCGGCATGATAGCCTTTCACCACGCGTACGCCGCCCAAAGATTCGGTCAGGCGCCCGGTGACTTCGGCGTTGATCTTGCCCCGTTCGCGGAAAATCGGCCGCATGACGCCGAAGGCTTTGCGCAGCGCCAGCCCGAAGGCCAGGATGGCGCAGAGCGCCACACCGGTCAGCGAAGGGCTGAGGCGCAGCAACACCCCCAAAGCCAGTACCGCGGTCAGCAGGCCGCCGGTGAACTCGACCAGGCCGGTGCCGATCAGATTGCGTACACCTTCGACGTCGCTCATGATGCGGGAGACCAGCATGCCGCTCTTGTTCGCGTCGTAGTAAGAGACCGGCAGGCGTCCCACATGCATCTGCACTTTGCGGCGCAACTCGGCGATCAGGCGCTGCGCAGCCTTGGAAAGCAGTTGTGTCAGGGCATACGACGTGACGCCTTGCACCAGGGTGGCCCCGATTACGGCCAGAATCAACGGGCGCAGCAGGGAGTAGTGACGCTTGCCGATGATATCGTCCACCAGGTACTTGGTGGAGGCCGGCAGCACCAGTCCGGATACACGGTTGATGGCCATCAGGGCCATGCCGAAGGCCAGCAGACCGCGGCGCGGGCGCACCAGTTCCCGTATGTCGGGCCATAGGGCGCGCAGGCGTTCGGATGTGGGGCGTTTGCTCGGCTCCGGGGACACTGTAATCAGTGTCGCACGGCCGGACGAATGACAGCAGCCGGTAAATAGGCTAGGACGAATCGGGCCGGGTGGCCCGGGCGAAAGCGCGGCGGATGTTGCCCGGCAGTCGATAACGGTCGAAATCGGCAATCGCGCACCAGGCGACTTCGCGAACTTCTTCGGACCGCTGGAGATCGTACGAATCGGCCTGGAAGCGAAACATCAGGTCGTGATGCAGGTGAAACGCCTCATCCCGGCGCGGCGGAATCCCATGCACATCGACGCCGATCAGCAACGGCGCGGGGTCCGGGGCAAGCACCGCGCCAGTCTCCTCGACCACCTCGCGGCGTCCGGCGTCGCCGATGGCGGCATCTTCCGGCTCGACGTGTCCGCCCGGCAGCAGCCAGCGTTGCAGACGGCGGTGCAGCACCAGCAGGATTGCGTCGCGCCCGGGACCGATCACCAGGCCGGAGCAGGTGATGTGGCCGGGGTTGAATTGACGCCGCGAAAACGGCGCGGCGGAGGACTCCAGCAGGGCGAGGACGAGTTCTTTGCTTTTGGCGGCCTCGCCATCCGTACCGGGATCGAAGGCGCGCAGCAGACTGGCGACCGGGCTGACTTGCATCATCTTCCGATTATGGCGCTCCGGGAGTCGGCGGTGAACATGGAATATATCCCTAAGAATATCCAGGAAATACTTCTTTTGAGCGTGGTGGGGATTATCACTCAGGGCTCGCCGTATCGCTCTGTGATACCCCGATATATCACCTTGGTGTATCACTTACTAGACCGTTAGTTCTAAGTAACTTATAACCTGGCTAGAGGAATGTCCAATATGGCGGGCTGCATGCATGAGTCGCGGCAGCATGAACCCTAGTAAGCCAGATTACTCCTCCCAAGGCATGGGACCCGTCGAACTCGTGCGCCGCATCCGGAACGGCGACCCGGAGGCCGAAGCCGAGCTTTACCGCATCTTCAACACCGGTGTTCGATTTTTGATGATACGCCGGCTGCGGAACTGCCAGGCCGTGGATGATGAACTGCATTCGAGTTTCATCATTACGATCGAAGCGATTCGCAAGGGCATGCTGCGCGAGCCGGAACGTCTGATGGGCTTCATTCGCACGGTGGCCATGCGGCGGGTCTCCGAATACATCGAGCAGGCGATGTTTCGGCGGAACCGCACCGTGGACGCCGCGGATTACCTGATCCGCGACCAGCGGCTTTCCGCCGATCAGATGCTCATGGCGCGGCAGCGGGAGGAGATCGCGCGCGAGGTGCTGGAAGAACTGTCGGCGCACGATCGCGAAGTGCTGGTGCGGTTCTATCTGCAGGAGCAGACGCCGGAGCGCATCTGCCGCGAGATGCATCTGACGGGAACGCAGTACCGGCTGTTGAAGAATCGGGCCAAGGCGCGATTCGCGGAGAAGGGCCAGCGCAAGATCACCATCCGGCCGCTGTGGAACAACCGCGCAGCCGGCGAACTTTCTTACGCGCCGCGCGCGCAGTAATCGAACAGGATCTGCCATTCGATCAGTTGCAGATCGATGGCGCGCGTCTCCGGGTCCGATCCGGGATGGCGCCGCGCCTCCTCGCACTCGGCAATAAACACAAACGGATCCCAACCATCCGGACGGCCCGCGGCGCGCGCCAGCGCCGGGAAAACAGGATGCCGGCCGACACGCCGGAACCAGTACGCAGAATTGCCCGCATCCGGCTCCTGGCGGTGCACGATGGCGTGCCAGTAGCTGCCCTCCGCCGTCGCGATATCCTGCGCGATGGCATGAGCTTCTTCGAAACAGCCGAGGTACACATACAGGCCGGCCAGGGCCGCTTCCGGCGCGCGGGCGCCGGGAAACAGCCGGGACGCCACCGCGCCGCGGAGCCGGGCACGGGCGGCCTCGGACAGGCAGCGAGACATCACCAGCGGCATGGGACGCCGGCCGCCGCCATCCAGCGCCAAGACTGCCGCGACTTCCTTGGAATAGTCCGCGGATTGAAAGCCGGTATCGCGCATAAGGCCTATCCCCGTCACGCTAACATGAAAGATGTGAAGACCGCGCTCGTGTTGTCCGCCGGAGGCATGTTCGGAGCCTACCAGGCGGGTGTGTGGAAGGCGCTCGAACCCGTCTTCCAGCCGGACGCAGTCATAGGCTGCTCGGTGGGTTCCATCAACGGCTGGGCCATCGCCTCGGGCATCGCGGGCGACGAACTGGCCCGCATCTGGCTCGATCCGCGCTGCGCCACCCTGATGGAAAAGCGGCCGGCCCGCCGGCGTTGGCGCTCCTACTTCGATCCCGCGCCGCTGGCGGAGATGGCGCAGGAACTTACCTCCACTTATACGCCGCGCGTACCTTTCGGCCTGGCCGTCACGCGATTGCCGCAACTGCGCCTGGAGATCATACAAACACCCCACATCACCTGGCAGCATATCGTGGCTTCTTGCGCGATTCCGACCGGATTTCCGCCGGTGCGGATCGGCGGGCAGCTTTATTGCGATGGCGGCTTGCTCAGTGTGATGCCGGTCTGGGCCGCGCCGGCTTTCGGAGTGCACCGGATCATCGCGGTCAACGTGCTGCCGAGCATGCCCTTGAACGCGCTGCGCGCCTGCGTGCGCATGGTGCGGCTGCTGGCGCCGCGCGAGCCGCGGGTAACCGGCGTGGCCGTGCTGCGACTGGGTCCGCCGCGGGTGCTGGGGACGCTGCGCGATGCCATCACCTGGGATCCCGCCAATATTCAGCGCTGGATCGACCGGGGCCAGGCGGATGCCGGCCGGCTGATCAATAGTCCGGCATTCACCGCCACGGCGGACCGTTTCGTTTAAAATAGGCTTTTCTATGCCGACGTATCAGGTCTTCCGGATGAAGGATGCGCCGCGCCAGCAGTTTCGCTGGGCGCCGCATGTTTCGGGTGCGGCGAGTGTCAGGGCCCGGGATTATGAGCCGGATGGCGAGATCCAGGCGGAAAGCGAATACGACGCGTGGAGCCGGTTGCGGGCTTCCGATCGCCCGCTGGCGGTCGGCGATCTGCTGGCAACCGGCGACGGGGCGTTGCGCATCTGCAAATACGTCGGCTTCGAATCAGCCAGTTGGATCGTCCCGGAAGTGAAGGCCGCACCGCCGGCGCCGCCGGAACCTTCCGCGGAAACAGTACAGGTCTGAGTGGAGGAATGGCATGGGCGAAATTCGACTGGGCGACATCATCGACGACTTCTGCGTAAAGTGCAAGCGCATCATGAACCACGCGGTTGTGTCCATGCTGAACGGCGAACCCGCTAAGGTCCGCTGCCGGACTTGCCACAACGATCACGACTACCGGCACGAACAACCGCCGCCGCCCAAGGTGGACACCCGCAAGCAGGCCCTGTTCAACGAGGTGCTGGCTAAAGTCGCGCCGGGTGCGCCGGTATTGGCCGCCGCCGGCGCGGATCCCGTCCCGGATTTCGAGGAACCGGAAGAGGCTCCCGCCGAGGCGGCGCCGCCCAAAAAGGCGAAGCCGGCAGTTAAGGTCAAGGCCAAAGCCAAAGCCAAGGCCAAAGGCCATAAGTAGCGGAGTGTTCTGGTTCTGGTTCTTCGCCGGCCCGGCCCTGCTGCTGGCCTTTCTTTCCCTGCGAGGGGAGCGGAAACGCGCCGCTTACGTGGCCGACCGGCTTTCTGACGCGCGCGCAGAGGTGCCACCGGCTACCGTAGTCGTCCCCATCAAAGGCGACGATCAGGGACTGCGGGACAATCTGGCATCCCTGGCGGCGCAGGACTACCCCGATTACGAACTCATCCTGGTGGCGCATTCCGCGGCCGACATTCCAGCCGGAGTTCTGCCCGCGCGGACCCGCATCGTGCTGGCGCACGCCGAGGAGGCCGGGACCGGCGAGAAGGTGCTGAACCTGCGCACCGCCGTCCGCTTTGCGCGCAAGGATTCGCGGATCTTCGCGTTCGCGGATGCCGACGGCCGGGTCTCCCCAACCTGGCTGCGGGCCCTGGCCGCGCCGCTGGCGGACGCTTCCGTGGGCGCCAGCACCGGATACCGATGGTATGCGCCCGAACCGGCCGATTTCTGGTCGCTGCTGCGCAGCGTGTGGGACGCGGTGATCGGCGGGACCATGGTTTCAGACAGGGCCGCATTCGCCTGGGGCGGGTCCATGGCCATCCGGCGCGAAACATATTATGGCGCTCATGTTTCCGATTTCTGGCACGGCACGGTGAGCGACGACTATGCCCTGAGCGAAGCCGTACGGCGGGCCGGCCTGCGCATCGTGTTCGTGCCGGGCGCGGTGGCGGTGGATGCCGGCCGGACTACCGCCCGATCGTTCCTGGCCTGGGCCCGCCGTCAACTGACCATCACGCGCGTGTACCGGCCGCGCCTGTGGTGGACCGCGCTGGCGGCGCACGTCTTCTATTGCGGCGGCATGGCGGCGGCGATTCTGGCTTCGATGCGGGGCAGCCGCGGCGCCGAGTGGGTCCTGGTGGCGCAACTTTCGCCGGGACTCCTCAAAGGGGCGAATCGCGCCACGCTGGCCAAAGCCGAACTGCCGGAATACGAAGCCTGGTTCGACCGCCACTCCTGGGTGCACGCCACCTGGGTGCCGCTGGCCACCTGGATCTGGCTGATCGTGCTGGCGGCCTCCGCGTTCGGCAACCGGATCGAGTGGCGTGGCAATCGTTATCGTCTGAAAACCACTCATCCGCCGGCCTGACCGCCCACCCCAATTAGCGCCATACCCGCCCGGAAGCCCCTTAAATTGAGGCCAGGAGGGTTACTCATCATGCAAAGACCGATCCGGACGCCTTTCACGCTGGCTGTCCTGCTGGCGGTCAACGCCGGCGCCGGCCGGGCAGACAAGCCGGCTTCTTTCCACGTGGAGGTTACCGGCCACGGCCGGCCCATGATCCTGATTCCGGGATTTGCTTCATCCGGCAAGACCTGGGACGGCACGGCGGCGCATTACAGGGGCCGGTACGAGTGCCACGTGCTCACACTGGCCGGCTTTGCCGGCGAGCCGCGGATCGAGGCTCCCTTTCTCGATACCGTACGGCGGGACATGGCGTCTTACATCCGCGAGAAGAAGATGGACAAGCCCGTGATCGTCGGCCATAGCCTGGGCGGGGTATTGGCGCTGTGGCTGGCCGAAAGGGACCCGGACCTGGTGGGGCCGCTGGTGATCGTGGATTCGCTGCCGTTCCTGGCCGGCGTGATGGATCCCGGCGCCACGGCAGACAGTGTGAAGGCGCAGGCGGAGCAGATGCGCAAGATGTACAGCGGGCCACCCACCGAGCAGACCGAGAAGATGGGCGAGACGGCGGTCAAGGCCATGGTCACCAGCCCGGCGGATTTCGAGATGATTATGGGATGGACACGCAAATCGGACCGCGGGGCCATGGGTGACGCGATCTATGAAATGATGACTACCGATCTGCGCGGCGATCTGGATAAAATCACGTCACCGGTTTTGGTGATCGGCACCTGGGTGGCGTATAAGCAGTATGCGACGCGGGCGGAGGTGGAGAAGAATTTCCGGACGCAATACGCCGGGCTGAAGAAGTACGATTTTGTGATGGAGGACACCGCGCGGCACTTCGTTATGCTGGATGATCCGGCCGGGTTCTACCGGGCCGTAGACCACTTTCTGGCCACCGCCAAATGAAACGCCTTCGCGTCTACCTTGTCTGCCAGGTGCTGGGGTGGTATGCGCACGCGGCGGCCAACATCATCTTTACCGCCGTCGAGGAGCCCATCACGTGGAAGCAGATCGCAATCTACTGCTGGGGCGCACTGGCCGGCATTCTGACCACGCACGGCCTGCGCGCGTACATACGGCGGCACGGATGGTTGCGCCTGTCGCCGTTGCGCGCGCTGCCGCGGGTGGCCGCCGCCAGCCTGGTCAGCGGCGGGGCCATCACGGCGCTGGTCTCGCTGGTGTGGGCTTTCGTACTGGGCGCCGCCGACTTCCGCAGTGCTAACAGATCCTGGATCGTCCCGGTGGTGTTCATCTGGAGCATCACCGTGTTTCTTTGGGAGGTGATCTACTTCGGCGTGCATTATTTCGAACGGTTGCAGCGTTCCGAGATCGAGAAACTGCGCCTGGAAGTGGCCGCCAAAGACGCGGAACTGCGGGTGCTGCTTTCGCAGGTGAATCCACATTTCATCTTCAACTGCCTGAACAGCCTGCGCGCGCTGATCACGGAAGATCCGGCGCGCGCCCAGGGCATGGTGACGGAGTTATCGAACATCCTGCGCTACACGCTGCAATCGGGGCGCACGGACACGGTGCCGCTCGCATCGGAACTGGAGGCTGTCAGCGCCTATCTGAAGCTGGAAGGAATCCGCCTGGAGGAGCGTCTGCAGGTAAGCCTGGAGGCCGACCCGCAGACGCTGGAGACGCGCATTCCGCCCATGCTGCTGCAGACGCTGGTGGAGAACGGAATCAAGCACGGGGTGGCGCGCCTGCCGCGCGGCGGCGAAATACGGGTTGCCGCGCGGGTGGAAAGCGAAGCGGTGAAGATCCGGGTGCGCAATAGCGGACAACTGGTAGAGGGCGGCAACTCCACCCACGTGGGTCTCAATAACGCGCGCGAACGGCTGCGCCTGCTGTACGGCAACGCGGCGTCGCTGGTGCTGCGCAACGCGGGCAGCGACGCCGTGGTAGCCGAGATCTCCATCCCCTTGGGTCACGCATGACCGCGTTGATCGTGGACGACGAACGCCTGGGCCGCGCCGAATTGCGGCGGCTGCTGGCGGCGCATCCCGAGGTGGAGATCGTGGGCGAGGCGCGCGATGCGGACGAAGCCTCGGCTCTGATCCAACAGTTTCAGCCGGACCTGCTCTTCCTCGACATACAGATGCCGGGCCGCAGCGGATTCGAGTTGTTGGAGCAACTGGATCGCGTTCCACTGGTGATTTTTACCACCGCCTACGATGAATACGCGCTGCGCGCCTTCGAAGTGAACGCGCTCGATTACCTCTTGAAACCCGTGGCGCCCGAGCGCCTGGCGGCGGCCCTGGCCCGCGCCGGACTGCGCAAGGCCAAACCGGTGATGGAGGCCGGCCAACGCATCTTCGTGAAAGACGGCGAGCGCTGCTGGTTTGTAACTTTGAGTGACGTTGTGCTGCTGGAGAGCGAGGGCAATTATGCCCGCCTGTATTTCGGAGCCAACCGGCCCCTGGTGCTGCGATCGCTGAACTACCTGGAGGAACGCCTGGATCCGGCGGTGTTCTTCCGCGCCAGCCGCAAGCACATTCTGAATCTACGTTTCGTGGAAGGCATCGATCCTTGGGCCAACGGCGGCTTCCTCGTCCGGCTGCGCGGCGGGATGGAGGTCGAGATGTCCCGCCGGCAGGCGCAGAAATTCCGGGAAGTGATGAGTCTCTAGGCTGCCCCACTGTTTACATTCTGTTTACAGTTTGCGATCCCAACCGCTTAGTACAGTAGAGGAAGTTATGAAACTGTCTGACTGCCGAATACTGTCCTTGCCGCCGGTGTTAGCCTTACTTACTATTAACACTTGGGCCCAAACTCCTAACTCTTTCCTGGTTCACAATTTTGTGTCGGATCTGCCGGGCATGGCCGACCACCAGGATCCGAACCTGGTGAATCCGTGGGGAAACGGATTCGGCGCCACACCCTTCTGGATCGGCAACAACGGCACCGGCACTTCGACGCTGTACGATGGAACCGGCGCGGTGCTGCCGGTGGTGGTCAACATACCGGCGGCGGGCGGAGGCAGCGGGGGACCGGTCTCGGGAGTGATCTACAACACGTTCGGCTCGAATACATCGGCGTTCGCCGTGGCGTCGGGAAAGCCCGCCGTATTCCTGTTCTGTTCCGAGGATGGTGTCATCTCCGGCTGGAATCCCGGCGTTGACTCAGCCAACGCCCTGGTACTGCTCGATAACTCGGCATCCGGCGCGGTATACAAGTCTTGCGCGCTGGGCGGCACGGCCGCAGCGCCGCTGTTAATCGCGACTAACTTCAACAGCGGTAACGTAGACGTATTTGACGGTAGTCTGAATCCGGTCACTTTAGCGGGTGGCTTTGCCGATACAACTATTCCGTCCGGTTTCGCACCATTCAGCGTAGTGATCAACAACGGCTATGTCTATGTGACTTACGCCAAGCAGGATGACCAGAAACATGACGATGTCGCCGGTCCCGGCAACGGTTACGTAGCCTATTTCGACATGGCCGGGGATCTGGTCCGCAACCTGATCATGCAAGGCGCGCTCAATTCCCCCTGGGGAATGGCTTGGGCGCCCGGCACCTTCGGACCCTTTGGCGGCGATCTGCTGGTCGGCAACTTCGGCGACGGCAAAATCAACGCGTTCGATCCGATCGAGGGCACCCTGATCGGAACGCTGAACGATCCATCGGGTAGTCCGATCTCTTATCCGGGGCTCTGGTCGATCAATTTCGGCAGTGGCTCCCGCAGCGAAGACCCCGGGACGCTGTATTTCACCGCCGGCATCGGCGGCGGACCGAACAACGACCCGGTGGAATCGCACGGATTGTTTGGCAGCATCCAGCCGTCGCCGTCCTTTATCTCGTCCGACATTCTGAACGCCGGCAGCTTCCTGGCGGACGACATTGCACCCAATACCTGGGTCGCGCTGAAGGGAAATGCCCTCGCGCCGCTTCCGGCGAACTGGTCATTCTCCGGCGATACGCTGCCCACGCAAACCGGCGGCGTAGGCGTGACGGTGAATGGCGAGGCCGCACCGGTAAGCTACGCCAGTAACATGCAGATCAACTTCCTGGTGCCGGCTGACCTGCCGCCGGGGCCGGCGCAGATCCAGACCACGAGTAATGGGTTGACCAGCACAGTGGTCAATACCAATCTGTCGGCCACCGCACCCTCGTTCTTCACGGCCGGCACTAACTCCGCAAACGGCCACACCTACGCGGCTGCTACGCACGCGGACAATACTTTGATCGCGCCAACCGGGTTTATCACTGGAGTCACCAGCAGCCCGGCCGCGCCGGGCGAGACCATCGTGATCTACGGTACAGGGTTCGGACCTGTGAACGGAGTGATTCCGAATGGCCAACTGGTTCCGGCGCCCCTGGACCTGGCCATGTGGCCCACGGTGGTGATCGGCTCGGTGGAAGCGGAAGTCACCTTCGCCGGGCTGGTCAGCCCCGGCTTGTACCAGATCAATGTCGTGGTGCCGCCCGGGCTGGCCTCCGGCGATCATCTTCTGGTGGCGCTTCTGGGCGATGCCGCGACGCAACTCGATCTCTTCCTGGATGTGGCGGGGTCGTAGGGGATCTGCCGTTTCCCCCGGGCGGCGGTACCATCTATACGTATGCGTACCGCCGTCCTCGGATTCCTGTTGCTGCGGCTGCTGGCCGCCGCACCGGGGTCCGAGCGCTCAGCTATTTTCCTTTTCGGACCGGCCAGCGCGGATGGAGCCCGCCAGGCGGCGCACGCCGCCTCTACCGTGGCATACCGTTGGCTCAGTCAGCCGGACTCCTGGGGCGAACTGCGGCGCGCCGGCAGCATCGAGGGTCTAGTCCTCGATCCGAAGGCCCGCACCCGCGCGCTCGACCCGCTTTTTCAGGAAGCCGCCCGCCAGGCGCGGGACACCGACCCGGACGCCTTCCTCAGATCTCTCGACCGCGCGGCGCAGAGCGTGGCTCTCCGGCCCGGTCTTCACCTTCTGGTTACCATCGTCGAAGAGCCGGCGCTTTCCACGGAGGCGCAGACCGAGTTGAAGCAAATCGTCGCCTTCTGCCGGTCGAATCTGATCCGCGTGGTCGTGCTCGATCCGGGCGAAAATCCGGGCAAGAAGGCAGCGGGGGTGCTGGCGGAACTCGGCGAACAGACCGGCGGCGCACTGATACGCGAAGCCAAAGCGCTCGATTCCGCGGTGCTGATCGCCATATCCGGATCGAAGACCGGCGCCACGCCGTATGAACCGCCGGAAGCGGCGGCCGCCGAAGCGAACACCGATTTGCAGCCTCTGGCCGGTGACCTGCCGGTGGACACGCAGTTCATGCGCATCTCGCCGCGCGGATCCCAGACCGTCGGCGTGCAGCGCGCCGTCGGCGCCGGACAGGGCGGCATCACCAGTGTCGACACCGGACTCAACACGGAGGCAACCACGGGGCCGATGCGTGGGCTGCTCATCGTCGAGTCGCCGCTCAGTGCGCTGCATTTCGTCGAGGATGACAACTCCGGGACGTACACCGCCCGCGCCCGCGTCACCCAGATCGCGCGCAATCGGGCGGGCAAAATCGTCTGGCGCGCCAGTAAGCAGGTCACCATGCACGGCCCTCTGAAGAGGCTGCCGGAGCGCCGAGCCGGCAACCTCTATTACCTCCGGGAAGTTATGCTGCCCGCCGGGCAGTACACGCTGGAAGCCACCGTGGACGATCTGATCGCGGGCAAGAGCGGCGGGGTGCGGCGGCCCTTGCGCACCAGCATGGGGACCCCCGGCTTCACCGTCAGCGATGCTTTGCTGGTACGGCCTTTCAACGGCGCCGGCGACAAATTCGAGGCCGATCAGGTTTTGCAGTACGACGGCAACGCCATTTCTCCGCTGCTCGACCCGGTCTACCGCGCCAACGAGCCGTTTACGCTGCAGATCTACCTGGTCGCTTATCCCGACATTTACGGTGCGCAACCGCAGATGAGCCTGGAGATCCTGCGCAACGGCCACGTGGTGGGACGCAGCAGCCTGCCTTTTACGGACAAGCTGCGCAATGACGTGGTGGAGGCCAGCGGGATGTCCTCCATGGTGGGGGAGCAGAAGCACGAGTTTCCGTATCTGGCCACTTTGCGGGGCGTGCAACTGGGCGCGGGAAATTACGAGGCGCGGGTGACGGTACGCCAGGGCGCCGTGGCGCTGACCCGTCCCGTGGAATTCCGGGTAGTGGGCAACGAACATGGGGCCGCGGTGGCTTCGGCCGGGCGCCCGGCGGCGGCCCCATCCGACGCCGATGAAGACGCGGAAGTGACCCTACCCGAGGTCGATCCGGTACACATGGCGGCGGACTCCGGCGCGCTCACCGCGGCGAAGCAACAGGAGCTATGGGAGCGCGCCGCCGCCGGCGCTATGTCGTACGCCTCCCATCTGCCCAACTTCCGCTGCCGGCGAGAGACCCGCCGCCTCACCGCCCCGGTGCGTGGCTTCGATCGCTTCCGGGAATCCGACTCCATCATCGAGGAGTTCACCTACGAAGGCAACAAGGAGACCTTCCAGACCCTCGAAGTCAACGGCCAGAAATCGACAGCGCGCCGGGACGACATGCAGGGCGTACACTCGCGGGGCGAATTCGGAGCGATTCTCAAATCGGTGTTCCGGCCGGAGGCCGCCGCGCAGTATAAGTGGTCCGGCCGCGCCATGGCCGGCGGTGTGCTGTGCGCGGTCTTCGACGTGGACGTGCCCGTCTCGCGCTCGATCTTCGTCGTCACCTTCAATCTGCGGCAGGAAGTCGCCGGCTTCCACGGCCGCGTCTTCATCGATGAAGACAGCGGGCTGGTACGCCGCATGGTGCTCGCGGGCAACGGCCTGCCTCGGGATTTCGGCTTGCAGTCCCCCACGCTATCGCTGGAGTACGGAATGGTGCGCATCGGGACGCAGGATCATCTGCTGCCGCTGCGTTCGGTACTGCAGGTGCGCCAAGGCAAGAAGATCGTGCGCAACGAGACCGAATTTCGGGCCTACCGCAGGTTCGAAGCCGAATCGGAAATCAAATTCCAGTGACGGCCTAAGGCGCGCGCCACTCCAGCATCACGATGGCGAGCTTCGGTGAATTGCCCTGTAGCACCAGTTGGTAGCCGTTGCGCGGGCTGGGAAGCTGCACCACCCGGATCGCCTCGGCACGCCTGGCGTCCAGCGTGTAGGTCGTGCGATTCCAACCATTCTCCGGCCCGGCGGCTTCGGTCAGCGGTTTGGCGTACTTGGGCTCCGGCGTGTACACGGTCATGCCGGAGGATGTGAGTTCGCCGGGATAGGCGCTCACCATCAAGCCGCGGGCGGGGAGCGCCGCGCTGATGGCGCCGCTGGAGGCATGATGGCCCTGGATGACGAGGCGGCCGTCTTTAGGCAGGCGGCCGATCCAGATGATTCTTCCCGAAGCCGGCGCCACGCGCGCGGGCTCCGGCGGCCGCGCGGGAGCCGGAACGGAATCCAGCCCGGCCGGCAAGCCCGCCGCCAGCGGATTGGCTCCCAACTCGGCGGGAGGCGGTGGTGCAAGCTGCGGCGTGGCGGATGATGCCGGTTTGCGGACGGCCGGCGCGCGAAAGACAGCCGTCGTTCGCTTAAGGGGGGCCGGCACCGGCTGGGCCACCGGCGCCGGCAAGATCGGCTTTGGCGCGATTGGTTGCTGAACCGGCGCCCGCGTTACCGGGGGCGGCGACGCCTGCGCCAGATTATTCTCCGGCTGGGGCGGCGTTTCGTCCGGTTTCGGCGGAGGAGCCGCGGCCTCCGCCGGCGGCGGTGCAACCGGTTCTCCCGGTTTCACGAAACGCGTGATTTCCGCCACGGGCTGACTACCCGGCACGTAGACCATCAGCCGCAAAACCACATCGCCGGAACGGCGGGCGTACACGATGCTCCCGGAACGGAGGTCGGCCGGGGTGAGATTGACCTCCGTGCGTCCCCCGTTTTCCAGAATCGCGAGAGAACCGCCGGTGGCGTGACGCAGCGCGGGAGCGTTGCGATCCCAGGCGACACGTAACTGGCCCCCGATGTCGCTGACCGACAGGGAAAGGCCGTGGCTCGGCCTGAAGTACCGGTAACCGGCGGCGGCGGCAGCTAGTAGAAGAATCGCCGCCACCAGGACCCAGGGCCATCTGCGCGGGCGCGGCGGCGGGTTCGGCGGCGGCGCAAAGGCTTTGAACAGATCCGAAACGCTCGGCGCCGGGCGTAAGGGCGCCGCCGGCGCTGGGGGCTCGACTGCGGCCGGAGCGGTGACGGGCGAAGGGACGGCCGCCTCCGGAGTGCTATGCGCCGACTCTACCGGCTGCCGCCGCTCATCCGCCGTTACGACGGTGCGCAACGGCGCTAAAACGAACTCCCGGTAGCTGCTCTGTGTGCGTATGGCGCCGCCGGATTCGCGAAAAAAGAAGCCCGCGCGCGTCGGCGCGAAGGCTGCCGGCCGTACGATCAGGGCGATTTGCCAGGGCTCCGGAAAGAATCGGTTGAAGAAACTCAGGTCTGTCTCGGCCAGCAGGATTTCGCTGCGATTGTGTGTGCGATACCATCCCACCGGCTCCAGACCCTCCATCTGCTGACCGCCATGCCACGTCCGGATCTTGTCCGGCAGCGCTTCTTCCTCGGCCTCGGAGAGCAGGAACGACGGACCCTTGGTGTACGCGCACTCCACCGGAAGGCAAGCCAAAATACGCACAACGTTGCGCTGGTGTGTGCCAAAAAGCACACCCCCGGTTTCCACGCCGCCGTGGGGCACCCGATGGTAGCCCTCTACGGCGGCCGTGCGGATCTCGTCGAGCACGGCGGCCGAATATTCAATGTGCAGGGAGTGCTCCGGTACGCTCCACGTCTCGAAATTCGGTACTGCCTTTCCAGCCATGCTTTCAGTCACAGGTGTGTCATCAGGGTTACAATCACTAGCTTAGGTCATTTTGGGCAACGGGACGCACGCATGGCAAATCAAAAACAAGCACACATCGGATCGCGGATCCGATGGGCGCCGTTGGGGGCGCAGTGTCTGGCCGTTTTGTTGAGTATCGTGGTGGCGCAGGCAGCCGCCACGGTGCCGCGGATCGAAGTGATTGAAGGCGACGGGGCGATCAACAATATCGGCCTGCACCGGGCTAAAGAGCCGGTGATCCGGGTGGTCGATCAGGACGGGCGCCCCATTCCGAATGTAGCAGTGACATTCGTCCTGCCGGGTCAGGGACCGGGAGGGAGCTTCGCCAACGGGCAGACCTCCATCACCGTGATTACGGATGCCAACGGGCAAGCCGTGGGACGCGGATTACGGCCCAATAACGCCGCCGGACAGTTTCAGATCCGGGTGACCACGTCGCTTGCCGGTCAGGTAGCAACGGCGACGATCATGCAGACCAATGCCCCGGCGGCAAAGAGCGGCGGCTCCTCGAAGGCCCTGCTGCTGGTAGCTTTGATCGGCGCGGCAGGCGCCGCCGGCGCGGCTTTCGCCCTGAAAGGCAAATCTTCATCCTCCACCACCACGACGACCACTTCCGGGGTGGTGATTACCGCAGGCAGCGGTAGCTTCGGCCCACCAAAATGATCCGGACGATATCTAGACTCATCCCTCTCGCCGCGTTGGCGGCGGCCCTCGCGGAAGCGGCGGTTTTGCCCAACTGCACGCCCACGTCCCTGCCGCAGACAGTCGGATCGACGGTGTCGATCACCTGCTCGCCTAATGGCGGGACGGCGCCCTACACTTTCAGCATCAGCGCGGGCGCACTGCCGCCGGGCTTGACGCAGGATCCTGACAGCGGCGCGATCTCCGGTGAACTGGTTGATCCCGCCGGCCCATTCAGCTTCACGGTCACGGCTACCGACTCGGGAAGTGCAAGCGGGTCCCAAGTTTACTCCGGCACTATCGTCGATCCCCTGTCTGTGCACTGCTCGTCCACCTTGGGACCGGAGGAGGTCGGGGTACCTTACTCGAACACTTGCACGGCGACCGGCGGGACGCCGCCCTACACCTGGGCGATCACGGGAACGAAACCGTCGGGCTTGACGGTGGTACCCAGCCCGGACACCACTACCGGCACCATCAGCTACACGCCGGCGGCCATCGATGCTTCCTACCTGTATCAGGTGGGCGCGACGGACAGCAGTGTTCCCCAGCAGAACCTGGGCCAACTGTTTAACGGCTCGATTGCGCCCGCGGTGGCGATCACCACGACATCCTTGCCGGCGGGTGAAGTCGGCCTGCCCTATTCCAAGACACTCACCGGCAGCGGAGGCGTGCCGCCTTACTCCTGGTCGGCCACCAGTCTGCCGGACGGGCTCACCATCGCGCCGGGTAGCAACATGCTGACCGGAACGCCCGCCAGCGATGCGGCGGGGACGGCGAGCGTCAACCTCATGCTGGTCGACGGCGTGGGCGGTATGAGCGCGACCACCCTTTCGCTAACCGTCAATTCAGCTCCCACGATCACCACCACTTCCCCGCTGCCAAACGCCATCGTCAATACGCCTTACACTGGGACATTCGCCGCCACGGGCGGTTCGGGCGGCTACACGTGGGCATTGAGCGGCGGATCGTTGCCGGCTGGTTTGACGTTGAGCGCGGCTGGGGGGTTGAGCGGGACTGCCACCACGCTGGGCACTTCGAGTTTTAGCGTAACCGTGACCGATTCGGCGGGGGGCACCGGCAGCGGAACCTTCTCCCTGTCGGTCACCAATGCTTCACTGACGATTACCACCGGTTCGCCCCTGCCCAACGGGAGCGTCGGCGCGGCCTACAATCAGACTCTGTCTGGAAGCGGCGGCGTGGCGCCCTACGCTTGGAGTCTGGCTAGCGGGGCGCTTCCGACGGGCCTGACTCTGGTGTCGAGCCCCACCACGGCATCCATCACCGGCACGCCGTCCGCCCCCGGTACGGCCACTTTCGGAATTCAACTGAGTGATAGCGCCACACCGGCGGACACGACGACGAAGACATTCAGCATCACAATCGGCGCCGGCCTCGCGATCAGCACCTCCTCCGCGCTGCCGAACGCCACGGTCGGCGTGAAGTACTCCCTGACGCTCGCCGCCACCGGCGGCAAGACCCCTTACACCTGGTCGATCACCGCGGGCGCGCTGCCAGCCGGATTGACGCTGAACACCAGCAGCGGCGCTATTACGGGCACCCCGGGCGCCACCGGCTCCGCGAGTTTCACGGCGACGGTAACCGATAGCGCCAGCACCACCGCGAACCAGGCGTTCACGCTCAATGTGGTCGCGGCTCCGGTGATTACGACGGCCTCGCCCTTGCCCGCTGGCACCACGGGCGCCAGTTATACGGCGACGCTGGCCGCCACCGGCGGCACGACGCCATACAATTGGACCATCGCCAGCGGAGCTTTGCCCGCCGGCTTGTCGCTCAGCACCGCGGGCTCGATCAGCGGGACGCCCCGGGCGTCCGGTACGTTCACGTTTACCGTCCAGTTGACGGACGCCACCAGTGTCACGGTTACCAAGGCGTTCTCGTTGACCGTCACTTCCACCTTGACGATCACGACTACCACGCCGCTCCCAACCGGGGAGACGGGTGTAGTCTACTCGAAAACGCTGGCCGTTTCGGGCGGCACGGCGCCTTTCACCTGGACAGTGACGGCCGGCTCGTTGCCGCCGGGATTATCGCTGTCTGCCGACGGCACGGTCTCGGGAACCCCATCCGCGAATGGGGCATTCAGCTTCACGGTCCAGGTCGCCGACAGCAGTAAGATCACCACCAGCGCTCTCTTCGCGCTGACAATCCAGCCGGCACTACAGATCCAGACGTCATCGGCGTTGACCGGCGGCGCCATCGGCGTGGCTTATTCCGGAACACTGGCAGCCACGGGCGGAGCGGCTCCCTATACCTGGTCGCTCACGGTCGGCGCTTTACCCGCGGGCCTGACGCTTTCGAGCGCCGGCATCATCAGCGGTACCCCTAGCAGCACCGGGACGTTCTCGTTCACCGCCCAGGTTAACGATGCCCTTGGCGGCAGCGCCACCCGCGCGTTCACGATGGTGATCGCTTCCGGCCTGACCATTACGACGCCGTTGTTGCCGGCCGCCACGGTGGGCGTTTCCTATTCGCAGACGCTGGCGGCGACGGGCGGCAGCGCGCCCTACACGTGGTCGATCACGTCGGGCACGCTCCCGGCCGGACTGTCGCTCAGTTCCGCCGGCAGCATCACCGGCACTCCCACCGCTACCGGTACGGCGACGTTCACCGTGCTGGTGACCGATAGCCAGAGCCACGTGGCCTCGGCGACATTCTCCATCACGGTCGCGCCGGCGTTGAGCATCACGACCACCAGTCTGCCCGGCGGAAACGTGGGCGGCACTTATTCGCAGACCCTGGCGGCGGCAGGCGGCACGCCGCCCTACACCTGGTCGATCGCCAGCGGCAAGCTGCCGGACGGGCTCAATCTGTCCGCGTCCGGAAACATCACTGGCACTTTCAGCGCGGCGGGAACTTTCACGTTCACCGCCGCCGTAACCGATAGCGCGTCCGCCACGGCCACCCAGAAGTTTACGGTGAGCGTCATCGGCGGCCTGTCCATTACCACGGCGGCGACTTTGCCCAACGCTTCACAGAATACCGCCTATTCGCAGACGCTCAGCGCGGCCGGAGGTACGCCACCGTACACCTGGGCGGTCACCTCCGGCGCGCTGCCCGCTGGATTGACGCTGAGCGCCGCGGGCGCCATCAGCGGCACACCCACGGCGGCCGGCACGTCCACCTTCACGGTTACGGTGACGGATAGCGTATCGGCCACCGCCAGCCAGCAGTTCACCCTGATCGTGGCGGGACTGACGTTCACCACGACCTCGCTTCCGGACGGCACTATTGGCCAGCCTTACGACCAGGTATTGTCGGCCACCGGGGGGCAGCCGCCGTACACGTTCACCAAAACCGCGGGCGAGTTTCCGCCGGGGCTCAGCCTCAGCGGCCACACACTCAGCGGTACGCCCACCACGGCGGGATCCTTCCAGTTCACTGTGCAAGTGACCGACTTCACATCCGCCACGGCCAGCCAGCAGTTCACCATCGTCGTCTCCGGATTGACCATCACCACCGGCGCGGCTTTGCCCAGCGCGGCGCTGGGTACGGCATACTCGGCAACGTTAGCCGCCACCGGAACCGGACCGTTCACCTGGGCTGTGACGCAGGGGGCCCTGCCCGCCGGACTCACGATCGCCGCGGCGAGCGGGACCATCAGCGGCAAGCCTACTGCTGCCGGCGACTTCAGTTTCACGTTGCAGGTGACCGACAGCACCAATGCCACCGCCTCGCAGGCGTTCACCTTGACGGTGCTCTCCGCCAGTTTCACGGGCATACCGGGCACCGCCGCATCGGGTCAACAGATCAGCGGTACGCTGGCTCTCGGCGCAAAATACTCCTCGAGTGTCAAAGTCGAGGTCACGTTGACCTTCCAACCGGATGCGTCGCTGGCTTCGCCCACGGACGATCCGGCCATCCAGTTCGCATCCGGCGGGCGTACCTTGAGTAGCACCGTGGCGGCAAACAGCACCGCGCCGGTATCTTTCGCCCTGCAGACCGGGACCGTAGCCGGCGCGATCACGCTGACGGTCAGCCTGCAGGCAGGTTCGGCGGCGGCGCTGCCCGACGTCCTGACGCAGACGATTCAGATCGCGCCCGCGGTGCCGTCCATCTCCTCGGTTTCGTTGGCCACCAGCGGGTCCGGCTTCAACATATCGGTCGTCGCCTTTTCGAACACGCGCGAGCTTTCGCAAGCTGTGATTCAGTTCACACCCGCATCCGGCCAGACGCTCGAGAACTCCAGCGTGACCGTACCGCTCACCGACGCCGCGAATGCCTGGTTCCAGGGCAGCAGTTCCGATCAGTACGGCAGCCAGTTTACGCTGACGATACCGATCACGTTGAGTAACGGCTCGTCCAGCGCGATCGCCGCGGTTTCGGTGGTTTTGACGAACAGCCAAGGCAACTCGACTTCCGCCGGCGGATCGTTCTAGGGAGCCGTGCCCATCCATAGCGAAGCGGCGCTCGACGATCTGCTCTCCGCGCCGGCTGCGGGCGACCTCGCCGCCCTACAGGCGATGGACGGCGATCTGCTGATCCTGGGCGCCGGCGGCAAGATGGGTCCCAGCCTGGCGCGGCGAGCGCGGCGGGCGGCGGACGAAGCCGGGGTCCAAAAGCGCATCGTGGCCGTTTCGCGATTCTCCGACCAGGCCGCCGCGGGTGCCATGCGCGCCGCCGGCATCGAAACCATCCGCGCCGATCTTCTGGATTTCGATCGACTCGCCCGGCTGCCGGATGCGCCCAACGTGATCTTTATGGCCGGTCGGAAATTCGGCTCCACGGGCGCCGCGCATCTTACCTGGGCGAGCAATGCATACCTGCCCGCGCGCGTCGCCGAACGTTACCGGGATGCGCGTATCGTGGCTTTTTCGAGCGGCAACGTTTATCCGCTGGTTCCGGTCGCGAGCGGCGGCGCGACCGAGCAGACGGCTCCGGAGCCGGTGGGCGAGTATGCCCAGTCGGTGCTGGCGCGCGAACGCATGTTCGAATTCTTTTCGGCGCGCTACGGCACGCGCGTCTGCCTGCTCCGCCTGAATTATGCCGTCGAGATGCGCTACGGTGTCCTGCGAGATATCGCGCTCCGCGTGCTGGCGGGCGAACCGGTCAACCTGGCGATGGGCTACGTGAACATCATCTGGCAGGGGGATGCCAACTCGGTCTGCCTGCGCAGTTTCGCACTGTGCGCTTCGCCGCCGGATGTGTTGAACCTGACGGGACCGGAGACGCTTTCCGTACGTGCCGTCGCGGAACGTTTCGGCCAACTGTTCGGCCGCCGGCCGGTATGCGAAGGGCAGGAGGCCGCCAGCGCGCTGCTTAATCATGCCGGGCGCTGCCGGGACCTGTTCGGTTCGCCCACCGTCAGCGCGGAGACCGCCATCGAGTGGACGGCGGAATGGGTCCGCGCGGGCGGCGCAGGTTGGGACAGGCCCACGCATTTCGAAACTCGCGACGGAAGATTCTGACGATGCCGGCAAATGCGGTGGTGGCTCACGGCGGCGGTCCGACGGCCGTCATCAATGCCAGCCTGGCAGGCCTCATGGAAGAGTGCGGGCGCCGGGGGCTGCATCTCTGGGGGGCGCGCTTCGGGTTGGCCGGGCTGGTGCGCGGCGACCTGCAGGATCTGGCCGCCGTCGACACCGGCGTGATCCGCCGCATCGCCGAATCGCCGGGGTCGGCGCTCGGATCGAGCCGCCTGCCGCTGGCCGATGAGGACTACGGGAAACTGGTCGCCGGCTTCCGCCGCGCCGATATCCGCATCTTCTTTTACACGGGCGGGAATGGGTCTATGGAGACGGCGCTGGAGGTGGCCCGGCACGCGCGCGCGGCGGGATACGAACTGCAGGTCATCGGCATTCCGAAGACCATCGACAACGACCTGTACGTAACCGATCACACCCCCGGCTATGCCTCCACGGCGCGCTTCTTCGCCTGCGCCGCGCGCGACGTCGGCGAAGACAACCGCTCGCTGCCCTCGCCGGTGTGCGTACTCGAGACGCTGGGACGCAATGCGGGCTGGATCGTGGCGGCTACGTCGCTCGCGCGCCGGCACCCCGACGATGCGCCGCACTTGATTTACGTGCCGGAGCGGCGGGTGAGCCTCGACCGCATCGCCGCCGATGTGGAACGCGTCTACCGCCGCCTGGGGCGCGCCTTGATTGCCGTCTGCGAGGGCCAGCTCGACGAGCACGGACGCGCGTTCGGCGCGGATGTGGACCGCGCGGAGATCCCGGTGCATCGCCTGGCCTCGAATCTGGGCCACACCCTGGCGCGTCTGCTGAGCGCGAAGCTGGGCATCCGCGCAAGGGCCGAGAAACCCGGATTGCTGGGACGCTGTTGCGGCGAATTTGCCGTCCCCCTGGATCGAAGGGAGGCCTTCGCTTGCGGCCAGGCCGCGGCCGCCGCGGCGGCTGAAGGCCGGTCGGAGATCATGGTCGCGCTGCGGCGCGATTCCAGCACGTTCCTGACGCCGCTTGAAACCGTCGCGCGCCGGGAACGTCTCCTGCCCCCGGACTGGATTCATGCGGACGGCCACGACGTACTGCCGGCGTTTCGGGACTACGCCGCGCCGTTGGTGGGCGACGTTCCCGCCTGGGGCCGGTTATGAACCGTGCATTAAAATAACTCACAAGGGACCGCTATGTTTTCCATGCAGCCGATCGGGTACGTGCGCAGCCCGTACCGCGACACCCATGAAATCCCCAAGGGATTAGGCGCCAAACACGAGACCGAGGGCGTGCTCGAAGTCGAAGCGGAATTCGAAGCCGGCCTGGCGGATATCGAGGGTTTCTCGCACCTGTTCGTGATCTGGGCATTCGATCGCTCCAGCGGGTATACGTTGGTGGGCACGCCGCCCAGCGACGACCGGCCGCACGGCGTATTCGCGACGCGCGCGCCGCGGCGTCCGAATCCGATCGGACTGACGGTGGTGGAGCTGCTGGGCCGGGATGGCAGGTCGTTGCGCGTGCGCGGTATCGACATGCTGGACGGCACGCCGATCCTGGATATCAAGCCGTATCTGTCGAGCATTCCGCAGGAGCGGCTGAGGCGCGGGTGGCTGGCGGAAGCCGAGGCGCGCGCGTCCGGCGTCAACCGCGGCTGTTAGTGCGCGCCAGATAGCCGGCGTGATCGGTGACGGTCCCGGGAGCGCCCCGCTCCAGCGCGCTGCGCAGATCGGGCGGGACGGAGATCTTGCCCACGGTCTTCGCGTCCACGAGGACGTAGACCGTCTCGGCCGTCACGATGATGCGTTCCTCACCCGCCACGCGGATATCCATCGCCAGCGAAAATGAGGTGTTACCCACGCGGGCCATCCCTACGGCAAGTTCCAATACCTGGTCGAAGCGCGCCGCGGCCTTCCATGCGACGGTCTGCTTGACCAGTTGATAATCGAGATGGCCGTTGAAGAAAGCGGCGCCGAAGCCGATCGCGCGCAGGAATTCCGCCGCGGCGATATCGATGTATTCGGCGTACCGGGAATTGAACACCACTTTTTGGGCATCGCACTCGCCGTAGCGGACGCGGAGGTAATAACGGAATCGCGGCTCCATTCCCGATATGGTAAGCCCATCCGCGAGTATATTGAGGGAGGGCGATCATGCATCGCGATTTCTACCTGGAATTGGCTCGCAGCGGGCTACGTATGCCCATCGGGACCGACCTCGTCCTCAGGGAGCAGGCGGAACCCGGCCGCATTCTGCTGGACGGGCGGAGGCTCGGCTGCGTGGTTGCGGCGGCGGCCGGGAGATACCGGACTCCGCTGGCCTTCCCGCTGATGGATCTGACCCTGGAAAAGGCGGACCTGCTCGGATTGATCGGTGTGCGCGGGGGCGAAACGGAGTGCTTCCACTTCCAGGAGGTCCCCCAATCGAGTGTCATGGAGAGGGTCTGCGATACCACGGCGGCGCCGGCTTCGCCCCGCATTCGGGCGAACTGCGAGGCGGTGCGCTACATCGCAACGGCCACGGACCTGGTACCGGTCGGCATGGTAATCGGGCCTTTCTCGCTCATGACCAAACTGCTGACCGATCCAATAGCGCCGGTAGCGCTGGCCGGCGCCGGCATCACCGGCGAGGAGAATGCGGAAGTTCGCCTGGCCGAAGGCTGCCTGGAGATGGCCGTGGCGGCCGTGCTGCGATCGGCGAAGGCGCAGATCGACGCCGGGGCCAAAGCCATGATCGTCTGCGAGCCGGCCGCGAATATCGCGTACATTTCGCCGCGCCAGATGCACGGCGGGGCAGACATCTTCAGCCGCTTCGTGCTGGATCCGAACCGCCGCTTGCGGAAGATGCTCGGGGAATCGGGCGTCGACCTGATCTTTCACAACTGTGGAGAACTGCGGACCGAGATGGTGCGGCGATTTGCCGCGGAATTGGAACCGGCGATCCTGAGCCTGGGCAGCAGCCGCAGGCTCTGGGAAGATGCGGCCGTCGTACCGCAGAATATCGTCTTGTTCGGCAATCTGCCGACGAAGGCGTTCTTCTCGGATACCATGATGCCGCTCGCGGAAGTGGTCCGGCGGACCATCGAGCTGAAGGATCGGATGGCGGCCTGCGGGCATCCGTTCATCCTGGGGTCGGAGTGCGACGTGCTCCACGTCGCGGACGCCGGAGATGCCATACGCTCGAAGGTGGCTGCGATGTTGTCAGCCTAGCGCCCCACAACAGTCATTCGGATCTATACATCCGCTAAGCTATGATTTGAGCAACACCGAGGAACTCTATGCGGCGCGCCTGCGCCGTTATGTCACCGCCATGCGGAAGGGCGTCCCGGACCGGGTGCCGCTGCGCCCGCTGGCCGCCGAGATCACCGCCAAATACGCCGGATACACCTGCCAGGAAGTAACGCACGACTACCGGAAAGCCTTCGAGGCCGTGATCCGGTGCTGCGCGGATTTCGATTGGGATGCCGTCGTGCCCAACATGGTGTATGTCTGGACCGGCCTTACACAGGCGATCGGTCTCCGCTACTACGGCGTCCCCGGCATCGATGTCGGCGCCGAGTTCGGGTTCCAATATCGCGAGCCCGCGGAAGAAGACGCTTTCATGCGGCGCGCGGAATATCCGGAATTGATCGCCGACCCCACGCGGTTCCTGTACGAGAAGTGGCTGCCGCGGGTGACCGGCGAGGTAAGCCCGGCGGGCGCCGCCACGTCGTACCGCAACAATCTGTCGTTCGTGAAGGGCGGCATGGCCATGCTCCGCTATTTCACGGATTTCGGCCCGCAGGTGGAGCGCATGCGCACCGAGTGCGGAACCGTTTCCGCGATCTGCGGCATGCTGAAGGCCCCGCTCGATATTCTGGCCGACAAGCTGCGCGGTTACATCGGCCTGGTTTTCGATTTGAAGGAGATTCCGGAAACCGTTCTGCAAGCCTGCCAGGCGTTGATGCCGCACCTCGCGCATCTGGCGCTCACCGGCGCCGATCCGCAGAGGAATGTCCCGGTCCCCATCTGGATGCATCGCGGATGCACGCCGTTCATTTCCCGGCGGCACTTCACGGAGATCTATTGGCCTACACTGCGGCCGATCGTGGAGGCGCTGTGGGGGCAGGGCAGCCAGGTGCTGTTCTATGCGGAAGGCAAGTGGGACGCACACCTGGAGGCTTTCGCCGAGCTTCCCGCGGGCAGCATCGTTTACCACATCGACCGGGGCGATCCGGAGCTGACGCATCGCACACTGGGCCGGAAGTTCTGTCTCAGCGGCGGCGTGCCCAACACGCTGCTGGCCTTCGGCAAGCCGGACGAGGTGAAGGCGCACTGCAAGCGCCTGATCGAGACCATCGGCGCCGAGGGAGGCTACCTCATGGATGCCAGCGCCATCATTCAAAATGACGCCAGCCTGGAGAACCTGAAAGCCATGACGGACGCCACGCGCGAATACGGCGTGTATCGCTCGCCCTCGGCGCCATCCGTCTGCGTTCCGCCGCCAGCCGCCGCCACCGGACTTCCGGCGTGGGTCACCGGCGCACCGTCGCCTCCCGGTGTGTGCCTGCCATGGGAGACGAAGCAGCGGGAACTTCCGCCCATACAAGGCGACGCCGATCTGGTCGAGCGGGTCTGGAACGACCTGGAAGGCCTGGCTTATTTGTACATCTGGCACGTACTGCTGAGCTTTTGAGTTGGGCTGCCTTCATCGCCGCAGAGGCGGAAGGCTGGCGCAAAGACTCTCGAAATCGCGGCGGCGTCCCCAGGAGAGCGTCACGTGGGCGTATCTTTCCGGGACCGGGCTGGTGTAACTGCGCGCGGGGGTGAGCGTACCGTCCGGCAGAAAGTGGATGAACATCGACTTCCGGTCATCCATCACCAGGTTCGGTCCCTGCCAGGCGCCGTACAGGCTGAAGGCCCGGCGAGGACTGGCGTTGCCTTTTTCCTGCAGACCGAAGGTCATCTCCTTGCCAGCGGTATCGAGCCAGGCGCCGTAGATCTGGCCGCGCAGATCGAATTGATAGGTGTTCCCATCCGCGGTGCACACCCAGCCCCGGCCGCGGACGCCCTGGCGAGGCCAGGGATGGTGAACCCACACCGGGGCCAGCGAAGACGAGATCCCCGCGTTGCGGGCGCGGGAAAAGTAGGGGAAGAAGTATAGATACAATCCGTATTCGGCGCCGGAAGAATCCCGCAGCCGGCCCAGACCTTGCCATTCCACCGGCGTCCAGCGCCCGCCTATGTGGAAAGACCAGGGCGCCAGGAGCGCGTAAAGTCCCAGGCAAACTACGAAGGCGAGCACCAGCGCGCCGATACAACCGAGGCGAGCCTTGGGTCGATGCGCGGCGGGTGTCATGGGCTCTGGATCTTTATTAGAGCACGCGCGAATCGCGCCATGCACCGGGTTATTTCCGCAGCCGCGGCTGCCGCACGGTATCATCGTAATCAGCATGCGCTCGTACTTTTTCGTTGCTCTTGTTTTGGCGGCGGCCATCCTGTGCTCGCAGCCCGCTCCCCGCGAGCAGGTCGGCCCGCTCCCCGGCGGTAAATTCCTGTTGAATAGCGGATGGCGGCTGGCGCCGGCCGGCCGGCAGATCCCGCTGGACACGTTCCCCATGTCCAGCGCGCTCTCGCCCGACGGCCATTATCTGCTAGTGCTCAACGGCGGATACAAGCCGCCCACGATCAGCGTGCTGGAAGCGGCCACCGGCCGCGAGACCAGCCGGGTCCCGGTGGCGGATGGTTGGTTGGGACTGACGTTTTCGCCGAAGGGGGACCGCGTCTACGTAGGCGGCGGCTCGCGCGCCGCGGTGTTTGAATTCACCTTCGCCAACGGCGCGCTGGAACCTGCCCGCACCTTCACCGTCGTGGCGCCCGACAAGCGCAGTCACACGGATTTCATCGGGGATGTGGCGCTCGACCCCGCGGGCCATCTGCTCTACGCCGCGGATCTGTATCACGATTCCGTGGTGGTCATCAACACACAGTCGGGGATGCTCATCGATCGTGTGAAGACCGGCCGGCGCCCGTATCGCATCCTGTTTAATCCGGACGGAAAGTCGTTCTACGTCACCAGCTGGACGGACGGCGCGGTGGGCCGGTACGACACCGCCTCCGGCGCCCAACTCGCCAATGTGCGGTTAGGACCGCATACCACCGACATGATCTGGCTGGCCGGCAAGAGCGAGCCGGTGGAAGGCGAAGCGCCTTACGTGGCGCGGCTGTTCGTGGCGGCTTCCAACACCAACAGCGTCTACGCGCTGGGCGTATCCGAGGAAGGCGATCTGCGTCTGCTCGAAACCATCAACACGGCTATGACGCCGCGGCAGCCGGCCGGCATGACTCCCAGCGGCCTGGGGGCCGCGCCGGATGGCAAGCGCCTTTACGTAGCCTGCTCCGACGCCAACGTAGTGGCCGTGGTGGATACATCCACGGACCGCAGCCACGTGGAAGGATTCATCCCCACCGGGTGGTATCCCACGGCCGTGCGGGTTCTGCCGGCCGGTACGCTGGTGGTGCTGAACGGGCGCGGCGGCGGATCGCATCCGAACCCGAACGGTCCGAATCCGGCGCGCCGCGCGGAGACCGCTTACAAGGGCAATACGGTCGTCGAGTACGTAGGCCGCATTCAGACCGGGACGGCTTCTTACATCGATCCTTTTAACGACGATCAACTGGATGCCTATACCAAGAGCGCGATGGACAACTCGCCCTACCGCGACGCCAGGCTGGATATCGCCAGCCCCTTCCCGCCGATACAGCACGTCATTTACATCGTCAAGGAAAACCGTTCGTACGACCAGGTAATGGGCGACCTCAAGGAAGGCAACGGCGATCCGTCGCTGGTACTCTTCGGCGAGAAGATTACACCGAACGAGCACAAGCTGGCGCGACAATTCGTGCTGTTCGACAACTTCTATGTCAACGGCGACGTGAGCGCCGATGGCCACTGCTGGTCCACGGCGGCCATCGCCAGCGACTATATCGAGAAGATGTGGCCCAACAGCTACGCCAACCGGCGGGACAATTACGATTACGAGGAGCAGGAGCAGACCATGCTGCCTCCCGCCGGCTTCCTGTGGACCAGCGCCGCCGGGGCCGGAGTTTCCATGCGCAATTACGGGTACATGGCCCAGAATCGACCGAAGGCTGCCGTGGACGGTACGCAGATCGAACTGGTGCGCGATCCCGTGTTGCGCAGTGTCACCAATCTTTACTATCGCGACTTCGATCTGGAATACCCCGACGTGGAACGTGTGAAGGTGTTTCTTTCCGACCTGGCGGAATTTGAGAAATCCGGCGAGATGCCGCGCCTGATCACCATGCGGCTGGGCAACGACCACACCAGCGGCACGGCGGGCGGCAAGCTCTCGCCGTTCGCGCTGGTGGCCGATAACGACTATGCCGTGGGCACGCTGGTGGAGGCCGTTTCGAAGAGCCGCTTCTGGACGTCGACCGCAATTTTCATACTGGAAGACGATGCGCAGAACGGGCCGGATCACGTGGACTCGCACCGCTCGCCGGCGTTCGTGATTTCACCGTACGTCAAGCACCGGATGGTGGACAGTTCGATGTACAACACGGCTTCCATGCTGCGCACGATGGAGATGATCCTGGGCCTGCACCCCATGACTCAGTTCGACGCCGCCGCCCGTCCGATGTCCGGCGCGTTTCAGGCCACCGCGGATCCCGAGCCGTATGCGGTCGAGAAGCCGCGGGTACCGCTGGACGAGCGCAATCCCATGCGTTCGCCGACCGCGGCGCGCTCGGCGCTCCTGGACTTCCACCAGGAGGATCTGGCCGACGCCGACGAATTGAACGATATTCTCTGGCTGGCGATCAAGGGCACTCATCCGCCGCCGCCGGCCAGGAGCTTCTTCTCGCGCTGAACCGGATCCATGCCGCATATTTATCTCTGCTTTCTGTGGCACATGCACCAGCCCTTTTACAAGGATCTGGCCTCCGGCGAGTACAAGCTTCCCTGGACGCGCCTGCATGCGCTCAAAGACTATTACGGGATGGTCGCGATTCTGCGCGAATTCCCCAAGGTGCACCAGACCTTCAACCTGGTGCCGTCCATGATGGTTCAGGTCGATGAGTACGCCCGCGGCGAAGCCCGCGACCCTTATTTGGACCTGGCTTTGAAGCCCGCGGAGACGTTGAGCGAGGCGGAGCAGGCCTTCCTGCGGCAGCAATTCCTGGTATTGCACCCGCCGCCGATGACGCGGGCTTTGCCGCGCTACGCGGACCTCCGCGAGTTGGGCCGCCGCTTCACCACGCAGGACTACCGCGACCTCCAGGTGATCTCGCAACTGTTGTGGTTCGATGAAGACTTCCGCGCGGCCGACCCCGCAGTTCAGGATCTCTTTGCCAGGGGCAGGGACTACACGCTGGAGGACCAGAGGCTGGTGGGCGAGAAACAGCGCGAGATCCTGGCCCTGGTGATCCCGGTCTACCGGGAACTGGCCGGCAAGGGGCAGATCGAAGTCTCCACCACGCCCTACTACCATCCCATCCTGCCGCTGCTCTGCGATTCCAATATCGCAGCGGTGTCGCATCCGGGTGTTCCGCTGCCCCCGCCGTTCCGCTATCCGGAAGATGCCCGCCGGCAACTGGAGATGGCGCGGGACTTCGTGCGGAACGAGTTCGGCGTGGCGCCCGTGGGATTATGGCCGTCGGAGGGCTCGGTCTCCGATGCTGTGTTCGCCCTGGCGGCGGATACCGGCTACCATTGGGCCGCCAGCGACAGCGGGGTGCTCAGCCGCACGCTGGGCCGCAGTATCGGCGTGGACGCCATTTATCGCGCGTACCACTGGCAGCAGTCCGGGGCGCAGCTCAACGTGCTCTTCCGCGACCATTTTCTAAGCGACCTGATCGGATTCGTCTATTCGGGGATGGACGCTGCGCAGGCGGCCCACGATTTTCTGAATCGCATCCGCGAGAACTGCCGCGGCCTTCTGGCCGGCGGACGGGATGCGCTGGTGCCCATCATCCTCGACGGGGAGAATGCCTGGGAATACTACGAGCAAAACGGCCGGCCTTTTCTGCGCCACCTGTACGGGCTGATTTCCGAGGATCCGCAGATGTCCGCGCTCACCGTGAGCGAAGCGCTGGCCCGCATGGAACCCGAACCGCTATCGCACGTTTTTCCGGGGTCCTGGATCAATGCCAATTTCGACGTGTGGATCGGCGCCGAGGAGGATAACCAGGCTTGGAGCCAGCTCCTGCGCGCGCGGGAGACGTATCAAAGCGCGGACCACTTGCCCGAAGACCGGCGCCGGCTGGCTTACGAAGAGCTGCTGATCGCGGAAGGCAGCGACTGGTGCTGGTGGTACGGCCCCGAGCACGACTCCGGCAATCGCATCGAGTTCGACCAGCTTTACCGCAGCCATCTGGCCAATGTGTACCGTTTTCTGAATTTCAGCCCACCCGAGGAACTGTCGCAGCCCATCCTCCGGGTGACTGTGAGCGCCCTGCACGTCGATCCCACCGGACCGATCCGGCCGGTGATCGACGGCGAGGTCACTTCGTATTTCGAGTGGCTGGGCGCAGGGCTGTACCGCGTGGATGAGCGGTCCGGCTCCATGCACGGCAAGAAGTTCCTGGTGCACGAAGTCCACTACGGAAGCGATGATGCGAATTTCTATCTGCGCGTGGACTTTCATCGCGGCTCCGAACAGGCCGTTTCGGAGATGGAGGCACGCCTGACCGTCGCGGCCGGCGCGCCCGCCCAATCGAGCCGGGTGACGGTGCGCTTCGAGTCCGGCCGCGCCCGGGTGACGGAAATGAAGATGGCAGCCGGCGCGCCAGACGACAGACCGGCGGTCGAGTTCGCATTTCGGCAGGTATTGGAGGGACGGCTGTCGCTGCGCGCATTAGGGACATCACCGGACGCGCCCCTGCGTTTTCAGTTCTCGTTATGGCAGGGCGGTTTGCCGATGGACGCGGTGCCGCAACAGGGATGGATCGAAGTGCCTCCCGCCGAGCAGGCCTTTTGGGCGGTTTAGCCGGTTACGGCTGGAGCGTCAAAGAGCCCTTTCCCGCCGCGCCGGAGTAGATCAGCTTGAGCGAGTCGATCTTATCCCGCTTGCCATGATATTGAAAGTACAGCAGTCCCGCCACCGGCAGCGTACGATCTCCTTCCGGCAGCGTAAGGGCCTGCAGTTGATGGCTGTACTTGTGCCGCAATTCGTCCGGCACGCGGTAGGGCGGCGGCGGGGAACTGTCCTGCTGTCCGCCCGTTCCGACTTTGGTTTTGGACTTCTGCTCGTCCGCGGTGGGCTCCAGTTCCGGATCCTTGAGCGATCCCACTACCAGTCCGTAGGGCTGGCCGGGCGTGGGCTTCTTGCCATTGATCCGCAGCGCGAAGTCCTCCGCGGAGATGGTGGCATGCGCTCCGGGAGGACCATAGATCCCGACTTCCACGACAACGTAATCGTCGGTGCGTAGCGTGGCATCCGGGGTCGCCACGGAGTGGCCGGTGAACTCGGCGGCTATAGTGAGCCGTCCCGCCGGGCCGTGGGACAGGTAGTCAGAGGGCGCGGATCGAGGCGGAATGCCTTCGGCCTTAGGTGGTGTTGCTTTTTGAGCATGCAGGCACAGCGCGAAGAGTGCCGCTCCCGCGGGAAGTAAGAAAACAGATCGCATGGCTGGCTTCAAACTAGCATTTTACCCCGCTCCCCGATTCCCTGAAAGCCGGCGTCCACCCCATTTAGCGCCCTTTGGCCCGGGTCTTCACCACGATCGGAGTCCCCTGGAAGCCGAAGTGTTTGCGGATCTGATTCACCAGATAGCGCTCATGCGAGAAATGCAGTGGGCCGGCCCGGTCCGTGAACAGCACAAACGTCGGCGGGCGCACGGAAGCCTGCGTGACGTAGTAGATCTTGCGCTCCTCGAAGCGCAACTGCTCCACGAAGCGGTTCATCTCGCCGGTCGGAATACGGCGCGTGGCGGATTCGTAGACCTGGCGAATCAGCTTGAAGACGCGGTCCACACCCGCGCCGGTCCGGGCCGAGAGAAACAGGACCGGGGCATATTCCAGAAACTTCAGGTGATCGCGCACATCGCGCTCGAAGGCGCGCTTCTTCTTTTCCGCGATCAGGTCCCACTTGTTCACGCAGACGATCACGCCGCGGCCGCCTTCGTGCGCATAGCCGGCGATGGTGGCATCCAGGCCCAGCACGCCTTCGGACGCATCCATCAACAACAGCACCACGTCGGCCATGCGGATGCTCCGGCGCGCCATGACCACGCTGAGTTTCTCGGCCATCAGCTCGGTCTTGCCCTTGCGGCGGATGCCGGCGGTATCGACAAACGTGTAATTGGTCCCGTCGCGGGTCACGGTTTCGTCCACCGAATCGCGGGTGGTGCCGGCGACAGGCGACACGATAGCGCGCTCCTCGCCCGCCAGCGCATTCAGGAGCGTGGACTTGCCCACGTTGGGCCGCCCAATGATGGCCACCTTGATGGCCTCGGAATACTCGGCGGCGGCGGTGGCGTCGAACCCGGCGGTGACGTGGTCGAGCAGGGTATCCACGCCGATGCCGTGCTCCGCGGATACGGGGAAGACTTCGCGCATGCCGAGCGAATAGAAGTCATGCGCCAGGCTCTCGCGCTCCGCCGTGTCGGCCTTGTTCACCGCCAGCGACACGGGCTTGCCGAGGCGCAGCAGCACGCGTGCCAGGTCACGATCCGAGGCGGTGATCTCACTGCGTCCATCGACCAGAAAAATGATGTGGGCGGCGCGCTCCAACGCCACCCGCGCCTGCTTCAGGATCTGGTTCGGAATATATTCGGAATCATCGACTACGATTCCGCCCGTGTCGATCAACTCGAAGCGCCGGCCATGATACTCGGCCGTACCGTGCAGGCGGTCGCGCGTGATGCCGGGCTCGTCGCCCACGATGGCGCGGCGCTGTCCGGTGATGCGATTGAAAAGGGTCGATTTTCCGACGTTGGGTCTGCCCACGATCACCACCGTGGGGAGGGCCTGCGGCATGCACCATCATCATAGCTCGGGTTCAATGCGTACCGCGAGCTGAAGCCGGCGCCCAATCGTAATCGGTGTATTCGATCGTCAGGCTGGACCTGCCAAAGAAGCGCAAGTCGGCTTCGGTGGCGTGGCGTACGGGAAACCAGAAGTCGCCGAATCGGCCATATTCGTGGATGAAGTGCGTGCGCTTCACCCAGAACGAAGAACGCGCCGGCTCGCCTTCGATGCGCTGGATGCCGTACGTGGCCGGGTCGATCCACACGCGTCCGCGAAACAGAAACCGGGAACGGGTGCGCGGCTGCACCTGGAACACGTAAGCCCCGTTTCCGTCATCGAACCCGACCAGCCGGAACTCGTAGTTACGGCGGCAAATCTCCACATCGCGGCGCGCCGCCGCCGGGGCATTGGCCTTCTCGACGGCCATTAAAGGCTCGATCACGTGCTGCTGCACGGCGCGCGAGCCGCTCCGCTCCACGATGCGAAACGCCTTATGGCCGGGAGCCTGGTACCACATTTCCGATTTCACGCATGCCTGGCGGCGCAATCGCGGATTCGCCGCCCGGTACGTGCGCAGGCTGCGATACGAAGCCAGATTCTGTTCGCGGGCCGCGTTCGCCGTCTCCATGCTGGCGAGGATCTGCTCCTGGTCCGCCGCCGGCGGCTGCGCGGAGAGCAGGCCCGCCGTCAGCAGGACGAGCAGCGCCCCCAGGGCCGGGCCCAGGATACGGGGCCGCAGCCTGTCCGCGCACAAGCTGAGTAATCCGGCCACCCAACCGTAGCGCTCGGCGGCCCGGCGGCAACGGTCCCCGGGCTGGGTGTTCGATGTCCACCACAAGCCGGCCATGTCCGGCCAATGGCGGATCTCCAGACCCTTCTGCGTAACCAGGTAGCAGGAGTAAGTACATCCGCTGCATTCGCGCCGGTAATCCACGTTCATTGCCCGCATCTTCCGGGCAAAACCCGGTTCCAGGACGTTGAGCGGCGCGCGCGCCGGTTGATCCTGACAGATCCAGACGTCGCCGTTGGGCTTGATGTCGAAGAACATCCGGCCGGCCTGGCAGCCCCAGTCGAATGTGTCGCTGCGATACTGCTCCTCCACCGCGGATGTGTAAAACCGGGCCGAGAGCAGATTGGGCGCCTTGCAGCGGCGCAGGTAGTCGGGATTGGTCTTGCGCACCGTGCCGGTCCGCAGTTTGCCGGATCCCACAACCACCGGATTCAACCATACCTTGGCATTGGGAAACGAGCGGGCGCAGTAAGCCACAATTCTGTCGATCTGTTCGCGGTTGGCATCCGTGACCGTCACGTTCAGGGTCAGCTGTTTGTGCGGCGGCAGGTGATCGTGCAGGTATTGGATGGTCTCCAGAATCCTGGGGCCCACGTGACTGAACGGCAGATCATTGCCGCTCACTCCGTCAAGCGAGATGCCGATCTCCTGCACGTCGGAGCGCAGCAGCCGCTCATAGCGGCTCAACGGCATCGTGCCGTTGGAAGTGAGCTTGGTATACAGCCCTTTGCGGGCCGCATAATTGACGATGATGTCGAAATCGTCCCGAAACAGCGGTTCGCCGCCACCCGAGATACTCAATACGCCGACTCCCATATCGTCCAGCACGTCGATAACGCGTTTCATCTGATCGGTATCTAATTCCTGGAACTTCTCATCCTGGATATGGCAGAAACGGCAGCGTAAGTTACACCGGTGGGTCAACGCCAGGTGGGCGAAATAAGGGCGGTTTCGGAAAACGACATTTCGTAATGTGCGCCGCATGAACTTACCGGACATCGGAAACCTCCTTCAAACAAGTCGAGGATAACCGCGCCGGCAAAAACGGATGTCATGCGATCGGACTTGCGTCCGCCGGAATCTGGTAATTTGTTTGTCTGGAATTTGTCAGGCTGCCGGTTTCAGCACTAATTTGTAACCGACGCCGTGCACGGTGCGCAGGTATTGCGGATCGGCTGGATTCCGCTCCAGCTTAGCCCGCAGGCAAGCCACATGGTTGTCTACCGTGCGCGTGGTCGGGTAATTCTCGTAGCCCCACACTTCGTTCAACAATTCGTCCCGCGTCAGTACTTCACCGGCGCGCGCCGCCAGCAGGCGAAGCACCTGGAATTCCTTGCGCGTCAATTCCAGCGGCTGCCCGCCCTTGGACGCCTCGTAGGAACGGAAATCCACTACGACATCGTCGAAGCGAAGCTCGTCAGGGAGTATTTCAGGCCGTTGCACACGGCGCAGGATGGCGCGGATGCGGGCCAGCAGTTCCCGGATGGAGAATGGCTTGGCGACGTAATCGTCCGCGCCAAGGTCCAACCCGAGCACGCGGTCGGTCTCTTCGCCCCGGGCCGTCAGCATGAGGATGGGTATCTGGATGCTTTGGGCCCGCACCTTACGGCAGATTTCATATCCGCTGAGCTTCGGCAGCATCAAGTCGAGTAACACCAGGTCCGGCTTCTTTTCGGTAATCAGCTTATAGCCCGTCTCGCCGTCGCCCGCGGTGAGCACGTCATAGGACTCGAAGCGGAGGTTGTCCGACAGTCCGCGCAGGATGGCGGGATCGTCTTCAATCACCAGGATCAGACTCATTGTTATTCTCCACAGGCAGGCAGATAGAAAACGTGCTGCCCTTGCCCGGCACGCTTTCCACCCGCACCGTGCCCCGGTGCGCCTGTACAATCTGTGCCACCAGCGCCAATCCCAGTCCGGTTCCGGGAACGAGTTGGTTCTCCCGCGTAGGCGCGCGATAGAATTTTTCGAAGACATGGCCCTGCGCTTCCGGCGGGATGCCCAACCCGCGGTCAGAGACGCGGATGACCGCGCCGGTGTTTTCCCGGCAAAGCTGCAAGGCGATGTCCCGGCTGTCCCCGGAATACTTCATGGCGTTCGACAGCAGGTTGAGGACAGCCTGTTCCAGCGCATCCTCGTCCGCCCGCACGGCGGGCAGGCCGGTTTCGATCTGCATGTCCAGCGCGAAACCTTTCTGGCGGAGGGGATACTCCAAGGCCCGCGCGGCGGCGCGCACCGTGTCTTCGAGGTGCACGGGACGGAAGCGGTAGAGCAACCTGCCTTGATCGGCCTTGGCGAAGAGCAGCACCTCATCCACCAGCCGGGACAGCCGCTCGCACTCGTTAGTGATGGTTTCCAGATACTCGGATTGCGAGGCGGGATCGCGGATGCGGCCCATTTGCAGGGTCTCGGCCAGCATGCGGATGGCCGTGAGGGGGGTTTTCAACTCGTGCGAAACGCTGGAAACAAACTGGGCACGCAGCTCCGAAAGGCGCAGGTCCCGGCGCAGGTCGCGCCATAAGAGATACCCGCTGAAGGAGGTCGCTGCGGCGATGAGCAGGAGCGCACAGTAATACAGGCGGCGTTCCGAATCCGCCGACAGGCCGGCGGGCAGGTCGCCGGACGCCGCGAAGACCGCCTTCAGTCCTGGAAAAGACTCGCCTAACGATTCGCCACGGGACTCCGGCGCATCGGTGAAGCGCAGTCCCAAGCGGGTCTCGATGGGCTCCAGGAGATCCCGCGCCCGAACCACGATGATCGCCGTGCGGTCTTCTTTTCCGGATACCGCGCCGATGAGCCACAGGTCCTGGCCGTACGGTGTCCAGATCGGCCGGTTCAGCCGTTCGGGGCGCAGCAGCCCCAGGCGCTGCAGATCGCCGTCCAGCCACTCGGCCTGCTCGGTGAGCCGCACGAGCCCGGTCACATGGCGCCGAAGTCCCTGGGCCTGCCGCCACTCCTCTGCGTTCGCCGCGGTGCGCACCAGGCGGTCGGCGATCTCGGAGGCCAGAAAGGAGACAGCCGGGGTGGCCCAGGAGCGCGACGATAGAACCGCCTCTACGCGCTGGCTCAACTCGGGGGGCCGGGAGCCCGCTTGCGCCAGCCAATGTGCCGCGTGCAGCGCCACCGGAACGCCGTCCGGATCGGTGACCGCGGCGCTGCCGGCGAGCAAGGTCTGAAACAAGGCCGCCGCGGGCTTGCGCCGTCCGGCCTTGTCCAGCGCGCGGGCCCAGAGCAGGCGGGCATAAGCGGACTGGGCGGCGGTGCGTGCCCCGGCGGCCAAAGCCTGGTAGCACGGCACGGCGGCCGCGGCGGTGGCGCCGCCGAACTCCGTACGCTCGCAGTTGCCGACACCGGCCTCGAACGGCGTATCCGAAAAGGGCTCACGGCTTTGTGAGGCAGGTTCGGCTTCCCAGGGCAGGATCAGCCGGCCCTGGTCGATCCAACCCACCAGAACGACCTCCGGGTGCCGATACCGCTCTCCGGGCTTCAGGTCCGTGCGGGTCTCGTCGCGCCGGATGGCTTCCAGGCGCGCCAGCAGTTCCAGCCGCACCCGGCTCAGAATCTGGCGCCGGCGCTCCGCGCGGCGCACCTCGCGGAGTCCCCGGTCCTGGGTGATGACCTGTACGCTCAACACCACCAGGACCACGTAGGGCACAAAAATGGCCGCCAGGATCAGAGCCATCCGCCGATGGTGTCTTAGCCAATCCACGATCGTGCTCGCATTCGCCGGACAATCCCAATTCTAGGCGGCGCCCGGAAGGAGAATGTCATGGAAATGTCTGCCAAAGGCAAAGCTCTCATGGCGTGTGCCTGGACGATACCAGAGCCCTCCGCGTGGCGCGCAGCGTGCTGATCAACGTCTCCCTCGGCAAACCCCGGACGACCGGTCCGATCAGCCACGCCAGGCTGTCCGGAACTGTCCGGCTCAGCGAGACCGCCTCGCATTCCACGTACACTCCGCCATCCTTCTGGAGGAACATCCAGTAGGAATTGAGCCGCCAGAGAAAACCATGGTCATGACCCTCCGGACTCCCGACCTCTTTGATCCGCGTGCTGTATGACGAGCTATACCAGCAATTCTCGCTGAGCGGCTCGTAGTGGATCTGATGCTCGGTATCCAGCACCACGGTGATCACTTTGCGCTTCAGCAATCGCAGGTAGGCCCGGTAATCGTTGCCGCTGTGATCCAGAAGCCTGGAGTCCATAACCTCGTGCCGGTAAGTCTCTTTGTGATGATCGTAGTCCTGGACGACGTTCAGTACCTCCGGCAGCGTAACGCCGGGGATGAAGACGACTCCGACCCAATCGTGAATCAGGGCCTGCGGGATCTTGATATCGCCGCGCGTGTTACGCGGCGCGGAGATGATATCGCCCGCGAGAAGACGGGGGCGAAGCGGCTCGGTGCCGGGCCAGAGCCAGCCCGGCTCCTCGTGCAGCCGCGCTTTCAGAACCAACTCCGTCAAACGGATATAACGGTCGAAGGCCCGAACGGCTTCGGGCTTGGGTCCGCCGGTTCGCGGCGCGTCGGTGGAACCACAGGCTGCGGCCAGCCCGCACAGGACGGCCGCCAGCCGGATACCAGCGCTGCCAGCCAAGAACAGCCACGCCCCTTCCGAGTCTTAATATGCTCGATTGGATGATAAAAGTCAAAGGGGTCCGAAATGACGCCCGTCCGTGCGGATTTTTGAGGCAGCGGCCTAACGGAATGCCAGGCCGAGGTGAACACCCCAGAAGTGGACGGGCGTGAATTGGGTGTAGACCTGATCCCGAAACTCCATTTTCAGGCCGACCCGGCGGGCGAACCAGTAGTTCGCGCCGGCGCCGAAGTTGAACAGGTTTTCATGGCCGGCGCGAAAGAACATCGTGTAACCCCCCGTAACGTACGGATCGAACTTGTTCTCCTTTGAATGAACGAAATGGTAACTCGCGTTCGGCGAGAACAAGCCCAACACGCCGCCCGAGAAGTCACTGCGGGGACCCACGGCGCCGACCTCGGCGCCAACGCCTATTCCTTTGCCGAGAATGAAGTCGCCGCCAACACCCATCTGCAGGGTCATCGACGTATTGCCGGACGAGGTGGCACCGCCCGGCGCAACATATACATACCCGGAAGAACTCTGTGCGGCCGCCGCCGCACAAAATACCAGAGCCAACGAAGCGATCCTTAGTCTCATACGACCTCCAATAGCTCAAACTACATTCTGAGCTTAAGTCAGCCCCGACCCACGGATGTCATAGGAATGTCAGCGGGGAGCAAACTTATAGGTCCGATGAGAGCCGCTTAGCGGGGTCACTCGTTGCGCAGGGCCACGATCGGGTCGATGCGGGCGGCCCGGCTACTCGGGATAAATCCCGATAGAGCCGCCACCAGGACCAACACCAGGGTGGCCACCGCGAAGATGACGGGATCGCCCGCCTTTAATCCGAAGAGCTGCGATGCTACCAGGCGGCTGAGCGCCAGCGCTAGCGGTAAGCCGATTGCCAGGCCGAGGGCCACCAGCAGTCCGACGTCACGCATCACCAGCCAGAGCACGTCACGCGGTACGGCGCCGAGCGCCATCCGGATGCCGATCTCGGCGGTCCGGCGCGCCACGGTGTAAGCCATCACGCCGTAGAGGCCGATGGCTGCCAATAGCGTCGCCAGCAGGCCGAAGGCACATGACAGAATCGCGATCAAGCGGTCGATCTGGACGGATTCTTCTATTTGTATCTCGACCGGCTGCATGTCGAAGACAGGCAGACCCGCGTCCATCTGCTGCACGATGCGGCGGATCTCGCTGCCCAGCCCGGCCGTGTCACCGCTGCCGCGCACATAGAACTCCAGGCGGCCGAGGTCTTCGTCGTTGGTGTACGCGGAGAATACTGCCGGCTGCGGCTTTTCGCGCAGGCTATTGTGTTTGAGATCGCGAACCACGCCCACGATCTCACGGTCGAGCTTGGGATGATTGCTGGCGCCGAACATCATATGCCGGCCCAGCGGGTCGCGATCGCCGAAGAAGCGCCGCACGAATGCCTCGTTCACCACCACTACCTTTTGCGGCGAAGTGAGATCGCTTTCATTGATTTCACGGCCGCGCACCAGGGCGGCGCCCAGCGCGTGAAAATAGCCCGGGCCGGCGACGTGGCGGGAGACATCCATGTTCTCGTCGTCGCGCGCCTGGTAGCCTTCGACGGTGATGTTACTCCCGCGATTGCTGTTGGTGAACGGTCCGGGATTGGCGGCCCCCACCGCCGCGACTCCCGGCAGATGCGCGATGCGCTCCTGCAAATCGCGGTACAGGGCGAAACCGCGATCCTTAGTGTAGCCGTTCAGCGACGGGTCGATGGCGAAGGTCAACAGGCGCCCGGTATGAAAGCCGGGATTCACGCGCAACAAGTTGAACAGGCTGCGGGCGAACAGGCCGGCGCCTACCAGAAGAAGCAGAGACAGGGCCAGTTGGGCGACCACCAGCATGCTGCGGAAACGTGCGGCGCCGCCGGCGGAGGCCAGTGCGGCGGGTTGCTCGCGTAGGGTGGAGGCGACTTCGGCGCGGCTGGATTGGAGCGCCGGCGCCAGCCCGAATAGAAGGCCGGTAAAAACCGAAACCGCCAGCGTGAAGAGCAGCAGCCGGCTGTCGACCGTTGCCACGATCCAACCGCCGGTGGCATCGCTGGGCAGCACGTGGAGCAGCGCGCTGGTGGTCCACACCGAAACCAGCAATCCGAGGAGTCCACCCATAATCGCGATCACCAGGCTCTCGATGAGCAACTGGCGCAAAAGGGATCGCCGGCCCGCGCCCAGGGCCAGGCGAATGGCCATTTCCCGGCGGCGCGAGGCGGCCCGCGCCAGCATCAGATTGGCGATGTTGGCGCACGCAATCAGCAGCACCAGCCCGACCAGGGTCATCAGCGCCACCAGGGGCCTTTCCCAGGCCTGGCGTAGCTGGTTGATGCCCTGCGCGGCCGGACGAAGCTCCAGTTTCTGGTTGAGAATCAGACGCTCCGTACGCTTGCTGCCCTCCGGGTATTGTTTGACCTGCGCCTCCAACAGCGGGTGGTAAACCGTCTGTATGGCCGCCTCCGCTTTCGCCACGGTGACGCCCGGCTGCAAGCGGCCCAGCACGTTGAGCCACCGTTCGCGGCGATTGGTGAAACCGTCCCAGGCCGGCGTCAGCGCCTGTTTCATCGCGATGGGGACAAACAACTCGGGGTTCTCGCCCGAAAGGATTCCCCGAAAACTCGCCGGCGCAATACCGATTACGACCATCGGATGTCCGTTTACGGACACCTTCTGGTTCAGCACCCCCGGGTCGGAGGCAGAACGGCGTACCCAGTAGTCGTGGCTCAGCATGACCACCGGATGGGCTCCAGGCGCACCGTCGTCTTCCGGCGCGATGGTGCGTCCCATGGCCGCCCCCACGCCGAGCACCTGGAACAGGTTGCCCGAGACGATCTCGGCGCCGGCGCGTTCCGTCTGGCCGCCCCACGCCACGCTGACAGCCTCTCCCATGCGCGCCGCCACCCCGCTGCAGACCTTGGCGCCGTCGCGCAAATCCCTGTACATCGGGTAGGAGAAGACGGTCTGACTGTTATCCGAGGAGGAGTGGCCGGAGCTGTGTTCATCGGTGTGAAAAACCACCAGCGACCGCGGGTCGCGCACTGGCAGCGACCGGTAGAGGACCTGGTCCAGCAGGGAGAAAATAGAGGCATTGGCGCCAATTCCCAATGCCAGGGACAGTACCGCTACGGCGCTGAAAAGCGGACTGCGCGAAAGCGTGCGCAAAGCGAAACGCAGATCGTGTGCCATGAGTGCGGGATCCACGGCAGCATTTCAAGGGCCTGAATTAACCTTTGTTATGGTTAACGCCCCATCAGCCGATCTGTATACTGGTGCCTGTGATTCATTTCACCCGCCCCGCCGTGGGCATTGAATTCTTCCTGCTGCTGGCGGTGCTGGTCGCCACGGTGACCGACCTGCGCTCGCGCCGCATTCCTAACTGGTTGACTGTAAGCACTTTGGTCCTCGGTTTCGCCTTAAACGCCGCGCTCGCCTACCCCACGCCGCTGGCCGGGGTCTGGCTGGCTGCCAAGGGTTTTGCCTTTGCCTTCGGACTGAACCTGTTGATGTATATCCTCCATATGACCGGGGCCGGCGACGTAAAACTGCTTGCCGCCGTAGGCGCCATGGTGGGCATCTCCGACTTCCTGGGCATTTTCCTGTTAACGGCGCTCATCGGGGGCATCCTGGCGATTCCATTGATCTTACTGAAGGGACGGCTGCGGCAGACGTTTTGGAATATGGGATTCATGATCGGCGAGTTGACGCGCTGGCGGGCGCCGCACCTGACACGCGAGCAGTTGGACGTCGGCAGCGCCAAGGCGTTCCGGTTGCCGGGCGCGGTGCGGATCTGTCTCGGAGTGGTGTCGTTCCTGGTAATGGCACACATCTTTTCGCCGGCTTAGGCCACCTTTAGTACGCTCATTACCGGTCCCTCCTCCAATGCGGCGTCTATAATGAGACTTTCGGCGCGATGGAAGAATCAACCGCCACTTGGCGCAAGCCTTCGAACGGGACAGCAGAAATGCTCTACATACAGATGTTTCTGTACCTGCAGGTGCTGGACGTTTTTACGACCCTCATCGGATTCAGATTCGGACTGGCGGAGGCCAGCCCTTTTATCCGCGCACTCCTGCAGTTCGGACCGGTCGCGGGCCTGCTTTTGTCGAAAGCCGTCGCGCTGGCGCTGGGCGGCGCCTGCATCGTCCTGCACAAGCAGCATCTCATCCGTTGGGTCACGTATTGGTACGCCGGGCTGGTGGCCTGGAACCTGCTCACGATCCTGGCCGGGGCGCATTGCCGCTAGCTCGGGCCGGGACAGTCTTTAATGAATCGTGCGGGTCTTGCGATTCATATAATCCATCAAGAGATACTGACCCAGGGTGTACGGCGTCGTGAAGTAAGCTTTGCCGCGGCAGATCTCGGTCACCTTCTGCACGAAGTTCACTAACCCGTAATCGCTGGCCAGCATGAAGGTGTTGATGATGATGCCCTGCTTCTTACAGCGATTGACTTCTTCGAGCGTGCGGCTGATGACCAGCGGATCGAGCCCGAAAGCGTTCTTATATACGCGGCCGTCTTCTAATGTCAGGCAACTGGGCTTGCCGTCCGTGATCATGACGATCTGGCGCATGTCCTTCTTCTCCTGCGCCAGCAGGCGCTGCGCCAGGATCAATCCGTCGCGCGTATTGGTGTAATAGGGCCCCACCTGCACGCGCGCCAACTGGCTGATGGCCAGTTCCTCGGCGGAATCGTGGAACAGAACGCAGCGCAGGCTGTCGCCGGGATACTGGGTACGGATCAAGTGGGCCAGCGCGAGGGCAACTTTTTTGGCCGGCGTGAAACGGTCCTCGCCGTAGAGGATCATGCTGTGGCTGCAATCGAGCATCAGCACCGTGGCGCAGGAGCTTTGATATTCGCACTGGTGCACATGCAGGTCTTCGTACTGCATGTCGAGCGGCACTTTGGCGCCTTCCCGCCGGATCGCCGAAAACAGAGTCTCGCTGATGTCCAGGTTCAATGTATCGCCGAATTCGTAGCGCTTCGATGAACCCGAAGCCTCGATGCCCGTGGCCAAGTCGCGCGTATCGTGGCGGCCGAAGCTGGATTTACCCAACGATCCCAGTAAGTCCTTCAGGGTTTTGAATCCCAGAAAGTCGAGGGACTTGTCGGTGACCTCGAAGCGCACCTTGCCCTCCGGGCCGCTGGCCGGGCCCGCCGAGCCGGGCTGGGCGTCGGCCGGCTGCTCGACGGTGATCTGGCCCTCGTCGATCATCTTCTGCACCAGGTTTTCGAGCAGTTGCTCCATCTGCTCCGGCGTGAGGTTCTGGAGGCGCTCCATCATCTCGCGCATCTGCTCGTTGTCGAACAAATCGCCATGCTCCAGCGCCTGCTGGATGGCCTGCTTCAGATCCTCCAGCGTGTGCTCGTTCCACTCGCTGAAGGGCATGTACTGGGTGTTGAACCCGCTTTGCAGAAGAAAATCGGAGAGCGCCTGCAGTAGATCCTCGGCGCTGATACCGAAGTCCTCACCCGTATACTTGGAATAGCTGATCTTCACCCAGCACCCGGAAAACTGGCACCCAAACCTAGTTGTACTGCCGCCGGAAGTTCGGCCGCTGCGGTTGGCCCTCTTCGCGCGGCGTTTCCCGCTTGCGCTCTTCGGCGCCGAACCCGCGCTCTTCGTTGCGGCTGATGCGCCGGTGGGCGTACAGACCCTCCAGAACGAACTCGGCCGCCGAAGCGCGCACCGCGTCCGGTTCGTTAGCGGAGAGCTTCAGGGCCTTCAACTTCTCCATCAGCCCCTGGATCGGCCCTAACATCTTGACCATACCCGCCGAATCGATGGTTTCATCCAGTTTGAGCGTCCCGCCCAGATCGAACCATTGGACGATCTGGGAAACATTGGCCCCTTCGAAATACTTGTCGTAGACCTTGCCCACCGCCACGCGGATCAAGTCGCGCGCGATCGCATCGCCGCCCTTCAACTCGCCTTCGTACTCCAATTCCATCTTGCCGGTGATGGATGGCAGCGCCGAGTAGATATCCAGCACCCGCGGCACGGCCATGGACTCCTTGGCTTTCAGTGCGCGCCGTTCGGCGTTGGAGGCGACATTTTCCAGCACGGAGATTGGCAGCCGCTGCGAAACACCCGAACGTTTGTCCACGCGCTTGTCCTCGCGGGCCAGAAACGCCAGTTGCTCCACGATTTCCCGGATATAGATCGGCACATGCACGTTAATGGGCGTGTCGCGCTTCAGCCAGGCTTCCTGTTCGGTGATGGCCATACCCTCATCGAGCGTGGCCGGATAGTGCGTGCGGATCTCACTGCCGATGCGGTCCTTGAGCGGCGTGATGATTTTGCCGCGCGCGGTGTAGTCTTCCGGATTGGCCGTGAACACCAGCATCAGGTCCAGCGGCAGGCGCACCGGATAGCCCTTGATCTGCACGTCGCCTTCCTGCATGATGTTGAACAAGCCGACCTGAATCTTGCCCGCCAGATCGGGCAGCTCGTTGATAGCGAAGATGCCGCGGTTCGCGCGCGGCAACAGGCCGTAGTGCACGGTTAATTCGTCGGAAATGTCCTGGCCGCGGCGCGCCGCTTTGATCGGATCGATGTCGCCAATCATGTCCGCGATGGTCACATCCGGCGTGGCGAGTTTCTCTACATACCGGTGTTCACGCGAAAGATAGGCTATGGGCGTATCGTCGCCCTCTTCTTGAATGAGGTTGCGGCAGCGGCGGCAGATCGGCCGGTACGGATTGTCGTGGACCTCGCAGCCTTCCACGTACGGCAGTAAGTCGTCGAGCAGCGTGGTGAGCATGCGGATCAACCGGGTTTTGGCCTGGCCGCGCAGTCCGAGCAGGATGAAGTTATGGCGCGACAGGACCGCATTCACTACCTGCGGCACCACGCTCTCTTCATAGCCCACGATGCCGGGAAACAGCGGCGTGGGACATTGAAGTTTGCGAATCAGGTTGGCGCGTAACTCGTCTTTGACGGAGCGGTCGCGAATGCGATCTTCGGAGAAAGTACTATTGCGAAGAGCGCCGAGCGTGCGGGGTAAGTCCCAGGTGGCTTTGGTCAACTGCAGACCCTCTCTTGCCCGATTGTACCATCGGCGGCTGATTGGAGCGGATCAGAGCGACGCGGTAAAGACGGATTGAGTACCACCGCCGGCTGGCGCATGGCTGCCGGTCCACAGGTATATCGCGGCATAGGCGCGCCACGGCCGCCACGTTTCCGCGCGGCTTTCCAGTTCCCGGGCGTGGCGCAGGCCCAGCGCGCGCAGCATGCCCAGGTCGCCGGACGGCAGCGCATCCGGCTCTCCCAGCGCGCGCATAGCGACGTACTGTGCGGTCCAGGTCCCGATGCCGGGGATTTCACACAAGTCGTGCAAAAGCCTTTCGGAATCGGCCCCGTTATCAAAGCTGATCCGGCGGTCGCAGATTGCGCGGGCCAGACGGCGAATGGTTTCGGCGCGCTTACCGGTCAGTCCGATGCCGGTCAAACTCGCACGGGCCAGCACCTCCGGCGGCGGGAAGACGTACGCCACGCCGCAGGGGCCGGCGCTGGGCTGCCCATATGCCTGCACCAGGCGCCCCGCCAGCGCCGTCGCGCCTTTGACCGTGATCTGCTGGCCGAGAATCGCACGCACGGCAAGTTCAAAACTATTCCAGCAGCCGGGTATCCGCAGCCCGGGACAGGCCGCGGTGCGAGCGGCCAGCACCGGATCGCCGGCCAGCGTATGCGCAACCGCGGTACAGTCGGCGTTCAGGTCGAACATCGCCCGTACGCGTTCGATAATCCGGAACAGCAGGCACGGATCGCCGATTCCTATCCGCACCGCCAGCGCATCTTCGCCCGGGAGCGCTGAAACCGCCAGCCACCCATGCTCACCCTCGCAGTCGATCGAACGGTAGTAGGTTCCATCGCGCACTGCTTCGACCCCGGGAGTGGCGCGCGGAGAAAGAAAGGCCAGCATCCCATCCCAGTGGTAAGGCGGACGGAAATGCAGCCGGAAGAGATACTCGTTCCGCGGGGGCGCAATCGTCCTGCGCGCCAGCCGGCGGATTGCGGTGGGTGTCCGCCGATAGACCTGCCGGATCGCGGCATTGAACTGCCGCACGCTTCCGAAGCCGGCGGCCAACGCCAGCCGGCCCATGGGCAGATCGGTTTCGTCGATCAGCCGCTTGGCGAAGTGCAGCCGGCGCGTTTGAGCTACGGCACGCGGCGTCGCTCCCAGGTGCTGGACAAACATCCGGCGCAGGTCTCGCGGCTCAACGCCGAGACGTCCCGCCAAAGCCTCCCGGTCTGCATTCCCCGGTCCGTTTTCCGCCATCAGACGCAGTGCGCGTGAAAGCGTGCCGGGCATTCCGTTCCCGAGCGGCGTGCCGGGCGCGCACTCCGGCCGGCACCGCAGGCAAGGGCGAAAGCCGGCTTGGTGGGCGGCCGCGGCGGACGGAAAGTAGCGTACGTTCTGCTCGTTGGCCTTCGGCGAGGTACAGATCGGCCGGCAGTAGATCCTCGTGGTGCGTACGCCGATGAAGATCCGGCCGTCAAATCGCGCGTCCCGCGTGAGCCGCGCCCGCGCGCAGGTCCGCAGATCCAGTTCCACGGAATTGATTCTACTCGCCCTGGAATTCGAAAGTATCCGTGTTGGTGCGCACGATCAGGCGGCCCGGTCCCAGAGACTTGCCTTCCATCTCGAAGAACACCGCACCGTCGGTGGATTCGCCCGGCATGAGCTTGGTCTGGACCAGCGCGATCGCGGATGCCGCAGCGGCGGCTTTCAGCTTGGTGGAACTCACTTCGGCCAGGGCCGCCCGCCGGCGCGCCTCGTAGGCATTCGCCACGCGCATGTGCGGAATCCCGTAGAGCGCAGTCTCATAGGCCGAAACGAGCTTGATGACATCGCCGCGCCCGCCCTTCTCCTTGAGCAGCTCCACCACGTCGCGGGCATGCCATGCGCGCATTTCTCCGCCATCGTCCCGGCGATAAGAAAAATCTTCGGGACGAATGATATAAGGCGCGGCGGAGCCGTTGGAGACCGCCACCTGCAGGATGCTGAACTCGCGTACATGGCCCGGCAGATGGGCGAACATCACGGTCACGCCACGCTTCGTGATTGTCTGATATTTCAGGCCATTGGATTCGAACTCGATCACCTGAGCGGGTGAAGAGAGCGAAACCAGGATGGCCGCCGTGGCGGCGCGCACCAAGCCCGAGACCATTTAACTATATTATAAGGACAGCTATGGATACGGAACAATCGGCCGCCACTCCCAACGCCGGAATACGACCCAGCCGCCATGGTTTGATCTGGCACGGTATCCGCAACATCAATATTGCGTATTGGAATCTGGGTACGGCGCAATTGCTGGAGCGCGCGGTACGGCGCCACGAGGGCCTGTTCGCTACCGGCGGATCCTTCGTGGTGCGCACGGGGCAGTTCACGGGACGCTCCCCCAAGGACAAGTTCATCGTGCGCGACGAGAACACCGAATCCAGCGTGCAGTGGGGACCGGTCAACCAGCCCATGTCGCCGGAGATGTTCGACCGGCTGTACGCCAAGATGCTGGCCTACTGGCAGGGGCACGATCTGTTCGTCCAGGATTGCTTCGCGGGCGCCGATCCACGCTACACCCTGCCCATCCGCGTGGTTACCCAATACGCCTGGCATGCGCTGTTTGCGCGGCAGTTGTTCGTGCGGGCCGACCCCATGCGCACCCAGGACCACGTGCCGGAGTTCACCATCTTCTTTGCGCCGCGGCTGCAGGCCACGCCCAGCGAAGACGGCACCAATTCGGAGACCTGTATCGTCATCAATTTCACCCGGCGCGTGGTGCTGATCTGCGGCACCAGCTACGCCGGGGAAATGAAGAAGGCAGTCTTCACCATACTGAACTACCTGCTGCCCGCGCGCGACGTGCTGCCCATGCACTGCTCGTGCAACGTGGGTTCCGGCGGCGACGTGGCGCTGTTCTTCGGACTGTCGGGCACCGGCAAAACTACGCTCTCCGCCGATCCGCAGCGCCGCCTGATCGGCGACGACGAGCATGGCTGGAGCGACCACGGGGTTTTCAATTTTGAGGGCGGCTGCTACGCCAAATGTATCCGCCTGTCGCGGGAAAACGAACCGCAGATCTTCAGCGCCATCCGCTTCGGCACCGTGCTGGAGAATGTGGCAATCGACGCGGAGACGCGGCTGCTCGATTTCGATTCGGCCGAATTCACCGAAAATACCCGCGCGGCTTATCCGCTGAAGTATATCGACCGGGCAGTGCTCCCCAGCGTCGGCACGCATCCGAGTAATATCATCCTGCTTACCGCGGATGCCTTCGGGGTATTGCCGCCGATCTCGCGCCTGACGCCGGAACAGACCATGTATCACTTCCTGAGCGGCTACACCGCCAAGGTCGCGGGCACCGAGCGCGGACTGGGTCGCGAGCCCTCGGCCACCTTCAGCGCGTGTTTCGGCGCGCCGTTCCTGCCGCGGCACGCGGGCGAATATGCCGCCATGCTGGGCGACAGGATGCGTCTCCACCGGGTCAATTGCTGGCTGTTGAACACCGGCTGGATCGGCGGACCTTATGGCATCGGCGAGCGCATGCGCCTGCCCTACACGCGCGCCATGCTGACCGCCGCACTGGATGGAGAGTTGGATCACGTACCCAGCCAGCCGCATCCATTCTTCCGCGTGAGCGTGCCGAAAATGTGCCCGCACGTGCCGCCGGACTTCCTGGACGCGCGCGGCATGTGGGGCGACAAGCAGGCCTACGATCGCGCCGCCGCGGAGTTGAGCGCGCGCTTTACCGGCAACTTCGAGAGGTTCGCGGATATCGCTTCGGAGGTGCGGGAAGCCGGGCCGGTCGTACTGGCAGGATCGGCAAAGTAACCGGCTGGCCGGAGCGGCTTACAGAACCATCTTCAAGGTCAGGCGGCGCAAGTCTTCCAGCAGAAAATCCGGCGCGTAGGCCAGCAGATCGCCGCGCGTGGAGATCCCGGTATGCACTCCGATGGCGCGGATGCCATTGCGCTGCGCGGCGATGATGTCGCTCGGCGCGTCGCCCACCAGCGATACGGGCGCGCTTCGTTCGATCCATCCCGCGGCGCGCGCGTGGCGCATGGCCCATCGGGCCAGCCCGGCGCGATCCCGCGCCATTTCGCCGAAAGCTCCGAAGCGAAAATACGATCTCAAGCCCGCGCGGTCCAGCTTCTTCCAGCCGATGCGCGTCAGGTTGCCGGTGACCAGCCCCAGCAGCAGGCCCTTCTTCCGCAAGCGGTTCAGCAATGGGCGCGCGCCGGGGCAGCATTTGCGCCGCAAATCCGGAACGTCGCGCCCATAGATCGCCTGCGCCTGCCGCAGGACGTCCGGCATGGCCCGCCGCACGGCCGCCGGACGCGCGCCGGCATCCCGCATCATGCGCGTCAGAATATCCGTATCGAGCATTCCGTGCACCGGAATATGATCGGTAGTGGTCTCCAGGCCGGTCACGCGCCGCACCGCCTCCACCAGCGCCTGGCGGTGATGCGGACCCGCGCGGCGCACCAGGGTGCCGTCGATATCGAACAATACCAGGGCAGGGTATGACATCGAAAAATCGCGCATTCCTTTCCGCGGGCCGGGAGGACGGCCGCGGCCCGGCGACACTCCTACCTTAACGCGGCGCGGAGACGCAGCGCCCGCGGGGCGCTAAAATCGACGCATGCGCGCATTCGTGATTACCGTGCTGGCGCTCGCGGGCGCTGCCCTGCTACCTGCCGCCAAAAATCTGGAAATCTACTTCATCGACGTGGAAGGGGGCCAGGCCACCCTATTCGTGGCGCCGTCGGGTGAATCCATGTTGATCGACACCGGCTGGTCCGGGCACAACGCCCGTGACGCCAGCCGCATCGCCGCCGCCGCCAAGCACGCGGGCGTCAAGAAGATCGATTACCTGCTGATCACGCACTTCCACGAGGACCACGTGGGCGGCGTGCCCCAACTTGCCGCCAAACTCCCCATCCTCAACTTCATCGATCATGGCGAGAGCGTGGAGCACGATCCGCACGCCAACGAGTTGTACAAGGCCTATCTGGAATACCGCGCCAAGGGCAATCATATTCTGGCGAAGCCGGGCGACACGATTCCGATCAAAGGCCTGGAGGTGAAGGTTCTTACCGCGGACGGCGACGAGATCGCCAGCCCGCTCGAAGGCGCCGGCAGAGCCAATCCGCTGTGCCCGGGCGACCGCCTGCATGCCCCCGATCCCAGCGAGAACGCGCGGTCCATCGGCACGCTCATCACCTTCGGCAACTTCAAGGCCCTGGACCTGGGGGACCTGACCTGGAACAAAGAGCATCAACTGGTCTGCCCGGCCAACAAGATCGGCACGGTGGATTTGTACATCGTCACGCACCACGGTTCGGACCTGTCCAGTTCGCCGGCCCTGGTGCATGCCGTCACGCCGCGTGTCGCCATCATGGATAATGGCGCACGCAAGGGCGGTTCGCCCGCTACCTGGAAGACCATTCACACCTCGCCCGGCCTGGAGGACATCTGGCAGTTGCACTATTCCATCGCAGGCGGCAAAGATAATAACGCTCCGGATACTTTCATTGCGAACACGGACGAAGTAGGCGATACAGGCGACTGGATTCGCGTCACCGTGCATCCGGACGGAAGCTACATCGTCTATAACGAGCGCAACAAGTACTCCAAAACGTACTCGCCCAAGGGCAACTGATCGGCGCGGGAATCGGCCAGGCATGAAAATCGCGGTGCTCGGTTTAGGCTTCATGGGCAGCACGCATCTGCGCGCCTGGCGGCAGATTCCCGGCGCCGAGATAGTCGCGGTCGCCAGTAACGACAAGCGGCGCCTGTCCGGCGATCTTTCGGGCGTGGTCGGAAACCTCGGCGGGCCTGGCGAGGTCCTGGATTTTTCCGGTGTGCGCAAATACACGCGCGCCGACGAGGCCGTGCGCGACCCGGATGTGGAAGCGGTGGATATCTGCCTGCCGACGAACCTGCACGAGCGCGCCGCCATACTGGCGCTGCGATCCGGCAAACACGTGCTGGTGGAGAAGCCCATGGCTCTGGACGCCGCTTCCGCCGGCCGCATGATCGCCGAAGCCGAGCGCCACGGCCGTACGTTGATGGCCGCCCAGGTAGTGCGTTTCATTCCGCCTTATCGTACGGCGGCGGATATCCTGCGCGCCGGACGCCTGGGGCCAGTGCGATCCGCAATCCTGCGCCGCCGTTGCGCGGCGCCCGCGTGGAGCGCCTGGCTGAGCGATCCGGCGCAGAGCGGCGGCGGTGTCTTTGATTTGCTGATCCACGATATCGACTTTTGCCTGCACGCTTTCGGTAAGCCAGAGTCTGTGACGGCATCCGGTTACGAGGATCTGCCGCGGGGCGTGGACTGGATCGTGGCACAGTTCTGGTATCCGTCGATCGGCGCCGTGGTCATCTCGGGCGGATGGCACCATCCCGCGGCGTTCCCGTTTTCCATGGAATTTACCATCGTGGCCGATAACGGTACGCTGGAGTACAGTTCCGCCGGCGCGCCACTGACCGAATACGGTGCGGATGGCGCGGCTCATCCGCTTGATGTGCCGGACCGCGACGGCTACCGCGCGGAGCTGGAGTACTTTCTGGATTGCGCCACGCGCGGCGCAAGGCCGGCCGCGTGCCCGCCGGAAGAATCCGCCGCCGCGGTGCAATTGGCGGAGCTGATGCTCGCATCGCGCGCGCGCAATGGAGAGAAAATCACATGCAAGCACTGAATGCTCTGGAAGTCGGCGTGATGTTCTGGGCCGGCGGCGATCCGTATGAAACCGTACGCGACGTGAAATCGATGGGAGTGCGCGGCGGCCAACTGGGCATTCCGGGGGACCTGCGCCTCGAGGGCGCCGCCCAGAGTTGGAAGCAGGCTCTGGCGGATGAAAACTTCACCCTCGCGACTGTGTTCGCCGCCTACAATGGCGAGAGTTATGCCGACATTCCCACGGTACAGCGGACTGTGGGCTTCGTGCCGACGGCGACGCGCGCGGAACGCGAACGGCGGACGCTGGCCGTCAGCGATTTCGCGGCCGAGCTCGGCGTTGGGAGCATCGCTACGCATATCGGCTTCGTGCCGGAAGAGCGTTCGTCGGCGGATTATATCGCGGTGCGGGACATGGTCCGCCGGGTGTGCGATCATGCCGCGGGACAGGGCCAGACTTTCGCGCTCGAAACCGGCCAGGAGCCCGCGCCCGTGCTGCTGGCCTTCATCGCGGACGCCCAGCGCGCCAACCTGCGCATCAACTTCGACCCCGCCAACATGATTCTCTATGGCACCGGCGATCCGATCGACGCCCTGGACATTCTGCGCGCGCACGTGGTCAGCGTGCACTGCAAGGATGGCAACTGGCCGCCCCCGGCGTCTCCCGGAGCACTCGGCACAGAGCAGCCGCTGGGGGAGGGAGCCGTCGGGATGGATCGGTTCGTCGCCAAGTTGAAAGAGATCGGCTACCGCGGCCCGCTGACCATCGAGCGGGAGGCGTACGATAAGCTGCAGCGCCGGCGCGATATTATGAGGGGAGTGGAATTGCTGTGCCGGCTGGCGGGCTAGCGGGCGCAACGAACTGGAGCGCCGGCCCGTCTGAAGTAAGTGGCTACCTCGCATGCCAGGATCGTCCTCCAGCCAGGAGCTTGAACTCGAATTGACCTTGTGGCCCCTGCCGGACTCGCCACCGGTGGCCATCCTCCGCCGGGTCCAGGAAGGCATCCATCAGGAAATCAACGATGCTTTCGCTGCCGCGCCGCATCTGGCCGCCGAGGCCGGCGGCATCCTCCTGGGCCGCCGCGACGCGGATCGCATCGTAATCGAGGATTTCGAACCGGTGCCTTGCGAGCATCAGTTCGGACCTTCCTACCGGCTTTCGCCCGGCGATTGCGGACTGCTGCGGGAGACCCTGGAATGGTTCCGCTCCAACGGCGAAACGGGACTGACGGTTTTGGGATACTACCGCAGCCATACGTCCGGCGATTTTGCCCTGGGGCCGGACGACGAAGAGCTGATGCGGTCCTACTTTGGCGATTCCGAAGATCTGATCGTTTTGATCAAGCCCAGCTTGATCGGGTCGAACGCGGAGGATTTCTTCGTGCGCCGCTATCGCCCGCAGGCGCCCGACCCGCTGGCCGCGCATCCCGCCATCGCCTGGCCCGAGCCGCGGCCGCGGCTGATCGCGGAGCCGGAACGCCCGCCAAAGAACCGCCGGACCTGGTATATCGGCGCGTTGGCGCTGGGCCTCGCGGGCGGCGCACTCGGGTATGTCTGGCTGCGTCCGCAACCATTGCCGCGTACTCCGGTGGCTTTGGCCGCACCGTCGCCGCCGCTGCCGGCGAGCGGCCCGCCAGCCATGGTGGAAGGAACGCCGGCCACCGGTCCGGACCTTGCCGGCATTCACGCGCTGCTGGATCGTTGGGCCGTATCGCTGAAGAAAGGCGACGTGGGCACCGCGGCGGCCTGTTATGCGCCGGTCGTCAGCACCTACTATTCGCGCCATGAAGTGACTCGCGACGCGGTCCGCCAGAGCTTGCAGGACTCTCGCGCGCACTACGGACGTCTCGAGGTGTATCGTATCTCGGGCCTGGGGATCACGCCCATCAGCGACACCCGCGCCGTGGCCACGTTCCGCAAACACTGGCGCATCGCCGGGCGTGCGCGATCCGCGGGCGAAGAAGAAGAGCGTATGACCCTGGTACGCAATCAAGGCGCCTGGCAAATCTCCTCCGAACAGACCGAGTCCCGCTGATCCCCACACGGCTCAAAACCGTTCGCACTCCGCCAGCCATATTCCGCGCCCCACGTTATGATGAACTACGATCATGATGACCCGTCGCGAAGGAATCAAAGCCGCCGCCCTGACGGCGCTCTCTTACGCCCGTGTCCGCGGGGCCAACGACCGCGTTCAGCTCGGACTGGTGGGGTGCGGTGAACGCGGCCTCTATGTCTGCTCGTTTTTCCAGAAGACCGGGCAGGTGGACGTGCGCGCCGTGTGCGACGTATGGGGCGACCGCGCGGACAAGGGCGTGGCGCAAGCTCCCGGTGCGCAGCCGTTCGGCGACCACCGGAAACTGCTGGAGGTGAGCGGCCTGGATGCGGTGCTGATCGCCACCCCGGACCACTGGCACAAGGACGTCGCCATCGACGCGCTGAACGCCGGTAAGGATGTCTACGTCGAAAAGCCCTTGACCCGGCGCCGCGAGGAGGGGCCGGACATCGTGCGCGCCGCGCGGGTGAACAACCGGGTCTGCCAGGTCGGCATGCAGCAGCGCTCGGGCGAGATTTACCTGGAGGCGCGCGAGCGTTTCGTCGCCTCCGGCAAGCTGGGAAAGATCTCGCACGTCGACTGCGTCTGGCATAGCGGCGCCGCCGAACGCCTGCCCACCGAACCCGCGCAGAAGCCCGCCAATCTGGATTGGGTCCGTTTTCTGGGGCCTTTGAAATATCGCGATTGGAATCCGGCGCAGTACCTCGACTTCCGGGCTTTCCTGGATTTCGGCGGCGGCAAGCTCACCGATTTCGGGGCGCACTGGATGGATGTCGTCCATATGTTCATGGGCCAGGACGGGCCGCTTTCGGCGGTCGCGGCCGGTGGCGTCTACAACGATTTCCACGACGGGCGGACAGCCCCCGATACCATCAGCGCCCTCTACGAATATCCCGGCGATTTCAGCGTCAGTTTCAGCTCGCTGGCGGTTCCGGTGGCGCCGGACTACGGCGTGGCGTTCCTGGGCTCGGGCGGGCGCCTGTTCGTCGATCGCCATCATTACGAATTCCGCTCCGCCGAGAAGGACGCTCCGCCAGTGGTACGTAGCATCCCGGGCGATATCACCGACGCCCACGTGCGCAATTTCCTGGATTGCTGCCGCTCGCGCAAGCTGCCGAACGCGGACGTCTACATCGGGCACCGGGCGGCGCAGGCAGCCCTGCTGGCAAACCAGAGCTACCTGGAACGGCGCCGCATCCGCTTCGATCCGCAGAGTGAACAGGTGCTGCCGTTTTCAGCCTAAAATGAAAAAACAATGCACCGCTTCGTCCTGCACAACGATGACATCCGCGAGGCTTCCAGCCCGCTGCTGGCGCCCGGACAGGTTGGATTGCTGGCCGGCTGGGGCGTTTTCAGCACCATCCGTGTAATCGACGGCGTGCTGTTTGCTTTCGAGCACCATTGGGCGCGGATGTCCAAGGATGCCGCCGCACTGGGCGTGACGCTGCCGCCGGATCCCGAAACGGTGCGCCGCGGGCTCCTGGCTTTAGTCGATGCCAACCAGGCATTCAATGCCACTTTGCGCGTGGTGGTGGTGCGCAACAAGGGTGGCATTTGGGAAGGCCCGGCCATGGACCGCGCCAGCGACCTGATCGCGCTCACCACCGCCATCAAGGAGTGGGGCAGCGGGGTACGCCTGTGCTACACGCCCCGCGCGCGCTATGCCGCCGGAGAGTTCGCCGGCGCCAAAATCCTGGCCTGGGGCGCTAATTTAACGTGGCTCGAACGGGCGCAGCGCCGCGGCTTCGACGAGACCATCCTGCTCAACGAAAACGGCGAAGTCGCCGAATGCACCTCCGCGAACCTCTTTGTCGCGCGCGGAAACGACGTCTGGACCCCGCCGCTCAACTCCGGCTGTCTCCCGGGCGTCACCCGCGATTTGCTTCTGCATCAGATCGAGGTGCCGCAGTATCGTGTGCGCGAGCGCGCCCTCACGCCACAGAATCTGGAAGACGCCGACGAGGTCTTTATCACTTCCACCACGCGCAACCTGCTGCCGGTGGTGGAGATCGAGGGCCGGGCCATTCCGCATTCCGGTCCGGCCTGCGCCGCGCTACAGTCCGCCTTCAGCGCTTACCTGAATCGCTACGTGGCCGCCCACAAGGACGTCTCCACCGTGCCCCTATGACGGTCTGCTGCCCGGATTGCGGAAGCCGCTACTTGCGCCCCAGCCGCAGCCGGAGCCTGACGGAGAGACTGCGCGACTTTATCGGCATTTCGCCGTTGCGTTGCGGAGACTGCGGCAGGCGCTTCATCGCCCGTACGTGGGATCTGTCCCTGTTCGTCTACAGCCGCTGTCCCAAATGCCTGCGCCAGGACCTCAACGTCTGGACCGACGAGCAATACTGGCCCGGCGCCATGATGAAACTCAAGATCAGGCTCGGCGGGCACCGCTGGCGCTGCGAGTATTGCCGTCACAACTTTGTGGGTTTCAGGCCGCGACTGGAGGTCTTCAGCTTTAATCGCTGGCGGGAACGGGCGCAGGCTCAGGAGCCCAAAAACAAAAATGGTTCCAAGTGATCCGAAGCTCAGCCAAACCCGACGCCGGCATGCACGGCTCAGAGCTTTGCAACCGGAGTGCCCGCCGGTAACTCCTCAGCTCCCCGCCACCCTTTTTGGGGGCAACGGATCAAACGCCTTGGAGGCCGACTAGCGCCTTTCCAGTCGGAGCCAGCTTCTCGCGGCGGTCTTTCGCTCCCCTGTAACGACCTCCCGTTTCCAGGCTGCCATTCCAGGATCAAAGTTCCCGGCCTGCCGCTTCGCTGCTTTGCAGGACGTTCATCAAGCCCGTTCGGCTTGCGGCTCCTTCCCCTTTCCGGTTAGCCCCGGATTGGGTGAATTCGCCGCCGCAAGCCCGTTTCCTGACTCCCGCCCGGCAATCTCGATCAGTCCCCGGATCTCCACTCCCCTTTGGGGCCTTTTGGACCCCTCCAGATCGAAGCGTTCAACCCGGCCACCGATCGAGAGACTCACCTCACGGATGCGTCCGATTGCCTTTCGCTCCCCGCCGCCGCTTCTATTTCTAGCTCCGGCTGCGGATCAATGTTCCAGGCTCGCCTCTCATCCGCTTGGCTTGCTGTTCCTCGAACCTCTTGGAACCAAACGCTATGTTGACGCAAAGCCAGGTTACAGTCAAATGAATTTTAAGCCGGGCGAGTGGTTTTCCTCAACATTTACGGGCTTGCTTTTGTTACGTTTGCGGCACAAAGCGGTTGCATTTTTTGTGGATAAAACGCGGCTGGAGCGATTTGTTGTTGCGGGAGCGGCCGATCCCGCCATCATTGTTCTTTTTGTGCTCCGTAATAGCCGCCGCGTGTTTCCGCCTTCAACCCAGGCCGCGTCAGCTTCACTTCGATTCTCCGGAAATGCTCGTTGGCAGCGTCGGGGTTAGGCCGGTACGAGATCTCGTAATGGGTATCCACCTCTTCCATCACTCGCGCCAGAAGCCCGGCAGTGTTGTTGGTATTGGCGATCAGGAATCCGCCGGTTCGCTCCGCCAGTTCCCGGACCGCCTCCTGACGATTTGCACTGGAGACCATGAACTTCAAATAGTCGTCCTGATGGGACAACTCCGCCATCTGAGCGGTGGCCGACGGAGAAGATCCTCCCTGCGCTGCGGTTAGGGCGGCTGCAGATGATACAGGCGGTCCGGCGTTGGAACCAGCCGGTTGGCCGGCGCCGGCCTTGCCATTATCCAGAATGGCTTGCTGTTTGCTCAATGCCGCCACATACGGCAGCATGGCGATGGCGGGGGCCACCGCCGAATGCGCGACACAATCGGGATCGGTATCTCCCTGACACACCCCTAATCCGTAGACGTCCATGGCGTAGAAGCGCACGTTGTTCTCGTTCGCGGCTTTGATCAGGGAATCCCAATATTCCAACTGGTCCGGCGGACGGGTGAGGCCGGTTCCGAGGAGCAGCACAGTCTTCTGAACCTCCAGCGCCCCGAGTTGGCGGACGAGCGCTCGCAGAGCATCGATCTCACGCAGCCCTGTATTCTCGGAAAAACCTATCTCCCCGCGCACTCCGAGCGGGTTCCTTGTGCTGGACCCATCCGCCACGCCCACGGCTCCGCCACCAGGGACGAAAGGGGCATTCGCCGTGGCGCTCAGACCGTTCAATGCCGCGGCCACACCCACATTCAAGGATGGAAGTTGATTCACGGAAGCCAGTTGGACGGCTTTCAAGAGTTGCTCGCGGCTGCTGGAAAACGGATACAGGGAGCGAAGACCGCCGCCGTCCAAAGCGAATACACCGATGAACGTGTTCGGGCGCAGTTCTGTATCGACAAACAAGCGTGCTGCATCGAAGGCCGTGGCACGCGTATCCGGATTCAGATCGTTCAACACCAGGCAGACAATGTTAATCAGCCGCAAGGGATTGAAAGCGATGCGCCGGTCCGGCGCGGCAACCGCCCTGGTTTGTTTCTCATCTTCGATGCGGACATCCCTGCCGGCGACCGTGTGGAAGGATTGAATCTGCTGGCGCACGCCATCCTCATAGATGCTGACTTCATCGGGAGTCAAGTCCTTTACCAGACGCCCATGTCCGTCATGGACGGCCACCTCCAGCAGGACCTCGCGCACGGAGCTGCGGATCACCACATCCGACGCCGGGGGTGGCGCTGCCATAGGCGCCGCCGGGGGCAAGGGTTGCTCCGCAGGCAGGGAGGACTTTGGCAGGGCCGGAGCCGGCTCGATCGCAACAACGGGCACAGACTCTGACTCTGGCTCTGGCGGCGGCATCATCGGCCGGGGGACCTCGGCACGAGGCACCGCGGGCGGCGTGTCGAAACTGATCCTGGACTCACTCTGATAGGCTCGACATTGCGAAAATCCGATCGTGTCACGGTTGGCCACGCCGGATATATAGGTCATCGTCATCTCGGACCGCTGGGGCAACAGGGCATCGGAAGCACCAATATGCGTCCGGGAATAGTCGGTCCGTACGACGGCGTCGTCGATGTGTAAGTTAAATGGAATGTCGGCGCCGTGCACCTCCAGGCGCAATAGATCCAGAGAAACCGGATCGAACCAGAAGGAGCCCCGGGCGGCAACGATCTCCCAGTAATTGCCGACCTGCAACTTAAAGCCACTTCGCTCCCGCGTGAGGCGAAAATCGTAGCGGATCGCGGCCCGGCCGGCGACCTTCTCCACGCCTTTACGTTTGAGCGTGCCCTTGTCTTCGGCAAACAGATCTCGCGCAAAAGAAGCGAACATGCCGGAAGCGATGGCACCGTGTGTCACCAACGCTGCTGCACTGCGATCCTGGAACTGGCGTCCCGGCAAAGCGAACAGCTCTTTGCCTGCAACGCTGGATACTTCGAGACGAACGATATCGACCGGCAAGAATTCGGGCGAGAGCGTGGCTCGGCGCGTTCGTTCTATGGTCTCCAGGCAGGTGTAATTGGGGATATCTCGCAGGTCCTGCCGGATCTTTTCTTTGAACCGGGCCAACGGCCCTTCGTCGGCGGATGTGCACCGGCCTGACGCAGCCAGGGTTAGCATTATCGCCGGCAGCCAAGGCACACGGCGCCACTTCATGCAACTATGGTAGCCCGCGGCGGGCACAAGAATTGCATCCGGTCGCCTGGCGGCGGCCGCCGCATAGAATTTGCTAACTTTTGCCTTGCCGGCGCGTATAAACCTATAATCGCTCCGGTAGACGTTCTTCTGGAGCGGGAGGGAACCAGCCGCCTATGGGAATGAAACAGGCGTCCGGCGAAATTCTGCAAGGCACGCTGGACATGTTGATTTTACAGATTTTGGCGCCCGGTCCGGGGCATGGCCACACGATCGCCTACGCCATCGAGCGCCGTTCGGAAGATGTTCTACTAGTGGAGCACGGCTCGCTGTACCCGGCGCTGCACCGCCTGGAGGATAAAGGCTGGATCGCATCGTTCTGGGGAACGTCGGAAAACAACCGCAAAGCGCGATATTACCGCCTGACGGCCGCCGGGCGTAGACAATTGAGCGTCGAGATGGGCCGATGGGAACGGCTCGTGCGCGCCATAAACCAGGTGCTGCGCCCGGAGAATCCATGAGCTGGCGGCGATTCATCCGGCGGCGTTGGTGGGACCAGGAGCGCGCCCGCGAGATCGACGCGCACCTGGAAGCCGAGACCGCCGAGAACATTGCCCGTGGCATGCCCGCCGCCGAAGCCGCCGCCGCCGCGCGCCGCAAGTTCGGCAATCCCTTGCAGGTGCGGGAGGAGATCTATCGCATGAATACCGTCGGCTGGTTGGAGAGTCTCTGGCAGGACGCGCGCTACGCGGCGCGCGGCTTGCGGCTTGCGCCCGGATTTGCAGCGGTGGCGATCCTGTCGCTGGCGCTGGGCATGGGCGCGAACACCGCGATCTTTCAATTACTGGACGCGGTGCGCCTGCGCAACCTGCCCATCCGCCATCCGGAGCAACTGGCGGAGGTAAAAATCGCCGGCGGCAATCACGGCTTCGGGCTGAACCAGCAGTACGGCGAGTTGACCCGCCCGCTGTGGGAACTGATCCGCGGCCGGCAGCCGGCTTTTAAGGGCATCTTCGCCTGGAGCGCGGACGAACGCTACGTGGGGCGCGGCGCGGAGATGCGGCATTTCAACCAGTTGCAGGTGAGCGGTAATTTCTTTGACGTGCTGGGCGTGCAGCCGTATCGCGGGCGGCTGCTGGACCCCGCGGACGAAGGCGCCTGCCCGGTGAAGACGGCGGTGGCCAGCTATGCTTACTGGCAGAGCGAACTGGCCGGACGCGAGATCGGATCGGGTATCAAGCTGTACGCGGACGGCGCGCTGGTGGACGTAGTCGGCGTGACGCCGCCGGAGTTCTTCGGGCTGGCGGTGGGCGAATCGTTCGACCTGGCCATGCCGTTTTGCCAACCCGACCAGCCGCTGCGGCGCGACGTTTTCGAAGTCACCGTGATGGGCCGATTGAAGCCGGGCTGGACCCTGGAGCGGGCCTCTGCGGCGATGGCGTCGATGAGCCCGGGTGTGTTCGAAGCCACCCTCCCGCCGGGCCGCGATCCGCAAGCCGAACAGATGTACCGGCATTTCCGGCTGTCGGTCTATCCGGCGGCCACCGGCGTGAGCGGCGCGCGCGAGACTTACGATCCGGCGCTGTGGCTGCTGCTGGCCATCACCGGGCTGGTGCTGCTGATCGCCTGCGCGAACCTGGCCAACCTGATGCTGGCGCGGTCCAGCGCGCGTTCCGGTGAAATCGCGGTGCGCATGGCGTTGGGGGCGTCGCGCACGCGGCTGCTGCGGCAGATGCTGGCGGAGAGCGCGTTGCTGGCGGCGGTGGGCGGCGGCCTGGGCATCGCGCTGTCGCAGACGTTGTGCCGCGCGCTGTTCTGGGCCGTTCTGCCGGCCGGCCAGAAGGTCGAACTGCGCATCGAAACGGATTGGATGGTGCTGGCGTACGCGGGCGTCGCGGCGGCGCTCACCTGCGTGGTCTTCGGCGCGCTGCCCGCATTGCGCGCTAGCAACGCGGCGCCGGCTGCCGCCATGAAGGCCGGCGGACGCGGCACTACCGCGGGCCGCGAACGCTTCTCCATGCAGCGCGCCATGGTGGTGGTGCAGGTCTCGCTTTCGCTCCTGCTGTTGACGGCCGCGCTCCTGTTCGTACGCAGTTTTCATAACCTGATGATCTTCAACCCGGGCATGCGCGAGCAGGGACTGACACGCTCCTTTCTGGGCTATTGGCAATCCAACCTGCCGCGCGAACAATGGCCGGAATTCAGGCGGCAACTGCTGACCGAAGTGCAGTCTACGCCGGGCGTGCTGAGCGCCGCCACCACCACCATGGTTCCGCTGGTGGGCGGCAGTTGGTCCCACGATGTGCACGTGGGAACGGTGGAAGGCAGTTCGAAGTTCACCTGGGTGAGCCAGGATTATTTCGCCACCATGGGGATTCCGGTGCTGCGCGGGCGCGGCTTCGACAAAAACGATACGGCCGCTTCGCTGCGCGTGGCAGTGGTGAACCAGGCCTTCGTCCGCCGCTTCACGAACGGCGCCGATCCCATCGGGCGGCGGCTGCGCACGGCCCCGGAGCCGAATTACCCGTCCACGATTTACCAGATCGTAGGCGTCATGGCGGACGCCAAGTACAACGATATCCGCGGCGAAATCCCGCCGCAGGTGCTGGCGCCGGCCGACCAGTTTCCGGCACAAGGCCCCTGGACCCAGGTGCTGATCTACTCGAATCTGCCTCCGGAAACCGTGATAAACACAGTGAAGCGTAACCTGGCGCGCCGCCACCCGGACGTAATCGGGGAGTTCAGCAATTTCCAGGACGCGATCCGCGACGGCCTGCAGGGGGAACGCATGTTGGCCACCCTATCGGGATTCTTCGGCGCGCTGGCAGCCGTGCTCGCCATGATCGGGTTGTACGGCGTCGTGTCGTATTTGGTGGCGCGCCGGCGCAACGAGATCGGCATACGCCTGGCCCTGGGCGCGGAGCGCGGGCAGGTAGTGGCCCTGGTGATGCGCGAAGGCGCGCGCCTGCTGGCCATCGGTATTCCCATCGGGCTGGCGGCTTCGCTGGCGGCGGGACGCAGCGCGGGCGCGCTGCTATTCGGGCTCAAGCCCTACGATCCCCTGACACTGGCGGGAGCGGCCGCGCTGCTCGCAGGCATCGCTGCCGCGGCGACTTTTCTACCTGCGCGGCGGGCATCGCGTCTCGACCCTATGTCCGCCCTGCGGGATGAATAGGACCTCGGGATTAGACCTGATAGTACCCACGCCATGTAAAATCTTTCCGCGCCGCCCAAGCCGCCGCGCGCGCCTGGATTTATACTGAACCAGATCCGTCAAATCTAACTGCGGATCGCATCCGGAGGAAATTCATGTCAACGAGAAGTATCGGATTCCTAGGTGTGCTCGGGGTGGCGGCGGTCGCTGTGCTGATCGGTAACGCCCGGGTTCCTCAAAACAACAACACGCGCGCGCAGCGTCCGCGCTTTCACGACATCAACCGCATGGTAGCCCAGCATCCCGAAAACGGGACCAGCCAAAGCACCAACTGGAGCGGTTATGCGGCTCTGGGCTCCGGGTTTACGCGGGCCGTCGGCTCTTGGGTCGTACCCGCGGCGACCTGCAGTTCGGGTAGTCAGTATGCGTCCTTCTGGGTCGGCATCGACGGGTACGGCTCGGGCACCGTGGAGCAGCTCGGAACGGAAGACGATTGCACCGGCGCCACGCCGAGTTACCACGCCTGGTACGAGTTCTGCTGCAAAGAGCCTGAAATCACCATCTCCAACTTTCCCGTGAAACCGGGAGACGTGATCGCGGCGGTGGTCTCCTACAACGGTTCGGGTTTTGTGCTGGCCATCAAGAACGTCACGACGGGGCAGACCTATAAGAAGACCGGCAACATCGCCGGCGCGCAGCGGGCGTCCGCCGAGTGGATCGCGGAAGCGCCATCGAGCGGCGGCGTCCTGCCGTTGACCAATTTCGGCACCATGGTTTTTGGCAAGGACAGCACCGGCGTCGCCGGAACCAATACCGCCACTTTGGGCGGAGTGACTTCGCCGATCGGCAGGTTCCCGACCTTCTACCAGATCACCATGGTGAACGGTTCCGGAAATCCCAAGGCGGTTCCGTCCATCCTCTCCACCGACCTGACCAGTTTCTCCGATACCTGGGTAGCATCACAGTAGTCTCCGCGGGGCAGACTGCCGGGCCATCGGCGGTCTGCCCCACCCTCACCCGGCCGCCTCCGCCTGTTATTCTGTACGGTGGCATCCAACCACCTGCCGAAAGGAGATACTCTACGTGCGAGTCGGCGTATTCACCGCTTTACTGGCGCAACTTTCCCTCGACGATGTTCTGAAGAAACTGAAGAGCATCAATATCGACACCGTGGAGCTCGGAACGGGCAATTATCCGGGCGACCCCCACTGCAAGCTGTCCATGCTGGACAGCAAGACCGAGCTCAACGAATTCAAGAAGAAGCTGGCCGACAATGGCTTCAGCATCAGCGCGCTGAGTTGCCATGGCAATCCGCTGCATCCCGACCAGAAACGCGCCAAACACGATCAGGAGATCAGCAAGAAGACCATCCGCCTGGCGGAGAAACTGGACGTTCCGGTGGTCATCGACTTCTCCGGCTGCCCCGGCGACTGCGACAAGTCCAAATGGCCGAACTGGGTCACCTGTCCCTGGCCGCCCGACTACCTGGAGATCCTGAAGTGGCAATGGGACGCCAAGGTGGCGCCCTACTGGACCAAACAGGCCAAGTTCGCCGCCGACCACGGCGTGAAGATCGCCATCGAGATGCACCCCGGCTTCGTGGCTTATAGCCCCGAAACCATGCTCAAGCTGCGCAAGATCGCCGGTCCCTCCATCGGCTGCAATTACGATCCCAGCCACATGTTCTGGCAGGGTATCGATCCCATCGCCGCCATCCGCGTGCTGGGCGACGCGATCTTCCACGTGCATGCCAAAGACACCCAGATCTACGACCGCAACCTGCCGCTGACCGGCGTGCTGGACACCAAGTCGTACACCGACGAGCGCAACCGCGCCTGGATCTTCCGCACGTGCGGTTACGGCCATGACGCCGGCTGGTGGAAAGAGTTCGCCTCCACCCTGCGCATGTTCGGCTACGATTACGTGCTCTCCATCGAACACGAGGACAGCCTGCTGTCGCCGGAGGAAGGTCTGCGCAAGGCTGCCGAACTCCTGAACAATACGGTGATGAAGGAGCAGCCCGCCGCTGCCTGGTGGGTGTAGCTCCAGTGCGTTTCCTCCTCCTGTTGGCCTGCGCGGGTTCGCTCCTGGGCGAATTCCGCGCGGGCGCCTTCAAGACCGTGATCAGTCCTGTCCTCCAGGACCACCCGCCGGTCTACATGGCAGGCTTCGGCCACAATCGCGTTGCCAAAACCGTACACGACGATCTGTACGCGCGCTGCCTGGCGTTCAGCACCGGCGCCAAGCCGCTGGTGATGTGCGAAGTCGATCTGATCGGCTTCTTCCTGGACGACGTGGAACGCGTGCGCGCCAAGGTTCCCGAAGCCGACGTAGTGGTGGCCTCGACCCACGTGCACGAAGGTCCGGACACCATGGGGCTGTGGGGACCGCAGGAGGGGAAATCCGGCATCGACGATTCTTATAACGCCTTCGTCGTCGATCGGATTGCGGAAGCGGCCAAAGGGGCCCTGGCGGCGTTGGCGCCGGCTACCGCGGCATTGGCGGTGGTGCATAACCCGGAACTGGATTCGTTCATCGACGACGACCGCCCGCCGGTGAAGCACGATCCGGATCTGATCGTGCTGACTCTTACCGGCAAGGACGGACAACGAATCGCCACGGCGGTCAACTGGGCCAATCACCCCGAAACGCTCGGTTCGCGGAATACGCAGATCAGCGCCGACTATCCCGGTTTCTTCTACAAACGCCTGGAAGCCACGCTGGGCGGCATGGCCGTGCTCTGGAACGGCGCAGTGGGCGGAATGCAATCGCCGCTGGGCGCCAGGATCATGGACCCGGCCACCGGCAGTATCGCCGCCGAGAGGAGCTTCCGGAAGACCCAGGTGCTCGGCGAACGGATCGCGGACCTGGCCGCGGAGGCCGCCCGATCCGCCAAGCCGGTGCGCATTACCAAGGTGGCGTTTGCCGAGCGCATCATCGACATACCGGTGACCAATCGCGGATTCCAGATGGCCGCCCAGGCGGATTTATACAAAGGACGCAAGAAAACCACGGCCAACGGCGCAACCACCACGCCGGTGGGCCTGATTCGCATGTCCGGCGAGCAGCCCATCCTGGAGATCGCCCTGATCCCCGGCGAGATGTACCCCGAGTTGAGCGTCGGCGGCGTGGAGCGTTACGCCGGCGCCGATTTTCCGGATGCGCCCATTGAACCGCCCATCAAGCCGATGCTCCACGCGCCGTTTCGCATGCTGATCGGCTTGGCCGACGACGAGATCGGCTATATCATCCCGAAAGCCGAATGGGACGAAAAGCCGCCTTATCTAGAGAATGCCGCCAAACCATGGTACGGCGAAGTGAACTCGGTGGGGCCGGACGCCGCGGCGCGCATCGCCGCTGCCATCGCGCAGTTGGCCCGAAAGTAAGGCAGCACCCACTAATTTGCTGGACCGGTTGGCGATAATAGGATATTCTCGTCCTATATGGACTTAGCTCCGCGCCTTCGCCTCGCGCCGGCCGTGGCAGGCATTTTCATCGTTTTGTGCGCCAACTTAGAGGCACAGACGCATGCTCTCACTTACAATCCGGTGGATGCGCAATACAGCACGTCACTCGACCGGATCATCATGGTTTCCGCTAGTCCGAATCAGTTACATATTTACGACCCGGTTTCGCAGTCGGAGACCACGGTCGGTTTGCCCAAGCCGCCGCTGGCGGTGTCGGTGAGCCCGGATGGTTACTACGCGGCAGTAGGTCACGATGCGCTGATTTCGTATGTCAACTTGAGCAACGGTTCGATCCAGAAGGAATTCACGACCAGCTTTACGGTCAATAGCCTGGTATTGAATGCGTCCTGGATCTACGTTTTCCGGGATCAGTTGGAATCGATCAACATCTCGAGCAGCGCCGTTACGACAGCCTCTTTCTACGCTCCGGCCTCCGCGCGCCTCGACCCCACTTTGAACGCGCTCTACGGCGTCGGCTCACTCGAAAACATCGATATTTCAACCGGGCCTATGACGACAGCGGTCCTGGCTCCGTATTACCCCTACGTCTCGATTTGCAGTCCCTTGTGGATCTCCCAGGACGGGAGCAGGCTCTATAATGGTTGCGGCAGTGTCCAGCAGGCCTCCACTGACACCACGCAGGACATGCAATATGTCAGCCTGCTGGAGCCTAACTCGATCACGGCGCTGGCGGAATCAGCCGCGTTGGGAACTGTCGCCGCGGTGCAATACGCCTACTGTTGCGGGACGACGACCGATAGTTACGTGCAGCTCTTTAGCAGCGCTTATCTGCAACCGCAGGGGCAGTTCGCACTGCCGAACTTCATCGTGAGTGGAAAAAGCTACGCGGCACACGGCAAGTGGCTTTTCTTCAATGACGCGTCTACGAATCTGTATGTTCTCATGCAGGCGGATTCGAGCGCCGGGCTGACGGACAGTTTCGCGTTGCAGACGTTCTCCATGGGCGCGCCGGCCGGGTGCGGAGCGACCTTCGGCTCGTCTACCGCCGACGTCGCCGCCACCGGCACCTTGGGAACGGTGAACGTGATCGCGGGGCCATCCTGCATTTATCAGGCTGCCAGCAACTCCGGCTGGCTGCAGATTGTTTCGGGCGGCTATGGTTCCGGCAATGGCACGCTAACGTACATAGCCAGACCCAATACCGCAAAGAGCTCCCGCACCGGCACGATTTCGATAAGTGGCCAGTCTTATACAGTTACCCAGGATGCCGCCGGCGCCGCGAGTGCCTTCACGCCACTGTCATACGATCCGGCGGACGCCGCCTACGATACCAGCCTCGACCGGATCGTCTTCGTGTCGCCCGGACCCAACGAATTGCATATTTATGATCCGATATCGCAGTCCGACAAAATCGTGCCGCTTCCCGCTGTGCCGCTTTCGGTGTCCGTTTCACCCGACGGCAGTTATGCCGCAGTTGGGCACGACGGGTGGATCAGCTATGTCAACCTGCTGACTCCCGCGCTGCAGCAGATCCTGCCTGTTCACATGACCGCCAATATAATTGTCCTCGCGGGCAACGGCTATGTGTATTTCTACCCCAATGGAGGGCCCCTTTACTATCTGCAGCTCTCCTCCGGCATAACGGGCTCTCAAAGCGACGTGTATGCGGGAGGTCCCGCCCGTCTTTATCCGGACGATCACTCGATGTATCTGGGATCGTATTCCTTCGCGAAAGTGGACATCGCCGATGGCATACCCTCCGTCGTGACTGTGCCGTACATTTCCAATTGCGGCAATTTCTGGATCAGTCAGGATGGCTCGCTCATCTTTACCGAATGCGGAACAGTTTACACGGCCTCGGAAAACGAATCCCAGGACCTGCTTTACTACGGCACGCTGTCCAATTCCGGGAATCCGGCCTGGGCCGCTGAATCGTCCCTACTGCATTCGACGGCTGTGATTCCGAATGAATATTACCCGGTCAGCGCTCCGGACACGCAGGTGGCGATGTACGGCGACGCCTTTCTGGGTTATGCCGGCAGCCTGCCCTTGCCGCAGTTTACAGTTTCCGGCCAACCGTACGCCGGCCATGGGAAGTACGTGTTTTGGAACGCGGCGGCGGCCAACCTGTACGTCGTCGAGCAGGCCGACCCGAGTGCCAATCTGCTCTCCGGATACGCAGTGGATGTCATCTCGCCTTACGTAACCGGGACCGGCTGCACGTTCTCCCTCGGATCGACTTCGGCCAGCGAAGTCCAGGCCGCGGGATTCGATTCGGTTTCCGTGACCACGGCGGCAAACTGCGCCTGGACGGCCACCTCCAATGCCTCCTGGCTGGCGATTACCTCGGGCACGGTGGGCTTTGGATCGGCAATTCTGAATTTCGAGTTCACGGCCAACACCGGGGCGGTGCGCACGGCCCAGCTTACCATCGCCGGACAGTTGTTTACCGTGACGCAGGCAGGCGTGCCGTGCAGCTACAGTCTCTCGCCTTCCACCGTGTATCTGGACGCCTCCGCTCAAAGCTCGGGCCTGAGCGTAACCACCAACCTGGCGGGCTGCCCCTGGACCTCATCGGCCAGCGGCGGCTTCATCAGCATCACGGGGGGCGCCAGCGGATCCGGTAACGGCACCGTTACATTCGCCGCCACCGCCAACACCACCGGTTATCTCCGCAGCGGCAGCGTGACGGTCGGCGGCCAGACCGTGACTGTCAATCAGCGGGAAACCGATACGGTGTTCACGGACGTGCCCCCGCCCGCCTATTACTTCGATTTCACCGACGTCCTCTACGCCGCCGGCATCACCGCCGGGTGCCAGACCAGTCCGCTGGAGTATTGTCCGGATGCTTTGATTACGCGCGAGCAAATGGCCGTCTACCTGGTGGTCGCGATCGAACACGGCAGCCTGTTTACCTATACCGCCACGCCGTACTTCACCGATGTGCCGCCCTCGGATCCGTTTTTCAAATTCGTGCAAAAGCTGCGCGACCTGGGCATCACCAGCGGCTGCGCGCCGGCCCAATTCTGCCCGTTCGACTCCGTGACGCGCGCGCAGATGGCGGTCTTCATCATTCAGAGCCGCTACGAGACAACGCCCTACACCTATCCCTCGACACCGTACTTCACGGACGTGCCGCCCACCAGTCCGTACTTTCCTTTTGTGCAGAAGATGGCGCAGACCGGAATCACGGCGGGCTGCGCTCCCGGCTTGTACTGCCCGGACCAGGAGTTGTCGCGGGGCCAGATGGCCGTTTTCATCGTGACCGGATTGTTGGACGAACTGCTGCCCTTGGGTACGCCCGTGATCGCTTCCGCGGCGCCGGGCTCGGCGGCGGCAGGAACTACGGTCACCGTGACGCTGGCCGGCGTTGGCACGCACTTCGTGCAGGGCACCACGCAGGTGACGGCGGCGCCCGGCATCACGGTCTCGGGCGTGACCGTGCTCAGTTCCACCAGTCTGACGGTGCTACTGGCGGTGGGGACCAGTGTGGCGCCCAATCCAACCTCGATCGTGGTGACCACGGGGACCGAGGAGGTCGTATTGCCCAATGGTTTCGTAGTGCAATAACGCTTTGTGCGCGCGCGGCCCGGCCACGCCGGATACAATAGAGATTCAGCGTGGCGGGCCTGAAACTCCATTTGATCTGGTTGGGTGTGCTGCTGGGGATGGCGGCAGCCGCCGGGCCGCGCACTGAAACAGCATCGTTCATCTCCATCGACTACCCCGCCGATGGCACGGTCTTTCCGCCCGACTTCGCGCCCCCTACGTTCCTCTGGCGGGATGCCAACCCGCGCGCGACCCGCTGGGTGATCGAGGTGGGCCGCTTGCGGGTGACGTCGGACGGGCCGCGCTTGCAGGTAGGCGAGACCGATCCGCGATGCGTGGGCGCGGTACCTCCCACGCTGACCCCGGAACAAGCCGCCGCGCATGCCTGGAAACCTGACCGCAAGATCTGGACGGCAATCCAGGGCCATACCACGGTCACCATCACCGGATTCGCGGAACCAGGTTACCGTCCGGTCTCGCATGCCAGCATTGCCGTCGAGATCTCCCGCGACCCGGTGGGCGCGCCCATCTTCTATCGCGACGTGCCGCTCATCCCCACTTCGACTGAGAAGGGAGTTATCAAGCCCCTGCCGAGCTTCGCGATCGGCCTGATCGGGTGGCGTCTGCGCAATGTCAGCGAAGATCGCAGCCGCTTGCTCATGGACGGCCTGCCGACCTGCGCCAACTGCCATTCCTTTTCGCGGGACGGAAAGACGCTGGGCCTCGACGTGGATGGACCGCAGAATGACAAAGGCCTGTACGCCTTGGTTCCGGTGGGCAAGCGGATGTCCATCCGCAACGAAGACGTGATCCGCTGGAGCACATTCCGCGGCGACGCACCGGTGAAGACTGACGGTCCAACGGCCAAGCGCTTCGGCTTCATGTCGCAGGTCTCGCCCGACGGCCAGTACGTGGTTACCACGATCGAGGATCCCCGCGCGCGCGGCATCGAGCACGTCAACGGCATGGCACGGGGCCTCGCCGACCGTTTCTTCAACGCCGGCTATCAGGATTACACTTTCGGACAGGTCTTCTATCCCACGCGCGGCATCCTGGCCTGGTACAGCCGCGCCGCCCGCCAGTTGCAGCCCTTGCCCGGCGCGGACGATCCGCGCTATGTGCAGACCAACGCCGTCTGGAGCCCGGATGCCCGGTACCTTGTGTTCGCGCGCGCGGAGGCGCGCGATCCGTATCCGCCGGGAGAGAAGACCGCCCGGTACGCCAACGATCCGAACGAAACCCAGATCCAGTACGACCTCTACCGCATTCCCTTCAACGATGGCGCGGGCGGCCGCGCGGAACCTGTCGCGGGCGCCTCCCGGAATGGCATGAGCAACAATTTTCCAAAGGTCTCGCCGGATGGGAAATGGATCGTCTTCGTCCAATGCCGCAACGGCCTGCTGATGCGGCCCGATAGCCATTTGTATATTGTGCCGGCGGCGGGAGGCGCCGCCCGGCGCCTGAAATGCAATACTTCGCGGATGAATTCCTGGCATAGTTTCTCACCCAACGGCCGCTGGCTGGTCTTCTCATCCAAGGCGCGCTCGCCATACACGCAGATGTACCTCACCCACATCGACGAGCGCGGCGACGACAGCCCGGCCATTCTGATCGAAAACGCCACGGCCGCCAACCGCGCCGTCAACATTCCGGAATTCGTAAACATTCCGCCGGACGGCATCGGCCAGATCGATGCACCGGCCACTGAGTTCTACCGGCTCTTTGACGTGGCTTCTGAACTGGGCGACAAGAAAGATTATGAGGCAGCCATCCGGGCCTGGAACCAGGCGCTCGAGCTCAATCCCGGCGATGCCAAAGCGCTGAGCAACCTGGGCGTGGTGCTGGCTACCGTGGGCCGTACCAGCGAGGCCATCGCGCAGTACCGTAAGGCGGTGGCTTCCGAGTCGGACTATCCGGACGGCTACACCAATCTGGGCATCGCGCTGGCGCGCGAGGGCCGGCTCGACGAGGCCATACCAAACCTGCGGAAGGCCGTGCAACTGAGCCCTTGGGATGCCAAAGTGCACAGCAACCTGGGAACCGCTCTAGCCGAAAGCGGAGTCGCCGGGGAAGCCATGGCGGAGTGCGAGAAGGCGGTCCAAATCGCTCCGAATGACGCCGACGCTCACGCCGATCTGGGTCTGGCGCTGGCCAAGGCGGGCCGGCTGGATGAAGCCATCGCGCATTTCGAGCGGGCGGCAGCCATCGATCCGGATAACGGTGAGATTCACGCGAACCTGGCCGGCGCTCTGTTGGAGAAGGGCCGGCTGGAAGACGCCGTTCCACACTTCGAAAAGGCCCTGGCAGCCCAGCCGGACTCGCCCGAACTGCACTACTATCTGGGCCGCCTGCTGGCGACCCTCGGCCGGTTCGCGGAAGCCCTTCCGCACCTGGAGCGGGCCGCCGCCGGCGGAGACCCGGCAATCGCGGGAACGCTGGCCGCGGTCTACGCGCAAGTCGGCAGATTGAACGATGCGCTCACCACCGCGCGCAACGCTCTGCGCCTCGCCAGGGAACGCAACCAGGCCGATCTGGTCCGCGCGCTGACGGACAGCATCGCCAAATACCAAGCCGCGCGCTAGAGAGATGTTTTCAGACATTCGAATCCGGGTGTTATGCTGAGTGGCTTGTTGCAGCGTCTCATCATAGCGGGCGTTCTGGCGTGTGTCGCCGCCGCGGGCGGCGACCTGACCGACCGGTTTCACCTGACGCTCAATCGCGTCGAAACCGGCGGACCGCCGCGCTACACCGAAGCCCTGGTGCTGGCGGATGTGATCCCACAACCGACGCGCCGTTTTACCGAATACAGCGGCGACGTCTCCGGACGGTACATCGGCGCCCTCTCGTCGGCCATGGCCGGAGCGGACCCGGATGTGCCGCCGCTGGCGCACCTGCTCGCCTCGATCCTCGACCTGCAAAAGCCGGGCGGCTACTTCGGCCGCGCCTTTGGACCCGAGATTGGCCACGGCGAGATGGCCCTGCTGTGGGGCAATGGCCGCCTGCTGATCGGCATGCTGGAATATTACCAGCGGCACCCTTCGCCCCAGGTGCTCGCCTCCGCGCTGCGGTTGGGAGATTTTCTGGTGAGCATCGCGCCCCGCATGAATCGCGATGACCTGCAACAGCGCGTGGACCAGGGCGATTTCGCGGCTGCCTACATCTGCTGGACGCAGACCATCGAGGGTCTGGTGGAACTATCGCGCGCGTCCGGCGATAGCCGCTACCTGGATCTGGCGCGCCGGATCGCCCCCCGCATACACCGCATCCCCGGCCAGCACGGGCACGGTTTTCTCACCAGCCTCCGCGGCCTGGTGGCGCTCTACCAGGCTACCGGCGATCGAAGCTATCTGGACCAGGCCATCCGCGAATGGCGCGGCGTCATGGATTCCGGCAACCTGTTGACGCAGGGCGCTGTGCCGGAAGCCTTCGCGCCCAACATCCGCCGCACTGAGGGTTGTACGGAGGCCGACTGGCTCCGGCTCAGCCTGGCGCTGTGGCGGATCACGCATGGCCTGGAATTTCTGGCACAGGCGGAATTGACGCTTTTCAACGAATACGCGATGAACCAGTTCGCCACGGGTGACTATGGCAGCCGCGTAATTGCGGATACCGGCATCTCCACCGGCCAGGACGCGGACGGCGCGGGCGCCGCGCGCTGCTGGTGGTGCTGCACGCTCCACGGGCTGCGCGCGTACAAGGATATCTTCGACTCGGTGTTTCGCGCCGATGGCGACGATCTATGGTATGACCTGCCTGTAGACGGCCGGGCACGGGCCGGCAGTTTTGCTGTAACGGCCGAATCCGCCCTGCAAAACCGGGGCACCATCACGATACGGGTCACCGCCACGGACGCCCGCCGCCACACCCTCTCTATTCGTGTGCCGGCGTGGGCCGAGCGGCTGTCGATCTCGGTTGACGGAATCGACGACCGTTCGCCCGCCGCAGCTTCGTACCGGAGGCTACGGCGGATATGGAAGGGCGGCGATACGGTGGAGATCCACTATTCCATGCGGACGCGATGCGTCCCGGTCGCGAAGACCGGCCGTTTCGCCTTTTTCCACGGACCCTGGCTGCTGGCCGCCGACGAGACGGCTTCGCCGTTCTTCTGGGATGAACCTGACGGGCACAACCGCCTCCGGGTGGACGTGGGGCCGGATTCCTCCGTCCATCTCGAGCGGGCTATTCTGCCGGCCGGGCATTTCGGCGTCCCCGCAGCCCATTTTCGCGTCAGCTATCTCCCCGAAGGCTACCCCATGCTTCCGCAGACCGTGGTGCTGCGCCCGGTCGCCGAACAGACCGGGACACCCAGTACGGCGTGGTATTTTCTGTTCGAACTGGAAGAGAAGAATCGCTGAGGATTGAACGTGGTAGCGGGGATGGGACTTGAACCCATACGGCCCTTGCGGGCCAGCGGATTTTAAGTCCGCTATGTCTGCCAATTTCATCACCCCGCCACGGGGCCATCGACACCAGTGTAGCGGATGCAGAGGCTCGCGGGACACGTCCTGTCCTTGAATTCAAGGTCGCCGTGCGCTATCTTGTGTTTTCCATAGGAAAAGGGCTGAGTTAAACACCCTGATATCCTATTTGGGGTAGACCCCTTCCCCAGGGGTCTTGCCCATCCAGGAGGTTTTCTTCGTGCAATCACATTCGCCGGTATACCGCGCATTCCGCGCGCTTTCCCCCGTGCTCTGGATGTTTCTGGCGGGCGTCCCGCTGTTGGCGCAGGCCGAAGGCGGCGAAGCCAATCTGGACCTGCCCAACCTGGACAGCGCCACGTTTCTGGGTGGCATCGGCGGACGCAACCTGCTGATGTTCGGGCTCGTGTTTTGCGTGCTGGGCATGATCTTCGGATTGATTATTTACAATCGCCTGAAGCACATGGCCGTACACAAGTCCATGCTGGAAGTTTCCGAGCTCATCTACGAAACCTGCAAAACCTACCTGGCGACGCAGGGTAAATTCCTGATCCTGCTGGAGTGCTTTATCGGCGTCATCATCGTGTTCTACTTCGGCCTGCTCCAGGGTATGGCGGCTTACAAGGTCGGGGTCATCCTGCTGTTCAGCGTGATCGGCATCAGCGGCAGTTACTCGGTGGCGGCTTTCGGCATGCGCGTGAATACCTTCGCCAATTCGCGGGCGGCCTTCGCCAGCCTGCGCGGCAAGGCCTACCCCTGCTACGACATCCCGTTGCAGGCCGGCATGAGCATCGGCATGCTGCTGATCTCGGTCGAGCTGATCATGATGCTGATCATCCTGCTGTTCATTCCGCATGACCTGGCCGGCCCGTGCTTCATCGGTTTCGCTATCGGTGAATCGCTGGGCGCGGCGGCATTGCGCGTGGCGGGCGGCATCTTTACCAAAATCGCCGATATCGGCGCGGACCTGATGAAGATCGTTTTCAAAATCAAGGAAGACGACGTGCGTAACCCCGGCGTGATCGCCGACTGCACGGGCGACAACGCCGGCGATTCGGTGGGACCCTCGGCAGACGGATTCGAGACCTACGGCGTTACGGGCGTCGCCTTGATCACGTTTATCCTTTTGGCTGTCAAACAGCCCGAGATTCAGGTGCGGTTGCTGGTGTGGATTTTCGTCATGCGCGTGATGATGATCATTTCGTCGGCGGCCAGCTACTTCATCAACCACTTCGTGGCCAAGGCCAAATACGCGGATCGGGAGAAGATGAACTTCGAGGCGCCGCTGACCTCGCTGGTCTGGCTGACATCGCTCATCTCCGTGGGCCTCACCTACCTGGTGAGCTACTTCGTTATTCCCGATCTGAACGGCGACACCAGCCTGTGGTGGAAGCTCTCCACCGTGATCACTTGCGGCACCTTGGCGGGGGCCATCATTCCCGAGGGCGTGAAAGTCTTCACCTCCACGCAATCGCGGCACGTGCGCGAAATCGTCACCTCGGCGCGCGAGGGCGGCGCGTCGCTCACGATTCTGTCGGGCTTCGTCGCCGGCAACTTCAGTGCCTACTGGCTGGGCTTCGCCATCCTCGGCTTGATGAGCGCCGCCTACGGGGTCAGCACCCTGGGATTGGGAGCATTAATGATGGCGCCGGCCGTGTTTGCGTTCGGCCTGGTGGCTTTCGGCTTCCTCGGCATGGGACCGGTCACCATCGCGGTGGACAGCTACGGCCCGGTGACCGACAATGCGCAATCGGTCTTCGAGCTTTCCACCATCGAGACGCTGCCGGGCATCGAGGCGGAGATCCAGCGGGATTTCGGGTTCAAACCCAACTTCGAGAAGGGCAAGGACAACCTGGAGGAGAACGACGGCGCCGGCAACACTTTCAAAGCCACCTCCAAGCCCGTGCTCATCGGGACCGCGGTGGTCGGCGCCACCACTATGATCTTCTCCATCATCGTGGCCCTCACCAACGGACTGAAGCCGGAACTGGTGCACAACATCTCGATTCTGTATCCGCCGTTCCTGCTGGGCCTGATCACCGGCGGCGCCGTGATCTATTGGTTCACCGGCGCTTCCACCCAAGCGGTTTCGACCGGCGCCTATCGCGCGGTGGAGTTCATCAAGCAGCATATCAAGCTGGAAAGCGCCGAGAAGGCTTCGGTGACGGACTCCAAGCGCGTGGTAGCCATTTGCACCCAGTACGCCCAGAAGGGCATGCTGAACATCTTTATCGCCGTCTTCTTCGCCACCCTGGCTTTCGCCTTCTTCGAACCGTTCTACTTCATCGGCTACCTGATCTCGATCGCCATCTTCGGATTGTTCCAGGCGATCTTCATGGCTAATGCGGGCGGCGCCTGGGACAACGCCAAGAAAGTGGTGGAGACCGAGTTGAAGGCCAAGGGCACCGAATTGCACGCGGCCACGGTGGTGGGCGACACGGTGGGTGATCCGTTCAAGGACACCAGTTCGGTGGCGCTGAACCCGATCATCAAATTCACCACGCTGTTCGGGCTGCTGGCAGTGGAACTCGCCGTATCGCTGAACAACAAGCAGGGCAATGCGCTTTCCACGGTGCTGGGCGTGATCTTCCTGCTGGTGTCGGTAACGTTCGTATATCGCAGCTTCTACGGCATGCGTATCGAGTCCAAGTGAAGATTGTTCTGGCGTTGCTGGCCTGCGGTCTGGCGCTTCGGGCGCAGCCGTGGGAGGTCCTGAAAGGTCTGAACCCGGGCGAGAAGATCAAGGTAAGGGCGGCCGGCGGCGAGGAGTATCATGGTGTATTCCGGGCTGTTTCGGACCGCGGCATCTCGCTGGACACGCACCAGGGCCCACTAGAGATTGAACGGGCCCGGATCAGGCGCGTACAGGTACGCTCCGGCGCCCGGCGGGTGCGGAATCTGCTTATCGGCGCCGCCATCGGCGTGGGGCTGGGGGTCCTGGTCGATCAAACCGTGGGCACCTATTTCCGCAACGAAACGGGAGAACGTTATCGCGCGCTCACGTACATCGCGCCTATTGCCCTGTTCGGCGGCATCGCCGCCGCCGTGCCGGCTTATCGCACGATCTACCGGAACCACGTCTGATCGCAATGCGTCGGTAGAGCGTGGATGACTTATGCGCCGCGCCCTGCCGGTCCTCATCGCTTGCGTGCTGGCGATCGCGCAGCAGCCTCCCGCTCCGCCTCCTCCGGATGTGGTCTTCCGCGTCACTACCTCACTGGTGCAAGTCGACGCCGTAGTTACGGATTCCAAAGGCCATTACATCACCAATCTTACGGCGGACGACTTCATCGTCGAGGAAGACGGCAAGCCGCAGAAGATCACCAGTTTCAGCTACGTCCCGACCGGCTCGAAGCCCGAGCCGCGTCCACCGGCCGCTCGGCCGCAGCCTAAATCGAATCTTCCGCCGCCGCCTTCCGCGCCCTTGCGTCCGCAGGACGTCCACCGCACCATCGTGCTGATGGTCGACAATCTCGGCCTGTCGTTCGAATCGATGGACTCCGTGCGCCACGCGCTGCGGAAGTTCGTCGAGACGCAGATGCAGCCGGGCGACCTGGTGGCCATCTGCCGGACAGCCTCGGCAGCCGGAATGTTGCAGCAGTTCACCGGCGATAAACGCCTTCTCCTGGCTGCCGTCAACGCTCTGCGATGGGATCCCCGCCTCAATTTACGCGTTGGATACTTCGAGCCCTACGGCAAGTACTCGGAAGCCGCCCAAGCCGCCGCCGGCAACGGCAGCGGCGCCACCGCGGAAGCCGTACTAAAACATGTCACATCGCTCGATCCCGCCTATGATGCCGAGTTGAAGACCGACATGACCCTGGGCGCCCTGGGCGCGCTCAACCATATTGTGGGCGCGTTGCGTGAATTGCCCGGCCGCAAATCCGTGGTCCTCTTTTCCGATGGCCTGAACCTGGGCTACAGCGAGCAATTGAAGGAGGCTTTCCACCAACTCGTGGACCGGGCCAACCGCGCGGGCACGGTGATCTACACCATGCTGACCAGTGGGGTGCAGCCCCTGCAACTCACCGCCCAGGACCGGTTCAGCGGCGAACTCAGCGGGGGCCCTTCCGGACAATCCGCCCAGATGCAAACGCCCCTGAGCCTTGCCACGCAGGTTGGCAGCGGTAGAGATGCCCAGTACAACATTCTGCGGCAGGGGCTGGCGCAGATCGCCAACTCAACCGGTGGCATCGCCTTCGAGCCGGGCAACAGTTTGAACTGGGGCCTGGACCGCGTGATGGAAGATCAGCGGGGCTATTATCTGATCGGCTACAAACCCGATAAGAGCACTTTCGAGGACCAGAACGGATCGCGCGGCTATCATCACATCCAGGTAAAGGTCACGCGTCCGGGCCTGCGCGTGCGCTCGCGCAGCGGCTTCTTTGGCGCCACCGACGAAGAGACCCGGACCAAGTACGCGACGCCTCTGGCCCAACTGCGGGCAGCCATGCTGTCTCCGTTCAAGTCCTCCGGCGTGGGGCTGCGCCTGACGGCCCTATATGCGGAGGTGCCCAAACAAGGACCGGTGGTGCGTAATATCCTGCACATCGATGCGCGGGATCTGACGTTCCGGCAGGAACTGGATGCCTCCCGGCCCAACGAGGTCCAGCAAGTAGCGCGTATGCAGATTCTGGCCGTGGCGACGGGGGCGGACGATCAACCTGTGGCGGTCCGGGAAAGTGAGTACGAGCTGCGCGCCACCGGCGATAGCCTGCAAAAGGGCCTTAGTGAAGGGGCCTTTTACACCCTGGACATCCCCATGAAAACGCGCGGCGCATACCAGATTCACGTGGCGGTTCGGGACGCTGAGACGGGCAAAGTCGGCTCCGCCAGCCAGTTCCTGGTGATTCCAAATCTGAAGAAGGACCGGGTGGCGTTGACCAGCGTCGTGCTGCAGCAGGGGGACCGTCCGCCCGGTATACCCGCGGACTCCGGCACCACACCGGCCCTCCGCCAGTTTCACCCCGGCAGTCAATTAGAGTACTTCTGCATGGTGGAGAAGGGCGGCGGTAAGTCGGCGGACAAGCTGGGCGCCCAAATACAGATCATGCGCGACGGGCGGAGCATTTACTCAGGTCCGGCCAAGGTGATGCCCCTGGACGGCGGCCGCCTGGCCATTCTGGGCGATCTGAAACTGGGCGCACGAATGTCCCCCGGGGACTACTACCTGGGAGTGATCGCCAGCGACCCGGCGAAAAAGAACGCCGCGGCCGCCCAGTGGACCGATTTCGAGATTCTGCCCTGAACAGCCGGTACGGCGTTAGGGCATCTTGGCGGTGTCGTCGAATGGAAGCTCGACTTCCGCCGTCTTGCCTTCGTCGATGGTAATCGGACCCGGCTGGGGCGGTTCCTTGGTGTACATGCCGAGCGAGGAGCCTGAAGGCGGCGGTCCGGACTGGCCGTCATAGCCTCCGGTCGGGTCGTAGACGGCGGCCACGTACACCGGCGACTTGTCGATACCCGAAAACGTCACGGTCTCGTCCTTGCCCGAAGCGCTCTGCATGCCGATGGGCATCGCATTACCCTGCGTAAAATCGGGCGAATCGAACAGAAACACGTGGATCTGGTGCTTGTCGTCAACCGTTCCGGAACCGGTGTAGTGCAGTTTCACTTTCAGTGTGCGGGCTTTGTCCTGGGCCCGTAAAGGTTGGAATCCGCTCGCCAGAATCAAAGCGGCGCCGGCCATGAGCAAAAAAGACTTCTTCATCAGCACTGGTCTCCTTTAGGATCGAGCGCAAAGCGGGGCGGCCCGCGCCGTTCGATATCGCGGGTTCCTGTCCTTTATAGCGGCTCGGGCAAACGCGCCCATTTGCGCTTCTAAGGTCGAAACGTATGCGGCTTCGACTTTGTTCCAGGATCTCACAACCGGACTGGAAAGGAGCGCAAGAACGAATATTAGGTCAGCAAGTCCCGCAGGCGGCGGGCACTCTCGGGACGGCGCAGTTTGCGCAGCGCCCGCAATTCAATCTGGCGGACGCGCTCGCGCGTGACATCCAGATCCCGTCCGATCTCCTCCAGCGTGTACTCGCGGTTGCATCCCAGGCCGAAGCGCAGGCGGAGCACCTGTTCTTCGCGCGGGATGAGGGTGCGCAAGAAGGCCGACGTTTCGTCGTGAACCTCTTCCGCCAACAGGGAATCGGCGGGAGAGATGCTTTGGCGGTCGGCGATCAGTTCACCCAGCGTGGAGACCTCGTCCGTCCCCACCGGGGTATCCAGGGAGATCGGCTCACGCGATATCGTTCGCAGTTTGCTGACTTTATCGGGAGAGGTCTTCAATTGCGTGGCCAGTTCTTCATCCACCGGAAGGCGCCCCAACTGGCGCTCCAACTGGCGCGACGCGCGGAAGAACTTGTTGAGCTGATCGTTCATGTGAATCGGGATGCGGATGGTGCGGGCCTGCTCGCCGAGCGAGCGGGACACGGCTTGCATCACCCACCAGGTGGCATAGGTGGAAAACTTAAACCCGCGGCGGTAGTCGAACTTCTCCGCCGCGCGCATCAGCCCCAGGCTGCCCTCCTGCACCAGGTCGAGCAGGTGCAATCCCTTATTCATGTATCGCTTGGCCACTGAGACTACCAGCCGCAGATTGGCCTTGACCAGGTCTGATTTGGCCTGCTCGGCTTCCGCCTTTCCCTGCCGGATGCGCTGGAGCGTGGCTTCGAGAGCGGCCAACGGCGCGGCGGCGGTTTCGCAGTTTCGCAGTTCGGCGCGCAGTGCCTTGGCTGTGGAGAGGCTATCGCGCCCCGGTGCATTCTCCGCTCTCCTGAGTTCGCGCGTCAGCCGTTCCATTTCGGCGGCGCGGCGTTCCAGTTCGCGCGTGAATTCGTTCCATTGCTCGGCCCGGAAAGGAATCTGGCGGATTGACCGTGCCACCACGATGCGGGCGCGCACCAAGCGGCCGGACAACCGCCGCCGCTCCAGCCGGTCGCCGGCAGTTGTGGCGGCCAGGGCCTGTTCGATCTGCCGCAGCCTGGCGAATTCGCGCTTCAGACGGGAAAAGTGGGCCGTCAACTGAGTACGGCGGGCGCGGTCGGCGGCGGAGCCCTCTTCGACATCGCCCCGTTCGACCAGTTCGTCCCATTCGAGGCTACCGGCGCCAATTCGCCCCAGTTGATCCAACACCAGCCGTTGTACCATCGCGGAGCGGCTCAGGGCCTTTTCGCGGCGCGTGTTGCCGCGCTCCATACGGCGCGCCAATTCGACTTCCTGGGCGCGCGTAAGAAGAGGTACCGATCCGATTTCCCGCAAATACCGCCGGACCGAATCGTCCGGTTCCGGAGCATGCCGAGGTTGTTCCTCCTCCTCTGGCATAACCCCCACCATGGCGCTGCCATCCGGTTCGATTGCGTGGAATGCTGGGTCAAACTGGGTGCTCTCACCCATCCCTGTCTGATAATTCGATATCATCATACCCCTCAATTCCCCTCTTCTCCGCGGCGACCGCGGCTGAAATTGCAATTCCTCAGTATTTTCTAACAGTTAGCAAAGCACACCTCCGGCTGACATACCTTAACCGGGGTCGGTCCGGAATTACTAATTGCCGGAATCGCTGGCACACGAGTGCAGTTTGGGGGCCAATACGGAGAGGGGAGTGTGGTTATTTGCTGCGGCCGGCGGTCTCGGCCTTACGCACGGCCTTTTCGCGGAGGTTATAGGCGTCGATGGCCACCTGCGAAGCTTCGCGCGCCATGCTGGTACTCAGACGCTTCTCAGCCTCGTCGAACATGCGTTCGGCTTCCATACGGACATCATAGGCCTCGTCGTCGGCCTCTTTCAGCTTCCGTGCCACGGCCTTGATTTTCTCATCGACGTTGGCAGCGTCCTTCTTGGCCTTCTCGTACTTGCGCTTGGCAGGCGCTCCACCTTCGGCCGTGGCCGCTTCGGCCACCAACTCGGCGTAGGCGTTTTGAAGGTCGGTGCTCCAGCCGCTCTTGACCTCCTGTTCCAGTTGGTCAAAAGCCTCCCAGGCAATGTCAGCCGTCTGCCGGACTCTTTTCTTTTCCGTGAGCCATTTCCAGACGCCCCAGTCCTTGGCTACTTCCAGAAGCGACTTGGCGTCTTCCACTTGAACCAGTTTTCGCATGGCAATGTTCTGTGAACAGTATCTTTGGCAGCACGCGCGATGTCAACCGCGGACACCGGGACGCGCCTCGAGAAGGCCTTTTCGGAACTGGAGTTCTTTTCGTGCGTATTAGCTTTTATGAAACCCGCCCTGCGCAGACTCTTCCGCTCGCCGATGTTCACCGGCATCACGCTGCTGACCCTGACTATTGGCATCGGCGCCAATACCGCCATCTTCAGCGTGCTGAACGGCGTGCTCCTGAAGCCCCTGCCCTATCCGGACTCCAATCGCCTGGTGGGCGTATGGGAGACGGCGCACCTGCAGGGCCTCCAGGAGGTCAACGCGTCTCCGGCTACGTACCTCACGTTCCGCGAGGAAAATCACACCATGCAGGGAATCGGGCTATGGCGGCACGGCTCAGCCAACATCACCGGAAGCGGCGAGCCGGAACAGGTGGATACCCTGGATGTCAGCGAGGATCTGCTGCCGGTCTTGGGTGTGCCGCCGTTCCGCGGCCGTTGGTTCACGCCCAAAGATGACCAACACGGCAGCCCCAAGACGGCTATCCTTTCTTACGCCTACTGGCAACGCAAATTCGGCGGCGACGAATCCGCAATCGGACGGCGCCTGATCGTGGATGGCGAGTCGAGCGAGATCATCGGCATCATGCCGCCGGATTTCAATTTCATGAGCCGTAACCTGGCGCTCATCACGCCGCTGCAACTCGACCGGAGCAAGGTTTTTATCGGCAATTTCAGCTATCAGACAGTGGCGCGCCTGAAGCCCGGCGTCACGCTGGCGCAGGTGAATGCGGATGTGGGCCGGATGCTGCCCATGATGCTGGATAAGTTCGCGCCCGCGCCCGGCATCAGCATACAGATGTTCAAAGACGCGGCTTTCGGCCCGAGTGTGCGCCTGCTGAAAAAAGACGTGGTGGGCGATGTCGGCACCGTGTTGTGGGTTTTGATGGGAACCATCGGTGTAGTGCTGTTCATTGCGTGCGCCAATGTCGCCAATCTCATGCTGGTGCGGGCGGAGGGCAGGCAGCAGGAACTCGCCATCCGGGCGGCGCTGGGCGCCGGCTGGCCGCGGATCGCACGGGAACTGCTGGCGGAGAGTGTCTCGCTGGGCCTGACCGGCGGTGTTCTGGGGGTGCTGCTGGCGAAAGCCGCGATCAGACTATTGGTCTACCTGCATCCGGCTAATTTGCCCCGCCTGACGGAGGTCGCCATCGATCCGCGAGTCCTGCTCTTTGCACTGGCGATATCGCTGGGCGCCGGTGTCCTGTTCGGACTCATTCCCGTGTTCAAATATGCCGGGCCGCACCTGGCGGGCGCCCTGCGGCAAGGCGGCCGCGGCGCCAGCGAAGGCCGCGAACGCCATCGCGCGCGCAACGTGCTGGTGGTGGTGCAGGTGGCCCTGGCCCTGGTGCTGCTGATCGGGTCGGGATTGATGATCCGCACCGTGCGCGCGCTGAAGCAGGTGCAGCCGGGATTCACGCATCCGGAGCAGATCCTGACGATGACCATCGCCATCCCGGACGCGCTGGTGCCCAAGCCGGAGCAGGTAGCCCGGACTTATGACAACATCCTGCAAAAAGTTGCGGCGATCCCGGGGGTAACTGCGGTCGGGCTGACCAACTCCGTCACCATGGATGGTTACTCCGACAACGATCCGATCTTCGCCGCGGATCACCAGTACGCCGCCGGACGGATCCCGCCGCTGCGCCGCTACAAGTTCATCTCGCCCGGATACTTCAAGGCGATGGGGAATCATATCCTGGCGGGCCGCGATCTGACATGGACCGACATTTACGAAGGCCGTTCGGTGGTGCTGGTTTCCGAAGCCCTGGCCCGCGAACTGTGGCACGATCCGGCCGCGGCACTGGGTAAGCAGGTTCGCGAAACGCCCTCCACGCCCTGGCGCGAGGTGATCGGGGTAGCGGGCGACGAGCGTGACGACGGCGCCAATCACAAGGCCAGCACGATGGTGTACTGGCCGCTGTTGATCAAGAAATTCTGGGGACAGCCGGAGATCGCCCTGCGCGGCGAGATCTTCGCCATACGCAGCACCCGCACTGGATCGGCGAGCCTGTTGAACGAGGTGCGGCGGGCGGTCTGGTCGGTGAACTCCGACCTGCCCATCGCCAACGTGCGCACGGTGGAAGAGGTTTACCAGCGGTCGATGGCGCGCACGTCGTTCACCCTGGTGATGCTGTCGATCGCAGCGAGCATGGCGCTGTTGCTGGGGATCGTGGGGATCTACGGTGTAATCTCTTACGCGGTTTCCCAGCGCACGCGGGAGATCGGCATTCGCATCGCGCTGGGCGCGCCCAGACAATCCGTGCTGCAGATGTTCGTGCGGCAGGGGCTGGCGTTGACGGCGATCGGGGTAGCCTGCGGCATGGCCGCCGCCGCGCTGCTCACCCGCCTCATGAGTACCCTGCTGTTCGGCGTCAGCGCGCTCGATCCGGTCACATACGCCGCCGTGTCTCTGGGGCTGGCGCTGGCCGCAGTACTGGCCAGTTACATTCCGGCGCGGCGGGCGACCTCCATCCAGCCGGTGGAAGCGTTACGGGTGGAATAGAACGGCCCGCCGCACGCGCTATAATGCGGGCGGAGGCTGTTGGTCATGCGTGTCAGGATCCTTGGACTCGCCATGGCGTTCACATGCGTCCTGGCGGCCCACAAGAACGACAATGGCAAGCCGGCCGGGACGCGCGGCGAAAACGAGTCGGTAGTGATCACCGCGACCGTGTATGCCAGGCCGGAAGCCGTCAAAGAGGTCCTCGGATCGGACCTGGACGGCCACTTCATTGTGGTAGCCGTGGAAGTGACGCCCCGCTTCGGCAAGCAGGTAGCGGTCAGTCCGGATGATTTCGTATTGAAGACCGACAAGGACGGCGAGAGGAGTACGCCGTTCGCGCCGAGCCAGATCGCCGGGCGCGGCGCCATGGTTATCCGCCAGACAGGCGGAGACGGCGCCAGCCCGATGGCCGACAACACCGGACCCATCTGGGGCGGCTACCCTGGCAGCGTCGGCCCACCCCGCCGCCTGGGGGGTGACGGCGTGGGCAATGCGGGGAGTCCGGACAGCGCCGACGCCAAGGTTCGCACCGGCTCGCATCAGAAAGAAAATCCGCTGATGGGTGTCCTCCGCGCCAAGGAACTGCCCCAGGTCAAGACCGACAAGCCGGTAGCCGGCCTGCTGTACTTTCCCATGGAGAAGCAAAAGGTAAAAGACCTGGAGCTGCGCTACAACATGACCGGCGATAAGATCGTGATGCGGTTCAAGCCAGAGCACTGATGCGATTAGCGGAAATCGACACGCCCGCCCTGGTGGTGGATCTGGACACCATGGAATCCAACCTCCGGCGCGTGGCGGATTACACGCGGGCGCACGGTATACGGCTTCGGCCGCATACCAAGACCCACAAATCGCCGCGCATCGGCCGGCGGCAGCTTGATTTGGGAGCGGCCGGGCTGACTGTGGCCAAGGTCGGCGAGGCCGAAGTGATGCTGGACGCCTCCCCACCGGATATGCTGGTGGCCTACCCGGTGATCGGCCGGGCGAAACTCGACCGGCTCGTGGCGGTGGCGGGACGCACGCGCGTGACCGTGGCGCTCGACAGTCTGTATGCCGCGCGCCAACTTTCCGAGGTCGCCGCATCGGCGGGCGTAAAGGTCGGCGTATTGGCGGAAACGGATGTGGGACTGGGGCGTGTCGGCGTTACGCCGGGCGCGGAGTTGCTCGACCTGGCGCGCGGCATCGCGTGTCTGCCCGGTTTGAGGCTCGAAGGGATCGCATTCTATCCGGGACATATCAAGGACGACCGCGAGTCTGGCCGGCAGGCTCTGGCCGCGTTAGCCGGGCTGATTCAATCGATTCTGGACGACTTCCGGCGCGCCGGCCTGGAGGCGCGCATCGTCAGCGGCGGATCCACGCCGTCGCTCTACCACTCCCATGAGCTGCCCGGCCTCAACGAGATCCGCCCCGGCACTTACGTATTCAATGACTGGAATACGGTGATGAGCGGGGCGGCGACCGAGGAACAATGCGCCGCGACCCTATTGGTAACGGTTGTCTCCACCGCGCGCCCGGGTCAGATCATCGTGGACGGCGGCTCGAAAACCTTCTCATCGGACCGGCTGGCCGGATCCACCGAGGTCACCTTCGGACATGTCCTCGAGGCCCCGCGTGCCGTGTTCCACAAGATGAACGAAGAGCACGGCTACGTGGATGTGCGCGAATGCCGGCGGAAGTTCGAAATTGGAGAACGGCTGCGGATCATCCCCAATCACATTTGCGTGGCCGTCAACCTGCACGAACGGGTATACGGGATCCGCGGGGAGGAAGTCGAAGAAGTCTGGGAAGTGGCCGGGAGAGGCAAGCTGCAATAGCCGCCCCTCCCCGGGGACCTAAGATTTTACTTCCGTGACAGTGATGCTGTCGCCTTCAACGTTGCCGACCAGCGTGACTTTCTGCCCGGCATGTTCGGTGACCTTGTCCTGGTTGGTGATGCTGTATATCTTGCCTTCTGGGGTGACCAGAACAGCTTTATCGCCGCGCTTGATGCAGCTTTTGGCGCAGCCCGCATGGCCGTCGCCGGCAGCTTTGGCGCCCTGCTTGTGGGCGCAAGTGGAGTCCGAGATGTAACCGCTGACTTCAGCGCCCATCGCGGTCATGGCCAGCGCCAGAACGAACGTAAAGCCGAGTACAAGCTTCTTCATAAGCCCTCCTTCATTCGGTAATGACTTCAACGATACAACGACTATACCCCTAAAGAGCGAAACACGGCAACCGAAACCATGTGAAATCTGGCGATTCGTGCGGTATGAGACATTCAGGCGGGCGGCTGCGGGACCCGGCCCAGCACACGCTCGGTCGAGGTGACGCGGCGGGGCGAGAACTGGGACGCGGCAGCTTTCAGGTAGGGCTGAAACTCGCGCGCCCAGTAAGCGGCAAACCCCGTGGTGCGGATCTCGGCCAGGGTACCGCTGTAATGATCCAGCAGGACGCCGGCAAAGATCCGGCCGGTGCGGCGGGCGGCGCCGGTGGCGCAACGCGAGAGCCACAGGAGGTTGCCGGGAATGCGGCTGATGGCGGACAACGCCATCAAGGTCGACACCTGAAACACCGGGCGTCCTTCGGCGGCGGCTGTGGATTTGAGCTCATCCCAACTCTGCTGGAGCGTTGCGGGCGAGGGCAGGCGCGGCGCCGGAATCCGGGCGATTTCGCGGCGCACGTCTTCCCACTCCTGGCGCAGACTGCCGATGTCAATGGGCGGCGTGTTGGCGGTCTGGGCCAGCCTTCCGGCTGTGGATTCGAGGCCATCCAGCAGTTTGGGAATGCTGTCGTAATCGGCGCCGGGCGGCAGCAGACCTTCGCTTTTGAGACTCTGCGCGATCTCGCGGATCAACTGACTGCCGGCCCCCGAAAGGTCCGCCAGGGCGGCCAGGACCCACACCGGCGACGCCCCCAGCGTCAGCAGCCCCACCCACCCCAAGCCATTGCCGGCAAGCAACCGCATCGCGAACTTATCTGCCAGTTGCGTGCGCGGCGGATAGGCGCCTTCCACCTGTCCCACGTTTTCGATCAGGAAGCGCAGAATGCTATCGACCAGTTCGGTGTAGAGCCGCGTACGCCGGATGGCGCGCGGCAGCGCCACTTCGCTCAATTCCCGCAGCAGGCCGGCGCTCAGCGCGCTCATCGACCGCAAGACCCGCTCCGGCAGCGACAGCAGATAATCGCGCATCATTCGTCCCGCAGGACTTCCAGTGGTTTCTGGCCTAGAATGCGGTAGCTGGCGAGCCACCCGGCGGCGACCGCCACCAGCGCCGTCAGCGCGATGGAGTACAGGTCCGCCGCGGGGTCGAAATGAAATTCAGCCTTCATCAACTGTTTCACCACTACCGCCGCGAAGCCGGTGGCCAGCGCGCTGCCGAGCAATCCGGCCGCCGCGCCGAGCACCAGAAACTCCATCGAGAAGATGCCGGCCACGCGCCGCCGCGTGGCGCCCAGCGTCTTCAGGATGACCACCTCGCGCACACGCCGGAAGCGCGTGCCCGCCACGCTGGATGCCAGGATGATGGCGCCCGCCACGATGGTGAACGCCGACATGAATCGCACCACCAGCGCGATCTGATCCACCACCTGCTGCACGATCTCCAGCACATCCGCCATGTTGATGACCGTGATGGTGGGCATCTTCTCGTAGACCGCGCGCTGCATGGCGGCCACGTCGCGCGGCTTGATGCGCACGCTGCCGTAATAAATCGCCGGAAAGCCGTCCAGACTTCCGGGGCTGAAGATAAATTCGAAGCGCGCAAACATGCGCACGGAATCGGTCCGCTGGATGCAGGCCAGGCGCGACTCGATGGTTCGTCCCCAGGCGCTCCAAACCAGGGTCATGCCGGCTCTCAGATGCAGGATGCGGGCGGCTTCTTCGGCCGCGCACACTTGCGGCGTGGCGGGCCGTCCCTCCCACCAGGCGCCGCTGAGGATCTGGGTTTCGCGCGGGCGTTCCGGCGCGGTGGTGACGGGACGCGTACGCAGGAAGCGCCGCCCGAATTGGCGCAGGTTCAGTTTTTCGACCGGAACGCCGTCGATGGAGACCAGACGCACGGCTACGGAAGAGAGCACTTCCGGCGCCGTCTCAATGCCCTTCTGCTGCTTGACCAGATCGATCAGCACCTGCCGCTGGGGGCCCGGAACGTCCAGCATGAAGACGTTTGGCATGCCGGGCGGCGCGCTCTGCATCATTTCCGTCAGGACGGCGTGCTGGACCAGGTACACCGTGAGGGTGAACATGACACCTGTGCCGAGCGTCACCAGCACGGTCTGCGCATGATTGCCGGGGCGGTAGAGATTGGCGACTCCCTGGCGTAAAACGGCAGGCAGGACGCGGCCCGATCCGCGCACCAAGGCGCGCAATCCGCGCAACAGTAACCAGGCCACGCCCGCGATGAACAAAAGGCTCACCAGCAACCCGCCGGCGAAATACGCGCCGATGCGGAGCGCATCGTGAAGCGTGTTGCCTCCCAGCCAGGCGGCAATCAAGCCGATGCCGGCGAGAATTGCCGCGGCGGTAGCCAATGCCTGGCGGGAACGGGTCCAGCGCTTCAGCCAGTCCGGCCGGGCTTCGGTCATCTCGCGGCGGAAGATCACGGCGGGACGGATCTCGCGAATCCCCAGCAGCGCCGGTAGCGTAAAAAGCAGCGTGGTGAGGATGCCGATCGCCAGGCCCTGGGCCGCCGGCACCAGGTCCAGTCCCATGTGCGGCTGGACCGAAAAGAAGCGTCCGATCAACAGCGGGAATGCGCGCTGGACGAGTGTGCCGAATGCAATACCGGCAAGTCCTCCGGCCAAGCCCAGTGCCAGCGTCTGCACCAGGTAGATGCGAGCTACCTGCCAGGATCGTCCACCCAGGCACTTCAGGATGGCGATAGTGTCCATCTTCTGCTGCAGGTGCGCATGCATGGCGGTGGCGACACCCAGCGCGCCGACGATCAGGGCGATGAGGCTGATGAGACTGAGGAAAGTGGTGGCGCGATCCAGGCCGCGGGTGATGATGGGATGGGTCTCCCGGAAGTCCGCGATCATGCCCTCCGGAAATGCCTGCTTCAACGTATTACGCACCTGATCCACGGTGGGCCCTTGAGGCGGCAACAGGAACAGGTAGCGCTGGGCGGCGCGGCTGCCCAGGCTGATCAGGCCGGTGCGATCGAGGCCTTCGCGGCTGATCATGATGCGCGGGCCGACGTTGATGCTGCCGGTCATGCGGTCCGGTTCGGAAACCAGCAGCGCGGCGATACGAAACTCCTGTCCGCCCAGGCGAACGTCGTCACTCAGGCGGGCCTTCAGGCGGATGAGCAGATCGTCGGAGACCGCGGCGGAACGGCTGTCGAGCACCGCGCGCAAGCTGGCGGGCGGATCGAGCTTCACCGCGCCGTAAAAAGGGTAGACCGCGGGATCTACGGCCTTCACCGAAACCAATACCGGATCGGGCGTGGACGCGGTATTCGCCATGGTGAGCGTTTCGGTGATGGCCGTCTCCCGAATGCCGCGCTTTTCCAGATCGCCGAGCGTCGCGTTTTGGGCCGGCGTGGGCTGCTCGAAGACGCGCAGAGAAACATCCGCCGCCATCAAAGTGCGCGCCTGGCTCAGCAGCAAATTGTGGAACGCGCGGCTGAAGGATCGCACACCGGTCAGCGCGCCCACCCCCACGGCGACGGCCAGGATGACGAAAAGGAATTTAGCCGGCGAGGCCCGCAGATCGCGCGCCGCAATGAGAACCATGGCCGGCGGTTTGCTCATACGATGCGTCCGTCGCGCAGGTGGATGCGGCGGTCGGCGTTGGCGGCCAGTTCCTGATCGTGCGTTACCAGAACGAGCGTCGTGCCCTCCTGCCGGTTGAGCGCGAGCAGCAGATCCAGCACCACGCGGCCGTTTTCCGAGTCGAGGTTGCCGGTGGGCTCGTCCGCCATCAGGATCGGCGGGCGGACCATAAAAGCGCGGGCCAGAGCCACGCGCTGCTGCTCGCCGCCGGAAAGTTGGACGGGGTAATGATCGCGCCGGTCGCCCAAGCCGACGCGCGCGAGCAATTCGCGCGCGCGGGCCGTACCGTCGGCGATTCCGTTGCCGGCCAGTTCCACCGGCAGCAGCACGTTCTCCTCTGCGGTGAGCGTCGGAATCAGGTGGTAGGACTGAAAAACGAAGCCGATCTTGCGGCCGCGCACCACCGCCAAGTCATCTTCCTTCAAGCCGGTGATCTCTTGTCCATCCAGGAAGATCGTCCCGGAGGTGGGGGTGTCCAGCCCGGCCAACAGGCCCAGCAGCGTGCTCTTGCCGCTGCCCGACGGTCCCATGACGGCGGCAAACTGGCCGCGCGGAATCTCCAGGTCGATGCCCTTCAAGATGTCGACGCGATGAGTCCCCGTGTCGATGGTTTTGGTGAGGCCGTGTACCTGAATCATGGCGGGGCGGTCTACGTTTTATTATGACATTCAGGTGCGTCTACTCGTCGCGACGGCGGCTGCCTTGGTACTGGCGGGCTGCGGCAGCAAGCCGAGCCCGGCGCCCGAGCCGGCGCGCGCAACGCCGCCTGCATCGCAGCCGGCCCCGCCTGCCGATAACCGTCCGCTGATCGTGGCTTTTGGCGACAGCCTGACCGCCGGGTTTGGCGCCGATCCCGGGAAGAGCTATCCGGATTTCCTGCAGCAGGATCTGGATCGCGCGCACCTGGCCTATCGCGTGGTGAACGCAGGGATCAGCGGCGAGACCACTACCGACGCGCTGGCACGGCTGAATACCGTGATCGCACTCAAGCCCGACGTGGTCATCGTGGAGTTCGGCGGCAACGATGGATTGCGCGGTTTGCCGGTGACCACTACGCGCGCCAACCTGGATCAAATCATCGGCGCGCTCCTCGCGGCGGGCGCCAGGGTGCTGCTGGCCGGAATGACGCTGCCGCCGAACTACGGCCCGGACTACATCGCCGCCTTTCAACGCGTGTACACGGACCTGTCGGCGAAACGCAAGGTGCCGCTGATTCCGTTTCTGCTCTCCGGCGTAGCGGGCACCAGCCGCATGCAGCGCGACGGGTTGCATCCCACCGCGGAAGGCAACCGGTTAGTGGCCGTTACCGTGATGCGATATTTGCGCCCCATGCTGCGCCCGGGCTAGAGCGCAACCACGCGGCGGCCTCCGTCTTACGGACCAGATCCGGAAAGTCCACGGCGAAGCCGAACTGGCCGCCGATCCGGGGGCTGGCAACATATGCACCGCCCAAAACGCCGAAAGTCAAGCTAAGGCCGTTGCGCAATTGGTATTGGCCTCCCAGCATGAACTGGAGTTGACTCTTCGCCAGGTAACTGGTGTCCGCGTACCCGCCATAGACCTCGCCACCGAGGGACAGCCGGCTGGTGAACTGCCGCAGCACGGACAAGCCGCCAGTATAAACGTGACCGCGCGCATTTTGTATACCGACCACGCCGGTGCTGGTATTGCCGGCGAACAGGTATCCCAGGTTGACGTTGATGTGGGTCTTGCCGGTGAGAGTCTTTTGGGCGATGAGGTTGAGCCAATAGTCGGTCAAGCCCGAGCCGAGTTGTTGGGTGCTGTCCCCGGTAGGAAACTCAATATACAGGCTGGCGCCCAAAGCCGGGGCCGGGGATCCGGGAGCCTCTTTGTGAAACTCCCATTTGACGCCCAATTCGGTATCGCCCACACCTGTGGAACCGGGTTGGCCTGATGCCCGAAAAATCGCCAGGTAGGGAGAATCTAGATCCAGCTCCAGGTTATAGGGCAACCCGTAATTCAGTTTGTAATTCACCGTGTTCTGCCGGAGGTTGGGATATTGCAGTTGCAGCGTATCGAATTCGTCGAAGAACTCGAAGTGCCACTTGCCTTGTTCCGTGACGGCCGGGTCATCCGTGTAAAAGGGCAGTTGGGCTGTCAGCGGCTCCGCCAGCCAGAGCGCGAGCCACAGGAGTGCCAACCGGGTGGGGAAATACATGCGAGGCGAGCTTCCATCATAACCCACGCGACCCGATTCCCAATCAACCAACGCGAAAGCACGTTAGAATTCAGGATAGAAATGTCCGCTACAGTTCCAGGGACGCGGTTCGGGCCGTACGAGCTGTTGTCGCCGGCGGGCGCCGGTGGAATGGGCGAGGTGTGGAAGGCGCGCGACACGCGCGTCGGCCGCATCGTCGCCATCAAGATCTCGCAGCAGCAGTTTTCCGAGCGTTTCGAGCGGGAAGCACGCGCCACGGCGGCCCTGAATCACCCCAACATCTGCACACTCTACGATGTCGGATCCGACTACCTGGTCATGGAGTACGTGGATGGCGCGCCCATCACGCCGACGCCTGGCGTGCGCAAACTGCTCGATGTGGCCGTGCAGACCGCCGACGGACTGGCGGCCGCCCATGACCGCGGCATCACCCACCGCGATCTGAAGCCCGATAACATCCTGGTCACCAATGAGGGCCGCATAAAGATCCTCGACTTCGGGCTGGCCAAACAAGAGCCCCGGCCGGATCCGGCAGGCCAGACCCAAGCCGTGACGATAACGGAGCCCGGCCTGGTCCTGGGCACCGTTGCGTATATGAGTCCGGAGCAGGCGCGCGGCCAGCCGCTCGACCATCGTTCGGATCAATTCTCATTCGGCGTCATCCTTTACGAGTTGGCCAGCGGCAAGCGGCCCTTTCAATCCGACAGCGCTCCGCAGACCATGGCGGCCATCATCGAAACAGATCCCGAGCCGTTACCGCGCACCATACCCGCGCCGCTGCGCTGGATCGTCGAGCGATGCCTGGCCAAAGATCCATCCGCGCGTTATGAGAGCACCCGCGATCTCTACCGCGACCTGGCTTCGCTGCGCGATCACATTTCCGAGGCCCTCACGCCGCTGGAAATCGCGCCGCGGGCGAGGCGGCGCTGGTGGGGACGGGTATCGGCGGCGGTGGGAGTCCTGCTGGCGATATCCATCGGCTTTTGGTGGGGAAGCCACCGCCGCGCGGCTCCGCCGGCCGCGGCCGTGCCGCTAACCTCCAGCGGCGGCACGGTCCTGAACCCCAGTTTCTCGCCGGACGGATCCGAGGTGGTGTTCGCCTGGGATGGACCGCAGGGCGGACCGGACAATCTGTACATCGAACTGATCGGGAACAACGACCTGATGCGGCTGACCAGCGGCCCGGCGCATGACATATCGCCGGCCTGGGCCCCCGACAGCCGGCACATCGCCTTCGTGCGCAGCCTGCGGCACAACCGCCGCGCCCTGATGCTCATATCTCCTTTGGGCGGCGACGAGCGCAAACTGACGGAACTCGCCATCGATGACTTCGGTCCGGAAGGACACTCGGTGCTGGCGTGGACTCCCGATGGCCGTTATCTGGCCGCCGCCACGGGAAACCACCTCGTCCTGGTGTCGGCCGAGACCGGGGAACAGCGCTCGCTCACCGAGGAAGATCCGCGCGTATTGAGTGATGCCGACCCGGCCTTCTCCGCGAAAGGGGACCGCCTGGCGTTCGTGCGCAGACTGGCGCCGTTCTCCAGCCGCGCCTACTGGGTCCCCCTGGCCAGCGGATACCGGCGAACCGCCGCGCCCGTGGAACTGCCCGCTCCGGGAACAGTAACGTATTCGCCTTTGTGGACGCCGGATGGAGAACTGCTGGTTGCCAGCGGCGCCCCGTTCGGCATGCCGCTTTTTCGCGTCAACCTTGGCGCCCATTCCGCCACGCGGCTGGACGGTCCTCTGACCGGCGGCAACCTGGCGTTGCACACCGGCACCCGGCGCCTGATTTATAGTTCGCTGCTGAAGATCGCCGATCTTTACCGGGTGGCGCTCGATGGCCCGGGCAAGGCGGCCCCGGGGCCCGAGCGGCTGACCTCCACCAGCGGAAACGATTTCTTTCCCCGCTATTCGCCCGATGGCGCGACGGTAGCCTTTGCCTCTTTCCGTTACGCGCGGTTCGGCCTCTGGACCATCCAGACCCGCACCCCCGTGTTGACGGAACTCGCCGAATGGGGCGACGGACTGGTGGCCGCCGCGGATTGGTCGCCGGATGGAAAGTACGTTCTCGTGTTCGGAACCGGGCCGCGGGGGATGTACCAGCTTTACCGGGTCACGGTGGATACGCGCAAGGTCACCCGCCTTCTCGAGGAGGCCGGCCACGACGTGTATCCTACATTTTCCCGCGACGGCAAGTTCATTTACTTCGCGTCCACGCGCAACCATGGCCCGCTGGAACTCTACAAGATGCCCAGTTCCGGCGGCCCGGCCACCCTGGTCGCGGCGCAGAGCGTGGTGCAGGCGCGAGAATCCGCCGACGGCCGATGGCTGTACTTCGGCGGTTACTTTCCGGGTGGGCTCGAGCGCATGCCCCTCGGCGGCGGCGCCGTGACGACGGTGATCCCGAACCTGGCGGATCCCTCCGGTTATGCGTTGGCGGGCGCCGGCGTCTATTACTTCGCGGGCGCTCCGCCCACTTGCGAATTGCGCTACCGGGACCTGGAATCCGGACAGGACCGCCTGGTGCTGGTCCCTCCCAAGCCGGCCGTGCCGCAACTGGCGTTGTCGCCCGACGGGCGCTGGCTCTGCTTTCCGTTGTCTGAGCGCGACAGCCAGGAACTCGTCATGATCGGTGACTTCAGATAGCCGCCGCGCGCTAATCTACACTTCTTCGGGCGGCGCCGCCTTGACCCGGATCTCGACCGTCTTTTCGCCCAGATACTGATGGCGGGCGTGCAGCCGGATGACACCCGCGGCCTGCCGGCTGCGCACCCACACCGCTCCCACGCCACCCACCAGCGAAAACGGGTTCTCGCCCACAATTTCACCGGGCCCTTCCAAACGCAGCAGAACCGATCCTGTAGAGAAAGGCCGGGCGCCGCCGTGTTCGTTGGTCACGCGCAACACGACGCGTGTGGCGTCGCTGCCGTCGCCGATCAGTTCCTGGTCATCCGGCTCGACATGCAACTGGCGGTCGTAATCGTTGCCGGGCATGGTCTTCGAGATGACCTTCTCGCCCTTCAGATAGCCGTCTATGCGCAGATCGCCCCAGTCCTCCAGGTGCTCGCCGGTCAGGTCTTTCACAAAGGGCGGATGCGGCAAGTGGCCGTAGGTCTCCCGGTCGGGGTCGATTTCGAACTTCAGCGCGCCTTTCACATAGATCTTCAAGTGATCGCAGTTGGACACGATCACCGCCTGCCGTATGCCGCCGCCTTCGGACTGATCGCCTTGCGACCAGTTGAAGCATGGCTCCAGCACGATCTCATCCGCGGGGTCGCACTGGGAACGGTAGAACTGACCGGCCGGCTTCAGGATGCGGAAGATGTCGGTCACACCGTGATAGCAGATCTTATCGCCGGAGCCGAAGTTGGCGTGGGTGTTGTAATCGAAGGCGCACCATCCGATTCCGCCGGCATAACGATCGTCGGATGCCAGTTGATTGTGCACGCGGGCGTGGCGCAAGGCATGCTTCATCACGCGGTCCACGTTGTCGTACATCTTGGTGGGGAACATGTGGCCGTTGAATTCGGTGTTCAGATACAGCGGATGGTTCGGCGGGCGCAGCGGAAAGCCGAAGTCGTTCATGGTGAACACGTCCTCGAGCAGCTCGGAATCGTAGAGATAGCGGACGCCGCCGGTCTGGCGCGAGTTGTCCAGCTCGTGGGCCAAGGCGTTGGTGCGGGTGTAGAAATCGTGGTCGTCCTGCGACTCGTTGATGCGCACGCCCCAAAGCACGATGGCGGGATGGTTCCAGTCGCGGCGGATCATCTGCTCCACGTTGCGCACCGCCAGGTCCTGCCAGGCTTTGTCGCCGATATGCTGCCAGCCCGGGATCTCTTCGAACACCAGCAGGCCGGCTTCGTCGCAGGCGTCCAGAAAGTGCGGCGACTGCGGGTAGTGCGAGGTGCGTACGATGTTGCACTTCAGCTCGCGCTTGAGGATGTGGGCGTCGCGCCGTTGGACGCGCGCCGGCATGGCCCCGCCGACGTACGGAAACGTCTGGTGACGGTTCAGCCCGCGCAGCTTGATATGCTTTCCGTTCAGCATGAAGCCTTGCGGCGTGAAGCGTGCCTCGCGAAAACCGATGCGCGTGGAATACTCGTCCACCGGATGGGAGCCGTCCATCAGGTGCACGGCCACGGTGTATAGCTTGGGGTGCTCCAGATCCCATAGCTCGACGGACTTCAGGCCGCCCAGAACCAAGGGCTGAGCCGCGGCCGGCGCCGTCGCGGAAGCCAGCACGCGCGCGCCATCGCGCAACTCCGCGTGCAGCGAAAAGCGGCCGGCGGACTCGCCGTTCAATGTACAGCGGACTTCCACGCGTCTCGAATCCTGGAGCACGTCCACCGGTTTGGCGAATATGTTCTCGATGAAGGTGGCCGGTACGATGCGCAGAGCCACCTCGCGGTAGATGCCGCCGAAAGTCAGGTAATCGATATTCTCGCCGAAGGGTGGGATATCGGGACGCTCGGTCGAATCCACTTGGACAGCCAGGAGGTTCGCGCCATCCGCCTTCAGGTGCGGCGTCAATTCGAAGGAGAAGGGCGTATAACCGCCGCGATACTCGCCCAGCTTCTGGCCGTTGATGGTAACGGTGGCGGCGGTCATCACGCCGGCGAAATCGGCAAAGATGCGGCGGCCCGGTTCGGGCGCCAGCTTGAAATGGCGGCGATAGATGGAGACGAACTGGAAATCCTTTTCGTCGAAGCTGTGCCAGGGGAAGATCCTGTTCGAGTGAGGGATGGTCACGCGCTGGAACTTGCTGTCGTCGAAATCCGGAGCCGGGCAGCCCGGCACCGCGTGTCCGCCGTACAGCCAGTTGCGATTCATGGGCAGGACGCGGCGCAGCGGCCCGCGCGCGGCAACGGGCTGGCCGGAGACGGCGGTCTGCCACAGTGCCGTGACAGCGGCACTCGCCTGCAAGAAACCTCTTCGGTTGAACCTATCCATATGTAGGAATGTAGCGCGGCGCGAGGCGCAACGTTTTACGCGAAGGGCTGTTCCAACGACGGGCTCTGCCGGGTCAACAATTCCGCGCCGGATTCGGTGATGTGCATGTCATCTTCCAGGCGAACGCCGAATTCCCCGGGGATATAAATCCCGGGCTCGTCGCTGAAAGTCATGTTGGCGGCCAGCGGCAGCTTGTTGCCTTTCACCAGGTACGGCCACTCGTGACCGTCCATGCCCAATCCGTGGCCCAGGCGATGCGTGAAGTATTTGTAACCGGGACCATAGCCGGCCTCGACGATCACCGCGCGCGCGGCGGCATCCACCGACTCGCACGGTCTCCCGGGCCGGGCCGCGGCCAGCGCGGTGCTCTGCGCCCGATGCACGATTTCGAAGACCTGCTTCATCTTGTCGGTCGGCTTGCCGACCACGAAGGTGCGGCTGATATCGGACTGATAGCCTTCCACCGTGCAGCCGTCGTCGATCAGGACAATGGAGCCCTCGCGGATAATCTGCGGCTGTCGCGAGCCGTGGGGTAGCGCGGAAAACTCCCCTACCTGCACACTGGCGAATCCCGGAAAGCCCAGCGCACGGTATGCCGATCCGATCAGCTCGCTGAACTCGCGGCTGGTCATGCCGTCCCTTATGGATTTCCAGGCGGCCTCGTAGGCCTGAATGGTGACGCTCGAAGCCAGCCGCAGCAGCGCCATTTCGGCCGGGCTCTTGATCATGCGGCAGCCGGCCGTAACCGGCTTGGCGCTGGTGATGGACGCGGCGGGAGCGGCCTTTCCCAGACTATCGGCGAATACGAACGGCATAGTCTCCCCGACGCCGATGCGGCTCGTAGCCAGTCCGCGCTCCTTGAGACCGAAAGCCGCCAGCGCATAAGGACTATCGTCTTCCTGCCACGTCAATACCTGCGCGCCCGCCAGCGGCCCCGCGTCAATCTGCTCGCGCGCCCGTCCTTCTTCAAAGCCGGGACTGACGAAAAAGGCCTCCCCGCGCGCCGGGATCACCATCAGGAACAGGCGCTCGCTATTGCCCCAGCGTACGCCGCTGAAGTAGGTGAGCGACGTACCGCCTGCCAGGCATATGGCGCCGATCTTGTTGGCGGCCATCAGCTCCTGTGCGCGGGCGATGCGCCCGTGGCGCTCCGCCGCCGTGATGGGCTGTGCTTCGGCACGGCGATTTTTCAGTTGGGCGACCGGGGAATCGGCGGGCCGGGCGGCCAGGACCCCGGGCACCGCTCCCGCGGAGAGCACAAAGGACCGGCGTGTAGGCATTCCTGTAGTGTAGCCGCAATGCGATCCGCGCGGGCGGCCCGAGCCCGTCTCACCGCGCCGATACGATACATTGTCTTATTGCGCCTCTGGATCGCTTTTTTCCTTATCGCACTGGGCGCCGCCCGCGCGCAGGGCAACTACGAGGTCCAGGTTTACGGCTCGGACCTGGTGCCGCCGCACGCCACCATGGTGGAATTGCATAGCAATTTCACGGTCCAGGGAAGCAAGAACATCGTCCTCGGCATGCTGCCCACCGAGCACCAGGAGCACGAGACGGTGGAGATCACGCACGGCTTCAACGAATGGTTCGAGACCGGCTTTTATCTGTTCACCAACCACCAGGCCGACGGTAGCTGGATGTGGGTCGGGACGCATATACGCCCGCGCGTGGCGATTCCGGAGCGCTATCACCTGCCGGTTGGGCTCAGCATCTCCAACGAGATCGGTTACCAGCGGCCGAACATCTCCGCCGACACCTGGACATGGGAGATCCGGCCCATCATCGACAAAAAGCTGGGCCGCTGGTACAGTTCGTTCAACCCCACGTTCGATCGCACGTTCCACGGTCCGGATACCCGCAAAGGACTGGAGTTCTCGCCGAACTTCAAGATCAGTTACGACCTCACGCCGAAGATCGCCGGCGAGCTGGAATACTACGGAGAGTTGGGGCCGGTCACCGGTTTCGATCCGCTGCGGGAACAGGGGCAGCAGATTCTGCCGGCCATCGATCTCAACCTGAGTCCTAAGTTCGAGTTCAACTTCGGCGTGGGGGTCGGCGTCACGGGGAGCACCGATCATCTTCTGGTCAAGATGATTTTGGGTTACCGTTTCGGACGTTGAGTTTTGGCCGCCGCCGCAGAGGTTTTGTTCCCACCACCACCACGGTATCCAGGACCTCGCCTCGATCGCGATGCTCCACACGCGCGATCGTCAAACCGGCCTGTTCCAGGATGCCGGCGAACTCGTCCGGTTCGTACAATTGGAATCCTTGCCAGCCGTGGGTGAGCGGTCCCAGGCTGGCGGGGGAACGGAAGGCGGCAACCAGACGGCCGCCCGGTTTCATGACCCGCCGCACCTCGCGCAGATTGGCGGCGATGTCCGGCCAGTAGTACACGCTATTCACGGTCAGAACCTTATGAAAAGTCCCGGCGCGGAACGGAAGCTGCGCCACGTCGCCCCAGCGGACCGTCACGCGCGCATCCAAGCGCTTTCCGCGGATCATGCGGGCCGCGGCGTCCACCATTTCGTGAGAGTAATCCACGCCTGTTATCTTCGCGCCGGGGGCGTGCGCGGCCAGCGCCACCAGCGACAGCCCTCCGCCGAATCCGATATCCAGGACGGCGTCTTTGGGGCCGGGCTGCAAAAGGTCGATCGCCGCATGCACCAGCCGGGTGTTGGACAGGTTCAGAATCGGTCCCATGAATAGCGAGCCAAACAGGCCGGATGGCTTGCCGAACTGGGATCGCAGGAGAGCGTCCACGAACATATCCAACCCTTATTCAGATGATAGGATATGTAGATCTGTTTCGCCGCCGGCCCGGAGCGGCCGGGCGAAGATCGCGGGTTATAATGAAGCCTGCATGGCGGCGTCGAATCCATGGCTGGCGAGGTTGGAGAAGAAACTTGCCCACCTCCGCGCGCGCATCGAAAGGTTTATTTCCGGCAGCGCGCCCGAGGATCCGCTGTATCTCACCAACCGGACGTGGAAACAGAAACTGAAGCTGGGAGCAGCCGCCGCGGTGCCGGTACTGATCCTGATCGGGCTGGTCATGATTGGCACTACGGATGTCTTCCGTCTGCAAAAGGTGGACCCATACGAGCGGCCAGGCGCCGAAAAACGCGCGTCGGCAGCCCCCGTCCCTCACTTGCCGGATCCGACGCTGGGTCCCGCGAACCTGGAGGTCGAGAACATTCGCATCGTGCGCGACCTGCATTCTCCCGCCGTGTCCGGAGTCGTGCGGAACAATACCGGCCGGAAGATCGCATCCGCGGAAGTCAGTTACTACCTGACGGACAAGGCCGGCAGTCTGCTGGGGACGGAAAGCGTCGAGGTGGCCAACATCGCGTCACACGGCAGCGTCACGTTTCACCTGCCGCTGAAGGAACTCAACGCCGAGTTCGTGCTGGTACGCGAAGTCCATGCCAACTAATGGAGCGGATTCCGTTTCAAGCTACACGAGCCGCCGCCGCGTATGACGGCATCCGTGTGCTGCCGGTGTCCATCCTGCTGGACAACGTGCGGAGCATGTACAACGTGGGCGCGTTCTTCCGCACGGCCGATGCCGCAGGCATCCAGAAACTGTATCTCGGCGGCATCACGGGCCATCCGCCGAAAAATGCCATCAGCAAGACGGCGCTGGGGGCGGAGGAGCGCGCACCCTGGGAGTACGCCTGGGACCCGCTGCCGTTTTTGGAAGCGCTCCGGGCGCGCGGCTATGAAATCGCGGCCATCGAGACCACCATCCACGCCGTGGATCTTTTCGACTGGCAGCCGCGCTTTCCGGTCTGCCTGGTGTTCGGCCACGAGGTTGACGGTATCCGGCCGGAGGTCGCGGCGCTCTGCGACACGCACGTGCGCATCCCCATGCTGGGCGTGAAGCACTCGCTCAATGTGGCGACCGCCGGCGGAGTAGTGGTCTACGAGTTACTACGCAAGTACCGTCAGTTGGCTTGCTCGTAGTGCTGCAGCTTGTCGCGCAGCATATCTTCGACACGCTGGTCGTGTTCGGCTTCCTCCAGTTGCAGGGCTTCCTTCTCGGCTTCGATGGCATCCGCCCGGCGGCCCTCCTGAAAATAGACGGTGCCGAGCATGTCGAAACACCGCCAGTCTTTGCCGCCGCTCAGTTCCACGGCCTTTTTGAGTTGCGCGACGGCGTCATCGAACCGGCGTTCCTGGCCTAGTATGTAGGCCAGATCGAAACGGTACTCGACCGCATCCGGGGCCAGCTTCACGGCTGTTTCCAACTCGGCGGCCGCCGCGGCGGACTGCCCGGTCTTCGCCAGGACGGTCGCCAGCTTATTGTGGGCGTCCGCCGAATCCGGATTCAGAGCCACGGCTTTGTGCAGATGATCGAGGGCCTCGCCCGTCAACCCCCTCCAGGCCAGTATGGTTCCCAGGTCGGCTTCGACGGTCGGATTCGCGGGATTGATGGCCAGCGATTTGCCGTAGTTGGCGATGGCCTCATCCAGCTTTCCGGTCTGAGCCTGGGCCAAAGCCAGGTTCGCGAAGAACACGGGCTGGTTGGGTATGAGATCCACGGCCTTCCGATACTCGGTAATAGCTCCGGACAGGTCGCCGGTGGCGCTCAGCGCGTACCCCAGGTTGAAGTGCGCTTTGCCGTCGTCCGCATCGAGCGCCAGGGCATTGCGCCATGCCGGAACGGCATCGCCGAACTTGTTGTGCTTCATCAGGTCGATGGCTACGTTGAACAGCCGGTAGAATTCCGTGGCCGGCGCATCGATCCGCTCCAGACCGCCTTTGGGAATGTTGACGAACTCCGGGATGTTCGCGGCGCGGTTGGCGGCCGTAGTATTGTCGACCAGGATGGCGGGACTGTCGTTGCCGTTCTCGTCGATGTGGGTGAGATAGAGTTGCGTGTAGTAGGATCGGCGCTTCGAGGAAAAGACCAGCCAACGTCCGTTCGGGGAGAAGCTGTGCCAGGAGTTCATCAGCGGACCGTTGGCGCGCAGACGCCGCGCCACGCCGCCCTGCGCGGGTACGATGTACAACTGGCTGTCCGGCCGCATCAGCAGCCCGGTCTTGTTCTGCACGAACACGATCCACTTGCCATCCGGCGAGACCTTCGGAAAATTGTTGCTCATGCCGTTTTCCGAAGCGCCCACGATGCGCTGGGCCGGGCCGCCTTTGCCGTTATGGAACGGCACGCGGTAGAGATCGTATTGAATCTGCGTCTCGTTGGGATCGTTGGCATATCGGGACGGCGGTTGGCCGGGCGGATACGGATCGCGCGCTTTGGCTCGCGAGAAGACGATGTAGCTGCCGTCGGGGCTCCAGAAGCCGCAGGTCTGCACATAGTCCGGATCGTCCGCGCCGGGGAGCGGCTGCAATCTGCCGCTCTCGTGGCTGTACCAGGCCAGGATGCCGCGGGTGGGGTAGAAGACCTGCACGAATCCGTAGGCGGGATAGAATCCCTGGTACAGGCGGTCGCCCAGGTGCCGGCTGCCCGATCCGGGCACCTCGATGGAGGTCACCACGTACTTGCCGCTGGGCGAAACCTGCGACATGAAGCCAAAACGCTGCGCCTTATTTTCGCTGAAATCGCCCCACTGCACGATCGATTCCTTGTTGATGGAGCTTACCTTCTGTACCGGAAGCAGGCTGTACAGCGCCTTGTTGTTGTTCGGGCCGTCCACGTCCAGCCCCAGGGTTTTGCCGTCGCGCGAAACGGAGTGACAGTTGGCGCAGGTAGGCAGCTTGTCCATGACGACCCGGCCGCTCGGCTCCTCGAGGTAGCGCAAGCGCCATTTGATCAGCGGCAGAAGCGAGTCCGGCAGCGGTTTGATGACACCCCGTTCGCCTTGCGGAAGAGCGGGCATCAGCGGTACGTCGCGATAGAGCAGAGGCGCGCCCACCGGATCGGTCGAGGTCTGGATGACGACCTGTCCGCGGGAAACCGCGGCGTCCCCGTTGGCATCCCGCAGACCGGTGATGATCACGGTTGCCGGCCGGCGCGTGGACCGGGACTTGATGGCCGCCCAAATGTCCGGGTCCGGTTTCCAGGTATGCGCCGCGGCTTGCTCGGGGGTCAGCGTGGGCGGGACGAAGCCGCCGTAGCTGTCGTCGATCTCGCCGACCTTCATGAGCGGTCCGGGCGCCAGGACGCGGATCGGCGCGCCGCCTTCCGCGAACACGACTTCGATCCGCCAGGCGGAGGCCGTCTCGCCGGGTTCCCGCCAAAGGAACGTGGGCGGCGTGATGTCCGGCGGGAAGATCGCGCCGGTTTCCGGATAATCAATCGTGATCGGAGGCAGTTGCGCTCCGGCCAAAGGAAACAGAAACAGCACGGCCGCGATGATGATCCTGAAGCGCACGGTACTTTAAGAACTGAATATATGTTATCACTGCGCCGTATCTGCCGCGCGTTATACTGCGATCGATGCGCACCCATCTGCTCGCGCTCGCGTTCGCCATGGCCCCGCTATTGCCGGCCACGGCGGTGAAGCCCGCGGACGAGACCCGGCGGTTTCCACTGGCCAACCGGGTCAATACCGAGGTTGTCGACAAACAACTGCTGGGCAAATCCTTTATGCCGGGCGGCACCCTGGCGCATTATAAGAAGGGCAAAGCCGGGTACCGCATGTTCGTCGCCCGCATGCCGAACGCCCAGGAGGCGGCGTTCCTCCTGCTCGATTGGCACAAGGCGCTGGCCGGCGCCGAACTGATTCCGTCGTTTGGCGGCTATTTCGGTATGGACGCCGGAGTTCCGGTATTCGTGTTCGCCAAAGGCACCTGGATTGCGGGTGTCGCGGGGCTTCCGAAAAAAGAGGCGGACCTGGCCGCCCGCAGCCTGGCGGCGCATTTGGATTAGGAGCCGCGGACCATGGATCTCGACGGACGTGTGGCGGTGGTCATCGGCGGGACATCCGGAATCGGACGCCGCCTGGCGGCCGGCTTCGCCGAAGCCGGCGCGCACGTGGTTCCCACGGGACGGCGCGAGCCGCTCATCAAGGAGGCCTGCGCGGATATCGAACGCATCGGGCGCAAAACGCTCTGCCATGTCTGCGATGCGGGGTCGCGCCCCTCGATCGACCGCTTCCGCGACGCCGTGCTGGCCGAATTCGGCCACGTCGATGTCTTGTTGAATGCAGCCGGCCAGACCTTCCGCCAGCCGACCCAGGATGTCGCCGAGACGGACTGGAACCGCATCCTGGACGTCAATCTCTCCGGCACCTTGCGCAGTTGCCAGTCATTCTACGCGGCGCTCAAGGCGAACCGGCGGGGCCGGATCATCAATATCGCCTCGCTGACTTCCTTCGTCGGCTTTCTGGAGGTAACGGCTTATGCCGCGTCGAAGGCCGCGGTGCTGGCGCTCACGCGTAACCTGGCCGTCGAGTGGGCCCGCGACGGCATCAATGTGAATGCCATCGCCCCGGGCGTCTTCCGCACGGATCTGAATGCGGCGCTGCTCGACGGCACCGAGCGCGGCAAGGAGTTGAAGATGCGCACGCCCATGGGCCGTTTCGGCCAACTCGAAGAGCTGGTCGGGGCGGCGGTCCTGCTGGCGTCCGACGCCGCCAGCTTTATTACCGGACAGTGCATCGCCGTGGATGGCGGCTTCCTGGCCTCAGGCGTGAATCAATAGCTCGCCGCCGGGCCTGTCTTGGTATTCACCCCGAAATCGTGTACCATTCCATTTTGTCCTGGCATGCCTCTTTACCAAGTGATCGTTCTGGCTATCGTGCAAGGGCTGACGGAGTTTCTGCCCGTCAGCAGTACGGCGCATCTGTATCTCACCTCCTGGCTGATGGGTTGGCAAGGAGAAAGCCTGGCGTTCGATATCGCGTTGCATATCGGCACGCTGCTGGCCGTGATCATATACTTCTTCCGCGATTGGGTGCAGATCATCGCGCATGGCTTCGGCATTCGTTTCGGCCGCGACGAGGAACTGGAGCGGAATACCGGCCTGCTGTGGCTGCTGGCCGTCGGATCCATCCCGGTGGGTATTGCCGGACTGATTTTCAACAAGCAGGCGGAAGGACCCTGGCGCAACCCCATGGTGATCGGCAGCACACTGGTCCTGCTCGGTCTGCTGCTGGGAATCGCGGAACGGCTCGGGCGCAAGACGCGCGACATCGCCGGCGTGAACTTCATGGACGCCGCGGTCATCGGCCTGGGACAGGCGCTGGCGATTGTGCCGGGCGTCTCGCGCAGCGGCATCACCATCACCACCGGATTGTTCCGCAATTTAAATCGGGAAACCGCGGCGCGCTTCTCATTCCTGCTTTCGACCCCGGTGATCGCGGCGGCCGCCGGCAAAGACGTATACGATCTCATCAAGCATAAGGCCTTTGATCCCAGCATGCAGACCGCGTTCGCGGTGGGCATCGCGGTCAGCGCCGTCACCGGCATGATCGTGATCGCCTGGTTCCTGCGCTTCCTGCGCCGCCGCAGCCTCTGGTTTTTCGTGTTTTATCGCATTATTTTTGGCATAATGGTGCTTGCTCTGGCTTTCTTCCGCCGGCCAGCGGGATGAAGCTTCTATCTCCGACTCCTCAGAAGCGAATCAACGAGTTGGTGGGACTATTGCTCCTGTCGCTCGGCTTGGTCTTGCTTCTCAGCCTGGCGTCTTATCATGTCCAGGATTCTTCCCTGAATACCGCGTCCGCGGCGCGTCCGCGAAACCTGATCGGGTATCCCGGCGCCTGGCTCGCGGATTTACTGCTGCAGGGATTCGGCATCGGCGCCTTCGTGTTCCCCTTGTTTTTGTTCGTTCTGGCCTGGAAATGGGTTCGTTCGGAAGAAATCGAGGCTGGCGCCATCAAGCTGGGCGGCACTCTGCTGCTGTTGCTGAGCCTGACGGCGGCGGTCTCCTTCGCCTCCCGCTTCACCCTCTATAGCGGCGCCATCCCGATCGGCGGACTGCTGGGCCTGTTGCTGGCGCGGCACCTCCTGCATGCGCTGAACCCCACCGGCGCGATCCTGCTGACCGTCACCGCGTTGATGGTCTCCGTCTATCTGGTTTCTACGTTCACCATGTCGAAGTTAGCCCGCTGGTTCGCCGGTCCCATGCGATACCTGCAGGCGCTGGCGGATGCCTGGCATTCGTGGCGCGAGGAGCGCCGGGAGCGCAAACTGGAGAAGGCCCGCGCGCGCGCCGCCCTGAAGGCCGAGAAGCGGCGGCGGTCGCGACCGGCGGCGCCGGCCGTGGAGCCCGCGCCCGAGGCGCTGTCCGCGTCGCCTTCTGACCTTGCCGAAACCGCCGAAGAAGAGCCCGCGCCGGCCCAGGACATTCCCATCTGCCCGCTCGATGAATATGCGCCGCCGGCGCTCGCTCCTGAACCGGCCGCGCCGATTCCCGCCGGTCCCGCGGCGGTGGCGGAAGAGCATCGCTTCCCGCAGGCCTATCGCCTGCCTTCCACCGATCTGCTGAACGAAGGCCAGGGCCGCAGCCCTTACGACGAGATGGAACTGAAGGACATCGCCGTTCGCATCAAGTCGAAGTTCGAGGAGTTCAACGTTCTGGGCAACGTGGTACAGATCAACCCCGGACCCGTGGTGACGACTTTCGAATTCAAACCCGAGGCCGGCATCAAGTACAGCCGCATCACCACGCTCACCGAAGATCTGTGCCTGGGGCTGCAGGCCGAATCGATCCTCATCGAGCGCATCCCGGGCAAGCCCACCGTGGGTATCGAAGTGCCCAACACGCGGCGTGAGGTGATCGCGCTACGGCAAATGCTGGAGTCGGAGGAATTCGCGCAGGCGCAGTCGCGGCTGACGATCTCCATGGGCAAGGACATCAACGGCCGCATCAGAGTAGCCTCGCTCGAATCCATGCCCCACCTGCTGATCGCCGGCTCAACCGGCTCGGGCAAGAGCGTCATGATCAACAGCATGGTCATGTCCATCCTGTACAAGTCCACGCCGGATGAAGTGCGCATGATCATGGTGGACCCCAAGCGCGTGGAGCTGGGCATCTATGAAGGCATTCCGCATCTGCTGACGCCGGTGATCACCGATCCGCGGAAAGCCACTTACGCGCTCAAGAACGCAGTGCTGGAGATGGATCGGCGCCTGCGCCTGCTGGCCGAATTCGGGGTACGCAACATCGATCAGTTCAACAAAAAGATCCGCAAGAAACAGGAGGAGCCGCGCAACCTGTTCGAAGAGGACGAGGCTACCGCGGACGATCTGCGGCCGCTGCCGTACATCCTGATCCTCATCGATGAACTGGCCGACCTGATGATGCTGGAGGGCCGCAACGTGGAGGAGTCCGTCACGCGGCTGGCGCAGATGGCGCGCGCGGTGGGCATGCACCTGGTATTGGCCACCCAGCGTCCCAGCGTGGACGTGATCACCGGGCTCATCAAGGCGAATTTCCCGTCGCGCATCAGTTTCCGCGTCGCCACGCGGGTGGACTCGCGCACGGTGCTGGACGGCATGGGCGCCGAGCACCTGCTGGGCAAAGGAGACATGCTGTTCCTGCCGCCGGGGTCGTCGCGGCTGATCCGCGTGCACGGCGCGTTCGTGACCGAGACGGAGATCAACCGGGTGGTGGATTTCTGGAAGGCGCAGGCGCGGCCGGAATACGACGAGTCGTTCCTGGTGGCGCCACCGTCGGACGAGGATGCCGGCGACCTGGAAGAGGCCGGAGCGGATGCGCAGGACCCGATGTACGAAGACGCGGTGCGCATCGTGCTGGAAATGGGCAAGGCGTCCACCTCGACCTTGCAGCGCCGGCTGCGCCTGGGCTATGGCCGCGCGGCGCGGATCCTGGACATGATGCAGCGCGACGGCATCATCGGTCCGCCGGACGGCAGTAAGCCGCGCGAGGTTTTGAAGCGGCCGGACTGGCTGCGCGAAGTGCAAGACTCGCTACGCTGAAAATCGCGCCGCGTATACGGCCTGCCGTCCGCTGCACGATAATATAGCCAGATATGACCGTTGACATCGAAGGCGTCACCCTGCACCTGGCGCATCCCGATGAGTTGCCGGCCCGCTGGGTGGGCCAGGAAGAATTGATGCGCCAATTGCTGGCCGCGTGGCTGGTGGTGAGCGAACAGGATCTGCCCATGAATCCACGGCTGTTGGGCAAGCCGGGTGTGGGCAAGACCACCCTGGCTTACGCCGCGGCCAAGCGCATGGGCCGGGAAGTCTACATCCTGCAGGCCACCATGGATACGCGCCCGGAAGATCTGCTGGTGACGCCCGTGATCGAAGGCGAAGGCCGCCTGCGCTACGTAGCGTCCCCGCTGGTGACGGCCATGATCCGGGGCGGCATCGCCATCCTGGACGAGGGCAATCGCATGAGCGAGAAAAGCTGGGCGAGCCTGGCGCCGCTGCTGGATAACCGGCGCTACGTGGAATCCATCGTGGCGGGGATCAAGATCAAGGCGCACGCGCAGTTCCGCCTGGTCACCACCATGAACGACGACGCTTCCACGTTCGAATTGCCCGAGTACATTCACTCGCGCCTGCAGCCGCAGATCCTGATCGACTTCCCGGAGCGGGACGAAGAGTATCACATCCTGAAAGAGAACCTGCCTTTCGCCGAGGAGCGCATCCTTACTTACGTGACCGACTTCCTGCAGCAAGCCCATGCCGCCGACGAGCGGTACACCGTGCGCGACGGGATCAACATCGGCCGCTTCGCCATCAAGCTGAAGAGCCTGGCCACCCAGAGGACGCACGAAACCGCGGCGCTGGAAACGGCCATCGTGGAGACGCTGGGAGAAGAAGCGCTGCGCTATGCCCGGGGAAATCGACCTTCCTGACCTGCCGAACGCCGGCAGTCTGCGGCGCGGCCGTTTCACTTATCTGCCGGTGGTGCCGGGACGCCTGGAGTTCGCCATCGAGGTGCGGCAGGCCATTCTACGCGAGCGGCCGCAGGTGGTCGCGCTGGAATTGCCGGTCACCTTGCAGCAGCAGTATATGCGCGCGGTGGCGCGCCTGCCGGAGATGTCCGTCATCGTCTATCCGGATGAGACCGACGAGGACCGCGCCATCTATGTACCGGTCGAGCCGGCGGACCCGTTCGTGGAAGCCATCCGCACGGCCAACCAGACGGGCGCGGACGTGGTTTTCGCCGATCCGGACTCCGGAGAGCGCCCGCATCTGAAGGATGCGTATCCGGATCCGTACGCCATCCGCCACATCGGTTTCGACAAATACGTGGAGGCTTACCGCGTTTATCCGCAGGAGCGCTCTGACGAGATCGCGCGGCATGCCGACGGGATCGCCTGGAAGTTGCAGGGCTGCGATCCGTTGGCGCGGGTGCTGGTGGTGGTCTCTCTCAATCTGCTCGATCCGGTTCTGGATTCGATGGAGGAGCCGCAGGCGCAGCCCATGTCGCGCTTGCGGCGCGAGGGCGTCCGCGTGTTGAATCCACATCCCGAGTGCCTGGCCGAAATCACAGTTGAGTATCCGTACTTACAATATCGCTACGAACAGTTCCGCCACTTACTCACGGACTCTGACCTGATCGATCGCCGCCATGCGCAATTAGCCATGTTTCGCGAGGCCGAGAAGAGTTACGAGGCCAACACCGGCGACCATGTGGCGCACTGGCAGCGGCGGCTCCTGGCGCGCTATACCCGTAATCTGGCCCTGGCAGACAGCGCGTTGATGGCCGGCGTCTTCGATCTCACGGTGGCCGCGCGCAGCATCGTGGACGATAACTACGGTTGGGAAGTTTGGGAGACGGCGGGCCGCTACCCGCCGCAGAAGACCGCCAGCGACCTGGAGACCGTCCGCATTTCGGGCGAAGAAGTGTGGCTCGACACCAAGCGCATACGCCTGCGGCGCAGGCTGCCTAGCCTGAAACGCCGCCTGCGCCCGGTCGGCTTGAAGCCGCGCAAGAAGGAAAAGTTTCCCGGCGAATGGGCCACCCAATTGAATGGCAACAGCATCTGCTCTTATCCGCCGGAAGACCTGGTGATCGAGGACTACGGCCGTTTTCTGAAGAAGAAAGGCAAGAGCATCCTGTCCGAAGAGCGTTCCCGGGTGGAGCCGTTCACCACGTCGTTGCTCGACGGCATCGACCTTCGGGAGACGATACGCAACTGGCATCAACGCAAGATCTACGTCCGGCAATTTCAGAAGATCGCTGGAGAAGTGGGGTCGGTAATCGTCATCTTCGATGAAGATCGGGATGGCCGCTATCCATACATGACGACATGGCTGGGCGAGCATCAGAACGAATCCGACATGGCCTTCTACTCCACGTTTCCGTTTGACAACCTGGTGGGCCCGGGCATTGGTCGCGGCGAATACGGCGGTTTCCTGATGAGCCTGCCGGCCCGGCGCCTCTACGATGTCTGGCAGGATCCGGACTACGAGTACGCCGAGTCCAAACCGGAGCGCTTGCTGCTGGCCGGCCTGGATTACTCGCTGGAGCGCTTCGTCGTGTACGTCGCGGCCAGGCCGCCGCGCAGCATCTTCCGCAGCATCGCCGCGCGCCTGGGCCGGACCATCATCTACATACCGATCGGCCAGCTTTCGCCGCTGGCGCTGAAGAGAATCCGCGTGGTGCACGTGCTGGATGGGTACGACAAGCGGGAGATGGCTAAAGATTACGTCTGGTGAGCAATCTCCAGCGGCTGCCATGCGATACACTCCGTTGCAGGAGGTCCTCGTGCAATCGGATTCCACGCGGCCGCAGCGCCGTGATTTCGTGAAAACGGCAGCGGCCGGCGTGTTGCTGCTTCGCCCGGAAACGGTCTTCGGGTCGCAAGCCAACTCGGCGGTGGAGGTTGGCCTCATCGGCTGCGGCAATCGCGGCAATTGGATCGCTGACTTCTTTCCGGAGTTCACCGGCGCGCGCATCGTGGCGCTGGCCGATGTGATTCGCGAGCGGCTGGACTCCACGCAATCCAGGCTCAAGGTCGATGCTTCCCGCGTCTACTACGGGCCGGACGCCTATCGTCAACTCGTCGAATCCAAGCTCGACGCGGTGGCCATCGAGACGCCGCCGTATTATCATCCCGAACATGCGCGCGCCGCCATCGAAGCGGGCAAGCACGTTTACCTGGCCAAGCCCGTGGCGGTGGATGTGCCCGGCTGCCGCAGCATTCTGGAAACCGGCAAGCTCGCGCGCGGCAAGCGCAGCTTCCTGGTCGATTTTCAGACGCGCTCCCAGCCGGTGTTCCAGCAGGCTGCCGCGCGGGTACATCGCGGCGATATCGGCGCGCCAGTCTTCGCGCAGGTCTTCTACTATGCCGGCCGGCCCACGCAAAACAAAGCCAAACCGGGCATGGACCCCGGCTTAGCGCGCATGCTGAACTTCTACATGGATCGCGTGTTGGGCGGCGACATCATCGTGGAACAGAACATCCACGTGATCGATGTAGCCAATTGGCTGTTGGACGGTCACCCCGTAGCGGCGCACGGCGCGGGCGGACGCACCGATTGGTCCGGCACGCCCTTCGACATGGGCGACGCCTACGATCATTTCCTGGTCACTTACCAATATCCGAACAACGTGCAGGTGGATTTCAGCTCCAACCAATTGACCAGCAGCTTCAGCGACCTGTGTATTCGCTGCTTCGGCATCAAAGGCTGCGCCGATACGCATTATGGCGGACTGGTTCGCATCACCGGCGCGAACGCCTGGATAGGCGCCGAAAAGGACGACACCTTCCGCCAGGGCGCCATCAATAACGTCAAGGCATTTATAGAAAGTATTCACTCCGGAAAGCTGGTAAACAACGCGGAAACGGCGGTGGAAAGCAACCTCACCGCCATCCTGGGCCGGAACGCGGCTTACACCAACGGCACCGTTACCTGGGACGAGCTGATGAAGTCCGAGGAGAAGTTCGAGGCCAATCTGACGTTGCGCTGGTGATTACGCCACACCCGGCTGCTGGCGCGCGAGGTAGTCTCGAATTCCGTCCCTGCCCGCGTACGCCGCCCAATCCAACGCGGTCCCGTTGTACATCTTGTCGCGCAGGTCCAGGCGCGCGCCGCGCTCCACCAGCAATCGCACCACCTCGCCATGGCCGGCCAGGGCCGCCTGGTGCAGGGGTGTCGAGTGCCCGTGAAAGCCTGGCGGGTTGTATCGGCTCGGATCCTCACCGGCATCCAGCAACAGCCGCACGATCTCCGCGTAGCCATGCTGTGCGGCCAGCGCAAGCGCCCGATGCCGCGTCTCGCCATCGGCCTGGGGAAGCCAGTGGGCCAGCTCCGCCAGGCGCCCCAACCCGGCCGCCGCGGCTAGATTGTCCGCATGCGCGCCGCGACGGGCCAGAGCTTCCGCGGCGTCCCGATGCCCGAAGGCCAGAGCGGTGATGAGGGCGCCCTCGACCTTCGCACCGGAATCCAACAGCACTTCGACCACGGGCACCTGCACTCCGGCTTCCGCCGGCGGCGTACTGGAGACCAACATCTCCAGCGTCGTGCACCGGCCGCCATACATATCCGCGAGCGCGTTCACATCCGCTCCGCGCTCGATCAACATCTTTGCCACGGCGGCCGCGTTCGATGGGCTCTTCTGCCGATACTGCTCCACCCCGTTGGCTGCCACGTAATGCAGAAGAGTGGCATGGTGGCCGCGGAGCGACCGCGCGGCCGGCAGTGCGGGGTCCTCGCGGAGTAAGCGGTCGAGTGCGCCCGCATCGCCGTGGATCACGGCTTCCACCGCCGACTCGAAGCGGAAAACCGGGGAGCCGGGTTGCCGGACTGCATCGACGTAGCCGGCCAGCGCTTCCCAATTCGCAAAAGCGTACCTCCCGGCGGCAGCGAGCGCGCCGGCTTCCGCGGCCTCTTTTTCGTAATCCGCCAGCGGCGCGTCGAACGGCAACGCCTCAAACCGGTTCTGGGTTTGGCTCATGGGTTTGCTTTTCCGCCACGGGCAGCCGGAACTGATAGCCGATGCAGGGCTCCGTCAGGATGTAGCGAGGCTTGGCCGGCTCGGGTTCGATCTTCTTGCGAAGCTGATTCACGAAGACCCGCAGATAGACGACTTCGTTGCCATAGTCGGGCCCCCAAACGGCCTGCAGTAAACGGCGATGCGGCACCGGTGTATTCGGATTGCTGGCCAGATATTGCAGCAGGTCGAACTCCTTGCGCGTCAGGCGGATCTCCTGCCCCATCGCCACCACCCGCCGGGTGCTGAAGTTGATTTCCAGATCGCCGGTCTGAAGAACCTGTGGCGCCGCCTCCGGCGCCAGCGGCGACCGCCGCAGCCCGGCGCGAATCCGGGCCATGAGTTCCTGCATGCTGAACGGCTTGGTGACATAGTCGTCCGCGCCGGCATCGAGCGCGGTAATCTTGTCCTTCTCCAAATCGTGCACGGACAGAATGATGATCGCCAGATCCCAGCCGGCGCGGATCTGGCGGCAGGCTTCCAGTCCACCCATGCCGGGCATGGCTATGTCCAGCAGCACCAGGTCGTACCGGCTGCGCCGCAGGATGTCCAGGGCCTCTTCGCCGCTGCGCGCGTCGTAAACGGCGTAACCCTGGCCGGCCAACATTTTGCGCATCACGCGGCGGATCTGCGGGTCGTCATCGACCACCAGGATTTTCGCGCCCCCGGTCATGCGTTCACCTCCTCGTGCGCCAGCGGCAGGGTGAACAGGAAGGTAGCGCCCGCGCCGGGCTGGCTCTCCACCCAGATATGGCCCGTATGCGCCTCCACAATCTGACGGGCAATCGGCAATCCCATGCCCATCCCGGTGACATGCCCCCTTCCCTGCTGGCCGCGGTAATACTTCTCGAAAATGCGCCGCTGCTCGTCGGGGGAGATCCCCGGACCATGATCGCTGACGCTGATGATGACGCCGCCTTCCCCGGCGCGCGCCTGTACGGTGACGGCATCGCCCGGCCGCGAATATTTCAATGCATTCCCGGTAAGCTGCCGGAGCACAAGCCGAATCAGGCCGGCATCGGCCCACACCGGCGGCAGGTCCGGCGGCAGGTCGATCGCGATCTGGGTGCCGCTTCCAATAATCTTCTCCAGCGCCGAATAGACCAGGTCTTCTACCGTGTGCGCCTGCTTGTCCAGATCCACGTGCCCGGCCTCGATGCGCGCCATTTGAATGGCCTCGGCCATCATGACGGTCAACCGGCCGCTCTCTTCATCCATGATCTCGAGCCATTCCTGCTGATCCCGTGCGGGGGATTCGGCCAGCATCGCGGAGATTCCCGCCCGGATGGATGTCAGCGGCGTCTGAAACTCGTGGGCCAAGGCGTCCAACATCATGGACTTCAATTCCTGGTGCTTCCGCGCCGCTTCGGCTTGTCCGGCGGCCTCCTGTTTACGCGCGCGATCCATGGCCAGGGCCACCAGGTTCGCGATGGCCTGCATGGTGGGCGCCGAGATCGAGGTGCCCTGGAAGCCCAGGCTCCCAATGGTCTCCGCGCCCAGGTTAACCGCCACGAATGCGCCTGCCGCATTTGGCGTGTACACACTACTCGTGCCCGCCGCCTTCGTCAGGCTGGCCTCGGAGATCGCGGCGCCCTCGCCGGCGCGATGAATCCGCCCTCCGACCCGGTCGAAGAAGGCCACACCCAGACAACCGAAGATCTCCGCGATCCGTTCCGGGATGTGTTGGGCCAGGACCGGGGACGTATCTCCAGCCATGAGGCTGCAACTCAGCGCGTACATACGCTCGATCTCGTGCCGCCGGGTGGTGGCCTCCTGGGCACGGCCCTTCAGCCTCCGCGAGAGGTCGCTGACCACAAACGAAGTGATCAGAAACGCGCACCAGGCCACCCAGTTTTGCGGATCGTCAATCCCTAACTTGGGCACGGGGGGATAAAAGAAGTAATCCAGATAAATCATGCTGCAGGCGCTGGCCAGCATGGCCTCGGGCAGGCCCCACAGGGTGGCCGCCGCCAACACGATCAAGAGAAACGTGAGCGAGGCGGTGGTGCTATTGGCATGAATAGTGTAGTGATAGAAGAACGCGGCTGTCGTGATGCAGGTTCCGCTGAGGGCGAGGCGCAGGACGACTCGCACGGGTGTTCTCTGGCGCATTCTCGTGCTTCGAACCTATTATAAGGCGCAACGCGGGACCCCTGAGGCGGGGCGCCGTCCAAGGAATGGAACAGGTTGACACAACCGTAATAATCACGTCATACTAGTGGCCTCCACGCACTCCACGACCAGAGTCAACAGGCGGTACTTTTCCTTGCCGCTCGGGACGGCATCGAGGGGAGAATTGATGTACGACAAGACCAGGTTTCTCGCGACCTCCATTTGCGCACTGGTGTTTCTAGCCGCTCCATTACTGTATGGACAGGCCACCGGCATTATTTCCGGCACCGTCACGGATGCCTCGGGCTCGGCGATCGCCGGCGCGAAGGTAACCATAACCGCGCCGGCCCTCGGTCTCACCCGCAATTCGAACACGGACGAGTCGGGCCACTACCTGGTTCCACTGCTCCCGGTGGCCTTCTATACCGTGCACGTGGAATTCGCGGGTTTCCAGGCCGGCGAACAGAAAGACATCCGGCTGCAAGTCGATGAACACCGCGAGGTGGATTTCCGCCTGGCCCCCGCCGCGGTCCAGTCCAGCGTGGAAGTGACTGCCACCGCGGTGGCGGTGGAAACCACCAATCCCACGCTGGGCCAGGTCATTACGTCCCAGGAGGTGGCCGAACTCCCTCTCAATGGCCGGGACTTCGTGCAATTGGCGACGCTCACGCCCGGCACAGTCGCGGAGACCAATCCCAGCAGCTTTTTCAACGGCGGGGCCAGCAGCGAGGTTTCCGCGCGCGGCTCCTTCTCCCTTTCCGTGGGCGGTTCCCGTGCCAACAGCACCGACTGGCTGTTCGACGGCAACGACAACAATGAGCTCACCGCCGGCGGCATCTCGATCTTACCCTCAATTGACGCGATCCAGGAGTTCAAAGTACTGACTTATAACTACTCGGCCGAGTACGGCACGCGCGCGGGACCGACGGTCCTGGTGACCACAAAGTCCGGCACGAATGCTTTTCACGGCTCGTTGTTCGAATTTCTCCGCAACACCGATCTGGACGCGCGCAGCTTTTTCGCTACATCCACCGAGAAGTTCAATCTGAACCAGTTCGGCGGCTCGCTGGGCGGTCCGATTCAAAAGGACAAGACGTTCTTCTTTGCGGACTATCAGGGCAAACGGCAACGTCACGGAATTCCGTTTACCGGACTGGTTCCGTCGGCCGCCATGCGTAATGGCGACTTCACTAACGATCCGTTCGGCAACCCGAGTTCGGTGACTCTGTCGAACCCCTATATGACGGGCGCGCCGGATAGTCACTTCCAGTGCGACCCGTCCGGCAACCCGCTCCCGGTGGCCCCGGACGGCAGCCAGTCCCTCGGCGTGGACTGCAATAAGATTCCCCGCGGCCTGACCAACTCGACCGGCCAGCAGATGATCAACCTGTATCCGCTGCCGAACGCCAATAACCCGGCGCTGGGTTATAACTATGTGAACGAGCCGGTCCGCAGGCTGAACGAAGGGGAGTTCGACGCCCGCCTGGATCACAACTTTTCGCCGAAAGACTCGCTCTTCGCCCGGTTCAGTTACGATCAGGCCGCCTCCTTCGTGCCGGGCGGGTCCCCGGGATTCGCGGAGGCCAACGCCTTCGGCAGCACGCAAGACATCACCAACCATGGACGCAATGCGGCGCTGTCGGAGACCCACATCTTCTCGCCCAATACCGTCAACCAGGTTAACGTCGGCTACAATCGGATCTTCAATTTCATCACTTCCTACGGCAGCGGTTCCTGCGAGGCCAGCAAACTCGGCATCCCGGGCGCCAACCTGGGAGGCATCAGTTGCGGCCTTACGTCGACTGAGTTAAGCGGCTACTGGTCGCTCGGCGATCGCGGTTATGCGCCGTTCCAGGGAGGCACCAACGTCTTCTCCATCTCCGACTCCTTCGACATGATCCGCGGCAGTCACGACATCAAGATTGGCGCCCAGGTGCGCGACAACCAGATGAACGTGCTGGCCAGCGGTTTCCAGGATGGCTTCTGGATCTTCGCCGGCGATTGGGGTGGCGACCCCGCCGCCGGGCTGCTATTGGGCCTTCCGGATTTGGCGATCCACGACCAGACCTTCAATGGCACCATTACCGGCCGCCGCTGGAAGATGGTTCGTCCCTACGTGCAGGACGATTGGCGCGTAACCAAGGATCTTACCCTGAATTTGGGCTTGGCCTGGGCGCTGGTGACGCCGATCAGTGAGGCCGCCAATCGCCAGGCCAACTTCGATTTGAGCACTCAGACCTTCCTGGTTTCCGGCCAGGGCGCAAATAAGTGGGCGGGCGTTCAGTTCGACAAAACCGCCCTGGAGCCCCGCGTGGGTCTCGCCTGGAAGCCGTTCGGCAGTCAGAGAACCGTCGTACGCGGGGGTTACGCTATCTTCCACGACTCGTCGTGGAACCAGGGCGCGCAGGGCCTGTGGCAGAATCCGCCTTACTACGCCGAGTCTGACGCCTTTGCCTTTTCGTTTGGCGTTAACTACTGCCCCTTCTCGACCTCCGCCTGCGCCACCACGTACGGACAGACGCCCTATCCGGCGCTCAGTATCTCGCCCACCGCATTCACGCCCCCCGGCACCGCCACTGGTTTTCCGCTGTTTAATGCGCCTCCCGATCCCAACTCATTTACGGGCACGATTCAGTCGCAAAACCTGAATTTCAAGCTCGGCCGCGTGCAGCAATTCAACGCCAATGTGGAGCACCAGTTGCCCGGAGATGTCGTGCTGACCGTAGGATATGCCGGATCGCGCGCATCGCATATCCTGGTGGATGGCAATAATCTGAACGTCGGCTCGCCCTCCGCCTGCGGTACTGTCTCTGGATATACCCTGGGCTGCGGTCCGAACGGCCAGGCATTCGGTCCTCCCGCGACTAACTTTCTGTACTCGACCGTTTCGAACATCAATGACATCGGCATCGCTCACTATGACTCGCTGCAGATCAAGGCGGAAACGAAGAGCGCCCGCCACGGCCTTTACGCCCTGATCGGCTATACCTATTCGAGAAACCATGATACCGGTTATACCGATGGGCTGGGCAGCAACTTAGGGGCCACTTACTTCCCCTTGCCCGGGTGGCAGCAGTTAGATTGGGGCCTGTCGCAAATCAACCTCAATCATGACTTTACCGCGAGCCTGATCTATGACCTGCCTTTTGGCAAAGGCAAGAAGTACGGCAGCTCCTGGAACGGCGTGGCGAATACTATCTTTGGGGACTGGGAGCTGACAGTCATTGAAAAGGCCACCTCGGGCTTCCCGATTTTTGTGGTGGCGGCTAACGGGTCCGGAGTCAACTTCCAGAACAATGGAAACAGCCTGATCCGGCCCAACCAGGTCTGCAATCCGCAGTTGAGCAACCCGTCCATCAGCGAGTGGTTCAACGTGAACTGCTTCGCGGATCCGCCTGCCGGCGAGTTGGGAAATGCGTCGCGGACGCCGGTGACCGGACCGAATTTCGTGAACACGGACTTCTCCGCCATCAAGCATTTCATCCTGCCGGGCGAGAATGTGCGGCTGGATTTCCGGGCGGAGTTTTTCAATGTCTTGAACCACCCGCAGTTCGGGACGCCCGGCAGCGGCGTGTGCGCGGCCTGTCCGGAACTCGATACACTGGGCTTCGGCGCCATCAACACGACCGTGAACAATCCCCGCGTGGTGCAGTTTGCGCTCAAGTTGGCGTTCTAGAATCCAGCGCGCCGCCGCACTGGCGCTGCTGGCGACCGCCGTTCTCGGCGCCCGGCAGCGCCGCAAAGTGATCGTCAACGAAGACTGCTCCGGTCCCGGCGGCAGTAACCTGCAGACGCTCCTGGTGATGATCCAGTCGCCCGGCGTTGACGTGCTCGGCATCACGGTGGTCAGCGGCGACCAGTGGCTGGACGAAGAAGTGGCGCACACACTGCGCCTGCTCGAGATCGTCGGGCGGACCGATATCCCGGTGTTCCGTGGCGCGGCCTTTCCGCTGGTGCGCACGCGCGAGGAAGCCCAACTCTGGCAGGAACGCTACGGGAAGGTGGCCTATGCCGGCGCGTGGGATGCTCGCTGGTGGCATGCGCCCCCGGTGGTGCCGCCGCTTCCCGAGGGCGCGCCCACAACTAAACCCGCCGCTGAAGATGCGGCGCATTTCCTGGTGCGGACGGTCCGCCAATACCCGCACGAAGTCACAATTTACGAGGGCGGACCAATGACTAACCTGGCCTTGGCTATCTCGCTCGATCCCGAGTTCCCGTCTCTGGCGCGCGAGTTAGTCTTTATGGGCGGCAGTCTGAATCCGCAGACGGACTACCCCGAGTTTGCGAATAACCCGCGCCACGAATTCAATTTCTGGTTCGATCCCGAAGCGGCGCATATCGTCCTCCGCGCCCCATGGCGCAAGATCGTCTGCACACCCACGGACATATCCATTAAGACCCGTCTCACGCCGGCCATGGTGAAACGGATCGAGTCACGCGGCACGCCCTTGGCGCGGTATATTTCCCGCTATTTCCAGCCCGGCCAGGGAGCCGACTTCATGTGGGACGAACTGGCCGCCGCCGCATGGATCGACCCATCGGTGATTACGCGCAGCGAGACGCGTTACATGGACGTGGACCTGGACCATGGCGCCGGCTACGGCAATACGCTGACCTGGACCGAGAAAGACAAGCCCAGACTCACCATGCAGCCGGTGGAGGTGCAGTTGGATCTGAATGCCGCCAGGTTTTATGAGATGTTCGAGCGTTTGATGACGGCTCCGGCACATTAGCGATGGCCGGAGTCCCCGCGTAACTCGTACACGAACTGCCGGATCTCTGTCCGCTCGCGCTGCGCTTCTTCCGCGGATTTCCGGGCCATCTGTTCGTAAGTCTCCAATTCCTGGTGGGCCTTCTCTTTGTCGCCGAGCCTGCCGTACACCTGCCCGAGGCGATAGTGCGCCTCCTCCAACCCGGGATCTGTTTTAATGGCCTTCTCGAACGCGGCGATGGCTTTGCGATAGTCGCCCTGGTCGTTGTCCACGATTCCAAGCAGTAGGTAAGCCGCACCCACGCCGGGATCCAGGCGAACGGTATTCTGCAACAGTTGGCGTACGTGGCGCGGCGTGCCGGCATCCTCGGGGCCGCGGCGCTGTTTCCAGAGGCTCAGGGCATAGTAGTAATTGGCCCACGCACTGTCCGGATGGCGGGCGGCGAATCGCTTCATCCTTTCCGCGTATCCCTGCATCTGAATGATCTCGTTGCTTTGTACCTTCCCCAGAAACATGTAAGGCTCGCGGTTATCCGGTTCCAGGTCGCAAGCCTCGAAGAACCTGGCGGCAGCCTGGCTGTAAGAGCCGCGTGCGTACCATGCGGCGGCCAACCCCAGCAGCATACGCAAGGATTGCGGATATAAGCGATTGCCTCTGGCGAAAACTTCCGTGGCAGGTTCGGCGGCCCAGTGCTTCAGCAGTTCCGCGCCCCAGTCGAAGAGGTGCTCCTCGCTGGGATCCGATTCCGCCGTCCGCTCGTAGGCGCGCACGGCCTCCAAGGCATGCCCCTGCCTCTCCTCGGCGGCCCCGGCGGAGGACGCGCTGGATAGCGCGGCGGTAGACCTGGCGAGTGACTCCGCCGAACACAGCACGGTATCCGAACCGTGTCCGCCCCGGCTCATCGTGTCCGTCACCCCGGCTACGATAAATCCGGGTTTGTCATAGAACGCGTATTCGAGCGTCAGCTCTATCTTCTTGCTTTCCGCGCCGGAGAGAACTACGGCCACGGTTGCCTCACCCACGCCGCTCGCCTGCGCCCGCAACGTGTAACTGCCTGCCGGCAGGTTGGCGAAAATATACTTACCGCCGGTATCCGCTCGCGCAGTGACAGCCTGTTCCGAGTCCTTGGCCTGCAAATAGATGGTGGCCGCCGGAACCGGCCGGCCGTGCGAATCGAGGACCACGCCTTCCACGGTCGCCGCTGCCGCGATACCCGTTGACAGCACAACGGCTGCCAGCAGACAGGTGGACGTGCGCATGCCGAACTCAATTTTAGCAGGCGCGACGCGTCAGCGGACCTGTTCGAGCATCCGGCGGGCTTGGGGATGTTCCGGATGCTGCTGGAGCAGGTCCCGAAGCACAGCACGCGCCTTCTCCGGGGTGCCCTCGATACTGTAGACGCGCGCCAGGTTCAGGTACGATTGATCGAACTGTGGGGCCATGTGAATGCATGCCGTGAACTGCGCCACGGCGTCGTCGCGCCGGCCCGTGCGCAGATACAGAACGCCCAGGTTGTTCAGCGCCTCCGGATACGCCGGACGGCGCTCCAACGCCTGCCGCAGATAACGGTACGCCGATTCCGTGTCGTCCGTCTGCGCGAACACCATGGCCAGGTTGTAATTTGCCTCCGGGTCATCCGGACGGACCGCCAGGGCCCTCTCCAGAACCCGGCGCGCCTCGTCCCATCGCTTCTGCACACGATACGCATTGCCCAGGTTCTCCAATGCAATCCAATAATCCGGACTGACGCGCAGCGCCTGCTGGAAATGGCCGATGGCCTCGTCCATACGGCTATCGCGTGTCGCCAGCAACCCGAGGTTGTTCCAGGCATTGGGCAGGGTGTCGGGATAACTTGCGGTAAGTTGCACGGTACGGTTGAAACAATCGCGCGCTTCACCGCTCCTCCCTTGCTTGAGGTAGACGCTGCCTAATCCGTAATAGCCCTCCGCGCTCGACGGATCACCGCGCAAAACCAGGCGGAAGGCCGCCTCGGCCTGATCGAGATATCCTCTTTCGAAAAAGACCGATCCCAAAGACAGATTGTTGCGCCCGAATTCATAAGTCTCCGCCGCGCCGGAAAACGGCAGCGCCCGCGCCAGCCTTTCGGCTGCCGTGCGCGGAATCTGCCGCGAATCGGCTGCGGCGCGCGCCGGGTCCACCTTCCCTTGGTATACCTTGACGATGTCGCCCTTTTCATCAACCAGGAAAGAAGTCGGCAGAGCCATATCCCGATGCCGGTCGAATAAGTAACGGTAGACGATGTTATATTCAGCGGTCAGTTCCTGGCCTTCTTCGCCGATGGTGACCAGCATCGGCCGATGACTTCCCTTGACGAGGGTGGGGTCCGGTGCAGCCAACGGCGACAGCAGCCATGTCTCGACTGTCTCCGGCAACGACTCACCGGAAGGTTCCACCGCGGCTTTCAACCCAAGGCCCGGCCTGAACGGCTCGAAGCGCGGCGGCGCAGCCCCCTCCTCGACCCAGATCCGATGGTTGACCGGCAGACCGCGAAGCTCCTGAACCTCGCCGTTCGGCCAGCGAATAGTTGCGTTCACCGGTCCCCGCGCATCGCCCAGACCGAACACGAGTTCCTTGCCGTGTTGCGACAGAAATCCCGAGCCGGCCTGTAACGCCTTCACCTGGCGCTCGACCGTTACTGTCGCGCCGATCGCATCGCGATTGCTCTTCACGCCCCGCAGCCGGAAGGCGATCGACGGCGGAAGCCCGGCCGCAACATTCTTCAGCAATCGCAACTGCGGCGCGTTGCGATTCTTCAGCAATACTTCCAGGCGGCCGTCGCCATCGAAATCCGCCAGTGCAAAGGCCCGGCCGTCTTCGATAAAATCCAGGCCCACGGCGCCCGAAACATCCGAAAATGTCCCATCGCGGTTGTTGGCGTAGAACACATTGCGCTCGTATCCGCTCCAGGTGTGGTCACTACGGATCAGTTCATTGATGGCGTTCCATCCCTGCTCATAATCCGGAGAAGCCCTGGCCTCCGGCGGTGATTTAGCGACCACCTGCCGCCAGAAATAGCTGTTCAAGTCATCCCGGATGGGGCCCGATACCATGCCGTTAGCCACATAGATATCCGGGAAGCCATCATGGTCGAAATCCCAGGAGTCACTCGACCACGCCCATCGTCCCATCCCGGCTTGGGCCTGGGCAGTGACATCCTGAAACTCGCTGCCGCCGTTTCGGAAAAGCGAGTTACCCATGGCGTGCTTCTGATAGTACCGCCGGACCGGCGCGGCGGCGGCGCTCTGGAAATCGTCCTGCATGGAGATACGCTCCCCGGCCGCGGTCCACATATTGCCGACATACAGATCGGCGGCGCCGTCATTGTTGTAATCCAGCCAGCAGACACTCATCCCGGCGCCGACGTCTTCCACACCCATGGCCGCGGCGGCGTCCGTAAACGTTCCGTCCCTGTTATTGCGGTAGAGATTCTTTCGCCCGAAGTCATTCACGACGTATAAGTCAGGCCAGCCGTCGCGATCGTAATCGTACCAGCCGCAGCAGAAGCTGTAGCGTGTATTGTTCCGCTGAAGCCCTGCCGGCGCGGTCACATCGGCGAAGGTCCCGTCGCGATTATTCCGCATCAGGAAATTCGGCGGGCCATTCTCGGCCGCATAGTATGGCGCCGGGTACTTATATTGATCCGTCCCCTGATAATACTCGTACAGACAAAAGTAGATGTCGAGCCAGCCGTCCCGATCGTAGTCGGCGGCGGCGGCTCCCGTAAACGTTCCCTGCGGCGGATTGGCGAACCGGAACGCGTTGGGCACTCGCCGGAACTTACCGCCGCCCTGATTCAGGAACAGCAGAGGACCGCCCGCGCGCACGACTACCAGGTCCTGGCGGCCATCGTTGTCGAAGTCCGCGATCAAGGCGCAGGCGGTATTATCCAGGATGTCGACGCCGGAGCCGGCGCTGATATCTTCGAAGGTGCCATCGCCGCGGTTTCGGTAAAGGCGGTTGGGAAGCCCGGCCGGCTGGCAGACATAAAGATCGTCCATGCCGTCGCCGTCGATATCGCCGGCCGAAACACCGTTGTGGCCGTAGATGTCGATTCCGCAGGCGCCGTCCAGCACCGTACGCCAATAGTCGACGCCGCGCGACATTTGCGCCGCGTAAGAGGCATTGCCGGCGAAGGCGTGGGCAGTGACATCGGCGAACCAGGGAGCCGCGGACCGGCTGCGCGTCTCTTCGCCCGCGCGCCACTGGCGAATATGAAAATCGCCGGTCCACTCGAGATCCCAAACACCCACGCGCTGCTCGCGGTGATAACCGTTGCCGGTGGCCACGAGGTCGTATCGCACACGCGTCCGCGAACCGGAGTCCGGCGTCAACCGCGTGACCTGAAACTCCGCCGTCAGGATTTTCGAGTAACCGCGCAGCTCGGCGCTTAGGGCGGCAACGAAGGCATCCCGATCCAAATCGGTCCGCTGCGGGTAACTGACCCGGCGGACTTCCAGCGCCGGACCCGGCCGCACCGTCTGCGACGCCACCGGCTGCGGGCTGAAACCACGAAAATCAGGGCTGAGCGCGGCCGCGACCGTTTGCAGGTTGCCGGGCGAGTCCAGCAATGCCGCGGTCCATCCCGCCAGGATCGGGGCGATCCGGTCATGCTGTTTTTCGCAGACGAAGTCGTCTAGCGCGGCGTCCGTTTTCCGCAGAGCGAGGTCCAACGGGGACGCATTACGATAGCGCGGATGCGCGCGGACCTGCGCGGCCCGCGACCGCGCCGGAAATCCAAAGCCGCCCAGCAGCACCGCCGAGATCCCCCGGCACGACCGGATCAGAAATCCGCGCCGCGGAAAGTCAGCCCACCTCGGATCCATCCATCCACTCTACCGCCTCAAAACAGGATGTCGAAATCGGCGGTGAAATGGCGGTGGCGCTCGCCGAAGAACAATCCATAGGCCGGGTCGGCAATGTTGGAGTGGAACGCTTCCGGATTGAAGTGGTTGGTCAGATTGAACCCGCTGATCGAGAGCCGGATGGTGTATTTCGGGTTCACCTTGAAGTCGCGGGAGAAGCGCGAATCGAGCGAAACGAAACTCGGACAACGGCCGGCGTACGGCACTCCCACCCAGTTCTGGTATGCGTCGGTGACGGCATACGGGAAACCGGTGTGGTACTCGAACATGGGCGCGATCCGGAAGCCGCTGGGCAACTGGATCAGGCCCCAGGCCAGGAAGCGGTTGGGCAGGTCGGTGGGCAGTCTGCCGAATTGATTGGGGCGCATGATCGGCAGGGGAAAACTGCCGAGATAACTGCTGAAGTCGTTCAGATCGCCGCGGACGCGGCTGCGCACGTAGGAAAAGAACAGTTCGCGCTTGTCGTTCAGCCGCACGCGCGTAGTGGCTTCGAACTGCCGATAGCGCGACTGCCCGCCGCCGGAGAGCCAGTCCGCGCCGGTATTGGTCAGCGGATTCGGCGGGGTCACATTCATGACCACCAGGCCGGACGATGCACTCTGCATGTAGCCCAGGCGGAGCCTGACGCGTTGGGTGATGGGTTGCTCGATCTGCAGGCTGCCCGTCGCGCTGCGAGGTGAGAAGTTGCCGGCCACGGCTTCCCCGAACACTAACGGATAGGGCAGCGTCACCGTTCCCAAAGCATTCTGGTAGAGAAAAGGTCCGGCGGAAACCGCGCCGGCCTGGTTGAAGAACGTAATCAGCGGGCTGGGATATTGGTTGAACGCATAAACGCTCAGCGGCACGCGATCGTAGAACAATCCGAATCCCGCGCGCACGACCGTGCCGGCGCGCGGAAAAACGTTCCAGGCGATGCCGGCCCGCGGCGCCACGCGAAAGCTCTCCGACACCTGCTGTGACTCGGCGCGCGCACCCACATCCACCGAGACCCGCGGCGTCACCAGCCAGTGATCCTGGCCGAAGAACGCATATTCCACATCCCACCGCCGGAACGGCTGCCCGCCGTTGAAACGGATGGTTTCGAGCAATTGGCTCGCGGAATCCATGATGTCGATCGGATGATCGATGACCTGGCCGTTATCGGTGCTCTCGGCCATATAAGCGCCGGCTTTGAAGTTATGCGCGCCCATCCAGTTGAGGGAACCGAAGGTGAACGCAGGAGTCCAACTCAAGCGCGATGCATTACGGGACTGTTGCGCGAAGTAACTGCCGCTGTTGCCCTGGGGCGTCATGATCAGATCCTGCGTCCCCTGGCCCCATACGCGGGCGTCAAAGCTGGTGGCTGAAAACGTATTTTCCAGCAGGCCGCCGCCGATGGTTAGCCGGTCCGCCAGCGTGACGGTGTAATTGTGCATGCCGGCATCCGGCGTAGTCGGCTGCGGATTGAAGAAGTTCATGTTCACGAAATCCAGCCGCTGCGGCGCTACATGCATGGTGGCCGTCACCAGGTGCCCGCCGGAGGCGATCCAATCGAATTGCGCGAACGAGTTCACGCCTTCCTGCCTCTTCTGGTTATAGGGATAAGGAAGCTCGAAGACTTCGGTGGCGCGGAACTCGTATTCCAGGCCTTCGGAAAAATAGAGCTTTCCGGGGACCAGCGGGCCTTCGACGTTCAAGCGCGGAGTGGCGTCTTTCAGCCCTTCCATGTGGTAGCTGCGAATACGAAAATCCGGAAATGGATCGTTCAATTCCCATTTCCACTTGTCGCCGCCGCGCCGGGTTTCCACCGAAACCAGCCCTTCGCTGAAACGCCCGTATTCGGCCTTGAACGGCGTCTGGTAAAAGTTGAGACTCTGCACGCTGTCGATGGGCACCGTCAGGCCGAACTGCCCCGTGGCGGGATCGGTCACGTCCGCCGAATTCACGATCAAGGCGCTGCGGTGCTCGCCGGCGCCGGAGAGGATCAGTCCGCCGTTCGGATCGCGCACCACGCCGGGCACCAGCGGCAAGGCATCGGCGGCCGTCGCGGGCCGGCCCGGCAGCTCGGTGACGGTATGGACGTGCAGGTCGCTGGGCGCCGAGCCCGCCTGCTCCACCGGCGAGATGTCGCCTTTCACTTCAATGCTCTCGCGGCGCGACACGACGGGGGCCAGGGTGAGTTCCAGGGATATGGGCTGCGCCAGGTCGAGTTCTTCTTTGCGGACCGCCTGAAATCCCTCCCTGGTGGCGTCCACGGCATACTTACCGGCCGCCAGATCGCCGAAGCGCGCTTTTCCCTGGGAGTCAGTCGCAGCCGAAGCGACCACTTTCTCCCCGGACAGCACCTCGATGTGCACGCCGGAGATAGGATGGCCGGCTGAATCGATGACGGAAACCTCCATGGAAGAAGCCGCCGGCGCGGCGCTCGATTGCGCGCCACCCCATAGCAGGAGAGCCGCGCACACCCATCCCCGTGTTCGCATCGTTATGGTTTTAACGTGTTTAGGATTATCTACGTGGCAAATAGCGATACGGTTACCCCGATTACTCTTACACGTTTGAATGCCAATTTACGTCAAGACAATGGACCTATACGGAGGATCGATGCAAAGGCTGGCTCTGTGCCTGTTTCCCCTGATCTTGTCCGCCGGACAGGCACGCTATGCCCGGGTAAGCGAATTCGACGGCGCGGTGGAAGTGCAGCTTGAAGCCGCCGACGATTGGCAGGCGGTGCGCGCCAACCTGCCGCTGCGGGAGTTATCCTGGCTGCGCACCGACGGGCCCGCCCGCGTCGAAGTCGAATTGGACGACGGTAACGTGTTGCGGCTGGGACCCGATTCGCTGGCCGAGCTGTCCGACTATACCCGCCTCTCCTCCGGGCAGCGCATCACCGTAGTCTCGCTCGATCACGGCGTGGCTTATTTCACCGGTGCGGCGGACGGCTCCGACACGGTGATCCTGACCGTTCCGGGTGCCCAAGCCAGCGTTCGCCAAAGCGCCCGCCTGCGCCTGGAAGCTCGCGATCCGTGGAGCCTGATCGCCGCGCTCGATGGCACGGCGCGCTTCTCCTCCCCTTCCGCCGAGTTCGACCTTCCCGCCGGACAGATCGTGAAGCTGGACCCGGCTCACAGCGTCCGCTTCTATCTTTACCGCGAGATTCCGCAACTGGAGACCGACCGCTGGTCGGACGAGCGCGACAAGGTCCTGGTCTCCTCGACCTCCGCCGCGCATGTCCCCGGATTGCGCTATGGCCTCGCGGATCTGGATGCGCACGGCGTCTGGATTCAGACCGGCGACTTCGGGGCGGTCTGGAAGCCCAAAGTTGCAGCGGATTGGGCGCCGTTCCGCAACGGCAAGTGGATGTGGTACGACGGTCTCGGTTACACCTGGATCAGTGACGATCCGTGGGGTTGGCTGCCCTATCACTACGGCCGCTGGATTCAAGTACCGGACACTGGTTGGGTGTGGGCGCCCGGCCAGGGCGACACGTTCTTACCCGGCGAAGTTTACTGGCTGAAGAGCGCAAAGCTGGTGGGTTGGGGAGCGCTGGCGCCCAGCGAGAACTGGAAGCCGCCGGAGGTGCCGCGACAGTTTCTGAACGCCAACACGACCTATGCCACTTACACGCCGGAGGCCCACGAGATCGATCCGGCGGGCTTTTCGGCGCGGCCGAAGGAACCGCTGGCCACGGCGATTTTTGTGACGGCGCTCCCATCCCCCGCATTTCCGGCAGCACGGCTGACCGCGTTCCGTCCGCCCTTGCGTGCCGGCCTGGGACGCGCCGTCCCGGTTTCGAGCGCCGTCGCGTTCGACAATCAGGCAGCGCCACCGGCAACGCCGGCGCCGGCCCAGCCCGCGCCGCCCGCGCCCGCCGATGCAAGCTATACGCCGCCGGCCCAATCGCCGGTGACGGTCGTGAATCCGCCGCCAGTCGAGGTCCCCGTGGAGGTGGATGTTCCGGTGCCGGTGTACACCGGCATCATCGTCGTGAATCCGCCGGGCTACAAGCCCCCGGCCAGGAAACCGACGGCCCAGAAGCCGCAGCCGCCCAAATCCGTACCGTCGCCGGGAGCCGGCTCCACTCCGGCGCCGCCACCGCAACCGAAGAAACCGGAACCCGAGAAGCCTGTGAGGTAGGAAGTTATGCGCGTGCTCTCGTTCGCCGTTCTATTGCTTGCGGCGGCTTCGGCCGGCGCGCAGAAGTTACCGGTCTTGTTGGCGGCCCGGCGCCTGGGCCCCATCCAAGCCTACGATCCGCATACGCTGCAGTTGATCGGCAGCATTGACCTCTACTTTGGACTGGAAAGCATCAGCGTCAGCAACGACGGGCGCAGACTGTTCCTTGCCGAGGCAAGAGACTCCGGTCCGGAAGACCCGGGCGGCGGCCTGTACGCCCTGGATCTGCAAACCGATAGGATGTGCCAGTTTTCGGGAACGGGGATGTTCGTCGTCCCCTCGCCCGATGGCCGCTTTCTGTTCACGCAAGGGCCGCACGGAGTGGAAGTCTTCGATGCCGCCACGTTGAGCCAGGCACCCCCCATGAGGGCTTCTGGCGCCTACAACCTGCAACCCTCGCCGGACGGCCGCTGGCTGCTCGGCATCAGCAATTCGCCGAAATGGTCCTTAGCTATGTTCGACCTCGAGCAGCTGCGCCTGTCGCATCAGCTCGTTTTTCCGGACGGCCCGATCACCGGCGCCTGGGACGGCGAAACGCTCGAAGTCCTCAGCTACACGCCTCCGGGAATAGTACAGGTGTGGAGCGTGCGGCCCGGCGAAACCAGGCTGCGCGAGCCCCGCCGGATAGAGGTGCCGGATTTGCACGCGATCTGCAACGAACCTGTGCTGCTGACCCTGGCCGGCGCATCCGGGCACCTGTTCCTGGCGGAGGCCTTTGGCTACAAGGTGGACCGCCGAAATCAGTGCCCGGGCACGGTTACCGGCGGAATCTACACCATTGATGTCGCCAACGGCAGTGCGCGGCACATTGCGCCGTCCGTGCACGTTAGCCGGCTGATCGCCGCTCCCGACGGCGATCTGTACGTCGTGGATTCTCCCACGCGCGTGGCGCACGGCAACGCGCGGCTTTTGCGCCTGGACGGCAGGACGGGCGGCATATTGTCGAGCGCGCTGCTGGGGGCCGGCGCATGGAGCCTGACCTATGCCCGCATACCGTACGGGCTGTTGCGGCCCGAACTCGTACACCCCGTCCCCAACTGTGAACGCTGAGGGATCAGTTGACCTGTAGGTTCGCCTCCAGCGGTCCCACAAACGCCCGGTATTCTCCGCCGGGCAATTCCCATGCGTCCGTCTGGGCGTTGAATATCGAGAGATACAGCGGGTCCAACTGGAGGGTGACGGCCTTCGATTCGCCTGCCTGCAACGGCACGCGCTGCCAGGCCACCAGCCGCTTGAAGGGCTCGCCCGCCGCCGTGGGCAGCATCACGTAGACCTGCGCGACATCGGTTCCGTCGCGCCGCCCGGTGTTCTTCACGGTGAAGGTCACGCTCCGCTGCGCGCCGTCCGCCTTCAGATTCGAATAGGCGAACGTGGTGTAGGAAAGCCCGTGTCCGAAGGCGAACAGCGGCTGTTTGTGCTCCGCTTCGAACCACTTGTAGCCGACCTTGAGGCCTTCGGTGTAGTTCACATCGAACGGCGGCGGGCGGAAGGCGGGTTTCAAATCGATGCCCGGCACCTGGGGATGCGGCAGGTCCGCCTCGGTCCGGGCGAAAGTCACTGGCAGCCGCGCCGAAGGATCCACATCACCGAACAGGATGGCGGCCAGCGCCTGCGCCCCGCCGATGCCCGGATACCAGGCCTCCAGTACGCCCTTCACCTCGTCGGCCCACGGCATGGAAACCGGACCGCCGCTTTCGATGACCACGATTGTCCGCGGATTCGCGGCGGCCACCGCTTTCACCAGGGCATCCTGATTTCCCGGCAAGGCCAGCGTGGGCGCGTCCCGGCCTTCGCTCATGTATTGATTCACGAAGACGATGGCCACTTGCGATGCTTTCGCCAGTTTGGCCGCTGCGGCCGGATCGTTCCCGTCGTCATATTCCACTGTCGTCAGCCGCGCCCGCGCGCGAATCTCTTTAAGCGGCGACGATGGGAACCAGACCGGCTGCATCCATTGCGAGACGCCGGGACGGTGCGTCACGGCATCGCCGCCGGGCGAATCCACTTGGGCCGAGCCGCCCCCCGACAGAACGCCCACATCGGCATGCGATCCGATAATCGCGATGGAGGCCGTATGCGCCGCATCGAGCGGCAGCAGGCCGCCGCTGTTCTTCAGCAGCACGATCGATTCTTCCGCGATGTGCTGGGCGTCCGCGAGGCCCTGGAAGGGATCCACCACACGCCGCACCGGCGGATTGTCGATCACGCCCGCCGCGAACATACTGCGCAGAATCCGGTGCACCATGTCATCCAGCCGCGCTTCGGGAACTTCACGGCTGTCCACGGCTTTCTTCAGCGCCGCTCCGAAGTATCTGTCGCCGGGCATCTCTTGGTCCAGGCCCGCCAGCGCGGCTTTGGTAGTGCTGTGCGTGCCGCCCCAATCGGAGAGCACCCAGCCCTTGAATCCGAAATCTTTCTTCAGCACCTGGTTCAGCAGGTAGTCGTTCTCGCAGGCATAATCGCCGTTGAGCTTGTTGTAGGAGCACATCACGCCGGACGGCTCGGCGATGCGGATGGCGATCTGGAATGCCAACAGGTCCGTCTCGCGCAAAGTGCGCTTATCCATGACCACGTTCAGGATGTTGCGGCCGGTCTCCTGATCGTTCAGCGCGTAATGCTTGATGTCGCCCATTACCTGTTGCGCCTGCAGGCCCTTCATCAGTTGGCCGGCCATGGTGCCGGCCAACACCGGATCCTCGCCGGCGTATTCGAAATTGCGGCCGTTGCGCGGCTCGCGAATCAGGTCCACGCCGCCGCCGATCGACATGTTGTAGCCCTGATCGCGCAATTCGCGCCCGATCACCGAGCCGTACAGGTACCCTGCCTCCGGATCGAAGCTCGCCGCCAGCGCCAGCGTGGAGGGCAACAGCGTGGAGTAGCGGCTCTCGAGCGCACCCATGCGCACGCCCACCGCCGAGTCGGCCATATTGACGGGCGGGATGCCCAAGCGTTCGATTCCTGGCACGAAGCCCGCTCCTTGGTTGGACCCGGGCGGCACCGGCGCACCCGGCCGGAGGGCGCCCCAGCCGATGCCGTGCACGAGTTGGATCTTCTCATCCAGCGTCATCTGCGCGATGACCAGGTCCGCGCGTTTGTCAGGCGACAGGGATGGATCCATCCAGGGTCCCTGCACCTTTTGCTGATGCGCATCCGCCGGCCGCGGCGGCTGCGCGGTAGCCTGCGCCCAGGCGAAAGCCGGCAAAGCCAGCAGGAAAGCCAATCGTTGAAGTTGCATAGGAATTCAGGATAATTATAACCAGAGGGCGGATTCATTCCATACCGCGTGTGGGACTACGTTTATAATCGGGTCTGATGCACCGCATATTCCTGGCAGGTCTTCTGAGCATGTCCGCCGCGCTGGCGGGTGGGAACAACTACAAGAATTTCGACGTGGCCCTCTACAGCCGCGTCTACGAGACCAGGCAGATGAAAGATCCCGCCTGGCTCGAAAGCCGTTGGGAAGCCATCTCCCGCAACCTCAAGGTCGACAAGATCTATCTGGAGACCCATCGGGACACGGTGGTGGTGGACCAGGAGACACTCGACGCGGCCAAAAAGTTCTTTCTGTCAAAGGGCGTGAAGGTTTCGGGCGGCATCACCGCCACCATCAACGAGCGAAACCTGTTTGAGACCTACTGCTACTCCGATCCGGCCCAGCGTCAGAAGCTGAAGGAAGTGGTGGAATTCACGGCCCGCAATTTCGACGAAATCATCCTCGACGATTTCTTCTTCACCGACTGCAAGAACGACGGTGAGATCCAGGCCAAGGGGAACCAGAGCTGGACCGCCTACCGCCTGGCGCTCATGGACCGGGCCGGGCGCGAGCTGGTGGTCAATCCGGCCAAAGCCGTCAATCCAAGAGTCCACATCATCATCAAATATCCCAACTGGTACGACCATTTCCAATACATGGGATTCAACCTGGAGACGGAGCCTAAGTACTTCGATAAGATTTACACGGGAACGGAGACGCGCGATCCGATGTTCGGCCAGCACTTACAGCAGTACAACGGCTATTCGATTTTCCGTTACTTCGAGAACATTAAGCCGGGCGGCAATGCGGGTGGCTGGGTCGATCAGGGCGGCATGCGCATTCCCGGCCGCTACGCCGAGGAGTTGTGGATCACGCTTTTCGCCAAAGCACCCGAAATCACGCTGTTCAACATCGGCTCGCTGTACCAGCCGAGCACGCCGACCGAGTCCCAGGCGGCGCACATTGCCGGCGAGACCTTCGCCAAAGCGGACACCTTCCTGGGCCAGCTCGGCCGGCCGCTGGGCGTCAAGACTTACAAGCCGTATCACTCGTCGGGCGAGGACTTTCTGCCGAGCTACCTGGGCATGGCCGGTATTCCCATGGATATCGTGCCGGATTTTCCGGCGGACGCGCAGACGATCCTGCTCACCGAGCAGGCCAAGTTCGATCCCGGGATCGTAGGCAAAATCAAAAAACGACTGGCGGCAGGGGCCACGGTGGCGATCACTTCCGGCTTGCTGAAAGCGCTGCAGGGCAAAGGCATCGAGGATATCGTGGAACTGGACAATACCGGCCAGACGGTGGCCACGCGCGAATTTCAGGGATTCCGGCTGGGCGGCAACAACAAGGCCGAGTCGGATATTCTAATCCCGCTGATCCGCTATGCCACCAACGACGCCTGGGAGGTCGTCAGCGGACTGACGTCGCCCACCAAAACCTCCGGCGCGCCCGTTCTGCTCTTCGCCCGATATTCCAAGGGCCTGCTGTACGTGCTGACCATCCCGACCGCCATGGGGGATTTATACAGCTATCCGCAGGGTGTCTGGAGAGCTATCCGCGACGTGCTCACGCGCGACATGTACGTGCATCTGGATGCGCCGCCGCGCGTCAGCCTGTTCGTGTACGATAACGATCGCTTCATCGTCGAGTCCTTCCAGGACAGCCCGGTCGAAGCGCACATCCTCACCGAAAAACGGATTACCCGGCTGCGCGATGTGGTGACCGGGGTGGAACTGACCGGACAGCCACAGGGATCCAACACGGTGTTCACGACGCCGCTCGAAAGAGCTTCCTACCGCGTATTCGCGGCGCAGTAGAATCGCGCGCGCAGGCCTGAGAATCTCATCCCCAGGAGGCACGCATGACCATCGGCATCATTGGATCGGGGAGTGTGGGAGGCACGTTGGGGCGCCGCTGGGCGCAGGCGGGACACCAGGTGGTGTTCGGATCGCGGAATCCGGCGTCGAAAGACATGCAGGAACTGGTGGCGGCGGCCGGCGGCAATGCCCGCGCCGCGTCTCAACGCGAAGCCGGCGCGGCCGAGGTACTGCTGCTGGCCACGCCCTGGCCGGCCACCCGGCCGGCGCTGGCCGGCCTGGGAAATCTCGCGGGAAAGGTGTTGATCGACGCCACGAACCCGTTGTTGCCGGATCTGTCCGCTCTGGAGATCGGCACCACCACCTCCGCCGGGGAACAGGTGGCCGAATGGTCGCCGGGCGCCCGGGTCGTGAAGGCCTTCAATACGGTGGGCTACAACATCATGGCCGATCCGGGCTTTGGGGCGGAACGGCCGGTGATGTTCTATTGCGGCGACGATGCCGCCGCCAAGCAGCAGGTGCGAACCCTGATCGGGCAGCTTGGCTTCGAGGCCATGGATGCAGGGCCGCTGCGGCAGGCGCGCCTGCTGGAACCGTTCGCCTTGCTGTGGATCTCGCTGGCTTACGCGCAGGGGCAGGGACGGGACATCGGATTCAAGTTCCTGCGCAGAGCCTGAGAAAGGGCCCGTTGCGCCGTTAAGACTTGGCCGCGGATGGGGCCGGAGTCGGATAGTAGCCCTCGCGGGCCTGTACGGTCAGGTTCTTCTTATCGACGGTCAGGCTGATGGTGCGGTATCCGGACTCGGTCGCCGGCTGATCCGACACGTAGCCGAGGCTGTATTGATTGCGCAATTCTTCCTGAATCCGGTCGTAGATCTTATCCACGGTATCCTTTTTCGAGACTTCCGCGAAGGCGCCGCCGGTCTCCTTGGAAATGCGCCGCAGAATACTCTTGCCGTCGGGACGTTCTTCGCGCGGGTAGCGTCCGCCGCCGCGTCCCATACCGCCGCCCCGTCCCATACCGCCGCCCCGTCCCATCCCCGGACCGCCAAAGCCGCGTCCAAAGCCCTCGTTAGACGCAAAGTAGATGGAATAGACCAAAGTGTCCGCGCGCTGGGCGGCCTCGATAGCTTGCCCGATGCTGACCTTGCTGCCGCGATCCACGCCATCGGAAAGGACCACCACGGCCTTGCGTCCCTTCTGCTTCTTCATCAGGTCGTCGCCGGACGCCAGGTAGATGGCGTCGTAGAGATGCGTGCCGCCAGCGCGGCGCCAGCCGCCTTCCCGTCCCCGCCCGCCGCCGCCGTCGTCGCGCGGCTGCTGCGATTCATCCTGGTTGATTTCCAACTCGCGCAGAGCCTTGTTCAGCTTTTCGCGCGACGGGGTCAGGTCCTGCAGCAGCTCGACCTCGCGATCGAAATGCAGCACGAAGGCCTGGCCTTTGCCGGCGCCCAGCAAATGATCCAGAAACGTGTAGCTGGCGGCACGCTCATTATCCAGAACATTGCGCTGGCTGCGGCTGGTATCGACCAGGAGGCCCAGAGTCAGTGGCAGATCCGTCTCCCGCGAGAAGTAGCGGATCACCTGCGGCCGCCCGTCCTCCTGCAGCTTGAAGTCCTCTTTGCCGAGGTTGGAGACGATGTGTCCATCCTTGTCGCGAACCGCAGCCAGCACTGTGACTACGTCGATCCCGGTGGTGAACGTCGCCCCCGGCGGGGCGGGTTGGCTCTGCTGGCCGAACGCCAGCCTGGCCAGAGGATACGCCGGGAGCATGGCCAGGAGCCGCCGCCTGGAGACAAGAATCCGCGTCATTGGGTACAAACGAGGGATGCGCCCACGCGGCAAGAGGTTACACCGGGCGCCGTCAGGCGCCGGACAGAATCAACTCGAAGCGGCGATTCACCTCCCGCAGGTACGCTGCGTCGCCGCTATCCAGTTCCACCGTAGCGGTGCCGTGGTACCCGATCTCCGCCAGCGCCCGGTAGACTTCCGGCCAGTTGATGTCGCCCTCCCGTAGCGGCACGAACTCGGCCCGCATGTTGCGAAAGCGGAAATCCTTGATGTGCAGCTTGGCGATGCGCTTGCCGGCGGTGCGAATCCAGTCCTGCGGGTAGCCGGTGAGCACCACGTTGCCGACGTCGAAGTAGGAACGCAGCCAGGGGCTCTGGAAATCGTCGATGTACTTGCAGTACTCGAGCGGACTGAGCAGAAATTTGTTCCAGACCTCCTCCACGGCAATGATCACCTTCAACTCCTCGGCCAGGGGAAGCAACTTGCGGACCTGCTGCGTCGAGCGGGTCCAGGCGTCCTTGTAACTGGTCTGCGGGTTGACCACGGCCGGCACCAGCAGCACCGTTTCCGCACCCCAGAAATGCGCGTTGCGCAGGCTGGTTTCCATACCCTTGATGCTTTCCGCCACCACTGCCGGGTCCGCGGACGAGAGCGGATACTTCCAGTGCGCCATGTTCATCACCGAATGGATGACGAGTCCGGCGCCCTCGGCGCCCTTCTTGATCTCTTCGGCGGTGTGCTGGTCCGGCGTAGTCGGGCACTCCGTCGCCTGGAAGCCGGTGTCGATGGCGAGTTTGCAGCGATCGGCGATACTCAGCGACTTGGGCAGCATCTCAAACAGGACCGCCTTCCGGATCGGCAGGCGAGTGGTGGCGGCCAGCGCCGGCAGCGCGGCGGTGGCCACGAAATCCCTACGGGTCATGCGAATGTCACTCCTATCCGGCCGGCGACCTTTTGAATGTAGCTCCGGCCTTCGTCATATTCGGCGGCGGTCTTCAGGTGTTCCAGCATCAGCGGCGTCTCCGCCGGCAACTTTGATAATTCGGTGAGGTAAGTGCCGTAGTCGATCTGTCCCCGCCCGGGAATCACTTCCTGAAAATGTACGTTGAGCTCGACGATCCACGCCAGGTCTTTGGCATGACAGGAAACAATCCAGGGGCCCAGCTTGTGAAAACAGTCCGCAATCACCTCGCGGTTGCCATAAAAGCGCGCGGGCGAGTTGATGATGTTGCAGACGTCCAGGTGCACGCCGAACGCGGGGCGGTCCACCGCCTTGATGAGCTTCAGGTAGGTATCCGGGCCATCGGGGATCGACCAACCCATGGCTTCGATGGTAAACCGCGTACGGCGGGGCTTGATTTCGTCGATGATGCGGCGGCAGTTCTCGACGGTGGCATCGAAGAACTCCGGCGACAGGTTCCGGGGATCGGGACCGTACCAGACCGTGGGGTTGTAGGAGCCCGCGATATCCACGCAGCAGCGCGCGCCTACGGCCTCGGCGAGGGCCATACGCTCGACGACATAGCGCAGATTGGCGCGGCGCTTGGCGGCATCCGGATCGAGCATGTTGACCCAGGCGCCGACTTCGGCGATGGCCACGTTCTCGGCGGCGAAGGCCCGCTCGATGGAGCGGACGCGGGCCGTGTCATCAGCTTTCGCCGGCGGGCAATAGGCGGCGCTATAGCCCAGGCGGCGATGCTCGCGCGCGAGTTCGGCGGGGTCTTCGCTCTTCAGGAAAATCGGGCCGCCCAGGCGCACGGCGCGGCGGCCGTCGGCTTTCAGAGAAGCGTGCCAGACGGCGGCGCCGGCGGCGGCCAGCAGCGACCGGCGAGTTGTACCGGACATGCTCCGATTCTAACCGGAAGCGCTCTCCCCTACTCGCTGCGCAGGGCTTCCACCGGATCTCCGGCGGCGGCACGCCAGGCCGGCACGGCACTGGCGCAGGCGCCGAGCGCGATCAACAGCGCCGCCGCACCCGCATACGTCACCGGATCGTCGGCACGCACATGGTACAAAAGCGCCGCCAGCAGACGGCCCAGCGCCAGGGCCGCAGCCATGCCGATCGCCAGGCCGATCGCCAGGGGCGCCAGGGCGCCCCGCATGATGACGCTCACCACGCGCCGCGGACTGGCGCCCAGCGCCACGCGAATCCCGACCTCGCGCGCGCGCAGGGCGGCAGTATAGGCCACTACGCTGTAGACCCCCGCGGCGGTCAACAGCAAGGCCAGCCCGCCCAACACCGAAAAGATCCAGACGGAAAAGCGCTGCCGCCAGATGGACCCGGAGATGATCTCGCGCATGGTGGCCACGCTCACAATGGGCTGATCGGGATCGACGGCCCACACTTCCTTGCGGATGGCCGCCGCCACGGACAACGGGTCGCCCGAGGTACGGGCCACGATGGTGGACATAAAAGCCGCGAAGATGAACTGCTGATACGGACGGTAGATCTCGCCCTTGGCAGGCTGATCGTAACGGAGCTGCGACGAATCGCGAACCACGCCCACGACCCTGACCGCGGGCATATTCGGCGCCTCCGGTTCGGTGAGCGGCTGGCCCAGCGGGTTGCGATCCGGGAAAAGCTGCCGCGCCAGGTACTCGTTGATGATGGCGACCTGGGGCGAATCCATCTGGTCGGCCTCGGTGAAATCGCGGCCGGCGATCATCGGAATGCCCATGGCCGCGAAATAGCGCGGGCTGACGGTGCGCGTGGAGGTCAGCATGGTTTCGCCGCCCGGACCGCGCAGCGGGGTGGTGGCGCTCACCCCGGAGAGGGGCAGATTGTTGACCACGGCGACGGCCTGGATGCCCGGGATATCGCGGAGGCGTTCCACGATCCGGTGGTAGTAGGCCATCTGGCGCGGCCGCGAATCGTACTTGCCGGGCGGGTGCGGATCGGTGCGGGTGCCCAGGGGAACGCGCACGGTCAGGACGTGATCGGGGCGAAAGCCGTGATCCGTCTGCTGGAGCCGGATGAGGCTGCGGATCATGAGGCCGGAACCGGCCAGCAGCAAAAATGCGAAGCCGGCTTGCGTCGCGACCAGCAGGGAAAACAGGCGGCGGGCGCGGCGCGGTGTGCCGGCGGCCTGTCCCGCGCGCAAGGCGGCTTCGAGATCCACATGCGAAGCGGCCACCACCGGCGCCAGGCTGCACAGCAGGGCCAGCGCCACGCACAGCGCCAGGTTGAACAGAAGCACGCGCCCGTTCAATCCGGCGCGCTGCAGATGCGGAACCATGATTGGCGCGGCCGTGAGCTGCCGGGCCAGGAATGCCATCAGAAAACGCGCGCCGGCGATTCCGGCGGCGCTCCCCAACGCGGCTAGCACGAGGCACTCGGCGATCATCTGCCGGGCCCCGTGCCACCATCCCGCGCCCAGCGACGCGCGAATGGCGATCTCGCGCTGCCGCTGGATGGCGCGGCTCAATAGCAGGCCGCCCACATCGGCGCAGGCGATCAGCAGCACCAGCGCCACCGCGGCCATAACACACACCAGGGTCAGTGCATATTGCGATTCCGGCTCTTCGCTCCAGGGCGACACATCGATGCGCAGACGGGCGTTCTGCCGCGGGTCTTCGCGTTCCAGTTGCGCCGCCACAATGCCCAGCGCGCTTTGGACCTGCGACACGCTGACGTCCGGCCGCCGCCGCGCGATCACTTGCAGCCAGTTCACGGTCGCCGGAGTCACGTGCAGGGGCACCCACATTTCCACGTTCGGATATTGAAACTCGAATGCGGGCGGCATGACCCCGGCGATGGTGAAGGCTACGCCGGAGACGTTCAGGGTACGGCCCAGAGCCGCGGGATCGCCGTGGAACAGGCGCATCCACAAGCGATCGCTGAGTACGGCGACCCGGGGCGCCGCCGGATCGTCATCCGCCGCGGACAACGCACGTCCCAGGGCCGCCGGTGCGCCGAGCAGCGGAAACAGCGCCCCGGACGCGCGCAGCGCATAAACCTGATCCGGCTCCACGCCGCCGGTCAGTGTGACCACGTCTTTGACGTACGGCACGGTGGCCTCGAAGAGCTCCCGGCGATCGCACCAGCGCAGATAGTCGCGCGCCGGGACGCCCGAGATGTGCCGCTGGGCGCCGGATTCGTCGATGCGCAGCAGGCGCCCGGCGGAGGGATAGGGCAGCGGCCGCAGAAGAACGGCATCCACAATACTGAAGACGGCTGTGCCGGCGCCGATTCCGAGTGCCAGAATCGCGGTGACTGCCACGGCAAAAAGCGGATTGCGGCGGAGCCGGCGCACGGCCCACCAGAGATCTCTGAGCATACTAAAGAAATAGTACACCCAACCAGCGCTAGGCAGACGAATGCGGCAGGATGATCAGTTTGCCCACGCCGTCCGCACGATGCTCCACCATGTCGAGCGCTTCCGCGATGCGGCCGAGCGGGCGCGTGTGGGTGATCATGGCCGCGAAGCGCGCCAGGTTTGCCGCCAGCAGATCGCGGGCAGCGAGAGACTCGTGGTTCGAACGGCGCACGTTATAGACCGTCAGTTCTTTGCGGCGCATCGGAGAGAAATCCACCGCCACTTCTCTTTCGACGGGAATGCCGGTAATGACGACGCGCCCGGCATGGCGCGCGGCGTGCAGGCAGTGATTCACCGATCCGCCGATGGCCGCGCAGTCGATGGCCACGTCCACACCGCGCCCGCCGGTGTCGCGCAGGATTTCCCGGGCGGGATCGACGGCCAGCGGATCGATGGCCGCGTCGGCGCCGGCGGCCCGCGCCAGTTCGCGGCGCGCGGCCACCGGCTCGATGGACCAGACGCGCCCGGCGCCGGCCAGTTTGAGGCAAATGACCGTCATCAGCCCGATGGGTCCGGCGCCGAAGACGGCCGCCGTCTCCGCCAGATTCAGCGCCGCGAATTTCATGGAGTGCATGACTACGGCCAATGGCTCGATGATGGTCGCTTCGCGGACGCCGAGTCCCGGCGGAATAGGAATCAGGTTGGCGGCCGGCAGATTGGCGTGGTCGCGAAAGAAGCCCGGATCGCCCGGCATGCTCATGAACCGCAGGCGGGCGCACACGTTGTGATGGCCGGTGTGGCAGAATTCGCAGTGATAGCAATAGATGGCCGGTTCGAAAGCGGCCGCGTCGCCGGCGTTCCAACCCGATACGCCCGCCCCGGCCTTGACGACCGTCCCGGCCGGCTCGTGGCCGAGGACCATCGGATAGCGGCAGGGCGTGTCCCCGACCGCGCCTTCGGCGTAGGAATGCAGATCGGAGCCGCAGATGCCCACGGCTTCGATGCGGACCTGCACCTCGCCCGGCGCCGGGTCGGGCAGCGGCGCCTCCATCAACCGGAACTGGCGGAGCGCCGTGAGCTCCGCCACGCTGGCCTTCACAGGCCGTCCTCTTGCGGCGGATGGCGGAGAGTCAGCGCGGCAATGTGATCGAGCACGGCGTGGAAGTAGGCCATGTCCCGCTCCGGCGGAGGCATGTCATCGCGCACCTCCGCGCCGCCCGCCGGCAGATAACGGAACGGAAAACGCTGCGCCTGGATCCAGGGCAGGTATCCCCAGCCGGCGGCGTGGCGGAAGAAAACGTCGCAACTGGCCAGATCGCCGGCGAGGTGTTCCCGGGTGGTGGTCCTGCCGTTGTCGTCTTCGGTCATCAGGACGGGGCGGTCGAAGTCTTTCAGTTCGGCCACGCGGCGGGCCTTCTCTTCCGGGTCGCGGCCGTCGCCGTGGACCAGCAGCACATCCACCTGCCCTTCGAGCGAACGCGGATAGCGCATGCGGCCGTCGCTCGAAACCCCTACCGGCAGCGCGTACCCGGCATGCTTGAAACACTCGCGCACGTCGTCGATGAGGGGAATGATGTTCTGCGGGATGTAGCCCTTGAAGTTCCACAACGGCAGATCGTATTCGTTGGCCACGTCGATGATCACGTTACGAATGTCGTGCGCCACCAGCCAGTTGGTGATGTTGCGGGCAGCCGCGTGGATGGCGTCGGTGGAGCGGAACTGCTGGTCCTGGCCGTGAAAGAAGTACATCAGGTTGACGAACATGCCGCGGTCGTTGGTGGCGCGCAGCAGGCGCGCCAGCCGCGCCATCCAATCGGGTTTGAGTGAGCCGTCCGGACCAAAGGCGCTGACCGAGGTGCCGCGGCCGGGCCCCAGGCGGAAGGCGTTCTCGCGTTCAATCCCGTTGACGGCCCGGTCGTACCCCGGCGGCGCGCCTTGCAGACTGACATTGATCATCAGCACGCCGTGACTCTTGTAGAAATCCAACGCGTGAATGACGGAGTCAGTGTTGAATTCCGGATCGAACGGGCGCTCCTTCAGCCACTCGTCCAGAAACAGCGCGTTGGCCAGCCGGATATTCATGAGCTTGCCCTGCGCTTCATGCCGGTAGATCGGCGCGCTGTAGGTCTTCTGCCAGTCGTCCTCCGGCGATTCCCGCACGTAGAAGGCGCGTTGGTCGTAGTGCCGTCCGAGCATGACTCCGGTGCTGATTTGCGCAGCACACAGGGCCGTGGCGAAGACTGGCAGAAGGAGGAGCCGGTTCACGACCCCATTATCTCATCGGGTCAGGCTCGCTTGCTCGGTTTCAAACAGGCCTGGGCGCGTTGCAGATCGCGTTGCATCACCGGCAGCATATGGCTGGCGTAGGCTTTCACGTCCGTATCCTGGCCGTGATCGGCTTCCCGTTTGAACACCGCGATCGCGCGCCGGTTCGCGGCGATCTCGTCCTTGGCGTAGCTCTGATCGAAACGCACATCCTGCATGGACTTCAAGTGCGCGATCGCCGGATTCCTGGCCGCATCGATGCCGCGCGGGATAGTTACGCCGGTCTTGGCAGCCAGCCCGAACAGCTGATCGTAAGACTGGCGGTAGTCTTGCGCTATGGACTTGCCCAGGTCTTTTACATCGGCCCGGCTGGCCTGATTTTGAGCCATCTGACCCTGGTGGGCCTCCGTCATCTCGATTCTCGCAGCCGCGTTCATAAACGCTTTGTCAGCGCCGGACATCGAGGCTGCCTGCAAGACTCCACCTGCTGCCAGCAGAGCAACGCAACAGCCGCCCACAAAGACACTGCGATTGCACATACTAACCTCCTATTGTGCGCGGGTGGGTTGTGAGACATGCAAGGCGCGCACGGTCCTCGCGATTCTTAGTGTGAAGCAAGGCGCCGCCGGTTCAAATCCCGTCCATGCAGTAGATTGAAGACGGGAAGTGCTGGTGCGCACAAGGCGCGGAGAGGCTATGCTAATCGCCTGCCGCGACGGCGCCGCCCCGGCGGCGCACATCGCCCGAGGCCGGTTTCATCAGCGCGAAGATAGCCCGATAGGTCAGCAGCGCCAGGACGATGAAACCGTAGAGCAGCGGCTCCCGGACATCCGATTTCACCAGCCAGTAATAATGCACCACACCGGCTGCGGCGCTCAGATAAATGAGGCGATGCAGTTGCTGCCAGCGGCGCCCGCCCAGGCGGCGGATCCAGCCCGCCGTGGAGGTCGCGGCCAATGGCAGCATCGCTACGAAGCCGGTGAACCCGGCGGTGATGAACGGACGCTTCCAGACATCTTTGGCAATTTCGTGCAGATCGAAGAACTTATCCAGCCAGAGATAAGTCATGAAATGCAGGCAACCGTAGAAGAACGCGAACAGCCCCAACATACGCCGCAGCCGGATCAGTTGGGGCGCGCGCAGCAGGCGGCGCGCCGGAGTGATCGCCAGCGTGATGGCCAGAAAACGCAGGGTCCAGTCGCCGGTGGCATGCGTGATGAACTCGATCGGGTTAGCGCCTAAGTCCTGATGGAATCCCTTCCAGGTGAGCAGGCCGGCCGGTACCAGGCACAGCGCAAATACAACGATCTTGATCCACTTCATGCCTGTAACTTAGTAATACTTGCGTAAGTCCATGCCGGTGTACAGACTGGCTACCTCGTTGCCATAGCCGTTGAACATCAGGGTCTTTCGTTTCAGGAACTCGCCCAGGCGGCGCTCGCTGGCCTGGCTCCAGCGGGGGTGGTCCACGCTGGGATTCACGTTCGAGTAGAACCCGTATTCGTGCGCGTTGGCCAGGTTCCAGGTGGTGGGCGGCTCACTCTTCACGAATTTGATCTTCACGATCGACTTGATGCTCTTGAAACCGTATTTCCAGGGGACCACCAGGCGGATCGGCGCGCCGTCCTGATTGGGCAGGACCTGGCCATACATGCCGAAGCACAACAGCGCCAGCGGGTTCATGGCCTCGTCCATACGGAGCCCCTCCACGTAGGGGAACGGGATGCCGGCCCAGCGCGCCGCGGGCATCTGCTTGGGATCGTACAGACTTTCGAACGCGACGAATTTCGCCTTGGCGGTCGGCTCGACGGCTTTGATCAGCACGTTCAGCGGAAAGCCGATCCAGGGAACCACGATCGACCACGCCTCGACGCAACGGTGGCGGTAGATGCGCTCTTCAAGCGGCGCCATTTTCATGATGGCGTCGAAATCGAAAACCTGGGGCTTAGCCACCTCGCCTTCCACTTTTACTTCCCACGGCGAGGTCTTCAATTTGCCGGCGTTCTTGGAGGGCTCGTCTTTGGCGGTGCCGAATTCGTAGAAATTGTTGTAAGTCGAAACGTCGATGAATGGCGTGGGTTTTTCGTCGGTGCTGAACGGACCCTTGACCGCGGACAACTTCGCCAGGGCATAGGCGCGCGGGAGCGACAGGGCGGCGCCGGCTATTGGCAGCGTGGCCAGAAAACGCCGGCGGTTGAGGTAGATCGATTTTGGCGTAACCTCTGAGTACTTCATATGCCTTGATTATAGAAGACGCAGAGGGCCGCGTTTATTCCAGCGAGGGTGCCGGCGGATGTGGCGGCAGCCTCCTTGGTAGACTGATTGTTACCGCATGAAGATCCTGATGGTGGCTTCCGAGGCGGCGCCTTTCGCCAAAACCGGCGGCTTGGCCGACGTGGTGGGATCTTTGCCTGCCGCGCTGAAAAAGCTGGGGCACGAGGTGGCGGTGCTGTTGCCGCGGTATCCGGCGGTGGATCTCAAATCCACGCGCCGGGTGTACGACTGGCTGCCGGTGTGGGTCCCGCCCCGCCGTTTCGATACGTCGCTCTATCTGATCGAACGCGAGACGCCTTTCTACTTCCTGGACTCTCCCGTGCTGTTCGACCGGCCCGGGCTCTATGGCGAAGACGGTGAGGACTACCCGGACAACCATATACGGTTCGCCGCCCTGGCGCAGGCCGCCCTGGAGTTCTGCCGGCGCGTGTGGCGGCCTGACGTGATCCACGGCCACGACTGGCAGGCGGGTCTGACGCCGGTGTATTTACACACCATCTATGCCAATGACCCCACGTTTTTCGGCATCCGGACGCTGTTCACGGTGCACAACGTCGGTTATCACGGACTTTTTCCGGCCGCCACCCAGGCCGAGATCGGGCTCGCCGGTACGGACGCTTTCCGTCCCGGGGGACTGGAGTTCTTCGGCCAGGTCTGTTATCTGAAAGGCGGGCTGAACTACTCCGATGCGCTGAACACCGTGAGCCCTGCCTACGCCCGCGAGATCCAGACCGCCGAGTACGGTTTCGGGCTGGACGGCGTCCTGCGCGCCCGCAGCGGCGTGCTTTCGGGCATCCTCAACGGGGTGGACTATACCGAATGGAATCCGCAGACCGATCGGTACATCGCGGCCAACTATTCGGCCGCCGATCTGGCCGGCAAGCGTGCGTGCAAGGAAGATCTGCTGCGGGTGTTCGGAGCGGCGCCGGAGGGGTTGGCGGACGCCATGGCCGCGCCCCTCATCGGCATCGTCTCCCGCTTCACCAGCCAGAAAGGCGCCGACCTGATCGCCGCGGCGGCGGACGCCATGGTTGCGGAAGGTTATTACCTGGTGGCGCTGGGCGCGGGCGAGCCGCGATATGAGGAGATGTTCCATGCCATCGCCGCCCGCCACCCGGGCCGCATCGCGGTGCGCATCGGATACGATAATGCCCTGGCGCACAAGATCGAAGCCGGCGCCGATGTGTTCCTCATGCCCAGCCGGTACGAGCCTTGCGGCCTTAACCAGATGTATAGCCTGAAGTACGGCACGGTCCCGGTAGTGCGCGCGACGGGTGGCCTTGATGATACTATCGAACCTGGGACCGGGTTCAAGTTCTGGCAGTACGCCGGGGACGCCTTAGCGGGCGCCCTGCGGGCAGCCCGCGCGGCATTCGCCGATCCGGAGGGCTGGCAGGCCATCATGCGAGCCGGCATGGCCAAGGACTTTTCCTGGGACGTTTCCGCCGCGGAGTACGCGCGGCTCTACCGTAGCCTATGCGGGATTTGAATCCCCGGGCTTACGGATGGATCTAATTTGATTAAGGAGAGTAGGAGAGAAGTAGATGGCGGGTCAAAACACGCTTACCTTTACCGACGGAAGTTTCGACCAGGATGTCTTGCGGTCCGATGTGCCGGTTCTTGTGGATTTTTGGGCCGAGTGGTGCGGCCCGTGCCGCCAGATGGCGCCAACCATCGACGTGGTGGCCCAGGAATATGCCGGAAAGCTGAAGGTGGGAAAGCTGGACGTGGATAGCAATATCAACACGGCCGGCCGCTACAATATTCGCGGCATTCCGACATTATTGCTGTTCAAGGACGGGCGCATCGTGGAACAGCGGGTGGGCGCGGTCGGCAAGTCCGAAGTCGTGCGCATGCTCCAACCGCACGTCGCGCAGTAAGCCGTCAGCGGGACCGCTGCACAGGCAGTTCCTCTTCCCCCCAGATCCCCATTTGTTCCTGGCAGGGCACGCAGTAGCGGGCCCACGGGACGGCCTGCAGCCGTTTCGCCGGGATGGGCTGCTCACAAGCCAGGCAGATGCCGTAATCGCCCGAACGTACGCGGTCGAGCGCCTCCTCCACCAGACGAAGCTGGCCGTAATCGAGGCTGTTCAAGCGCAGCGATACAAACTCGTCGTGCGAGATCTGAGCCTGGTCGTCTTCGGCGACCCGGCCCATCTTCGCCAGGGTGTCAAACTTGACTCCCAGGCCCGAGACTACCTGCTCACGCCTCTCTAACAACATGCGGTAGTAATCGTCGGCCGGCGCGCCGCTCTCTGGTTGCTTCTTCATTTCCGGGGGCTCCCACACACGTGTTATTTCAGACCGCGGTCACCTGAAATAGTTCAAGCGAACGTAGCAGAATTCTCGTCCGAATACAAGTTGCTCGCGTGTAATATTTTGGCGGCCGACGGCGCTAAGATGAAGACAATTACAGTGCCCATTAAACGACGCATTCTGGTAGTGGAGGACGAAGAGAAGTTGCGCCGGGTCATCGAGCTGCAATTGGCCTCCGCCGGCTTTGAAGTGGAAAAGGCCGGCACCGCCGAGAGCGCTCTCAATCTGGCGGAACGCGCCGACCTGGTGCTCACCGATCTGCGGCTGCCGCACATGGACGGGCTGGAACTGCTGGCAGCCATTCGCCGCCAGAATTCGCACACGCCGGTGATCGTGATGACCGCGTTCGGCACGATTGAGACCGCGGTGGAAGCCATGAAGGCCGGCGCCACCGATTTCCTGCTCAAGCCGTTCTCGCTCGATCATCTGATGACGGTGGTGCAGAAAGCGCTCGAAGTGCGCGCCCTGCGCGACGAGAATCTCAAGCTGCGCGAAGAGCTGGGCCGGCGATACGAGTTTGACAACATCATCGGTCGCAGCGGCCCCATGCAGGAGATCTTCGCGACCATTACGCGCGTGGCGCCCACGCGCGCCACCGTTCTGCTGGCGGGCGAAAGCGGCGTGGGCAAGGACCTGATCGCGCGCGCCATTCATTTCCACTCGCCGCGGCGCGAGCGTCCGCTGGTCAAGATCAACTGCACCGCCATCCCCGAGAACCTGATGGAGAGCGAACTGTTCGGCTTCGAAAAGGGCGCCTTCACCGGCGCGCTGGCCGCCAAGCCCGGCAAGTTCGAGCAGGCCGATACCGGGACGGTGTTCCTGGACGAAATCGGCGATGTGCCGGCCTCCATCCAGGTGAAGCTCCTGCGCGTGCTGCAGGAGCGCGAATTCGAACGGCTGGGCAGCAACGTGACCCGGCGCATCGACGTGCGGGTGGTAGCGGCCACCAACCAGGATCTGCGCGCCGCCCTGGAGCAGGGCACCTTCCGCGAGGATCTCTATTACCGCCTGAACGTGGTGCCCATGAACATTCCGCCGTTGCGCGAGCGCAAAGAAGACATCCCGTTTCTGGCGCAGCATTTCGTCGAGAAGCTGGGACCGGATACCGGCAATCGGGTGAAGTCGCTTACCGACCCCGCCATCGACAAGCTGATGTCTTATCATTGGCCCGGCAATGTGCGCGAACTGGAGAACGTGATCGAGCGCAGCCTGGTGATGTGCTCGCACGGCCAGTTGGACGCCGCCGATATCAAGCTCGAAATGGCGCCGCGCAGCCGCGCGCAAACCGATCATTTCCTGCCGGAAGGCATGACCCTCGATCAATACGAGCAGGATCTGATCCGCGAAGCGCTGCGCCGCGCCGACGGCAACAAAAGCCAGGCCGCCCGGCTACTGGGTCTCACCCGCAACGCCCTGCGCTACCGGCTGACGCAGATGGGCCTTGAATCCTAGCGGCTGCGCACCGTAGTATACTACCGGCTTCCGTTAAGGAGAGGCCATGTTGCCCAGCTACATCGCCAAAGCCGTACCGAATCCTCCCGCCAATCGCGGACCGTGGTACGCGAATATCGCGCCCAGTTACGCGGGGATCTTTCTCTGGATCGCCTTTTATCTCCCCATCGCCAAAGGCATCATTCCCCACGCCGGCCTGGGACTGTGCCTGGCTGCCATCGTAGTCGCGGGGCTGCTCAGCTACGCGCTGTACTACTATGCGCCGGCGATGCTCGGCATGAAGACCGGGTTTCCGCTCTATGTGGTCGGCAGCTCCACCTTTGGCACGGCGGGCGGCTACGTGATGCCGGGACTGCTGATGGGCCTGTTGCAGGTCGGCTGGTTTGCGGTGAACACCGCCATCTCCACGCGCTTCATCCTGAACACGGTGGGATCCAAAGCCGGGCCGGGCAGCATACCGTATATCGTCATCGGCATTTTGTGGGGCTACGGAATGGCCTACATCGGCGTCATGGGCATTCAGTACGTGGCCAAGCTGTCACGCTACCTGATCGTGATTCCGGCGGCCATGGTTCTCCTGGTCTTCTTCCGTACCAGCCCTGGTATCGCCGTGTATACGCCGCGGGACCCGCACCCTTGGGTGGCATTCACACTGCTGATCCAAATCATCATCGGGTTCTTCGCCACGGCGGGCGCGGCGGGCGCCGACTTCGGAATGAACAGCCGCAATGAAACCGATGTCCGCCTGGGGGGACTTACGGGTATCACGCTGGCGATCGTCTTTGCGGCCGGATTGCCGCTGCTATCGGTGGCGGGCGCCACGAGCATCTTTCATACGCTGCCGGGGCTCGGTTACGACGATGTGATCATGGCAATCGGCGGCGTGCTGGCCACGGCCATGTTCCTCCTGTTCACCATCGCGTCCATCGCCCCCGCCTGCTTTTGCGCTTTTATCGCGGGCAACAGCTTCTCCACGATGATCCCGGGCGTGCCGCGCATCTCCTCCACCATGGCGGGCGTGACGGTCTCCATCGTTCTGGCGGTCACCGGCGTGGCCGAAAACCTGATCGGCTTCTTCACCATCGTGGGCGCTTCGTTCGGTCCTATTTGCGGTGCCATGGCGGCCGACTACCTGCTCTCTGGCAAGCGCTGGGCCGGGCCTCGCGACGGGGTGAACTGGGCCGGCTACCTGGCGTGGGCGGTCGGGTTTATGGTCGGCATCCTGCCGGTCGTGCTGGTCGGCGAGAGCGCCAAAACGTACGTTCAGCCGGCCGTGCTCTACAGTTTCGTGACTGGCTTTGTGGTGTACGCGGTATTGGCGAAAGCCGGATTGCAGCCGAAGACCGTACCGTTGGCCGGCTAGGCGAGATCAAACCCGCTTTTCCACACGAAGCCGCAGCCCGTGCCGGGGCCGCAGCGTGACCGACGGAAAAGCTCTTACCGGATCCGGTGCGGCCAGTGAAAACTGGAAGCGCTGCATCAAAGTCGCCAGCACCAGGGCCGATTCCGTCAGCGCCAGGCTGGCCCCCACGCATACCCGCGGCCCCGCGCCGAAGGGAAGGTAGGCGAACTTGGGCAGGTTGTTCTCGCGCCAGCGGTCGGGATCGAACCGCTCGGGATCCGGAAAGAAGCGCGGATCGCGGTGCAGCACCCACTGCGAAATAACCACATTGGTCCCGGCGCGCAGATGGTATCCGCCCACCTCGAAATCGTGGATCGCCTTGCGCCCGATCGCCCATGCCGGGGGATACAGGCGCTGCGACTCCGTGAGCACCCTTTGCGTGAAAGGCAGGCTCTGCAATTCGGCGGCCTGCGCCGTGGCGCCTCCCAGCACCTCGCGAACCTCGGCAGCCAGCCGGGATTGCTGCTCGGGATGCCGCGCCAGCAGGTACAGCGTCCAGGCCAGGGTATTGGCGGTGGTTTCGTGGCCGGCCAGCAGCAGGGTCATGACTTCGTCGCGCAGTTGCCGGTCGGACATGCCCGTACCGTCGTCGTCACGGGCGTCCAGCAGCATATCCAGCAGATCGCCGGGACGCTCACCGTTCGTCCGCCGTTCGCGAATGATCCCGTAGACGATGCGGTCCAGGTCCGCCAGAGCGCGGCGAAAGCCGCCCAGGCCGGGGACCGGAACCCAGTCGGGAAGAAACGCGAAACCGGCCAGCTTGGGCATCTCCTGCAACACCACATCGACGGCGCGGCCTATGGTGCCGGCGGCGTGCGTGATGTCCACGTTGAACAGGCTGCGCGCGGCGATCTCCAGGGTTACCCGCATCATATCCGCGTGGACATCCCGCACCTCGCCATCCCGCCAGGTTTCCAGCATGCGCCGGGTGTAGGAAGTCATGAGGCTGCCGTAGGAGAGAATCCGATCGCGAAAGAAGGCGGGCTGCACCAGGCGGCGCTGGTGCTTCCAGAACTCGCCTTCGCTGGTGAGAAGCCCCTGGCCCAGCACACGCGACAGCGCCCGGTAGTCCATGGACTTGGTGAAGTTCTGGTAGTCGGTGACCAGCACGTACTCGATGCCGGCCGGACTGTTGATCACACAGGCGGGAGAGCCGAAAAAGCCGAAGCCGACGATATCGCCATAGCGCCGGACCAACCACGGCAGCAGGTCCAGCCAGCCGTTCGGCGCGCGTAGCAGATACCACCAGAACGACAAACCGCGCGGCCCCGGCGGGGTCGCGCGGTTGAGGGAAGCAACTGTGGCGGGCTGGCCGGTCCTGACGAATCCCATCCCGCTATCTTACTTCGTGGACGCGGTCCTTACTGTTCCTGGGTGATGTGGGCGCGGCGGTTCTTCTGCCAGCACTCCTCATCGTGCTCGGTGCAGACCGGCTTTTCCTTGCCGAAACTGACCGTCTTCAATTGCGAGCCCGGCACGCCGAGCGATGCCAGATAGTCTTTGGCCTGCTCCGCCCGCTTGTCGCCCAAAGCGATGTTGTATTGCTCGGATCCCCGCTCATCGCAGTAGCCCTGCACGGTGAGCTTGTAATCCGGATACTGTTTCAGGATCTCGCCGAGCGTCTTGGCGTCGGCGGCCAGAGCGGTCTGCGCATCCGGACGGATGTTGTGCCGGTCATAATCGAAGTACGCATCCTGGATCCGGTCGAGCAGTTCCTGAATCCGATTCTTGGTGGCCTGGTCCGGCATGCGCGATGCGGTGCGCACCGTGATGCTTACGCTGGTGGTGGCCGAAGCATTCCCACCGGGGCCCGTGGCGGTCAGCGTGTACGTGGTGTCGGAGCTGGGGAAGATCGTACGGCTGCCGGACTCGTTCACGGAGCCCAGGGCAGGAGAAATCTGAACGTTGTTGGCGTGCTCCACGGCCCAGCGTAGGGTGGCTTGGCCGCCTTTCTCGATACTCGAGGGATTCGCCGCAAAAAGTGAGATCACGGGTTTTTCGGGCGAGGCAGCCTTCGCTTCTTGGGCCTGGGCCGGCGGTGGGGGCTTTACGGCGACTTTCTTCGAGCAGCCGACACCCACCAGACAGGCAACCCCGATCATGGCGCAAAGTGATCTGTTCACGTGGTATTTCCTCCAGGAAATGTTTTCCTGTGTATAGGTTAGGCTGGCGCCTCCGCTTGGCGGCATCCCGTCGATACCGTATTTTTCTCGCGGTTACGGCACTCTGCCGAGCTCAGGCGGCCCGGTATCCGAACAGGCCTTTTTGCTGAATCACCGCCGCGGCTTCCGCCGGCACCAGCTTTTTCCACCCCGGGTCGCCCGATTGGATCGCCGCCAGCACAGCTCCCGGCGTCACGTGGAGTTCTTCGGCGTCGAAATCCCGCACGCAATCGATAAAACGATTTGCCGACAGGTATTGATACAGATAGCGCAGTTCGGGCTTTACCTGTAAATCCTCGGCCGTAGTCAACCCGGAACTGCCGGCTTGCCGGGTCGGATGCACGAACAGCCGCACCTTTCCCTGAAAGAGCCGGCCCAGGCCCTCCAGGATGCCGCCATCCAGATCGGCGTAATACTTTTCGTCGAAGATCTCGAGCAGAGTGGGAACTCCGATCGGCATACCGATCCAGTTCTGCGTATACTGGCGCAGATAAGTGGTGATCTTGTCGAAACGCGTGTAGTTCGAGACGATGACCATCTTGCCTAAAGCGCTCAGGATGTCGACGCGCGCCAGGAAGTCCTCATGATCGATGGCGGACTCCGCCATGAGATTATTCAGAGTCATCTCCATGATCGGCGCCAGGTTTTCCTGCGGCCCGACATCCTGCTGCAGTTGCCGGATCGCGCGTTCGAGCATGTCCAGCGTCACGTTGGTGACCGGGCGGAAACTGCCGCGCTCGATCATGATGGGCCGCTTGTACAGCACCTCCGCCGGTTGCACGACCTCGCCGTCGGCGGTGAACATCACCGCATCGGTGTGCTCCTGCTCCACCAGTTGCAGGCTCATCAGGCGGTTATCCACGCCGTGGAAAGCCGGACCGGAGAATTTGATCATGTCAATCTCGATCCGCCGCCGGCTTAAGTCATCCATAAGCGAGTTAATCAGGTGAGACGGATCGTCGGCATAATAGAAGGCGCCGTAGATGAGGTTCACGCCGGCCAAGCCGAGGGCCTCCTGCTGTTGCACCGTGACGGGATCGCGCATTTCCGCGTGGATGATGATCTCGGAAGCTTCGCCGCGCGGCTCGGTTTGGAAGCGCACGCCCAGCCAGCTATGTCCGGCGGGACGCGTATGCGTCTGCGTGGCGGCAGTATCGGCGAAGACGAAGAATGCGGTACGCTCGCCGCGGGCCGGTCCCAGGCGCTCGACCAGGTTCTTGAACTCATGGTCCAGCATGGCTTCCAGCCGCTGCCGGCTGACGTAGTGCGTGGTGGGGCCATAGAGTCCGTCGCTGACAGCCATGTCATATGCGGAAATCGTCTTGGCCACGGTCCCGGCGGCCTTGCCGGCATGGAAGAACCAGCGGGCCACCTCCTGGCCTGCGCCGATCTCGGCGAACGTGCCGAATTTGCGGGCGTCCAGGTTGATCTTCAAAGCCTTCTGCCGGGTGCTGCCGGTTTCTTCCGCCATGATTCTCCCCTCGCTCTTCTTCTATCGTAATGATTTGGCGCGGGACCGGCGCTTACAGACTCTTCAGGATTTCCTTGGCTTCGGCGAGCAGAGCGAATTTCTTTTCGGCGGCCCGGAATTCGCGCGTGTGGACCCGCCGGCGGGCCCCCTTATGCTCCACCGGGTAGCGCAGGTGCAGCATCTCGTGAAACATCACGTATTCCAGCGCGATCTTCGGCACGGCCGGGCTATCGAAAATGCGGCTGATGATGATGGCGTTGTGGGACGGATCGAAATGGCCGAGCATGTTGCGCGAGACCCCGCGGCTCCAGCCTAACTGAGGCTGCGCCAGCAGACCGGCGAAGTGCTCCACGTTCAGCGCGGCGAACACCGTCTCCAAGTTATAATGACTACCTTGTGGGCCGGAGACAAACTTGCGGCCCCGGATCTGGCGGACCAGGTGCATTTGCCGGCGGATATCGCGCCGGTTCAAGTAAAGCCGGTAGCGGTGCGAATAGATGCGGGCGATGGGACGGCGGAACAGCTTGCCCAATAGGATATAGGCTAAGGCTTCCGCTACCGGAGCCGGCGCGGCTTCCAGCATGTCGGAGATCCGCACGCGGATGGCGCCGGATTCCATACGAATGAAGCTGTCGGCATTGGCAAAGCGGCAAAACTCCACGGTGATGCTCGGCAGTGGAGTGCGAGGTTTGAATTCCCGGAAAACCCGGGCGTAGATTTCTTCCGTGGTTTCGAAGAGCAAGGCGCTTTGAAATCCGGATACGGCAGAACCCGTGCCGTGCTCTTGCATTTCTATACAATTTAACATATCAAGGTCAGGAGTCTTGGAGGGAACTTGCCCAAAGTGAAGATCAGCGCGCTCGGCTGTTATGTGCCGCCGGGTGTGCTCACTAACAAAGATCTCGAAGGAATGGTGGAGACCAACAGCCAGTGGATCATCGAGCGCACGGGCATCTGTGAGCGGCACATTGCCGCGCCCGGCGTGGCCACCTCCGACATGGCGACCGAGGCCGCGCGCGCGGCGCTGGCGGCGCGCGGCATTACGGGCGACGATCTGGACACTATCCTGGTCTGCACCGTGACCCCCGACATGCTGTTTCCATCGACGGCGTGCATCGTCCAGGACCGGCTGGGCGCGCACCACGCATGGGGCTTCGATCTGGTCGCCGCCTGCTCCAGTTTTCTCTACGGACTGAACACGGGCGCGGCCCTGGTGGCGGCTGGGACGCATCGCAAGGTGCTGATCATCGGCTCGGATACCATGAGCCGGATCATCGATTACACCGACCGCGCTACCTGCATCCTGTTCGGGGATGGCGCCGGAGCCATGCTGCTGGAACCGGCCGGCGAAGCCGATGACGGCGCGGGCTTCATCGACTTCCTGGGCGAGATCGATGGATCGGGCGGGCAGTTCCTGTACATGCCGGCCGGCGGCAGCCGGCTCCCCGCTTCGGCGGAGACGGTCGCCAGGCGGCAGCACTTCGTACACCAGGAAGGCCAGCAGGTCTTTAAATACGCGGTCAAGAAGATGTACGAGCTGTGTGCCGAGGTGCTGGAACGAAATAAGCTGAAGGCGTCGGATATCAGCGTGCTGATTCCGCACCAGGCCAACCGCAGAATCATCACCGGCGCGGCCGAGCGCCTGGGCCTGGCGCCGGAACAGGTGCTGATCAACATCGATCGTTACGGCAACACCACTTCCGCCACCCTGCCGCTCGCCACGCAGGACGCCATTGCGCAGGGCAGGTTGAAGAAGGGCGATCTGGTGATGTTCGCCGCGGTCGGCGCGGGGTATACGGCCGGCGCGAGCCTGTGGCGCTGGGCGTATTAAGCTGGCGGGCGGTCTTATGGCTTGACGTTGGTCAGCACGGTCATGCTGTTGGAGCTGGAATTCGCCACCGCCAGATCCAACGCGCCATCCCCGTTGAAATCCGCGGCGGCGAGCGAGGTGGGATTGGTCCCCACGTCGAAGTTTACCGCCGCCCGGAACCCGCCATTCCCAAGCCCCAGCAGGATCGAAGCGGTGTTGGCGAAATAGCTGGCGGCTGCCAGATCCGGCCGGCCGTCCAAATTGAAGTCGCCCACGATCAACGACTGCGCCCCATCCGGCAGGGCATAGTCTACATGGGACTTGAAGACGCCCCGTCCGTCGTTTAGCAGAACCGAGACCGAACTGGCCCCGCAACAACCGCCCTGATTGGCCACCGCCAGGTCCGGATGGCCGTCGGCATCCAAATCGGCTACCGCAATGGCGTAAGGCGTGGACCCCACCGCGTAATTCACGGCGGACCGGAAGGTGCCATCGCCGTTGCCCAGCCGGATCGCAATCACATTGCTCAGATTGACCGCGATTGCCAGGTCTGCCTTGCCGTCGCCGTTGAAATCCGCGGCCGCCACGGCGAGAGGCGGGTTCTCCGTGGCATGCGCCACCGGTGCAGCGAACGAGCCGTCACCGTTGCCCAGCAGAATGGTCAGTTCGCCCGACGGGAAATTATAGTCACTCACCGCCAGATCGAGTCTGCCGTCTCCATTGAAGTCGGCGACCGCGACGCCATTCGGATTGTTGCCGGCACGGTAACTCGCCGGGCGCTGGAACGTGCCATCGCCTTTTCCCAGGAAGATCGAAACGGTATCCGAGGACGAGTTCACCACCACCAGGTCGGCGATGCGATCGCCATTGAAATCGCCGACAGCGATGAAATTCGGACCCAGGCCGGTGCCGTAGGTCTTCGATAAAGCGAACGTGCTGTCGCCGTTGCCCAGCAGAATGGAGAGGGACCCGCCGCCGCTGACCACCGCCAGATCCGGCTTTCCGTCTCCGTTGAAATCGGCGGCCGCCACGGCGGCTGGTTTGGTCACGGTGAAGTTGGCAGGCTGCTCGAAGACGCCACCAGGTCGGCCCAGCAGAATCGAAACGCTGGCGCCCACCACTGCCAGGTCCGCCCGACCGTCCCGGTTGAAATCTCCCACCGCCGCAAAGACCGGACCGAAATCCGCGGCGTAATTCACCGCGCGCTGAAACGTACCATCGCCGTTGCCGAACAGGATCGAAACGCTGTTCGAGCCGCCATTGGCCGCCGCGATGTCCGGCTTGCCGTCCCCATTGAAGTCGCCGACAGCTACCGAATCGGGGCCCGTTTGCGCCGACCATTTGGTGGCCGGCTGGAAGCTGCCGTCGCCGTTGCCCAGCAGGACCGCCACGCTGGAGGAGGAAATGTCCGCCACCGCAAGGTCGAGCTTGCCGTCGCCGTTCAAGTCCTTCACGGCCAGGGCCACGGGGATCATCCCGGCCGGATAGGTAACCGCGGGCAGAAGGGTCCCATCGCCGTTGCCCAGTAGAATCGAGACCACTCCCGGACAACTGGGACAGGGCTGATATTCGTTAGCTACCGCGATATCCATCCGGCCGTCGCCATTGAAATCGCCCACCGCTACGAACATGGGATTCGTTCCTGCGGGGTAGCTCGCGGGCGGCTGAAAGGTGCCGTCGCCATTTCCCAACAGTACCGAGACGGTTTGCGGCGTGAACGAATCGGCCACTATCAGGTCCGCCCGCCCGTCGCCATTGAAGTCGGCGACGGCGACTGATTGCGCGCCGGTTCCGGCGGGGAAAGTCATGGCCGGTTGGAAGGTGCCGTCTCCGTTGCCCAGTAGTATGGACACCGCGCCAGCGAAGCCGGGAGAAACGCCGTAGTCAGCCACGGCCAGGTCGAGTTTGCGATCGCCATTGAAATCGCCCACGGCGACGGAGGTCGGGAACTCGCCGGCGGCATAATCCACGGCGGGCCGGAATATGCCATGCCCGCGGTTCAGCAGCACCGAAACCGTGTTCGAGCCCTCGTTGGCGACTGCCAGATCGGGCATGCGGTCCCCGGTAAAATCGCCGAGGGCCACCACCCTGGGATCGTTACCGGCCAGATAGGCTCGGGGAGCATTGAACGAAATCGCGGACACCGTTCCGGGCAGCCACGCGATGTAAGCCGCCATCCACAAATGGCTGAGGACGCGACGGGCCACTCTGTTCCACATCCGCCCGAGATTATATATCCAATCGCCGGCGCCGCCCATCCCGGCGCCGTCTCGGGTGTTAATATCGGTTCAGCGGACGTGGCGCCGGCGCAGAAGGGTGTAGAGCCGTGACGCGAATTGCCTGGTGGATTGTACTGGTTTTCATGTCGCTTGCAGTGGTCGCCCTGGATGTCCTTACCCCTCCCCAGATCCAGTTTCCAATCGCCTTTGCCGTGCCTGTCAGCCTGGCTGGCTGGTATCTCTCCAGCCGTGCCGGTATAGGTTTCGCGCTGGCGTTGGTCGCCTGCTATTTCGCCATCTCGATGACCGCCGAGGCGGGGTACGCACCGCAGTGGGCGACCGCGGTCAACGGCGGAATTCTCCTGATAGTACTGGCCGGCTTAGCCGTTCTGCTCGCCGGCGCCCGGCAAAAACTCCGGTTGCAGCAGCGGGTGCGGGTTCTCGAGGGCATGTTGGAGATCTGCGGCTTCTGCAAAAAGATTCACTGTCCGGACGGAAGGTGGGAACAGCTCGAGACCTACATCAGCGAGCGATCGGCCGCGCGGTTCACACACGGATTCTGCGAGGCTTGCGGACGAAAGCACTACCCGGAGTACTTTTCGGATCCTAAACCGTCAGATGGCCCGTCATAACCCGGTCGGCTCGCAACACGTTCTGCGGTATGCCGGGCGGCAGACTCCCGGCCGTCTCGATGCGATTGCGCCCGTTGGATTTGGCGGTGTAAAGCGCCAGATCGGCCAGTTTCAGCAGTGACTCCAAACCGGTCATCTCCGGGTCGAACCAGGCAACGCCGATACTGCAGGTGATCGCCAGCTCCAGGTCGCGGGATACGACAGGGTTCTGGCTCAGCTGACGGTGAAGATCCTGGACACGGTCCGCATTCTCCTGGGGAAGCCCGGGCATGATGATGAGGAACTCCTCGCCGCCGAAGCGTCCGGCATGATCGTAGGGCCGCAGATTGTATTTCAGGCGCCGTGCGAATTCCCGCAGCACATCGTCGCCGGCCAGGTGACCATAGGTATCGTTTATAGCTTTGAAGTGGTCCAGATCGGCCAGCAGCACTGCCAGGTGCGAGTTCTGGCGCCGCGCCTGGATCATGGCCTGTTCCAGCACGCGGAGAATAGCCTCGCGATTCAACAGCCCCGTCAGGAAATCGTGAGTAGCCTGCTGCGACAGTATAGCCTTCGCCTGCAGCAGTTCCGCCTTTTCCGTCTCCAATTCGCGCGTCCGCGCCTTTACCAGGCGCCGCAGTTCGTTCTGGCGCGCGATCATGAGACGGTTTGCCCAAAGCCAGACCAGAAAGACCAGCCCCAGAACACCCAGTCCCACCGCGGCCTGGAAGACGGGAGTCTGATAGAAGTGCGGCAGCAGATCGAAAGCGATCTGCGCCTCGGCCTGCTCGCCGGATGCGCTGAGCGTCACGGCGGCCACGCGAAAGCGGTAGTTGCCTGGCGGCAGATTCGTATAATAGGCCGCCGTCCGGCTGCCGGCATCGACCCAGTCCTTGTCGAATCCTTCGAGCTTGTATTTGTAGCGGACCCGGTCCGCGCCCGCGAAATAGGGGGCGCTGTAATGCAACTCCAGTTCGTGGCCGCCGGGCGGCAACCGCAGGCCGGGACCCGGATCGACATGCGTTTTGTCCGCCCACAGGTCTTCGATGTTGAGGTGCAGGGGCGGCGTCTGGGCGGCTGCCCACTGCGGATCCAGCTTCAAGACCCCTGCTACCGTCGCAAACCAGAGATTTCCGCGACGATCCTTCCAGCCGGAGGGCGCGCTGCCCCCATTGCATTCGGCGCTCCTCATCCCGTCCGCTACGCCAAACGCCACCACCGACAGTCGCTCTAATCTCCCCCCGGCGACGTCATTCAACTGTTGTTTGGAGACCCGAAAGATACCCTTGTTCGTGGAGAGCCACAGATATCCGCGGGCATCCTCGAGAATCGCCATCGGATTCTGCAGGAAGAGTCCCTCGCGATCGCCATAGGCCGTGATCTTGCCATCCTTGAGCCGGTCCAGCCCATCCGTCCCGATCCACAGGACGCCTTCCGCGTCTTCGTAGAGCGAGAGCACCTGATCCGCGGACAGGCCGTCTTTACTCGTGAGATTCGTGAACCTGCCGTTTCGATAACGGCTGAGCCCTCCCAGCGTCCCGATCCAGAGTCCGCCGTGCCGGCTCGGGACGATCGTCTGGACGTTGTTGCTGGCCAGGCCGTCACGAGTCGTCAAGTAGGTATATCGCTTCCCGCGAAGTACCGCCAGCCCGCTGCTTCGCGTGCCGATCCAGACGGCGCCGCTCTCGTCCTCGTAAATGGCGTGCACCTGCTCGCTCAAGGGCGGAGTTGCCGGCGGCGCACCCGCGACTCTGCCGTGTGTAAACCGGCTCAAGCCGGAGTCCTTGCCCAGCCACACGGTGCCATCCCGCCCTTCCCAAACGGCGCCGACGGTATTGTCCGCAAATCCTTCGCGCGTGGGGTAGACGGTAACTTTGCTGTCCTGTAGCCGATTCAGACCTCCGCTTTGCGTCCCGACCCAAATGCTGGAGTCGCGTCCCTCCATCACCGTCCATACCAGGTCATGCGAGATGCCTTCCCGCTTGCCGTACGGCGTGAACATGGTGTCCCGAAATACGTCGATTCCCCCGAAAGTCCCGACCCAGAGATTCCCGGCTTTGTCTTCAAACAGGCTTTTCACTTCGACTCCGGACAGGCCATCGGACTCCGAGTAGTGCCGCACACCTTCGCGGTTGATGCGGAACAGCCCGTCCCCCAACGTGCCCACCCAGAGATTCCGATCCCGATCCTGAAGCAGGGCGGTGATCTCGGGATGCGGAGCGTGGGAATCCAGGCGGTATGCGCTGAGCCGGCCATCGATCAGGCGATACAGGCCGGCCGTGCTCCCGATCCACAGAACGCCGGTCGGGGACTCCGCCATCAGGGCCCTCACGATCAGTCCCGCCGCCACAGAGACCGGCCGCCCCGCCCGGCTCGCCGGTAACATGATCAAGCCCTGGTTGCCGGCTACCCAGAGGTCACCGTTCCCGGCGCGGAGAAACAGGCGCGGCGATTCCCTTGCGATCCGGTCGATCGCAGGGTCGGGCTCGAATCGGCTGTTCCGCCACATGCGGATTCCGGCGGTGGTCGTGATCCATAGAGGCCCTCCGGGCTCTGCCCATAGCTCGCGAATCGTGTCGCTCGGCAGACCATCCCGGGTCGTGTAGCTGGTGAACCGGTGATTCTTGAGGCAGCTCAGGCCGTTTTCCGTTCCAATCCAGATACCGCCGTCCGGCGTCTCCGCCAGCGCCTGTATTCGATTGTTCGGCAGTTGCGCGGTCTTGCGATCGAAGACCGTGAACCGGGCGCCATCGAATCGCACCAGGCCCTCTTCGGTGCCGGCCCAGACGTAACCATCCTGGGTTTGCAGAATGGTCATCACATCGGCTTCGGGCAAACCGCTTTGCGAATTCCACGCCGCGTGCGCGTATTGCGCGACGCTCTTGTGCGGATCCAGCGCGCAGGCTTCGCGGCTCGCGACGCCCAGCGTCACCAGCAGGCACGCAATGAAACGAGCCTTCATGCCGTGTCCCGCCGCAGGACGGTGCGATGAGCCTCAGGATAAGCACAACTGATCATAAGAACGTTTAACAAGCCATCCTCATTCTATGCAAGACGAGAGGGCAATTCATATGGAACTCGGTGCCCGCCAGTGCTATAACTGGCGTCAAGCATGGTACTGCGTAGTACCCGCGGATATCCGGGCGGGAGCGGTCTGCGAGCCGCGAATCTAGCTCACTTTGGTAATAAGCGCACCCTTTCTGCCACATCTCTTTCAGTGGAGCGGACTGGCCGCGAACTGACCCAGAAACGCTCGGAGGCAAAAAAATGAACACACGACGACACTTATTGGCGAACACCCTGATCTTATGCGCTGCATTGTGCGCGGCGGCCACGGCATCCGCCCAACCGTACATCGCGTATGAATATGGCGCCACGGCGGGCGCGGTCAGCCAGGTGTCCATCGCCAACCTGAAGGCGAACTGGGTGGTGACTGGTATCCGTAACGGATCGGGGAACCTGCAGGTGATCAGTTGGTACTCCAATGGTACCAAGCTGGTTCGAAAGGGCTCCGCGACGGCAGGCGCCATCAGCAGCGTCTCGACCGCGGGCCTCGGCTCCAACCAGTTTGTTACGGCGGTGATTAACGGTAGCGGCAACCTGGAGCTGATCTCATGGTCCGTGAGCTCCAGTGGCGCCATCGCGCGCGAAGGCGATTTCGAGAGCGTGGCGGCGCAGAAAGTGGACATCGCCAGACTGAGCGCCAGCCGGGCGGTCACGGCGATCCAAGACAGCTTCGGCAACCTGACGCTCAATGTCTGGGCGGTGGACTCCAGCGGGAACATCACCGCGAAAGGAAGCGTCACAGACGGAGCCGTCAGTAAGGTATCGGTCGCCGGCATGAGCGGCAGCCAACTCGTAACCGCGGTCGAGACCGCCTCCGGTGACCTGCTGGTATCTTCCTGGAGTGTGAACAGTAACGGAGCCATCACCCATCAGGACGATGCCTCCGCCGGCGCCATCACTCAGGTGGATGTGACCGCATGGGCCGACCTGGGCCACCTGGGGACGGCCGTGATCGAAAGTTCCGGCAAGCTCGAAGTGATCGATTGGATTGCGGATCCCACCACCGGCGCTATTACGCGCCAGGCATCCTACACTCTGACGGGCACCGCCAGCAAGGTGGCCGTCACCACGAACGGCACCTTGATCTTCACCATCGTCAAAGACGGGGCGGGCAAACTGAATGTGGGTGTCTGGGGATATGACACCAGCAATCAGTTCGACCGGGCTGCCAACTATGAGTACGATCCCGCGACTATCGTAGCCGGCGCGCCGCTCTCCACCGGTTCTTATAGCGTCACGGCTTCAAAGAACAGCGCCGGCGATCTGGAGCTCAACGTTTGGATGTACGGCGTACAGTACTGACGCGGATCGATCTCGATTGTATCGGTTTGGCGGCGGTGGTGTTACGGTGAGCAAATGCGTTGGATCGCCGTTCTTGCTCTGTGCCCCGCGCTTGCGGCCCAGGCGCCCCGCTCCCCGGATTACGATGCGCTCCAGCATCGGCTTGCCAAAGGCTGGAACACCTGGGATGTCCACAGCGTCGCCGCCCAGGTGCTGCTTCCCGACGGGTTCACCATTCGCGTCGGACTCAAACACAACACCGCCCTGATCCCGGACGTCTTTCTTTCCGACGCGTTGATCGGGCGCCAGGGCCGCGGCGAGGAACAGGTCTTCCCGGGGCCTCACACCTGGAACGGTTCCTACACCGAGCTCCGTCTGTCGTGGCGGGATCATACGCTTCTTTTGCGGAGCGCACACGACGGCGACGATCTGGTGATGCTGGCCGTCCCGGTCTCTTCGAAGAGCGCCTTGCCTCCCACCCTGGTCTTCTCCGCCGGCGTGCTTTGGAACCGTCCCGGCACTGTCGCTAAGGCCGGTAATCGGATCGGGTTTCGCAACGCCGCGCGCCAGGTTGCCGTATTCACAACCGCGCGCGATACCGCCGTCACCGATATCCCGGTAGCGGCTCCGTTCTTCGCGGCGCCCTTCATCGAACCCATCGGACTCAGTACCGGACACCCGCGCACGGTGCAGCAGATCACGGCCCTCCTCGACCGGAATCGGCCCTCGAGTTCGACGGTGTCGCAGGCGATCGAGACCGTCCTCGGTTGGGACACGATTTACGAGCCGTCTCAAGACCGGGTGATTTCGCCGGTCAGCCGCTTGTGGTCCACGAACTGGGGCGGCTATGTCCTGTTTGACTGGGATACTTTTTTCGCGGCGTCGCTGGCGGCCGTCGGGAACCGGGACCTGGCGTACGCCAACGCCCTGGAGATGCTGCGCGAGGAAACGCCGCAGGGCTTCGTTCCCAACTACGCCCGCGCGGGAGGATGGAAGAGCGTCGACCGTTCCGAGCCGCCGGTGGGCGCGATTACGGTGCTGCGTCTCTACCGGCAATTTCACGACGTCTGGCTGTTGCGCGATGCCTTCGATGCGCTGCTGCGCTGGAATCGTTGGTGGGCCGCGCATCGCGACCGGGGCGGCTACCTTGTTTTGGGCAGCGACGCGGCGAATCAGCCGGCGGACCCTGACGATCACGAGATCGGCACCCTGCAAGGCGCGAAGTTCGAATCCGGACTGGACAACAGCCCGATGTACGACAACGCTCCTTTCGATCCGCAATCGCAGCAGATGCACCTGGCCGACGTGGGACTCATGAGCCTCTACGTGGCCGACTGCGACGCTCTCGCCGAGATTGCCCGCGCCATCGGCAAGGGCCCCGAGGCGCGCGAACTGGCAGACCGCGGCGCGCACTATCGCGCCGCTCTCCGCACTCTCTGGGACGACCGGACCGGCATCTTCCGCAACAAGAATCTCGATACGGGTGCGTTCAGTCCCCACCTCTCGCCGACCAATCTGTATCCCCTGCTGGCCAAAGCCGCAAGTCCGGAGCAGGCCGGCCGCATGGTGAAAGAGCATCTGCTCAACCCGCTCGAATTCTGGGGCGATTGGGTCATCCCCTCTATCGCGCGGTCCGATCCGGGTTTTCGCGATCAGGAATACTGGCGGGGGCGGATCTGGGGACCGATGAACTACCTGGTGTACCTCGGTCTCCTGAACTACGATCAGCCTGCGGCGCGCCAGGCATTCGCGCAACGGTCACTGGCCCTTTTCGAGAAGGACTGGAAGCAGAACGGGCACGTCCACGAGAATTACAACGCCATAACCGGGGAAGGCGACGACGTCTCCAGCAGCGATCGTTTCTACCACTGGGGCGCGCTCCTGGGATTGCTTGAGTATCTGGAGAACGGCCGCTGACTCGAGCCGGCCCGCGCTCTGCGCGCTTGATCGCGGCGGCGGTACGCGGTGCGGGCAGGGCCGCAGCGTGGATATCCGCAAATACCCTCGTGATGGTGTTCGAACATCGGGATGCCAGGAGCTCCCCTGGATGTCGGCGCGCAGGGCCAGTTGACTTTCGCGCCGGTGGAGCAGCGGCTCGCCGCGAGATGACCGCCGGCCTTAAGCCGCCTGCCGAGCAGTTTTCTTAGCCGCGGGCGTAGATCCGCTCTGCGCTGCTCTCTTAGCGGCCCAGCGTTTCCGCATCGCCTCGGCGATGGCCTTCCGCCCGGCCGCGCTAATCCTTCTTGCGGGCTTGATGGACTTGGCGGCGGGTTCGGCCTGGCCCTTGGTTTTCGCCCACCGCAGTCTCTGGGCGTCTCGCATACGCTTCCGGGCCGCCGCACTGAACTTCCGCCGCTTTCGCGGGGCGGGCTTCGCTTCGGTGGCGGATTCCGGTGTGCCCATAAGCATGGCGCGCAGTTGATTGATCTGCTGGTCGATACTCTTCTTCTGCGACTCGAAGCCGACGATAGCCGCCTCGATAATTGATTCCGTAAGTTTGGTTGTTGACAATTCGATGGTTCCTTTATCCCCAGAACCATCTTGACAAAAGGCGCGTCTTGATGACAAGTCGATCCAATGGGGGCCTGGCGATTCTACCAACTGTCACTGCGGCTGCAAGCCCTCTTCTGCAAGCCTTGAATTGTTTACCAAAACTGGTCAGGAACTGCGCTTCCCGGATTCTCCTCACTGATCGCGCCGCTTACGCAGGCCTGGCGAAAGCTTATAGAGGACAGCAGCCGGCTTGTCGTTCTCTATCTGGGTACTGATCGGACTCTCCGCGCCCATGTCCACGTGAGTGAAGCGTTTGACACAAAGCGGAGCCCCCGCGCTTCAGATGAAGGCGAACTTGTAGGTCTTCAGGATCTCTCGAAAGAGAGCGGCATTTGCTGGATCAGTGAACGATCCCATCGAGGAGACAGAGAAAGTCGAGGCTGGCCGGCTGTAAATTGCATATGCCACCCGTTCGGGGGCGTGTCGAGACCTGTAACGGATCCCGTCTGGCTTCACAGGATGATTCCGGAGCGCAGCGGACCAGCGTTGTGAGATCGAATAGGAACATGTGGTCAAGCGATTGTCTGCCCCGATGCAGGTGAGTCCGCCAGGTTCGACCAGATCGACGAACCGCAAATCTTCCATTAGTTCCAGGCGGGCGATCGAGCGGAGGGTGTCCCGGCCGTAGTTGAAGGTCGGCAAGGGCGGTCGATTCATCTTAAGCTACTTTCTCCTTCGATGGCTTGACTCCAGCAGTTTCCCGGCCGAGGATCGCGGCCAGTGCCCAGAGATCCGCGTGACCGTCGAT
>DATJYO010000056.1:0-55621 GCA_035499555.1 Bryobacteraceae bacterium
TGTTCGACGGCATCGTGGCGCTGGTGGCTTGCGACAAAACCATCCCCGGGGCGGCCATGGCGCTGCTGCGATTGAACGTGCCCAGTGTGATTCTCTACGGCGGATCGATTCTGCCGGGCCGCCACAATGGCCGCGACATCACCATTCAGGATGTGTTCGAAGCCGTGGGCGCCAACGCCGCCGGCCGCATGAGCGACCAGGAACTGCTGGAGATCGAGAATCACGCCTGCCCCGGCGCGGGCGCCTGCGGCGGCCAGTTCACCGCCAACACCATGGCTACGGTGATGGAGTTGATCGGGCTTTCGCCGATGGGTACAGCCGCCGTGCCGCAGGTGGACGCGCGCAAAGCGGACGTGAGTTTCCGTTGCGGCGAGATCATCTTGGACGCCGTACGGCATGGCCGCGTGGCGCGGCAGATTGCGACACGGACGGCGTTCGTCAACGCCATCGCAGGCGTGGCGGCCACCGGCGGATCGACCAACGCGGTGCTGCATCTGCTGGCGATGGCGCGTGAAGCCGGCGTCCCGCTCAGTATCGACGACTTTCAGGAGATCTGCCGCCGCACACCGGTGCTGGTGGATCTCAAGCCCGGCGGACGATTTGTGGCGGTGGATGTGGACAAGGCCGGCGGCATCGGCGTGATCGCGCATCGCCTGCTGGAGGGCGGCTACGTGGATGGATCCGCGCTCACCTGCACCGGCCGCACGTTTGCCCAGGAAGCCGGCGACGCGCATGAGACGCCGGGGCAGGAAGTGGTGCGTCCGCTTTCGCGGCCGCTGAAGCCGCGCGGCGGCATGGCGATTCTGCGTGGATCGCTCGCCCCGGAAGGCTGCGTGATCAAACTCGCCGGACACGACCGCATGCAGCATCGCGGACCGGCGCGCGTGTTCGATCGCGAAGAGGACGCCATGGCCGCCGTCACGGGCGGAAAGATCCATCCGGGGGACGTGGTGGTGATCCGCTACGAGGGGCCGCGCGGCGGTCCGGGCATGCGCGAGATGTTGGGCGTCACCGGCGCCATCGTCGGCGAAGGCCTGTCCGAAAGCGTGGCGTTGGTGACCGACGGCCGTTTCAGCGGCGCCACCCACGGCTTCATGGTGGCGCACGTGGCGCCGGAAGCTGCCAATGGCGGTCCCATCGCCGCCGTGCGCGAAGGCGACAGTATCGCCATCGACGCGGACGCCGGCACCATGAATCTGGAGATCGCGCCGGAAGTGCTGCGCGAAAGGCTCGCCGCATGGCAAAAGCCCGTGCCGCGGTATCAATCGGGCGTATTTGCCAAATACTGCGCGCTGGTCGCCTCCGCGTCCGAAGGTGCGGTCACCCGGTCGTAAGTTCTACATCGCCAGCAGCGCGGCCATCAACTCGATGCCGTCCCAGAGATTCTGCAGCCGGATGTTCTCGTCGAAGCTGTGCTGATTGTTGTCGTGATTGGCGATCGGAACGGTGATGGTGGGCGCATGCAGGATCTGCTCGATCATGTACAGCGGCACGCTCCCGCCCATGGTGGGCAGCTTCACCACCGGGCCGCGCGCCGATTCCGCCGTGCGCAGCACAAGCTGCGAAACCGGCAGATCCATTGACGTGCGCGCGGCATCGTAGCCGCCGGGCTCGACCATCACCTTGGCAACTCTCGGGTGAGACATGCGGGTATCGGCGTCCGGGTCGCGATCCGTCACGTAATAGCCCTGCTTCCGGATATGCTCCAGCACCCGCGACTCCGCGGTCTGGTGATCGATCCCCTTCACCAGCCGTATATCGATGCTGGCCGTGGCGGATGCCGGGATCACGTTGCTGGCCTGCGCGCCCGTGCGTGCCGCGGCCATACCCCGGATGTTGAGCGACGGCAGATTCAGCAGCTCCACCAGGGTCTTCCCGCCGCCTTCGGTCCGGCCCAGCCATAGCTCGCGCATGAGGTTGCGGTCCACGTCCGGCGCTTCGGCGACCGCGCGGCGCTCGGTCTCGCTCAGCGGCTCGATGCCGTCATAGAAATGATCGATGGTTACCCGGCCGTCGTCATCCTTCATGGAGGCCAGCAGGCGCGCCAGCATCATCGCCGGGTTGGGCGCCCAATTCCCGTAGTGTCCGCTGTGCAGCTCACGCTTCGGCCCGTACACGGTGATGTCAATCGTGGTAATCCCGCGCGCGCCGAACACAATCTGCTGCCGGCGGCTCTGATGCACCGGGCCATCGCAGATCAGCCAGACGTCGCTGGCCAGCAGGTCCTTGTACTTTTCCAGAATGGCCGCCAGATGCGGCGATCCGGCCTCCTCCTCACCCTCGAAGACGAATTTGATATTGGACCGGAGCGGGATAGCCGCGGCCTTCAGGGCATCCAGGGCCGTGGCCAGCGCGATGATCGGGGCTTTGTCGTCCGACGCGGACCGCGCATAAATACGCCCGTCGCGCAACACCGGCTGCCAGGGCGGCGCGGACCATTCCTTGGGGTCGAGCGGCTGGCCGTCATAGTGCGCATAGAAGATCACCGTACGCGCGGCATTTGCCGTGGCGATCTCGCCGAACACCACGGGCGGCGCGCCGGCCACCTCCAGCAACTGCGTTTTGACGCCGCGTTGCCGGTAAAGCGCCGCCACCGCCTCGGCATTGCGGCGGATATTGGGGCCGTCGCGGGCCAGGTTGGGAATCGAAAGGAGTCTTTCGAAAGAGGCGATGATCTCCGCTTCGTGCGCCACGCGCCAGTGACGCGCGCCGGCGGCGGCCGGATTTTGTTGCGCCTGTGCCAGGGCCGCCAAGACGACGGCCAGAAGCGTGGACCTCAACTCAATTGGTCCTTGACGGGCAGCTCGCGGATCCGTTTGCCGGTGGCGGCGAAGATCGCGTTGCAGATGGCCGGCGCCATAGGCGGCACGCCAGGCTCGCCCACGCCGGCGGGCGCCGCATCGCTCGCCACCAGATGCACATGGGTCTCGCGCGGCGCCTCGTTGATCCGCGCGACGGGGTACCCGTCGAAGTTGGATTGCTGGATGCGCCCGCCCGCGGAAGTGATCTCACCCATCAACGCCACGCTGGTGCCGAAGACGGCCGCGCCCTCGAACTGCGCTTTTACCCGATCCGGATTGACGATCCGGCCGGCATCCACCGCGATGTCCACGCGCGGAATGCGAATCTCGCGGCCGTGCACTTCCACTTCGGCCACGGCTGCCACATATGTCAGAAAGCTGCGATGCGCGGCAATGCCCAACGCACGTCCGGCACCCGCTTTCTTCCCGGCCCAGCCGGATTGCTGCGCCGCCACCTCGATGACGTGGCGCAGCCGCGCGGTGTCAAAGGGATATTTCGGATCGCTGCGCGCACCCTTCCAGCCCTCTTTGCTGAAGTCGATGACGCGCGGCTCGCCGATCAGTTTGAGCAGGAACTCCACCCGGTCGTGGCCGGCCTGCGCGGCCAGTTCGTCAGTGAAAGTCTGCACGCCGAAAGCATGATAAATGTTCGAAACCGAGCGCAGCCAGCCGATGCGCACGTGCGCCAGCGCCGGACCGTTCTCGACGCGCAGATGCGGAATCGGGTACGGGAGGTCGGTCCAGCCCATGCTGAGCTGAAATCCGCCGTACTGTTCGTTGGGATTCATCTGCATGGCGATCGGCGGAAACACGCTGCGTTGCAGCCAGGCCGTCGGATGACCTTTCTCGTCCACCGCCGCCTTCATGTATAAAGCCGCCGGCGAATGAAAATAGTCGAAGTGCATGTCGTCTTCGCGGCTCCAGACGATCTTGACGGGCTTGCCGACCTGCTTGGAAAGCAACGCCGCCTCAGCCACGTAATCCGGTTTCGACTTGCGTCCGAATCCGCCGCCCAGCAGTGTCACGTGACACAGCACGTCTTCCCGCTTGATGCCCACCGCGCGCGCTACAGTGTCCTGCACCCCTTGCGGATTTTGCGTGGCGGCCCAGGTGACCACCTTGCCATCTTTGTACTCGGCGACGGCCGCCACCGGCTCCATCGCCGCGTGCGCCAGCATGGGCGTGTAATAGGACGCTTCGTGAGTCGTGCCGCCTTTGGCGAACTCTGCGTCCACGTTGCCCAGCTCCCGCGCCACGCGGCCCGGCTGGCGCGCGGTGTCGAGCATGGCTTGCCTGTACGCGGGTGAATCGTAGGAAGCGTGCTCGCCCAGGTCCCACTCACCCTTCAGCTTCTTGCGGCCTTCGAGCGCGGCCCAACTGTTGCTGGCGATCACCGCCGGCCCGCCGAGAGCTTTGAAGCCGTAGGGCGGCTGGGCCCGATCGAGCGTCACGACTTGTTGCACGCCCCGCACCTGCCGGGCGGCGGCATCGTCGCAACTCTTCAAGGCCGCGCCCATCACCGGCGGGCGCTCGATGGCCGCGTACACCATCCCGGGCATGCGGGCGTCGATTCCGTAGACCGCCTTTCCCGTGACCATGTCTTTCAGGTCCACGATAGGAATGTCTTTGCCGATGTAACGGAACTGGTCCGGCGTTTTGTAGCGGATGGCGCTGTCCGCCGGCGCCTTGGACGTCGCGGCTGCGGCCGCGAGCTCACCGTAAGCGATCTTCCGATCGCTGCGGGAATGCACTACGAATCCGTTGCGCCCGTGGCATTCGGTTTCGGCGACGCTCCACCTGGCGGCCGCGGCGTTTTCGAGCATAGTACGCGCCGATGCGCCCGCCTTGCGCAGGGTGTCGTAGAAATTGCGGACGGAGCATGACCCGTCCGTGTTCTGGTCGCCGTACTTGGGGTCGCCGGGCGCCTGGATGACCTTGACACGCGACCAATCAGCTTCCAGTTCGTCGGCCACGATCATCGGCAGGCCGGTGCGGCAGCCCGTGCCCATCTCCGAGCGATGCGCCACGATCTTGATGGCGCCGTCCGGCTCGATGCCCAGGTACACGCTGGGCTGCCAAGCCTGATCGCCCTTCGCCCTGGGAGCCAGGGGGGCGGCCAGCACCAATGCGCCGGCGGAGAACATCTGGCCCAGGAAGCCGCGGCGCGAAACGTTGCGGATAGCCGGTGTCATGCTTCCACCCCCGCGGCGACCTTGATGGCCCGCCGGATGCGTTGATACGTTCCGCAACGGCAGATGTTGCCCTCCATGCCGTCATCGATATCCGCGTCGCTGGGATGCGGTTTGGACTTCAGCAGCGCCGCCGCCTGCATGATCTGGCCGCTCTGGCAGTATCCGCACTGCGGCACGTTGCAGGCCTCCCAGGCTTTCTGCAGCGGATGCGGGCCGCCCGCCGCCAGGCCTTCGATAGTGGTGATCTTCTTGCCTGCCGCCACGCGCATCGGCGTCAGGCAGCTTCGCGCCGCCTCGCCGTTGACGTGCACCGTACAGGCGCCGCACAGCCCCAGCCCGCAGCCGTACTTGGTTCCAGTCAACGCCAGTTCATCGCGCAAGTACCAGAGCAACGGCATGTCCGGGTCGCCGTCAAAACGCGCCGGCTTACCGTTTACGGTCAGTTCGATCATCTGGCCAGTATAGCTCCGGCTGTTGGGGGCGCTGATGCCGGGCCCCCTTCGGGGTAAATTAGTACATACATGACTCCCGAAGAGATTGAAGCCATCGTGGGGGGATACCACGGTGATCCGTTCCGTATCCTCGGCCCCCACGCCGTCCGCAAACGGGGCGGGCAAGCCCGCTGGGAGGTTCGCCTCTTTTTACCGCAGGCGGAATCGGTCGCGCTGCGGATCGGCGAACAGATCCATCCCATGGAAAAGCAGCACGACGGCGGCTTCTTCTGCGCCGCTCTGGCGGGAACGCCCGGCAAGTACCTGGTGCAGGCCAAGCTGTGGGACGGACTCACCGTCGAGTTCGAAGATCCTTACCGCTTCGGCCCGCTGATCACCGACTTTGAATTGCACCTGCATTCGGAAGGCACGCACTACGAGTCCTATCGCACGCTGGGCGCGCACCTGGTGGAAGTCGACGGCGTGAAAGGCGTGCGCTTCGCGGTCTGGGCGCCGAATGCGGAGACGGTCACGGTGTCCGGCGAATTCAATCAATGGGACACGCGGCGGCATCCCATGCGCCGGCGCAACGCCGGAGTCTGGGAGATCTTCATTCCGGAGCTGGGTGAAGGGACCTGCTACAAGTACAACGTCCGCTCGCGCTTCAACGCCTATCAACAACTGAAGGCCGATCCCTACGCCTTTGCGGCCGAGGTGCCGCCCAAATCCGCTTCGGTAGTGTGGGACATCGAAAAATATCAATGGCAGGACGGCGCGTGGATGGAGCAGCGGGGCCGCACCGACTGGCTGAAGGCGCCCGTATCCATCTATGAGCTGCACGTGGAATCCTGGCTGCGCGGCCCGCAGGGTCAGTTCCTCAGCTACCGCGAGCTGGCCGTGCAACTGGTCGAATACGTGAAGAAGATGGGCTACACGCATATCGAGCTGCTGCCCATCATGGAGCATCCGTTTTCCGGATCCTGGGGCTACCAGGTGATCGGCTATTATGCGCCCACCTCGCGCTTCGGCACTCCGGAGGACTTCATGTACCTGGTGGACCGCTGCCACCAGGAAGGCATCGGCGTGATCGTGGACTGGGTGCCGGCGCATTTTCCGCGCGACGCGCACGGCCTGGTCTACTTCGACGGCACGGCGCTTTACGAACACGCCGATCCGCGCAAGGGCGAGCATCGCGATTGGGGAACGCTGATCTTCAATTACGGCCGCAACGAGGTGCGCGCCTTCCTGATTTCGAACGCCATGTTCTGGCTGAAGAAATACCATATCGACGGCCTGCGAGTGGACGCCGTGGCATCCATGCTGTACCTGGATTACTCCCGCAAGGCCGGCGAGTGGCTGCCCAATCAGTACGGCGGCAATGAGAACCTGGAAGCCATCGACTTCGTCCGGCGGTTCAACGAGCTGGCGCACACGGTGCCGGGCGCCATCACCATCGCCGAGGAATCCACCGCGTTTCCCGGTGTGTCGAAGCCGGTGTATCTCAACGGCCTGGGCTTCACCATGAAGTGGAACATGGGATGGATGCACGACATGCTGCACTATTTCAGTGAAAATCCGGTCTACCGCAAGTATCACCACAACAACATCACGTTCAGCATGCTGTACGCCTTCACGGAGAATTTCGTGTTGCCCATTTCGCACGACGAAGTGGTGCACGGCAAGGGCTCGCTGATCAACAAAATGCCCGGCGACGAATGGCAGCAGTTCGCCAATGCGCGCGCGTTCCTGGCCTACATGTACGCGCATCCCGGCAAGAAGCTGCTGTTCATGGGCCAGGAGTTCGGGCAGCGGGAAGAGTGGAACCATAACGAGGGGCGGCGCTGGGATCTGCTGGCGTTCGACTATCATCGCAAGCTCCAGTTTCTGGTCGAAGAGCTCAATCGGTTTTATCGCGCGCACCCGGCGCTGTACGAGGTGGACTTTCACTACGCCGGTTTCCAATGGGTGGATTTCCACGACGTGGAGCATTCCGTGATTTCGTTCCTGCGGCGCGCGGAGGACCCCAGGGATTTTCTGCTCTTCTGCTGCAACTTTACCCCCGTGGTACACGAGCGATATGTGATCGGCGTGCCGGAGGAGGGCGTGTACGAAGAGATCTTCGATACGGACTCGCATCTGTTCGGGGGCAGCAATCTGGGCAATCCGGGATGGATCCAGTCGCAGCCCAAGCCGCAGCACGGCTTCGCGCAAAGCATAAGTGTCACGCTGCCGCCCCTGGCGGTGATCGCCTTAAGAAAGAGATAGGAGGGCGGACGTCGCGCCCGCGTGGGACTTCCGTCCCGCACACAACCATGCCACAACGATTCGATGCAATCATTATCGGCGGGGGCCACAACGGCCTGGTCACCGCCGCCTATCTGGCGCGCGCCGGGCGCAAGACCATCGTGTTGGAGCGCCGCGAAATGGTGGGCGGCTGCGCCGTCACCGAAGAGCTCTGGCCGGGATTCCGGGTTTCGACCGCGTCTTACCTGACCAGTCTATTGCAGGAGCGCGTGATCCAGGACCTGGAACTGCCGCGGTTCGGCTACCAGGTGGATGCCAAAGACCCGGCGTTCTTCTCGCCCTTCCCCGACGGCCGCTGTTTCTACATGTGGCAGGACGGCCAGCGGACTTTGCAGGAGATCGCCAAATTCTCGCCGCGCGATGCGGAGATCTATCCGGCCTTCGAAGCGCAATTGGAACGGCTGGCGCAGGTGGTGGAGGGACTGCTGCTGACCACGCCGCCGCCATTCCCGCCGCGCGGCATCGGCGACCTGATCGAACATCTGAAGATCGCCGGGCGCCTACGCAAACTCGCGCCGGCGGACCTGGTGGCGCTGGTCAAAATTTTTACGCAGAGCGCCGCCGAACTCCTCGACGAATGGTTCGAATCGCCGGAGCTGAAAGTCACGCTGGCCACCGATGGCGTGATCGGGGCCAACGGCGGCCCGCGGTCGCCCGGGACGGCATACATTCTGATGCATCACGTGATGGGCAGTGTGGCCGGACACCGCGGGCTGTGGGGCTTCGTGCGCGGCGGCATGGGCGCAGTTTCGGAAGCTATCGCCGCGTCCGCGCGCAGCCATGGCGCGGTGGTCCGGACCGGCGCCGCGGTGGAGAAGATTCTGGTCCGCGGCGGGCGCGCCACCGGCGTGGTGCTGGCGGGCGGGGAAGAGATCGCGGGCGGCGTAGTGGCTTCCAACCTCGATCCACGGGTGACCTTCCTGCGCCTGCTCGCCGAGCCTGACCTGCCGTCCGATTTTGTGACGGCCATACGCCGCTTTCGCACGGAGGGCACTTCCTGCAAGATCAACCTGGCGCTATCGGGTCTGCCGGAATTCAAGGGCCTGCCCGCGGGGCCGGGGCCGCAGCATCGCGCCACCATGCATATCTGCCCGGACATCGACTATATCGAGCGCGCCTGGGACGATGCCAAGTACGGCCGGCCCTCCGACCGGCCCATGCTGGAGCTGACGATTCCCACGATGTACGATCCGTCGCTGGCGCCGCCGGGCAAGCACGTGATGGGAATCTTCCTGCAATACGCTCCTTACACGCTGCGCCAGGGCACCTGGGACGATGCCCGCGAGCCGTTCTACCACCGTGTAGTGGAGCTGATGGAAGAGTACATCCCCAACATCCGCTCCATCATTATCGACAAGCAGGTACTTACGCCGCTGGATCTCGAACGGCGCTTCGGCATCACCGGGGGTAACATCTTCCACGGCGAGATGAGCCTGGACCAGATGTTCGTCATGCGGCCGGTGGCCGGCTATGCGCGGTATCGAACCCCCGTCCGCGGACTGTATTTATGCGGGTCCGGCGCCCATCCGGGCGGCGGTGTGATGGGCGCCCCCGGTTACAACGCGGCCCGGGAGATGCTGAAGGATCGGGTCTGAGACGAATCCTATCAGCGATATCTCAGCTCACCGCGGCCAATTCGTAAAGATATTCCACATGCGAGCGGGCGGCGCCGTCCATACCCTGGACCTTCGGATTCGCGGATTCGATCACGTAATACTCATTGGGCGCATGCGCGCCGTTTCCGTGGCCCAGTCCGAAGTGGCCCGCCGGCAGGCGCAGAGGATCGCCGGTGAATACGAACCCCGGCCAGGAGCCTGCCAGCCGCGGCCAGAGGATGGGATCGATTTTCCACCGGCGATATACGTTGACGGCCGCCCGGATCAGCGCCGCATCGGCCGGCGTCGTGGTCGGGTCGTAACCTCCGGTCATGTTCACTTCGATATCGCCGAAGCCGCGCCGGGCCAGATGTGACCGTAACGCCGCGACGGCGCCGGCCGCGGTCATATCCGGTACGAGCCGCAGGTCGAGCTTGGCCACCGCGCGATGCGGCAGAATGGTCTTGCCGCCGGGACCCGTATATCCGCCGACCAGCCCTTCGATGTTCACGGTGGGACGCGAGGCCAGCAGTTCCAGCGCTTCCAGCCAGTCCACATCATGCACCCAGTGCTCGACGCCGAGTTGTTTCTTGGCGACGGCTTCACTCTCCCGCTCGGCGGCCTGCCGGATGAGTGCCGTTTCCGCCGCGGTCAAGGGACGGGCTTTGTCGGCGAAACCGTCGATGGCGGGAGTGTGCCCGTCGGGCCCGACCAGCGTGGCCAGGGCCTCCACCAGGTGCCAGGCGGGACTGTCGACGCGCGCCTCGTTGCTCGAGTGCAAGTCCTGTTTCGGCCCACGGCCCCAGCGTTCGCCGCTGGACACCAGTTCCACCTCGATCACACCCTTGGCCGCCAGCGTGACCGTCACCGATCCGTCCAGCGCTTGCTGGGGCATGGGCATATACACGCCCTGGCATTGGCGCAGCGCCGCCAGAATCTCCGGCCGGTGCACGATCTGGGGGAAATGCGGGGAGCCGATCTCCTCTTCACCCTCGGCCACGAAGACGAGGTTTACCGGCAGTTTTCGTCCCGCGGCGCGAAAGGCGTGCAGCGCCGCCAGAAAGGTAGCCTCGGGGCCCTTCTGGTTGACTGCGCCGCGGCCGACGACCACTTTGCCGAGTCCCGGCTTTTCCACCAGGCGCGCCTCCCATGGCGGCGAGGACCATTCGCTGGGGTCGGCCTGCTTCACGTCGTACATGAAGTAGATGCCCATGGTACGCGGCGCACCCACGTCGAGGGTCGCGAATACGCCGGGCTGGCCGTCGCTGGGGACCTTGGTTACGCCTTCGAATCCCGCATCGCGCAGCATCTTCATCATCAGCGCGCAACCCTCCTCGATACCCCGGTTCTCCGCTGCGATGGAGGGTTGGGCGATCCAGGCCCGCAGCCGGGCGACGGCTTCGTCATGACGCTTTTCAATCTCCGCGAATATCGGCTTCAGGTCCGCCTGTTCGGCCAGCGCCCGGCGGCCGGTTGCCAGCGCCGCTCCGCCGGCCAGCAGTCCCTGCAAGAGTTGTCTGCGTTCCATATCCCGACGATTATAGCGGTATGCTCATACTTATGCGGCGATTGGCTGGAGTATCCATATTGGCGGCGATCTGTCTGGCGCAGGAGGCGGCGGATCCCTGGTCCAAAGCGGAGTTGATGGAACCCGCCGCCTTGGTCCAGGAGTTGCACTCGGCGAAGCCTCCCGTGATTCTGTGCACCGCGTTTACGGTCTTGTATCGCAGCAAGCGCATCCCGCACGCCATCGAAGCCGGCCCGGGGGGAAAGCCGGAAGGCATCGCGCTGCTCAAGAAGGCCGTCGCCAATCTGCCCAAAGACTCCGATATCGTACTCTATTGCGGCTGCTGTCCGATGACGCGCTGCCCGAATATCCGCCCCGCGTATCGGGCTCTGCGCGAACTGGGTTTCGAGCACATAAGGGTCCTGAACATACCCACCAATATGCACGAGGATTGGTTCAGCAAGGGCTATCCGGCAGAAACCGGTAGTCCCTCGGCGGGTTAGCGGCCCGGCGCGAGTCCGCTGGTCTGCTGTTCGATCGCGTTCGCCAATCCGGAGATGGTCGGGGCTTCATAGAGCTGCCGTGAGGTGATCTTCACCCCGAAGGCATCCTGCACGCGGTCGAGCACCAGCGCGCCGAGCAGCGGGTGTACGTCCATCTGGAGGAAGTTCGTATCGGCATCGATCGCGCGCGCCGTAATCAAGGATGACACAATCCGTCCCAGCCGCCGTTCGACCCGCTGCCGGGCGGCAGTCTTGGAGCCGAATTTTGGCGCGGGCAGCGCGGCGCGGTCCACCTGGCCGTCCGCGGTGAGGGGGAACTCGCTCAAAACCACGATGGCCGCCGGCCGCATGTATTCGGGAAGCCGCGTCAGCAGGGCGTCATGCACGGTGTCGGTGGAGAACTCGATATCGTCCCGCGGAATCACGTACGCCACCAGGCGCCGGTCGCCCTGGACCTCCTCGCGCAGAACTACCACACTGTTCAATACCTCGGGACAGGCGTTGAGGGCGCTTTCGATCTCGGCCGGCTCGACGCGGAACCCGCGAATGTTGATCTGGTCGTCAACCCGGCCCACATAGGCCAACTGTCCGTCCGGAAGACGCTTTACCAGGTCGCCGGTCCGATAGAGCCGGGCGCGCGGATCGGCACAGAAAAGGTCCGGGGCAAAATGGCGCGCGGTAAGCTTGGGCTGGTTCCAGTAGCCATGGGCCACTCCGGGACCGCTCAAACACAGTTCACCCGGAACACCGTCCGGCACCAACTGCAGCTCCCGATCCAGGATGACCGCGCGCATATCGCCTATGGGCCGGCCAATGGGTGGCATATCGCCGGCGTCCGGTTGTGGCGGCACCAATCCCGACGTGGCCACGATGGTGGCTCCGGCCTGCAAATGATGATTGGCGACCTTGAAGGGCAACCCCGCGGGGGGATACATCCGCAGCACGTCGCCGCCGGTCAGCAGATAGCGCAATGCGGTGCGGCGCGGCCAGGCGAGCCGCATCAATGGCTCGGCCACCGCGGGAGGCGCGAAGGCCATCGTAATGTACTCGTCGCAGAGCCACTCGGCCAGCAGGCGCACCGAACTGCCGGCGTGTGCGTCGGCAAAATGCAGACTGGCGCCGGCGGCCAGGTACGGCCAGATCTCCCAGATCGCGGCTTCGTGGCCCGGCGGCGTGAGTTGCGAGGCGCTGTCGGCCGCGGTGATCTGGAAGGCGCGCTGGTGCCAGCCGATCAGGTGGCGCAGGTTGGCCTGTGTAATTTCAATTCCGATGGGACGGCCGGTGGCGCTCGAAACATATTGGATGCAAGCCAGGTCTTCCGGTCCCGGAGCCGGCAGCGGTTCCATCGGCTTGCTGAAGATCAGGGGCGCCTCATCGAGCGGAATCACCTTCCAGGCGCCTTTCGGCAGGCGCCCGGCCAACCCGCGTTCCGCCAGGACGAACGGCGCCTGCAAGTCCCGCAAAATGGCTTCCAGGCGTCCGGCAGGATCGGACGGATCCAACATCGCGTACGCTCCACCCGCGCGGAGAATCGACAACGCGGCCAGAATCCCGGCCGGCGTGCGATGCGCGAACACCGCCACCGGCACATCCGTTCCCACGCCCAGCAAATGCAGACCATGGGCCAGCGCCGCGGCTCGATCGTTGAGTTGGCCATAGGTCAAACGGAATGCGCGTGATGCCAGCGCCAAAGTGTCGCTGGGATGCGCGGCAACGATGCCGGCAAGGGACTCATCGCGGGAAACCGCGTGGAGGCAGTTGGTCAACATAGGCGGCTGATGAGGATCTTATCATCGCCAACCTTACGGAAACAGATTGAGAAGAACCAGGCGGAGTACTAAGGCCGGAATGAGTACTCCACGCTGCGCAGCAGCCATTCCCGGTTCGCCTTTACATCCTCGCGCAACCTTTCGCACAGCGATTCGCGGCTTTCGTATAAGCGATAACCGGCGCGGCGCGGATGCCGGTCCAGCAGCGCCTTCACGACGAACGGCATCACCATGGAATAGTCACCCTGCATGCTTTCCGTCGTCTGGAGATAAGCCTCTTTGTCCACTTTGCCCCAGGTCACCGCTTCGGCCGGCGGGCAGGAGGACAGGGATCCGTCCGTCACCGGTGCGGTAACGATCTGTACGTCGAACTGATAGCCGCGCACATTCGGCAGCCCCAGCACCTGGCCCAGTGCCGGCTCGGGCTGCAGATTGAAGTTCTTCGGCACGCCCCCGCCCAGAATCAACGTGGCCAGGGCGCGCGCCGGACTCTCGAACAATCCCCAGCGGTGATAGGCGCAGGCTTCGAATACTTCCGCGTGCAGGTCCAGATCGAATCCGTACGCGGGGAGGAGGCCCGCTTCGCGCATGGCCCACAGCTTCATCGAATTGAGAAAGACGCTGCCATCCGCGGGCGCGCCGACCAACACCGGGATCGCCAGGCGATGGCAGGTCGCCAGCAATCCGGCCGGGACGCCGTGCCGTTGTTCCTGGGCGGCGTAGTGCGCGCCCAGACGATAGCGCAGCTCCGTGCCCGTCATCTTCTTCTGAAACTCGGGCCGCGACAGACACGCGCTCAGGAAACGATCCTGATCGAGCAGCACAGCCTCGTCGAAAGCCATGTCGGTCACCCGGATGGTACCCTCGTCGCGCAAGGCGGCATCGTCGCTGTGAATCGAGACTTCGTGAACGGGTTCCGGATGGTGCGCATGGAGGCTGCGATGACCGTCGTGATAGCAGACGGCATCGGTCGTGCTGATGTAAGCCACCCAACCGGTTTCGAGCAGCGGGATGAGCCAGGCGAGATGCTGGCCCGAAACGGTGACCGGTCCGGAGATGGCCAGCGTCAACGGACAGTCCGCCGCGATGGCGCGATCCAGAATGGTGTAGATGCGCCGCAGATAAGCGCCGCCAAAAGCCGGCAGACAGTGCCGGAAGATTTCGTCGAGACTGGCGCATTCATCGACGCGCTTGACGCGGACCGGTTGGCGGGCGGATTTGTGCGGCATCGTTTTTGACCATAGCACGGGACCGCCGGCCGCCACCGCCGCTCTCGCAATTAAAATGAAAGCGTCTCCGCCTGTGGCCAGGAAACTCGCGCGCGCGCAACAATATATGCTCCCCGCCCTGCTATTCGTGTGTATCGCGCGCCTGTGGCTGATGCCGCTCGGCTCCAGCTTCTGGGTGGATGAAATGGGCACGGCGTTCGTGGTGCGGCATGCTGCGCAAGATCCTTCGCTACGGGCTGTGCCGCAGGTCCCGGCATCCATCTACTATTGGTTGCCGCGCCTGTCGAGCGACGTTTTCGGCTACTCCGAGACGGCCTATCGGCTGCCTTCCGCGCTGGCTTTGGGGCTGGCGCTCTGGCTGGTGGCGCGCATCGCCGGCCGCCTGATCCATCCCGGCGCCGGGTGGTTTGCGGCATTTGCCTGCCTGTCGCTGCGCGGGTTCAATTACCAGGCCGCCGATGCGCGTCCCTACGCCCTGGGAACGCTGGTTGCCGCGGGCGCCTTCTGGTTCCTGATTCGCTGGCTGGATCGGGGGCGGTGGAGCGATGCGGCCCTCTTCACCCTCGCAGCGGCGGTGCTGTGGCGGGTCCACCTGGTCTTCTGGCCGCTCTACGCGGCATTCGCGCTGTATGCGGCGGTGCGTCTGGCGCGCGCCGATACGCCGGCCGGCTGGCGCCAGGCGCTGACCGTGCTGATCGCTTGCTGCCTGTCGCTGGCGCCGGTGCTCATGCGAGCGCTGTCACTTTACCGCAATGCCGGAGCGCACGTGATCGCGCCGCTGCCATCCGCGATGGACCTGGCGCGTTCACTGAAACCGGGATTGGTCGCGGCGTGCGCCCTGGTCGGAGCGCTGTTGGGCCGGCGGGTGGGCCGGGGGCCGGCCGCCGGCGCGAGCCTGATTCTGGGCTGGTGGCTGATCCCGCCCCTGGCGCTCTTCGCGTTCTCCTGGGCCACCGCGCACAGCGTTTTTGTCCACCGCTACGTCGATGTCGCGCTGCCCGGCGCCGCGCTGGCAGCCACTGCGGCGGCCGGCGTATTCCTGCCGCCGGCACGTTGGCGTCCAGCGTCCGCGCTACTGGGCGCCGCGGTTCTGCTGTTGCTCGGCGGATGGAATCACTGGCTGCCCGTGCATCACAACTCCGGCTGGCGGGAGGCCGCCGATCGCATCGAACCGGGCATGCCGGTCGTGTGCCCCAGTCCATTTATAGAAGCCCGCCCGCCCGTATGGCGGCCCCATGTCCCGGCTGCCGGCTTCCTATACGCGCATCTGGAGGCCTATCCGATCCACGGCACGCCTTACGCGTTCCCGTACGAAATCTCCCCCGAAGCCGAGCGTTTCGCCGCCGGCCTCGTGCGCGGGACCCTGGCGCCCGCGGGACGTTTCGCGATCTATGGCCAGGGTTCCATCTTGTCCGCATGGCGGGATTGGTTCCGCGCCTGCCCGGAACTGGCGGGTTGGCGCGACCGGAGCCTGGGCCCGTTCGGGGATGTGGATGTCATCGTGTTCGAGCGCCCGCCGGGTCCGGCGGTTCCGTCTGGCGGGAATCGTTAACCTGCTAGAATCGCCAGTGAATGCGCGCCTGGTTCTCGCTGCCGAATCTCTTCACCTTGGTCCGGGTGCTGATGGCGCCCATCATCGTGGCGGCGATTCTCAAACATCGCGCTTTCGACGCCCTGGCCCTGTTGGCGGTAGCTGCTTCCACCGACTCGATTGACGGCTACCTGGCCCGGCATTTCCATGCCGCAACCGCATCCGGCGCGTTTCTGGATCCGGTCGCCGACAAGCTCCTGATGGGCAGCGTGTTTTTGGCGCTGGCGGTGGCCGGCAGCGTCCCCTGGTGGCTGGTGGCGGTGATTTTCGCGCGCGATATTCTGATCCTCACCGCATCCGCCGTGGCCCTGCGGCTTACGAGGCTGCGCGCGTTCCCGCCCAGCGTCTGGGGAAAGGCGAGCACGTTCTTTCAGATCATGACCGCAATCTTCTCTTTAGGCCGCGATGCTTTTGGCAATCCCGCGCTGGCCGCCACGGCTGCGATTCTGGTGTGGCCTACGGCGGCCCTGACGATCTGGAGCGGGATTCATTACGGCTGGGCGGGAATCCGTCGATTGCGCGCCGTGTAACGCGCATGTGCGGTTCAGGCCGCGGCCGTCCCGGTGGAGCTATGGTACACGTTTCCAGCGCACCCTGGCTGACGTCCATACCACTAGCTAAAGCAAGCCCCGTTCCTCATTGACGGGCGTCCGTCATGGTTGTAGTCTAGAAGTGGACGGGTTGAAGATGACTCGCTACACACCGGCGCGACATTACTTGACGTTCGGACTCGTAGCGGTCGGGCTTGCAGGCTTTTCAGCCTGGCTGGGTCTCGGCTGGACGCCCGCGTTCATCCCGGCGGCTCTATTCCTGCTGAGCGCGTCCCTGCTGCTGGTGCTGGCTTTCCAGCCCGCGGTGGAGATTCACGAGGGCTATGTCAGCGTGGGCAAGCGGATTGTGCCCTGGATGGACATCCGGCGCCTCGACCGCACGGGATGGGTTTCACCGCTGATTGTGCGCCTGACGCTGTTCGACGACACGCGCATGATCCTGGTGTATCCCGGCGATCTGGATTCCTGCAACAGCCTCTTGCGTCATCTGCGCCGTCTTTCCCGCGACGCTCTCATTGACGGGATTCCTTACCGCCAGTTCTGGGGCGAGGTTCTGGCTCCGGGCGATCGCAAGCAGGGTCCGCCTCCGCGTTACCGGCTGCTGCTGCCGGAAGACGAAGCCGAGGTGGAACGCCTTTATCAGCGGCTAAAAACGGTCGGCCATCTCGATCAGAAGAATTCCACGGACGAGAAGTAGTCCGTGATCCGCCGCCGTTCTCGTTTTCTCACGATATTCGTCTGCATGGTGGGCGTGCTGGCGCTGGCGGCCGTCACGCGCGTGTGGTGGATGACGGAGCTGGGGCGCCTGCTGGTGCACGATGACGGACCGGGTCACGCCGATATCGCGGTGGTGTTGGCCGGCGATTACTACGGCAATCGTATCCTGTTCGCCGGAAACCTCGTCAAACAGGGCTTTGTGCCGAAGGTCTTGGTGAGCGGTCCGCTGATGATCTACGGCCAATACGAATGCGACCTGGCCATCCCCTTTGCCGTGCAGCATGGCTATCCGGCGGACTGGTTCATCCGCTCCCCCAATCAGGCGCACAGTACGCGCGAAGAAGCCGCCGCGATCGTGCCGGATCTCCGCCGCCGCGGCGTGCATCGTTTTCTATTAGTGACCAGCGACTTTCATACGGGACGCGCCGCGCGCATCTACCGGGCCGCCGCCCCGGATCTGCAAATGCGGGTGGTGGCGGCTCCGGACCGGTATTTCCGTCCGGACGGCTGGTGGCGCAATCGGGAAGGGCAGAAAATGTTCCTTATGGAGTGGCTCAAGACTTTCGCCACCGCGGTGGGGATGTAGACTATGTCGAGCGTGCGCTGACAACTATGTGGGAATCCTTACGCACCGTTCGCGTTTACTTGTGGCGATATCGCCGCGGCCTGGCGCTGGGCCTGGGCGCGCTGGTGCTGAAAGACGTTGCCGGCGCAGTACAACCTCTGGTCATCCGGGCAGCCATCGATTCCCTGTCGCGCGCCCTGGGCCTGGCGCGCCTCCTGCGCTTCGCCGGTCTGCTAGTCGTTTTGGCCGCGGTCAAGGGCCTGTTCCAATACTGGATGCGGGTGATCATCATCGGCATCTCGCGCGACATCGAGTATGACCTGCGCAACGATCTCTTCCGGCACCTGGTGGGGCTTGCCCCGGATTACTACGGCCGCGTGCGCACGGGCGACATCATGGCGCGCGCCACGAACGATCTGAATGCCGTGCGCATGATGCTCGGCCCCGGCATCATGTACTGGACCGAAACCAGCCTCACGTTCCTCCTGGCCATCGTCATCATGGTCACGGTCGATTGGCGGCTGGCGCTGCTCGCCATCCTTCCCGCGCCGCTGGTGAGCCTCGCCGTCATCTTCTTCGGGCGCGCCATTCACGCGCGGTTCGAGCGCATCCAGGCGATGTTCTCGGATATCAGCAGCCGCGTCCAGGAGAACCTGGCGGGCGTGCGCATGGTGCGCGCCTTCGTACAGGAGCAGGCCGAACTGCGCCGCTTCGAGGACCTCAACCGGTCGTATATCGCCGAGAACATCCGGCTGGTGCGCATTTCCGGCGTATTTCAGCCGCTGCTCGAAGCCTTGATCGGACTGACGTTTCTGGCGGTGCTGTGGTACGGCGGCGAGCAGGTTCTGCTGCACCGCATCTCGCTCGGCAGCTTCGTGATGTTCAACACATACATGGGCATCCTGGTCTGGCCCATGATCGCTTTGGGCTGGGTCGTCAACCTGATGCAACGCGGCAGCGCCTCGCTCCAGCGCATCAACCAGATCTTTCATGAGCGGCCGTCCATCGCGGCGCCGCCGCAGCCAGCGCGCCTGACGCACGTGCGCGGCGCATTGGAGTTTGACCGGGTGTCGATGCATTACCCCACCGGCTATACGTTGGAGGATGTTCGCCTGTCGATAGAGGCGGGCACGACGGTGGCCGTGGTGGGGCACACCGGTTCGGGCAAAAGCACGATGGTCAACCTGGTGCCGCGGCTCATGGATCCGACGGCGGGGCGCGTGTTTCTGGACGGCATCGATCTGCGCCGTCTCGACCCCGCCGAGTTGCGCCGACACATCGGCTTCGTGCCACAGGAGACATTCCTGTTCAGCGCCACGATCGCGGAGAACATCGCCTTTGGGGTCGAAAGCGCTACGCCGGCGGATATTCGCCGCGCGGCGGATTTGGCCGGACTGGCGGCCGACATCGAGTCGTTTCCCAACGGCTACGAAACCATGGTGGGCGAACGCGGCATCACGCTGTCGGGCGGCCAGAAGCAGCGCACCGCGATCGCCCGCGCTATCTTGCGTAATCCGCAGATCCTGATTCTGGACGATGCCCTGTCCAGCGTGGATACGCTGACCGAGGAGCGCATTCTGCAGGGTTTGTCCGGAGTGATGCGGGGGCGCACAGTCATTCTGATTTCGCACCGCGTTTCCACCGTACGCCAGGCCGACCGCATCGTGGGGCTGGATCACGGCCGCATCGTGGAGCAGGGGACACACGCCGAGTTGATCGCGGCGGGCGGCTACTACGCCGGCCTGTCGCAAAAGCAGATGCTCGAAGAAGAGCTGGAAGCGATCTGATGCGGGAGCCGCGCCGGCCTACTGCACGTCGATAAAAGTCACGGTGCCGGACTTGTTGACGCCGCCGCCCGCGATCTTGCCGATCACCTGGGTGAATCCCGTAGCGGTAGGGGCCGGGACAGTGAAGATCGCACCGTACAGATTACCGGCTTGACAACCGCCGGGCCAGGGAAACGTTCCGCTATAAACTACGTTGCCGCCATTCTTCAGAATCAGCGCGATAATGCAGGGACCTGTGTAGGTTGAGGATTCAAACCAGGTTGAAATGGACAATATGTCGCCCTGTTGTACGGTGAAGACGGGCCACGGCAGTCCGATATTGGGCTCTCCCGCGCGGGCTACGCATTGCTGGCAAGGCACGCCCGGCGTCTCCTCGCCGACCGCCACAATGGTCATGGCCAAGCCGCCATATTGGTTCGCGGGCACCGGGGAGGGATGCGGCGCCGGCATGGGCACGGAAAACGTGCGCACGGACGCGGACATGTCCGCCGGTTTATCTTGGGCGCGGACTGGGGAGATGACGGCGACGGCCGACAATCCCCCAGTCAGGAATGCAATGGCATGCAATCGGTGACTTCGCATTTTGGTGAGCGCTCCTTTATCGGCGTAGGCACTTGCCGCCGACCCCGTTAGTATGCGGAACCTTGCCCCCGGGAGTCAATCCAAATTGTTGCGATATTCAACATCCCACGCGACATGCACGATGAGGCATATCGGCGTAGAATTGAAGGCATGTGGGGGCTGCGGTTTCTGGCTGTGGCGTTGGCCTTGCAAGCTGGTATTCGGCCGGCGGCGGGCCAGTCCACGCGGCCGGCGGACCTGGGGCCGGGCAAGTTGCTGGTCGCGGCCCGCGATCTGCCGGACCCCAATTTCGCGAAGACGGTCGTCCTGCTGGTTCAATACGATCGGGACGGAGTCGTGGGTCTGATCGTCAATCGCCGGTCAAAAGTTCCCATTTCGAGCGTGCTGGACAACGTGGCCGGCGCCAAGAAACGCAGCGACACGGTGTATGCGGGAGGTCCTGTCAGCCAGACCGATGTCCTGGCCTTGCTGCGGTCGCGAAAACAGCCGGGCGAAGCCGCCCGCGTCCTGGCGGACGTGTTTCTGCTAACCGGCAAGGAGGACCTTGAACAGGCCTTTGCCTCTGCGGTGGAGCCCGAGCGGATGCATGTTTACGCCGGATATGCGGGATGGACTCAGCCGCAGTTGGAAAATGAACTGGACTCCGGGGCGTGGTTTATTTTTCCGGGCAGCGCGGCATCCGTATTCGATGCGGATCCAGATTCGCTCTGGTCACGGTTGATCCGCGAGACAGAAATCGACGTAGCGCGGGTTGCGTTCCCTCGGGCTCGTTAATCAAGCGCCGCTGGAACGCCGTGGCCCCGCCGCAGCGCGATTGGCCGTTTTGTGGACCAGCGCGGCGGCTTTCTTTGCGTCGAAGATCGTCTCGCTGTAAACGACCGTCGAAAAAATCTCCGTTTGCATGTACTGGTAGATTTTTCCCAGGGCCCGGCACGCCTGGCAGTCGGCGCGGGAACTACAGGCGTGGCCGAGTAGTATCTCCAGATAGATCCGAAATTCATCCATGGCCGTGATCCTCATGGTATGCCGCACCGGACCGTCTAACAATGGCATCCAAAGTTAACGGTACGGTTAGGGGGTAAAACGAGGAGGCCCCGGACTCACGCATCCGGAGCCTGTGGCGGGGCTTTGAGGCAACGTGCAAAAAATGCACTCGTGCGTGGGGACCTCCTTCGGAAGCGGCGCATCCGAAGCACAGCCGGAGTCGATCGACGTCTTCGGCTTGTGTCCCCCAGTTTGCAGATCCGGCCGATCGATAGCAAGCCTATCGAAGGTTAGCTCGGCTCCCGGTTGTCCTTCGGCTTTTCGTGCTTCTTTTGGGGCTTGCCGGAGTCTTCCTTAGGCTTCGCATTGGGCTCCACCTTAGTCTTCTCGGCGCCCTGATTCCGGGTTGGTTGGACAGGCTGCGGCTTCGGCGGCGGCGTTTGTTCCGGCCGATAAGTCGGCGCCGGACGCGGCGGCTGTGTGGCCTCCGGCGGGCGGTAGGTGGGAGCCGGCCTGGCTGGCGGCGTCTGTTCCGGACGGTAAGTTGGAACCGGGCGGGTGGCCGGTGCGCTCTCCGGCGCAGGTTGATTCTGCGGCGGACGGTATACCGGCTGGTTCGGGACATTCGGGGTGTTCGGCGATCGGTCAGGCATTACCGGCTGGGTGGGCCTCACCGGGGGCGTTACCTGCCTGGCCGGCGGCGCCACGCGGACCGGAGGCGCCATCACCGGACGCTGCGGCGCAGCCTCCCGCACTGCCTGCACATTCAAAGGACGGCCGGCGTTCTGTTGCAGGATTGCCTGCTTGGCGACGAACGAGACCGGAGGAGGCGGCGGCGTCCGCCGGGCCACTACCGGAACATTGACCGCGCGCGCCGGGGGGTGAAAGACAGGACCGCGGCCGGCAACCGGAGCCAACGCCTGCCGGACCGGCGCCACGGCAGGAGCCACCATCACACTGGTCGCGTGCAGTTGCACGGCCTGATCGCGCGTGATGGCGATACCGGCGCCTCGCACCGGACGCCCGGATGCAAACTCATTCTGCCGCATCGCGGTCACCGCATTCGGAGCCATCATGTTCGTGTAACGCGGGTTGAAGGCAACGTTGGTGACAGTCTTATTCACGTAGACCGTGTTGTAGACATTCGTGATGTTGACATTATTGATGACCGTCGTATTGCTGACGTTCACCGTGCGAAAGTAGTCGTGGCTGACATGATAGGCGGGGGTGTAGACTTCACCGGGGCCGAGCGGCACCCAGCCTACGGCCGGACCGCCGAGGGACAACGAGACACCCCAGCCTCCGCCGCCAATGAACGCCACCAGCGCCGGCGCCCATACGGCCCGCGCCACTGGCCGGCGGCCACCCACGATCGCAACAGGGCCTGGAATCCAACCCCAGCCTCCGTTGATATAGGCCCAGCGGCCGTAGTGGAAAGGAGCAAAGCCCCAGGGCGCGTCATCGACCCACGTCCAGCCCCACGGCTCGATCCAGGCCCAATGTCCGTACCGGTAGGGCGCCCACGAAGCATCCACGGTCGGATACCAGACCGCGCCGTACTCCGGCGTCTCGCGCCACGTCCCATGGTTATCGAGATCTTCGTAGCCGATCACGTCCGGAGGCAGATACTGCGCGGAGCGCCGCGAGGATTCGTTCAACTGGCGGTCATCGGCCCAGCGCTCGAACCAGTCGGTGGGCGGCGCATACTGCACATCAAAGGCAAGCTGATCCGAGCCGGTGAGCTGGGCGCTGTTGCCCGCATGCACGGTGAACGCCTGGCCGCCGCCGGTCACCTCCGCCTCGCCATTGCGCACCACCACCAGGGTGGTCGCCGTATCCGGATTCGCCTGAAAGCGGTATTCGCCCTCGCGCAGAATCGTCACTGCCGCGTTGGGTGTGTCCACTTCGAAGCTCTCGTCTTCCTCGAGGTGGCGCACGTGCAGGATCAGCTCGCCTTGGGCAAAACGCAGTTGGGCCACGCGATCGTCCAGATTCAAAAAGCCAAGACTGGTTTCCGGGCCGATCCGTAGGACCGCGTTATTCAAGTGCAATTCGGCGCTCGAGTTCTCGTCCGCCCACAGATAATCACCCGTGGTAAACGGGCGGTTGACCACCGCCGGCGACCAGTCCTCGGCGCCGGCCGGCTGCATGGAAACATTGTTGTTGATGTAATTCAGGTCCGCCACGCGCGTGGGCGGATCCTGTGCGTGAGTCGCCATCACGAACAGGGTGGGAAGCGCTGCGGCGAGCAGAATTCTTGGAAATCGTATCCGGTGATTACTGGTAGCCATGGTAGGTCCTCTTTGCTTCGAGACGTCAGCGTAGCAAACTGAGTTCCGCGGCCTGAGGCAGGATAAACTAACTTTAATTGTCGGGCAACCGGCAGTCAAAGCTCGCGGAGTCATTCGTGTCACCCGTGCCGTTGTACACGGCGATTTCCGGATAGGGACAAAGCGGCCGTGTCATTTTTACCGCTTTTCCGGGATTATCTTCCGTGTATTGTGTAGCAACGATGGGACCGGGCGGGACGCCTTTCTCCACCCACTGTTCCAAGGCATCGTATACGCCGTGTTCCGGCCCCTTGGCGGTGGTGGTTCCAAGCTGTCCAAACCAGGTCGGACCGGGGCCGCCGATGCAGTGTTGCATGCCCGGCACCATGTACAATCTGACGAAGCGCTCGGCGTTCTCGCGGCCCATCGCGTGAATCACCCCCTTATAGTAATTGATGGTATTGAGAGGTGTGATCGCGGGATCGTTCCAGCCGTGATACAGAATCAGCTTTCCGTCTCGCGCCTGAAACTGGTGCAGATCGGTATCGACGGCATTCAACGCCTGTGCCGTCTCCTGGTCTGCCTTGTGCAGAGCCGCATCCACATCGGCGGTGAGGGGATTCCACACCGGATCTTCGAAGACCATGTAACGAAAGTAGTTCTCCGTGTAAACCGAGCCGCTGCTGCCGCCCGGCCCGTTACCGATCAGCCACGGCACCCAACCGCCTCTGCCCTCTTCGGCGCCCGGCGTGTAACCGGGGAATAGAGGTTCGCCATGCGAGTTCCGGCCGCCCGCGTACAGCTTCCGCAGAGAAGCCACCTGGGGCGCGGTGAGGCATGTACGCGAGTCCCGGCCCTTGCAGAGCAGCGTGGCCGGGTCGAAACGGCAGCGCGAAGGATCGTTGATGATGCCGTCTTTCACACCATCCTGCGCGTCACACGCGGCCAGTACGGCGGCACTGATCGCCGGAAATTTAATGCTGGGGATGTAGCCTGCCGGGTCGGTGTAGATGCTCTTGGCGATGTCCAGACCGGTGGCCAGCAAGTGGGTCCAGAAGTTCGCCGGCGCACCCGCCAGGATGCCGTCGTAGTCGGCTGGAAATCGCTGCGCTTCCATCAAGGCCTCGCGCCCGCCGTCGGAGCAGCTATCGAAATAAGAGTGTTGCGCGGTGTGACCGTAGAACACCTGGATGAGACTCTTGGCGTTCACGGCAGTCAGATGCAGCGCGCGATATCCGAAGTCGATGACCTTCTCGGGATGATGATAGGCCCAACTGGCATCCTCGCCATCCCCTTCGTGTCCCGTATCGGTGCCGGCGGTTGCGTATCCGCGCTTCAGGTTCGCTGCCATGGAACCGAATCCGATGGCGCCGGCGAAACCGCCGTTGCCCACGCCGAGAAACCTGCCGTTCCAATCCGCCGCCGGCATCCAAACTTCGAACCGGATGTACGAGTCACGGGTGGGTGCGATAACGCCGGCCACGCGGCAGAATGCCGGCATCTTATCGAACGCGCCGCCGTAAGGCGGTGTAAAACGGCCGGCCGGCACAGACTGTGCGATGGTAACGGAAGTGTCCGGAAGAGAAGCGCCGGACAGGCTTTCACATGTGGCCGCGGCGGCCGGCAGAGAGGCCACACATAGACAGACGATAAGAGTGCGCATACGTAGCGCTCATCATATCGCGATTCTAACCTCCCTGCCCCCGTCCAGAATCGAGCGCCTCCCGGCCTCGATCACCGCCTCGTTGTAGCTGCTGTTAGCCGCCGTGGCGATCAATCCGCCGCGGTCGATTTCTTCGAGTAGCTCCGGGCGGCTGCCTTCGGGTGCGGCTTCGATCCGCAAAATGGCGGATATGATTGCATCGATCGACCGGTACCCGTATCCCACCGGAGTCAGGCCGGGGCCGCCTAAGTCCACATACTGGAAGTAATCAGGACTGGGCTCGGCATAAATAGTCGATCCCACGCCGCCCGGGTTGGCCGCATAGCTGTATTTCAGGCCGCGATACTGGTCCGAATGTTCAATGAGCGCGCCCTTGTCGCCGGCGCCGCAATAGAGTGTCAGTCCCTGTGTGTTTGTCCCGGGCGCATCATCCGGGAAGCTGAGCCCGTTCTGCACGTTCAGACAGGCGCCGTTGTCCCAGATGACGCGTGCGTCCGTCCACAGGAAGCCTTCCTTACCGTTGGGAAACTGGTCCCGCACGCCATACACACTAACCGCGACGGGCAGAAGTCCGGTAACGAAATGGACTAAGTCCACGTAGTGACAGCCGATGTAAGTAAACGCGTCGGAATGGTCCACGGTCATCCAGTTCTGAAAATTCGAATGGCGGTAATACCACTTCTCGAACAGACGCGCCTGTCCCAGGCGAAACTCGCCAAACGCACCCTCGCGGTATTTGCGCCGGGCCATCAGGCTGCGATCGTCGAAGCGTTTGTGATATTCCACCGCCGCCAGCAACCCGCGGGCGCGGGCTTCACGCTCGATCGCCGCGGCGTGCCGCGATTCGAGGGCCAGCGGTTTGACGCAGAGCACGTGCTGCTGGCAGGCGAGTGCCGCCATTACGACTTCGTAATGGAGCTGATCGGGTACCGCAACCACCGCGATCTGGCGGGGCGGCAGGGACGCCATCGCCTCGCGATACAGCTCCGGACGCGGCGGTCCATCGCCATCGGGATACGCCCGAAACGATTGGCCGGGGAATGCACGGATGAGGTCCGCGGCGGCGGCCAGATCGCGCACGGTGCTGAACCGCGACGCGCACACGGCGATCTCGCCGATGCGGCCCTGCCGCTGGATGTGGTAGAGCGATGGCAGAAGCTGATCGTGCGCGATCATGCCCCCGCCTACCAGGAGCACTTGTGGCGGCATCAGGCAGCCACGGCCCGCGCGCGCACGGCCTCGGCGAAGGCCTCCTCCAGGGCGTGCAAGCTGTCGAGTAGGGCCGCCTCGGTGATCACCAGCGGCGGGCAGATCTTGATCGTCGCGCCGCCATAGCCGACGGGACTGAACATCAACACCCCCTTTTCCACCGCGCGCCGCACCACGTCCCATGCCAGGTCGCCGTCCGGCTCTTTCGTGCCCGGTAGCACGCAGGCCAAGCCGGCCACCAGGCCCTTGCCTTCCACGCGGCCGATCCGCGGAGTCCGGGACGCGAGTTCGCACAATTTCTGATGCAGTACGCCGCCGACCTGGCCTGACTTGCGTGCCAGGTCCTCGCGCAGCACCAGGTCGATGGAGGCCAGCGCCGCGGCGCAACACACCGGATTGCCGGTGTGGGTGGACGTCATGCTGCCGGCCGAATGCAGATCCATCACTTCGGCCGGACCCGCCACCGCCGCTAACGGCAGCGAGCTCGAGATGCCTTTACCGAACAACGCCAGGTCCGGCACGATGCCATAGTGCTCGAATCCCCATAGCGTACCCGTGCGTCCGAAGCCCGCCTGCACTTCGTCGCATACCAGCAGGGCTTTGTGGCCGCTCGACCACGACCGCAGATCGCGCATGTAAGCCGCCGGCGCGAAGGCCGCGCTGCCGCCCTGGTAGGTCTCCAGGATGACTCCGGCCACGTTCTGCGGCTCGATGGAGTTTTCCCGCAGGCTGCGCTCAAACAGGGCGAAGGAGGTGTCCGCTGTGCGGAAGCCATCCGGAAAGGGGACCTGCACAAAACCGCGATCCAGGTTCACGATCCATTCCTTCAGCGCCGGGATGCCGCCCGCCTGCTGCGCGCCCAGCGTTCGCCCGTGGAAAGCGTCGACGAACGAGACGATCACATTCTTCGACCGGCCACCCGACTTGACGCCGTGCGTACGGCAAAGCTTGATCGCACACTCCACGGCCTCGGAGCCGGTGGTCAGCAGGAACACCTTCTTCAGCGGCGGAGGCAGAATGGAGACCAACTTCTCCACCAGGCGTGCGCGAATCTCACTCGGGAAGCAGTAGTTCGCCAGCAGATGCGCGGAAGCCTGCGCCTGTATGGCTTCCACCACCTCGCGCCGTCCGTGACCCGCGTTGGCGATCAACACGCCGGACGACCAGTCCACCCACTGGTTGCCCCACCGGTCGAAAACCTGAAAACCCTCGGCACGATCCCACACCACGGGCGGCTGCCCGCGCATGGCAACGGGTTCGCAGGCATGCAGCCGCTCCAGGATCGGCACCGACTCCGGGACCGGCAGATCGGTGACAATCTTGCGATAGGGAGTGTCCACCCGCGGCACCGCCTTGGGAACCAGGCTATACTCTCTGGCCAGCATTTAGAATCTCTCCTAGAGTATCAAGGCAAGGGGAGCTGATGCGCCCGGCCGTCGTCGGCGAACCGGGCGGACTTCCCGCCAGCAATCGTAAACACCAGCGTGCGCGTACCGGGCTGATAATCGCCTTCGGGCGCGCTCACGCTGACCACTCCATTCTCGTAACGGATATGGGTGCGCCGGAACCGGCCCTCGCGATATGCGGGACTGACTCCGTCGTCTTCATACAGCGATGTCTGCGCCTTGCCCTGCGCATCGGGATAGATGTGAAACGTGATGGGGTCGGTGGGCTTCTCGCCCACGTAGTTCATGTCCGGGCCGGTGGAGATGATGGCGCCGGCATGTACAAAAAGAGGCACGGTCTCCAGAGGTGCTTCCGCATGCACCATCTGGCCGCCGGCAATCCGCCGGCCCGTCCAGTAATCGATCCAGGTTCCTGCGGGCAGGTACACGCGCCGGCTGGACTGCCCCGGCTTGAGTATCGGCGCGGCCAACAGGTCGCCGCCAATCATGAACTCGTCATCGATGTTGAGCACGTTGGCGTCGTCTTGATAGTTGAGTATCAGCGGCCGGAACATCGGCACACCGGTCCGGTGCGCGTCTTCGAGCGCGGTGTAGAGAAATGGCAGAAGCTGGTATCGCAGCTTCAGGTACTTGCGGATGATGCCTTCGTAGTAAGTGCCGAAGCGCCACGGTTCGTGATCGTAGGCGTCGCGCTGCGCATGGTTACGGCAAAACGGCGTCAGGAAGGCGATCTCGTACCAGCGGGTCAGTAGCTCGGCGTCTGCCCGCCCGATGAAGCCGCCCGCGTCGGCGCCTACGAACGGCTCGCCCGACAGGCCCAATGTCTCGAACATCGGGATACTCAGGGCCATGGCTTCCCAGGTGGACGTATTGTCGCCGGTCCACATGGTGGAATAACGCTGAATTCCGGCATAACCGGCGCGCGTGATGACATAGGGACGCTGGTTCGGCCGCAGGCGAACCAGGCCCTCGTAAGTCGCTTTGGCTTCGGTTAGCGCGAATAGGTTGCGATTGGCGGCATAGGGCGTGTTTGCGCCACCGTCGCCGAAGACCACGTCCATCTGGGTCTTGCCGGTCTGATCCAGAAAGTCGGACGGCTCGTTCATGTCGTTCCATATGCCGGCCACGCCATCGTCCAGATACTTTCTGTGCAGATCGCCCCACCAGCGCGCAGGACCTTCCATGGTGAAATCCGCGTACACCGCCTTGCCCGGCCACACAGCGCCGATCCATGTCTTGCCGTCCGTGCGTTTCAGGAAGTAATCTTTGGCCGCGCCTTCGTTGTAGACGGTGTAGTTCCCGCCCGGCTCGTATTTGACGCCCGGATCGACGATCACCACCACCTTCACACCCTGCTTCCGTAACTTCGCCGTGAAGGCAGACGGATCCGGGAACCCGTGCGGGTCCCAGGTGAACACTCGGTATCCGTTCATGTAGTTGATGTCCAGGTGTAACACGTCCAGCGGAAGGTCTTCGGCGCGATACCGGCTCACCACCTCTTCGGCCACGGTGTCGGGATAATAGCTCCAGCGGCTCTGTTGGTTCCCAAGCGCCCACTTAGGAGGCAGGGGAAGGTGGCCGGTGAGATCCGCGTAGCGGCTTACTACCTTCTTCATGGAAGGTCCCCAGAAGAAGTAGTAATTCATCTCGCCGCCATCCGCCGAAAAGGCGGCATATTCGGGCGATTCGCCGCCAAAATCGAAGTGACTGCGATAACTGTTATCGAAGAAGATGCCATACACACCCCTGGGTTGCCAGCCAAGATAGAATGGCACGTCCTGGTAGATAGGATCGGTGCCCTCCTTGTAGGCCGGCGTATCCGAGTTCCACATGGTGAACTGATCCCGGCGCTTGTCGAGACGCGCCGCCTTTTCACCCAGGCCGTAGAAATGCTCGTCGAAGCCCAGTTCCTTGGCGGCGGCCACCGCGCCGGTGCGCGGATCGTACATCATCGGCCGCAGATCGGCATTGATGCGCCGGTGCGTGGCTGCGTCACGAAACTCCACCAAAAGGGGCGCGTTCTTTGCGAAGACTTCGAGTTCCGCAGTCGAGATCAGGAGGCCATCGGGTTCCTCGCGCATGGTCCAGCGGGGAGCGTCCCACGACGTCTTGGCGATGGCCCAGGAGTGGTCTCGCTGGGGCAGGTCTTTACCGAATGAAGCGCGCACGCGGATCAAATCCGGCGCCAGGATATAAAAGCGAATCTGCGAATGGTCGCGGCAGGTAACGGTCACGCTGTTGCGGTCTCGAACGTGGTTCTCGGCCGGCCCGATGGGCACGAAGTTCGTCACGTCGATGGCCCGGGCGGCGGTGGCCAGTCCGAACAGGACCAGCAGCGATGTAGCAAGCGTTCTCATGAGTAGTACCGACCGCCATTGTATTACGGCGCTGGAGGCGCAGAATTTGCAGGTGTTTACGGTTTTCTCCCCTATAGTGAAAGTGTGCGAAGAGGGTGGCTCTGGTTATGCTTGTGCGCGCCGCTGATGGCGTCGGACTATGTCGGCAGCAATGTCTGTAAGACTTGTCACGCCGATATCTGGTTCAGTTTCTATCGAAACCCGCATTACAAGAGCATCGCAAGCGGCGATCTGCCACCGGAGCGCACCGGATGCGAGGGGTGTCATGGACCGGCCAAAGCGCACGTAGAGGCGCATGGCGGCCGGAATACCATTCCCCGCGCCTTTTCCCTGATGAAACCGCAAGCCGTTCTGGATACATGTTTGAACTGCCACGCGCGGGATTTTGGAAAGGTTAACATACGCCGCTCGTCACACTCGTTGGCGGACGTGGTTTGCACTAACTGTCACTCCATTCACAAGTCACCGGTGCCGCGCTTTCTGCTGGCCCGGAAGCAGACGGAGCTGTGCTACGGCTGTCATGCGGACGTGCGGGCGCAATTCTCCATGCCGTTCAAACACCGGGTAAACGAAGGTTTCATGAACTGCACGGATTGCCACAATCCGCACGGCGCATTCGCACCCACCTGGGGAATGGCGGACCGTCCGCGGATGGTGGCCCAGGCCGAGGGCAACGAAGAGGCGTGTCTGAAATGTCACGCCGACAAGCGCGGGCCGTTCGCCTACGAGCATCCACCCGTGCGCGTGGAGGGCTGCGGCGCGTGCCACTCCGCGCATGGATCGACCAATGCCAAACTGCTCTTACGGCCGGTGACATTCACCTTATGCTTGCGTTGTCACAACGGGGCGGACAGCTTTGGCACGCGCAACAACGGCATCGATGCGCTTTCGGCCACGCACAACATGCTAGACCCGCGTTACCAGCGCTGCACGGTCTGTCATGTACGGATCCACGGATCCAACAGTGACAGTTACTTCTTCCGTTAGGAGCTGAACATGCGGAAAACACTTCCTATCGTGTGTCTCCTCCTGGCGCCGGCGGCCTTCGCGCAGCAGACGGTGGCGCCCACACCCGAGCAGGCCGGATCGCCGCGCGGCGAAAACGTCGGCGACTATAACGTGATGGAATCCTTCGAGACCGGCTACCGTTTCGCGGAAGTCGCCGGGAGTGCGGGCACCTATCGCGCCGACGTGAATTACGGCAACGGCCTGCGTTTGCTCGGCAGCAGCCTGTTCGTGAATTCGCGCGATGGCCACGGCCGCTGGTTCGATCAGATCGTCCTTACCACTTCGGGTCTGGGCAACGATCCTTACCAATCGGCCACTCTGCACGTGGAGAAGAATAGGCTCTACCGGTACGACATGCTGTGGCGCCTGGACGATTACTTCAACCCGGATCTGGTCCTCACCGCGGGCACGCACCTGATGGACACCAGCCGGCGCATGCAGGATCACGATCTGACGTTGTTGCCGCAATCGAAGATACGGTTCCACCTCGGTTACAGCCGTAACATTCAGGATGGTCCGGCGCTCTCGACGGTGCAACTTTTCAGTTCGCCCGATGCGAGTGAGTTTCCCCTGTTTGAGAATGTGCGCCGCGAACAGAACGATTACCGCCTGGGCGCAGACCTGGAACTAGCCGGCTTTAAGCTGACGGTCCTGCATACATGGTCGTTCTTCAAGGAAGACAGCGGCTACCAGGCGAACAGCGCGAATTCCGGCGACAATCCGGCAGCCGGCGTGGTTCTGAATCAGTTTCAACGTTCGGAGCCATATCATGGCGCCAGTCCGTATTGGCTGGGTAATCTGAACCGGAGTGACAAAAAACTGGCCGTCAACGGCCGCATCGTCTACGTCTCCGGCAGGCGTAACTTCATTGAGGATGAGAGTGCCTTCGGGGTGACGCCCGTCGGTCCCCAGAATCAGCAAATTCTTGTGGGCGGGGATGCCGCGCGCCCATCGCTTACCGGCGACCTGTCGATCAGCCTGTTTCCCACTGACCGTCTGACCGTGGTCAACAACACGGCCGTCGATAGTACGCGCATCGACGGCACATCGAACTACGAGCAGTTTAACCCGGCCTCGCAGAGTTCGGCATTCGTCTCGTTCCGCTATCTCGGGCTGCGCACGATTGCCAACGCCACGGACCTGCACTACCGCCTGCGCGGCTGGCTATCGATTTACGGCGGGTATCATTATTCCGACCGCCGGATCAAAGACATCGAGGACTATGCCGTCAATGCGCCGTTCGCCGGCGCCGCTTATGAGCAAGTCAGTCTCTTGCAGGAGGGGCTGCTGGGCATCCGGTTGCAGCCGGTCAAGCCTGTGACGATCAACCTCGAGAGCGAGATCGGCCGCGCCAACCGGCCCTTCACGCCCGTGAGCGACCGTAACTACCAGACTCTGGGCGGCCGCTTCGACTATCGCCTGAAAAAACTTGCGTTCAACACAGCGTACAAGGAGAACTACAATAATAACTCGGTCAGCCTGAGCGCTTATAGCTCACACGCGCGGAGCTACAGCGCCAACCTGGCTTGGGCTCCCCACGACTGGCTTACCCTCGACGCCAGTTACTCCAAGCTGCACCTGGATTCGCTGTCGGGCATCGCGTTCTTCGCCGGGCCGACCCAATTCACCAGCAATCAGATCTATCTCAGCAACATCCATGCCGCGAATCTGGGCGCGCGATTCACCATCGCCAGGCGAACGGACCTGTTTGTTGGCTATACCATCACGCGCGATACCGGCGACGGCCGGCCGGCCCCCGCGCCGTTGGGCGCCACCGACCCGGTCTCGCTGGCGTTCGTCCCGGTGCAGACGTTCCCTCTGAACTATCAGACGCCGCAGGCGCGCGTCTCGGTCCGCATCAGTCCCAAGTTACGTTGGAATGCCGGCTGGCAATTCTACAACTACCACGAGGAGTTTGGACTGCTGTCGTTCTACCAGGGCTATCACGCCAACACCGGATACACCAGCCTGACCTGGGCGTTTTGACGCTTACTGCACCGCCATCGTCACCGTGTTAGAAGTGATGCCGCCCATGCGCAGCACAACCGGCGCCGCATCGCCCAGGGAGGCATCCGCAGGCACCGCGACGTTCACCTGGTAAAGTCCCACCCAGCCCGGCGCCAGTCCCGCGAAACTCACTGTCGCCGGCGCGCCGCCGATCGAGACGTTCACGGAGTCGATGGTCTGCGAATACGTGCCGCCGGACGCGGGCGCGCCCGACGCCGGCGGATTGCTCACCGGCCCCAGCCCCGTGGCATAGATGCTGACGTAGTCCGTGCCGCGCCGCGCTGCGTGTCCGGGCGCCGCCAGCGTAGCTGTCCCGTTCAGCAGAATGGCGCCCTGCCCGCTGCCGCTGCCATTCATCGTGTAGATACCCGGCGCGTACACAGCCAGCGGCACGCTGACCGTGTTGCCCGCCAGATCGTCGGTGACGATGCTCAGTTGCGCCTGCGTCTGGCCTGCCATCTCCCAGGGAATCTGCGCGTCGATTTGCAGCGGAAACGCGTGGATAACAGGCACTGCCACGCCGTTCATGGTCACGACTGTCCGATTCGTACCCGCCAGACCGGTCCCGAAAATGGATACGAGGCTTCCCGGCGCGACCGGCGCAGCCGCAGCCCAACTGGCGTTGTTTACCGTGCCGCCCGCGTTCAAGACCGGCGCCTGAAAGGCCAGCCGGTTCCGCGCCGCGGCCAGGTTAGCCGTGCGGACCAGTTTCACTAAGTCGTACTTAGGACGGTCCGCCACGTCCACCATCCCGAACGCATAACTCTCGCCTTCGACTAAATCCGTGTCGGTCTCGCCCGCATATCCCCGGCCGGCCACCGGCTCGTCACGATACTCGAACCAGGCCACGCCCACGCACCAGGGCACGCGCGCGGCGGATTCCAGGTTGGCCTGGTACAGCGCCCCCGCGCCGGCGTCGTCTGCCGCGAACGCCGCCGGGAAGATCTGGTAGCCGCGCTCCACGTTGTAGTGCGGCGGAAACGAGAACTCGCCCAGGAAGATCGGCTTCCCGGCTGACTGGGCCATGCTCTCCAGCAGGCTGTCGATGAACACCGGCGAGTAGCGATCGTAACCGATGACGTCGGTGTGCGCCGCGATCAGTTGCCAGTCGATCGCGTTGATCCACCAGCCGGGTACGATCCAGGTGCCGAAATACAGGTGATTCGGGTCCAGGCTCTTGACGGTCTCATAGAGGAACGCGTAATACTGGTCCTCGTAGTATTCACGCAGGGTCTCGATATCGGCCGCCGGCGGATTGGGCGTCAGGTTGTAAAGATCGTTCACGCTGGCGGCGCCTACGCCCCAGGCCGCCGCCATAGCCGCCACATTGTTTCCGTAGATGCCGCTCAGCGCATCGTCGATCAACGCGCGTTTCGCGGGTACCGTACCGGCCATCGCCAGAATGCTTTGCACTTCGCCGGGCGTGATCAACTCGTCGTATTCATTGCCGAACGACCAGCCGAGAATGGCCGGATCGTTCACGCTGAAGGCGACCTGCTGCTGCAGCGAGGACCTCAGGTCCGCCTGGATTTGCGAGTCGAAGATGTCGGGGTGCGACACCAGCACCGGCACGTTATTGGGCCAGAGCACCGGCAGAATCGGCAGGCCGCCGGCGGGGGTGGACCACTTCCCAAAGCCCAAAAATCCCCAGGCCTGCATGCGCTCGACGGTCAGGTCCGTCGCCGTCGCCTGCCAGGAGTCCGTGCCGTACTTGCGCATCATGTTCCAGGTATCGAACGAGACGCTCGAGATCCCGTAGTTGCCCCAATCGCCGCCGGCCCAAGCCGGAGAGTATGTCCGGTTCTGGGGCGGCATCGCGGCGAACTCCCAGTCGCGGTTCGTCACCGGCGTGTTGTTTCCAGTGGTGAGCGGCCCCGTATCCATCCCGATGTAGAAGCACGGATTCCCGGCCGGCGAAATCAGCCACCATACGCCGTTGTGCCGGGTCAGGTGGAAGAAGCCCGTTGCGGTATCCTGCCAGCCGGCGTTCTGCACGCCGCCGAAGGTATCGAAGCCGGACGGCATGCCCCACTGCGCCAGCATGGCCTGTTCCTGCGCCGCCGCCGTTTGCAGATCCGCATCGGTTTGTATTTTTCCCGTGAAGTCGGAGTACCTGCTCTGCCCGTAAGCGTCGATGTACGGCGCATAGGCGTTGGGATTGGCCGGCTGGGCCGTGAGCCGGAACGTGGCAGTAAAGGTCAGCGTGTCCGCCGGGCGGAACCCTAACACTACCGGTGCGGACGGCGTACCCGGCGCCAGCATGGCAAGCCCCGCCGGCCGCGTGTCCGCCTGGAACACCGCCGAAACCGGCGCCCCGTCGCCTGCCTGCGCGGTCAGCGCGCTTTGCGAAACGCGATAATCCGCCTCTCCCGTCGATCCGTAGGGCGGTATTCCGGAGATCAGTTGCTGGCCGGGCAGCCCCGCGAAATTCGCATCCACGTGGCCGAGTTGCTGTCCGTCCAGGTACATCTCGAAGTACGACGGCGCTACGATCACCTTCACCTGGTAATCGTGATTCGTTACCCAGGCCGGTGAGGCGCCAATGAATCGCCACTGCGAGCCATCCGCCGCGCCCATGCCGATCGTCAGGTTCGCCATCTGGCAATAAGCGGCCGAACCGGTAGCGCTATTCTCCAGATCGAAATAGAATCCCAATGCCAGGTTCCAGTTGGATTGGTCGGCCAAGGTGAAGCGGCAATCCGCAACCAGCGCGGCGGCCGGCAGCAGGAAGGCGAGCACCAGGTTTCGCATTCAACTATAGGATACAATCGCAGCTTAAAGCCTAAGGGAGGCGAATATATGGAAAGCGATACGAAACACATCTCCAGAAGGTCGTTTCTGAGCAACTCCACCGCCATGGCCGCGGGCGCCACGGCGTTCATGATCATCCGTCCGGAATTGGTGCGCGGAGCCGGCAACGAGAAGCTGAAGGCCGGGCTGATCGGCTGCGGCGGCCGCGGCACCGAAGCGGCGCAGCAGTTTCTGCACGGCAACGAGAACGTGGAACTGGTAGCCATGGGCGACATCTTCGAGGATCACCTGGAGAAGTCGCTCGCCGAAATCCGCGAGTCCAAATACGCCGGCGTTGCGGAAAAAGTCAAAGTCGATCCCGACCATCACTTCATCGGCTTCGACGCTTATAAGAAGGTGCTGGCTTCCGATATCGACGTGGTGCTTCTGGCGACGCCGCCCGGATACCGGCCCGAGCACTTCGTGGCGGCGGTGGAGGCCAAGAAACACATCTTCGCGGAGAAGCCGTTCGGCACCGATCCGGTGGGCGTGCGCAAAGTGATGGCCGCGGCGAAGAAGGCGGAGGAACTGAAACTAACCGTGGTATCGGGCGCGCAGCGCCGCAACCAGCGCGAGTACCTGGAGACCTGGCAGAAAGTGCGCGACGGGGCCATCGGCGACATCGTGGCGACGTACGGATACTGGGTTGGCACGCCGGTAATTCAGCAGAAGGAACGCGACCCGAAGTGGTCCGACATGGTGTTCCAGCATCGCGCATGGTACTCCTTCGTGTGGATCTGCGGCGATCAGATCGTGGAGCAGCACCTGCACAACATCGACGTCATCCACTGGTTCATGGGCGCGCATCCGGTGAAGGTCTTTGCCTCCGGCGGCGCGGCATGGCGGCCCCGCGTGGAAATCTACGGCAATATCTACGATCACATCGACGCCGATTTCACGTTTGCCGACGGGGTCCACCTGTCGAGCCACTGCCGGCAGTTCCGCAAGCCGACTTATACCAATGTGTCGGAGTTGATCGTGGGTACGAAGGGCCGGACCAACTGCCGGGACATGGGCCAAAAGGGCGAGGATCCTTATGTGCAGGAGCACATCGCGCTGGTGAAGAGCATCCGCGGCGACGGACCTTATATCAACGACGGGATGGCGGTCGCCGAGAGCACCATGATGTGCATCATGGCGCGTGAATCGGCGTACTCCGGGCAGGAGATCACCTGGGACCAGATCATGAATTCTCCGCTGGACCTGCAGCCCAAGGCGTTCGATTACGACATGAAGCTGGAAGTGCCGCCGCTGCCGGTGCCCGGCGAGTACAAGTTCGTATAGAACCCGATTCAGCCCTGTTTCAGGTTCTCGATCAGGTGCTCCGCCGTGCGCAGGGTGAAGGCGAGAATCGAGAGCGTGGTGGTCTTGTCGGTGCAGTTGGGGAATACGCTGGCATCGCAGACGTAGAGGTTCCCGACATCGTGCGCCTGTCCGAAGCGATTCGTCACAAACCGCTTCGGGTCGTTGCCCATTCGTAGCGTGCCGGTTTCGTGAAGGCTGGTTCCGGGCATGTCCGGTTCCGCCGCCGCGCCCAGGTATTCCGCGCCGCTCGCACGCAGCAGTTGCTCGCAGGCCTGTTTGCCGTGTTCCCACATGAGCAGAGTGTTCCGGTCCCAGGCGAAGTGGAGCCTCGCGGCGGGTATCCCGTAGGCGTCTTTCACCTGCGGATCGATATCCACGAAATTGGCGTCACTGCGCTGTGTGGGCGCCTGGATATAAAAACTGACCGGCGTAGGATACCGCCGTTTGATGGCCCGCTTGAACTCCCTGCCGAAACCTTCGATCTCCTCGAAGTACCAGGGAAACTCGGCGCAGCCTCCATCCGGGTAAACCGAGTAGCCGCGGATGAACTCCTCCTGGCGCGGGTTCTCCAGATTCTGCCAGCGCGGCATCCAGGCCACCGTGCTCGCCGAGACATTATCCGGGAAGCTGGGCTGCCCGAGTAACTGCGGGAAATAGCCGCGCGCCGTAGTGCCGTACAGGTGATCGCACAGATTGCGGCCGGCCTGGCCGCTGGAATTCGCGATGCCGTCGGGCCACTGGCGCGACTTAGAGTTCAGAACGATGCGCGCGGACTCGACGCACGATGCCGCCAGAACCACCGCCCGGCCATATACTTCCACCTCCCGCCGCGTGACGCGGTCGACGTACGCCACGCCCTTGGCGCGGCCGTTTTCATCGACCAGAATGTGCCGGCAGAGTGCGTTGGTGCGCAGATCCAGGTTGCCGGTCCTTTCGGCGGCCGGCAAGAAGAACCACGGCGTGGAGAAGAATGCACCCACATCGCAACCCTCCGTGCAATTGGCGCAATAGTGGCAGGACGGATGCCCGGCGTGCGGCACCGTCAGTTGGGCGATGCGATCCGGCAGATAAGGAATGGCCACCTTCCGCGCGCCGCTTTCCAGAATGCGGTCGATGCAGCGGAAGTTCATGGGCGGCAGATACTCCCCGTCCGGGTTGCTGGGGCGCTTCTGTACCGTGCTGGCCACGCCGATCATGCGTTCCACGCGGCTGTAGTACGGCGCCATTTCGGCGTAAGTGACGGGCCAGTCCACGTCGTAGCCGTCACGGCTGGCAGCTCGAAAGTCGATGTCGCCGAAGCGCGCCGACGACCGTCCCCAGAAGTTGGTCTTGCCGCCGACGGCAAAGCAGCGCCGCCAGGTCCACTCGGTGCCGGGGGCTTTCGTGAAGATGATTTCGTGCTCCCAGATGCCCTCGGTGTACTCGTTATCCATGTACCCGATCCAGTTCTTGCGTTTTACCGGATCGCCGAAGCCGCGGAAGGGCATATCGAAAGGCTGGCGGTGATTGCGAAAGTCCCGGCTTGGCTTGAGCCGCCGGCTGGCATTCAGCGCGCAAACTTTGGCGCCCGCCTGGCACAGGGCATGAATCGCCATGCCGCCGCCGGCGCCCGTTCCGATCACGATGACGTCATAGATCCGGTCCGGCATGTTCAGACTTTTGGCGGCGGCAGATGGCGATGTTCCGGATCGCCGGTATGGGGACACGCCGGGGACGCGGAATAGATCCGCAGCCCCGGGTAATCCAGTTCTTCGAGTCCGATGCGGCTGGTGTAGTAGCCCATGACGGTGTAGCGGCGGATCAGGCGGAAAAACGCCTGTCCCTGGGGATCGTCCCGCGGCGCCTGGCCGCGGTGCGCTGCGGTTCTCAACACGCCGTCCTGCTGTTCGGGAGAGAGGCTGGCGAAGGGCGCTCCGTGCCGCTTCCGCGACACCGCGTCGAGCCATTGGAGGCCGCGCCGCATCGGCTCCTGAATGTCGGTTTCGCCGTGCGCCGCCAGGAAATCGATGAACTCGCTGACCCCGGCTTCACGCGCTCCGGGAGTGCCGTCCGCGGGAATGATCAGGCCGGTCAATACGTCGATCGTGTGGTACTCGGATGGCGAGAAGAAGGCAGGCCGGTACGTGCCTTTCCGCGGCTCGCGTTCCGGCTGCTGGCCGAAAACCCAACGCCGGAATCCAGGGAACTGGCTGGCCGCCGCTGCCTTGGCCAGCATTTCGAGTACCGTGCGCCGGTCCGCCCCCTGATTTGCCATCCCCTATCGAGTTTATACCAACCGCCGGCCGTCGATCCGGAAGCCTATCGAAATGCATGGAACATTTTCTCTAGAAGATCGTCTAGTAAAAGGTACGACCTTTCTAGTAGAATGTCTGCTAGAGCGCACATGTCAACATACGACCGGAACGAACATCAGATTGAACTGCTGCAAGGCACCCTGGATATGCTCATTCTGCGCACCCTCCAGTGGGGACCGCAGCACGGCCACGGCGTGGGGCAGACCATCCGGCACAGCTCGGCGGACCTGCTCAAAATCGAGCGGGGATCGCTCTATCCCGCCCTGCACCGGCTGGAGGCCCAGGGATTGATCGCCTCCCAATGGAAGGCCTCCGAGATGAATCGCCGGGCCAAGTACTACCGGCTCACGGCGGCCGGCAAGAAGCGGCTGCTTGCGGAGCGGTCCAAGTGGAACCTGCTGGTGAAGACCATCGGCCGGGTGATGCGCCCGGCATAGGGAGTCAACATGCGTTGGAATTTGGGGCGGCAGAAACGGCGCGATGACGAGCTCGACGAGGAGATCGCGCACGACTTGATGTTGGACACGGAAGAGAGAGTCCAGGCCGGCGCGCCGCGCGAGGGGGCCGCCCGCGCCAGCCGCTGCGACTTCGGCAACGTGTTGTCAGCCAAAGAAGCGGCGCGGGGGGCCTGGGTGAACACGTGGCTGGAAACCATCGGGCAGGATCTGCGCTACGCCTTCCGCATGATGCGCAAGAGTCCCGGGTTCACCCTGGTCGCGGTGGTGTCGCTGGCCCTGGGCATCGGCGTGAACGCGACCATGTTCAGCCTGGCCGACGCCCTGCTGTTCCGGCCGCTTTCGGTCGCGCATCCCGGCGATGTGGTCACCATCCGGGGAAAAACGCCGAGCGAGCCGTCGACGCTCATCTCCTACCGGGACTACGTGGACCTGCGCGATAGCAGTCGAACGCTCGCCGGGATGGTAGCATTCAAAACCGAGATCTTCGGCTTCAGCGCCGCGCCGCACGATCTGCCCCAAATGCGCATGGGCATGCTGGTCTCGGGCAACTTCTTCCAGACGCTGGGCGTGGAGCCGGCGCTGGGCCGCGGCTTCCGTCCGGACGAGGACAGCGTGCCGGGCCGCGACGCGGTCGCCGTGCTGGGGCACGATTTCTGGGAAAAGCAGTTGGGCGCGGATGGTTCCATCGTCGGCCGAAAGGTGCGGCTCGACGGTCTGGATTTTACGGTGATCGGGGTGGCGCCGGAGCGTTTCACCGCATGGATCAGTATATACGGCCGGCCATGTTTGTGCCGCTGGCGATGGCGCCGCGCCTCTCGGCGAATTCCGAGATGAACCTGCTGCAGAAGCGCGGCGACCGCGCGCTCGAAGTCCGAGGCCGGCTGGCGCCCGGCATCAACAGGACCCAGGCGGAGGCGGAACTGGCAGCCATCGCCCGGCGCCTGGCGCAAGCCTATCCGGATACCAATCGCGACCGGGGCGTAGTGGTGGAGACCGAATTTCAGACGCGTCTCCATGACGATGCCGAGGATGCGGTGCTCTCCGCCATGCTGCTGGGCCTGGCGGGGCTGGTGCTGCTGGTCGCCTGCGCCAACCTGGCCAATCTGCTCCTGAGCCGTGCGCGTGCCCGCACGCGCGAAATCGCCATCCGGCTGGCGGTCGGCGCGGGACGCACCCGGCTGATCCGGCAACTGCTGGCGGAGAGCCTGGCGATCGCGCTGGTGGGCGGCGTGGTGAGCCTGCTGTTCGCGTATGCCGGCGCTTCCTTCCTCCGCCGTATACAAGTGCCCTCTGACCTGCCCATCGTAATCGATGTCCGGCTGGATCATCGTGTGCTGATTTTCAGCCTGGTGATGTCACTAGCCAGCGCCGTGCTGTTCGGCCTGGCGCCCGCGCTCCAGGCGAGCCGCACGCATTTGGTGCGGGTTTTGAAAGCCGCCGATGCCGACAGTTTCCAGAAGCAGCGCTTCTGGGGGCGCAACGCGCTGGTGGTCGCCCAGGTGGCTCTGTCGCTCGTGCTGGTGGTGGTGGCGGCCATGTTGTACCGCGGTTTCCACGCCGCGCTCTCGTCCGGTCCCGGTTTCCGCACGGATCATCTGTTGATGATGAGTTTTGATCCGACCCTGGCGCTGGACAGCAAACCGCAGGCCCAGCAGTTCTACCGGCAACTGGTGGACGGCGCGCGCGCGACCCCCGGCGTCAGGTCCGCGACGCTTGTCAGCGCCGTTCCTTTTTCGATGAACCAGCAGCAGGAGGGCATCCGGCCGGAAGGCTATCAACTGCCGAAGAACAAGGAGTCGGTGGGCGTCTTTGCCAGTTGGGTGGACGATCATTTCTTCGACACGATGCGGGTGGCGATCCTGCGCGGACGCGGCTTCCGCGCGAGCGATCTCTACGGCGGGCAGCCTGTGGCGGTGATCAATGAAGTCCTGGGCCGGCATTACTGGCCCCAGCAGGAACCCCGTAGGCAAGCGGTTCTGGCTGGGCGGCCGCGACGGCAAGTGGGTCCAGATCGTAGGGATCGCCCAGAATGGCAAATACCTCTGGGTCGGCGAGCCCCCTACCGAGTACCTCTACCTGGCCATGACCGAGCGTCCGCGGGCGCGCATGACGCTGGTGGCCCGGTCCTTCGGCGACCCCGCCGGTCTGGCCGAGCCGCTGCGCCGGCTGGTGCACAACTTGGACTCCAACCAGCCGGTCTTCGACATACGCACGGTGCAGGACCTGTACCAGGCGCGCGCCGCAGTCGCCTCGCTGATCAACGGACTGGTGGGCGCCATGGGACTCATCGGGCTGCTGTTGGCGATGATCGGACTCTACGGGCTGGTGGCCTACTCGGTCGCCCGGCGTACGCGGGAGATCGGTATCCGTATGGCCATTGGCGCGGATCGCGGACTGGTGATGCGCATGGTGCTCCGGCAAGGCCTGCTGCTGGTGCTGGCGGGGTCGGCGATCGGGCTGGTGGCCAGCCTTGGCGTCGAGAGAATCGTGATGGCCGTCTTTGGCGCGACCAAAAGGGATCCGCTGGCCTACCTCTTGGTGGTGCCGGCGCTACTGGCCGTCACCATGCTCGCGGTATGGGTGCCGGCGCGCCGTGCCGCGCGCGTGGATCCCATGCGCGCCCTGCGCTATGAATGAGGGAATGCTTGCCGGCGAACGGGACCGCTACTCCACGGTAACGTGCGTGCCCTTCGCCTCATGCCGCGACAGGTCACTGATCCTGTCGTCCAGGACGCTCCGCAAACCCTTCAAAAACTCCACGCGCGAATTGCGGAAATGATCCTTGGTCGCTTCCGACCAGATATGCCGCACAAACGGCTTCACGTTGAGACAATAGAAGCAGCCCGGGGCGTCGGCAGTTCTCTTTTCATCTTCCATAATCAAACCTCCCTCATCTCCACGGTCAATACCTTATTCTCCAACTTTGCGCGCGCCGGCGAAAGGGCCGCCATGGAAGTCGGCAGGCCGATGTGCCGGCGCAGGGTCCCGATCTGCACCACCAGCTCGTCGCCCTTCTTGAAAAGCCCCACTTCGCCCTTGGCGGCGAACGGCAGCAGCAGCCGCACCTCGTAATGCTCGTTGCGCTTGGCGAAGGTGTAAGGCGCTTCGGTGCGCGTGATGGCGGAAGGATCTTCGTTCTCGCCGTAAAGCGATGTGGCCAGCTCGTTCAGCCGGTCCGCGCCCAACACCTCGTGCGTGAACAGCGGCACTCGCTTTACGGGCACCGGTGAAAAGTAGGCGTCGATCTCCTGCAGGATGCGCTGCTGCGATTCGCGCCACTCGGAGAAGAACGAGTCGGTGACGACCTCCGGCAGCACCCGGTTCACGATGACCGCGTCCACGGTCAGGCCGTGCAGGGAGAAGTAGACGAAGGCGCGCTGGGTCTCGCGCAGCACCATCTTTTCGGGATTGGTCACCAGCCGCACACTCGTCAGCCTGGGGTCCTCCAGCAACTCGTCGATGCCTTCCAGCTTGCCGAACAGGTCCTGGATATTGGCGAAGTAATTGTCCGTCGGCAATTCAACCGGCGAAACACGGTTCGCCAGCGGCCGTACGGCCTTCAGCACCGTGCGCTGGAAGGGAAAGATGTGCTTCATGTACCAGTCGAGCGTGGTCGGCATGCTGACGAAGCGCATCGATTCCGCGGTCGGAGCGCAATCCAGCACGATGATGTCGTAGCGCTGCTCGCGCCGGAACTGGTTCACCCACATCATGGCGCTCAGCTCTTCCATCCCCGGCAGGATAGCCAGTTCCTCGGCTTCCACGTCGCTGATGCCGGTGGTGCGGAGCACGGAGATCACGTAAGCGGAAATCTCCCGCCAGTGCCGCTTGATCTCTTTTTGTATGTTGACTTCGTGGATGGACAGTTTGTCGCTGATCCGGTACGGGTCGCCCGTTTTTTCGTGGAAAAGGCTGGTTTCCAGGTCGAAGGAATCAGCCAGGCTGTGCGCCGGGTCGACGCTCATTACCAGCGTGCGGTAACCCAGCCGCGCCAGTTGCACGCCGGTGGCGGCTGCCAGGCTGGTCTTGCCTACGCCCCCTTTGCCGCTGAACAGCAGAATCCTCATAAGCCCATTGTCTCATCCCAGGCGAGAGAAGGACCACGGAAAACGATGGCCTGCCTTACCTCGGCGCTACAATTCGGTTATGCATCGAGCCCTCCTGGTGCTTCTCTCGAGCGCCGCTCTCTTCGCCCAAAAGCCGCCCTTCGACGCACACGCTCTGCTCGACCTGTCGCGCGTGGCCGACCCGCAGGTTTCGCCCGATGGCCACCTGGTCGCCTATACCGTGCAAACCGTGGACGTGCCCGATAACAGGAAAATCACCCAGATCTGGGTGACGGCGCTGGCGGGCGGCACCCCCGCCCAGATCACGCACTCCGGTCAGGATAATGAACGGCCGCGCTGGTCGCCCGATTCGCGCCACATCGCCTTTGTCTCGGATCGCAGCGGCGCCTCCCAGATCTGGCTGATGGATCCGGATGGGTCCAATGCCAAACAGGTCACCAATGTCTCCACCGAAGCGGGCGGTGTGCTGTTTGCTCCAAACGGCAAGAACCTGGTCTTCACCAGCGACGTGTTTCCGAACTGCGGCGCCGACGACGGCTGCAACCGCCGCGCATTGGATTTCGAGAAAGCCGACAAGGTGAAGGCGCGGATCTACACCAGCCTTCTCTACCGGCATTGGACTCGCTGGCAGAGCGCGCGGCGGAGCCATTTGCTGGTGGTCCCGGTAGCCGGCGGCCCGGCCAAGGACCTCACCCCCGGCGATCGCGACGTCCCGCCGTTCTCGCTTGGCGGCGGTGACGACTATGCGATCTCTCCGGACGGCGGCGAGCTCTGCTATGCCGTCAATATGGACCCGGTGCCCGCCATCAGCACGAACACCGACCTGTACGCCGTTCCCATCGCCGGCGGCCCGGCGCGCAAGATCAGCGAGAATCCGGGCGCCGACGACACGCCCGCGTACTCGCCCGACGGCAAGTATCTCGCCTGGCGCGCGCAGGTCCGGCCCGGATATGAAAGCGACCGTTGGCGCTTGTGGGTGATGGATCGTGCGACCGGCCATGTCACCGATCTCACCGATAACATGGATCGCTGGGTGAACAGCTTCACCTGGTCGCCCGATTCGAACAGCTTGTTTTTCACGGTTGAGGATCGCGGCCGGCAGTCGATCCAGTTCAAATCGCTGAAGGGCGGCGAGGCGCGGGTGGCGCTCAGCGGCGACAATCACCTGGACGACATGCAGTTCACCCCCGACGGCAAGACGCTCGTCTACACGCAACAGAGCGCCATGGCGCCTTCCGGGATTTACCGCGCCTCCTCCACCGGCGGGGTCCCGGTCCCGCTTACGCACCACAATGACGCGCTGCTGAGCTCCCACGAGCTGACGCCGCTGGAGGAATTCTGGGTAGACGCGCCGGATGGCGACCGCATACAGAGTTTCCTCCTGAAGCCGCCAGGGTTCCGCGACGACCGGAAGTATCCCGTTCTGCTGCTGATTCACGGCGGACCGCAAGGCGCCTGGGGCGAGGAATGGAGCTATCGCTGGAATCCGCAGGTCTTCGCGGCGGCGGGATACGTGGTCGTGATGCCGAATCCGCGCGGCTCGACCGGCTATGGCCAGAAGTTCATCGACCAGATCAACGGCGACTGGGGCGGCCGCGCCTTCGACGATATCATGGCCGTCGCCGATCATGTTGTGACCGGCATCCCGTATGCCGACGGCAGCCGCATGGCCGCCGCCGGCGCGTCCTACGGCGGGTACATGATCGACTGGATTCTGGGCCATACCCAGCGTTTCAAAGCCCTGGTGACGCATGACGGCGTCTATGACCTGCGCAGCGAGTTCGGCTCGACCGAAGAGCTTTGGTTCCCGCTTTGGGAATTCAGCGGCACGCCCTGGGACAATCCCGAGATGTACGCGCGCTGGTCGCCCAGCATGTTCGTGAAGGAATTCCATACGCCCACGCTGGTGGTGCACGGCGAGCTGGATTATCGCGTGCCGTTGAGCCAGGGCCTGCAGCTCTTCACGGCTTTGCAAATGCAGAAGGTTCCTTCCAAGCTGCTGCTGTTCCCCGACGAGGGTCACTGGGTGCTGAAGCCGCAGAACAGTCTGCTCTGGTATAAGACGGTGATCGATTGGGTGGATTCCTGGACGAAAAAGTGAAACTCATACTTGCAGGTGTTGTCGCGCTGTTCGTTGGGGTGTTGGCGGTTCTGGCGGCGCTTTCCGCCACGCCGGTCATCAGCATGGAGCCGCCGGTCAAGGCCGTCGGCGCCAGCACGCCGGTGAAAGCCGAGGTTACGGCCGCTTATGGTGTCCGGCGATTCACCGCCAGCCTGGAGCAGGACGGCAAGCGCCAGATGGTCTTCGAGCAGCGCACGCCGGCGAGCCGGCTCCTGTTTATGCGGCATCGCGAAGGGCCGCGTACCTTTAGCTTTGCCGCGGGCAAGCAGCAGGCGCCGGCCCTGCACGACGGCAAGGCCGCGCTGATCGTCGAGGCGCAATCCAACGATTTCCTGGGCCGCACCGTGGACGCCACCTTCGACGTAAATGTGGTCCTCGAACCGCCGCGCCTGCAGGTGGACGAAGAACAGCACTACATCAACCAGGGCGGCAGCGAGCTGGTGACCTTCACGGTTTCCGGCGATTGGTCGGAGGCCGGCGTCAAACTCGGACCGTACACTTTCCGCAGCTATCCCCTGCCCGGCAAGCCCAACAACGAGCGCTTTTCGCTGTTCGCATTCCCCTGGGACCTGCCCGTCGACACCGTGCCGCATGTTTACGCGCTCAATGCCGCGGGCACGGAGGTTACGGGGCGCTTCTGGTTTAAGGTCTTTCCCAAGCCGTTCCGCACGCGCGATCTGGAAATCACGGATGCTTTCCTCGATAAGGTGGTGAACCAGATCGATCCCACGGGCGCGGGCGATCTGCTGCAGCGCTTCCTGCGCATCAACGGCGAACTGCGGAAGAAAGACAACCAGATGCTCGCCGACCTGCGCCAGAAGACCGAAGAGCATGTCCTCTGGAACGGCCCGTTCCTGCAGCTTTCCAATTCCCAGGTGGAAGCGCATTTCGCCGACGTGCGCAGTTACATATACAAAGGCAAGAAGGTGGATCAGCAGGTTCACCTGGGATACGATCTCGCCGTGACCCAGCACGTACCGGTGGTCGCGGCCAACGACGGGCGCGTGGTGTGGGCCTCCGACCTGGGCATCTACGGCAATTGTATCGTGCTCGATCACGGCTATGGCCTGCAATCGATCTACGGCCACCTCAGCAAGATCGAGGTGAAGGTCGGCGACATGGTGAAAAAAGGCCAGCCGATGGGCCGCAGCGGCTCTACAGGGCTGGCCGGCGGCGATCACCTGCACTTCAGCATGCAGGTGGACGGGGTGCAGGTGAATCCGGTGGAGTGGTTCGATGCGCATTGGATCCACGACCGCATCCTGAGCAAGCTCGCGCCCGCCGCGCACTGATCCCCGCCAACCGTCTCCCCGGCCCCAAGCCCCGGCATCCAGTTGCGCACTGCGGGCGAGTGTGATATCGTCGTCAAAATCTCGGGATGCACACCCGAGGGCCGAGGGACCATAAGGATGCTGCTGGCACCGATTGTCTGGCTGCTTACGATCGTCATCTGTTATTTCTTCATTGCTAAAACCTGGTGGTTTCCACCGCCGATATCCCAGCACGGCATCGCCTACGACGAGCAGTTCATGCGCACCCTGGTGATCACCGGGGTGATTTTTTTCCTGGCGCAATTTGCTTTGGGTTGGGTGATCCTCCGCTATCGCGACGATGGCCGGCGCGCCTCCTACTCGCACGGCAACAACAAGTGGGAAACCATCTGGACTACGGCTACGGCTTTTCTGTTCATCGGCATCGTCCTGATGGGCACGCACATCTGGGCGGCGGTCCATCTTTCCGAACCGGACCCCCATGCCGTCCCCATCGAGGTGATGGCCAAACAGTTCGCTTTCACCTTCCGCTATCCCGGGCCGGACGGAAAATTTGGGCACACGGATTTGAAACTGGTCAACGACGCGGCGGGCAACCCCATGGGCCTCGACGACAAGGATCCGGCCGGGAAAGACGATATCGTGAGCGCATCGCTAAAAGTGCCCGCTGGCAAGCCCATCAAACTGATCCTGCACTCGCGTGACGTGATCCACAATTTCTTCGTCCGGGAATTGCGCCTGAAACAGGACATCGTACCCGGCATGGAGATCCCGCTCTATTTTCAGGCAGACACCCCAGGCACCTATGAGATTCCGTGTTCGGAGTTGTGCGGTCTCGGCCACTTCCAGATGCGCAGCACCATGCAGGTGATGTCCGAGGCCGATTTCGAAAAATGGAAACAGGAGCAGGCCGCCAACAAGTAATGACTCCCCAGGGCCCGGTTTTGAAGATTCCATCAACGGTGAACACCATATGTCCGCACCTGTAATGCACGCGCATCACGCGCCGCAAGGCTTCATCCGGAAATATGTCTTCAGCTTGGACCACAAGGTCATCGGCATCCAATATTATTTCCTGGCGTTGTTCTCGGTCCTGATCGGCGTGAGCCTGTCGCTGCTCATGCGCTACCACATGGTCAACCCGGACGCCAAAGTGGGCTGGTTCGGCACGCTGTGGCCCACCGCCGCGCAGGGCGGCATCATGACGCCGGAGTTGTACCTGTCGCTCATGACCATGCACGGCACCATCATGGTGTTCTTCGTGTTGACCACCGCGCCCCAGAGCGGTTTTGGCAATTACTTCCTGCCCATCCAGATCGGCGCGGAAGACATGGCGTTTCCCGTACTGAACATGCTTTCCTTCTGGACCACGCTGTTGGCTCTCGGCGTGATGGTTTCGGCGTTCTTCGTGCAAGGAGGGGCGCCGCTGTCCGGCTGGACCGCTTATCCGCCCTTGAGCGCCGTCGGCAAACTCTCGGGTCCGGGAGAGGGTTTGGGACAGACGCTGTGGATCGTCAGCATCGCGATCTTTTGCGGCGCTTCGCTCATGGGCGCCATCAACTTCATTGCCACCCTGATCGACCTGCGCTGCCAGGGAATGTCGCTGTGGCGCCTGCCGCTAACCTGCTGGACCTGGTTCGTGACCGCCATTCTGGGCCTGCTGGGATTCGCCGTGCTGCTCGCCGCCGGCGTCCTCCTGATTCTGGACCGCACGGCCGGAACCAGCTTCTTTCTTCCCGCCGGCCTCCTGGTCAGCGATCAGATCCTCAACCACAAAGGCGGATCGCCGCTGCTGTGGCAGCATCTGTTCTGGTTCTTCGGCCACCCGGAGGTGTACATCGCCATCCTGCCCGGCATGGGGGTGACCTCCCAATTGTTGTCCACCTTCTCGCGTAAGCCCATCTTCGGCTACAAAGCTATGGTGTACGCCATCCTGGCCATCGGATTCCTGGGCTTTTTGGTCTGGGGACACCATATGTTCATGAGCGGCATGAGCCCCTATTCGGCTATGGCATTCTCCGTGCTCACCATGGCCATCGGGGTGCCATCGGCCATCAAGACCTTTAACTGGATCGGCACCTTATGGGGCGGCAAGATACACTTCACCACCGCCATGATGTTCGCCCTTGGGTTCGTTTCGCTTTTTGTCACGGGCGGTTTGAGCGGTATTTTCCTGGGACAGCCGGCTTTGGACCTGTACTTCCACGACACGTATTTCGTGGTCGGGCATTTCCACATGATTATGGGGGTGGCGGCGATCTTCGGTATGTTTGCCGGAACATTCTACTGGTTCCCCAAAATGTTCGGCCGCATGATGAATGAGACGTTGGGCAAGATCCACTTCTATCTCACGTTCCTGGGCGTGTACGCGATCTTCACCCCCATGCACTGGCTGGGCATTGCCGGCAATCCGCGGCGCTATTCGGATTTCACCAATTTCGACTTTCTGAGCAAGCTGCTCCCGGTCCACACCTTCATGACGCACGCCGCCTATTTCACAGCCGCGGTGCAGATCCTGTTCTTCGTTAATCTGTTCTGGAGCATGAAGGCGGGCAAGAAGGCGCCTATGAATCCCTGGAACGCCACCACCCTCGAATGGACCATCCCGTCGCCGCCGCCATTTGACAACTTCGGCGGCCACCATCCGGTGGTCTATCGCGGTGCGTACGATTACAGCGTTCCCGGCGCGGCGAGCGACTTCATCATGCAGACCGATCCGGTGGAAACGCATGCGGAGTAGGTCATCCGCCGCGGGGTTCTGAATGCCTGGTTCCATCACATCCGACGTCATCAAGCCTCCGGCCCCGCCGCGCAGCGGCGGCTTCGGCGGAGGGGGAGGATCGGACGGGCGCGGTGCGTCGCGGCGCGCTTCCATGACCGGCCTCATGGTGTTGCTGGCAGCCACCACCATGGCCTTCGCGGCATTCACCAGCGCCTTCGTGGTGCGGCGCGGAATTTCCAACGACTGGGTGGCCCTGCGTCTGCCGCACATCCTTTGGGTGAACACAGGCGTGCTGATCGCCAGCAGCCTGCTGCTGGAGTGGGCGCGCCGGGCTCTCAAAGCCGGCCGCCGCACCGAGTTCAACGGTTACTGGACCGCCGGCACAGTCCTGGGGCTCCTCTTTCTGCTGGGTCAGGCTTACGCCTGGCTGCAACTGAACGAAGCCGGCATCTTCGTATCGACCAATCCCAGCAGTTCGTTCTTCTACCTGCTCACGGCGACGCACGGCGTGCATATCCTGGGCGGTCTGGCAGCTTTGGGCTACGTGGACGTGCAAGCGCTGCGTCTGCGCCTGGGACCCGGCAAGCGCACCGCGGTCGACGTCAGCGCCATGTTCTGGCATTTTGTGGATGGCCTGTGGGTCTACTTGATGATCCTATTTCTCGTTTGGGGGTGAACTGTTGATGTCCCATAGCGATTCGGCGGCAGCCGTCGGCACGGTTTCGGTTTGGGCGGGAGGGCGATCGCCATATGCCGTGAACTCCAAGAAGTTCGGCATGTGGCTGTTCATCATCTCGGATGCGCTCACCTTTTCCGCCCTGCTGATGGCGTACACTTACGTGCGGCTGGCCACGCCCAACTGGCCCACGCCGTTTCACTTCTCCCCCAGCATCATCTTCTCGACGGTCATGACGTTCTGCCTGCTCTCCAGCAGCCTCACCATGGTGATGGGAGTGCACGCCATGAATCACGGCAACCGCAAGGCGGCCGTCGCTTGGATTCTGGCCACCATGGCCGGTGGCGGGGCCTTCGTAGTGCTGCACCTGACCGAATGGCTGAACTTGATCCGCAACGAACACGTCACTCCGTTCGACAATCCCTGGGGAGTGCCCCTGTTCGGCGGCACGTTTTTCGCGCTCACCGGACTGCACATGACGCACGTGATCATCGGTCTCATCTATCTGAGCATCATCGCCTTTGCCGTCGGGCGCGGCAAGTTCAAAGCCGAAGACGTGGAAGTCAGCGGCCTGTATTGGCACTTTGTCGACCTGGTCTGGATGTTCATTTTCCCGCTGGTTTATTTAATGTCGGCCAAGATTTAGAGAAAAGAAGGGCAAATATGAGCGCACACGCAGAAGCCATCCAGGAGATTCACGGCGCCACGGCCAAGGCCTTCATCACCGTCTGGTGCGCCCTCTTATTTATGACCGGGATCGAGGTCTTTCTGGCCTACGAGCAGATCCCCGTACTGATATTCCTCACCGCGTTGGTTGGTCTTTCGGTCATCAAAGCGGCGCTAATTATCGCATATTTTATGCACCTGAAGTTCGAGAAATTGAGTCTTTTCCTGACCCTGTTTCCGATGCTGATCTTGTGCATCATTCTCATGTTGCTGATGTTCATGCCGGATTCCAGCCGGCTGATGATGATGAGGCCGCAATGAAACGTCTGGCGACGGCGATCTTTTTGGCCGCCATGGTTCCTTCAGGCTCCGCCTGGGGGCAATGCGTGATGTGCTTTCGCACCGCCGCCGCGCAGAATGCCGCCCGCTCCCACCTGCTGAATATCGGCATTGTCCTGCTCGGTTTGCCGCCCTTCGCCATACTGGCCGGGTTTTTAGGACTGGCCTGGCGCCGCAACCAGGAATTCACCGCTCCCCCCGACGACGCCCAATAACTCCCACCGGACCTCCGGATTGTATATTATTAAACAAATGAGAGGGCGCATTGCGCGTCTTATTCCTTAAAATTGAGCCGGATCTCGCGGAGCGCTGCCTGCGCGAGTTGTCGCTGGTGGGTTTCGATGCCGGCCGCTCCGGCGCCGAAACTCCCGAAGATCTGAGCGCTTTGCTGGATAAGGAGCGGTTCGATCTGGTCCTCACCGGGTACGCCGCGGCCGGATGGAGCTGGCGGGCCGCCCTGGAAGCCTTGCGCGGACGCGCCGAACCGGTACCGTTGATCGTCCTGGCGAGCGATCCGGATCCCCGGCTGCTGATGAACTGCGTCCTGGAAGGCGCGGCGGATTGCCTGCATACGGGCGAGATCTTCCGGCTGCCGGTCTCCGCCAAACAGGTGCTGGAACTGAAAGCCGCACGGCGCGACCCGGGCGCCCGCGAGGTAGTCCGCGCCGATCTGCGCTTCCGTCAGATCTTCGAAGCGTCGCCGGACGCGATCTTGCAGGTAGACCGCACCGGACACATCGTGCTGGCCAATTCGCTGGCGGCTAGCATGTTCCGTGTATCGCTCGCGGAGCTTCTGGGCAAGCCGGTCGATGAGTTCGTACCGAATCGCTACCGGGAAGGTCACCAGGGACACCGCCAGCATTACCAATCACGGCCGGCGATGCGGCCCATGGGCTCCGGCCTCGATCTCTGGGCCAGGCGCGCCGATGGCACCGAGTTTCCCGTGGACATTACCCTGAGTCCGCTGGACACCAAAGATGGTCCGCAGGTGATGTGCGTGGTGCGCGATATCGCCGACCGCAAGAGTGCGGAAGAAGCCATGCGCCGGCAGGCAGCTTTGATTGAAGCCTCGCACGACGCCATCATCGTGCGCGAGGTGGACGGCCGTATCGTGCAGTGGAACGCCGGGGCCCAGGAGATTTACGGATGGTCGGCGGCGGAGGCCGTAGGCCAGAACAGCCACCAGTTGTTTCAAACCGTGTTTCCAGGCTCGTTGGAGGATCTGCAGGCGGAAATCGCGAGCCGTGGCCGCTGGGATGGGGAACTGCTGCATACCCGCCGCGATGGTACGCGGATCACCGTGGAGACGCGGCACATCCTGATCGGCAGGACGGACGCGCAGCCTGGCTACGTTCTGGAGATCAATCGCGACATCAGCGCCCGCAAGGAAGCGCAGGCGGCGGTCAATGCCCTGAATTCGAAATTGGCGTCCGCCAACAAGGAGCTTGAGCTGCGCAACCGGGAAGTGGAACGCGCCAACCAGCTGAAGAGCGAATTTCTGGCCAGCATGAGTCACGAGTTGCGCACGCCTCTCAACGCCATCATCGGCTTTTCGGATCTCCTCTCGGAGCAGACCGCCGGGCCGCTGGTGCCCAAGCAGTTGCGCTTCGTCAATCACATCCAGCAGGGCGCCCGGCATCTGCTGGCCCTGATCAACGACATACTGGACCTCTCCAAAGTGGAGGCCGGACGCCTGGAATTGAACCGCGAAAACGTTTCCGTGCCCGTCGTGCTGGCCGAAGTCTTGACCAGCATTCGCCCCGCGGCGGCTGCCAAGAACATCGTGGTCCAGAGCAGCATCGGCACGGAGGTGATGGTTTTCGCCGACCGCGTCCGCTTCAAGCAGATTCTGGTGAATCTGTTGAGCAACGCCGTGAAATTCACCCCGGAAAACGGCAGGATCTGGGTGGAAGCTGGCGAACGCCGCGGCCGCCTCACGGTTTCGGTCAGTGACACGGGGTTGGGAATCCCCCTGGAAGAGCAGGAAGCCATCTTCGATGCCTTCCATCAGGCCGGCGCCACCACCAAGGGCGTCAAGGAAGGCACGGGGCTCGGTTTGGCGATCACCAAGCGCCTGGTCGAGGAGCACGGGGGACGCATCTGGGTGGAAAGCGAACCTGGTAAAGGCGCGCGCTTAAGCTTCACCATGCCCGCCGGGCGCACTTTGGGCGAGCAGGATGCACCCGGTATGGGAGAAGCTGCCTCCGAGATGGCGCCGCCGCGCGAGAGACCCTTGGTCCTGGTGGTGGACGATGAAGCGCCCGCGCGCGAGTTGCTGACGAGTTGGCTGGAACCGGCGGGGTATGAGATCATTACGGCGAGTTCCTGTGCCGAAGCTCTGGCCAAGGCTGCCGAACATGCCCCGGATGCCATCACACTGAACATGCTGATGCCCGGAAAAGGCGGGTGGGACGCGCTTTATGAGCTCAAGAAGACTCCGGTAACCTCCAGCATACCGGTGATTGTCGTCACGGTCGTCGATGAGCCGAAGGTCGGCCTGGCTCTGGGCGCGGCCGAATACCTGGTAAAGCCGGTCAACAAGGACGTTCTGCTCCAGACCATAGGGCGGTATATTGGTCCGGGGTCTAACGGTCCGGCCAAGATCCTGGTGGTGGACGATGAATCCGGCACCCGCGAGTTGCTCAAGGAAATGCTCGAATCCGACGGCTACATTCCGGTGCTGGCCGGCAGCGGGAAGGAGGCTCTCGAGGCGCTGGGGCGGATATCGGTGAGTGCCATCCTGCTGGACCTGATCATGCCCGAGATGGACGGATTCGAGGTATTGGTGCGCATGAAAGAGGATACTGCCCTGCGGCACATTCCGGTATTGGTCCTGACCGCCAAGGACCTGTCCGATAATGAGATCGAGATGCTCCGGCACGAAACCATCGGTCTGTTTCAGAAAGACAGAGAATGGAAGCTGCAGTTGCTGGCCGATCTGCGCCGCGCGGTCGGGGTGCAGGTGGATCGCCCATGAGCCATAAGATCCTGGTGGCCGACGATAACGCCGCCAGCCGTGAATTGATCCGGGAGGTTTTGGAGATGAGCGGCTACGACGTGATGGAAGCCGTCGATGGCCGGGAGGCAGTGGCGCGCGCGCGGGAAGGCGTTCCCGACCTGCTGCTGGTCGATATCCAAATGCCGCACGTGGATGGATTCGGGGTGCTCCGCGAGTTACGCTCCGATCCCCGATTGAGTAATGTGCGCGTGGTCGCGTTGACTGCCTTCGCCATGCACGGAGACCGCGAGCGGGCGCTGGACGCGGGCTTCGACGGCTATATCAGCAAACCGGTAGAAATCGCTGCTTTGCGAAAGGAAATCCAAAGATTCCTCTAACGAAGCTGGCTTGGAGCCGCACGGGAGTTTAGTCCCTCGCTGAATCTACATGACCCCGGCACCGCGCATCAAACTACTGGCGATCGACGACGACCCGCAGAGCCTCGAACTGGTTTCCGAAGCCCTGGCCGGAGATGGCCTGCGCATTCTCACCGCCAATGACCCCGAGAGCGGTCTGGACCTGGTTCGCCGGGAACATCCGGAAATAGTCCTGAGCGACGTCGTCATGCCGAAGATGAACGGCATGGAATTGCTGAGCCGCATTCTGGAGGTCGATCCCGCCACGAATGTCGTTCTGATGACAGCGCACTATTCGACCGATGCCGCCGTGGAAGCGATCAAAAAAGGGGCCTGCGATTATCTCACCAAGCCGATCTCACTGCCCGTACTGCGCGAGCGGATAGGCAAACTGGTCACGGACGCGCGCCGGCGTCTGCGGGCCAACCAACTCGACCACGAGCTGATGGACACTTGTCAGTTCGAAGGTATGGTGGGACGCAGTCCGCTGATGTGGGAGATGTTCGGGCAGATCCGCCGCATCGCGCCG
>DATJYO010000057.1:0-237986 GCA_035499555.1 Bryobacteraceae bacterium
ACGTACAGCTACGATGGAGAGGGGCGGCGGGTGCAGAAGGTGACGGCAGCAGGCAGCACAATTTACGTCTACGATGCCACCGGGCAGTTGGCGGCAGAATACACCTCCACTCCGCCGGCCGAGACGGGAACCGTGTACTTGGCCTCCGATCCGCTGGGCAGCACGCGGCTGGTAGCCACGGCGATGGGTACAGTCAAATCGTGCCACGATTATCTGCCGTTTGGGGAGGAGATCCTGCAAGGGGAGGACGGCCGGGGGAGTGCAGCGGGGTCAAGTCTGCAGCAACTGAGCTGGGCAGTCGCGAGGTGTAACGACGATGGCGGTTTTTCAAAGAACCCAAATATGGGACTGGTTCACGGACAACTGGCTAAGTAGCCGCCAGGCAGCCAGGCTGTTCTTTGTGGCGGTTGTATTTGTGCTCGCCCTGATCCCCGTCTTTCTGGGCTCGGTGGACCCAGCAAGGATGTCCCTGGCGATGAGGATACCGTGGACTATTGTCGGACTGGTGGGGCCGGTTTCGTTCTTCTTCCTATGGTTCGGCATGTGGCGTTACTGGGTACGGCTGGACCACTCCCGGGCCGTGGCGAAGCGATTTTGGTTTGTGATTCGGTTATTTGGGCTTTGCTACGGAGGCTGCCTATATTACTTTTTGGTGTACCGGCCCGCAGGTGAATCGGAGAGAGAGCATGGAGACGTGACGATATGTTCAGACGAGCGCTCATTGCGGCTTGGGTACTGTTCCTGACAGGGTTGTTGTTCCTGTTCGTGATGCATCCCAGGCCGGGGTTCTGGGGTCCATACTGGGCAATACGCCCGGCCCTTGCTCTGCTGGTGCTGACGTCGTGCGGATATGGGGTCTCCCGGATGTACCGCGAGGGGATGAAGCGCGGACGACGCCCATAGGTGTGACCATGGCTCGATTACCTGGCTTCCCATTTGTAGCACCGCTGCCACGCTTGGCGCTGCTATGTTCGGTTTTCCTGGCTTCGTAGCCCATCAGCGGTAAGCCTCCTGCGATCCAGCACGCGGGAGATTTCCAGGTAGTCGCCCTTGTCGCGGAAGAACACACGGTGGTCCTGGGCGCGCAGGCGGATCAGCGGCGGCTCGATATCCCGAAGCTGCTTTGTGTTGTCCTCGCCGGTTTGAGCGTAGCGGGCCAGCGTTTTGAGGATCTGCAAGGCGATGGGCTGCTCAATGCCGCGAACATCGACCCTCGCCTGTTCGGTCCAGACGACGCGCTTAGCCATTGCGCCGGGGTGTCTCTTCCGGTAAGGGCTCCTGGCCCATCTTCTCCCAGTCGGCCATGGTCAGACCGCAGTCCGCCAGCACTTCCTCATGCGGGATCGGCGGGTTGTGTTTGAGCCATTCATCGGCCTCGGCAACGGCCTTGCGCTCGGCATCGCTCAGGGTGTCTCCATCCTCCTCGGGCGAGACCATGGTTTCGAGCAGATGAACCACGGCGGCGAACTGGCCGGGGCCGAGCTGGTCGAGCAAATGATGGGCGTGCTGTATGTCAGCGGCCATTGTGTTCTCCCACAGAGCCGCTTCTGCGCGAAGCGCCGGCGGCGATTAAAGAATTAATCAGCCTGACAACGGCCTTCTGATCTCGCTCGGGCAGCATCGAAATCATCTGAAATCTCTTCCACTGCCGGCGGGCTTCGCGCAGAACGGTCGTGGGTTGCAATCGCGGCTATACAGTCTGGCCCCTGCTCCTTTGTGTTATGTTCGGCGTTGCTGCTCGTGTAGTTCGGCGTCGGGCGAGGAGGTGATTGGGCGCGATGCGCGCCGATTTTGTTTCCGTTGTCATAATAGTGGGCTTGGCATACTTAGCGTCTTCATGGCTGCGGCTATGGCGTCGTAGGCAGACAGCTCACGGGTGGCCTATGCAGGACGGGATCGTTGAAACGACCAGAATCAGTTGTAGCGGACACTACAGCTATGCGTACACCGTCGAGGTGGGCTACTCTTATAAAATTGGCACTACCTTCGGATCAGGATATGTCGACGTGCCAGGAATATGGTGGCGAAGTATGCCCACGGGTGACTTGGTAGGTCAGAGCATCCGTGTGTGTGTCAATCCTCGCAATCCATTTCAATCTGCCGTTGTGGCGAGTTCATTACCCGGGTTGGACCACACTACATGTCCGAGATTTCTCGTAGTTGGACAGAACTGATGTTTCTCGGACGGCTGGGCCTTGGAACTCGCTCTTACGGTTGCATTTGGCATCCAAACAGCCCGCGCAGCAAAGCTCCGACCTTGTTGAGGCGCGAGGGGACTCCCTGCCCAGTTTGGCGATCAGGATCAGGGCAAGAAGAAGAGTGCTCCGGCTATGAAGTGAGTGATCACATATGACACAGCCGCCAGGCCAAGCGGGGTGATCGGGGCATCGGGGACGACGAACACGACCTATGCCACGAACCACGATGTTTGGCCGAAAGCGCCGCGCATCGGGCTCAGCCCGGCCAGCCGGGCGATCTCGCATATCGTATCGCCGGCGATCACGGAGATGCACGCTCCGTATCGAGGCTTCTGCAGAAGGCGCTCCGTTGGGGGCGGCCGGAGATCTTCAACAGCGATCAAGGGTCGCAGTTCGCCGGTGAGAAGTTCACCGGCGTGCTGAACTGAGGCTGGGAACCCATCTACTCTCTCCTCTCGGGGGACCGTGCGAACAGACCTGGGGTTCGGCATTTTGCGTTCGGAATGCCCTTTCCCGGAACTTCGTGGTCTGGGCGGGTCGGATGTGCGGAAGTCTTGCTACGTCAAGGGACTCGACATGGAAGCATCACTTCGGCCGTGGACGCTCCAAGCCCTGAGTGGCCGGCGGCTGTGTCAATTGCTTGGCGCTAACCAAGTCGAGATTATGATCGAGAATAACCTCTACATCAAAGCGGTTCCTGATTAAGAGACGATAGTTGCGGCCCTGCTTGGTGATTGAGGCGATAACGGTCGTGCCAGGTGGGCAGAACTGTTGCAGTGGGGAGCACATGAAGGCCCCGCCGTCAATTGGTTCGTAACCGGCTGGAAGCTGTGCATCGACATTGCGCACCAGCCCAAAAACTGGCAAAAACTTATAATCCATGTGCCATAAACTCCCTTCGTGAGCAGGGACGCCTTGCCGAATCTCCGTGAGCGTAGCCGAAACTGCGTCATCCAGGCTGTCGGCGCTGCCTCGCCATGCTTTCGCAAAGAGGCCAGAGGGGTAGATGAAGTCCACAAGACCGGACGCATCGGCGAACGCTAGAGATTTTTGTGACTTTATAGCCTGAATGTAGCGGCCGGTATCATCGACATTGTGCACAGGCGCCATAAGGTGCCAAAGATAATGCCCTGTCTGAGGATCATAGAGCACAGTTGTTTCGATGCGCTCCTTCTTTCCGTGCGGGTAAGTTACGTCGACCTGGAGACGAGCCGCTGGAAGCATAATAGATCCAGTTGGGCCGAACGCTGGAACAGTGTCCTTGGATTCCGAAAACGCCACAGGCGACACTTGGGCAGCTACCGGAAGGCTAACAAGGGCGAGTATAGCCAATTCGATCCTCACGCGAATCCTCCATTCTCACTTCTACGCGTCCGATTTCTGTGAGCATTGCTCGATTCCGACGTAGTGTCAGGGGGCGGGCTTGCGGAAGACCACGCAATAGTCGCCGTCGGACCAGTCATCGGAGATCTTCGCGACCTCGAAGCCGGCGGCCGTCAGCTCCGCGATCAGGATCTTCTGCGGTACGCCATGGCCGCCGCGGTTTTCGGGCACGCCCGCAACTCTGGAGGAGCCCGGCTTCGGCTCTTCGTCAATGACCGCCAACCGGCCGCCGGGCTTGAGTGACCGGAACAGGCTCGCGTCCATTTCGGCGGGCTTGACGAAGTGATGATAGACGAGCCGCATCCATATCGAGTCACAACAATCGGGCGGCAGATTGGTCTGGGCTTCGGCGGCTCTGAGCGCCGTGATGTTCTTATGATCTGCGGCGATCTCCTGCAGGTGGGCGAACTTGCCGGCGTCGAGCTCCGTGGTGTAGACCCGGCCGGCAGCGCCCACACGCTCAGCCGCGATGAGAGTAAACTGTCCCTGGCCGGCGCCTATTTCCGCCACCACGCTGCCTGGCTGCCAGTTCAGGAAGGTGGACAGCCTGGCGGCCTCCCGCTGGTACGCATCCTGGGCGAGGCACGCCCACAGGCACGCAAAGAGAGCCGGGGTGGCGATCAGAAATCGGCGGGCCATGCATTTACGATCTTACGGCAAACCGGCAGGCCCGGCGGAGGGGCTAGGGCTTCGCTCCCGCCCGGAACTGCAATGTGAGGCGGGCGAAGCGCTCTCCGAAACGCCGCGCCTCGGCGCGATCCCGGTCGTTCACACCGGGCGGCGCTCCGCCCGTCACCGCTTGCGGCCCCAGCGAACCGTATCCATCGTCGTTGACGCCGCCAATCACGATGAAACGCATGTCCAGAAAGGCGGCGATGCCGGCCAAACGCGCCATCTCCTGGCCGTTGGAGATGCCGCCGGCAGTACAGAACATGCCCGCGGTACGTCCCTCGCCGAGCGTTTTACCGGCCTTGCCGAGGGCCTCGCCGATGCGGTCCAGAAAGCGTTTGGATTCCGCCGAGAGATTACCCCAGTGAACGGGCGTGCCGATTACGATGCCATCGGACTTGACGATGTCTTTCGCGGCGGTCTGCTCCACGGAGCGCAGCACGACCTCGACTCCCGCGACGGACGCCGCGCCGTCGCGTACAGCCGCAGCCAGCTTCGCCGTGTTGCCGGTCTGAGAGTGGTAGGCGATCAGGATGTGCACCGGGGTGGCCCCGATGCCGGCCCGGGCGATCAACAGCGCCAGCAGTGCAAGCCGATTCGAGCGTGTCAGCATGATCCCAGAGTAAGAAGTACGGCGGAATTCCACAAGCCGTGTCCGGTGCTACGGACAGTGGCTATTCCATCAGGTTCGCAACGAAGCCGAGACGAAGCGGCCGCCTTGCCGCGACGGATGCTACTGCGACGGCTTGTCGGTGTCTTTGGTTGCCGGTTTCGCTTCTTCCTTGTCGTCAACGGGCTTGGAGAGATGAAGTTTGCGAATCTGTTTAGCGCCGAGCTCGGGATCTACAGGCGTCACCTTAATCATCGTGGCCATGGTTCCGGAGGTCCATTTGAAGTAATAGGTCTTGCCCGCCTCCGCCTCAAACCGGGCCCGCTCGTTCTCTTTCTGCCGGGCCTGATTGAGGGCCGCCCCGGCGGACATGATGGCGCTTCCGTAGTACATCTTGGGCAATCCGGAGATCACCACAGTCCCCGGCGGCACTTCCATGAACGCGTATTCGCTGTTGAGGAGTTTAGCGAGGTGAGTGCCGTTGATAAAAAGCTCGTCGTGTGCGGCCGAGCCGGTAAACCGGTACACGCGGTAGATACAGACGATGGCTTTGCCGCTGGATGGCTCGGGAAGCGCGGCGGGAGTGTTGGAATCCTTGGCGACGGCGATAGGCACGGTGAAGAGAAATGCCATCGCACTGAACGCGAGCAGAGGGGGTGCGAGACGCATGGGAGCGCTCCTTTCCTTAGGTTGGGAATCCGGTGAGCAGTATAGCAGGTCGTGCATATTAGAACAAGAACATCAGGCCCGATTCTCAACGATTGTGTGTCTTTATTTCGGGGGGAAGAGAGCCCATCCTCGCCGCTATGAATCCGCTCCCGGATGCGCTATCGTACAGGGAACCGGCCCATAAAGCCGGAGACTTAGAGAGATCAAACCCTGTGGCCACCGCTCTAACCCCGTCGCGCGAACCCGAACGGAATGTCTTTGCCCGCCGTTAGCGCACACCCGGCGGAGCTCGACCGCCGCCTCTCCCTGGCCGATTCGGTCGCCATCGTAGTGGGCATCATGATCGGCGGCGGGATCTTTCTGGTTCCCAACCTGGTGGCGCGCAGCCTGCCCTCCGTGCCCCTGATCATGGGCGTGTGGGTGCTCGCCGGGGTGATCTCGTTTGCCGGCGCGTTGGCCTGCGCGGAGCTGGGCGCGGCCTTCCCGGCGACCGGCGGCCAGTACGTTTTCCTCCGCGAAGCCTTCGGTCCGGGCGCCGCGTTCCTCTGCGGCTGGTCGCTGTTCACCGTGTCGCGCAGCGCGCAGGTGGCCTGGCTGGCGGTGGTGTTTTCGATCTACGTCTCCTACTTCACGCCGTTGAGTGCGCTGGCTTCGAAGCTGCTCAGCCTGGGCGTGCTGGCCGTTTTCACCTGGGTCAACTACCACGGGGTGAAGCTCGGCGCCAACGTGCAAAAGAGTTTCACGCTGGCCAAGGTGGCGGGCATCCTGGTCATCGTGGCCGCGGCTTTGTTGCTCGGCGGCAGATCCGCGTCCGCCGCGGCGGCCCCCTCTATGGGTCATCTAGGCCTGAGCCAGCTCGGCGTGGCCATGATCGCCGGCCTGATGAGTTACGACGGCTGGGTGCAATTAAGCTTTGTCGCCGGAGAGATCCGCGATCCCCAACGCAACGTGGTGCGCGCCCTGGTGCTGGGCACGCTGGCGGTAGCGGTCATTTATCTGCTTGCCAACGTGGCCTACCTGCGCGTGCTGTCCATTCCGGAAATCGCGGCCAGCCCACACGTGGGCGCCGATGCCGCCGCGCGAGTGTTGGGCTCCGCCGGCGGTGGCGTGGTCTCTCTCATCATCCTGGTCTCGATTCTGGGCACGCTCAACGGCTGCTTCCTCACCAGTCCGCGGGTATACTTCGCGCAGGCCGCCGACGGGCTATTCTTCCACCGCTTCGCCCAAATCGATCGCCATGGCACGCCAGGTTTTGCCATCTGCGCGCAGGGCGTCTGGTCCGCGGTACTGCTGCTCACCGGCTCCTACGAATCCCTGATCGATTATGCGCTCTTCGGTGTCTGGGTCTTCTACGGCCTGATGGTGGCCGGGGTCATCGTGCTGCGGCGCACCCGTCCCGGGCTGCCGCGTCCCTATCGCATGTGGGGCTACCCCGTGACTCCCCTGGTTTTCGTCGCGGGCACCATCTGGTTTCTGGGCAATATGCTGATTACCCGTCCCGGTCCGGCCCTGGCCGGTCTCGGCCTCATATTGACGGGCGTGCCCGCGTACCTCCTCTGGCAGCGCCACCGGCGGCACATCCAGCAGCCTGCCACGAGCGGATAGTCAGGCCGGGGGGACCCGTGCGGCCGCGCGTCACGCTATGTTGATATGTGCCGCGCGGCTTCCGACGCCGGCGGCAGCCGGAGACCTCTCATGTCATCATCCGAAATCAATCGCCGTAAATTCCTGGCGAACGCGGCGGCCGCCACCGCGTTCACCATCGTGCCGCGCCATGTGTTGGGCGGTCCCCAATTCGTGGCGCCCAGCGACAAAATCACCTTGGCTTATATCGGCGTGGGCACGCAGGGTATCCGCGAGCTGATGGAGCTGCTGCCCAGCCCGGACGTCCAGGTGGTGGCCGTCTGCGATCCCAATACCGACAGCAATAATTACGTGGACTGGTCGAAGAATTGGCTGCGCACCACCATCCGAAAATTCATTAATAAACCCAATTGGCGGGAAGGCGCCGACGGCATCCCCGGCGGCCGCGAGGTGGGGCGCGAAATCGTCGAATCGTATTACGCGGACAAGAGCCCGTCGGGGACCTACAAGGGCTGCGCCGCCTACGCGGATTTCCGCGAGCTGCTGGACAAGCAGAAGGATCTCAACGGCGTGAAGATCATGACGCCGGACCACCTGCACGCCACCATCGCCATCGCGGCCATGAACAAGGGCAAGCACGTGATGATGCACAAACCGATCGCCAACCGGCTGTACGAAGCGAGCAAGGTCATCGAAACGGCGCGGACCACCAAGGTGGCCACGCATTTCATTCCGTGGGATTCGAACGGTTCGATGGATCTGATCATGGCGTGGATCAAGGATGGCGCGATCGGCACCCTGCGCGAGGTGCACAATTGGTCCAACCGTCCCGTTTGGCCGCAATACCTGACGCTGCCCACCGACCGGCCGGCCGTGCCGGAGGGCTTCGATTGGGACCTCTGGCTGGGTCCGGCGCTCGACCGCCCGTATCATCCGAACTACACCAACGCCGTCTTTCGCGGCTGGTACGATTTCGGCGGCGGCTCCATCGCCGACATGGGCCACTACAGCCTCTGGGTGGTTTTCCGCACGCTGCAACTGGATGCGCCCGTGAGCGTGGAAGCGCGCGCCAGCGGCGCCTGCGAGATCGTCGATCAGGTGAGCCGCAAGATCCACAACGACTATTCGTTCCCGCTGGCGTCCACCATGCGGTTCAAGTTCGCGGCCCGCGCCGAACGGGGTCCCATCGAGCTGTTCTGGTACGACGGCGGGATGCGTCCGCGCACCCCGGAGGAACTGGAAGAGGACAACCAGGAACTGACTCCCGAGGGCATGATGTTCGTCGGCGACAAGGGCAAGATCCTGACCGGCTTTTCGCTGGAAGACCCGCGCCTGATCCCGGAGAAGAAGATGCGCGCGTACGGCGGAGCCAAGCCGCCGGCCGGGCGCGAGGAGCGCGACCCGCTGCGCGGGGTGAAGGAGTGGGCGGCGGCTTGCCGCGGCGGAAAGCCTTCATCGGGCGAGTTTCTGCACGCCGGCCCGATCTCGGAGGCCTTTAACCTCGCCGCCGCGTCCCTGCGCTCCGGCCGCCGCCTGGAGTACGACGCGGCCAACATGAAGATCACCAACGCGCCGGATGCCAACAAGTACCTGGTGCGCGAGTATCGCAAGGGCTGGGAGCTTTAGCTCGGTTCACCCGGACTGGTGCCGGCGACTCGCGGGATTATTTCCCGGCCGGCGGCTGGCTGAGGAGGGCCATCGCGGCAGGTGGAAGTTTATCGGCATCGGCCAGCATAAGGCTGACCTGCCAGAGCTGCGTATCCGTCAATGATTTCTCGAAACCCGGCATGCCGGTCAGGCGGATTCCGTTGGCGACCTTCCAGTAAGTTTCGCCAGCCGCGTCGTCTGTCACTCCGTGCCCCTGGAAAAGCTGTGGCGGAGGCGGAAACATACCCTTGGCGATCGCCGTTTCGGGCTGGCCGCGCAGACCGTGGCAAACAGCGCAATGCTCGCGATAGATCTGCGCGCCGGCCGTCAGACCGGCGGCGTCCGCAGGAATGGGCGGCTGGGCCAGGGGTTGCCGGGCGATCTTGGCATGCAAAGCCATGCGCGCGAGGGAGCGCTCGAAAGGCATGGGCGGCGTGGCCGTGCCGACGGGGGCAAATCCCAGGCCGAAATAGAGCAGCACGCCGCCGGCTATCGCCGCCACGGCGAATACGAAACCGAATATGAACTGCTTCATCGCGCGGCCCCCATCTGTCTCGGCATTTGTTCCAGGGTAGCGCCTTTGCCCTCAGGATAAGTGCTGCGCCGAGCGGTGCGGTTTGACAACAGATATCCGGATATAATCGTCTGGAGGGCGCCCAGCTGGGGCGGCGATGGCCCGCCGGGCCATTCTCAGAAGCGCAGGGGGCGCGTTTCCGGCGCCGCCCGAAGGGAACCGCGAAATGGAGCGGCGCGGGCCGCACCGTCTTCTCCGGTCCTTAAAAGGAGGTTAGTTCGTGCATCCGGCCGAAGTGGAACAATCGGTAGCCCCGTCGCGGCGGCGGGTGCTGGAGGCGCTGCGGCATCGCGCGCCCGACCGGATCCCCATCGACTTCGGCGCCACCGCGGTGACCGGAATCCATGTGAGCTGCGTGGCCGCCCTGCGGGATTACTACGGGCTGGAGCGGCGGCCGGTGAAGGTCCACGAGCCCTACCAGATGCTCGGGTTCGTCGACGAGGATTTGAAACAGGCGCTGGAGATTGACGTGGAAGGTGTCTTTCCCCGCAATACCATGTTCGGGTTTCCGGCCGAGAACTGGAAGGAGTGGACCTTCAACGGCCTGGAGGTCCTGGTGCCCGAGAAATTCAATACCACGGTGGATGCCGGCGGCGACACCCTGATTTATCCCGAAGGCGACTTGAGCGCCGCCCCGAGCGCCCGCATGCCCCAAGGGTTTCACTTCTTCGACACGATCGTCCGCCAGAACCATTTCGACGAGGACCGCCTCGATGCGCAAGATAACCTCGAAGAGTTCACGTTTTTGACGGATGCCGACCTGGCGGCGATTGCCGCCGGCGTACGCGAAGCGTCCGCCAAGGGCCGCGGCGTAATCGCCAATTTCGGCGGCACCGCCTTTGGAGATATCGCCCTGGTGCCGGCTCCGTTTCTGAAGGATCCCCGCGGCATACGCGACATAACGGAATGGTACGTCTCCACCCGCAGCCGGCGCGATTACATCCACCGGATCTTCTCCCGGCAATGCGAAATCGCGCTGGCCAACCTGGCGCGCATCCACGCGCTCATCGGCGGCCAGGTGGACGCGGTGTTTCTGTGCGGCACGGACTTCGGCACGCAGACATCGTCGTTCTGCTCCGTCCCCGCGTTTCGCGAGCTGTGGCTGCCCTATTATGCGCAGGTCTGCGGCTGGATTCATCGCCATACCGCCTGGAAGTGTTTCAAGCATTCCTGCGGATCCGTGGTGCGCTTCTATCCGTCCTTCATCGAAGCCGGGTTTGACATCATCAACCCGGTGCAGTGCTCGGCGGCGGGCATGGCGCCGGAAGGTCTGAAGTCCGGGTACGGCGGGCAGTTGGTGTTCTGGGGCGGCGGCGTGGATACGCAGAAGGTGTTGCCCTTCGGTACGCCGGCCGAGGTCCGGGAGCAGGTCCTGCGCCGCTGCGAAGTCTTTGCGCCGGACGGCGGCTTCGTCTTCAATGCGATTCACAATATACAGGCCGGCACCCCGGTCGCCAATATCGTGGCGATGCTGGATGCCGTGCGTGAATTCAACGGAAGGTCATAAATAATGGTGAGACTCGAGGACTTACATCAGGCTATCGTGGACGGCGACGCCAAGCGCGCCGTGGCGGTGACGGAAGCGGCCCTGGCCGAGCAGGCCGATCCGGCGGAACTGGTCGGCAAATATATGATTCCCGCCATGGACGAAGTGGGCCGCCGCTTTGAATGCGAGGAGTACTTCGTCCCCGAGCTATTGCTTGCCGCGCGTGCCATGAAAGGATCGCTGGCGCTGCTCCGTCCCCTGCTGGCCGAACGCGGCGCCGAACCCGCCGGGCGCGTGGTGATTGGCACGGTGAAAGGCGACCTGCACGATATCGGTAAGAACCTGGTGGCGTCCCTGCTCGAGGGCGGCGGTTTCGAAGTCGTCGATCTGGGCGCCGACGTAGCGCCGCAGAAATTCGTGGAGGCGGTGCAGTCGTCGGGCGCCCGGCTGGTTTGTCTGTCGGCGCTGCTTACCGTGACGATGGGGTCCATGAGAAACACCATCGAGGCGCTGAAAGCCGCCGGCATGCGCGAGCAGGTGAAGGTGCTGGTGGGCGGCGCGCCGGTGACGCAGCAGTACGCCGACGAGATCGGCGCCGACGGGTATGGCGCCAATGCCAGTGTGGCGGTGGCACTGGCCCGGCAGATGTCGCAGGCCGTCTGAATGCCGCCATCGCGCCGCAGCTTTCTGGGCGCCGCCGCCGGCGCGGCGAGCGCATATGCGAGCCCGGCTTCCCCGGGCGTGCCGCCCGGCCCGGGCCAGTCCAGCTCGCTCGTGGGCGAGTGGCGTTTTCGAACGGATCCCGACCCGCGCTGGACCACCGTCACAGTCCCGCACACCTGGCAGGTCACCGCCGGATTGACCGGCTATCGCGGCATCGCCTGGTATGAGCGGGAGGTCGATATTCCGGCAGCGTGGGCCGGCAGTGTGGTGCGCATCGAATTCGAAGCGGTGTTCCATTCCGCCTGGGTGACGGTGAACGGGCAACCCGCCGGCGAGCACCTCGGCAAGGGCTACACGGCGTTCTGCCTGGACATCACGGGCCTGCTGCGCATCGGCGGACGAAACACGATCGAGGTCAAGGTCGACAATTCGTTCGACGAGCGGATGTTGCCGCGCGGGCGCTCCAGCGACTGGGCGCACGATGGAGGCATCTATCGCCCGGTGAGGCTGCTGGTGACGCCGCGATGCTACATCGAGCGGGTCGGCGTGCAGGCGGACCCGGAGCAGTTGAGCCTGTCGGCCGTGGTGCGTAACTCGAGCCAGGCCGAGTTTACGGGATCAATCGGCTATCGGATCGTTGACTGCGAGACCGGGCTGGTGGCGCTGCGAGCCGATGAAGCGCAGACCGTGCGCCTGCGCGGCGGCGAAACCGCTATGATCGATTTCCCGGAGACTCGCCTGATTGCGCCCAAGCTCTGGCACTTCGATCATCCGCATTTGTACGGGGCCGAAGTCACCTTAGGCACACACACCTTCAGTACCACGTTCGGCATCCGGCGAATCGAGGTTCGCGACGGCCGCTTCCATCTCAACGGCGAGCCGGTCACGCTGATGGGCGTCGAGCGCATGGCCGGCAGCAATCCGCAGTATGGCATGGCGGAACCGGAGAGTTGGATCGTCCACGATCATGACGACATGAAGGAGTTGAATGCGGTTTTCACCCGCGTGCATTGGCCGCAGGATCGCCGCGTGCTCGATTACTGCGATCGCCATGGGATCCTGATGCAAACGGAGGTGCCGGCCTGGGGCGGCGCCACGTTTCGCGGCATGGCGGACCGGCCGTTGCCGGAGATCATGCGGAACGGGCTCGAACAATTGCGCGAGATGATCGCCAGCGATGCGCATCATCCGAGCATCTTCGCCTGGGGGCTGTGCAACGAGATCGACGGGCAGAATCCGGTGGCCGCCGAGTTTGCCCGGAAATTACGAAACGAAGCCAAACGGCTGGATCCCGGCCGGCTGTGCACCTATGCATCCAATTCATTGCAGCAGACGCCCGGACGGGACGTGGCCGGCGAAATGGACTTCATCGAATGGAACGAGTATTACGGCAGTTGGTACAAAGGTTCAACCGAAGACCTGCGCCGCCAGTTGGATGAGATCCACAAGGCTTTCCCCGGCAAAACCATCGTGATCTCCGAGTACGGCTACTGCGCCTGCACCCCGGAGCGGCCGGAGGATGATGCGGCGCGCGAGCGCATCCTGCGCGACCAGACGCGGGTGCTGCGCGATCATCCCGCGGTGGGTGGCATGATCTTCTTCTGCTATAACGACTACCGTACCCACATCGGCGACCGGGGCGCGGGCGCCATGCAACAGCGCGTGCATGGCGTGGTCAACCTGCTGGGCGGCCGCAAGCCGTCCTTCGCGGCGCTGCGCGAAGAATCCAGCCCGATCGAATCGCTGGCGGTGTACGGGCGCCAAGTCATCATCCGCACCCGGCCGCGCGGCCCGGGTTACACGCTCGCGGGCTACCGGCTGCGGGCCATCGGCTATGACGGCTCGGGCATCCCGATCGAACGGCAGGAAGTTGCGCTGCCGGTGCTTCAGCCCGGCGGGGAAAAGCGGGTAGAACTGGCATTCACCGGGACGGCCGCGGTGCGGGCACAACTGGACGTCGTGCGCCCCACCGGTTTCTCCGTGCTCACTCACAATTGGCGGCTCGAGCCATGAGCTACGTCTATCGCGTTTCCCTGGTCGCGGCCGCTTCGGGCCTGCTGTTCGGCTTCGACATCGCCGTCATCAACGGCGCCCTGCTGTTCCTCAAGCAGCAGTTCGCTTTGAACGAATTTCAGACCGGCATCGCGGCAGGCAGCCTTCTGGCCGGCTGTATCCTGGGCGCGGCAGTCGGCGGTTGGCTCAGCGATCGCTTCGGACGCAAGCGCATCCTGCTTTTTTCCGCCGTTCTGTTCGCGCTTTCCTCGATCGGCGCGGCTCTGCCGCGCAACCTGACCGAATTCGTGGGCGCGCGTTTCGCCGGCGGCATCGCCATCGGCATCGCCTCGCTGCTGGCGCCTCTGTACATCGCCGAAGTCTCTCCCTCGGCGATTCGCGGCCGCCTGGTTTCGTTGAACCAGATGGCCATCGTCACCGGCATCCTGCTCTCGTATCTGGTCAATTGGGGCTTCTCTTTCCAGGTCCAGAACGGTTGGCGCTGGATGTTCGCCACCGCCGCCATCCCTTCGCTGGCGTTTTTCGTGGGACTGTTCTTTGTACCGGAAAGCCCCCGCTGGCTGGTGGAGATGGGCCGCGAGCCCGAGGCTCTGCGGGTACTGGCGCGGGTGGACGATCCGCGGGCGGCGCAGGCGCAATTGACCCGCATCCGGGAGGCCATCGCCGAGGAGAGCGGCACCCTCGCTGAACTGTTCGTGCCCGGCATACGCCGCGCGCTGCTGATCGGTGTGGTTTTGGCCGTGGTGCAGCAATGGAGCGGCATCAACACCGTTCTCTTCTACGGTTCGCTGATCCTGAAGGAACGTGTCGGCCACCAGAGCGACTCGGCGGCCATCGGCGCCAACGTGCTGATCGGCGGCATCAACTTCGCCGCCACCATCGTGGCGCTGTGGCTGATCGACAAGGTGGGACGCAAAGCGCTGCTGATGTTCTCCGCGGGATCTATGGGCGTGTGCCTGGGATGCCTCGGGCTGGCATTCCGCTCCAATCCGCCGTCGCCCACGGTGGTGATCGCCGCTATGCTCGGGTGTACCGCCGCTTTCGCCGTGGGACTCGGTCCGGGTGTTTGGGTGGTGCTGGCGGAGATCTTCCCCAATCGCATCCGCGGCCGCGCCATGTCGGCCGCGACGGTGGTCCTGTGGATCGCTTGTTGGGCGCTCACCGTCAGTTTCCTCTCGATCGCCACGGCCATCGGCGCTCCGCGCACCTTCTGGCTGTATGCCGCTATCTGTGTCTTCACCGTGATTTTTGTGTGGCGGGTCACGCCGGAAACCAAGGGCAAGAGCCTGGAAGATATCGAGGTGTTCTGGAAGGAGCACCACAGAACACCGGCTGATGGGGTACGTTGCGCGCCTGTCCGCCCTCACATAGAATAAGGTTGCCTTATCTGATTTCACCATGCAGAGCAGCCGCATCGCGGAATGGCTCAGCGCCGGTCCGCTTCTCGCCGATGGCGCCTGGGGTACTGAATTCCAAAAGCGCGGATTGCCTCCGGGGGAGTGTCCCGATCTTTGGAATCTCGCGCACCCCGATCGCGTGGAAGCCGTTGCCTCGGCTTACTGCGATGCGGGCAGCCGCATCATCTTGACCAACACGTTCCGCGCCAATGCCATCAGCCTTCCGGAGGCGGATATTCGCGCCGTCAACCGGGCCGGCGCGGAAATATCGCGCCGCGCCGCGCGCGGCCGCGCGCGCGTAGCCGCGTCCATCGGACCCAGCGGCAAGATGCTGCTGGCAGGCGACATCACGGCGGAAGCGCTCTCCGCGGCATTCGCGGCGCAGGCGCAAGCTCTGGCCGATGCGGGCGCCGACGCTCTGCTGGTCGAGACCATGAGCGATATCGAAGAAGCGCGGATCGCGCTGCGGGCGGCATTGACGGCGGGATTGCCGGTCGTCGTTTCTTTCGCCTTCGACACCGGCCGGAACAAAGACCGCACCATGACCGGCGCCACGCCGGAGCAGGTAGCCGCCGCCATGGCCGCCGAGGGAGCGGACGCCGTAGGCGCCAATTGCGGCACGGGCATCCAGAGTTTTGCCGCGGTTTGCCGCCGGCTGCATGCGGCCTGCGATCTGCCGGTGTGGATCAAACCTAATGCCGGCTTGCCCGTGATGGAGAACGGCCAGCTCACCTATCGCACCACGCCCGCGGAATTCGCCGCCTACGTGCCCGGCTTGATCGAAGCTGGCGCCTCATTCATCGGCGGCTGTTGCGGCACCAGCCCCGCGTTTATCGAAGCGATGGCGCCATGCATCTGAAGCTGATCAGTTGCGAGGTGATCTTCCGCGAGATGTGCGATGCCGTGGCACGCTCGCCGCACCAGGTGGACCCCCATTTTCTGCCCAAAGGCCTGCACGATCTGGGCGCAGCCAGCATGAGGAAGGCTCTCGAAGAAGCGGTGGCCGAGGCCGATCCGCGGATCTACGATGCCGTCCTGCTCGGCTACGGGCTGTGCGGCAACGGGCTCGACGGGCTCCGCGCCATCGCGCTGCCGCTGGTCCTTCCCCGCGCCCACGATTGCATCGCGCTGCTGTTCGGCAGCCGCCACCGGTACGGCGAGTACTTCAGACAGAATCCGGGCGTCTTCTTCCGCTCCACGGGATGGCTGGAGCGCGGCCAGAACCTGGCGCAATTGGCGCAGCTCCACACCGGCATCGGCGCCACGCTCGAAGAGTTGATAGCCAAATACGGCGAAGACAACGGCCGCTATCTGTACGCAGAGCTGTACCGCTATGAGAAGGCGTATCGCCAATTGACCTACATCGAAACGGGTCTCGAGCCGGAGGCCAGCTTCGAGTTTCGCGCCCGCGAGGAAGCCGCCGAAAAAGGATGGAAATTCGAGAAGGTGCGCGGCGATCGGAACCTCTTCCAGCGGCTGGTGCGGGGCGACTGGGATGCCGCCGATTTTCTGGTGGTCGAACCGGGATTCGAGATCGCGGCATCCTATGACGATGGCGTAATCACGGCGCGGCGGAGCTCCCCGTGACCGGAAAACAACGAGTCCTGGCCGCGCTGGCGGGCCAGCCGGTCGATCGCCTGCCATTGATGCCGATCACCATGATGTTCGCGGCGGATACCGCCGGGGTGAGCTATCGCGCCTATGCGTCGCACGGCGAGGTCCTGGCGCAGGCGCAGTTAGTCACCGCCGAACGATACGGATTCGATTACGTCTCGGCCATCTCCGATCCGGCGCGCGAGGCTTCCGACCTGGGGGCTACCGTCGAGTGGTTCGATAGTCAGCCGCCCGCCATCGTCGAGGGCCGCGCGCTACTGGCCGACAAGGCAGCGCTCTCCCGGTTGCGCCTCCCCGATCCGGCCGCGCCGGGGCGTATGCGCGATCGCGTGGACGCCGTGCGGCTGCTGGCGGCTTCGGCCGGCGAGACCCGGATCGTGGAAGGCTGGGTGGAAGGTCCTTGCGCCATGGCCGCCGACCTGCGCGGCGTGAATACCTTGATGCTGGATTTCTACGACGATCCGGAATTCGTGGAGCGGTTGGTAGCCTTCGTCCTGGCCATGGAGATCCGCTTTGCGCAGGCACAGATCCAGGCCGGCGCCACCCTGATCGGCGTCGGCGATGCGGCGGCTTCGCTCATCGGGCCGAAATTCTACGAGCGATTCGTGTTGGCGGGCGAATGCGCACTGGTACGCGCCATCCACCAGGCTGGCGCGCTGGCCCGTCTGCATATCTGCGGTAACACCCGCCGCATCCTGCGAGGCATGGGACAGACCGGCGCCGATATTGTCGATCTCGATTTCCTCTCGCCGCTTGAAGAAGGCCGCGCGGCGATGGGCGAAGCCCAGATCCTCCTCGGCAATATCGATCCGGTGCGCGTGCTGCGCGACGGCACGCCGGAATCGGTCACAGCGGCCATCGCCGAATGCCATCGCCAGGCCGGCAGACGATACATCGTCGGCGCCGGTTGCGAAGTACCGCGCGGAACACCACCCGGGAATCTGATGGCTTTGACCCGCTACGCGCGGGAACATCGTGAGTAAGGTCCTGGAAGTCCGGCCCGGCGATCCCCGCGAATTGCGCGAAATCCTGTTCGAGGAAGGCGTCGAATTCCCTTGCGGCGGCGAGTCGGCCTGCGGCGGATGCCGCATCCGGCTGCTGGAAGGCGATATTCCGGTCACGCCGGAAATGCGCGCGGCACTTTCGGAGCGCGAACTCGCCGAAGGCTGGCGCCTGGGCTGCCAGGCGCGCCCGCGGGGGCCGGTTCGACTGGCGGTAGGGCAATGGTCCGGCGAAGTGCTTTCCGATGAGGCGCGGGTGCCGTTCGAGCCGGCCGAAGGGTGGGGAGCCGTCATCGATCTGGGAACCACCACGCTGGTTGTCCAGCTCGTGAATCGCGCTACCGGTGAAGTGGAAGGTGTACGCACCGCCCTCAATCCGCAGGCCCGTTACGGCGCCGACATCATGACCCGGATCCAGTTCGACCTGGAGCGGCCCGGCGTGCTGACGGCGCCGATCCGCGAATCGCTGGGCGCCATGCTGGCGGACGTCGCGGCCGGCCGGGAACTGGCGGAAGTGCTGATCGTGGGCAACACCGCGATGCATCATCTCTTTTGCGGCGAGAGCGTGGAACCGTTGGCGCACGTGCCTTTCCGGTCGCCAGCTCTGGCGGCCCGCTCTTTCGCGTCACGGGACCTCGGCTGGACCACGCCCGCCCGCGAGGTAACGTTCGTCGGCTGCATCGGCGGCTTCGTCGGCAGCGACCTGCTGGCAGGCCTAGTAGCCACCGGTTTTCTCGAGTCGGACCACGACCAGGTGCTGATGGATCTGGGCACCAATGGCGAGATCGCCTCCGGCAGCCGCCGCGGGATTTGGTGTGCCTCCACGGCGGCCGGCCCGGCGTTTGAGGCCGGCCGGATCGCGATGGGTATGCGTGCCGCGGCCGGCGCCATCGACCGGGTGTACGCGCAAGACGGCCAGCTGCGGGGCCGGGTCATCGGCGGCAGCGAGGCCCGCGGAATCTGCGGCAGCGGGTTGGTGGATGCCGTGGCGGCGGCGCTGGAACTGGGCCTGGTGGACCCGCGCGGCCGTCTGAAAGCGGCCGGCAAGCGGCTTCCGATCTGCGGAGAAGTATCGCTGGTCCAGGCAGACATTCGTGAGCTGCAACTGGCCAAGGGCGCCGTGGCCGCGGGGCTGCAGCTATTGGCCGCGCCCGGCGGCCAGACCATCCATCTGGCCGGCGCTTTCGGGAACTACGTGCGGGCGGAAAGCGCCCGCCGCATCGGACTCCTTCCGGAGTGGGCGCACACCATCCATGCCGCCGGCAACACCGCGCTCCGCGGCGCCCGCATGCTGCTGCTGGCGCCCTCGCGCCGCCAACAACTGGTGGAAACGCTGCGCTCGATCACCACACACGTGGAACTGCATCGCCGGCCGGAGTTCGAAGACCGGTACGTTGCCTGTATGTCTTTCCCGCCGCAACCGCTCTAACGCCGCTTCAGCGCCTCCAGTTCCTCCAGCGTCCGCGGCCAGTCCGCACCCAGCAGACGCGACAGCCCGCGATCCGCTAATACGCGGCCGCCCGTCTGACACCGTGCGCAGTAGTTCGTCTCGTTGTCCGCGTAGCGGATCCGCTGTACCGGCTCGCCGCAGCGCGGGCAGGGCTGGCCGAAACGCCCATGCACGGCCATGCCTTCGCGAAACGCGGTCACCTTCTCGGGAAAGCCGTGGCGCGCCTCGGCCCGCAAACGCTCCAGCCAGTACAGTAGCGTTTCGCGGGTGGCGTCATACAAGCGCGCGATCTGCTCGCCGGTCAGCTTGCGCGTCTGCGTGATGGGCGAAAGCTGGGCCGCGTGCAGAATCTCATCCGAGTACGCGTTGCCGATGCCGCTGAAGGTGCGCGGATCGGTCAGCGCGCGCTTGAGCGTGTGATTTTCGAAGAGCAGCGCGTCGCGGAACTCTACCGGGCCCGCGGTGAAGACATCGATTCCGCCGGGATCGAGCGATTGCACGCCGGCGTCCCCGCGTACGACGTGCAGAGATGCGCGGCGCTTGCTGCCGGCCTCCGTCAGCGTAAGCGTGCCGTGCGCGAAATCGAAGGCCGCCAGGTTTTGCCGTCCGCCCAACTTCGCCCCCGGCGGACGCCAGTGCAACCGCCCCGCGATCATCAGGTGCAGAACCAGCCAGATCTCGCCCTCCACGCCGATGGCGATGCGCTTGCCGACGCGCCGCACTCCGCAGACCAGGCGCCCTTCGGCCTCCGCCAATGGCGGCGTCATGGTCCGCAACAGGAAAGGGCTCCCCACCCGCACCCGCTCGAGCTTCCGTCCCATGACACGCGGTTCCAGCGCCTCGATGTAAGCGGTAATGTCGGGCAGCTCCGGCACTATTCCTTGCCCAGCCATCTGAGGCGCGCCACAAAGTGGCGTCCCTCGCTTGAATAGAAGGTCAGATAGTTCGGTGACTCGATGACGTTATTGACCACTGTGGGGTTGCGGTGGCCGGTCAGATTATTGATCCCTCCGCGCAGCGCAAACCTGTACTTACCCAAATGCAGGCGCCATTCCAGGTGCAGATTGATGTTGAAATAGTCCGGAAAGCGGAAAGCATCCGGCGGTCCCTGCAACTGGCCATTGTCGTGTTGGATCGAAAATGGAAATCCCGTGCGCTCCTCGAAAAGGTAAGCTACGGCCCAGTTCTTCAGGAACGTCGGCAGGTATCCCCAGCTCAGAAAGCGGTTGGGTGCGTCCCACGGCATCGGTCCTGAATTGTCCGGGCCGATCAGCAGAGTCTGTTCCAGCGACGGATCGAGCACTTCGTTGGAGTGCGTCCGTGAGCGCGTATAACTGGCCATCCACTCGTAACGGCCTCCCAGTGCTTGATGCACGATGACCTGCGCGGCATCGTAGGTATCGTGCCGTGAGCTGGTGAGCGTGAAGATCTGGTCCAGGTTGGCGGCATGATACTGGCTGGCGATTTCCGGCGGCGCCGGGACCGGCGAAGGCAGCGTGTTGACATAGGCGAAACCGTCGCCGCCGCGCTTGCGGTGCAGGTTGAAGCTGGCCCGTACGTGCCGGCGAAACTGGTGGTCCACGCCGAAGCTCCAGTTCTGGTAAAGCGGCGCCTTCAGATGCTCGTTCGGCAGCGTATAGTAGGACAGCGCGTCCGGCAACTGCAAGGTCCCGTCCGCGGCATAAGTGTCGGTAATGGTGTACTGATCGAACGGCCGTACAAAGAGCTGGACGATGGTGGGGTCGTAGAGCACCGCAAACCCGCCGGAGATGCGGGTGTCGCCTGACTTGAACGGCGCATACGACACGGCGGCGCGCGGCGACCAAAGCCATCGGCGCAGAATCTCGTCCCAGTCCTCGCGCAGACCCATCTCGAAAAACAGATTCGGCCGCGCCTCCCAGTGATCGGTTAGATACGACGAAGCCGTCAGGCTCGGCCGGCTGACATCGCCGTTTCCCTCGAACGTAACGGAACGCAGCAGGTTGGCGCTGACGCCGTAAAGATCGTAGCCCGTGCGGGCGATGTTCTGGGAGTAATCCAAACGATCGAAGTCTATGCCGGTTTTCAGTTGGTGTTTGCCCGCTAAGTGCCAGGTCGGCAGATACAGGTTGGCGAGTAACTGGCTGCGCCGGGAGTGTTGGGTGGAGTTGATGAAGTTATAACCGCTGTTGCCGGTTGGGGTGATGATGTAAGTGCCGGCGCCGAAGGGCACCAGGCGCGCCAGGGTCAGCATTTGGGCGAAGCCGATTTCGAGCAGCGTCCCCCGCGCCACGTAGATCTGGTCCTTGGCCGCCAGAAAATAGGTGCGGCCGCGCTGATCGAGGGTGGTCGAGGGAGGCGTCAGCGCGCCCAGGCCCAATTCGGTGGCCCGTTGATAGTTCACCAGGAAATCGGTGTACAGGATATTCACCGGCGACAGGTTCACCTGTGAGTGCAGCATATTACTGCCCTGCAGGGTTGTGGTCGTGTTCTGATTGGAGGGCAGCCCCGGAATCACGTTGACGTTGTAGTCCGCGTCCAGGCTGTCGGCGAACCACGCGTGTCCCCGCACAAAGGGGCCCGAGAAGTTCAGCCGCGGTGTCCAGTCGCCCAGGTGGGGCCCGCCGACAGTGCTGAAGCCCGGAAAGAAATTCGTCGCCGAATAACGGAATCGGTCATCGCCCGTCTGCGTTTCCAGTTTGAGCGTTCCGGCCGAACCCTGTCCGTACTCCGGCGAGTACCGGCCGCTCAGATAGTCGATCGAACTTACCGCCTCCACGCTCACTGTGGTTTGTAGCGTTCCCGTCAGCGGATCGCTGATATTGAACCCGTCCAGCAGATAGTTGGTCTGTTCCTCGCGGCCGCCGTCGAAGTGCAAACCGCCGTGCGGATCCTCCACCTGGCCGGGAATCAGCGCCATGGCTTCGCGCAAGCTGTGCGTGGATGGATAGGGGACATCCATGATCTGAATTCCCGTGAGCTCCCGTTCCGATTGCGTCTGTTCGACGTCGATGGTCTCCGGCGTGGCGCGCACGTCTACCGATTGCAGCACTTCCTTGACGTGATTGAGGACCAGGTCGACGGCGCCCATACCCGCGCTGACGCTGACGCCCAGGTTCTTGACGGTGAGATATCCGGCCCTGGCGGCCCCGAAATAATACTCCCCAGCGGATGGAAGCGGGATCTTGAATACGCCGGTCGGGCCCGTGATCGCGTGCCATTGGCCTCCCGCCGCATCGTGGACCGTGATCTCCGCATCGGCCACGCCTGCTTCATTCTCGTCGATGACCCGGCCGGTCACGGCTATTTCGGCGCCCAGGGCCGAGCAGGCGCGAAGCAGTAACGCGATTGTGCAGAGAACCTTCACCGGGTTTTTCGGCAACTTCCATTATCACGCCTGCCTGGGAGGCGATTCGAAGTCGATTTGGTGTAAATAGAATGGAGAGTGGTGACCGAAGCAGATGCCGCCGTAGCCATCGTGCATGCCCGCGCCGCCGAGAACGTCTTGCTGATGCGGCGGGCCGAGCGCGATGACGACCCATGGTCAGGGCACTGGTCCTTTCCCGGCGGCCGCCGCGACGCCGGGGATGGCGATCTGCTCGACACCGCCCGGCGCGAACTAGCCGAGGAGTGTGCCATCCGGCTGACCCGCGATCAACTGGAGACAGCCCTGCCCACGGCCGTGGCGCGCCGCCGCGTGGGACGGTATCTGCGCGTCACGCCCTTCGTCTTCACCGTGGATCGCGAGCTGCCCGCCGTACCCGATCTGCGGGAAGCTGTAGAATGCCTCTGGGTGCCGCTCCGCGTTTTGCGCGATCCGGCGCGGCACGCGTTGCGCAATATTCCGGGCGTCCCGGACGACATGCTCTTTCCGTCTATCGATCTGCCAGGCGTGCCGTTGTGGGGATTTACCTACCGGCTCATCACCGAGTGGTTGGGTTTGCTTCCGCCGGATCGCACGGCGGCTACCTTCGAGGCCGCGCGCACGCTGCTCGACATGGCGGCCGCTGCCGGCGGCACACGCTCCGCGGAATGGCGGAACCGGGATTGCGCGCGCATCGCCGTCATCCGCGGCCCCATCCCGGTGGAAGCCGTCCGCGCGCACGCGTCTGTCCCTGCCGCGGCGATCCCGCCGGTAAATATGTTACAGATTCAGCCGCACTCGATTCGAATCGTTGGCTTGGAACTCGAAGAGTATCTGATCGAATCGGAATGATCAGTCTTGTGCCACCGCCACCGCCGGACGGTGCATGCGCACGACATTCTTCATCAACTGCAGGCCGTAGTCTGCGGTGGACGTCAGAATCGATTCCGGATGGAACTGCACGGCTTCCACCGGCAGCTCGCGATGACGCACGGCCATGATCACGCCGTCTTCCGATTCGGCGGTGACTTCCAGGCAGGCGGGAAAAGCCTCACGGATGGCGAAGAGTGAATGATAGCGTCCCACCTGAAAACGCTCCGGCAGGCCTTCGAACACACCCACGCCGCCGTGCTTTACCCACGAAGGCTTGCCGTGCATCGGATATCCCAATACACCCAAAGCGCCGCCGAACGCCTCCACCACGCCCTGCAGACCGAGACACACGCCAAACACGGGGATGCCGAGCCGCACGGCTTGCCGCACCAGCTCCGGCACCCCGAAGTCCTGGGGACGCCCAGGTCCGGGCGAGATCAGCACCATGTGCGGGCGGATCCGGGCGATCAGCTCCGGCGGAAATCCGGCCCGGTACGTCACCACCTCGGCGCCGGTCTGGCGCGCGTAGTTGGCCAGGGTGTGGATGAAACAATCGTCGTTGTCCACCAGGAGCAGCCGCGTGCCGGCGCCGACGGCTTCCTGGACGGTAGCCGCGGCGGCGTCCCCGTTCGTGCCCACCGTGCGGAAGAAACCGGTGGCCTTCAGGTGGCACTCGCGATCCTCCATCTCGGGGATCGAATCGTAGAGCAGCGTGGCGCCCGCGGGATACTGCGCCATGCCATCGCGCAGGTACGTCGTACGGATCAGGATGCCGGTATTCATGTCGCCGTTCAGGGTGATCATGCCGACCGCGCCGCCATACCAGCCGCGCGCGTTCTTCTCCAGGCTCTCGATGGCTTGCGCCGCCGCCTTCTTCGGCGCGCCGATCAGTGTCACGGCCCACATGTGGCTTAGAAACGCATCCAGCGAATCGAAGCCGTCCTTCAGATAGCCTTCCACGTGATCCACGGTGTGAAACACACCGGCGTACGATTCGATCAGCCGCCGTCCGATGACCTTCACCGAGCCCGGCTCGCACACCCGGGACTTGTCGTTCCGGTCCACGTCCGTGCACATGGTCAGCTCGGATTCCTCCTTGGCGGAGGCCAGCAGCTCGCGGATATTCTCGGCGTCCCGCATGGGGTCGCCCGTGCGTGGCGCCGTGCCCGCGATCGGACAGGTTTCCACCCGCTTGCCTTCCACGCGCACGAACATTTCGGGGGAGGCGCCCACGAGCTGCTCTTCGCCCAACTGCAGCAGAAACTCGTATGGGCTGGGGCTGGCAGCCTGTACCCTCTCGAACAGCTCCGAAGGCTTGCCCGAGTAGGGCGTGCTGAATGTCTGGCGCAGCACGACCTCGTAGTAGTCGCCGCAGCGCATGCCCTCGCGGACCCGCTCCACGTTGGCCACGTACTCTTCGCGGGTATGATCGGAGACGATCGGGCCGGGCGCGCGCGCGGGCGCCGCCGGCACGGGTTCCGCCAGCCGCTCCAGCCCCACCGTCGAGAAACCGTCGCGATCGAAATCGTACTGATAGCGTTCGATCTGCTCCTTCTTGCGGTCCATCAGATGAATCTCGTCGCAAAGATACAGGTGCAGGTCCTTGTGGCCGTCGCGGGGCAGCTTCTTCTCGATCGGCTCGAATTGGAATAGAAGATCGTAGCCGAAGGCCCCCGCCAGGGCGAGGTGACCATCCTCCTCGCCGCGGAACTCCGCGATCAACGCGCGCAGAATCGAAAACGCGGAAGGCTGCTTGCTGCGCTCCTCCTCGGGAAACAGCGCCGGCAGCGGCTTCAAACGGCCTACCAGGGCACCTTGCTCACACCCGAAGCTCTCCCAGTGCGGATGATTCTCGAGCACCGGCTGCAGAATCTGATTCAGAACTTCGCCGCGGATGCTCAACGGACGGAACTCCACCCGCCGGTCGCAGGAAACAATCTCCAGCGGCGGACGCGTGGATGCAATGTCCCAGCGCGAATACCGGCCGGGATACTCGTATCCGGAAGACAGATAAATACCGCGATAATGATCGAGATCGTGCAGTAAGTGTTTCAGGCCCCGGCGATAACTGGCCTTGGTTGCCGTACGAATAACTGCGATCCCGTGAGGAGTGGTGTAGCTTATTTCACTCATCGTTGAACGCCCCAACCGAGACTATGGGGACAGAATAGCATGCGGCAATCGCCGCCTGCTGTGGGGAGCGCGCCAGCCATGCTATTCTTGCTCTCATCGTGATGGACCGCCGAGAGATTCTGAAGACCGGCGCCGCGCTCCTGGCGGGCGCCGCGTTGGCACAGCCACAGTCCCCGCCCGCGAAGGCGCGCATTACCAGTTCCGTAATGCTTTGGACCCTCAAGGGCGCCTTCGACGCGAAACTCGAAGTCGCCGCCCGCGCCGGTATCCAGTCCGTCGAGTTGATCGGCGAATACGCCAACTGGAGCGATGCGGACATAAGCCATGTGAAAATGACCGCGGCGTCGTTTGGCCTCGGTATGGACGCGTTGCTGGGCTCGCCGGACTGGCAGAAGCGGCCCGTGTCGATGGTCGATCCGGCGCATCGCGAAGGGTTCCTCGCCGACGTGCGTAACGCCATCGTCTACGCGCGCAAGCTCGAAGTGCCGCGCATCATTCTGATGAGCGGCAATGCCATTCCGGGCCGCACTCACGAAGAACAATACGCCAGCCTGCTCGAAGGCGCCCGGCGGGCCGGCGACCTGGTGGCGGAGGCGGATCTCACCGCCATCGTCGAGCCGCTCAATTCGCGGATCGATCACCAGGGGTGCTTCCTGACCAATTGCACCGAGGGCCTGAAGCTGATCCGCGAAACCGACAACCCTCACGTGCGCCTGTTGTTCGATCTCTATCACGAGCAGGTGCAGCAGGGAGATGTGATCCACACGCTCACCGAAGCCGCGGCGGTGACAGCCGTCTTCCACGTCGCCGACAGTCCCGGCCGCCACGATCCCGGCACCGGCGAAATGAATTATCCAAGTATCTACAAGGCCATTCAGAAGACCGGTTTTGCGGGTCACCTGGCCATGGAGTATCTGCCGTTGGGCGATCCGGCCGCCAGCCTGATCAAGTCCATCGACAGCTTTCGCGCCGCCCTGGCCGCGTGATCCCCGCCGCGTGGCGGAGCGTCCGTTGCCCCCTAATTGGCACGGCTCCCGAGCCTTCGCCTATAATTGAAGGACTAAACGGTGAAAGGATGCGCCTGGCTGTTTTGCTGTGGCTTCTGGCCATCGGCACGAGTAGCGCCGCGGATAAAATCGACGAATTCAGCCGAATCTCCAGACAGGCCGGCGACGCCCGTGTGCAAGGGCGGCTGGCCGACGCCGTCAACCTCTATCACCAGGCCCTGAGCTTACGGCCGGAGTGGAAGGAAGGCTGGTGGTACCTGGGCATGCTGCTCTACGACCAGGATCAATACGGCGCGGCCCGCGACGCCCTTCGTCAGCTCGTGGTCCTTGATCCGAAAGCCGGCCCGGCGTTCGCGTTCCTGGGCCTCTGCGAGTATGAAACGAAGGACTACACGCTGGCGCTGGCCGATATCAACCAGGGCCGCCGCCTCGGCTTGGGAAGCGACGTCGAGACGCGCCGCGTCGTCTTGTACCATGCGGTGCTGCTCTACACCCGCTTCGCGCAATTCGAGTCGGCCTTGCAGGTGCTCGAAAAGGTCGTCCGCACCGGCAATATTACTCCGGCACTGATCGTGGCCGCCGGGCTGGCCGGGTTACGCCGGCCGATCGGGCCGGAGGATGTGCCCGCGTCCGACAAGGATCTCGTCAACCGGGCCGGCAAAGCCGCCTGCGACGTCGCCTTGCGTAATCCCACGGAAGCCCGCAAAGACTTCGCCGACCTGCTCGCGCATTATCCCAACGCGCCCAACGTGCACTACCTGTATGCCACGTTCCTGGCCGCCAGCGACGTCGATGCCGCGCTCCGCGAACTCGGGAAGGAGCTCGATCTCAACCCCAAAAACAGCGAAGTGCTGACCACCATCGCGCTGCAATACGAGGAGCGCGGCGAACCTGAGAAAGCCATCCCCTACGCGGAACGCGCCGTAGCGGCCGATCCCTCATTTTTCGCCGCGCACGGTGTCCTGGGCAGATTGCTGGCCAATTCCGGCCAGGTCGAGAGGGGAGTCAAAGAATTGGAAATAGCCCGGAAGGAAGCCCCCGACAGTCCCCAGGTCCACTTCTCGCTGGCGGCGGCTTACGTGTTAGCCGGGCGCAAGGCCGACGCCGCGCGCGAGCGTGCCGAGTTTGTGCGCCTTAAACAATTAGCCGACGAGACCTTGGGAAGATGATCGACAAGCCGCTGTGGTTGGCGCTCACACTCGCTGTATCTGCTCTCCAGGCCCAGCCCCAGGCTTCGGATGCGGCATCCATCCTGCAGCATGCCCTGGCGCTGCATCAGGCCGGCGACCTGGAGGGAGCCATAAGCGCCTATCGCGAGTATCTTGCCCGCGAACCGGATTCCGTCGAAGCACGCTCCAACCTGGGCGTGGTTCTGGCGCGCTCCGTGTTCGTGGATCTGAACAACGACGGCTTTCCGGATCTGGTGGTGACGTCCCTGGGCGAGCGGCCGCGGATCCTTATGAATTCGGCTGACAACGGGAACCACTGGCTGACGGTCAATACGGTCGGGCGCCGGAGCAATCGCGATGGCATCGGTGCGGCGCTCAGGCTGACCACCGCTTCCGGCCGGCTGCTATACGATCACGTGACTACTTCGGTCGGTTTCATGTCGTCCAGCGATAAGCGCGTGCACTTCGGCTTGGGTCAGGAGAAAGACATCGCGTCGCTGGAGATCCGCTGGCCCGGCGGCGCGGTACAGAGGGTGAAGAGACCCAAAGCGGACCAGATCCTGACGCTTCACGAACCCGCGCGCTGAGAGCGGCGCGATCAGCAGAGCGCGGCCATCAACGCACCCCGCGCGGTGGCATGCAAGGGATCGTCGGATACCCGCACCTCGGATAGGCGCAAGGGAAAGTCTTCGGATCTCAGTGCTTTGGTAAAGTGCTCCAGAAAGCCGCGCGGCATCGCCGTACCGCCGCAGAGGACCAGCGGGATGCTCTGCTCGAACCTGGGCAATGTCCGGGCGGCCGCGACGTGAGTGCGCAGAGATGCGACCAGACCGGCGATCACGTCGTGATGGTAAACCGACAACGCGTTGTGGACGCGATCGGCCGAGAAGCCGTTCAACTGAAAATCGCCTTCCTTCAGGACGCGCAACCGGTGGGCCCGGTCGCCGGTTACCTGGGCCGCCTGCGTGTCGATATAGTCGCCGGCCTTGGGCACGCTGAAGCTGAGCAATGGCACCGACAACATAGCCAGGCAGACGTTGCACAAGCCGCTGCCGCAGGAGATTCCCAGCCCGCTGAAATTCGATGCCGGCATTTCGCCGTAAACCACCGCCAGACCCTCTTCGATGGGTGTCGCGGCGTAGCCCAGCTCCGCCAGAATCTGCCGTATCGACGCTTCGTGGTATGGAAGCGCCCCTTCCACACCATCGCCCGGCGCCGGCACGCTGAAATGGACCTTCTGGCCGTTCACCGCCGCGCGGCCGAGCAGCCTGGTGACCAGCCGCCGCACCACCGCCAGGCTGTGCGGCTCCGCCGCATTCAGTACCCCGTGGCGCATGGGCCGTCGCGTCTCCGTATGGAAGATCTCCGCGAACTTCTCCGCGTCGTTGCCTTCCACCACGATCTCGGCGCCCTCCACCTCGTGCATCACGTTCTCCCGCTGCAGCAGGCTCTGCGTCAGCTTGGAGTAGGGCAGCGTAAGAAAGCCGTTGAGCAGGGATGCGTATTCCTGTTTTCCCTCCCGCGTCCGTGCCACCACGATCCGGCTGGTGCCGATATCCAGCCCCATCGGTTGGGTATACTCCCGCTCGCCATCGTTCATCTCTCTGCCTCCATTCTCCGGCGCGTGCGCGCGCTGCGCGACCTTGGTTCCGCCGCTGCTCCTGCGATGTCTTCCGATACCTCCGTAGTCCTACCGCCAGCGAATTCCTCTCACGTGTTTTGAGCATCTCCCGGCCTTCCCGGAATTCTGCTGAAAACGGGAAGATTATTGAACGATACCGACAACTTATGAGTGAAAGGTAACCGGCCGATGGCGGGGCGAACGCAGAACCTCGACCGACGCACCCAAGTGGCTTGGGTTGCCAGCCATATCGCCAATCCGGTGTACCGCCTGCGCTTCCTGCGTGCCGCCACGGCGGATGCATCCTGGTTGCGCTCCCGCAGCCGGCTCGGCTTGTGGGTGCTCTGTACGCTGCTGCTTCCCGCTCCCTTCGTTCCCCTGTTATTCACCCGGCCGCCATCCAAGCCGGAAAGGCCACTTGTCCGAGTCAGCGCGCCACAGGGCGTGACGTCCGGCGCAACAACTCAACCCGTAGCCGTCTGGCAGGTTGATTCCGACCGCGATGCCGAGATCTACAGCAACGGCCTGCGCATCGGCGTTCGCTTTACCGTCGCTGGTCCGCCCCGGGTATACCGGGTTTTCGCGCGCAATTCGGCCGCACCCGGCGAGGGCGTCGTGCGGTTCCAGCCGGCGGGGATCGTCTTTCACACCACGGAAAGCTGCCAGGCTCCCTTTGCGGAGCAGGAAACGCCGGCCATTGAGCGCTTGGGAGAGGCGCTATTGGAATACGTACAGCGCAACCGGTCCTACCACTATGTGATCGATCGTTTTGGGCGGGTTTACCGGGTGGTGGCCGAATCCGACGTGGCCTTTCACGCCGGGCACTCCGTCTGGGCCGATCGCGATTGGCTGTACCTGGACCTGAACCGGAGTTTTTTAGGCGTCGCCTTCGAAGCCCAGACCTCGCCGGGCCACGCCGACGGTCTCGCCAGCCCCGCCCAGCTGCGCGCCGCCGCGATGCTCACCGAAATGCTTCGCAGCCGCTACCACATTGCCGCCGAGGACTGCGTAACCCATGCCCAGGTCTCCGTGAATCCTTCGAACCTGCTGATCGGGTATCACACTGACTGGGCCGCCGGGTTCCCGTTCGGCGCCGTGGGGCTGCCGGACAATTACCAGCTTGCGCTGCCGTCGGTGTGGGCCTTCGGCTTCGGCTACGATCCGGTTTGGTTCCAATCCGGCAGCCCATTGTCGGCCGCCATTGAGCGGGCCGAACTCGAGGTCCTGCGCGGAGCCGCCGCCGCTGGTTTGCGCCCCGCAGCCTATCGCCGGATTTTGCAGAAGCGCTTTCGTGCGGCGCAGGCCGAAGCCCGCGCTATTCCTTCTCCTTCTCCTCCTCCGCCGGCTGATACCCGTTCGCCAGCATCACCCGCCGTGCCGCCTGCGCCGTTTCGGGCAGCACATAAAAGAACGCGCCGGCCCGCACACGCCGGAATATAAATCCTCCCTGGTATTCGTCGGCTTCCACGCCGTAGTCGATGCCGGCACTGCTGAAGATTGCCTCCAGACGGAGCGCGTCTCGCAGCCGCTTGGCGATAAAGACGAGTACGGGTTCCTTGTCTTGAAAGAAAGATGGCTCCTGGCGCATGATTTTCGTTGAGAGAAGCGGCGGCTGGCGTCATCTTTCATCTTATAGGAGATATTTCGGATGCAAGAGGTGACGTGTGTAGCCGCTCCCGGGATCGGTCGCGAAGAGGAGTTGCACTGGCTGGCCCTGATGCTGACTCCCGGATTGGGTACACGCATGGCCGGCAAACTCCTGGATCGCTTTCGCACCCCGCAGGCTGTGTTCCGGGCCTCGCGAACAGAGTTAGAAGCCGCCGGCCTCAGCGGCGCCGTGGCGCAGAGCATCGCCAGCGGCTGCGCCTTCGAGGACGCGCTCGAACAACAGCAAAAGATGGCCGAGCGCGGCGCCATCGCCATCACGCGTAACGATCCGCGCTATCCCGCGTTGCTCCGCGAGATATTCGATCCGCCGGTTCTGCTGTTTGCCCGTGGCCGGCTGGAACTTCTGCAGCCGTTCCACTTCGCGATCGTCGGCACGCGCCGGCCGACGCCTTACGGGCTGGCCGTTGCCGAGAAACTGTCGGCGGATCTGGCCCGCGCCGGGCTCACCATCGTGAGTGGCATGGCGCGCGGCATCGATACCGCCGCCCATAAAGGCGCGCTGTCCGCGGGCGGCGACACCGTGGCGGTTCTGGGCTGCGGCGTGGATGTTGTCTACCCTTCCGAGAATCGCCGTCTGGCCGCCGATCTGGCCGCGCGCGGGCTGATTCTCTCCGAGTACGCCATGGGCTCGGTTGCCTTTCCGCAGAACTTCCCGGTTCGCAATCGTATCATCGCCGGGATGAGCGCCGGAACCCTCGTCGTCGAGGGTGCCCAATACAGCGGCTCCGCCATCACCGCGAAACTGGCCATCGATCAGGGCAGGGAAGTCTTCGCCGTCCCCGGCAACATCACCTCCAAATCCAGTTGGGGACCTAACCTGTTGATAAAACAGGGTGCCAAGCTGGTCCAGGATTGGAATGACGTGATCGTGGAACTGCCCGCCGAAGTCCGCCGCGAGCTGATCGAGCGCGGTCGCGCCCGCCTCCTGGGTTCCGCGGTTGCATCCGCGGGCGATGCTCGGGCATCCACCCAAGAGGGCTCGCTTCCCGAGATCGGCCGGCGGTTGCTCGCCGTTCTACCGGTGGACAAACCCATACATCTCGATGATCTTCTTCAAATTGTTGAGGATAGCTCGGCCTCCGAGCTCATCGCCGCGCTCTTCGAGCTGGAAATGCTAGGCTTGGTAAAGCAGCTTCCAGGGAAGAACTTTGTGAAAGTGTGGTAGCCTCTGGGTAACTCTTCATCAGTCTGATATATGCCGAAAGCACTTGTAATCGTGGAGTCGCCGGTCAAGGCGAAAACCATTAATAAATATTTAGGAAAGCAGTACGTGGTGAAAGCCTCGCTGGGCCACATCAAGGATCTGCCGAAGAAAGACCTGGCTGTGGACGTGGAACACGGGTTTGCCCCGCGATATGAAATCATCGAAGGTAAGCGTAAGCTCATCAATGAGTTAAAGCAAACCGCCAAGAAAGTGGAAGCCGTTTATCTGGCGGCCGACCCCGATCGCGAAGGCGAGGCCATCTGCTATCACCTGCAGGAGGAACTGCAGGGTAAGAAGGACGGCGAGCCGCAGATCTACCGGGTGATGTTCAACGAGATCACCAAGAACGCTATCCAGAAAGCGTTCCAGAAACCAGGCATGGTAGACGAGCGGCTGGTGGACGCCCAACAGGCGCGCCGGGTCCTCGACCGGCTGGTGGGCTACAAGATCTCGCCGCTGCTTTGGGACAAAGTCCGCCGCGGCCTCTCCGCCGGGCGCGTGCAGACCGTCGCGCTGCGCGTGATCGTCGAGCGGGAAGCTGAAATCGCGGCGTTCGTCAAGAACGAATACTGGACCGTGGACGTCGATCTGGCCGGGCGCAAACCGCCGCACCTGAGCGCGCGCCTCATTAAAAAGGATGACCAGGCGCCGCAGCTTGGCAGCCGGGAGGCCACCGACCTGCTGCTGGCCCAATTGGAAGGCGCGGACTATATCGTCAAGTCGGTTTCGACGCGCGAGAAGCGCCGCAACCCGGTGGCGCCGTTCATCACCTCCACGTTGCAGCAGGAATCCTCCCGGAAACTGCGCTTCAGCGTCAAGCGCACCATGATCCTGGCGCAGCGGCTCTATGAGGGTATCGAGCTGGGCAAGGAAGGCGCGGTCGGCCTGATCACCTACATGCGTACGGATTCGACGCGCATTGCGCAGGAAGCCATCGATGACGTGCGCGCTTACATCGCCGTCAAGTTCGGACCCGAGTATCTCCCCGAAGCACCCAACATCTACCGCTCCAAGAAGGACGCCCAGGACGCGCACGAAGCCATCCGGCCCACCTCCATGGAGCACAGCCCGGACGATATCGCCAAGCACCTGGCCGAGGATGAGCTGAAACTCTACCGCCTGATCTGGAACCGCTTCGTAGCGTCGCAGATGACGCCCGCGGTTTTCGACCAGACCACCATCGATATCTCCGCGCGCGGCAAGGATGCCAGCGATTACCTGTTCCGGGCTACCGGCTCGCTGCCCAAATTCGGGGGTTTTCTGCGCATCTACGAGGAGGGCAAGGACCAGTCCGACGAAGAGGACGAAGAGCTGAAGCACAAGCTGCCGGCCGTCGCCGAAGGCGAGCGTCTGAAGTTTCGCCACATCTTGCCGGAACAGCACTTCACCGAACCGCCGCCGCGCTACAACGAGGCCACGCTGGTGAAGAAGCTGGAAGGCGACGGGGTGGGCCGGCCTTCCACGTATGCCTCGATTCTCTCCACCATCCAGGAACGCGAGTACGTGAAGAAGGAAGGCGGCCGCTTCTTTCCCACGGAATTAGGCAGGGTCGTCACCGGCCTGCTGATCGAGAGCTTCGACGATATCTTCGATGTCCGGTACACCGCCCGCATGGAGGAGGAGCTGGACGAAATCGAAGATGGGCAGATCGCCTGGCAATCGGCCATCGGCGAGTTCTACGAGAAGTTCGATAAGGACCTGAAGCACGCCGAAGAGCACATGACCGACATCAAGCGGATGGAGAAACCCACCGACTTGATCTGCGAGAAGTGCGGCAAACCCCTGGTCATCAAATGGGGCAAGCACGGCAGCTTCATCGCCTGCACCGGCTACCCCGACTGCACCTACACGCGCGAGCTGACCGTCGATCTGCCGGACGTGGACAAGGTCGATCTGGCTGAGCAGGGCGACGAGGAGTATTGCGAGAACTGCGGGCGTCCCATGGTGCTGAAGAAGGGCCGCTTTGGCACGTTTTTCGCCTGCACCGGATACCCCGATTGCAAGACTACCAAACCGATCGGCGGCCAGCAGAAGAAGCCGGACGTGCCGCTGGACGAGAAGTGTCCCAACTGCGGTAACAACCTGGTGCTAAAGACCGGCCGCTACGGCGAGTTCACCGCCTGCGGGAATTATCCGGCGTGCAAGTATGTCAAGCAGAAGACCATCGGGATGAAGTGCCCGGAGTGCAGCGAGGGCGAAGTCGTGGAACGTCGCTCCAAGCGGGGCAAGACCTTCTACGGCTGCAACCGCTGGCCGGACTGCAACTTCGTCACCTGGGCCAAGCCGGTGCAGGAGAAATGCCCGGAATGCGGCAGCCCGTACATGGTGGAGAAGTGGCTGAAGTCCGGGCCGGTGCTGCAGTGCCCCAACGGGGAGTGCAAGTACAAGCGGCCGGTGCAGCCGCCCGTGGAAGCCGTGGTGCAGTAATCGATCGGCCCCTGCGGCGGGCGGCGGGTCGGTCTAGTGGTTCGCCGCCGCCGGGGCCAGGTTGCTTCGCTCTTTTCTTATCGGTTAGGTGGCAGCGGGTCGCCGGTCCTCTCAAATTTAAGGCTTTTCAAACTGGATGACCGATTCCGCGCCGAATCGCTTGTATTGCGAGTAGCGGATCGTCACCCGCACGCGCTGCAAGCCGCTGCGAAAGGGCAGCGTATCGTCGGCAAAAGTGTATACCGGAAAGCTGTGCCGGCCGTCCACTTTCTGGCGAACCGTTGTGAAGCGCGGAAACAGGTTCTCCGATTTGGTGCTGAGAATCTGCGGGACAGCCCTGCCTGCCACCCGCACTACCGAGAGATCGCGCTTGTCGGCCCAGATCATGCCGTCGAACAGCCGCTGGCCCTCCAGGATCTGGCGCGGGCGGACCTGCAGGACCCAGCAATCCACGCCGTCGATGTTCTCGTCGCCGCGGAACGTGGTTTCATAGTTCCAAAGCTGATCTTCCGTCATGACGAATGGCTGGATGCCGCGCATGTCCGCGAAATCCTGGTCGGTCAGAACGATATGCTTTAGGGTCGACAGCGGCTTACCGATCATGTGTTCGGTGCGCTCGTGCTGGGGCGACAGGATGACATCGCGCTCCTCGCGGTACTCCCCGGTGATTCCGCCGCGGTCGTTCAGTTCGGCGAATTCCACCGTTTGCCGGTAGTTGTACTCTTCTCGCGCCGCCTGGTTCTGGCTCTCCTGGTGGGCGATGCGCCGCGCCAGGTTGGCCGGCGGATCCTGCGCGCGCGCGCCGGCAGCCATACACATGAATGCTAAAATGAGCCCGATGAAGCAATCGCTCGGCGGCTTCCGGGCGGCTCTGCTGGCCGGATGGATCGCGTTGAGCGCCGCGGGCCTGCTGTATGCTCGTGCGAAAGGCATCCCCTTTTGGATTGCGGCTCCGGTCCTGGCAGCCTTCCTGATTGAATATCCATTCTATCTGGTCCCCGGATTCGCCGAGGTTCGGGCGCGCTTCGAACGGCATCTGCCGCTCTTCCTGGTGGCCAGCTTTCTGGCGCCGTACTGGATCTATGCGATGGGCACCGGCGAGTTCCGCTGGTGGAGCTTCATCCGGCTGGCCGCGCTGGCGGTGGCGTTCAGTCTCTGGTATAAGGTCCTGCCGGCCGCCCCCTGGGCGGATGGCGCTTTTCTGATCCTGACCGCGGCGGTCGTTTTGCGCGGCTATCTCGATCCGATCTATCCATCGCCGCTGAGCGGCCTGCATCTCGAAATACTCGGATACCTGGCGCTGCGGAGGCTGTGCGCCATGGTGATGCTGGTGGAACGCCGGGTCCCCGGCATCGGCTACGGTTTTGTGCCGAGCTGGACGGAATGGAAGATCGGCGCGCGGTACTTCGTCTATTTCCTGATCGTCGGGATCCCGCTGGCCTGGGCCACCCGGCTGGTCCGGCTGGGACCCGGGATGCCCGTCTGGAAGATCGCCGGGATCTTCGCCGGGATGTTGTGGGTAGTGGCCCTGCCGGAGGAGTTCTTCTTTCGCGGCCTCCTGCAGCAGTGGGTGACGCAATGGACGGGGCGCCCGGCCCTGGCCCTGGTGATCGCGTCGCTGTTTTTCGGCGCGGTGCACCTGGGCTTTCGCGGCTTTCCGAACTGGAAGTTCGCACTCGCCGCCGCCGTAGCCGGATGGTTCTACGGACGGGCCTACCAGCGGACGCAGAACATCCGCGCCGGCATGGTGGCCCACGCGCTGGTGGTTACGCTTTGGCGCGCGTGGTTCGTGTAGGCTACACGCCCCACAGGTCGCCTTCGCCGACGCCGGCCAGTGCAGGCTCGGGTTCGGCCGGCTCAGCCACCGGCTCGTAAGCCGGCAGCAGCCAGTGGCGATAGGCAGGCAGGCGGCCGCGGGTCGCCTCCAGATACAGGAAGCGTAGTTCGGCGGCTACCGGTCCTATCGCGCCGGACCCCACCGGCCGGTGGTCGATACGCGTGATCGGCCCCAGTTCCACCGCCGTGCCAGTGAAAAAGGCTTCGTCGGCCAGGTACAGCTCGCTGCGATCGATGGGCCGCTCCACGACTTCCAGGTGCAATTCGTTGCGCGCCAGTTCCATGATGCAGTTGCGGGTGATGCCTTCCAGAATGTTCTCCGTGCCGGAAGGCGTGATGAGCTTGCCGGCGCGCACCATGAAAATGTTGCAGGTGGCGCCTTCGGCCACGTGTCCATCTTCGGTCAGGAAGATGGCTTCGTCGAACCCGTTGCGGCGGGCTTCGTCGCCGGCCAGGGCGCTGTTCACGTAGGAGCCGCAGATCTTGGCGCGGCCGGGGATGGCGTTGTCTTCAATGCGCCGCCAGGAGACCACGCCCGCATGCAGGCCTTTCCGGCTGTCGAGGTAATCTCCGAACGGCACCGCGATCACCGAGAAGGCGTCGCGGTTATCGGGGTTCACGCCGATGCGCTCGGCGCATTTGTAAGCCAAGGGCCGCACGTACACGTGCGAGTGGAACCGGTTGCGGCGGATCAGCTCCACGGCGATCCCGCACAGGTCGGCGGCGTCGGGCGCGATGCCGATGCGCAAAATGCCGGAATTGGCCTTCCAGCGGCGGAAGTGCTCCATGGGGCGCACCAGGAAGAGCTGTTCCTGGCGCTCGTCCCAATAGCCGCGGATGCCGTCGAACACACCGGTGCCGTAGTGCAGGGCATGGGTCAGGATGCTGACGCGTGCGTCGCGCAGCGGGACGTACTCATTGTTGAAATAGACGATGACGTTGGAATGATCTTCAGTTTGCATGACAGAGTTCCTCACAGAGTGCCGCTTCCTGGCGTCCGCGAGCCAGGGCGGCCAAGTCGATTTCCATCCAGCGCGGGCTTTTCACCAGCTTGCGGAGGGCGGTGGCCACCTGCTCTTCACCGAGCATGCCGGTGGCTTCCAGCAGGGCGCCCAGCATGACCACGTTGCCGGCCTTGGCGGCGCCTAACTCGTCCGCCAGCCTGGTGAACGGAAGCACGATATGATGCACGTCGGGACGCCGGCAGTCGTCCGGCAGGTTCGTCCCGTTGTACAGCACCCAGCCGCCGGATTGCACCGTGCCGATGAATTTGCGCAGCGACGGCTCGTTCATGGCGAGCAGTACGTTGGGCACGGAGACCAGCGGCGAATCGATGGGCTTGGAAGACAGACGTACGTGGCAGTTCGAAGTGCCGGAGCGCATTTCGGGTCCGTAGGAGGGCAGCCAGGAGACCTCCATGCCGGCGGCCAATCCCGCCTCCGCCAGAATCTCGCCCAGCAGCAGCACGCCCTGGCCGCCGAATCCGGCGATCTTCAGACGCGCATCCGTGGTTTCGGCGCGGACAGCCGCCACCGGCACGGGCCGGGGGCCGGGCACCGGCGCTTTGTCTGCGGCCAGGCCCAGAATCCACGGAATGTTCGACAGCTCCGGCGGCGCGGGGGCGGCCGGCCGGGCCGGCGCGTCCCTGGTCCGGTCGCGATACACTCCCAGCGGGAAGGTCTTCGGCATCTCTTCGAGGACCCGCCGTTGCGCATCGACCGGATCCAGCTTCCAGATCGTCGGACAGGGAGACAACACTTCGATCAGTGAAAAGCCCAGGCCCTTCACCTGGTTCTCAATGCCGCGCCGCAGGGCCCGCCCGGCATTCATGACCTGCTTGTTGTTGCCCAGCGCGACCCGTTCGATATAGACCGGCGCTTCGAGCGACGCCAGCAGTTCGCTGACGTGCATGGGATAGCCTTCGGTCCACGCGTTGCGGCCGAATGGCGAAGTCGTGCTCTTCTGGCCCAGCATGGTGGTGGGCGCCATCTGGCCGCCGGTCATCCCGTAGATGGCGTTGTTCATGAAGACCACCGTGATCGGCTCGCCGCGGTTGGCAGCATGCACGATCTCGGCGCAGCCGATGGCGGCCAGGTCGCCGTCGCCCTGATAGCTCAGAACAATGCTTTCCGGCCGGCTGCGCTTGACGGCGGTGGCGACCGCGGGAGCGCGTCCGTGCGCGACTTGTACGTTGCCTACGTCGAAGTAGTAATACGCAAAGACAGAGCAGCCCACGGGACTGACCAGGATCGTCCGGTTCTGAATCCCCAGCTCGTCGATGGCGCGCGCGATCAGCTTGTGCACGATGCCGTGACCGCAGCCGGGACAATAATGCGTCTGATGCTGTAACTCGGCTTTCCGCTCGTAAGTCGGATAGAACGACTTCGCTTTCTGGTGAGTCACCACATAGCTAGACATGGATCAATTCCTCCTGGCCGATGGTCATGGGCCGCCGGTCGACGGCCGTTTCCAGGTACGCCAAGACTTCTTCCGCCGTGGGAACATTGCCGCCGACGCGGCTGTAGAAATCGACGGGAGCACGGCCTTCGAGCGCCAGGCGCACATCCTCGATCAGTTGTCCGGTGCTGAGCTCCACCACCACGAACTTGCCGGCCGTGCGGCTGAGCTCGCGCAGACGCTGGCCGGGGAACGGGTAAAGACTAATCGGCCGCAGCATCCCGAGCGGCAGGCCCTGCGCCCGGCCCTGTTCGACGACCTGCTTCAACACCCGGGACACGATGCCGTAACCGACCAGCACAACCTCGGCGTCGCCGGTATACCAGTCCTCGTATTGCACGGCTTCGCGTTCGGCCCGTTGGTACTTGGCTTCGAGCTTGCGGATGTGGGCCTCCAGCGCGTCCGGCTCCAGGAAGATGGAGCACACCAGGTTGCGGCGCGTTTCTTCGTTGCCCACCACGGCCCAGTCCGGCGCAGCCGGCGGCGGCGCCGGCGCGGGAAATTCGACGGGCTCCTTCATCTGGCCGATAAAGCCGTCCGCCAGCACGACCACTGGGTTGCGGTAGCGGTCGGCCAGATCGAAAGCCTCGACGGTCAGGTCGCACATCTCCTGCACCGAGTTCGGCGCCAGCACCAGCGTGCGGTAGCAACCGTGGCCGCCGCCTTTGACCACCTGGTGATAATCGCCCTGCTCCGGCGCAATGTTGCCCAAACCGGGACCGCCGCGCATGATATCCGCAATCACGCAGGGCAGTTCGGCGCCGGCCAGGTAACTGATGCCTTCCTGCATCAGGCTGATCCCCGGGCCGCTGGATGCCGACATGGCGCGTATGCCCGCCGCAGCGCCGCCATAGAGCATGTTGACCGCGGCCACCTCGCTCTCGGCCTGAACAAACACGCCGCCCACCTGCGGCATGTACAGCGCGGCGGCTTCGGCGATCTCGGAAGCCGGCGTGATGGGATAACCGTAAAAGGCGCGGCAGCCGGCCAGAATGGCGCCCTTCACGATGGCTTCGTTGCCTTTGGTGATCTGCTTGGTCATAGGCATCTCCTCAGGCGGCCGCGCGCAGGACCACGATCGCGCCCGGCTCCGGACACACAAAGAAACAGATGCCGCATCCGGTGCATCCCACGCCGGTGTAGGTGGCGGGGTGGTAACCGTAGCGGTTCAATTGGTCCGCCAGCAACAGGACCTTGGGCGGGCAGGCGGCCACGCACAGCCCGCATCCTTTGCATTCTTCGGAATTGAGAGCGACCTTGCCGCGGTCGGGTTTGGTGCTGGTCATGCTACCTCCACAGGTGCCAGATGGGCCGGGCTGAACTCCGGCTCGGGCTTCGGCCCGCTTCTCTCCAGATAATGCGTGCGGGCGGCGAAATCATATAGTTCATCGCGGAACCGGGGGTCCGCGATCGCGATCAGCGCTTCGGCGCGCTGGCGCAGGGTCTTCCCCCACAGGTACGCCACGCCGTGTTCGGTGACCACGTAATGCACGTCGCCGCGGCTGGTGACCACGCCGGCGCCCGGATCGAGCACCGGCACGATCCGCGAGACGGCGCCGTGCCGTGCGGTCGAAGGCAGCGCGATGATGGGTTTGCCGCCCTTGGAACGCGCCGAGCCGCGGATGAAATCCAATTGCCCCCCAAAACCGCTAAACGGCGTCGTACCGATGGAATCCGCGCAGACCTGCCCGGTCAGATCCACCTGTATGGCCGAGTTAATGGCCACCATGCGCTCGTTCTGCGCGATCACAAACGGATCGTTGACGTATTGCGTAGGGTGAAACTCGAAGATCGGGTTATTGTCGATGAATTCGAAAATGCGCCGCGTGCCGAGTACGAAGCCGGCGACGGCCTTGCCGCGGTGCAGCGTCTTGCGGTCTCCGGTGATGACGCCTGCCTCCATGAGCGGAACCACTCCATCCGGGCACATTTCGCTGTGTACGCCGAGGTCGTTGCGGTCGCGCAACGCTTCCAGCACGGCGTTGGGGATGCCGCCGATGCCCAACTGGAGGGTAGCGCCATCCGGGATCAGCGGCGCCACGTTCTGCGCGATGCGATGCTGCACGTCGTCCACGGGCACGGGCGGCAGCTCCAGCAGCGGCCGGGAAGTCTCCACGATGGCCGTCACCTTGCTCACGTGCAGGAACGTGTCGCCCAGCGTGCGCGGCATCTGGTCATTGACTTCGGCGATTACCAGGCGCGCGCATTGCGCGGCGCTCAGGCTGCAATCGATCGATGTTCCCAGGCTGAGGTAGCCATACTCGTCCGGCGGCGAGGTCTGGATGAAGGCCACGTCCAGCGGCATTTCGCCGGACCAGAAGAGCCGCTCGATTTCGCTCAGGTAGATGGGGGTGTAGTCGGCGCGTCCGGCGGCGACCGCGGGCCGGACGTTGTGTCCCAGAAAGAGGCCGTTGTGGCGGAAGTGGCCCTCGTATTCGGGCAGAGTGTAATCGGCCGTGCCGAGGGTGAGCATGTGTACGATTTCGACGTTGCGCAGTTCGTTTGCGCGCCGCAGCAGGGCCGTGATGAGCGGTTCGGGCGTGCCATTGCCTTCCCCGAACCAGAGGCGGTCCCCGGAGCGGACCAGCTCCACGGCACGCTCCGCGCTCATGATCTTGTGGCGATACTGGCTGAACGGCTTCACGCTATCACCACCTCCAGGTGGGTCTACCCTATTATATTGCAGACTTAAAGGCCTGTAAAGCATATTTTAGGCGCCCGGCCGCGGATAGGATACCCTGGTCAGAAGCACCGTGGACCAACCCAAACTCCATGCTTCATCCCAGTTCGGCGAAGCCGATTGGTTAAAGCCTCGCCTGCGTCATTTCGGCGCGGGGGTGGCCGCCCTGGTGCCCGACGGCTTTCCAGCTTACATCCGCATCCTGCACCCCGCGGGCGGAAGAAACGGCCAGCACATCCGTTGGGCCGAAGTGGCCCGGGAGTCGGGCGCAGCCATGCACCGGCTCGTGCAATTTCACCGTCTTCAGCAACGGCTGGCGGAGCCGTCGATGATAGGCAACCCTCCCGAAACCGGTAATTTGCCGCCCGAGCTGCTGATGGCTCTTTACCCGGCCCTGGCGGAACACACGGACACCGCGGACGCCTGCTATTTTTGCCTGTGGCATGGCTACGGGTTTCTGTACGACGGCGGGATTAGCAGCCTGACGTTTACACCGATCGGTATAGACGAACCGCCCGAAGCAACCCGCGCCGCAGCCGGTGGTTGGCAGCCTCTGTCGGCGGCCCTTCGGGCCGCGGCGCGCGCCCCGTCTCGGGTACAACTCCCCCAGCGGGAGTACCTTCTGTTCGAAGGCCCGCTGGAAGCTGCCGGCGAACTCGGTTGGTTCATGCCGGGCGGACATTTTGTCGCACAATCGCCGAATTTGTTCTGGCCCCGCGATCACGCATGGTGCGTGGCATCCGAAATCGACCTGCCCTGCACTTTCGTTGCGGGCTCGAACCGGTTGGTCGAAACCCTCCTGGCTCAGCCGCACCTCGAGGCATGGCGGGTGTTCGCCGACGACCCTGTGACTGCGGACAGCGGTGACTGCGGGACCCCACCCAACGAGTGATACCATCCGCTGTTATGCTCAAATTCCGTCTAGTGGCAATCCTCTGTATCGTCGTGGTGGCCTGCCTGATTGGCGCGCCGGCCGCGCATCCTCCCCGGTTCTCGTCGTTCGACCCGCAAGCGAACGCGTTGCTTGCCAAGATGACGCTCGACGAGAAGGTCGGACAGATGACCCAGCCCGACCAGACTTTTCTGAAGAGCGACGAAGACATCGCCCGGTACTTCCTCGGCTCGGTATTGAGCGGCGGGGATTCCGACCCCAAGGAAGGCAACAGCCTGCAGGCGTGGACCAACCTGATCGACCGCTATATGAAGCGATCCATGGAAACGCGCCTCAAGATTCCGCTGCTCTACGGCGTGGATGCCGTGCACGGCCACAACAACGTTCTGGGCGCGGTGGTTTTTCCGCACGATATCGGGTTGGGGTGCACGCGCAACCCGGCGTTGATCCGGAAGATCGAGCGGGTCACGGCCGAAGAGGTGCGGGCCACCGGCATCAACTGGGCCTTCGCTCCCTGCGTCGCCGTGCCGCGCGATATACGCTGGGGCCGCACCTATGAGGGCTTCGGGGAAGAGCCGGAACTGCCCAAGGAGATGGGGCCGGCAGCGGTCGCGGGCCTGCAGGGCGACGACCTGACCAACCCGCTGTCGGTGCTGGGCTGCGCCAAGCATTACGTCGGCGATGGCGGGACGGCTTATGGCAGCAGCCCCATAGGCCCCCACCTGCTCGACCAGGGGGACACGCGCGTGGATGAAGCCACGCTGCGCGCCATCCATTTGCAGGGCTACATTACATCCATCGCGGCGGGGGTCGGCTCCATCATGCCGTCCTACAGCAGTTGGAACGGCGTGAAGTGCTCGGCCAGCAAGCGGCTGCTGACGGAGATCCTGAAGGACGAACTGGGCTTTGAGGGCTTCCTGATCTCCGACTACGGCGCCATCGATGCATTGCCCGGCGACTACAAGCAGAAGATCGCCACCACCATCAACGCCGGTATGGATATGGTGATGGTGCCGGCCCGTTACCAGGAGTTCATCGCGCGATTGAAGGAGAACGTAGAAGACGGCACCGTGCCCATGACGCGCATCGACGATGCCGTGCGCCGTATCCTGCGGGTGAAGTTCGCCATGGGATTGCTGGGCAAGAACCGTACCCGGCTGGCGGACCGGACCTTGTGGAAGCGGTTCGGTTCGCCGGCGCACCGCGCGGTAGCCCGCGATGCGGTGCGGCAATCGCTGGTCCTGCTCAAGAATGAAAGCGGCGTGTTGCCGCTGGCCAAAACCGCGAAGCGTATCCATGTGGCCGGCAAGAGCGCGGACGATCTGGGCAACCAGTGCGGCGGCTGGACCATCACCTGGCAGGGCCAGAGCGGCGCGGTGACGCCGGGCGGCACCACGATTCTGGCCGCTATGAAGAAAGCGGTTTCGCCTTCCACCCAGGTGACTTTCGCGGCTGACGGGACCGGCGCCCAGGGCGCCGATGTCGGTGTGGTGGTGATCGGCGAAAAGCCTTATGCGGAGACCATGGGCGATCGCCGCGACCTGTCGCTGGCTGCCGAAGACGTGGCGGCGGTTTCCAACATGAAGGCGGCCGGAATCCCGGTAGTGGTGGTGGTGGTTTCCGGACGCCCGCTCATCCTGGGCGATGTGTTGGAGAAGGCCAATGCGCTGGTGGCCGCCTGGTTGCCGGGCACCGAGGGCGATGGGGTCGCGGACGTCCTGTTCGGCGATTACAAGCCGACGGGCAAGCTGTCGTTCTCCTGGCCGCGGACCATGGCGCAGGTTGCCGTCCACCGCGGCGACCCCGGATACGATCCGCTGTTCCAGTATGGATATGGGTTGAGCTATTAAGTACCGCCTCCACTGGATTGTCGGGAAGCCACCGCTACGGTAGACTGCGGGGAGAGGAGGGTGTGATGAAACCGCTGGCGGTGGCAGTAGCCTGTGTTGTGCCGTTTTGCTGCCTGACGGCCAAAGCGCAGAGCGGCGAGAGCGACCTCGCGCGCGCCCGAGACGAATTCATCTCGAAAGTCTTCACCAGGTGCGGTGGCATTTACTACTTCGGGCCTCACGAAGTGAACCACCTTGGCTGTACCATTGTGAACCCCACTAACCATGTCTCTACCGCGAGAGAGGTCACCGGCTGCGCCGAGCTGATCGAGTACAAAGATTTTGACCTGGCGCCCTCGGTGACGGTTGTGCATCGGGGCGCCGGCAGCGAGCCTATGGACCTGGATCCCCGGGGAATCCTCAGAATTCCGGATCCGGCGGGAGTTGAGAGAGTGCTTCTCCTGATCACCTACGCGTCGCACCGGTCACGGATGCGAGTCACGTCCCGTCCGGTGGAAGATGTGAACGGGTCGACGCAAGCCTGGGAGCCGTGGGGCAAATCGATACCAAATGTCACGCCCTCGACGTTCGTGAACCTGGGTGACGACCGGACGCAGTACCAGCTACCGCCGGGAACAAAAGCGTTCGGAGTCATGATCCGGGAAAATGGCCAATGGATATTCGCGCCCGGTCCTGACTTCCCCCTGGAGACGTCTCTGACGCAGGTATTCGCGCGCGTCGGGCTTGGCCTGGGGCCGATCGCGGACGCTGTGGCGGAGCCGACGCGCGCGCTCGGCCCGGCCGCGATCTTGCGCCCGGTCCCGGAATTGATGGCCGAGGCGCGTGTCATCCAGAAAATCGCGGCGGAGAAGGCTACATGTGGGGCCCCGATAACGGGCGGTATGGGGCCTCCGGTTCCGCGCGTCGCCCCACGCAGCCAGATCCAGAGGGATGGCTCAGGCGCTGTCGTCATAACGTCCATCCATGCGGGGGAACAATCCGAATTCAGAGTCTGGTACCGCCGCGGCGGTGCGCCATTCATGCTTTCGGCCGTCATTACCGATCCCGAAAGCGATTGGAAGATCGAATGGAATGGATTCTACCAGAACGGCCAGTTCCACGCCCGCGCCATCAAGGTAACGCTTGGCGGTAAGGAATACGGCGTTTACCAGGACAACCCCGACCAACGGCGGGTGTACGGCGACTTGATCCAGCGGCTGCAAGCCAACGTGGACTCGGCGTTTCATATCGCCGATCGTTACAACCTCCAGCATCCCAACGACGATAAGGCAGACACCGATGTGCCGCAGTTCCTGACGCTCGGTGAAGGCCTGGCGCCCGCGGGCGTCAGATCCGCCGCGGCGGCATCCGCGACCCAAGGCGCGGCGCCTGTTTCCTCCTTGCCGGCGGCGCATGCGGCAGACGATACGTTCGCGCGCATGGTCTCAATCGTGAACCGGAATATGGCAGCCGGCGTGACCGACCCCCTGGCACCGTATCTCAGGCGTTTCACGCCGCTGCCGGTGTGCTACTCGATCACGACACGCTGCCTGCCGGCCGGCGAAGTCGTCCGTGTTCCCGGAGACCTGGATGTCGCGCCCGATTTCTGGGATACGCTCGGGCGGCGCTGCGGCCCCATGGCCCACGCTTACCAGATCGAGGTATCGGTAAAGGGCTCACCGAAACGCGGGCGGAGGGAGTACATCGACTGCAGCACGGCTTTTGAGTTGGCGAGTCGCCGCAAGACGCTGCTGCGATACGGCGCCAGCCGGTAGAAGTGGCGGCATCAGTCCGCCGCCACGCGGCGTTTCGGAACCAGTCCGGCGACAATGTCGGGCAACCGCCCGTCGCACGGCACCACATCCAGGATTTGCCGGCCGGCGGTGGCGCCGGGGCCGGTACGCCCGCCGCTGTATATGGCCACGGCATCCACGATCTGGCCGTTGATGTTGGCGCGCAGTCCGCGAAATCCGAGATCGGCGGCCTGGTGATTCCCGCAGCCGGCCGGGCAGCCGGACCAGTGAATGGTCAGCGGCGCGTGTTCCGGTCCCAGCCGTTCGGCCAGCGCCTGCGATAACGCGATGGCGCGCGACTTGGTTTCAATCTGCGCCAGGTTGCAATAATCCGTGCCGGTGCAGGCCACCAGGCCGCGGAAGAACGGGGAGGGCGCCGGCGAGAGTTGCTGCAACAACGGCTCGCGTTCCAGGGCGGCCAGGCGCGCGGTTGGCACGTTCGCCAGGATGGCGTTCTGACCGGTGGTCAGCCGTACTTCACCATTGCCATACGCATCCGCCAGGCGCGCCAGTTCGCTGAGCTGTTCGGACGTGAGCCTCCCGGTGACCACGGCGAGCCCCACCGCGTACAGGCCCGGCTGCTTCTGGGGAGCGATGCCCAGGTGATCGGTGTGGCGGTCCGGGTGGCGCAGATCCTGGCCGGCGCGTGGAAGTTCGCGCATCAGCCGTTCGCACAGCACATATCGCAGCTCTTCGATTCCCCACTCTTCGATGAGGTGGGCGAGGCGGCATTTGGAGCGGGCTTCGCGCGGGCCATGATCGCGGAAGATGCGGATCAGTTCGGCGGCCACCTCCGCCGCCGCGCGCGGTTCTGCAAAAACGTCCAGCGGCTGGGCGATGGTAAAGCCGCCGGAGCCCATCTTGCCCCCGGCCAGAATGTTGAAGCCCAGACAGTCGCCGCGGCGCGCCGGGACCAGCGCGACATCCTGGGATTCGTCGTGCGTGCAGTTGGCCGGGCAGCCGGTGACCGTGAGATTGAACTTGCGGGGCAGATTGGCGAATTCGGGATTGCCGTTAGCGCCCACCAGTATCCGATTCAGCTCGAAGACCACGCCCGAGGCGTCCAGCAATTCATCCGGCGCCAGGCCGGCCAGCGCGCAGCCGTTGATATTGCGTACATTGTCCATGCCGGTTTGCAGGCTGGTGAGATCCACGCCGCGAAGTTTCTCCCAGATTTCGGGAACCGTGCCGAGCGCGAAGCCGCGCAGCTCGATCTGCTGGCGCGTGGTGATGTCGAGCAGGCCGTTGCCGACACGCCGGGAGAGTTCGGCGATCGCGCGCAGTTGTGCGCTGGACGCGAAGCCGTTGGGCATGCGGATGCGCATCATGAACTGTCCGGGGGTCGGTTTGCGGAAGAACACGCCCACCCACTTGAGCAGGTCTTTTTCCGCGGGCGAGAGCGCCTCGCCGCCCTTGGCGATCATCTCCGGCAGGTCGTCCCGCACGCGCAACGGGTTCCACCATTTGGAGGATTTCAGGCTCTCCACGGAATTTCGGCGTTTCGGCATTTGCGGATCTGGAGACTTGCGACGGGGAAGGAATGGGCAGCGTCGGGGCTGCGGATGAGCAAACGGGGCTGCGGGACTTACCGAATATTATCGCCAACGGCGGGCCGGCTTTCGAAAAACTTCTTTGCATGGGACGCATCAGGAATTTTTATGCGTACGGAATCTCACGGCCCCTGCGTGTGGACCGCGAAGCGCGGTACGCTGCAAAGGATGACGCACGACGAGATTGTGCTGGCCGGGCAGGAGCATCTGTTTCCGGCAGTCTTTCACTATTACCGCCAGCCGCTGGTCGTGGCGCGGGCCAAGGACCAGTTCGTCTACGACACCGAGGGGCGCGCCTATCTCGACTTTTTCGGCGGCATTCTCACCGTCAGCGTGGGACACTGCAACGAGCGGGTGAATGCCGCCGTGCACCGCCAGGTAGATACCCTACAGCACGTCTCGACCGTGTTCGCGACCGAGCCCCAGGCGGCGCTGGCGCGCAAGATCGCTTCCCTGACGCCGGGCGGCGCGCTCAACAAGTCGTTCTTCACCAACAGCGGCACGGAAGCCAACGAGACGGCTATCCTGGCGGCGCGCTGCTATACCGGCAGCACCGAAATCATCGCCTTGCGGCACTCCTACCACGGCCGGTCCGCGATGGCCATGGCGTTGACCGGCCAGGCCGTGTGGCGCGTGGGCGGGGCGGTGCAGCCGGGCGTGGCCTACGCGCACAACGCGTACTGCTACCGCTGCCCGTTCGGCCTGACCTATCCGGCGTGCGACGTACGCTGCGCGCGGGATGTGGAAGACGTGATCCGCACCACGACCTCCGGCCGCGTAGCGGGCTTCATCGCCGAGCCGATCCAGGGCGTCGGCGGATTCATCACGCCACCCAGGGAATACTTCGCAATCGTCGCGGGGATTGTGCGGCAGGCGGGCGGCATCTTCATCAGTGACGAAGTGCAGACCGCCTGGGGCCGCACCGGCGGAAAATGGTTCGGCATCGAGCATTGGGGCGTCACGCCGGATATCATCACCAGCGCCAAAGGGCTGGGCAACGGGTTCCCCATCGGCCTGACCGTGGCGAAACCCGAAGTGGCGGCCGGAGTGCGCGGGCTGACCATCTCGACATTCGGCGGCAATCCGGTGGCCACCACGGCGGCGAAGGCCGTCCTGGATTTGATCGAAGAGGAAAACCTGCTGGCGAATGCCGCGGAAACCGGCGCCTATCTGCGCGCCAGGCTGGAAGAATTGCGCGCGAAGCATGCGATCGTCGGCGACGTGCGCGGCATGGGCCTGATGCAGGCGCTGGAGCTGGTGGAAGACCGCGCGAGCCGGAAACCCGCTGCCCGCGCGACGGCGGAGCTGATGGAGGCCGCCCGGCGTCACGGCCTGCTGGTTGGCAAGGGCGGCACCTACGGCAACTGCATTCGCATTTCGCCTCCGCTGAACGTTACCAGAACGGATGTGGATGAGTTCGCGCGCCGCTTGGATCTCTCGCTGGGGGAGTGTGTCGATGGGTCAGGAAGTTAGCTGCAAAGTGCAGTTCAATGGGCAGACTGCGGCAGGCAAAGCGCTGCTCGAAACCGATGACTTGATTTTTCGCGGCGCGATCCGGCTGTCGATTCCACTCAAAGAGATTCAGTCCCTGGATGCCACGGATGGCGTGCTGCGCGTGAACTGGCCGGGCGGCGCGGCCGCGTTCGCGCTGGGCGCCCAGGCGGAGAAGTGGGCGCACAAGATCCGCCATCCGCGGACCCTGGCCGATAAGTTGGACGTCAAGCCGGGTTTGCGCGTGTCGTTGGTGGGTGTAGCGGATGCGGACTTTCGCGCCCAGGTCGCGGCGCGCACGGGCGACATCACGGAGGGTAAGGCCGCCAAGGAATCGGATCTGATCTTATTCGGCGCGGAGGCCGTGAAGGACCTGGCGCGGGTGGCCCGGCTCGCCGCGGCCATCAAGCGGCAGGGCGCCATCTGGATTGTCTATCCCAAGGGATTGCAGACAATCACGGAACACGACGTGAGAGGCGCCGGCTTGGCGGCCGGGTTGGTGGACGTAAAGGTGGCCCGGTTCTCGCCGACGCATACGGCGCTGAAGTTTGTCATACCGGTGGGAAAGCGCTGATGAGTTTGCCGGTGGCCTGCCGCTTCTTCGCCATCGCGATGGGAACGCTGCTCCTGGCGCTGCCGGCGCGGCCGTTGGATCTGACTCTCTCCCGTGTTTTCGCTCCCGCCGATCTCTCCGCGCGCGAAGCCAAGGCTGTCGCCATGCTGCGCGACGAGGTCGAGAAACGCTCCGGGATCCGCTGGGACACGGGGCCGGCGACTGTCACCATCGAGCGCGGGTCGGGCCCGGCCGAAGGCTATCGCATCCGGAGCGATGCCCATGGCGTCACGGTCTCCGGCAACGACGCGCGCGGCATCCTGTTCGGCATCGGGCGGCTGTTGCGCGAATTGCGCATCACCCGCGGCTCCATCCAGCTTCCCGACGGCTTTGCCGAAACCAGCGCGCCGCACTACCGGCTGCGCGGGCACCAACTGGGATACCGGCCGAAATCGAACACCTACGACGCCTGGTCCGTGTCGGTGTTCGAACAGTACATCCGCGACCTCGCTGTTTTCGGGAGCAACGCCGTCGAGCTGATTCCGCCGCGCTCCGACGACGCAGCCGACAGCCCGCACTTCCCCCTGCCGCCCATGCGCATGATGATCGAGCTGTCGCGCCTGCTGGATGCTTACGGCCTGGACGTGTGGATCTGGTATCCGGCCATGGATCATGACTACTCCGATCCGGCGACCGTGGCGTCCGCCCTGCGGGAGTGGGGCGACGTGTTCCGGCAGTTGCCGCGCGTAGATGCCGTCTTCGTGCCCGGCGGCGATCCCGGCCACACGCGTCCGAAGTATCTGATGGCCCTGCTGGCCCGGGAAACCGAGGTTCTGCATCGCTACCATCCCGGCGCGCAGATGTGGGTGTCGCCGCAGAGTTTCAATCAGGAATGGCTGGACGAGTTTCTCGCCATCCTGCGTGACCAGCAGCCGGCCTGGCTCGCGGGAGTGGTCTACGGGCCGCAGATGCGCATCTCGCTGCCCGAATTTCGCGCCGCCGTGCCGGCCCGCTATCCGATCCGCCACTATCCGGATATCACCCACGATCTGCAATGCCAGTTTCCGGTGCCCGCGTGGGACGCCGCCTACGCGCTCACCGAAGGCCGCGAAAGCATCAATCCGCGGCCGCTCGAAGAGGCCCGTATTTTCCGCCTGTTTCAGCCGCAGACCATCGGCTTCATCAGTTACTCCGAGGGATCCAACGACGATGTGAACAAGTTCGTCTGGAGCGCGCTGGGCTGGAATCCGGATCAGGATGTAGCCGAAATCCTCCGCCAGTACAGCCGCTATTTCATCGGCGAGCAGTTCGCCGACACATTCGCCCAAGGCTTGCTCGGGCTGGAGCGTAACTGGCATGGTCCACTGGCGGCGAACTCCGGCGTGGATGCCACCCTGGCGCAGTTTCAGGCCATGGAGCGCGCCGCGCCGCCCCACGTCCTCCGGAACTGGCGCTTTCAACAGGCGCTCTATCGCGCCTACTACGATGCCTACACGCGCCGCCGGCTGCTCAATGAGACCGCGCTCGAAGACCAGGCCCTGCGTCAACTGCGGGAGACGCGAGACACAACCGCGGCGGCAGCCATTCTGGATCGCGCCCAAAGCCACCCGGTAGCCCCGGAGTGGCGCGCGCGCATTTTCGAGCTGGCCGAGGCCCTGTTTCAGTCGATCGGCATGCAATTGAGCGTGCCGCGATATAAGGCGATTGGGGTGGATCGCGGCGCCAACCTGGATACCCTCGACGTGCCGCTCAACAACCGTCTGTGGCTGGAGAAGCAATTCGCCGGTGGCGGCTCCATCGATCGCATCCTCAACTGGACCGATCCCGGCCCCGGCGGTTTCTACGACGATCTCGGCGATCTCACCCGCCAGCCGCACCTGCTGCGGGGTACGGTCAGCCTGGAATATCACCCGCTTTGGCCGAAATCGTGGTGGACCTATGCCGAATCGTTTTACGATGAACCTTTGCGGATGCGGTACACGGGGCTCGATCCGGCGGCGCAATATCGTGTTCGGGTGGTCTATGCCGGCGACAGTCCGGGACGCAAGATCCGGCTGGTGGCGGGTGACGGCATCGAGGTTCATCCGCTGATGCGCAAGCCGCAGCCGGTGGCGCCGGTCGAGCTCGACATTCCGCGCGCGGCGACGGCAAATGGCGCGCTGGATCTGGCGTGGTATCGGGAGGCCGGCTTGGGCGGCAACGGCCGCGGTTGCGAGGTAGCCGAAGTTTGGTTAATCAAAAAATGAGCACATCCTGGGAAAATCCGGTAAGAGCGCGATTGCGCGCGGGCCAGCCGGTTACGGCGGCGACGATCACGGTAGGCAATCCCGATGTGGCCGCGCATGCCGCCACTTTGGGCTTCGACTTTCTCTGGGTGGAGATGGAGCACTCGCCCATCACCCTGGAAACGCTGCGCAACATGGTCCTGGCCACGCGGGGGCTGCCGGCCATGACCTTCGCGCGCGTTCCCGTGAACGAGATCTGGATGGCCAAGCGCGTCCTGGATGCCGGGGTGAGCGGGGTGATGTTCCCGTTCACCAGTACACCGGAGCTGGCGGCGCAGGCCGCGGCCGCCTGCCGCTATCCGCCGGGTGGACGGCGCGGATCGGGTCCCGTGCTGGCGCGCACCACCTGGCCCGGAGGCGAAGCGCAGTATCACGATTCCGCCGACGCCAATGTGATGGTGATCATCATCATCGAAGAAGCGCGCGCCGTGGAGCGCATTGACGAAATCGCCGCCACGCCCGGGGTGGACGTGCTGTTCATCGGCACCAGCGACCTGTCGTTTTCGCTCGGCCTGCGCGGCAGGCAGGACGAGCCCAGGCTGGAAGCCGCCATCGATCGCATTGTGGAAGCCGGAAAGCGCCACGGCAAGTTCCTGGGCCGGCCGGCCGCGACGCCGGAGATCGCGCTGCAGTACAGGGAGCGCGGGTTTCTGTTGTTTCAAGGTCCGACGGATATGGGTCTGATGGCCGCCGGCGGCCGGCGCTACCTGGAGGCGTTGGGCAAGGCTGCCGGCCTGGAACCGGTGCGCGCTTTGTATTGAGATGAAACTCGTCTCGCTGGCGCTGGTGCTGCCGGTCGCCGCAAGTCGTCTCCAGATCCGAACCGCAGTACAGCGAAGAGACCCGCCGGGCCGGCGTGAACAGCGTCGTCAAATTGGCCCTGGTGGTGAACGAGCGGGGCGCACCGGAGGACATTCGGGTAATTCGCCCCGCCGGTTTCGGCCTCGACGAAAGCGCCGTCCACTTCGCGGTGAACGGGACCGCGTACACTTTCAATTTCATCGGCGCGCAGCCGGGCCGCTGGCGCGTCTGGCCTCTGAATGGTAACGGCAAGCGCGGCAATCCCAGCGAGTGGCGCACGTTCCGCTACCTGCAATAGGGCTTCCTGCGGCTCCAATCCGGACCTTTGAACCGGCGCCGCACGACCGCCACGTACAGTACCCCCAGGGCCGCCAACAGGCCCGCCAGCGTCTTGCCCGCCAGCTCATTCGGCGGCATTACCAGCACCACGCAAATGAACGCCGCGAACAGGATCGCCACCACGTTGAGCGGCCCGCCGAAACGGCCCAGGCTCCAGACCGCCTGCCGCGGCCAGTCCGAGCCCGCCCGCCGCGCGCGCCACGCCAGCGCGATCGGAATGGTATAAGCCAGATACAACGCCACGGTACTCAGCGAGCTGACCACCGGCACCGCTTTCGTCCACAGCATCGCCGCCATGGACGCCATCACGATCAGCCAGATGGAGGGCGCCGGCGTGCCGTGCCGCGGGCTCACCCGGCGCACCTGTGCCGCCAACGGCGTGCCGTGATCGCGCGCCAGGGAATACAGCGCGCGCGACGCCGAGGTGATGCATGCCAGCCCGCAAAACCACATGGCCATGGAAGCCAGCGCCGCCATGGCATTGCCGGCCTTCGCGCCCAGCGCCTGCTGCAGGATGGCGATCACCGCCGGAACCTGGTTGCCTTGCGCGTCCCTGGCCGCCAGCACGCCCGGAATGCTGCGAATCGCCAGCGTGAGCGCCATCAGCAGGAAGTATCCCGCTACGCCGGAGACGCCCACGGCCAGGACGATGCCCCACGGCGCCCGCCGGCGCGGATCGTGGGTCTCTTCCGCCATGTGCGCGGAGGCGTCGAAACCGGTATAAGTCCATTGCGCCTGCAGCAGCCCCAGGATGAATGCCCACCAGTAGATCGCGCGGCCGTTGCTGTTCACGGCGTGAAACAGAAACGGGACCGGCTGTTTGGGCGCCAGAAAGAACAGCGCCAACACCACCAGCGCGACTCCGGCGATGTGCACCGTCACGCTGAAGTCATTCAGAATGGCTACCAGGCGGATGCCGTAGTGGTTCAGGATGCCCTGGTTCAGCAGGATGAACGCGAACATGCAATAGAGATTGAAAGGCGTGGACGGCAGGCTCAGGAACGGCAGGATGAACTGCGCGCAACTGTAATTGATGCCTGCTTGCGCCGCGATCAGTCCCAGAATATTCAGCCACGCCACCAGCCAGCCCCAGCCTTTGCCGCCCAGGTCGGCGGCCCAATGATAAGTTGCGCCGGCGGTGGGATAAGCCGAGCATAACTCGGCCATGCTGGCGGCCACCGCCAGGGTGAAGATGGTGGCCACCGGCCAGCCCAGGGTCATCTCCAGCGGCCCGCCCATTTCCAGCCCGTAGCCGAACAGGGTCACGGCGCCGGTAAGAATCGAAATGATGGAAAACGAGATGGCAAAGTTCGAAAACCCGCCCATGCCGCGGAACAGTTCCTGGGCGTATCCGAAGCGGCCCAGATCCGCGCGGTCCTGATCGGGAAAGGCCATTCGCGCGCTAAAGCTGTACGTCTTGCTTCAGTTGTTTGCTGATGGCCTGTTCCAGCAGTTCCTTCAAGGTTTGATGTGACTCGGTGTGGACGAAGGCATTCTCCACGATGTCCCAATCGAGCTTAAAGTGGCGCGGACCGGCGGCTACCTTGATTTGCCCCGATTCGGCCGCGACCGTGAACTTACCCGGCGGATGATGGAAGTTGATGGTGATGGTTCCGCCGTGCAGGCTCGAATCAAAACCGTAATCGTCGCCCGCCAGAACCAAGTCGCGCTGCAAAGCAGTCAGGGCTTCGTCGGTGTGCTTCTTGAACTCGTGATCTTCGCTCATGCGGCTGTACGGTAGCATTGTAATATGGCACACCCATGAGCGCAGCCGCAAGTGTCTGTAGGCGTGTTAACTTGCGATTTCATGCCAAAGATCGAAACGGTTCTCATCAGTGTCACTGACAAAGCCGGCCTGGCGGAGTTTGCGCGCGCGTTGCACGCCCTGGGTGCGGGCCTGATTTCTACCGGTGGAACCGCCCGTCTGCTGCGCGAAGCCGGCGTGCCCGTGCGCGACGTCGCCGAAGTGACCGGCTTCCCCGAAATGCTGGACGGGCGCGTCAAGACCATGCATCCCAACATCACCGGCGGTATTCTGGCGATGCGCGGCAAGCCCGCGCACATGCAGGCGCTCGCGGCGCACGGCATTAAGCCCATCGACATGGTGGTGGTCAATCTCTACGCCTTCGCAGATGTGGCCTCGCGCGCCGACGCCAGCCTGGCCGAGTTGATCGAAAACATCGACATAGGCGGACCTACTATGATCCGCTCCGCGGCCAAGAATTACCAGGATGTCGCGGTGGTGGTTTCACCGGCAGACTATGCCACAATAATTGCCGAGATGAAAGCCGCCGGCGGCGCGCTGTCGCCGGAGACGCACTGGCGGCTGGCGCAGAAAGCCTTCCGCACCACGGCGGACTACGATCGCGCTATCAGCGCCCGCCTGGCGCAGGTCGACGCCGTGGCGCCTCTGCCCGCCGTCCTGGATGTGCGCGCGGATAAGATCATGGATCTGCGCTACGGCGAAAATCCGCACCAGTCCGCGGCGCTCTATGGACGGCGCGGCGCGGGCATCGCGGGCGCCGCGCAGCTTCAGGGAAAGGAACTCTCCTACAATAACCTGGTCGACCTGGACGCCGCCTGGCAACTGGTGAACGAATTCGATGCGCCGGCCACCGCCATTATCAAACACACCAATCCCTGCGGCTGCGCCGAAAGCACGGCTCTTGCCGAAAGCTATCGCCTGGCGTTCGCTTGCGATCCTGTGTCAGCATACGGCGGTGTGGTCGCATTCAATCGAACCGTCGATGAAGAGAGCGCCCGCGAATGCGCCAGGACGTTTCTCGAAGCTATCGCCGCCCCGGAATTTACGCCACAGGCGCTGAGTGTGCTGGGCGGTAAGAAGAATCTGCGGCTGATGCAGGTGGTGCATGGGATGGACCGCCTGGTGGTGAAATCCATCTCCGGCGGTTACCTGGCGCAGACCGCCGACATCGTCCGCCTGGATCGGGCGGCGGCCCAGGTGAAGACGCAGCGCGCGCCCAGCGACGAGGAGTGGGCGGCGCTGGAATTTGCCTGGAAAGTCGCCAAGCACGTCAAATCCAACGCCATCGTGTTTGCGCGCGCCGGGCAGACGGTGGGCGTCGGCGCCGGGCAGATGAGCCGCGTCGATTCGGTCAAGCTGGCCGCCATGAAAGCCGCGCTGCCCCTAGCCGGCACGGTGGTCGGCTCTGACGCTTTCTTCCCGTTCCCGGATGGCGTGGAAGAAGCCGCGCGCCACGGGGCGACCGCCTTGATCCAACCCGGCGGATCAGTCCGCGACGCCGAAGTGATCGCCGCGGCCGACCGCCTGGGACTGGCCATGGTCTTCACCGGCGTCCGGCACTTCCGCCACTAACGGATCGTTTCCACGATGGCGTCCGCGCGCGTCATCACCTCCGCGCACAACTCGATACCGAGCCCCGGCCCCGGCGGCAGTCCGAAGTGCCCGTTCACGGGTTCGGGCGCCTGAGTGACAATGCCGCGATACTCATCCAGGTAGTGACGCCGCACGCTCTCCAGGATGTATAGGTTGGTCAGGTTGGCGGATAAGTGCAGGGACGCCGCATGTAACACCGGACCGCCGCAGTTATGCGGCGCGATCGGGAGATAGTAAGTCTCCGCCATAGTGGCGATCTTCTTAGCTTCCGAGATGCCGCCGCACCAGCAGATGTCCGGCATGACGATGCGCGCGGCGCGATTCTCGATCAATTCGCGAAAGCCCCAGCGGGTCATCAACCGCTCACTGAGGCATAAGGGCAGCCGGGTGGCGGCGGCTAACTCGTGGTACGCCGCCAGGTTGTCTTGCGGCAGCATCTCCTCCAGCCACATCGGCGCGTACGGCTCCATGGCCTGGGCGATGCGTATGGCGCAGGGCAGATCCCAATAGGCGTGAAACTCCATGGCGACTTCCATGGAATCGCCGAATTCTTCACGAATCAGCCGCAGCGGCTCGCTGCCGCGCCGCATCTGATCGGGCGTGATGGAGTGGCCGCCGGTCTCCTGGGCAATCGGATCGAACGGCCAGATTTTCATGGCGTGGATTCCGGACTTGGCCAGTTCACCCGCTAAGCGAACGGGCTCGGTCAGAAAGTCGAGATGGTCGTAGCAGGTGTTGTAAGTCCGGATGGCAGCGCGCGAAGCCCCGCCGAGCAACTGGTAAATCGGCTGATTCGCCGCCTTGCCCGCCAGGTCCCAGAGCGCGACGTCCAGCGCGCTGATGGCCCGCATCTCCGCGCCCGCCCAGCCGCTATATGCCACCGCATGGAACATGTCGGCCCACAAGCGGTCGATCTGGGAGGGATCGCGTCCCAGCAGAACAGGCGCCAGCCGCCGCACCACCTCCTTCTCGGCTTCCGGGTGCGGATAAGTCTCTCCCAGCCCGACCAGGCCACTATCGGTGTGGACGCGAACCCATAGCCACTGTATGGGTCCCCAATGCACCGTAATGCCGCGCCGCAGGTGGATCGTTTCAATCGCCGTGATGCGCATACAATAGAAGGTATCAGCTTGTTATCGGTTATTGCCGTTGTGGCGGTGCTGGCGCTGCTTATCCTGTGGGCCGCCGTGGCCAACCGCCGCTGACTCCATGCATCTCGATCTCGCAACCGCACTCATCAACGTGGCCCTGTTGTGGCTGCTCACCACCCCTCATGAATTCGCGCACGCCTGGGTGGCCACCCGCCTGGGCGACGATACGCCGCGTCTGCAAGGCCGCGTCACCTTGAATCCCATGGCGCACGTAGACTGGCTCGGCACCACCATCCTGCCTTTGGTGACGTCGCTTTTCGGCGGCGGATTCATCGGTTGGGGGAAGCCGGTCTTCAGCAATCCAGCCAAGCTGCGCGGGGGCCTGAACGGCTTGGCGCTGGTGGCCTTGGCCGGTCCGGCGAGCAACGTCGTCTTTGCCGTGATCCTGGCTATCGTGGCGCGCATGACCGTCAACTTCGCGCCTTTCCTGGCGCGATTCGCCGCGCACGGCGTCAACCTGAGCCTGTACCTGGCCATCTTCAACATGCTTCCGGTGCCGCCGCTGGACGGCTCCAAGCTGCTGTTGGCCGCGCGTGTGCCGGCGGTCATATACAATGAACTGGCGCGCGCCGGGTTCCTGTTGCTGATCGTGGTGGTCTCCTTCTCCGATCTGGGGCGCTGGATGGCGCAGTGGAGCTATGCCGGCACCGAGCAGATCTTCGGGCTTTTGCGGTGATGCTAATGAACCCCTTTTCCCTCTCCGGCAAGACCGCCCTGGTGGCGGGCGCCAGCCGCGGTATCGGACTCGCGATCGCGCAGCAGCTTGCCCGGGCCGGCGCGCGCACGACCTTGGCCGCCCGCTCAATCGACAAACTGGCGCTGCACGCGAAAGAGCTGACGGCCGAAGGCTGCCACGCCGCCACGCTGCGCCTGGACCTGGCCGATCCCGCGTCCATCCGGGAAGCGGCCGCCGGCATCGAGACGCCCGACATCCTGGTCAACGTGGCGGGCACCAATATCCGCAAAGGCTTCTCCCAATACACCCAGGCCGAATACGAGCACATCATGCGCACCAATCTGCACGGCATCGTGGAGCTGACGCAGCAGATCGGCGCGCGCATGATCGCCCGCGGCGCGGGAGGCAAAGTCATTATGATCGGCAGCCTGATGTCGCTGCTGGGCCTGCCCTATCTCTCCGTGTATGCGATGACCAAAGGCGCTCTCGGCCAGCTCACCAGAGTGCTGGCCGCGGAGTGGGGACGTCATAACATCCAGGTGAATTGCATTGCGCCGGGCTTCATCATCACCGATCTCAACCGCCGCATGTGGGAGCCGGAGCGCATGCGCGAGTGGCTGAAAGGCGCGCAGGCCAATCCAAATCCGGGCACCCCGGACGACGTGGCGCCGCTGGCCGTATTTCTGGCCAGCCCCGGCGCTGATTACATCACCGGCCAGATCATTGCCGTCGATGGCGGGTACAGCACCACCTCTGTATGGCCTTTCGAACCGGAGAAGTGAACGTGCGCCGCCTGGGGGCCGCCGTGTTGCTCGCCGTGGCGTTGTACGCCCAGCAGAGCCCCCGCGTCATCGAGTTCGTTTGCCCCATGGATCGGGACGTACGGTCCAGCGCCCCCGGCAAGTGCCCGCGCTGCGGTATGACCCTGGTAGCGAACCTGCCGGAGCCGATCGAGTATCCCGTGGACTTGCAGGTGAATCCTCCGCAGATCCCCAGCGGCGCACCGGTTACCTTGGAATTCCGCATCGCCGATCCGCAAACCGGCGCGCCCGTGAAACAATTCCAGATCGTGCACGAGAAGCTGTTTCACCTATTCATCGTCAGCCAGGACCTCGGCTACTTTGCGCACGTGCATCCGGTCTTCGGCGCGGATGCCGTGTTTCGGTTAGACACGTCGCTGCCGAAGCCAGGCACGTATCGCCTGCTGGCCGATTTCTATCCGACCGGCGGCACGCCGCAGCTCGCGCCCAAAACCATCACCACCGCCGGATACACCACGCCGCTCGAAGCGGCGATTCCGAAGCTCGGCCCCGATCTCACCCCGAAGCACGCCGAAAACCTGACCGCCGAATTGAAGCTCGATCCCGCGCAGCCCATCGCCGGCAAGAAGACCATGCTCTTCGTGCATCTGACACCGGCGGATGGCCTGGAGCCATACATTGGCGCCTGGGCGCACCTGCTGGCAGTCAGTAACGACTTAGTAGATACGATCCACGATCACCCGTTCATCGCCAACGGCGGCCCGGAGATGCAGTTCAATATCTTCTTTCCGCGCGAGGCGAGCTACAAGGTCTGGATCCAGTTTCAGCGAAAGGGAGTCGTCAACACGGTCGCCTTTGTGATTCCGGTGACGGCTCTGCGTTAGCTCCAACGCTGTTCACTTGCGATGAGCGCGGATATAGAGCCTTTCCCGGCACCCGCGGGGCCAGTGTTCGAGTTGGCGATAGTTCAATATGGATTCGTATCCCGCTGTGCCTCCGCGAGACTCGTGATAGTAAACGCGGCTGATAAGCCCGGACTGTCCCGACCCGCAATTCACTCGGGACCTACCCCTGTGCGGCGACGGAGGCAACTCTACCAGGAGGCCCAAGGGGAGATGCCTCTATTTCGTGGCGCCCGTCGCCAGTAGTACACCGCCCCAAACTCGCCGGCGACATATGGTGTCTTGCTGTTGTACACGGTGAGGGGATCAAAAAACTTCTGGAAGAACGTATTGTGAGCGGCGTGCAAAAAGACGCAGGGCCAAATACTCCCAGACTTCAGACGCATCCAGGTCCAGAGGAAGTTGATTGTGGTGACCGTGACCGTGAACAGCGGTAGGTAGTACCAAACTGGATTCACGCTGTGATACGAACGGAGCAGGAGAATGGGGTAGTGCCAGAGGGCCCAAATGATTCCCGCAATGAGGGAAGCGGCAACGAAGCCGTGGCGCTTCGCGAGTTCGGGCACAAGGAATCCTCGCCAGCCGATTTCTTCGCCTAAGTCAGTGGCGAAGTTCTTGATGACTGCAATGGTGGCCGTGAAGAAGAAATACACCGCGATGTTTGCCCCCTGCGGAAGCGGGCCGAACGCAAAGTCCTCGGCGACAGAATCCACGAACGCTGTTGACGGCTTTGTCATCTCGGACCTGGCCCGGGCCATTCGGTCATCGACTGCGTCGCTGAGTTTCTGTTTGCATCCTAAATAGCACGCGGTGGTAGTTTAGACGCTCGAAACTCTCTACACCGTTTTGGTGCATAATGGTGTTATGAAAGTGGCTCAGAAGGCGGTTCGCCAGAGCGTCAGCCTGCCGCCCAGGGTGGCGAAGCAGGTGGGTAGCATGGCCAAGAGCCGGAAGCTGAGCAAAAATCGCATGTTGTTGGAGCTGATCGAGAACGGAATCGACGCAGAGAAGCGAAAGCAGCAGCAGTTCTTTGCTCTCGCTGAGCGTTTCCGCAACGAGCAGGATCCGGAAGCGGCTAACCGCTTGGGCGATGAACTCGGCAGAATGGTTTTCGGCGGCTAATGCCGCAGCTCGAACGCTGGGACAGCCTGCCCGAAGGGGTAAGGCAACATCTGATCGAGCGAATGCGTGATCGCGCGATCAGCATCTCGGATCTCAATCAACTTCGCCTGTGGGTCGAGACGCGCCCTGAAGTGCCCGGCGGTGACTGGTACAAGGATTTCGGCTCTTTCAAGATCTGCGGCAGCGGGTCCTATCCCAAAACGTTCCTGGTCCGAGGTCAAGCTGCAAAGGGTGAAGCCCTCTGATCAGGGCGCTTCAGCGGATTTCCCCCTGTCGTCGCCTAGCGTTTAGGAACGATTCGGAACAGTCGGACCCACTTGACCCACAACGCGCGACCCGCCGATGGGCCAGCCAACGGTGGAGCGGGTTCGGCTTTTGTGGCACCCTCGCCCATGGAGCCGGCAATTCGAATCTCAGCGCCGGATCCGTACTACGTTCGAATACGCGGACGCGCCATGCGCATTCGCCGCACGCACGCGGTAACACACCAGGCCCGCCGGCGCGCCGCGATCCGTATACTCCGCCTGGGCCGCGACCTGCGTCGCCACCCGCGTCCAGCGTCCGCTATCCCCGTCGCGGCGCTCCACGATGGCTTGCGCCGGATCGCCGCCGTGCATTTGCCACGAGAGGCGTACCTCATCTCCGGCCGCGGTTGCGTGCAGCGAGCTGGGGGCCTCCGGAAGCACCGGCCAGTCGAAGTAGCTCTCATCCGCGATCGCCATGACACTATCGCGCACGGGCACATCGGCCAGGCCCGGCAGCGGCTCGATCGTGCCCGAGACCACGTCGATCAGCGCGGGATGGCGGATACCCGCGTTGGCGATAGTGAGATCGGCATGCAACGGCGCGAACTTGTTCCCCGGTTCGCTGTGCACCCCCAGCCAGTAAGCCACGATCGCCTTGCCCGACTTGCTGCGAAAGCCGTATGCCAGGAAGGTCTTCGGCGCGGCCGGCCACGACACCTTGATCTCCGGATCGAGGCGCGTATCCGCAAACAAGGCATTGGTGTTCTGGAGCGCGTAATAGACCGGTCGCGGCGTGAAATCGTCAGCCAGATAGCGCAGGCCGTGAATCATGCCGAAGTCGTCGTACTCATTGCCGTCGGTCCCGGCAGTCAGCAGCCACACAAAGGTACGCACGCCGCGCGCCCAATTGTAGACCAGGCCGCGCGGAACGTATTTCGCCTGCACCGACTCGTCAGAACCCGTCCACGACGGAATCGAGTTGAACTCATCGTCCCAGAAAGGAATATCTTTCCGAATCCCCGGATAGCCACGCACCAGCGCGCGCAGCTTGGCGGGCGACTCTTTCCCATACGCGCCGGAGTCCATCGCCTCCGGATTCAGGTTCCGGCCGTAACCGGGGTACGTGTGATAGGCGAATACGTCGATGCCGGACGCGCATTGGCAGGCATCCAGTGCCCGGCGCGCGAAATCGCGCGTGGGATCGGCCTGCCCGCCGTAAATCACCTTGGCTTCCGGATCGGCGCCGTGTACCGCGGGGATGAATGCTTTGAGCAACCGTCCGTAGTCTTCCGGATTCGGCTGCGGATTCCAATAGTCGATGTCCTGCTCGTTCCACAGCGCGTAATACCGGATGCGTCCCCGGAAATGCCCGACCATGAACTGCACGTAACGGACGAACGCCGCAACCTGCTCCGGCGTCTTGGGCGGCCAGTACGCGGAGTAGAGGCTGCGGTCGGGATTGTGAAAGCCACCCGGTTCCGCCACGATCGCATCCGGCAACCTGCCTGCCGGCGAGGTGTACATGGGATTGCCGTACAGCAGTTGCACCTGCACCTTGACCCCGTTATCCACCAGCGAATCGACATAGTCGTCGAGACCCTCGGGAATCGCCAGCACGCCGCGCTTCTGCTCGATCCAGTCCCAACTCGTGTAGTCCGAGGTGTTTTCGTATTGGCCGATGCGTATCCAGCTCACACCCGCGTCAAACATGCGGGTCCACCAGTGGCGGTCCCAGGGCAGGTACGGATCGCGCGGCAGATCGGAGTTGATACCGAAGCCGTCCTGAATCTGGGACGAGCGCTTGGGCGGCACGTGCTTTTGCGCGCAGAGCGGCAGGCACGCCAACAGCGGAATCAAGAGGGCACGCATAGACATATCGTTATACACCCCAGCGCCCGCGAACGGTATGCGCTATTCGCCGGGAAGATCCCGCTCGCCGCGCATCTCGTCGATGAGCTGCGCGATCAGCGCCGCCTGCCCGGCTTCGAACGGGGAGGACGATTGCGCCGGCCGGTGCGCCTCCAGCCACGTTTCGAGCAGCTCGATCACCGGTTTGGCGACGGCCTCCTCGGCGCCCGGCTCGAACCGCAGCGGGATCTCCGACCGTTGAATGGCGGCGTGCAACAAATCCGTGAATTTCATTTCGCGCCTGCTTTCCATCCCGTCGCGGCATGGTGGTTCAGCGGACCGGCGCCGTGGCCTAATCCGGGGTTCGATCGTATGGCCTGCGTGACGAAGTTCTTGGCGCGCGCCACGGCGGCCTGCAACTCGCTGCCGCGCGCCAGTTCCGCGGTGATGCTGGCGGAGAAAGTGCAGCCGGTTCCGTGCGTGTGGCGCGTATCGAAGTGCGGCGCGGTGAATTCGCGCCAGTCCTGCCCGTCGTACAGCACGTCCACCGCGCTATCCTGCAGGTGGCCGCCCTTCACGATAGCCGCCTTCGCGCCCATCTCACACAGGCGCTTGGCCGCCGTACGCATGTCGTCCACCGTCCGCACCGGCGTTCCGGTCAGTTCCTCGGCCTCGGCCAGGTTTGGGCAGATCAGCGTCGCGCGGGGAAGCAGGCACTCGCGCATGGCCTTGACGGCCTCCGGTGAGATCAAGGCTTGACCGTGTTTGCTTACCATCACCGGATCCACCACCAGCGGGAACCGGAAGCCGGCGGCGGCTGAAGCAATCGCTTCCACGATCTCGCGGTTGCCCAGCGCGCCGGTTTTGGCCGCCTGCGGCGGGATGTCCTCCAATACGGCACGCAACTGCGCCAGCACCAGCTCGGCGGGGATGCAATCCACGCGGTCCACTTTCACCGTATTCTGCACGGTCAGAAGCGTGATGACGGCTTCGCCGTAAACGCCGAACTGGTGAAAGGTCTTGAGATCGGCCTGCACGCCAGCGCCGCCTATCGGGTCCGATCCAGCGATGGTGAGGGCCACTGAAGGCATGCAGCCATTAGTCTAGCAGCGTTCGGGCGCCTGTGCCGCGTCAGCGTCTGTCGCGTCAGCGTCTTGGCGATCGGGTTTCTTAGCGCTACTCTCAAGTATCGAAGGTCAAAAATGACGAAACTCTGCCTGCTGCTTCTATCCGGAGCTCTCCTGCTCGGGGCGCAATCGTATCAGCCTGCCTGGGACTCCGTGGATCGCCGCCCGGTGCCGTCCTGGTTCGGCGAAGCCAAATTCGGCATCTTCATTCATTGGGGCGTCTATTCGGTGCCCTCCTACGCGCCGGTTTTGCCGGGTAAATTGGCTTACGCCGAGTGGTATTGGCATGCCATCACGGAAGGGCGGAAGCCGGGCGCCGGCGCGGTGGATGCCGGCTCCTGGGCGTTTCATCAGCGGGTGTACGGCAAGGATTTTCCCTATCAGAACTTCGCGCCCATGTTCCGCGCCGAGCTGTTCGATCCGGGACACTGGGCGGACGTCTTTCAACACTCCGGCGCCCGCTACGTGGTGCTGACGTCGAAACATCACGAGGGCTTTGCGCTTTGGCCCAGCCGCGAAGCTTCCGCGACCTGGGGTAGGCCGTGGAATAGCGTGGAAATCGGCCCGCACCGCGACCTGGCCGGCGATCTGGCAGCGGCCGTGCGCGCCCGGGGCCTCAGGATGGGCTTCTATTATTCGTTGTACGAATGGTACAACCCGCTCTGGCTTTCCGACAAGCCGCGCTACATCCGCGACCATATGATGCCGCAGTTCAAAGACATGGTCACGCGCCTCCGCCCGGCGCTCATCTTCAGCGATGGGGAGTGGGACCTGCCCTCCGAGGAATGGCACAGTCCCGAGCTGCTGGCCTGGCTCTTCAACGAATCTCCGGTCAAAGACGACGTGGTGATCAACGACCGCTGGGGAAAAGAGACCCGCCACAAGCACGGCGGTTACTGGACTACCGAGTACACGGCCGGACTGAGCGGGCTGAACCATCCCTGGGAAGAAAGCCGCGGCATGGGATTCTCTTACGGCTACAACCGCGCCGAGCGCCTGCAGGACTATCACACCGGCCGCGAACTGGTCATCCTGCTGACCGACTTGGTCAGTCGCGGCGGGAACCTGCTGCTGGACATCGGTCCGGCGGCGGATGGCACGATTCCGGTCATTATGGAGGAGCGCCTGCTGCAAATGGGCGACTGGCTCAAGGTGAACGGCGAAGCCATCTACGGGACCCGGCCCTGGAAAGTAACCCGCCAATGGCGCGCACACGAAGAGCCGAAGGTCGATTACAGCCAGGAGTTCAACGCTACCTACGACGTCACCAAGGTAGCGGACTCCATTGAGGCCTTCTTCACGGCCAAGGGTAACGACGTCTATGCCATCCTGCCGCGATGGCCTTCGGGCCCATTCACACTGCGGGAATTCGATGGCGCCCATCTGAAATCGGCGGCCTTGCTGGGCAGTACGGCGCTGGTCCATTGGAAAGCGGCCGGAAATGCCGTCACCATCAATCCTCCCGTGCTGCCCGAGAGTCTGATGAAGCAGCCCGCCTGGGTCCTCAAACTGAGCCAATAAACATGTCCTTCCATCGCATCCTCGCGCCACTGACGTTGGCGGTCGCCGGCGCCGGATTGCTCGCCGGCCAAACCCGCCCGCGGCCATACCAGGCCACCAGCGAATCGCTGCGCCGCCACCAGGTTCCGGCGTGGTTTGAAGACGCCAAGTTCGGCATATTCATCCACTGGGGAGTCTTCTCCGTGCCCGCGTACCACGAATGGTACGTGGCGTTCATCAGCCCCAAGGCCGGATTCGGATTCCTGTTCGGCGGTCCGCCTTTCAACGCCGCCCGCGGCGACCTGCCGGACAGCCTGTATCGCTCCCGGATCGTAGAAGACGCGGTCAAATACCACATGGCCAACTGGGGCGCGGACTTCGCCTACGACGACTTCATCCCCATGTTCAAGGCCGAGCACTTCGATCCGGCGGGCTGGGCGGACCTGTTCCGCGCGGCGGGCGCACGATATGTCGTCCTCACCGCCAAGCATGGCGACGAGTTCGCGCTCTGGCCCACGAAGTTCACCCGCCGCAATGCCGGTGAGATGGGTCCTCACCGCGACCTGGCCGGCGATCTGGCCGGGGCGGTCCGCCAGAAGGGCCTCAAAATGGGCTTCTATCACAACACGACTTACACCTTCTGGGACTCCCGCTACCCCGGCCGCGACTGGGTCGCATACATGAATCACTCCATCGAAGAGTTAGTGGACCGCTACCATCCCAGCATCTTATGGGGCGACGTGCTCGAAGGACCCGTGCGCACCTGGGACGGCAAGACTCTACCCGCGGACTATTGGAACAGCAAGCAGGTACTTGCCTATTACTATAACCACGCCGAAGATCCGGCCGAGGTGGTGGCCAACGATCGCTGGGGCCTGGACACGGACGGCGGCATGGTCGGCGACTATAAGACGCCCGAGCGGACCGCCGTCAGCCGGGTCCTGAAGGAGAAATGGGAAGAGTGCGACTCGCTCGATCCCACATCCTGGGGTTACAACCGGCGCCTGCCGGATGGCGCGTACATGACTCCCAAGCAGGTGGTGGACTACCTGGTCGACATCGTCAGTAAGAACGGGAATCTGTTGCTGAACATAGGGCCTAAAGCCGACGGAACCATTCCGCAAATCATGCAGCACACATTGCGGGAAGTCGGCGAGTGGTTACGGGTAAACGGGGAGGGGATCTACGGCTCGCATTACTGGGAGCCGTATCACGATGGCGACGTACACTTCACGCGCAAGGGCAACACGCTGTACGCCATTACACCTTACTGGCCGGAAGACGATCTGAGGCTGACGTCCCTGGCCGGAAAACAGGTGGCGCAAGTGACCATGCTGGGTTCGGACGAGGCCATCAGGTTCCAGGCGGACGCCAAGGGCCTGGTGATCCGTCCTCCCGCCAAGCGCCCCTGCCGTTACGCATACACGTTCAAGATAGTCTGTCGGAAGCTCTAAACAAAACAGTTATCAACCCCTTGAGATTCGGAAGGTCAGATTCCCAACCCGTCGGAGCGCGAGAATAGCTCGGAACCTTACTGCTGATTCACCACGTTGAGCCCGAGATAAAGTAGCACCTGCGCGCTGTAACAGCTTCCCGTACCAGCCGTGACACCGAAGTAAGCCTGGCCGCCCAGCAGCGATGACAGATCGGTGGGCAATACCATCTCCAGTAATGGTGTCGTGGGTGGCTTGGGCGTGGCGCTGTAATACACGCGCATTATCTTACTCGAATTGTGGTAAATGACTCGGACATAACGCACCGCATCGGGACCGGAAAGAGCCGGCGGGTTGGGCGAAGTCCAAACCAGGTCCGTGCCGTCCGGGGAGGCGATAGCCGCCGCATTGGGCGGCGTCCCGGTGATGGCGTTCTCGTAATAGTCGAACGTCAGTCCGATGGCGGGCGAGACAGTTCCGGTAAAGAATCCCAAGCCGGAGCCGTCCGAGCCCAGATAGTTTGGACCGGCGGGGCTATTCTGGACGACGAAGGCCAGTCCGTCGGCGATGCATTGGCCTATCTCCTGTTGTGAGCGGTAAACGAACTCCGCCGCGAAGCTGTCATTCTGCCCCAGGGTAAACGGCGTGGGGACGAAGGCGCTGGACGCCTGGCTGCTATTGTGGGTCAGCCGGACATAACCATCGCTGAGCAGCCCGGCCCAGCCGTTAAATGTCAACGAGCTGAGCGGAACGCCGCCCGGATTGGCGGCGTGGCATAGGGAGAACACGAACGGTAGCACAAGGGCGCAACGGAGGCTTCTGAGCATGCCGTCATTGTCGCACGCGAGCGGCGCGGCGGACCCGCTGTAGTATACTGGCTTGACCTTATGTCCTTCGACATGCGCCTCATCCAGCGCGGTGCGCGCCTGCGCCGTTCGCCGTTTTTCGAAGCTACCCTGCGCAGCGGTTGCCGCGCGTATACCGTCTACAACCATATGTTCCTGCCCAGTTACTACGACGATCCGGTCAACGAATACTGGCACCTGCTCAATGAAGTGACGCTGTGGGACGTCTCGGTGGAACGGCAGACCGAGATCACCGGTCCGGATGCCTTTCGCTTCACCAGCCTGCTGACGCCGCGCGACCTCGCGAAGTGCCAGGTGGGGCAGGGCAAGTATGTGGTCATCACCACCCCGGAAGGCGGCATCGTCAACGACCCGGTGCTGTTGCGTCTGGGCGAGCAGCACTTCTGGCTGGCGGGCGCCGATAGCGATCTGCTGCTTTATGCCAAGGGCCTGGCGGTGAACTCCGGCATGCGCGTCGAAGTGCGCGAACCGGACGTCTCGCCGGTACAGGTGCAGGGCCCCAAGTCCAAACAGGTGATGCAGGCGCTGTTCGGCGATCGCGTCCTGGCGCTGCGCTATTACTTCTTCCTCGAAACGGAACTGGATGGAATCCCCGTCATTGTGACCCGCACCGGCTGGACCAGCGAAGTGGGCTACGAAATCTACCTGCGCGATGGCAGCCGCGGCGTGGAGTTATGGGAACGTATTCTGGAAGCGGGCCGTCCGTATAATATCCGGCCCACGGGGCCCAGCGATATACGCCGCATCGAAGGCGGCATCTTGAATTACGGCGTAGACATGACGTTGGAGAACAATCCCTACGAAGTCGGCCTCGATCGCCTGGTGGATCTGGACAAGGAGGCCGATTTTCTGGGCCGCGACGCGCTCCGCCGGGTGCGGTCCGAAGGCGTGAAGCGCCGCCTGGCCGGTCTCCAGATGGACGGCGCGCCGATCGACTTCAATATGACGCGTTGGCCGGTCCGCCAGCATGGCGAACAGGTCGGTTGGGTGACTTCAGCGATCCACTCCCCACGCTTGGAGAAGAACATTGGTTACGCGATGTTACCGGTGGCGCACGCCGCGCTCGGAACCCCGCTCACCGTCGATACGCCCAATGGCGCGGCAGCGGCCGTGGTGGTCCCCTTGCCGTTCGTGGACCCCGAAAAGAAAATCCCGAAGCAGTAGGAGGGCGGTCTTCAGCCCACGCCTGGCGTTGGCCCCGCTAATCCTGGCATCAATCTCTGCAGCCGCTCAACCTCCGTCCGTCGTGCTGATCTCCATCGACACCCTGCGCGCCGACCATCTGAGCGCTTACGGCTATACCCGCATCCACACCCCGAACATCGACTCCTTCGCCCAACAGGGCACGCTGTTCACTAACATCGAATCGCAGATTCCCTTGACCCTCCCGTCGCACACTTCGCTGCTGACTTCCACTTACCCATTCCAGGACCGGATTGAAGAGAATGCCGAGCGCGTCCCCGCCGGCGCCGTCACGCTGGCCTCCATCCTACGCGATCACGGCTACAAAACCGCGGCATTCATCGGCAGCGTTTTCCTGGAAGCCGAAATGGGGTTGGACCAGGGATTCGATTTCTACGACAGTCCTTTCCATTTCGAGGCGTTCTCGCCGATCTCCGGCACCATGTTCTTCGGCGGCGCGCAGCGGAATCCGCTGGGCGTGCGCGACCGCCGCGACGGCGCGCTGGTCCTGGGCGCCGCGCGCCGCTGGCTGGCCGCCAACCGCAACAGCCCGACATTCGCGTTCGTTCACCTGTTCGACCTGCACAAGCCTTACACCCGGCCCGGCTACGATGCCGAGCTGGCCTATACCGACCGCCTGTTGGGCGAATTCAAGCAGTCGCTGATGGCCGGCGGTGCGTGGCAGCGCTCGCTCGTCGTACTGCTATCCGACCATGGGGAAGGGCTGGGCGACCACGGCGAGGACAGCCACGGCTACTTCATCTACCAGAGCACGCTGCATGTGCCGCTGATCGTGCATTGGCCCTCCGGATCTTCCGGCCACCCCGCCCGCGACAACCGGCCCGCCGGCCTGATCGATGTCGCGCCGGCCGTACTCGACTTCCTGCGCCTGCCGGCTCCGCCGTCGTTCGCGGGCCGCAGCCTGCTCGATGCCGTAGCTTCGCCGGCGGTCTACAGCGAGTCTGTCTACGCGCACGATGGGTTTGGCTGGTCGCCGCTGCGTGGCTTGCGCGAGGGCGACTACCAGTACATCGATGCCCCGCACCCTGAGCTCTACAACCTGAAAGCCGATCCGCGCGAGGAGAACAACCTCTACGGCAAGGAAGCGCCGCGCGCGCAAGCCCTGCGCACCGACCTGCGGAAGCTGCTGGCCCGCTATGCCCCCCGGCAGCCCGCCCCACCCGGCCAGGTGTCGCCGCGCACGCGCGCGCTGCTGGCGTCGCTCGGGTATCTCTCGAGCGGCCCCCACGCGGCCGGCGGAAGCCGGTTGCCCGATCCCAAGGATCGTCTTGCCGAATACCGTCTCTATGAAGACGCGCAGGCGGCTCTCTATAGCCGGCAACTGGAACACGCCGCCGCGATTCTGCGCCGCATCCTGGCGAACGATCCCGGAAACACGCTGGCGCGCCGCGATCTGGGCGGAACGTACGTCGAGCAGCACCAGTATGCCAAGGCCCGTGAGTGCTTCGAAAAGGTCGTCGCCGCGGCGCCGGACGACTACATGGCGCAATTCGAATTAGGAATCGCCGATAAACATCTGGGCCTCGAAGGCGAAGCCCGCGCCCACCTCGAGGCGGCCTGCAAAGTCGCCCCCGAAGCCGAACAGTGCAAGCGCGAGTTACAGGGTCTGAAATGACATCCGAAGTGACACCTCTTGACTTGCGCTCCCGCGCGGCGTAAGCTGGTCGGCGCATCCCGAGGTGGCTGATGGGGCTCTTCCGCCGTTTCCGGCACGCACTGCCGCTGGAGTCATCCGCGCAGGATCTGCGCCACGGCATCAAGCTGCTGCGGCGCGACGCCGGCACGTCCGCCCTGATCGTCCTGGTGCTGGCTCTCGGCATCGGCGGCAATGCGGCGATCTTCACCCTGCTCAAAGCCGCCTTCCTCGACCCGCTGCCCTATCGCGATGCGCGCCGGCTGGTGACCATCATCGAGAACACTAATTGGATGATGCCCAGCGTGGCGCGTTACCAGGAGATCCGGGACCGCAACCGGACGCTCGATCGGATCGCCTTCGCCGAACACCTCGACATGCAGCTCACCGGGAGCGGCGCGCCGGCGCGCGTATTTGCGGCACGCGTGACGGCATCCTTCTTTCCCGTGCTCGGCGTCAGCGCCGCGCTCGGCCGCACCTTCCTGGCCGAAGAGAATCAGCCCGGCCGCGCGCCCGCCGTGATTCTCACGGACGCGTTCTGGCGATCGCGTATGAACAGCGACCCGCACGTACTTGGCCGCACGCTGCGCCTGGACGGACAGCTCGCCACCGTCGTGGGGGTGCTCCCGCCCGGCTTCCAATTCGATTACCCGACTTTGCGGATTCCGGAAGCTGTCGATCTGTATGTCTCGTCGCCCAGCGAGCTTTCCGTGCCCGTCCGCATCATCGCCCGCCTGCGGCCTGGCGTGACGCTGGCGCAGGCACAGTCGGACATTCACCGCATTGCCCGCGAAATGGTGGACGAGCATCCCGAACGATTTCTCAATCCGCAGCACAATCCGCGGCTCTTCACGTTTCTCACCGTGCCGCTGCGCGACGCCATCGTCGGCGCCCAGCGTTCGCTGTTGTGGCTGTTGCTGGCCGGATCGGGCGTGCTGCTGCTGATCGCCTGCGCCAATACCGCGCAGCTTTTGCTGGCCCGGTCTCTGCGCCGCGCCCGCGAGATCGCGATCCGGTCCGCGCTGGGCGCCAGCCGCCTCCGGCTGATCCGGCAGTTTCTGCTCGAAGGCACGGTCCTGGCGTTGTGCGGCGGCGCCGCGGGCCTCCTCGCCGCACGCTGGATCGTGCGGCTCATCCTGGCCGTGCTGCCGGTGCGCAGCCCGCTGCTCGCCGCGGCCCACCTGGACGCGCGTGCTGTCGGTTTCACGCTGGCGATCGCGCTGGTGTCCGCCGTCGCATTCGCCATCATTCCCGCCGTGAAGGGCAGCCGCTGGACGCCGGGTCCGGGGCTTAGCTCGCGCCTGTCAACCGGCGAAGGCAACCGCTGGCGTCACGTCACGATCGCGGTGGAAGCGGCGTTGTCCGTCTTTCTGCTGTGCGGCGCGGGACTGGTGACGCAGAACCTCTGGACTCTGCTCGCTACGCCGATGGGATTCGATCCGAGCCACGTGCTGGCCCTGCGGGTCAAACTGCCCGCGCGGCACGAGAATTCCATCGATCGCCAGGCGGGCGCGATCTTCGAGGAGTACGTGGAGAAGATCGAGGCGATTCCGGGCGTCGAATCCGCGGCCGCCGTCACCGGTCCGCCGCTACGTCCCGCGCGGGGCGGAAATGCCGAACTGCTGGGCGTAACCAACCCGGATGGCACGCTCAAGAGCATCATCGGATGGAACCACCTGGTGAGCGCCGACTATTTCCGTACGCTGCGCATCCCGCTGCTGGCGGGACGGAGTTTGCGCCGCGACGATGCCGGCCGCGGCGTGACGGTGGCGGTGGTGAACGAAGAGTTCGCGCGCCAGTTTGGCTTCGGCGCGGATATCGTCGGGCAGCAGATCGACGAAGGTCCGCGAACTCCTCCCACCGCGATCGTCGGCATGGTCGGCAACGTGCGGACGCGGGGCCTCCAGACCGCGCCGTTCCCGGAGGTCTACCTCTCGCATCTGCAGCTCTCCTGGGGCAACACGTACCTGGTGGTAAGATCCGCGCTGCCGCCCGGGCAGTTGCTGAAACAGGTGAAGACAGCCATCGCCACCGCCAACTCCGAGCAGCCCGTCTTCGGCGTCGAAACCATGCGCGACGTGATCTCCGACGCGGTGGCCGAGCCGCGCTTCGATGTCTTCCTGATCGGCGCGTTTGCCCTGCTGGCTCTGGCCATGGCGGCGGCCGGCATGTACAGCGTAATCGCGTGCCTGGTATCGCAGCGCACCGGCGAGATCGCCATCCGCATGGCGCTGGGCGCGGGCCGCGGCGCTATCGTCCGCACCATAATCGGCGCCACCGCCATTTGGGTGTCGGCCGGCCTGGCCTGCGGACTGGCGCTGGGCCTGGCCACCCGCGCCACCGTCCGCACGCTGGCCCACGCGGAAGCCGGCGGCTCGCCCGGCATGTATGCGGCCCTGGTGCTGTTCTTCTTTGTGGTGACGCTGGCGGCCGCGGCCATGCCCATGCATCGCGCCAGCCGCCTGGACCCCGCCGCGGCTCTGCGCTGCGACTGAGGCGACCCCCGCTCCAGTTATCATTGACGTATGTCCGACAACACCAGCGAACGCCCCATGGGCTTCAGCACTCGTTCTCTACATGCCGGTCAGAAGCCCGATCCGGCCACCGGCGCGCGCGCCGTACCCATCTACCAGACCACTTCATTCGTCTTCGAGGATAGCGATCACGCCGCCGAGTTGTTCGCCCTGCAACGCTTCGGCAATATCTACACGCGCATCATGAATCCCACCACGGCGGTCTTCGAAGAGCGGGTGGCGGCGCTCGAAGGCGGCATCGGCGCGCTGGCCACCGCCAGCGGACAGGCGGCGCAGTTCCTGGCGCTGAGCAGCCTGATGCAGCCGGGCGACGAAGTGGTGGCCGCCAGCACGCTCTATGGCGGCACGTACACGCAGTTCGACGTCAGCTTCCGGCGGCTGGGATTCAACGCCGTTTTCGTGGAGCCGGACGATCCCGAGAATTTCCGTCGCGCCATCACGCCGCGCACGCGCGCGCTCTACGGCGAGACCATCGCCAATCCGCGCATGAACATCCTGGATATCGAAAAGGTCGCGGCCATCGCGCACGAGCACCACCTGCCGCTGGTAATCGACAATACCATGGCGTCGCCGTATCTCTGCCGTCCTATCGAGCATGGCGCGGATATCGTGCTGCACTCCGCCACCAAGTTCCTGGGCGGCCACGGCAACTCGATCGGCGGCGTCATCGTGGATAGCGGCCGCTTCCCCTGGACCTCCGGGCATTTTCCGCAGCTCAGCGAGCCCAGCCCCGGCTACCACGGCCTGCGCTTCACCGAGACGTTCGGCGAACTGGCCTTCATCATCAAAGCGCGCGTGGAAGGACTGCGCGATTTCGGGCCGTGCATGAGCCCCTTCAACGCTTTCTTGTTTCTCACCGGCATCGAGACGCTCAAGTTGCGCATGGACGCGCACAGCCGCAACGCGCTGGCGGTTGCCGAGCACCTGCAGAAGAGCCCGCTGGTGTCCTGGGTAAAATATCCGGGGCTCGCCTCCAGCCCGTACCACAGCCTGGCGCAGAAATATCTGCCGCTGGGGTGCGGGGCTATCCTGACATTCGGCATCAAAGGAGGACTGGAAGCCGGGCGCCGCTTCATCGACTCCGTGCAACTGCTCTCGCACCTCGCCAACCTGGGCGATGCCAAGAGCCTGGTGATCCATCCGGCTTCCACCACGCACCAGCAGTTGACCGACGAACAACAGCTTTCCGCCGGCATCACGAAGGACCTGATTCGCCTGTCGGTGGGCATCGAAGACGTGGACGACATCATCTGGGACCTGGACCAGGCGCTGCGCGCATCGCAAGCGGCATGAGCGGCGAGGTCAGCAGCACCTCGCCGGTCCTGCGGACACGCTTCGCCACCACCGCGGAGCAGCATTTGCGCGTATTAAAGCAGTACCGGCGGATCGCCATGGTGGGGCTGTCCGCGAATGCGTACCGGCCCAGCAACTTCGCCGCGCGATACATGAAAGCGGCCGGCTATCGGATCTTTCCCGTGAATCCGCGTGAGCGCGAGATCCTGGGTCTGCCATGCTACGCCGCGCTGGCGGAGGTGCCGCGGCCGGTGGAGATCGTGGACATCTTTCGCGAGCCGGCGGCGGTGCCCGGGATTGTGGAGGAAGCTATCGCCGCGGGCGCCAAGGTCATCTGGATGCAACTCGGCGTGATCCACGAAGAAGCTGCCGCGCGCGCGCTGGAGGCCGGCCTGGAGGTGGTGATGGATCGCTGTGTAAAGATCGAGCACGCGCGATTCTTCGGCGGTTTGAGCACCTTGGGACTGAACGCCGGCGTGTTGACCGCGCGCAAAACCAGAAAGGAATAGTTTCGGCTATACCCGCGCCAGCATGCGGCGGCAGCCTTCCTGAAAGGTGGCCGCCCCGGTCAGCAGGCTCAGCACCAGGTAGGCTTCGGAATCGAAATCGTAGAAGAAGCCGGGTTGCACCAGCACGTTGTCTTCGGCCAGCAGTAGGAGCGCCCACTCTTCCTCGCGGCGGATGCGCGGCACCCGCACCGTGGCATACCAGCCGCCTTCCACCTGGAGGACGCGGCAGGGTGACTCCGCGCCGATCTGCGCCCGGAGCCACGCCAGGTTGTCGCGGGTGCGGGCGGCGATCTGTTGCCGCACGGCCATGCCGGATTCCATCAGGCGCGGCGCGGCATGTTGCACCGGCGTGCCGACGGAGAGATACGTATCGGCGATCCACTCCAGCCTGGCCATGGCTTCGGCGCGCACGGCCGGCGGACCGGCGACGACAATCCATCCCAATTTCATCTGCGGCAGGCCGGCGATCTTGGAAAGACCGCTCATCGAAAATGCCGGCACATCGATAACGTCCGCCAGGCTGTGGACGCGCTGCTCATCCGGTGTGAAGGCATAGTCGGCGAAGACTTCGTCCGCGATCAATGGCAGGCGGAGAGATTGCAGGAACTCTAACTCCGCGCGCTTCACGAACGATCCTGTGGGGTTGTTGGGATTCACCAGCACGATGGCGCGGGTGCGCCCGGTCACGGAGGCGGCCAGGAGTTCGCAGTCGATCGACCAGCCGCCGTGATACACCAGCGGATAGGAAACCACGCGCAGCGATTCCATGGTGGCCAGAAACTCGAACAAGGGATAAGACGGCCGCGGCACCAGGATTTCGTCGCCCGGATCGGCCAGCAGCTTGAACAGGTAGGCATAAGCTTCACTGGTGCTGGCGGTGAGCAGCACGCGATCCGGATCGACCTTCCGGCCGGCAGCGGTGTAGTAGCGGCACACGGCTTCGCGCGCGGCGGCGAGCCCGGCGGGCTGCGGATCGTAGGTCAGCGCGCGCCGGTCGGCCAGCGCCGCGACGATATCCGCCGGATAGGAAAACCCCGCGCGGGTAGGGTTGGATTCGGTCAGATCCAGCACTTCGACGCCCGCGCGGCGTTTCTCGTTCAACAGGCGCGTCAGGCGGTTCGGCGCGAGGTCCCAATGAAATCGGGATGAAAACATGTTTTGATAGGGTTGATTATATGGCCTTTCGCGGAGTGGACTACCTGTGTATCGACTCGCTCTTCAATGAGGAAGAGCTACTGGTGCGGCAGACGGCGCGGCAATTCGTGGACGATCGGGTGCTGCCGGCGATTCGCGACTGTTATCGCGATGCGCGTTTTCCGCGCGACCTGGTGCCGGAGATGGGCCGCCTGGGCTTCTTCGGCGCGAACCTGGAGGGCTACGGTTGCGCCGGGATGAGCAACGTGGAGTACGGGCTGATCATGCAGGAGCTCGAACGCGGCGATTCCGGTGTCCGCAGCTTCGTCAGCGTACAGGGCGCGCTGGTGATGTATCCGATTTATACGTACGGTTCCGGCGAGCAGAAGCAGCAATGGCTGCCGCGTCTGCAGAGCGGCGAGGCGGTAGGTTGTTTCGGCCTCACCGAACCGGACTTCGGCTCGAATCCGGCCGGCATGCGAACCACGGCGCGCCGCGACGGCAACCATTGGATCCTGAACGGCGAGAAGACCTGGATCACCAATGGCACGCTGGCCGACGTGGCCATCGTGTGGGCGCGCGCCGAGGAAGGCATACGCGGGTTCCTGGTGGAGCGCGGCACGCCCGGCTTCACCTCGTCCGACATTCACGGCAAATGGTCGATGCGGGCATCGGTCACGTCCAGCCTTTCGCTGGCGGACTGCCGCGTGCCGGATAGCGCCCGGCTGCCCGGCGCCAAGGGGCTGAAAGGTCCGCTGAGCTGCCTGTCGCAGGCGCGCTTCGGCATCGGGTGGGGCGTGATCGGCGCGGCCATGGATTGCTATGAGACCGCCCGCCAGTACTGTATTCTGCGCAAACAGTTCGACGACCGGCCCATCGCCTCCCACCAGCTTGTGCAGGAGAAGCTGGCCTGGATGATCACCGAGATTACCAAGGGCCAACTGCTGGCCGTGCAGGTCGGCCGTCTGAAAGATCAGGGAAAGGTGGAACCGGCGCACATCTCCATGCTCAAGAAGAACAACGTGGCGATGGCGCTCGAATGCGCGCGCCTCTCGCGGGACCTGCTGGGCGCGAACGGAATCACCGACGAATATCCCATCATGCGGCACTTATGTAATCTGGAGACGGTCAAAACGTATGAAGGCACGGACCACATCCACACGCTGGTGATCGGAGAGAGGGTGACCGGCATCGCCGCCTATAAGTAAATGACGGATTACGGAGAACGATGTTCCTTTACGCGCTGACAATCCTGGTTAGCGCGTTCCTGCTGTTCCAGGTCGAACCGGTTATCGCGCGCATCATCCTGCCATGGTTCGGCGGCTCGGCGGCGGTGTGGAGTACCTGCCTGCTCTTTTTCCAAACGGTCCTGCTGCTGGGGTACGTATACGCGCACTGGCTCTTCGGGCGGCTCCGGCCGCGGGCGCAGACGATTGCGCACGTGGTTCTGTTGGCGGCCAGCCTGGCGGTCCTGCCCATAACCCCGGCGGTCTCCTGGAAGCCCTCCGGCAACCAGGATCCCGCGCTGGCCATCCTGGTGCTGCTGGCCGCCAACGTGGGGCTGCCGTACTTCCTGCTTTCCACTACCGGTCCGTTGTTGCAGGCCTGGTATGCGCGGCAGTATGCGGGCGCCGTTCCGTACCGCCTCTATGCCTTGTCCAACCTGGGATCGATGCTGGCGCTGGTCACGTATCCGGTCTTGTTCGAGCCTTGGATGGGAACGCACCGGCAGGCGCTGGACTGGTCGTGGGCCTATGGGGCCTTCGTTCTGCTGTGCGCCGTCACCGCCTGGCGCGCGGCGGCGATGAAGACGGAGCCGCGGGCTATCGCGCCGGAAGAGGAGACGGCAGATGACCGCCCGCGTTCCGAGGTAGCCTTTTGGGTAGCTTTGCCCGCCTGCGCGTCGATTCTATTACTGGCGGTTACCAATCATCTCAGCCAGAACGTGGCGGCGATGCCATTCTTGTGGATCCTGCCGCTGAGTCTCTACTTGCTCAGTTTCATCCTGTGCTTCGATCGCGCCTGGTGGTATAAGCGATCGTTGTTCCTCGGCCTGTTCGCAGTGGCTGTAGGGACCATGGCGTATGCGCTGTCGCCCGACTTTCAGAACAATCCCATCAAGATCATGATTCCGTTCTTCGCGGTGGGACTGTTCATCTGTTGCATGGTCTGTCACGGCGAGCTGGCGCGCTTGAAGCCGCATCCCCGGCGCCTGACGTCGTTCTATGTAGCGATCGCGTCGGGGGGTGCGCTGGGCGGCGTGTTCGTGGCGCTGATCGCGCCGCGAGTCTTTGCCGGTTATTTTGAGTTGCCGGTGGGCCTGGTGGCTAGCGCGGCGGTGGTGCTGGCCGTGCTGCGCCGCGATCCGCAAAGCCGTCTGGCCGGGTCATGGCGGCAGCCCGCGCCGTTGGCGGCCCTGGCCCTTACGGCCGCTCTCGCCGTCTTTCTGGGATACGTGATCCACGAGCGGACAGCCGGTACCCGGGTGATGGCGCGCAACTTCTACGGCGGGCTGAAAACACTGGACGCCGAGGCGGACGACGGCAGCGGCGGGACGGTGCGGCGGCTGATGCACGGCACCATCACCCATGGGGAGCAGTTCCTGAGCGCGCGGCTCCGGGATTTCCCGACGACCTACTATGGCGCCGATTCCGGCGTCGGCCGCGCCATCCGGCAATGCCAGGCCGGCGGAGCGGTGCGCGTCGGTGTGATCGGCCTGGGCGCGGGAACGCTGGCGGCCTATGGCAGGCGCGGCGATTACTTCCGCTTTTACGAGATCAATCCGCTGGTGCTGCGGTTGGCCAATACCGAGTTCAGCTATTTGAAGGACTGCCGCGCCAACAACGATGTGGCACTGGGCGATGCGCGACTGTCGCTCGAACGGGAGAAGGCGCAGGGATTCGACGTGCTGGCGGTGGACGCCTTTTCGGGCGATGCCATACCCGTGCACCTGCTGACGCGGGAAGCGTTCACGCTGTACTTCCGGCATCTCAAGCCGGACGGCGTACTGGCCGTGCACGTCTCCAACAAGTACCTGGACCTGACGCCGGTGGTGAAGCTGGCGGCGATGGCGCTCGGCAAAGACGTTCGCCTGGTGGACACCGAAGACGAGCGCAACGACGTGTTCGGGTCCACCTGGATGCTGGTGACCGGCAACCCGGCTTTCTTCGAGACGCCGCTGCTGCGGAGCGTGGTGCTCCGGGTGCCCAAGTCGGACAGCGTTCGACTGTGGACCGACGATTACAGCAACCTGTTCCGCATCTTGAAGTGACTTACTCGTACCGCAGGCAAACGGCCGGATCCACCCGGGCGGCCCGCAGGGCGGGGAACAGGCCGGCCCCCGCGGCGACGGCCAGCAGCAATACGGCGGAAGCCAACAGCACCGAAGGCTCCTCGGTACCGACGCCGAAAAGCAGGCTGCGCAGCAAGGGAGTGAGCAGGAGCGCGGCCGCCAGCCCCAGCGCGGCGCCGGCGATTGCCAGCAGCGCGGCCCGCCCCAGCACGCCGCGCAGGATGGCGCCGGGGGATGCGCCCAACGCGATCCGAATACCGATCTCGCGCGTGCGCTGCGCGACGGAGTAGGCCACCACGCCATATATGCCGATGCTGGCGAGCAGCAACGCAAAGGCCGCGAAAACCGCCATCAGGGCGGCAGGAAAGCGGCGCGGCGCTATCGAGTCGGCGACTAATTCCCGCATCAATGCGACGTGCGTGATCGGCTCATTCCGGTCCAGGCGCCAGACTTCGGACTTCACCGGACCGATCAGACGCGCCGGATCCGCCGCGGTCCGGACCGCGAGATCCATTTCCCATCCCGGGTACTGCGCGAACGGAACGTAGATATACGGCCGCGTATTCACGTCCATCCCGGACGCGCGGGTATCGTCCACGATGCCGACCAAGGTCATGGGGCCGACCTTGCGTCCCAGAGGATCGGCGATGCCGGGCCAGCGCAGGCGCGCGCCGGACTGGCTGAGGATAGTCACGCGCCGCGGACCGCGGTCGTCGGCCGTGAACGCCCGGCCCGAGACGAGGCGGATCCCCATGGTGCGGAAGTAATCCGGTGTGGCGGCGCGGGCGCGAAAATCCACGTGGCGGCTGTCGTTGTCGTCTGGTTCGATGCCCCACCCGCCGGCTTCACCGGTCAGCGGCAGCGTATCGATAATGGCCGCGGACACGACCCCCGGCAGGGCTTTACAGCGGGAGATGAGTTGGTCCGCGAAGTTGGCGCGCTGCTTGTCGTTGTATTGCGGATCGGGCAGCCATAGGCGCATGGTCAGCACGTTTTCAGGGTGGAATCCGAGCGACACGCGCGCCACCGTCACGAAGCTCTTGGCCAACAGGCTGGCGGCCACCACCAGCACCAGCGACAGGGCGAACTCGGCCACGATCAGCGCTGGCCGCAGGGCGGACCGTTTGCCCACCAACGCACGGCCGGCGTATCGCAACGCTTCCACCGGATCGCGGCGGGCGGCCGACCATGCGGGAAGCGCCCCGAACAGAAGAGTGGTCAGCAGTCCCAGGCCGAGGGCAAAGGCCAGCGCGCTGCCATCCAGGGTCGCCTGGGCCACGCCGGGCACACTGGCCGGCGCGGTGGCGATCAGGACTCGTATAGCCATCCCGGCCAGCGGCAACGCGATCAGGGCGGAGACGAGCGCCAGGACCAGCGATTCCGTCAGCAACTGTCCCACCACGCGCGCCCGTCCAGCGCCCACGGAGACACGCAACGCGATCTCCGATTGGCGGCGCAGGCTGCGCGCAATCAGCAGATTGGCCACGTTGACGCAGGCGATCAACAAAGAGACCGCCACCGCGCCGAACAGAATGGCGAGCGGCCGGCGTGCCTGGCCGGAGACCGCGTCCTTTAAGAACCTGACGTTCCATGCCGACTCGGCGCCGGGTTCTCGCGCGATGCGCTGCAATTCGCGGCGTACCTGCGCGGGCGGGATTCCGGGCCGCAGGCGGGCCAGCATCATGAAATTCCAGCAGCCGTCACAGGTCCGTTCGTCTTCGGCGAATGCCATGGGCCGCCACATTTGCGCGGGCGGGACGACTCCGGCCCAGGCAGTCAACTCCGGACCGTACGGGAATTGAAATCCGGGCGGCATTATACCGATGATCGTTTGCGGCACGCCATTGACCAGGATCCGGCGGCCCAACACGTGCGGATCGCCACCGAAGCGGCGCTTCCAAAGGCGATCGCCGATCACGACCACAGGCGCGGCGCCGGGCTGGTCTTCGGCGGCGGTGAAGGTCCGCCCCAGGCGGGGCTGCACGCCAAGCAAGGGAAACAGGCTGGCGGAGACGCGGGCGGCGGGCACCCGCTCGGGTTCGCCATGGCCGGCCAGGTTGAGGGAAGTGTCCACGTAGATGGCCGCCTGTTCGATCGAGCGCGCCTCGCGACTGAAGCGCTCGTAGAGCGGAGCGGTGATCGCGCCGCCTTCCGAGACGGTCACCAAGCGGCCGGGATCGGCATAGGGCAACGGCCGCAGAAGGGTGCTGTTCACGACGCTGAAGATGGCGGTGGCGCCGGCAATGCCGAGGGCCAGGGAGCCGGCGCCCATGGCCGTGAAGCCGGGGTTTCGGCGCATGGAGCGCAGGGCGTAGCGCGCATCCTGCCGCAAAACCTCCAGCCAGGGCAGGCCGCGTTGATCGCGATAGCTCTCCTTCGCGGAGTCCACGCTGCCGAATTTGAGCAGCGCTTCGCGGCGCGCCTGGGCGGGCGGCATGCCGGCGCGCAGGTTGTCGTCGGTCTGCATGGCGATATGGGCCGCGATTTCTTCGGCCAGATCGCGCTCGCGTCCGGCGCCGGCGAAAACTCCGGCCAGGCGGCGCAGAGAACGGCGCAGCCGCCTCATGACGCTTCTCCCGTGCGGGTCAGGAAGCGTCCGACGATGTGGGTGGCCTGGTGCCATTGCCGGGTCTCGGACGCCAGCAGTTTGCGGCCGCTTTTGGTGAGGCGGTAGAACTTGGCTTTGCGGTTGTTCTCGGACACGCCCCACTCCGCGGCGATGGAGCCTTCCTGTTCCAGTTTCAGGAGTACCGGGTAGAGCGTCCCATGGTTGATGGAGAGCAGGTTTTCGCTGGTCTGTTCGATGCGGCGGGCGATACCGTAGCCGTGTTGCGGTCCCAGGGATTCCAGGGTTTTCAACACCATGAGGGCCAGCGTGCCCTGCCAGACTTCGGCCTTGTCCTTCATCGCAACTCCTATTGGAGTCCCACAGGAACAGTAGCAGGTTTCCTGTGGGAATGCAATAGGAAAACCATCGCCCGCAACACGATTTCCGCCGGTGGCCGGGGATAGCCGGGGCGGTACAATAATGGTATCCATGCGAGGCACGCGCTGGCTCATCTGGCTGATACTGGCGGCCATCGTCGTGATCGTAGGCGGGGTGACGGCGGCCTATCACAAGCAGAAGGGCGAATGGCGCGAACAGGCGCCGCCCAAGCCGCAAGCCATGGCGGCGGATCTGACGTCGGCGGCCAAGGACTGGACCTGGATCGAAACATCCGAACCGCCGGAGAGCCGCACCATCTGCTTCATCAAGGCCCAGGACGCCCGGCAGGCCAAGGATTCCAACCACGTCATCCTGGAGCAGGTGGAACTGCGGCTGCCCTCCATGCACGGGCCGACTTACAACCTGGTGCATTGCGCCCACGCCGAATACGATCAGTCGGACAAACGCCTCTACTCGGACGGCGCGGTGGACATCACGCTGGCGGTGCCCAACCAGGGCCAGCCCAAGCACACGCTGGTTTCGATCCACTCTTCGGGAGTGACCTTCGACAGCGGCACGGGCAAAGCCACTACCGACCGCCCCACCACCTTCCTGTTCGAGAACGGCGACGGCAAGTCGGTCGGCGCCTCTTACGATCCGGGCACCCGGGAGTTGTTCCTCAACAGCCAGGCGGAACTACATTGGAACCCGCCGGGGCCGCACGCCAAGCCCATCAGGATCGAAGCGGACCAGGTGATCTACCGCGAGAACCTGCAAGGCGTGTGGCTGCTGGGACACGCCAAGCTGACGCGCGACAACACCGTGGTAGAAGCTGGCGAGACCGTGATCGCGCTGCAGGACGATTCGATCCGCCACATCGACGCCAAGCAGGCGCACGGCACGGATGCCTATCCCAATCGCAAGCTGCAATACAGCGCCGATCACCTGGCGGTGGAATACGGCGATGATGGAGAGGTGCAAACGATCACGGGCGAAGGCAATGCGCGGCTGGTATCGATGTCGGAAGGCTCGCAGGTAACGGCTACCGGCGACCGGGTGGACCTCTCCTTCGCGGACGCCAACGGCGAGGCGGCTTTGACGCAGGCGCTGGTGTCGGGCCACGGCTTTCTCGAATCCAAACCGGATCCGGCGGTGAAGACCGCGCCGGGCAAGGAGCCGGCGGAAACGCGCATTCTGCGGAGCGACGCGATCCAGATGAAGATGCGTCCCGGGGGACGCGAACTGGCCAGCCTGGAGACGCAGGCGCCGGGCGAGCTCGAGTTCCTGCCGAACCGCGCCGGGCAGCGGCACCGCGAGTTCACGGGCGACCACATGGTGATCGCCTACGGCCCGCAGAACCGCATCCAGAGGTTCACGGCCGACAACTGCCGCACGGTGAGCGATCCCACGCCGGAGGAGGTGGCCCGAAAGCATCCCGTGACCACTACGACGGTGAGCAGGAATGTTGCGGCGACCTTCGATCCGAAGACCAGCCAGCTGGCGCGCATGGAGCAGTGGGGCGACTTTTCCTACGAGGCCGGCGACCGCAAAGCACGCGCGGACCGGGGCATCCTGGAGCAAGCCGAGAACCGCATCACGCTGGACCAGCACGCGCGCATGTGGGACCGCACCGAGAGCACCAACGCCGACCACATCGTGCTGGACGAAAAGAGCGGTAACTTCACAGCCGAGGGCCACGTCAATACCAGCCGTATGCCGGATCAGCAGAACAAGCCGAATCAGCCGAACAAGAAGGGCGATTCGGCCATGCTTTCGAGCGACGAGCCGCTGCAGGCGGTGGCGCACAAGATGGCGTCCTCGAACCATAACCGGCTGGTGAAGTACGATGGAGACGCGGTGCTGTGGCAGGGCGCCAACCGCATCCAGGCGGACCACGTGGAGATCGACCGGGAGAAGCGTTCCATCCTGGCGGACGGGCACGTGGTGACGCAGTCGCGCGAGGAGGAGAAGAAGGCCGACGGGAAGACGCAAACGGCGAAGGCGAGCTCGGCGCCGGCGATCTTCACCCTGGTGAAGGCGCCGCACATGGTGTACACGGACCAGGACCGGGTGGCCCATTATTCGGGCGGCGTGCTGCTGGACCGCGGCAGCCTGCGCATGAAGGCCATGGATCTGCGCTCGTGGCTGGCGGAGGAGGGCGCCGACAGCCGGCTGGAGAAGGCCTTCGCCGACGGCGGCGTGGAGATCGTGCAGACGGGGCCGCTGCGCACCCGCACCGGCGCCAGCGAGCACGCCGAATACTACACCGACGAAGACAAGATCGTGCTGCGCGGCGGCGATCCGCGCATGAGCGACAACGTCCGCGGCGACACGCGCGGCGCCGAACTGATCTATTACTCCGACGACGACCGGCTGCTGGTCAACGGCACGGCCGCCCAACCCGTCGTCAGCCATATCCGGCGCAAACACCGATGAGCAAGCTGGAGACCCGGGAAATCTCGAAGAGCTATCGCGGCCGCAAGGTGGTCGACGACGTGACCCTGAGCGTCGACCAAGGCGAGGTGGTAGGACTGCTGGGGGCGAACGGCGCGGGCAAGACCACGTCATTCTACATGATCGTGGGGCTGATCAGTCCGGATTCCGGCTACATCCTGGTGGACGGCACCGATATCACGGACCTGCCCATGTACCAGCGCGCGCGCCGGGGCATCAGCTATCTGCCGCAGGAGGCCAGCGTCTTCCGCAAGCTGACCGTGGACGACAACCTGATGGCCATCCTGGAGACGCTGCCGATGCGCAACCACGAGCGGCGCGAGATCCTGGAACGGCTCATCGAGCAGCTTGGGCTGGAGAAGGTGCGGCGCAGCCAGGGCTACATGCTGTCGGGCGGGGAGCGGCGGCGGGTGGAGATCGCACGCTCGCTGGTGATCAGTCCGAAGTTCCTGCTGCTGGACGAGCCGTTCTCGGGCATCGATCCGATCCAGGTAAGCGAGCTACAGCGCATCGTATTCGACTTGAAGCGGCAGAACATCGGCATCCTGGTAACGGATCACAACGTGCGGGAGACGCTGATGGTGACCGACCGGGCGTACATCATCGACAACGGGCGGATCCTGCGTGGGGGCAGTCCGGAGGCGCTGGCGCGCGATCCGGAAGTGAAACGGGTGTATCTGGGCGAGTCGTTCAGTCTGCAGATTTAGTAAGTTGGGCTTAGACGCCCCAGCAGTAATCTTCCACGGCCTTCTCGATGGAGTCATCCTGCTCAGTCAGCCGCATCAGTTCCAGGCGGATAGCATCTACGAGGGCGTTCCAACTGGCTACGATGACATTGTCGGACACCCCCACGGTGGACCAGCTCTTGCGGTGGTCGGACCATTCGATCAGCACGCGCACCTTGGCAGCGGTGCCTTTGCGCGGCTCCAGTACGCGGACCTTGTAGTCCGTCAGGCGCACGCCCGCCATCTGCGGGTAGAGGGCGGAGAGACACTTGCGCAGGCACAAGTGCAGGGCGTGAAACGGGCCGTTGCCGGTGGCGGTGGCGGTGTGCACGGCGTCCTGCGCGCGCACGGTGATGGTCGCGGTGGAGCGGGAGTCACCGGTCGACGTCGACTTAGTGGTGACTTCGTAAGTCTCGACCTCGAAAAAATGCATGCCAGGATATAATGCTTCGCGAACCAGTAACTCAAAAGTACCTTCCGCGGCTTCCAGCTCGTAACCTTCGTACTCCATCTGCTTGATGCGTTCGAGCAGCTCGCGGCGGGCGTCTTCGTCCAGGCGTCCGGCCAGGCCATGCTGCTTCAACTTATACAGAACATTGCCGCGGCCGGATAGATCGCTGACCAGTACGCGCTGGCGATTGCCGACCGCCTCAGGCACCACATGTTCGTAAGTGGCGGGCTCCTTGAGAACGGCGGAGACGTGCACGCCGCCCTTGTGGGCGAAGGCGCTGTGGCCGACGAAGGGCTGATTGTTGGGGAGCGGGAGATTGGCTAACTCGGCCACGAAGCGGGAGATATTCGACAGGCTGATGAGCTTGTCCTGGCCGATGGCGGTGTGGCCCAGCTTCAACTCCAGGTTGGCGATGATGGAACAGAGATTGGCGTTGCCGCAGCGTTCGCCGTAGCCGTTGATGCAGCCCTGCACGTGGGTGGCGCCGGCCTCGACGGCGGCCAGGGTGTTGGCCACGGCCAGGTCGGAATCATTGTGAGTGTGGATGCCGATGACGCCGTCGAAACGCTTGCGCACGTCGGCGACGATCTCGACCAGGCGCCCGGTGAGGGTGCCGCCGTTGGTGTCGCACAGGCAGAGAACCGCGGCGCCGGCGTTCTGGGCGGCTTCGAGCGTGCGCAGGGCGAAGCCCGGATTCGAATTGTAGCCGTCGAAGAAGTGTTCGGCGTCGTAGATTACTTCTTTGCCGTGGGCCTTCAGCCACGCCACGGTTTCGCCGATGAGCTTCAGGTTCTCTTCTTCGCTGATGCCGAGGGCGCGCCGGGTGTGCAGGTCCCAGCTCTTGCCGAAGATGGAGACTACGGGCGTGCCGGCCGAGATCAGGGATTGCACGCTGCGGTCCTCTTCGACGGTGTGGCGGGCGAAGCGGGTGGCTCCGAAGGCGGTCAACTTGGCGTGTTTAAGGTGCAATTCGGCTTGAGCGCGGGCGAAGAAATCTTTGTCTTTCGGGTTGGAGCCCGGCCAACCGCCTTCGATATAGTCAATGCCCAGGTCATCGAGCTTCTGGGCAATGAGTAACTTGTCGTCGACGGAGAAGGAGATGGATTCGCCCTGGGTGCCGTCGCGAAGAGTGGTGTCGAAGGTGAAGATCTTCATACTAAGCTACCGGTACTCCGGCTTCCTTTTTGCGTTTCAGGAATGTCATCATCTGGCGCAGCTCGGCGCCGACCTTTTCGATGGGCTGATTCTGGGCGGCCTTCCGCATGGCCAAAAAGTTGTGGCGGCCGGTCTTGTTCTCGTCAATCCACTGGCGGGCAAACTCGCCGGACTGGACCTCGGACAGAATTTTCTTCATCTCGGCGCGCACATGCGCGTCGACAATGCGCGGGCCGCGGGTATAGTCGCCGTATTCGGCGGTGTCGGAGACGGAGTAGCGCATGTAGCCGAGGCCGCCTTCCTGGATCAGGTCGACGATCAGTTTCAGCTCGTGCAGGCACTCGAAGTAGGCGATTTCGGGCGCATACCCGGCTTCGACCAGAGTCTCAAAGCCGGCGCGGATCAACTCGGAGGCACCGCCGCAGAGGACGGCCTGTTCGCCGAAGAGATCGCTTTCCGTTTCTTCCTTGAAAGTGGTTTCGATGACGCCGGCCTTCAGACTGCCGAGCGCACCTGCATAGGCCAAGGCGCGCTCCAGGGCCTGGCCGGAGGCGTTCTGGTGGACGGCCACCAGCGACGGCACCCCCACGCCTTCGGTGAATAACTCGCGGACGCGGTGGCCGGGAGCCTTGGGCGCCACCATGGAGACATCCACGTTGGCGGGCGGCTGGATCTGGCCGAAGTGGATGTTGAAGCCATGGGCGAACATCAGGGTCTTTCCGGCGGCGAGATGCGGCGCAATGTCTTTGTTGTATAAGTCACCCTGGATATGATCCGAAACCAGGATCATGATCACGTCGGCGGCGCGGGCGGCTTCCGACGTGTCGGCGACTTTCAGGCCGGCGGCCTCCGCCTTGGCGCGCGACTTACTGCCGGGATACAGGCCGACCATAACGTTCATGCCGGAGTCGCGCAGGTTGAGAGCGTGCGCGTGGCCCTGGCTGCCGTAACCGATAATCGCGACGGTGCGGTTCTGGAGAAGTGCGGGATTGTAGTCTTTTTCGTAGTAGCGTTTTGCCATGTGAGAACCTATCTTGTTTCAGTCAGCGCGCGCTCGACGGGCGGCTGGAGTTTCAGCTTCTTGGCTTCGAGCGAAACAGCCACCACGCCGGAGCGGATAGCTTCGCTTTCGCCGTAACTGCGCATCACATCGATGAATTCGTCCAGCTTTTCCGGATCGCCGGTGGCTTCCAGGGCAAAGCCTTCGACGGAGGAATCCACCACGCGCGCGCCGAAGATCTCGGCTTCCTTGAGGACGGCGGTGCGGGTTTCCTGCTGAATGCGGACGCGTACCAGGGCCATTTCGCGGCGCACGGCGGGCGATTCGGTCAGGTCCACGGCTTGCAGCACGTTGACCAGCTTATTCATCTGCTTGATGACCTGCTGGCGGAGGGTGGGATCCACATCCACCACGATGGTCATGCGGGAGAGTTCGGGGTCGAGCGTGCGGGCGACGGTGAGACTCTCGATGTTATAGCCGCGCTGACTCAGCAAGCCGGTGATGCGCATGAGAGCGCCGGGCTTGTTTTCGACTAACAGAGAAATGATCTGCAACATAGAAGATCCTATTTGGGGACGGCCACGGGCTGCGGAGGCCCGAGCACCATCTCGTTGATGGCGCCGCCGGCGGGCACCATGGGGTAGACATTCTCGAACGGTGTGACCTTGACGTTGAGTAAGTAGGGTCCGGCCTCGCGTACGGCTTCTTCCAGAGCGGGGGCGACGTCCCAAGGCTTGTCAATGGTACGGCCCTTGAAGCCATAGGCGCCGGCTAACTTCTCGACATCCGGGAAGGAATCCAGCTCCACCGAACTCAGACGGTTGTTATAGAACAGTTCCTGCCACTGGCGCACCATGCCCAGGTAACCATTATTCATGACGACGATCTTGACGGGCAGACCATAGCCGGTGATGGTGGAGAGCTCCGGGATGGACATCTGGAAGCCGCCATCGCCGACGAGGGCGAAGACCAGCTTGTCGGGGCGGGCGAACTGCGCGCCGATGGCCGAGGGCAGGCCGAAGCCCATGGCGCCGAGGCCGCCGGAGTTGATCCAAAGCCGCGGCCCGTTGAAGCGGATGAACTGCGCGGCCCACATCTGGTGCTGGCCGACGTCGGAGCAGACGATGGCATCGCCGGAGGAGAGGCGGTCGATTTCGGCCATCAGGTGCTGGGGCTTGATTTCGGAATCGGAGGTGACGGGAGTGAGGGGATGCTCGGCTTTCCAGGCGCGGAGTTGAGACCACCAGGCGCGGCGGGCGGCGGCGAGCGATTCGTCATGCGCCGGGCGGGTTTCGGCGAGCACCCTGTTGAGGCGGCCGAGGACGCGCTTGACATCGCCGACGATAGGCACGTCGGCTGCGCGGTTCTTCCCGATTTCGGCGGGGTCGATATCCACGTGAATGACCTTGGCGCGTGGCGCGAAGGCGGCCAGCCGGCCGGTGACGCGATCGTCGAAACGGACACCCAGGGCCACGATCAGGTCGCAATTCGTCATGCCCATGTTGGCGGCATAACTGCCGTGCATGCCGGGCATGCTGATGAAATTCGGATGGGTGGAGGGCAGGGCGCCCAGGCCCATGAGGGTGGTGACGGCGGGCGCATCGGTCATCTGGACGAACTCGCGCAGCTCCGCGGAGGCATCCGCGGCGATGATGCCGCCGCCGGCATAAACGAAGGGCCGCTCGGCTTCCCAGATGAGTTGCGCGGCGCGGCGGATCTGGCCGGTGTGACCTTCGGTGAAGACCTTGTAGCCCGGCAGATGGATAGAGGTGACCGGCGCGTAGTGGCCTTGCGCCTGGAAGACGTCTTTGGGTATATCGACGAGCACGGGGCCGGGACGTCCGCTGGCGGCGATGTAGAAGGCTTCGTGCACGACCTGGGGCAGATCTTCCAGTCTTTTCACCAGGTAATTGTGCTTGGTGCAGGAACGCGTGATGCCGAAGGTGTCGGCTTCCTGGAATGCATCGCTGCCGATCAGCTTGCTGGAGACCTGGCCGGTGAGTGCGACGATCGGAATGGAGTCCATCATGGCATCCACCAGGCCGGTGACCAGGTTCGTCGCGCCGGGGCCGGAGGTGGCGCAACAGACGCCGACTTTGCCTGTAGCGCGCGCGTAGCCTTCGGCGGCGAAACAGGCATTCTCTTCGTGGCGGACCAGCACATGGCGGATGTGGTGGTCGTAGATCGCGTCGTAGAAGGGGAGGGTGACGCCGCCGGGATAGCCGAAGAAGCAATCCACGCCTTCGCGGGCGAGACATTCCAGCAGCATCTTGGCGCCATTCGTCAGGGTCGGCATATTTTGTGTCTCAAAAGTCTCCTAAAACAAAAAAGGCCATCAGCCGGGTTTGCTTTGCCCCGCTGATGGCCTCGGAACCACTCCGAACGGCCTCAAGCGGGGCCGGCTACGATGACCAATACGATAATAATAATGACGACTACCGGCAGAGACAGACGGGACAGGCTAAGTACGGGGAACCGGTTTGTAACGCCCTCGGACATGAGTAACTGTTCTGAGTGTAGCCTACAAGTTTTGGAAATGCAAGACTGACATTGCATAACAAATCTTTATTGGACCATTTAGGGATCCAGGGCGGCGGTACATTTTCTGCCGAACGAAGCCAATAAGTGTCCTGTTTTGTGTGAGCGGAATTTGGGTTCGGGTGCGCTTCTCATGTCTGGGCCATGCCGCATTCGGCGTGCACGGCACGCACGGCTTTTTCCAGGCCGTCGCGGCTGACCACGATGGCGATGGTCAGTTCGCTGGATCCCTGGGCGATGGCGATGATGTTCACCTTCTCGCGGGAAATGGCCGTGAAGATGCGGCCGGCGATACCGGGTTTACCTTGCATGCCTTCGCCGACGATGGCCAGCAATCCGACTTTCTCGTCCACCTGGATGGGATGCACGTAGTCGTGGGCAAGCTCGAGGGCGAGCGCGGATTCGAGCGCCTGCCGGCTTTTTTCCAGCTCCTCGGTGCGGACCAGGAAACAGAAGTTCTGCCGGTAGCTGGAGCTCGAAAACACGAGCACTTCGACGTTGGCGCGATCGAGGGCATCGAGCGCGCGGGCCATGACGTGCGCGCCGCTGAGCTCCGGGCTGGCGGGCTCGAGCGAGATCATGGCGACGCGGGCCAGGGAAGTCACGGCGCGGGCGCCGGTGGCTGAGTGGATGGCAGGGACGATGCGCGTGCCGGGTTTCGCGGTGGCGAAGCTGTTCTTGCTCCACACGGGGATCTTCTTTTCGATGAGCGGCGCGAGCGTGCGCGGATGCAGGACCTTGGCGCCGTTGTAGGCCAGTTCCGCGGCCTCCGCGTAGGTGACCTCGTCGAGCACCACGGCGCCGGGCACCAGGCGCGGATCGGCGCTCATGATGCCATCGACATCGGTCCAGATCCACAATTCGGAGGCCTCCAGGGCGGCGGAGAGGATGGATGCGGAGAAGTCGGAGCCGCCGCGGCCCAAGGTGGTGGGGCGGCCGTCGGCGGTGGCGCCGTTGAATCCGGTGATGACGGGCAGGACGCCGCGCGCGAGCAGGGGCAGCAGCCGCGCGCGGGACTTTTCCCGGGTGGGTTCCATCAGCGGCGAGGCATTCCCGAAGGCGGCGTCGGTGACCACGATCTCAGCGGCGTTGACAGCCTCGGCGGGGGTGCCCTGGGCGTTCAGATACTCGGCGATCAGCAGCGCGGAGAGCCGTTCGCCGATGGCCACGGCCTCATCGACCGAGCGGGGCGGCATTTCGTTGAGCATCAGCATGCCGCCGGCGATGCGTTCGAATTCGCCGATCAGGTAGGCAATACCGGCCTCGGTTGCCGCGCGGCGGCCGGCCGGGAGCAGTTCCCGGCAACACTCCAGGTGGCGTTCGCGCAGGCGGGCGATGTTCGATCCCATGCCGGCGCTGTCACCGGCTTCGGCGTGGCGCATGGTGTCGAGCAGCTGGTCCGTGATCTTGGACATGGCCGAGACCACGATGGCCACCGGGCGGGCGAGGGCGGGGTCGGACGCGATGGCAGCGGCCGCGCGCATGCGTTCGGCCGAGCCGACGCTGGTGCCGCCAAACTTCATGACGAGCAGATTGTTCAACTGAAGTCCTTTCCGTTGGTAACACGTGCCCGCACGAGCTTGAGAATCTCCTCTTCGACCTCGCCGGGAGAGAGGCTGGTGGAATCGATGTAAACGGCGTCGGGGGCTTGGGTAAGGGGCGCTTCGGCGCGGGTGCGGTCGCGCTGGTCGCGTTCGCGCATTTGGGCGGCGATGGTTTCCGGCGGGATGGCCTCTCCCTGGGCCTGGAAGTCGCGCAAACGGCGATTGACTCGCTCGGCGGGTTCGGCATCCAGGAAGATCTTGACATCGGCATGCGGGAACACCACGGTGCCGATATCGCGGCCTTCCATCACCACGCTGGTGCGCTGGCCGAGAGCACGTTGTTTTTCCACCAGGGCGCGCCGTACGCCAGGGATGGCGGCTACCACGGACGCCTGTTTGCCGGCTTCGGCGGAGCGGATGGCCGCGGTCACGTCTTCGCCGTTGAGCAGCACGCGCCCGTCCGGCTCCAGGTCGATCCCGGCCGCCCGGGCCAGTTGCTCCATGCGGTGCATGTCGGCCGGGTCGGCGTTCTGGCGTATGGCCCACAAGGCCACCGCCCGGTACATGGCGCCGGAGTCGATGTAGGTGAATCCCAGGCGCTGGGCGAGGCGGCGCGCAATAGTGCTCTTGCCCGCGCCGGCGGGACCGTCGATGGCGATGACTACCAGCCGCGAGTGAGCCACTACCGCTTGTCCGCGACCACCTGCATGATGCTGCGCTTGTCGCCGGTGTCGGTGATCTGCAGGTTCATTTCGCGCTGATCCTTGGTGGCGGTGACCATGGTCAACTGGCCGGCATTCACCGTGTTTTCGGTTTTCCAGCCGTTATCTTCCAGGCCCTTTTTATAGAATGCGACGATCTTGTCAGCCGCGTCCGCGGATTCCAGCATCAGGCTGTGGGCATTCTTTTCGGAAGCCGATTGCGACATCAACACTTTCGTTCCGCTGTAGACGGGTACGTCCTTGGGATAATCGGCCGGGACTTTGCCGCCGCCGTTGAAGCTCAACGTGGCGGTCTTGCCGTCTTTGCCGGTTACCGTTACGGTCCCGGCGCCCTTGTCTTTTTCCTGGTAGCTGACCTTGCCGTCCGCGGTAGTGATCGTGTGGGTACGGCTGCAGGCCGCGGTGAACAGCAGACCGGCTGCCAGCACGGCGCACAAGAGGTCCGGGGTCCTGGTGAGTATAGGGTACATGAAAAGTAGAATAACAGGAGGGATGTCCCAGGAAGAATTCGACCGATTGGTACAGGCGGCGTACGCGCGCATTCCGCGGCGGTTCCGGCAGCGCCTGGAGAACGTAGCGCTGCTGGTGGAGGCGGAGCCTTCGGCCGAGCAACTGGCGCGCGGGCAGGTGGGACCGGGCGGCACGCTGCTGGGTCTCTACGAGGGACGGCCGCTGCCGACGCGCAGCGTTTTCGAGAGCTACGCCATGCCCGACCGCATCACCATTTTTCAAGGTCCGCACGAACGGCTGGCGCGCAGTCCGGCGCACCTGCGGCAGATGGTGATCGATACCGTGTGGCATGAAGTGGCGCACTACTTCGGCATGGACGAGGACCAGGTACGGGCGGCGGAGCGGCGGCGCGCGCGCCGAAACCTGATATCGTAGTCTGGCCCTGGATCGAGGTATGCGGGAGTTTTTCGCCGACCTGGCTTACGCCGCGCGCACGCTGCGCAAAAACTCCGGGTTCGCGGCGGCCGCCATTCTCTTGCTGGCGGTGGGAATCGGAGCTAACGCCCTGGTATTCACCCTGGTGGACCGCCTTCTGCTGCGGCCGCTGCCGTTTCGCGAACCGGAACGCCTGGCGGCAGTCTGGGAGACCACGCGTAACTGGGATCCCAAGGTGTTTGCCTGTTTCCGGGACGTGGAAGCCTTCGACCGGAAGGCGCGCTCGTTCGACGGCATCGCCGGCTGGCAATGGATCGAATACACGCTGAGCGGACGGGGCGATCCGCGGCGGGTGCTGGGCGAGGCCGTCACCGCGCGGTTCTTCGAGGTGCTGGGGGTGACGCCGGCGCAGGGCCGCGTGTTTGGTCCGGCGGATTTGAATAGCGGGCCGGCGGTGGTTCTGAGCGATGCCGGGTGGAAGTCGATTTTCGCCGGCGCGGCGCACACCGTGGGGCAGACGCTGACGCTCGATGGACGCGCGTACACGGTACTGGGCATCATGCCGCGCGGGTTCGAGTTCTATCCGCGACAGGCGTCGTTCTGGGTGTTGCTGACGGCGGCGGACGTGGCCCGCATAGGCGGCGCGAAATTTCATGGCATGGGCGCGGTGGGCCGGCTGCGCGCGGGTGTGCGGCCGTCCGCCGCCGAGGCGGAGATCGCGGCGCTGCGGGTGGGGCTCGAAAAGGACGATCCGGACGAGTTTCTGCACGCGGGGGCCCTGGTGCGCAGCCTGCAGGAAGAATTGACCTGGCTGGCCGGACGCGGGTTGCGCTCGGGACTGCTGCTGCTGTTCGCGGCGGTGGCCTTCCTGCTGCTGATCGCCTGCGCGAATGTGGCGAACCTGATGGCGGGGCGGGCGCTCGAAAGGCGCCGGGAGATCGCCATACGGGCCGCGCTGGGATCGGGGCGCGCGCGGCTGATCCGGCAGATCCTGACCGAGAACCTGCTGCTCTCGGCGATAGGGGCGGCGGCGGCCGTGGTGCTGGCCTACGGCGGCCTGCGCTATTTTCTGGCGGTGGCGCCGGTGGAACTGCCGATCGGCACGGCGGTCTCGCTCGACTGGCAGGCCTTGGCGTTCGCGGCCGCGCTGGCGGTGGTGACGGCCATCGTTTCCGGAGTGCTCCCGGCCTGGCAGGCGTCGCGCTTCCGTCTGCACGACGTCTTGAAACAAGGCGGGCGGGGGGCGTCGTTGGGACGGGCGGAACGGCGTTCGCGCGACGTGCTGGTGGTGTTGGAAGTGGCGTTGTCCCTGACGCTGGTGTCGGGCGCCGCGCTGCTCACCGACAGTCTGCTGCGGTTGCGGGCGGAGCCCATGGGATATCGCACCGCGGGTCTGCTGCTGACGCGCCTCAGTCTGCCCAAGACGGCCTATCCCGCGCTGGAGGACCGGCTCGGGTTCGCCGACCGGCTGTCGCAGGCGCTGGCCGCGATCCCGGGTATACAGGCGGCAGGCCGGTCGGGCCGGCTGATGCACGTGGAAGTGGAGGGCGGGCGCCCCGCGCGGGAGACCAGCTTCGTGCAGCGGGATCTGATCACCGCCGAATACCTGCGGGTGGCAGGCATCCCGCTGGCGGCGGGCCGGGAATTCGCACGGCTGGATACGGCACGAAGCGAACCGGTGGCGATTGTGGACCGCGAATTCGCGCGCCGCTACTTCGGCAACGCCGATCCAATGGGCAGACATCTGCGGCTGGCCGAACAGGGCAACGATTCGCCGTGGCGCACGGTGGTGGGACTGTGCGGCGACATTCGCGAAACCAATCCGTTCGATGAAATGCACTGGAAAGTGCAGCCGCATGTTTACGTGCCCCTGGCGCAGAGCGAGCCATCCGGCGCGCGGCAACTGGCGGTAGTCCTGCGCGCCGACGGCCGCTGGCTGGGTCCGGACGACCGTCCGCTGGACACGCTGGTGTCCACGCTGAGGCGGGCGCTGGCCGGGATCGATCCGGCGATGCCGCTGGCCGAAGTCACTGGCATGCGGCAGTTTCTGGATCAGCAGGCGTTTTCGAAGCCGGGCTTTCGGGCGGCGCTGCTGAGCATGTTTGCGGCGCTGGCGCTGTTCATGGCGGCGATTGGACTGTACGGCGTGCTGTCGCAGATGGTGGTGGAAAGCCGCCGCGATGTGGGAGTGCGGCTGGCGCTGGGCGGAACGCCGCGGGACGTGGCCGCCCTGGTAGTGCGGCGCAGCCTGATGCTGACCAGTGCCGGTATCGTGGTGGGATCGCTGGGGGCCGCTTCCGGCACGCGCCTGCTGCGCAGCTTCCTGCTCACCGGCCCGGAACGTCCGCTGGTGCTGCTGAGCGCGGGGTTGCTCATGCTGGCGGTGGCCGTGGCGGCGGGATTCATACCCGCCTGGCGGGCGGCGCGCATCGATCCGGCGGTGGCGCTGCGCGACGAATGAGCTACGGATGGCCGGCGGACGGAGCCGGCGGTTTGGCGGCGCGATGCTTGATGGCCGAGAGCCGCAGCAGGCCGGCTGCCGCGCGCAAGCGCACGGGCTCCTTGGCGTCGTTCAGCATGGGCTCCAGGTCCGGCTGCAGCTTGGGATCGTTGCGCAAGGCGAGCGAGTGTACGGCCGCGGCGCGTACGGACCAGTCTTTGTCCAGCAGCGCATCGCGCAAAGCGTCCAGGGTAGCGCGGGATTTGTCCCTGCCGATCAGCAGGGCGGCGGTGGCGCGGCCGGAGACGCCGGGATCGGTGAGCAAGGCCTGCATCGAGGTGATGCCTTCGCCCAGGCCGGGGACCGGCGCGAAGCCGATACCCTGGCGCATGGCATAAAGAAACAGGACGCGCGGCGTGTGCAGCATGCGCAGGGCATCGCGCTTCTGCTTGGTGAAGAAATTGGAAGAGGTCTTGCTCTGTCCGCCCAGGACGGCCAGCAGGGCCTGTTCCCCGGCGGGATCGTGCAGACCCCACAGCGCTTTGGCCGCCGCGAAGCTGACCTCCGGCACATCGTCGTCGAGGGCCTGACGCAGGGCGGCGCGGGCGCGCGGCGTTTTCACCTCGCTGAGACTGGCGACGGTGGCCAGGCGCACTTCGACGTCCTTATCCTGCAGCATGTCCTCCAGGCGCGCGAATACCGGCGCGCGGGTGGCCGCCAGACTGAGGGCGACCACCGCCTGCTTGCGAGTATCGGGGTTCTTGTTGTCCAGGGCACTCTGGAGGATCTGATTGCATTGATCGTCGGTAGCGGCGCAAATGCCCCATCCAGCGGCGACGGTCAGCGACAGGCTCACAACCCGCAGCGCGAATTTCATTCCTCAATTATAGGGAGCCGCGCGCGGCCGGCAGGGCCGCGTTATGCTGGGGCCATGGATCTGACGACGGTTCGCCTGGAAGTTCCCGAAGACGGCAATATCATTCTGGGGCAGACGCACTTCATCAAGTCGGTGGAAGACCTTTACGAAGCGCTGGTCAATACGGTGCCCGGGCTGAAATTCGGCATTGCCTTCAACGAGGCATCCGGCCCGTGCCTGACGCGCGTGGACGGTAATGACGACGCGCTGAAGGCCCTGGCGGAGCGCAATGCCTCGGCCGTTGGCGCCGGCCACATCTTCGTGATCGCGTTGCGGCAAGGGTATCCCATCAACGTGCTGGGCCGCATCAGAGACGTGCCCGAGGTGTGTTCGATCTTCTGTGCGACAGCGAACCCGGTGGAGGTGGTGATAGCCGCGACAGAGCAGGGGCGCGGTGTTTTGGGTGTCATCGACGGGTACCCGCCCAAGGGCGTGGAGACCGAGGCCGACGCGCGCGTGCGCCACGATTTTCTGCGCAAGATCGGCTACAAGCGGTGAGCTGGCGCGCCAGGTTGCGGGAAGGGGTGGCGATCCCCGCGCACCCGCTGGCATTGACCGCGGCGCGCAAGCTGGACGACAAGCGGCAGCGCGCCCTGACGCGATACTACTTAGCGGCGGGCGCCGGCGGAGTAGCCGTGGGCGTACACACGACGCAGTTTCAGATCCGCGATCCGCGTTTCGGTTTGTATGAGCCGGTGCTGACGCTGGCCATGGAGGAACTGCGCGCCACGCCGGCGATCAAGGTGGCCGGCATCGCAGGCCGGACGGCGCAAGCGGTACGGGAGGCGGAACTGGCCGCGGACCTGGGCTACGATCTGGGCCTGCTGAGCCTGGGGGCGCTGGCGGACGCCACGGTTTCCGAATTGCTGGCGCACGCGCGGGCGGTAGCCGAAATCATTCCGCTGTTCGGCTTCTACCTGCAACCGGCGGTAGGAGGCCGCGGGCTGCCTTACACCTTCTGGCGCGAATTCGCGGAGATGCCGCGCGTGGCGGCTATCAAGATCGCGCCTTTCAACCGCTATCAGACCATCGACGTAGTGCGCGCGGTGGCGGATTCCGGGCGCGCCGACGAGGTGGCGCTGTACACAGGCAATGACGATTCGATCGTGGCCGATTTGCTCACGCCATTCCAGTGGAGGGGCCGCACGTTGCGCATTACCGGCGGCCTGCTGGGGCAGTGGGCCATGTGGACCCGGCGCGCAGCAGGCATGCTGGAACAGATTCACGCGGCGGAGGTGCCGGTTCAGCCCTGGTTGACGTTGGGCGCGGAGATCACGGATGCCAATGCGGCGATCTTCGATGCCGGCCACGGTTTCAGCGGCTGCATCCCCGGCATTCATGAGATTCTGCGGCGGCAGGGACTGCTGGCCGGACGGTGGTGCCTGGATCCTGGGGAAGAGTTATCGCCCGGGCAAGCCGAAGAGATCGACCGGGTGTGCCGCGCCTATCCGCACCTGAACGACGACGAGTTCGTGAGCGAGCATCTGGACGAGTGGCTGCGTTAGGCGGCGGGCGCCGCGCCGCATCCGGTAAAATCGTAGAACCCATGCCGAACGATTCCGCGGCCATCGAAGTCCGCGACCTGGTGAAGCGCTACGCCAAGTCGCCCGTCAATGCGGTCGACGGCGTTACGTTCCAAGTGCGGCCCGGCGAAATCTTCGGCCTGCTGGGGCCCAACGGCGCCGGCAAGACGACCACCATCGGCGTGCTGATCACCAGCGTGGTGCCGACCTCCGGCGCGGCGGCCATCATGGGCCTGGACGTGGTGCGCAACCCGATCGGCATCAAGCAGCGCATCGCGGTAGTGCCGCAGCAAAGCAACCTGGACCGCAGCCTGCGCGTGCGCGAGATTCTGACGTTTCATGCGGCGTATCACGGTGTTCCGCACCGCGAACGCGAGGAGCGCGCCGACTCCCTGCTGAACGAACTGGGGCTGGGCGAACGCAAGAACGACCGCGCCTGGCGATATTCCGGCGGCATGTCGCAGCGGCTGATGATCGCGCGCGCGCTGATGCACGCGCCGGACGTGCTGTTCCTGGACGAGCCGACCAACAACCTGGACCCGCAGTCGCGGCTGTTTTTGTGGGACCGCATCCGCGCGCTCAACGCGCAAGGACTGACGATCCTGCTGACCACCCACGATATGAACGAGGCGGATCAGCTTTGCGGCCGCATCGCCATTATGGACAAAGGCCGAATCCTGGTGAACGATACCGCGGGCGAGCTGAAGAAGATGATTCCGGGCGGCAGCACGGTCGAGTTGCGGGTGCGCCTGCCGGAGCCATCGGCCGGCGCACGAGTGGCGGAGGCGCTGCGCGCGCTCGACGGCGTGAATAAAGTGGACGAGCTGGATGCGGACACCCCGGAAGAAGAGGAGCCGGACCTGGCGGCTTACCGGCTATACGCCGAGAAGGCGCCGGCGCTGGTGGGGCCGGCCACGCAGGCGATGCTGCTTGAAGGCGCGCAGGTCCGCGATCTGCACGTGAAGCAGCCCAGCCTGGAAGACGTTTTCATTTACCTGACAGGGAGGCATCTGCGCTGATGATCGCACGCCATGAGAGCCGCCTCTGGCTCGCCGCCAACGCCTTTGGCGCCACGCTGCGCCGCGACCTGGCCGTAACCCGGCGGGAACTGCCGCAGTTCCTGGTGCAGGCCTTGATCCAGCCGATGTTCTTCCTGCTGATCTTCTGCAAGATTCTGCCGGGCATCGGGCTGACCGCGGGCAACTTCGCTGCGCTGCTGTTGCCGGGGATTGTGGGTCTGACGGAACTGATGGCGTCGATCCAGGGAATCACCCTGCCGCTGGCGCTGGACCTGGGTTACGCCCGCGAGATCGACGATCGGCTGCTGGCGCCCCTGCCCGTCTGGCTGGTGGCCGTGGAGAAGGTGCTGTTCGCGGCGTTGCGCAGCATGGTGGCCGGCGGCGTGATCTTTCCGGCGGCCTGGTGGGTGCTGGGCAGCCGTTACGCCGTGCGGGGAGACCGCATCGGGGTGCTGATCGGAATGATCGTGCTGGCCGCCTTCGCCGGATCCGGTATCGGACTGGTCATCGGCACGGTGGTGAAACCGGAACAGATCAGCCTGATGTTTTCGATTATCATCACGCCGCTGCTGTTCACCGGCTGTACTTACTATCCGTGGGCCGCGCTGGGTAACATTCGCTGGTTCCAGATTATGACGCTGTTCAATCCGCTGACTTACGCGGCGGAAGGGCTGCGCTACGCCATGGTGCCGCCGGTCGCCGGACATACCCTGCCCACCCTACCGATGCCATGGGTCCTGCTGGGGCTGGCCGCCACCATTGCAGTGTGCTTCGCGTTCGGCACGCGTACATTCCGGGCGCGGGTGGTCAGCTAGTGACGCGCCGCGATTGGCGGTGACGCGCCGAGAACATATTTATTCCTTTGTTTCCCAGTCACCTATCGGGATGCCTGGCGGCTTACCGGGCGCCAGCCCGCTAATCTCGGGTGTGAAACACCAAGCTGCCTCCCCAACTTCCACCCGAAAAGCATTCGCCGCGGAGCTCGACCGGCTCAGCAGCCTGACCCTGGCTGCCGGAAAAGACTTCAACGACGAACTTACCTTTATCCTGAACCACGCGGACGTGTCGCTCGGCCTGGTGGGTCCCGATCATCCGGCAGGACCGGGCCTGGTCGAGGTGCAACATGCGGCCATACGTTGCGCGGAGACCACCCGATATCTTCTGTTACTAACCCAACGCGCCCGCGACGTGGTCCGTTACGCTAAAGTAAGAGATAAGCGTGCGGATCTTAGGCATCGAGACGTCGTGTGACGAGACGGCGGCGGCGGTCGTAAAAGACGGCGCCACCATTTTGTCTTCGGTCGTGGCGTCGCAGTTGGATACGCACGGGCGGTATGGCGGTGTGGTGCCGGAGCTGGCGTCGCGGGAGCATCTGCGCGCCATCGTGCCGGTGACCCGCGAGGCGCTGGACCGCGCGGAGACCACGCTGGCGGACCTGGCAGGCGTTGCCGTTACCGCCGGACCGGGGCTGGTCGGGTCGTTGCTGGTGGGCATTACTTACGCCAAGGCGCTGTGTTGCGCGCGCGGCATTCCCCTGATCGGCGTGAACCACATCGAAGGACATATCCACGCCGCCCTACTCGAAAACGAAGGCCGGATCGCCTATCCGGCGCTGGCCCTGGTAGTAAGTGGGGGGCACACGCACTTATTCGAAGTCCGGGAAGGACTCACCTACCGGCTGCTGGGGAGAACGCGCGACGATGCGGCCGGGGAAGCTTTCGACAAGGTAGCCAAGCTGCTCGGCTTCGGCTATCCCGGCGGGCCGGTAATCGACCGGCTGGCGCCTTACGGCAATCCGCGCGCGGTACGGTTCACGTTGGCCCGCATGAAGGGCAACGCCTTGGATTTCAGCTTCAGCGGGCTGAAGACGGCGGTGCTGCGCTGGGTGGAAAGCCACGATCTGGCTACGGAGACCGTGGCGCGCCGCGCCCTGCTGCGCGGCACGCCGCATCCATCGAACGAGCAGTGGCTGATGGTGACACCGCAAGCCACGCTGGATCTGCTGGCCTCTTTCCAACGCACGGTGATCGATGAACTGCTGCGGCACGCGGCGGGCGCATCGGAACGGATCGGCGCGAGTTCGCTGATCGTATCGGGCGGCGTGGCCTGCAATTCGGGATTGCGCGCGGCCGTAGAGGAGGCACATCTGCCGAATGCGGTCCTGTTCCCATCCCCCGGCCTTTCCACCGACAATGCGGCCATGATCGCGGCCGCGGCCTTTCCGCGGCTGCGCCGCGGAGACTTCGACGATATGACGCTGGCGGCCCGCGCCAATCTGGCTTTGGCATTAGTGTGATAATCTCTAGCTCATAGGGAGGCTGTCATGCGTATCTACGCGCTGGTTGCAGTCGCGGCGACGATTGCGCCGTGCGCTGCGTGGGCCCAATGCAATCCCAGCCCCGCTGTCAAGAGCGCCATCGACGGGTTGCCCACGCAATCGGCCGATGAAACCGAGTGGCATTTCCGGCAAAGACATGACGCGGCCCTGGAAGCGCTGCGCGCCCGTTTTCCGGACGATTTCTTCGTCGAACGCACCTACATCGAGGGCGCTTGGCGCAGGGACGACAAGAAGAAGGCAATCGCCGAGTATAAGGCGCGCCACGAGAAGAATCCCGATGATCCGCAGGTGGCGTACCTGTACGGGTTAGCCCTGGAAGGCCGGCAGTCGAAGGAATCGATCCGGCTTTTCGAGGCCGCGCTGGCGAAAAAGCCGGACTTTGCCTGGCCGAATCTGTCCCTGGCGACTATCTACGGCATGCCCGTGTTTCTGGACAAAGAGGCGCGGCTGAAGCGTGCCAAGGCGTTTCTGGAGGCTTGTCCCGACACATTAGCCGGGTACGAGCAACTGGCGAGCGTGGACGACAAAGCGGTGCTGGCGTCCTATGCCTTGAAGTTACGAGCGCTGCTGGCGCCGCGCACGGATGATGACGCGGTGGGAGCCTACCGGACACTCTGGTCGATCGAGTTCAAGGCGCACTCCCCGTCGGAATACGATCCGCTGCGCAAGCAGGTGGCCGAGGACTTGAAACGGCTGCGGGCTTTGAATCGCACCGACAAACGTGGGTGGTATAACACGCTCGCGGCGGGCTATAAACTGGCGAACGATCAGAAGCAGGCCGACTGGGCCGAGGACGAGCAGCAGCGGCGGGTGCCCCAACCCTGGCAACTGGCCTCCATGTCGAAGTGGTACAAAGACCATCAACGGCCCAATACGGACGATCCCGCCGGTAAGAAACGGGCGTATTATTCCGATCTGCTGAAACAAACGGACGCCTGGAGCAAAGAGCGGCCCAAGATGGCGGATATCTGGCAGTCGCGGCTCGGCGCCATGGAGTATCTGGACGACGTTCCGTCCGCCGAAGTAATTGCGGCCGCGGACACCTTCTTAAAGCTGGCTGACGACGATGCCGGACCGGAGGGAACCGACGCTTACAGCATCGGGACGGTCGCGCGGGTGCTCTACAAGAAGCATCTGCAGCCGGAGCGGGTGGTCGAGTTGGTGGACAAGGATCTGGCCAAGCTGCAGATCGATTTCGCGGAGCCCATGTACGACGCTTACGCGACGAAGGAGAATTTAGCGGACGAGAAGTTCTATCAGACCGAGAATCCGGTGAATCCGCTGGGCTGGAAAGCCGGTGCCTTGATCGACATGAAGCAGGCCGCTAAGGCGCAGATGGCGCTCACCCGCATGGAGGACGGCCTGGAGGCGCTAAAACCCCTGGTAGGCGACAAGGCGGACTACAAGAAAGAGTACACCGTGCGCCTGGCGTTCTGGTGGCAACTGAAGGCGCGCGCGGCGGAGCTGGAAGGTCACGATCAGGATGCCATGGCGTACTACGAGCACGCCCTGCTGACGCGACTGGAGGCCAAGGAACCGCCGGAGACGGGCGTGAAGGATGAGATGGCGGACGGCGCCCGGCAGTTATGGACCATGCTCGGCGGCAGCAACGACGGCTGGCAAACCTGGTACGGGCGGCAGGCGGATATTCTGGCTACGCAGAACACGCTGACCTGGGAGGATGCCAACATGCCCCTGCCGGCCTTTGAGCTGACCGACATGAAAGGGAAGACCTGGACCCAGGCGTCCTTGAAGGGTAAGACTACCTTCCTGAACTTCTGGGCATCCTGGTGACACTTCTGCCGCGAGGAGTTGCCTCGCCTACAGAAGTTAGTCGAGAAGTATAAGAATGCACCCGATGTCCAGTTTGTGACCTTGAATATGGATGACAATCCCGGCTTGATCGAGCCCTTCATGACCGAGAAGAAGCTATCTCTGATCGTGCTGCCGGCCTACAGCTATGTCGAAGATACCCTGAAGGTCAACGGGATACCGCAGAACTGGATCGTGGATGCTAATGGTGTGGTCAAGTTAAAAGGGGTCGGTTACGACGCTACGGAGAAGTGGGAAACGGGCATGGAGGAAGCCCTGGCCAAGGTGAAGTAGAGGCGGACTTACCGCAGCACGACTTTGGCTAATCCCGCATTATTGGCGCTATCCAATACGCGAAGTACGATCAAGTGCTCGCCGGCCGCCAACTTATCGAGCGATAAGACGAACTTTTCCTGCTGCGAATCGATCACCCCGTCGGCGGCTTCGAGCGGCACCCAGCCGGTGGCGTCCACCGAATACTCGCAGCGGCGGAGCGGCGATGCGGCATCGCGCGCCGTGAAGGCGATTTCGGCCGTGCCTCCGGAATACCGCACCTGTTCCACGGTTACCAGCGGCGGGGTGTTATCGATCATGACGGGCGTGCTGGTAAGGTCGGCTTCGCGGGCGGTAGGGGGCGGATTCACTTCGCGGTCCGAGGCCACCACCCGGAAATAGTATTTGCCGTCGGCCAGCACGTCGCTATCGAAGGTGAAGGCGTTGTCGTGCAGGTCGCTCTTCAGCAGCATCCAGCGGCGCTCATCGTCGGCGCGGAAGTAAAGCGTGTACACCAGGCGGTCACCGTCGGGATCGTCGGCCTGCCAGCTTATGGTGATCTGTTGGGCGGCGGCGCGCGACAGCGTCTGGGTGGGAGTACCGGCGGGAGCGGAGGCGCTGGCATCCCCGCTGTCCGTCACAGTCACGGTGTAGGGCGAGACCGATTGCTGCTGGACGGCCTTGGCGGCAGCCGCGGCAGACATCTGCAGGCTCACGTTGATGCTGCGCAGGACCGGCGGGGAATTCTGCGGCAGATAAGCCAGCGTAACGTTGTCGAGGATGGGAGTGGCTCCGGCAGCACCGCTGAATTCGGCCTTCCACTGGATATAACGGGCGTTGGGACTGGCGATCGGGGATGCCTTGGGATCCTTCAGCGGCTCGGACCAGTCGCTCCACGTGCGATCGGGTTTGCTGGAGTTTCCGGAGCGCGTGCGAAACACCAGGCCAGTGGCAGGCGCCATTTCGGCCCGCCAGTTCAGGCTGCCCCAACGCGCCGGCGCACCCGCATCATGGACGGGCGACTCGTAATAACCGGCCGCCCCGGGGCCTTCGCCCAGCCGATAGATGCGTCCCATATCGCCGGTCGCCACCAGCACGGATCCGGTAGCCGGCAGCAGGCGGGTGGCCTCGCCCTCGTTGGTTTGCAGCACGAGGGTCACCTTGCGATCGTGGGAAAGGCCGTAAATGCGGCCGCTGCTGTCGGTGGCGAACAGAAGCTGATTGGGCAAGGCCAGCAGGTCGTAGACGTCTTCCTCCTTGGAACTCCACAGCGTCTCGACGGTGTTATCCGGATTGATCCGGTAGACCGCCGAACGTTCCACGCCGGTCATATCGACAGACGGCGTGAACTGGCTGTTCACCTGCGGCGTCGGCGCCGGCTGCGCAGCCTTGGCGGTGTCTGTCTGGGTCTTGAATTCGGTACCCGGCTGCGTATTCTGCGCCTCGACGGTAATGGATGTCGTGGCAGCCGGCACGGCGACGTTGCCGGAATTCGATTGAGCGGCTTGCGCCGCGGCCTGCGCGCGCTTGGCCAGCGAGCCGCCCAGGGCGGCTACGTACACGGTGCCGTCGGCCTCGGGAATAATGGAGCGGATCTCGGGCAGGCTGGCGTCGTAAAGCACGAACGCCTTGTCCCTGGCCGACACGCGATACAGAATACCGTTCGGCTCGGTGCCCGCCAGCAGGCGCCCTTGCGCGTCGACCGCCAGGCCGGTGACGTGCGCCTGGCCGGTATCGTAATACAGCTCGCCGTTGCCCGCGGAAGTGACGCGATAGATCTTGCCCTGATCGCCCGTGCCTACGTAGAGCGCGCCATCGTCGCCCGCGGCCAGCGCCCAGATATAACGAGCCTGGGGAGAGAAATATTCACTGGCCTTGCCGTGCTCTATGCGGTAGACCTTGCCGTCGGGAGAAGTCCCGGCGTAGAGCACGCCCTGGCGGTCGGTGCAGATGGCGAAGACCTCGGGCTGGTCGGCGGTCCACAGCAGGGAACTCTTGCCGGAAGGATCGACTTCGAAGACGCGTCCGCGGTGGCCGGTGGCGACATACAACTCGCCGTGGGCGCCTTCGGCGACGCTCCAGATCACGGCCTGGCCGGAGGAGAACAGCGTTTCCACCTTGGGCGCCAGCGTGAGACGGCCGTCGCGGCTGAGGGAGACGCCCTGAAACTGGCCGCGAATGAAATCCTGGTAGCTGGTCATCTCCCAGGCGGTGGTGGCCGATGCGAATGCCACGCCGGCACATAAAGCCACGCTTGCCGTCAGGCCGATCGCCGCGCCCAGTTGCCGCGCCGCCGCATCTCCACGCCTCATCAATCCTTCACCTCAATTTGGATGGTCTTCGATCCGCTGATCACACTATTGCCGTCGCCGATTTCCAATTCCGCCACCTTCGAATTCCGTGTCTGCGTGATGTTGCCGAGCGCGGCCTGCGATCCGGAGAGGATCATGGCCACCGAGGGCGGCGGGTCCGGCAGATCGTCGCCTTCCAGTTGGAACGCCGGCTCGGAGCGCCAGACGCGTACGTACGCCTTGGTATTGCCGCGCAAATTGTTCACCATGGACATGAGCTGGGCCACCGATTTCGGCTGCAGGCCGATGATCTGGCGGAATTCGGTCAGATTGGTGGTCATGCCGTCCGCGACGGTGAAATACAGCGGTCCCGGCGGGCTGCCGGGAGGCACCCGGTATTCGATCTTGCGGGCCACTTCGCCGCCGTTCTCGCCCACCAGGACGGTAGTCAGCTCCACCTTCTCGCCGGGCCGGACTTCGCGATGCCCGGCATAGACGCTGTCGATCTGGTAAAGCTTTTTGGCGTCGTAGGATTCGATATCGAGCGCCACCTTCTTGACTTCCAGGGTGTCGAAGCCGCTTTGCAGCACGTAGGCCAGGGGGATGACCGTGGAAAGGGAGGCGGTCATGGCGGACCCGGTGTCCGCGGCGTACATGTTATTGACCTTGAGGGGCGGTGCGGAACCCTCGAATTCGATCTCTCCGGTGACGCGGAAACTGGACGCGCCCACGGTTCTCTCAGTGGCGTCGATGGTCGAGAAGACAGCCATCTGAAGCAGCAGCGGCGAAAGGAAGCGATCGTTGGCCATCTCCATCCGGTAATTGTCCAGGCGCCGGCCAGCCCGGGACACGGTGATGGAGACAGGCGCCATCTGGGCCGCGCGGCCCAACTCGCCGGCGACCGCGGTATTGCGGTCCTGCGTGATGGCTCCCAGGGTTTCTTTCGGCGCCGAGATCTTGAACGATGCCGACATCACCGGCAGCAGCGCCAGCACTTCGGATCGGGTGAAAGGCAGAGCGGTGGAGCCGACCGCCAGAAAACGGTGTCCGAAGGCGTAGATGCGATTGCCGTCGATGTAAGTGACCGTTCCATCGGCGCCGATACTCAGGTCGCCGGTCATCAGTTGCACGCTGATCATGGAGCCCGCCTTGAGCGTGGAGGGGTCGCCCATGCGCGGCCGGGACGGTCCGCCGGAAGACAGGGCCTGCGCTGGTTCCAGACCCAGCGCGCGAAGCTGGGGCGCGAACCGGTCGATGGTCGCGCGGGTGAATCCGGCGAAGGAAACCGGCGTCGCAATGTCGAGCAGCCTGGTGTTGCCCAAGGATAAGTCCTGACGCTCGGGGAGCAGGCGGGTCAGATCGCGGGAGGCGAACAGAGACGCGAGGGAAACCTCGTTATGCGCGATGTTATGGGCGACCTGGGTGGGAGGCATACCGCGGCCCAGATCGGTGACCCGGATCATCTCCTCGATGGGCCGTATGCCGGCGATGGGTTCCTTGGCAAACGGAAAGGCCAGCGCCACGGCGCCGGCGAGCTTGCCATCGATATATACCGGGCTGCCGCTCATACCCTGCAACACCCCGGTTTCGGCCAGGGGGCCCCCGGAGAGGCGTCCCAGGATCAGGTTTTGCTTGGGGCCGATATTCTCGAGCACGCCGAGGATTTCCACCTGGAATTCGTCGATGCGGCTGCCGTAGAAGACGGTTTTGCCGATGCCGCGCATTCCCGGCCTGATGTCTTTCAGCGGAAAGAGGGCAGTTTGCGCATGTAGAGCGGCGGCGAGCGCACAGACCGCCGGAACAACCAAACGCGGCACGAATACCATTCTACCGTGGAAAGACACGTGGCTTACAATCCGATGGACGCTCGCAGGGTGTCGGGGGTTCCCCCGGGGCGGCTTGGTGCGGCACGTTACCGACATTCGGACAGCCGCGTGTTAATGTTCTCGAGACTCGTGTCCACAAGGAGGGGTGTGTGAAGGATGCCATCTCACTGTGTGCCTGCGGCCTGTGTTTTTTGCAGCCGATACTGGCGGGTACCTCGATCCAGGTGACGCAGTATGACGTACCTGCGGCCAATGCCACGCCTTATGTAATCGCCACCGGTGCGGACGGAGCGCTCTGGTTCACGGAAAATGTGGCGAACCAGATCGGGCGTCTGACAACCGGCGGGACGTTCACCGAATATGCGATCCCCACGCCGGCAAGCGATTCCTGGGGAATCACGGGCGGCCCGGACGGCGCGCTCTGGTTCGCGGAACGGGGCGGCAACAAGATCGGCCGCATTACCACCGGCGGCACGATTTCGGAATATCCACTGCCGAACGCCGGAAGCGACCCTTTTGTGATCGTGACCGGTCCGGATGGCGCACTCTGGTTTAGCGAAGAGTTGGCTCCCCGCGTCGGGCGAATCACGACCGACGGGGTAATTACCGAGTATCCCGTCCACGCCCCCACCTTCGGGATCACGCGAGGTCCGGACGAGGCTCTGTGGTTTACGGAGACCGTTTATCAGCACGGATTGATCGGACGGCTCACCACCGCCGGGGCGCTGACCGAACATCGCGTGAACGATACCGGAGCCGGCTGGATCACTGCCGGCGCGGACGGCGCGCTCTGGTTCACAGAGTCGGTGATCAAGAACCATACGAGCATTGGGCGGTTGACGACGAACTGGGCCCTTACGGAGTATCCGGTCCCGGATCCCGCGGCGGACCTGCTGGGAGCGGAGTGGATCACGCCCGGCCCGGACGGCGCGGTGTGGTTCACCATGCAGCACGCGATATTGGGCCGGATTACGGCAGATGGCCTGGTCACCGAATACCCGGTGCCGCCGGACGGGTACACCGGAGGCAATCTGGACGTACAAGGAATAACGGGTGGTCCGGACGGCGGTCTTTGGTTCGCCATAGCCGGCAGCCAGAGAATCGGCAGGGCGCCGGCGTGCGGCTTGGGATTCAGCGCCAGCTTCGCGGGCGCTACGCTCACCATGAACTATGAGCTGGGCACCAGCGTGCCGGCGACGTTCAGCATCGTTCTGCGGAATGCCGGCGGGCCTTTCGCAGAGCCCTTCTCAAAGGCGATTCCGGCGGTCGCGCCGCCACGCAAGTTTCAGCTACAGTGGAGCGACTTTCCGGACACCGGGACCATCACGGTAGAGCCGCACCTGGCTGCGATGGCCGGCGGCGACCTGTGCGCCGAGTGGGCCACGGTGGATACGTCGCAGTAACTGCCCATTATCCTCAGTAAGCCTGAAAGCCCGGTTGCCGACCGCTGTGGCAAAATGGGTGAGGATGATCGTCATTGACGGCATTTACTACGCGCTGGGACTGACGGGAGGCGGCCTGGTGATCTCCTGGCTGACGAATCCCTGGTACGGGCTGCCGCTGTATATCCTGGCGGCGTTCTGCCTGTATTTCTTCCGCGATCCGGAGCGCCCGATACCGGCCGGTCCGGTGGCTGTTTCGCCGGCGGACGGAAAAGTGGTAGCGGTCAAGCAGGAGACGGCCACGCAGACCCGGATCAGCATTTTTCTAAATATCTTCGACGTACATGTGAACCGCGCGCCGATCGGCGGCACCATCGCCGAGGTGCAATACAACAAAGGGAAATTCCACGTCGCCAGCCGGGAAGAGAGCTCCGGGGAGAACGAACAGAACGTAGTAAGCGTGCGGGGCGAAGGGACCTGCGTGGTCTTCAAGCAGATCGCCGGATTGATCGCGCGGCGGATCGTGTTCTACAAGAAGCCGGGCGACGTGGTGTCCCGCGGCGAGCGAGTGGGGCTGATCAAGTTCGGCTCGCGCGTGGACGTGATGTTCGGCCGCGAGTGGGAGATCGTGGTGCAGCCGGGCATGCGGGTGGCCGCGGGTTCCAGCATCCTGGCGCGGCGATGCGACTCGCCGATCGAAGATTTTGTGGTGCAGGAGTCCCTGCCGGAGCTGGTGCATGCACATGCCTGATTTCGATCCCGCCCGGGTCTGCGTGTCCCGCACACAATGAGAAACCCGCTCATCGACCGGCACTCCCCGGACCGGCGTCCGCGCCGCGCGGCGTATGCGCTGCCGACGCTCTTCACCGCCGGCAACATCTTTCTCGGCTATCTTTCGATCCTGCGCTCGTTCCGGGCGGTGGCGGCCGGCGGCATCGGCGCGGCGGAGCATTTCGAAGTGGCCGCCAAGGCCATCGGCATCGCCGTGCTGCTCGACGGTGTGGACGGGCTGATTGCGCGCATGACGCACACCACCAGCGATTTCGGGCGCGAGATGGATTCGCTGGCGGATGTCATCAGCTTCGGCATAGCGCCGGCGGTGCTGGCCTTCGCCTGGGGCGTACAGTTCGTTGACAGCGGCTTGCCGCAGCAGTTTCAACATCAATTGTTTCAGGCGGGCTACTTCATCGCGTTTCTGTTTCTGCTGTGCGGCGCGGCGCGCCTGGCGCGCTTCAATGTGCAGAAGAACCCGGTGCCCAAGAATCCGGGCCGTCCCAACCGGAAGTACTTCGTGGGGCTGCCGATTCCCGGCGCGGCGGGGACGGTAGCGGCGGTGGTGTACGCCGGCGGCGCCGAGCCGATCCAGTTCTGGCCGCTGGCGGTCCTGTGGCTGGCGCTGCTGGCATTGCTCGGATTTCTCATGGTCAGCACGTGGCGCTATTACAGTTTCAAAGGGCTGAGCCTGCGCCAGCCGCACACTCCGCTGATCATCATCCTGCTGGGCGGGCTGGTGTACGCGGTCTGGAATTATGGGCGCGTGGTGCTGCCCCTGATGGCGGCGGCGTATGTCGGCAGCGGCATCGCGATCCGCCTGGGTGGGCTATTCCGCCGGCACGTGCTGCGGCACAGCGACCGGGCGTCCCAGACACCGGAGCACCAGGTTGGCTGACAGGCGCACCTGGGTGGTGGTGGGCAGCGAATCGCTGCTGGGCCGCGAGTTGCGCGACGTGGTGGCCGACCAGAAGCCGGCTCGCGATCTGAAGCTGATCGCCGAGGATCCGGAGAAGACCGGCGTTCTGACGGAGCAGGGCGGGGAAGCCGCGCTGGTGCTGGGGCTGGATGCGGCGGTGCTGCGCGGCGGCGGAGTGGTGTTCCTGGTGGGAACAGCGGAATCCGCGCAACGGGTATTGAGCCTGGCCCGCGGGGCGGCGATCATCGACCTGACACACGCGGCGGAAGACCATCCGCGGTCTTTGATTCGCGCTCCCTTCGTGGAGCCGGCGGAGTTTCGCGCGCCGGAGGACGCCGTGCACCTGGTGGCGCATCCGGCGGCGATCGCGATCGCCATGGTGCTCCAAACGGTGCACCGCCAGTTTCCCATCCGGCGTTCCGTGATCCAGATCTTCGAGCCGGCCAGCGAACGCGGCACGGCGGGCGTGGAAGAGCTGCAACAGCAGACCGTGAGCCTGCTTTCGTTCAAGAACATGCCGAAGAAGATCTTCGACCATCAGCTCAGCTTCAACATGCTGGCGCGCTACGGCGAAGAAGCGCCTTTCGCGCTGGAGTCGGCGGAACTGCGCATTGAACGGCATCTGGCGACGCTGCTGTCGCGCGGCGCCGGCGCCGGGCCGGCGGCGCCCATGCCGTCGCTGCGGCTGATCCAGGCGCCGGTCTTCCACGGCTACAGTTTGTCTTTCTGGATCGAGTTTGAAGAGAATCCGGGCGTGGAGGCGCTGGAAGCCGGCTTGAAGCACCGGCTTATCGACGTGCGGGGCTCGGATCTGGAGCCGCCCACGTCGGCCGGCATCGCGGGGCAGAGCGGGGTGGCGGTGGGCGCGGTGACCATGGATCGCAATGCGCCGCAGGCCTGCTGGTGCTGGGTGGTGGCGGACAATCTGCGGCTGGCGGCGGAGAACGCGGTGGCCGCCGGGAGCCAGCTTTTATGAACCTGCGAGTTGCCGTTTTTCTGGCCGCGATCGCTACCAGCGGCTGCGGGTATCACGTGGCCGGCAAATCCGACATAATGCCGGCGGCCATCAAGACCATCGCCATCACGCCTTTCGCCAACCATACGATTCAGTACAAGCTGGCGCAACGCCTGCCCGCGGATGTGACGCGCGAGTTCATCGAGCGGACGCGCTACAAGGTCGTCTCCGATCCCAAGATGGCGGATGCGGTGCTGGATGGCGCGGTGCTGCAGTTTACGTCGTACCCCATCATTGCCGACCAGGCGTCCGGGCGGGCGACGGTGGTGCAATGCAGCGCGTTTTTGAAGGTGACGCTGACCGAGCGGGCCACCGGCAAGGTGCTGTTCAACCGGCCGTCGTTCGAAGCGCGCGAGCGTTACGAGATCAGCGTGGATCCGCAGCAGTATTTCGACGAGAGCGGGGCGGGCATCGAGCGGCTGAGCCACGATGTGGCGCGCGACGTGGTCACCTCGATCCTGGCGAACTTCTAGCCCATGACGCCTGCCCAGTTTCTCACCCGGATGGAGCGCGGCGAAGTGGGCGCGGCCTATCTGTTCCTGGGTCCGGAAGGCTATCAGCGGCGCCGGGCGCGGGCGGCGCTGCTGCAGGCTGCTTTGGGGGACGCGGATCGCGAGAGTGGGATCACGCACCACGACCTGGCGGAGGCGGCGCTGGCCGAAGTCATGGACGACGCGCGGGCCCTCTCGCTGTTTGCGGCGAATCGGGTGATCCTGGTGGCCAACGCGGAAGCTGCGCTGCCGCGCGGGCGCGGCGGCGAGGAGGAGGGCGAAGGCGAGGGCGCCGGCGCGGGCGAACTGCTGGCGGACTACCTGAAGGATCCCACACCCGGCGTGACGCTGGTGTTCGACGCGGCGCGTTTCGATTTCGAAGGCGACGACAAACGCAAGCAGGAACGGGTGCGCAAGTTCTACGCGGCGCTGCGCGATCCGGTGGAGTTCCGGCGGGCCACCGCGGACGAGGCGCGCCGGGAAGCCGCCGCTATGGCGCGCCGCGCGGGCCTGGCGATGGATTCATCCGTGGTGGAACTGCTGGTGGAGGCGCTGGCCGCCGACCTGACGCGCATCGGGGTGGAGGTCGAGAAGCTGGCGCTGTACGCCCACGGGCGGCCGGTCACCGCCGACGATATCGCGCTGCTGACACCGGACGCGCGCGCGACAACGATCTTCGCGCTGGTGGCGGCGCTGGGCCGGCGGGACCGATCGGGGTCACTGGAACTGCTGGACACTTTGATACGAGAGGGCGAATACCTGCCGCTGGCGCTGTCGTTCTTATCGACCCAATTCCGGACGGCGCTGATCGCCAAGGAGGCCGGGCTGCGCTCGCCGCAGCAGATCCAGGGGCATTTCTCGCGCATGGGCGTGCAGATGTGGGGATCGCGGGCCGAGCAGGTCTCTCAGACCGTGGCCAAGTTCACCAGGCCGCAATTGCAGCAAGCGGTGGAATTGATTTTCGAAGCGGATAAAGGACTGCGCAGCGCGCGGCCGGACGATCGCGTGGTGATGGAGCGGTTTATTCTGCGGCTGACGGGCTGATGCCGGCGATTACGCGGTGGCCAGGGTCTTCACGCGCAGCTGCAGCTTGGATTTGTACCGCGCGGCGGTGTTCTTCTTGATGATTCCGTTCTTGGCCGAACGGTCGATGAGGGAGAAGGTGGCGGGCAGCATGTCGGCGGCAGCCTTGGCGTCCTTGGACGCGAGGGCCCGCCGCATGGCGCGGATCTGGTGGCGCAACCGGGACTTGCTCTGCCGGTTGTACTCGGTACGCTTTTCGTCTTGTCGCCCGCGCTTCAGCGCGGAAAAATGATTTGCCATTGGGAAAGTAATAGGATAGCGCAGGGGCGCGACGCCGGTCAAATGGCCCAGGTGGCGAGTTGGTCCAGGTCCAGGTTGCCGCCGGATAGGATGACGCCGACTTTACCGGCGAGGGGGGGCAGTTTGCCGGACAGCAGAGCGGCGGCTCCCACCGCGCCGCTGGGCTCGACGAGGATCTTCAGGCGCGAAAGCAGGAAGCCGACGGCCGCCCGGATCTCATCGTCGCTGACGAGGGCCACCTGCTCGACGTTCTGTTGGACGATTGGAAAGGTCAGCTCGCCGGGTTGCGGGGAGCGCAGGCCGTCGGCGATCGTGTGCGGGAGGGGAATGGAGCGGCGCTGGCCGGCCTGGAGCGAGAGAAAGGTATCGTTGCCATCGGCGGGTTCCACGCCGAACAGGCGAATGGACGGACGCAGCGCGCGGGCGATGGTGGCGCAGCCGGAGAACAGACCGCCGCCGCCCACGGGGGCGATCAGGGCCTCCAGATCCGGAACATCCTCCAGCAGCTCGAGTCCGGCGGTGCCTTGGCCGGCCATGATCATCGGGTGGTCGTAGGGCGGCACGAGGACGGCGCCGGTCTCTTCGCGGATGCGGGCGGCGATGGCCTCGCGGCTGGCGCGCAAGCGGTCGTAGGTGACGATGTGCGCGCCCAGGGCGCGGGTAGTTTCGAGCTTGGTGCGCGGGGCGTCTTCGGGCATGACGATGGTGGCCCGGGCGCCGGCATGGCGCGCCGCAGTGGCCACCGCGATCGCGTGATTGCCGGAAGAGAAAGCCACCACGCCGCGCGCCAGATCGGCTGGCGCCAGCGACAGGATCAGATTGGAGGCGCCGCGGATCTTGAAGGCGCCGCCGGTTTGCAGGTTCTCGCACTTGAAAAAGACGCGGGCGCCGGCAGCGGCGTCGAATTCAGGCGAAGTGAGTACGGGGGTACGCTTGGCAAGCGGCCTTATGCGGGCGGCGGCAGCCCGCACGTCGGCTGGGGTTATGACGGGCAATTCCGATTGTAACGCGAGGGGCGATACCTACAGGCGGGCGCGCGGGATCTCGTATTTCCTGATCTTCTCGTACAGCGTGGAGCGGTCAATGCCCAGTCCGGCGGCGGCCTCCTTGATGTTGCCGCTGGTGCGCTGCAGAGCGGCCACGATCGCCTGCCGCTCCAGTTCCTGCAAGGTCACGTTGAACGAAAAGCGGCCGTTGACCGGGGCTTGCCTGTTGGGCGCCAGGAATCCGAAATCGTCTTCGGCGAGTTCATGCGACTTGGCGGTGACCAGCGCGCGTTCGACGGCGTTCTCCAACTCGCGCACGTTTCCCGGCCAGTCGTAATCCATGAGCAGTTTCAGGGCGCCGGCGGAGATCTCGGATACGTCCTTGCCCAGCTCGTGGGAGAGCCGCTCCACGAAATCATTGGCCAGCAGCGGAATGTCGTCGCGGCGCTCGCGCAGCGGCGGCAGGCGCACTTCGATGACGTTCAGGCGGTAATAGAGATCGTCGCGGAACCTGCCGTCCGCCACGGCGGCCTGCAGGTCGCGATTGGTGGCGGCGATGACCCGCACGTCCACCCGCACTTCCTGGGATCCGCCCACGCGGTAGAAGCAGCGCTCCTGCAGCACGCGCAGCAGGTCGGCCTGGAGCTTGGGAGAGATGTCGCCGATCTCATCCAGAAAGATGGTGCCGCCGTCGGCCAGTTCGAACTTCCCTTTCTTCTGCGAGACGGCGCCGGTGAAGGATCCTTTCTCATGGCCGAACAGCTCGGATTCGAGCAGCGTTTCGGCCAGGGCGGCGCAGGAGACCGCCACGAAGGGCCGGGCGGCGCGGTCGCCGGAGTTGTGGATGGCGCGCGCGATCAGCTCCTTGCCCGTGCCGCTCTCGCCGCGAATCAGCACGGTGCTGCGCAGGCTGGCTACCTCGCGCGCGAGGTCCAGGATCTCGCGCATGCGGGCATTCTTGCTGATGATGTCGCCGTAACGGTACTGCTTGCTGAGCTTCTTGCGCAGGATGGTATTTTCGCGCTGCAGATTCTTCACCTTGATAATGCGCTCGACCAGCAGCGAGATCTCCTGGGGGCTACAGGGCTTGACGATGTACTCTTGGGCGCCCTCTTTCATGGCGGTGATGGCGGTATCGACCGTGGCGTAGGCGGTGATGATGATTACGGAAGCGTCCTGGTGCAGGCGGCGGATCTCCATCAAGGTCTCGATGCCGTCCATGCCGCCCGGCATTTTCAGATCGATGAAGTAGATGGCGTAGTCGTGCGCGGCGGCCTTTTCGATAGCCTCCCGGCCGGAGGCGGACGTATCCACCACGTAGCCGTCCTCGCGCAGCCAGGCGGCCAGCGACTGGCACATCACCTCTTCGTCATCGACCACCAGAATTTCCCAACGCGTTTTCATGTCCGTTCTGCTCCTGCCAGGAGGGGCTGCGGCTCTTCGGCGTTGCCGGCCAGGGGCAGGGTCACGGTGAAAGTCGCGCCTTCGCCCGGTTTACTGGCCACTGCGATATCGCCGCCGTGCGCCTCCACGATCCCGTACGAAACCGCCAGTCCCAATCCCACGCCCTTGCCTTCCGGCTTGGTGGTAAAGAAGGGGTCGAAGATGCGGGTGAGATATTCCGGGCGGACGCCGTCGCCGTTGTCCTGGACGGCGATGGTTACGGCGGCGCCATCGGCGGAGCGGCGGGTACGCACGGTCAGGCGCCGCTCGGCGCGGGGCTGCGAGGCTTCCGCCCCATTCAGGACCAGGTTCAGGATCACCTGTTGAATCTGCGAGTGATCGCAGCGTACCGGCGGCAAATCCGGCGCCAGGTCTTCGTCCACGGTGACGTTGGCCAGCCGCAGCTTGGGCGAGACCAGCGAGAGCGTAGCGGTGACGATGCGGTTCAGATCCGCGGGCGCCCGCTGCGGCTTGGACCGGCGGGAGAACGAGAGGAGGTCGGAGACGATGCGCCCCACGCGGGAGGTCTCCTGCACAACTTGACCGAGGTACTTGCGAAACTCGGGGACCCGTTCACGGGGGATGCCGTCATCCTTCATGATTCGCTGCATCAGCATGGACAAGTTCAGGACGCCCGACACCGGGTTGTTGATCTCGTGCGCCACGCTGGCGGCAAGCTGCCCAAGCGAGGCCAGGCGGTCGGTCTGCCGCAGTTTCCGATGGGCGGCGCGCAGTTCCTCGGTGCGCTCGGCCACCTTGGTCTCCAGGCGCTGGGTGAACTGATTGTTCTCGTCCATGGCCAGGCGGAGCCGCTCGCGCATGGTGTTGAAGGAACGCGCCAGGTGATCCAGTTCCTCGCTGCTATGCACGATGTCGATGGGATGATCGAGATCCATCTCGCTGACCGCGCGGGTACCGGCGATCAACTGTTTAATCGGATCGCCGACGAATTGCCGGGTGAAGAAGAAGATGAACAAGGTGATGAGCAGGATCTCGAGGCCGGTGACGGCGAAGACGCCGAGCTTGACCTGCGCGATCTCATGGTCGGCCGCATCCAGGTTGAGCGCCAGGTCGAGCACGCCCAGCACCCTTACGGCGGCCGGATGGGCATGACAGGCGGCCTGGCTGCAGGCCGGCTCGTTGAAGATCGGGGTGACCATGGCCAGGCTGCGGCGGCCGTCGAGACCGGTGAAGATACGGGTGCGGCGGGAGACGGTCATTCTTTCGCGCGGCGGCACGCGGTCGTGACAGCCCACGCAAGCCTCGCCGCGGGGATCGGCCGCTATGCTGTCGTCCGGCGCGGTCGAGAACATGAGCTTGCCGGTGCGGTTGAACATGCGGATGCGGTTGATCCCCTGCCGGCTGGCGATGGTCTGCATCACCTGGTAGGCGGCTTCGCGGTGATCGTCGCGCATGGCGTGCCAGGTGGCGCTGGTGATGCTTTTCGACAGATGATCCGCGCCGGTGACGATGGCGTTGAGCAGGTGCTGCTGTTCGCTCCGCACGGTGATCAGGCCGGAGATGGCGCCGATGACGGTGACGATGCAGGTCAACGCCAGAACCAGTTTTTGAGCGAGCTTCCCTGGCACTCTAAGAGGGTCCTAAACTCTATTATTATGAAAAGCGCCGCGGGTTGCTTGGCGCGTCCGGCGTTCAGGGTGCGCGGAAGGAAAACCAGGAGCGGACAACCTGGGCATGGCCGTCGACGATGGCGGTGGCCACAAAGGCCGGATGGAGGGGCGAGCCGAAGCGCAGGTCCATGGCTTCCACCCGGGTGCCGCCCTCCGGGTCGGCGACCGGGATGGCGCGCTCGAACGGGTATTGGGAAAATCGGAAAAAATCGCGAAATGCCGGTGTATTATTGGCGGCTTTGGTGGCCGGGCCCGGCTCGGCTTTATAAAAAATGAGGCCGCGCTCGGGGGCAAATTCCTGAAGCAGGTTGAACTCCTGGATGCTATAGAAATCGGGGGTCTGCGCCAGGCCGCGCCAGGCAAGGGGATTGGCCGGATCCGGCAGGGCGGCTACGCGCATGGGCGCTTCGCCGGAATAGATACGGGCATTGAGGACGGCGGTAGCGCGGGAGTGGAGCACTGCGCGTCCGGCGTTGGAGAGCAGCAGGAAGAGCAGCGCGAAGATGGCGAATCCGCGCCCGGGATGTGGGGCGTGGGCGCCGATTTCCGCGTTGACCAGGCGGACCAGGACGGGTCCCACCAAGGCGATCAGCAACGCGGCCCAAATCCACACATCGATCAGGGAGGTGAGGTCCAGGTGGAACCAGCGGGCCGAGAACGGCAGCAGCAACCGTACACCGTAGGTGTTGGTAAGATCCAGCAGGAGGTGGGACGCGACGGCGATCAGGGCGATGGCCAGGGATCCCAGCCAGCGGAACGGCTTTCGGGCAAACGGGCGGACGAGCAAAACCGTCAATAGCGCCATTACCGGCATAGCGGCCAACGAATGCGTCAGGTGACGGTGGTAATTCAGATAGTTCAGTTGGCCGCCGGCGAGGGTCACGAAATCGATATCCGGAGCATTGGCGGCTAAAATCAAGATCCATGCCGGGTGGCTGGAGAAACGATTCAATCCGGCGCGGCCCAAAAACAGGCCGGTCGCGGAATGCGTGAGAGGATCCATGGTACGCACGCGGATTGTAGCATGCAGAGGAAAGAAGGCGGGTCCCGAAGCACCCAGAGAGACCCGCCGGGATAGCCTTCCGCGTTAAGCCGCGGAGAGGCCCATTGGGGGCCGCAGCACCCTGGCCGGAGCGGATATGGGAAGAAGAGGCGCGACTGGCGTGGTACGGGTCTCGTCTGCGCCGTAGCGCCGCGCCGATCCGCCGAAGTACTCATCCAAGGGGAACAGGCTGTAGGGTTCCAACTCGCGGAAGGCGCGGCCCAACCTCTGCTCGATGCGATAGACCGAGTGAAAGAAGGTGCCGCGGTCGATCCCCAGACGCCAGCAACACAGCTTCCAGTCGGCTCCTAACAGAAAGTGGAAGCGGAAGAGGTCGTACTCGAACGGGGTGAGCGTCCGGCGGCTGACCAGGCAGAAATCGGCCAGGTACTCCTCCACTTTGCGCCCATAAGTCATCCGGTTATCTTTGCCGTTACCGCAGAACTCGAGCTGTACCCGGCTGAGGTATTTCTCCCGGCTGGCACAGTCCCGGAAACGCGCATAGCAGGCGCGAAAGATCGCGCGAAAGACACAATTGCAGGGGGTCTCCCTGTTATTGCGGCCCGGACGCAGACCATACCCATGGCAATGCGTACAGGTTGTCTTGGCAAGTGCAATGGTAGTTGAACGATCCCATCTCATTTGTTGAAAACGTCCTCCCGGCGCCCTCTCTGAGGCAGGGCAACCTTGAACTAAACTTGAAACAAATTTAGCGCCGGACGTAAAATCGTCAAGCAATTTCCGCGAGCTTAAATTGGTATTTATGGGCACTTATTACCGGATGTAGTACGTATGTATCTGGTAATATAATGGGATATATTATTAGTAATACTCTTAAAAATGCTGTCGACAGGAGGCCTAAAATTGGGGAAATATGTTTTTTTAATGCCATCTATTTCTGTCGGAAATAGGGGCGGGCGGTGAATCCCATGGATTTTGTGCTGCTGCAAAAGCGATTACTGGCGGAGATCCGGGCGCGGGTCCGCAACGGAGAGATGACGGAGCGCAGCCTGGCGCGCGCGACCGGCATGTCGCAGCCGCATATCCATAACGTGTTGAAGGGTACGCGAAGCCTGTCCCTGGGTTCTAGCGACAGGCTTTTGCGGCGGTTGGGTCTGGACCTGGCAGACTTGCTGGCGGGGACGAGAGCACCCTGCGAGCCGTCGCAGAACGACTGCCGGCTGGTACCCGTGCTGGACGGTCCGATCGGGCAGGGGTTCCCGTTTCCGGCAGCGGTGGGACGGCACCTATATCCGTTTTCGGCGGCGGATGTCGACACGTTGCCAGACCCGGTGGCTGCCCGTCTGGCGCCGGCAGCCCACAGCGCCCCGCTCTTTTCGGGCAATGCGGTCATCCTGCTGGATCGATCGGCAACGGCGGGCCGGGATTCCAACGGCGAAGAGTACGTGGCCCTGGACTTGGGGGGGACCAGCGCGATCGGTCTGGCCAGCGCGGAAGGCGTACGCGTGTGGAACGCACAAGGAGTCTGGGAGCGGGTGGACCTCAGGGGCCGCCCGGCGGGGGAAATGGTACGGGCGCGGGTGCGGCTGATCGTGCGCTGTCTTTAAGCCCGTATTGGGAAGACGGGCCGATTAGTAGGAATGCGTTCCCAGCACGACCTGAACTTTAAACTTGCTCTCCAGGACGGCTTTCAGATCGTCGAAATCGATCGGACACTGCGCGGTTTCCATCGCCATTTTGACGCACGTGCCCAGGTGGATCGTGTCGATTTCCCGCCCGAGGTTGTGGGCGACTTCGGTCAGCAACTTGACGCGCGGCGCCACCAGCCCGGGACAGTCGCCGCAATCGGTCATAGCCACCAGCTCGATCCGATCGTGGCGGGAGAACTCCGCGTTCTTTTCCGTAATTCCCTTGAAGCACTTCGCGCAAGCGATGCACGAGTGATCCTTGATTCGTTTACAGTAGATGATTGCGATTCTTGCCATCTTCCTTCAGGACCTTCCCGGTACCGTCGAGTATACTCCAATTTCATACGTCATGATCCGAAACACTCCACTGGCGCGATCGCTGAGATTTGATCGGCGGGGCCGCCTGCGCATATTCTGGTAGCTGTGAAGAGCAGGTGGAGCATCCGGGCACGGGCCGGTGCGGCGCAACCCAAAAACGATCGCCTGCGCAAGTTGGCGCGGAGCCTGGATGCGTTGGCGAGCCAGGACCAAACCGCCATACGGAGGGCGCGCGAGCTCGTTTCGCTGCGCCAGCAGGCGGCCCGGGAATTGCACGGAATCTGCGAGAGCTTCGTCCAGCAACTGAACGGGCTGCTGGTGGAAACCACGGTGGGACTCGATCCGGAACAGTACCCGCCGGACGGTTTCCAGGACGGCGGGGTCAACCTGTTCCAGATCAACGCGCGCGGCCGGATCCTGCAACTGGAATTCGAATCCACGGTGCAGGCGACGTCAACCGAGAATTTTCGCGTGCCGTACATCCTGGAGGGCGGGGTGCGGTCATTCAATCAGCAGTTGCTCGAGAAGCAGGTGATCGAAGAACAGGCGCTGTTTTATACCATCGAGAGGACGCGCAACCTGTGGCGGTTCTTCGACGCGCGCACCTACCGCTCGGGCGTGGTGAACACCGACTATCTGACGAGCCTGATGGAGCAGCTACTCTAGCCGGCAGCCAGCGCCAGGCCGATGCGGCGGAGCCCTTCGGCGAACATCTCAGTGTTGACGCCCATGCCGATGCGGAAGTGGCCGGGCATTTCAAAGAAGCGACCGGGGACGGCGGTGGTTTCGTAGTCGGCACGGAGGCGGTCGAGGAACGAATCGACCGGCCTGGCGTCGAGACGCAGGAATGCGGTGGTGCCGAAGTCGGTGCGCGGGGCGGTGAGGGCCGGCGTGCGATCGAGGAAGGCACGGAGCAGGGCGCGATCGGCTTCCACCACGCGGCGCGCCCGCGCCCGGATGAAGTCGAGATGTGCGAAAGCAGCGACGCTGAGCAACTCCGCCGGATGCGCCGGGATGGAGGCAAACAGATCGTTCAGCCGCCACATGGCGCGCGCCAGATCGGGCTCAGCCAGGATCCAACCGCATCGCAACCCGCTTAGCCCGTATACCTTGGTCAGGCTGTTGGTCACGACGAACTGCGGACCGAGGTGCAGGGACGTGCGCGGCGTGTTCGCGTAGACCGCATCGAGATAGACTTCATCGACCAGCACGCGCGCGCCCACGCTGCGCGCCAGATCGCCGATCTGACGCAGTACGGAATCGGACGCCAGGACGCTCGACGGATTGTGCAGGTTGGTGACGACGACGAGGCGGGTCTGGGGGGTGAGGGCGCGGCGCACGGCATCGGCGTCGAGCGCGTAGCCGTTCTCTTCGGCGCGCGTGAAGCGTTTCACGGCCGCGCCCAGAAAGAGCGCCGTCGAGACCAACAGTTCGTAGGCCGGCTGCTCGATCAGGACCTCGTCACCCGGATCGATCAAGGAGGCCATAGCCAGGTGATTCGCCATGGAGGTGCCCGCGGCCGCCACCACGCAGTCGGGATCGACACCGCACTTGGCGGCGATGGCACTTTGCAGGGGCGCATAGCCGTAGGTGCTGTCGCCATTGATCTCGAGCGGGGGCATCGCGGGCAGTTCGGCCAGCGGAAACGAACCCACGCCGCTGGTGGCGAGATTGAATCGCGCGCGGCTGCGCGTTTTTGCCCAATGCATGTAATCGGAATGGCGGTGTCTCATGATTTCGCCGGATGGCCGCGCCGGCTCCAGTACCAATATACGGGAATGCCGGCCAGCAGAATGAGCAAGCCGATGGCGCTGTTGGCGGGGTACGCGGCGATGGTGCTGGCTACGATGGCGGCGCAGGTCAGCACGAAGGCGGCGGTGGTATAGGGGTGGCCCGGGGCGTGGTAGATGTCCTTGGCGCCGCCCCGGCGGCGAAAAACGAACAGCGCCGCCGCGGTGAGCGCGAAAGAGATGAAGTCCACCGAGACGACGTAGTTCAGGATCTGCTCGTAGCGGCCGGAGAGCGCGATCACGGTGGCGAAGACGCCTTGCAGGACAATGGCGACCACGGGGGCGCCGGTACGCGGAGACAGCCAGCCCACACGGTCGAAGAACAGGCCATCGCGCGCCATGGCATAGTAGACGCGCGGCGCGGTCAGGATGCCCTGGCTGAGAAAGCCGAGCGTGGAAACCGCGATACCCACGGCCAGAAAGGTGGCGCCCGGGGCGCCCATGGCGGCGCGCATGACCGAGGAAGCGGGAGTATGGGAGGCGGCCAGCCCGGCGGGCCCCAACACGCGCAGGCACACGAAATTCACCGAGAGATACAGCAGGATGACGCCGATGACGCCGGCCACCAGGCCGCGCGAGAGATCCCGGCGCGGGTCGCGCATTTCACCGGCGACGAAGGTGGAAGTCTGCCATCCGCCATAGGCGAACGCCACCGGAATCATGGCCGCTCCGGCGGCGCGCAACAGTCCGAACGAAGCCGGCCGGTCCAGGAGCGGCAAGGGATGCAGGGCGCCGCCGCCCCAGGCCAGTCCCGCCAGCACGAGCACCGCGATGGCCGCAGATTTCATCAACATCATGGCGCTCTGGACGTTGCTGCCGGCGCGCACGCCCAGGCAGTTGATGGCGGTCAGGCCCAACAGGGCGGCGGCGGCGATGGGGCCGTCGCCGGCGGTGAGTCCGGAGATCTCGCGAAAATACCGCGCGAAGGTGACCGCGACCGCCGCCATGCCGCCGGTCTGGGTGACCAGCAACAGAACCCATCCGTAGACGAAAGCCACGGCCGGATGGTAGGCCTCGCGCAGGTACAGATATTGGCCGCCGGAATCCGGCAGGCGGGTGGCCAGCTCGGCCCAGATGAACGCTCCGGCCATGGCCAGGGCACCGCCGGCCAGCCAGGCACCCAGGATCAGCGCCGGCGTGTGGACCTGCTGCGCCACCACGTAGGGATTGATGAAGATGCCCGAGCCGACAATGCCTCCCATCACGATCATGGTGGCGTCGAAGAAGCCGAGCTGGCGGCGGAGATGGGGCGCGGACAAGTGTCCTAAGGTAACACGCGGAGCGGCTACGAGCCGGTGGATACGGCCGGTCCCGAGAGGACGATATAGGCTGGTACGCTCAGGTCGCCATCCTCGGACACGGTGACGGTCGTGACTTGCGGACCGGTCACCGAGGCGGTGAGGGCGAATTCGATCAGCAGATTGCCGGAGCCATCCGTAGCGGGCTGAATGTTGAAGGCGGGAATATTCACGCCGCCTTCGGTTACTGCTACGCGGCCGGGATTGGAGACCACTGCCGGATCCATGCCGCTCACGGTCAGGGTGAGGGTTACGCCGGGAGCGAGCGTCGAGCCGTCGGCGGATACCGCGCTAACGATGACCGGCGGTGGCGGATCGATCTGCAGGACCAGCGGATAGGCGCTCATCGCGCCATTGAACAGGGTCATCACGGCGGGGCCGGTGGGCATGCTGGCCGGAATCACGAAGATGATTTCGCCGGGAGAAGCATAAAGAACCTGAGCAGCGGCGCGCAAAGAACATCCTACACAGGGCGCCAGGGTGATTCTGGGCGTAGCGGCGGCGGCCAGGTTCTGACCGGTCATGACCACGAAGGCGCCGGGGAATACGCTGTTCAACTGGGGATTCCAGTTGGAGACCGGCAGATTGATGATGGGAATATTCGGATTGGCGGGCCGCACCTGGAAGCCCAAGCCTTCCTCGTAGACCTGGAATCCGGAGATCACGCTGGCGACCGCGGCCCGCTGGAGCGCATTGGGAGACACGCTGATATTGGCCCACGCCTCGTTGGGACCACGGACCCAGAGACGCCGGACTGTGACGTCGCCGGAACCGAAACCGAGCGTGGTCAGACCATCCATGAACTGCATGTTGGTGCTGGTCACCCGGACCATGGCGGTGACCCCCTGCGGCAACGCCGAGACCGAAATGGCCGCGCTGGAGGCGCCGGCCGGCGGATAGGTGTAAGTGCTGGGACTCTGCGACTGCAGAAACATGGAATTCTGCCCGTCGGGATTGAAGATGGTGAGGGTGGCGGTCTGGGAGTCGGCGCCGGGCGGCGGCAGCAGGGTAATCGATCCGGACTGACCGTCATCCGCGGCGGCAAAAGGAACCGTAACCTGGCCCGGCAGGCTGTCGAAATAGATGTGGCTGCCGGCATTCAAATATGTGCCGGTGACGGTCACCGAGCCGTCCGCATTCGGCGTAACGGCTGTCACGGAGGGCGGAGGATTCTGCACCATCTGGATGCCCTGCGGCAGCACGAAAATGTCGTCGGGCAAGGTGAATAGCAGATGCTCGGGTCCGAGAGCCGGCGTCGACAGGTAATCGAAATACATCGCCAGCAGGGGCAGGTTCTCGTCGGTGTACACGGACTGCGAATAGTCCGGCAGGAAGCCGCCCGGAGCACCCAGCGCCTGGACGCTCTGCACGGAAGTCGTGCTGTCCGGGTTGATAATTCCGCCGCCCTGCGCCACCACAGTCTGGACAGGTGCATTGGCGTCCAGATAGGCCGGCTGGTTATAGCTGTTGATATAGGAGTATGACGTGATATCAAAGACTTCTACCGAGGACCGGGGCTGCACGGTAAAGTCGACACCGGTCACCGCGGCGCCCTGCGCTACCGGGATCGGCGTGAACTGGCTGGGGTCCCAGGTGTTGGGTCCCGGATAGAAGGTGGTGACAAACGGTCCGCTGGCCGGCACCACGTTCCCATTGCTGTCCCACGGCCCGGAGATGTTGGCGGACTGCGGCAGAGGATGCACGTAGACCCAGTAGTTACCGGGCTCCAGGCCATCGATCTCGTAAGTACCGTCCGGAAGCGTCAGGCTGCTGACCGCGGGGCCGTTAGGCTGGATGGCCACCACCGAAGCCATATGCACGCCACTGCCGTTCATGGTCACCTGGCCGCTGATGGAGCCGTAGCCGGCGGGAAATCCGGCGGCGGGATAGAGCAGCGAGATGCTGGCGACATCGTCCTGGTCGAGGGGCCGCGCGTGACTGGTGGCGCGCGAGACCGCCGTCGACATGGCGGAAGCGGTGTAGGTGTGCTGCAGGCCGAGGGCGTGACCGATCTCGTGTACCAGGGTGGTGAAGAACGTCTCCGAGTAACTCGGTCCGGTGAATTGATCGTTGGAAGCGGCCGCGGGAGGCTGCGCAAAGTTGACGTTCAAATGAATCATGGACGTCTGGATCGGCACGAAGGCGCTTCCCGGCGGCACGGTGTCGGGGACACTGAAGGTGGCATAGGCCAGCACGCCGTTGAACTCGTCGAATACGATTTCGCCGGTGGGCACGCTCTGCGGTGTGCCGGCCACCTGGAGCCCGCCAAAGGCCACCCGCAGGCTCGAGGTGGACACCGAGTTCCAGACCTGGGTGGCGTTGCGGATCTGGGCAATCAGGGAAGGAAAGCTGTCGTTGGGCGTGTAGTTGGTGGGTCCGCTGTCGGATACGAAAAAGGTGACGGTATTGTCGGGCAGGGCGTTCAGGTCGAACTTCTCATAAGCGACGGCATAAGGCGGGGCGGAGCTGAGATAGTGCGTGTAGTGATAGTAGGCCGCGGAGGGAGTCGCACAGGCGGCCAGGATGCCGGCGTAAATCGTCCAAGTCTTCAGCCGGGTCATGTCAGTTTCCTCCGGCGGTGATGGCCGCGACCAGTTGAGTGAGCGGCATGGCGATGGGCGGGCTGTTCACGGGCTGGCCGGTTTTCAGCGAAACGACGGTTTCGGTGGTGGGCATCTGGGAGGCGGTCACCGTGCCGGAATCGTCTTTCGCGAGGGTGAATACGCCTTCGGTGAAGCCGAGAGTGGAGATGGCGCCCTTGCGGGAAGTCCACAGGAAGAGGACGTACTGCTGGCCGGGCGTCAACAGGGGCGCTCCGGGAACGATCTGGCGGGTGCCCTTGGCGGTTCCGCCAGGGACCTGCACATCCAGGGTGGTCTGGGCGGAGCCTTTCCACTGCTGGAGGACACTGACTTTGTAGTGCGTATAGATAGTAGCGCCGGTGTAGGAAGCGGTGGCTCCGGTCACCTCGCCGCGGAGGATCAGACTAGAGCGGGTGATCAGGTCGTTGAGAGAGAGCTGTTCCAGAGTCGCGGCCCAGCCGGGCGCCAGACTCAGGCAGAGGCACAGCGCAAATTGGATAGGCTTCGGCACAATGTGCCGTGGAGCACCTGGCATGCCAAGACAACCTATTGAAAAATAAATAACTTAAATGACTGCAAATTAGTGCGGTTGGGTTGCTTGGACACGTCCGGGTGGCGCTTTGTCACAATTCCCGGGCCGGGGCTTAAGCCCTCTTTTCCTTATTTCGAACGATCAGGAGGGGCACTCGCAGATCGTGGCGCACTGGATTAATTGTATTCCCGTAGATCAGATCTTTCAATCTCCTGTGGCCGTGGGCGCCCATGATGATGAGATCGGGCTGGACCTCCATGGCATAACGCACGATCTGCCGGCCGGGGCGCGGAGCATGCACGATGGCGGTTTCGACATCGATCCCCTGCGCGCGCAGGGAGTCGGCGACGCCTTCGAGATAGTATTGGCCGGCTTCCACCTCGGCGGTGGACGATAGCGGTCCATAGACCCGGCTGGTGACACCTTCCTCGACGTGCAGCAGGTAGAGCTTCGCGCCATGCATCTTGGCCAGAGCGGCGGCGTGGGTGAGCGCCTGGCGGTCGAGGCTGGTGTGGTCGAGCGGTACCAGGATGCGCCGGTAGGCGAGCGTGGTGGAAGGCTCGGCGGCGGGCTCCGGAATAGTGAGGGAGGTCCGGCCGAAACCGTGGCGCAGCCAGTGCGCGATGAACGGTTCGAAGCTGATCCAAAGGAGCAGACCGGCCAGCGCCAGGCCGGCAAGCGACAAGGGCACCCAGACGATCAGGCGGCTGGCGGAAGAACCCAGCAATTGACCCAGGCCATCGGCCAGCAGCCACACGTTCAGGGCCAGAATCAGCAGTGCGGCGGCCCAGGAGACGAGCTTGATCCAGACGCCGTTGGTAAAGACGCCCATGCGGCGCCGGTCGCTGGTGAAATGAATGAGGGGGATCACCGCGAACGGCAGTTGCATGCTGAGGATCACCTGGCTGAGGATCAGCAATTGGTAGGTGCCCTTATCGCCCGACACGTAGATCGTCAGGGCGGCGGGCACGATGGCGATCACGCGGGTGATCAGGCGGCGCAGCCACGGGCGCATGCGGAAGTTGAGGAATCCTTCCATCACGATCTGGCCGGCCAGGGTGCCGGTGAGTGTGGAGGATTGGCCGGAGCAGAGCAGGGCAATGGCAAACAGGATGCCCGCGGCCGCGGTCCCCAGCAGCGGCGCCAGCAGCAGGTGCGCCTGCTGGATCTCGGTTACCACGATGCCTCGGCGGAAGAAGACCGCCGCGGAGAGGATCAGGATAGCCGCGTTGACCAGCAGGGCGGCGTTCAAGGCCACCGCGGAATCCAGGAGGTTGTAGCGGCAGGCGGTGCGTTTGCCCTGTTCACTGCGGCCGATCTGGCGGGTCTGCACCAGCGCCGAGTGCAGGTACAGATTGTGCGGCATCACGGTCGCGCCGAGCATGCCGATTGCCACGTAGAGGCTCTGATTGTTGACGTGGGGCAGCATGCCGAGAAAGATTCCGGAGGCTGCCGGCTTGGCGAGGAAAATCTCGATGCAAAAGCAGGCACCCATCACGCTGATGAGCGCCAGGATAAAAGCTTCGATGAAGCGGATGCCCAGGCCCTGGAACCAGAGGAGCAGCAGGGTATCGGCGGCGGTGAGCAGGACGCCGATCAACAAGGGGATGTGGAAAAGCAGGTTGAGAGCGATGGCCGCGCCCAGAACTTCGGCCAGGTCGCAGGCGGCGATGGCGATTTCGCACAAGACCCACAAGGCCAGAGTGATCGGGCGGGGGTAGGTTTCGCGGCAAGCCTGGGCCAGGTCGCGGCCGGAGACGATGCCGAGGCGGGCGCTCAGGGTCTGCAGCAGGATGGCCATCAGGTTGGACATGATGAGCACCCAGAGGAGCGCGTAGCCGAAGCGGGCGCCGCCTTCCAGGTCCGTGGCCCAGTTGCCGGGATCCATATAACCGACGCTGACCAGGTAGGCGGGACCGGCAAACGCGAACATGCGGCGCCAGATGGAGTAGTGTTCGGTGCCAACGGAGGAATGCACGTCGGCGAGGGAGCGGGCGTCGGCGTGCGCGGCAGTAATCATGGTGACGGCCTGAAGCTTAACTACAGTTAACACACAGGCGCGGGCCGTGTCAAATCTGGGGCCCAGTAGATTGTCCCAGGCGGGACGCAGCCGGACCGCGTTCGGGGACGCCGTGCCATAATGGACGAGTAAATCCCTTTCGTGCCTCATAAACGCAACTGGCTGCTCGACAGCGCAGCCCTCTTTCTCCTGGCGTGTATCCTGATCGCCCCGTTGTTCCGGCTGGAGTATCTGAACAACTGGCCGTCGATCGAATCCACGTGGATTTCCGACAGCCGCATGCTGCAGGAACACTTGCCGCACCCCGGCTGGCAGCCGTTGTGGTACTGCGGCAACCGGTTCGATTACCTGTACCCGCTGGCATTGCGATACGCGCCGGCTCTGATCTCGAAACTCGCCGGCGTATCGACGGCGCGCGCGTATCACTTCTACGTCGGAATCCTGTATGCCTTCGGGATCGTGGCGGTGTACCTGCTGGCGCGCACCGGGAGCGGATCGCGCCGGAACGGGCTGCTGGCAGCGGCGCTGGCCGCGCTGGTGTCGCCTTGCTTCCTGCTGATCCGGATTATCCGTTACGACGCGCCGTTCTGGCAGCCGCAGCGCCTGCACGTGCTCATGGCGTACGGCGAGGGTCCGCACATTTCGTCGCTTTCGATCGTGCTGGCCGCCCTGGCGGCCACCTTTGCCGCTTTGAGGAAGGGCAGTCCGGTGTGGATGGGAATCGCCGGACTGCTGGCCGCCCTGGCGGTGACGCACAACTTTTACGGCGCGACGTCGCTGGCCATCTTCTTCTCCTTGGTGCTCTGGGTGGCCTGGCTGGCGCATCCGGGCAAAGCCGTAATTCTGCGGGCGGCGGCGATCGCGGCGCTGGCCTACGGGCTGTGCGCTTTCTGGCTGACGCCGTCTTTCCTCGAATTGACGCTGCGGAATCTGCACTGGGTTTCGGAGCCGACCAGCCGGCCGTGGCGGATCGCAACGGGCGTAGCGATGCTGGCGTTCTTCGCGCTGAGCTACCGGTATGCGCGCCGCCGCCCGGAGGCTACCTGGCTGGTGTTTGTCATTGGCAGCGTGACGCTCCTCAGCTTTTACGTGCTGCCCTATTTCTACTTCAATCAGGCCGTGGTCGCCAATCCGGGACGCCTGTTGCCTGAGTTGGACCTGGCGTACATTTTCCTCTTTGCCCTGATCGTCACCCGGATGTGGAGCACGCGCCGTCTGCGCGCGGTCGCGGCGGCGCTGGCGGTGATCGCGTTTTTGCCGTCGCTGCGCTACCTGGCGCATGCCTGGGAGCCGTTCCCGGCCGTGGGTCCGCTCGACGGGCAATATGAATACCGGATCACGAAGTGGGTGCATGACAACCTGCCGCACGCGCGGGTAATGGCTACCGGCACCCTGCGTTACTGGTTCGACGGGTGGTTCGACAATGCGCAGACCGACGGCCTGTCGCTACAGGGGATGGAGAACCAGATCCTGCCACACGCCACGTGGCAACTGGCGGCGGGCGGCCGCGCGGACCTGGCCAAGCTGTGGCTGCAAGCGCTGGGAACGGACGCCGTCATCGTGCCCGACAAAACCTCCCCGGAGCACTATCACGATTTCCAGAAGCCGGAGAAGTTCCGGGGAGCTTTCGCGCCGCTCTACGATGACCATGCGGGAACGGTCATCTACGCCGTGCCGCGCTGTGCTCCCGGCATCGGCCGGCTCGTCCGGGAGGATATTCTGGCGGGAATCGGGCCGATTCGGGCCGGCGACGATCTCGAGACTCTGACGCAGTATGTAGCCGCGGTGGAAGACTGCTCGCGCCCTCCGGTGCAAGTGACCTGGCAGGGTGCGGATGCGTTTACGGTGCATGCGAACGTGCCGTCCGGCGATGCGGTCCTGGTGCAGGAAACCTACGATCCGGCGTGGCACGCCGCGGCGGACGGACGGGCCATTCCGGTGCGCCGCGATCCGGTGATGGGCTTCATGACTCTGGAAGTCCCGGCGGGTGCGCAGAGGGTGGAATTGCGGTTCGTGACGCCGCTGGAGAATCGCATCGGCGGCGCGGTTACTTTAGGAAGCTGCATCGCGCTGGTGCTGCTGTTGGCGTACCCCATGACGGCGCGCTTTGGCTCCTGGGCCGTCGGGCGGGAGACGGTGATGCGGCTGCCCTGGCATCTGCGGCTGGCGCGCATGGCGCTGCGGCGCATCAACTATCACTTGAGCCCGGCCCGCGCGGAACCCGCCGCGGAGCCGTTCGATCCGGTGCGGCTGAAACAGTCCGCGGAGGCTTTGCGCGCGATGCCCATGCCGGACGCGGGGTCGGCGAGCTATCTGGCGAAGCATGTGCCGCGCCTGGCGCGTACGCTGGCCCTGGTTCCGCCGCCGCAGAAGACCGGACGCGTGCTGGAACTCGGGTGCTACATGCAGATCACGCCGCTGCTCGAGCGGTTCTGCGGCTATGGCGAGGTCCGCGGCGCGTACTACGGGCGGGCGGGCCGGACGGATCGCAAGACCATGCAGTTCGCCGACCGGGAGTTCTCCTGTTCGGTGGACCACTTCGACGCCGAGCGCGACAGGTTCCCATATCCGGAGGGGCATTACGACCTGGTGATCGCTGCGGAGATCATCGAGCACCTCACCTATGATCCGATGCACATGCTGCTGGAATCCCGGCGGGTGCTGGCGGAGGGCGGCTATCTGCTGGTGACCACGCCGAACGTGGGCAGCGTCACGAGTGTGGCCAAGACGCTCGACGGGCACGACAACCCGCAGATCTTCTTCTTGTACGAACGGCCGGAGGGCGGGCGGCAGACCGACATCGGGCATGTGCGGGAGTACACGGTTTACGAGCTGGGCGAAGCGGTGAAGGCAGCCGGCTTCGAAGTCGTGCAGTTGTTCACCACCTTCATCGAGGAGTATGCGTCGCACCGGCCGCTGCTCCAATTTCTGGCGGAGAACGGCTACGACCCGGAGAATCGCGGCGAGCAGTCCTGGTGCCTGGCGGTGAAGCGAGCTTCGCTGCCCATCGACCGTTACCCGTATTTCATCTACTCGCCGTAGACGGCGGTCCGGGCCTAACCGAATTCCACCGAGCGCGCCAGCTTCACCGCTGGATTCTCGCGGAGCTGCTGCAACACGCTTTCGGGGACCACGCCGTCGGTGGTGACGATGGCGACCGCTTCGGCCGGTTCGCCCGGCGCGGGGCCGTCGCGGCGCCCCAGGGAGAAGTTCGCGATGTTGATTTGATTGCGGCCCAGCACTGTGCCCACGTGTCCGATGACGCCGGGAACGTCGTGGTTCTTCATGAAGATCAGGTGGCCGGAAAGCTGCGCCTCGCAGTAGATGCCGTCGACCTGGAGCAGGCGGGGCTTGCCCAGGAGGACGACGCCTTCCACCACCGTCACGCCGCAGTCGGTTTCAAGTTCCAGGCGGATCGAATCGGTGGGGCCGGAGCGCGCCTCGTGGCGTTCGTCCAGGTTCCAGCCGCGCTGCCCGGCGATCTGCATGGCGTTCACCAGGTTGGCGCGCTCGGAGACCGAGCGCCGCAGAACACCCGCCAGTCCGGCATTGCGCAGCAGGTTGGTATTGTTCTCGCCGATGCGGCCGAGGTAAACCAGGCGCACGGTCTTGGTGTGGCCGGCGGCGATGTAAGCCGCGAAGCTGCCCAGCCGCTCGGCCACGCTGATGTAAGGCCCCAGGGCGCGATACTGCTCAGGGGAGAGCGCGGGCATGTTGACCGCGTTTAACGCCACGCCGTTCTTCAAATACTCCACAATCTGCTCGGCGATACGCACGCCGACGATCTCCTGCGCCTCCTCGGTGGAGCCGCCGATGTGCGGCGTGGCGAGCACCTTGTTGCCGGCGAACAGGGGATAGCCGGCCGGCGGCGGCTCGACGGGGAATACGTCAAGGGCGGCGGAGGCCACTTTTCCCGATTCGACGGCCTGGCGCAGGGCTTCGTCGTCGATCAGTTCGCCGCGCGCGCAGTTCACCAGGCGTACGCCGGTCTTCATGCACGCCAGTGCGTCGTGCGAGATCATGCGCTCGGTTTCGGGAGTGAGCGCTACGTGCAGCGTGATGTAGTCGCTTTGGGCGTACAGGGTGGGCAGATCCACCAGGTCGATGCCCAGATCCTTGGCGATCTGGGGGGTGACATAGGGATCGTGGGCCAGCAGGCGCATTTCGAAGGCCCGCGCGCGCTTCAGCACTTCGCGGCCGATACTGCCGAGCCCCACGATGCCGAGGGACTTGCCGCGCAGCTCGCTGCCCAGAAACTTCTTCTTTTCCCATTTGCCGCCGGTGGTGGATTGATTGGCTTCCGGGATGCGGCGAGCCATGGCCAGCATGAGTGCCAGGGTATGCTCGGCGACCGAGATGGCGTTGCCGCCCGGCGTGTTCATCACCAGCACGCCGGCGGCGGTGGCGGCTTCCAGATCGACGTTGTCGACGCCCACGCCCGCGCGGCCGATCACGCGCAGGCAGGGCGCTTTGGCGAGCACCGCCGGATTCACCTGCACGGCGCTGCGCACGATCAAAGCGTCGGCGGCGGCGAGGTGATTGGCGTATTCTTTGGGGCTGGAGACGATCACGTCCCAACCGGGCTGAGACTTCAGATGCGCGACGGCAGCCTCGGCCAGTGGCTCGGCGACGAGGATGGTCATGCGTGCACGGGTTGCGGCGCCACCGCCACTTCGCTATAGATGCGCTCGACCGCGGCGACACCTTTGCCGAATTCGACCGGATAGCCGTTGGCGTGCAGGATGATTTCGAGTCCCGCGGCCATGGCGAACAGATCGGCGAAATCGAAGTAGCCCAAATGCGCGATGCGGAAAATCTGGCCTTTCATGGTGCCCTGGCCGTTGGCGATGATCGCGCCGAAGCGGTTCTTGAACTCCTTGACGATGACGCCGGAATCCATGCCGCGCGGGGCCTTCACGGCGGTGACCGAGGAGCCCGGCGAACCGGGGGCGAACAGTTCGAGGCCCAGTTCCTGGACCGCGGCGCGCGTGGCGCGGGCCAGCAGTTGGGCGTTTTCGATCAGCTTGGCCATACCGAGCTGCTTCACATATTTGAGCGCTTCGGCCAGGGCCAGGATCAAAGCGGTGGAAGGCGTCCAACTGGATTCGCCGGCATCGCCGCTCTTTTTCTCCTTTTTCAGGTTGAAGTAGTAATGCGGCAGCGTGGACTTTTCGGCAAAGGCCCAGGCTTTCGGGCTGATGGACAGGAATGCCAATCCGGGCGGGATCATGAAGGCTTTCTGGGAGCCGCCGATGACTACGTCCATGCCCCAGCCGTCGATATCGAGCGGCATGGTGCCGAGGCCGGTGATGGCGTCCACCACGAAGATCGCGCCGGTTTTGGCGACGGCCTGGGCCATGGCGCGCACGTCGTGGGCTGCGCCGGTCGAGGTTTCCGAGGCCTGCACGAAGACGCCGCGGGTGGCCGGTTCCGCGGCCAAAGCTGCCTGGACGGTGGCGGGCGACACCACTTCGCCGTACGGCGCGCTGAGGACGGTGGCGTCCAAGCCATAAGCCTTGGCGATTTCCACCCAGCGCTCGCCGAATTTTCCAGCGGCACATACGATTACCTTGTCGCCGCGCGAGAACAGGTTCGACACCGAAGCGTCCAGGGCTCCGGTGCCCGAGGAGCAGAACATCAGGACATCATGGGCCGTGCCCATGACCTCTTTCAGGTCCGCAAGCGCGGATCGGTATACCTTGCGGAAATCCTCCGTGCGGTGATGGATGTCCGCCGCCATCATGGCATGCAGGGCGGGGGGATAAAGAGGCGTCGGGCCGGGCGTCAACAGTCGTTGCTTCTTAATATGCATGGCGGGACCTTTAGTACTCCAGCTTAACAGAGTGAATCCGCCGCGGGCTGTCACAGTCCGGGGCCGGGAGGACCGGCGGGAACGTCAGAACCAGCGGCTCATGATCACCTTCTGTTCGGTGTAGAAAGCGACGGCGTCGCGGCCGTGCGCGTGCAAGTCGCCGTAGAAGGAATTCTTCCAGCCGGAGAACGGGAAGAAGGCCATGGGCGCCGCGACGCCTACATTGACGCCCACCATGCCGACCTCGACGCGCGCGGCGTACTCGCGGGCGGACTTGCCGTCGGCGGTGAAAATCGAAGTCGTGTTGCCGAAGGCGGAACGATTCACCAGGGCGATGGCATGATCCAGATCCTTCACGCGAATCACGCTAAGCACGGGGCCGAAGATCTCTTCGCGGGCGATGGTCATTTCCGGCGCCACGCCGTCGAACACCGTTGGTCCTACGAAAAATCCGTCGCCGCCCTGCGCGCGCTCCCGGCCATCCACCAGCAGGGTGGCGCCTTCGGCGATCCCCTTTTCGATGTAGCCGAGCACGCGCTGGCGATGTTCGGCGGTGACCAGCGGTCCCATCTCGGTTTCGGGCGCGGCGCCGTCACCGATGCGCAGGGCGCGGACCTTGTCGAGCAGGGCGGCGAGCAACGGCTGCGATTCGCCGACAGCCACGAGCACGCTGCCCGCCAGGCAGCGCTCGCCGGCCGCGCCGAAAGCCGAGCCCATGATGGCATCCACGCTCCTGGGGATATCCGCGTCCGGCATCACGACCAGATGGTTCTTGGCGCCGCCCAGCGCCTGCACCCGTTTGCCGTGGGCGGCGGCGGTCTGGTAGACATACTGGGCCACCGGGCTCGACCCCACGAAGGAGATGGCGCGCACCAGCGGATGCGCCAGCAGGGCGTCGACAGTTTCGCGCGCGCCGTGCAGCAGGTTGTAGACGCCCGCGGGCAGGCCGGCATCGTGCAGCAGTTCGGCGGTGCGGGTGGGGGTCAACGGCACTTTTTCGGAAGGCTTCAGAATGAAAGCATTGCCGCACGCGATGGCAAACGGAAACATCCACATGGGGACCATGGCCGGAAAATTGAACGGGGTAATGCCGGCGCACACGCCCAGCGGCTGGCGAATGGTCTGGCAGTCGATGCCTTTGGAGACGTTTTCGAGCGAATGGCCCATCATGAGGCTGGGCATGCCGCAGGCTACCTCGACCATCTGGATGGCGCGGCGCACGCTGCCCGCGGCGTCCTCGCGCGTCTTGCCGTTTTCGGTGGAGAGAATGCGCGCGATCTCGGCGGCGTGCTTTTCCAGCAGGTCCTTGTAACGGTAAAAGACCTGTACGCGCTCCACCACCGGCACCTCGCGCCACTTCAGAAAGGCGGCGTGGGCGGCGCGGGCGGCCCGGTCCACATCATCGGCGGTGGCGTAGGGAACTTGCGCAATCGCCTGGCCGGTGGCCGGATTCGTGACGGGATGAAGCGGGCGCCCAGGCGTCTCTTCCCATTGGCCGTTGGTGTAGAACTTGACAGTGTGCAGTGCGGTTTCCGTAGCGGTCATGGATCTCCGGTGCTCTCGCATCATGGTACACCAGCGGGTCGTGCGCGACAAAACCGCGCGTGGCGTTTTACACGTTAATGGCCGCCGCCGGGCGCTGGCCGCCGCCACGGCGCGTGGATCCCATGCGGGCGCGACGCGCGGAATGATCACCCAACCTCCAGCGGGTTGGCTCGTCTAAGAGGCGAGGAGCATACCGATGAACAAGATCCTTGTACTGGCCCTTTGCCTGGCGCCGGCGGCGCTGCCGCAGGAGAAAACCCTCAGTTGCGACGAAGGCGGCAGCCACTGGCGCGATCACGATCGTTATTGCGAGATGCGCGAGGCCGTCGTGCCCGCCGGCGGCATGCTGGAGGTGGACGGCGGCACCAACGGCGGCATCGCCATCAAGGCCGCCAACCGGTCGGACATCCTGGTTCGCAGCCGGGTTGAGGCCCAGGCGGAAGAGGGAACCGGCTCCCGGCAGATCGTCTCCGCGATCCGGGTGGAGACCGCGGGAGGCCGGGTGTACGCGAACGGTCCCGCCGGCGACGACCGCCAGAGCTGGAGTGTCAGCTACGAGGTTTTCGTCCCCGCCAAGACCGATCTGGTATTGAAGACCCACAACGGCGGTATCAGTATCAACGGCGTGGAGGGGCACATTAAGTTCCAGGCAGTCAATGGCGGGGTTTCCCTGAGGCGGCTGGCCGGATCGGTGGAAGGCCACACCACCAACGGCGGTCTGCACCTGGAATTGGCGGACGACCATTGGCAAGGCGACCAATGCGACGTCTCCACCACTAACGGCGGAGTGACGATCCGGGTTCCCTCCAATTACTCGGCGCACCTGGAAACCGGCACAGTCAACGGCGGGGTGAAGATCGATTTCCCGGTGACCGTGCAGGGCGAGATCAACCGGCAGATCGCGGTGGACCTGGGCGCGGGCGGCCGGCTGGTGCGGGCGACCACTACCAACGGCGGCGTGCGCGTCGAACGGATGTGAACGGACCGGCCTGATATACTCGGGTCGATGCGATTCGCCAAAATCGTTTTCTGGTGCGCCGGCGGATTTGGCCTGCTGGCGCTCCTGCCGCTGTATTTTATCTTCGATCTGGTGGGGCGCATGGACCCGCCGCCGGTGACGCATCCGCAGTTTTACTTTGGTTTCGCCGGCGTGGCTCTGGCCTGGCAATTCGCGTTCTTCGTGATTGCCACCGACCCGGTGCGGTTCCGGCCCATGATGATCCCGTCGATTCTGGAAAAAGCCAGCTACGTGGCGGCGCTGGCGGTGCTCTATCTCCAGGGACGCCTCTCCGCACCGCAAGCCGTCACCGGCTTGCCGGACGCGCTGCTGGGCGTCCTATTCGCCGTGGCGTTTGTCAGAACCGCCGCCGGCAAGGCGGCGCCGCACGCCGCATCATCTGCCCGTCTTTTGGTCTAACACGGTGCGTCCCGCCTCGAAGGCGTGCCGCGCCTGGCTGGGGCTGCCGCTGCCGGACGGGAGGCTGGCGCCGTCGTGAGCTTCGCTGTACAGCGTCTGCCGCAGCGCGTCCTGCATCTGCGAGACAGTCTGCGCATCCGCGGTGGATAGCGTGCCGCCGTCGTTCTGGCGATCGGCCACGATCTGGTTGTGGATGGAGGAGACCTGGCTGTAGAGTTGTTTGGCCTGGTCGCTGCTGATGTTGCCCTGTTCCTGATTCCAGGCGATGCGCCCGGTCAGTTGGGTTTCCCGGATCGCCGCGGGGCTGAGTTCCAGGGTGTCGGTGGTATCGGCGCTCTCCGCCTGGGTTGTAGACCTATGGGTGGCCGCCGTCGCGGCCGGATTCTGTGAGTGCATCGTGCTTGGCTGCAGGGTGATGGGTGTCACTGAACTTATACCTCAGGGAATCCATCGGCGGGTGGCCGGCGATACCTTAGGATTCGGCGCCGGACCGGCGGCGAAGGTACGGTTCCGGAACCAACAGCGTCAACGCATCCGGCACGATCTCCACGCTGGCCGGGATATGGCCCGCGTATTCGCCGTCCACCTGAATGTAGACCCGCCGGTCGGCCGTGCCGGGCAGGCAGACCTGCGTGGCGCGCAGCAGCGAGATGCCGCGAACCCCGGTCAGCTTGCGGACGGCCACCCGCGCCAGGTAGCCCAGGAAACGGTACGAGCTGCGGCCTTCGAACAGCACCACTTCGAAACGATCGTCGAGCAGGCTGATGTTCTGCGCGATCTCCAGGTCGCCGCCGTAGTTGCGGACCTTGCTGATCAAGGCGAACGAACAGTTCACGCGGCGGCCGTCCACCAGCACCTCGAATTCGTCCAGGTCGCGGCCAATCAGGCTGAAGCCGCCAACCCAGTAAGCCAGCTTGCCGAAGCGGGCCTTCAGCGGAAGGCTGAGATTATAGACGATCTTGGCATCCAATCCGATGCCCGCCATCAGCAGGAAGAGGCGGGTACGCTCGGAGCCGTTCACACATTGCAGGCGGCCCAGGGAGATGCGCCGGGGAACGCACGCGGCCAACGCGGTGGCGGCGTGTTCGATGCTCGATCCCAGGCCCAACTCGTTGGCCAGAACATTGGCGGTGCCCGCCGGCAGGATGCCCAGCGGCACGTCGGAAAATGCCACGCCGGCGGCGATCTCGTTGATGGTGCCGTCGCCGCCGGCCGCCAGGATCAACTCCGCGCCGTCGGCGATGCTGCGGCGGGCGATGGCGCCGGCCGTGCCGGGCCCCTGGGTGGGGACGAGCCAGGTCTCGTGACCCGCCTCGCGCAGGATTTCGGCGGCGGTGGAAAGGCGTTTCAGGCCCTTGGTTCCCATTTTGCCGGCGAAGGGATTGTAAATAATGATGGTCTTGCGGGCGGCGGCTATAATCTCACTCCAGTCCTCTAAGTTTAAACTAATAGAGAACAAGCCGATGCCCAAAGATGTAGCCGCCCGGATCGAGAAGCTGCGCGAGACCTTGCGCCATCACGAGCGCTTGTATTACGTGCTGGACACGCCGGAAATCAGCGACGCGGAATACGACGCGCTGATGCGCCAATTGCGCGATCTGGAAACGCAGCACCCGGAGCTGCTGACCGCGGATTCGCCCACGCAGCGGGTGGGCGGCAAGCCGCGCGAAGGCTTCGTCAAGGTGGCCCACAGTTCGCCCATGCTGAGCCTCGACAATGCACTCGACGCCGGCGAATTGCGCGACTTCGACCGGCGCGTGCGCGACCTGCTGCACGGCGCGGAATTCCAGTACGTCACCGAACTGAAGATGGACGGTCTCTCGATGGCCGCGCAGTATCACGACGGGCGGTTCACGCAGGCCGTGACCCGGGGCGACGGGGTAATCGGGGAAGACGTTACCGAGAACGCGCGCACCATCCGCTCGCTGCCCCTGCGCGTCCCGAGCGCTCTGCCGCGGTTCGAGGTTCGCGGTGAAACCGTCATGAATCGCCGGGCCTTCGAGCGGCTGAACGCGGAACGCGACGAGAAACTGCTCTCACGTTTCGCCAATCCGCGCAACGCGGCCGCCGGATCGCTGCGCGTGCTGGAGCCTTCCGTCACCGCCTCCCGGCGCCTGGACTACTACACCTACTTCCTGTTGGTGAACGGCGCCCCGGCCTTTGCGCGGCATTGGGAATCGCTCGAGGAACTGTCGCGCATGGGCTTCAAGGTGAATCCGCACCGCCAGCTCTGCAAGGATGTGGAGGCCGTTCTGGAGTTCTGCGCCGGGTGGGAGGACAAGCGCGAGACGCTGCCGTACGAAATCGACGGCGTGGTCGTCAAGGTGGATTCCATCGCGCAGCAGCAACAACTGGGCTACACGGCCAAGGCGCCGCGCTGGGCCATCGCTTACAAGTATCCGGCGCGCCAGGCGCTGACCGCCGTGGAAAGCATCGAAGTTCAGGTCGGCCGCACGGGCGCGCTGACGCCGGTGGCGCACCTGGCGCCGGTGGAGGTCAGCGGCGTCACGGTTTCGCGCGCCACGCTGCACAACGAGGACGAGATCGAACGGCTGGGTCTGGAGATCGGCGACACGGTGGTGATCGAGCGTTCCGGCGACGTGATTCCCAAGGTAGTGCGGGTGCAATCCCTGGGATCCTACCGCCGGCCGTTCCGCATGCCGGAGACGTGCCCGGTGTGCGGCGGCAAGATTGTGCGCGAAGAGGGCGAGGCGGCTTCGCGCTGCATCAACACCAACTGTCCGGCGCGGCTGAAGGAATCGATCCTGCACTTCGCGGCGCGCGGGGTGATGAACATCGACGGTCTGGGCGACGCGCTGGTCGACCAGTTGGTGGATCGCGGCACCGTGCGCAACGTGGCGGATATTTATGACCTGACGCTGGAGCAGTTGGTTTCGCTCGAACGCATGGGGGCCAAATCGGCGGGCAACATCATCGGCAACATCGACAAATCCAAACAGAACCCGCTGCCCCGCATTCTCACGGCGCTGGGCATACGCTTCGTGGGCGAGCGTACGGCGGTGTTCCTGGCGGAGGCCTTCGGCAGCCTGGACAAGATCGCGCAGGCCAGCGTGGAGGAATTACAGAAGGCCGAAGAGGTAGGGCCGAAGGTCGCCGAAAGCGTCTGCCAGTTCTTCCACGAGCCGCACAATCAGGAACTGGTGGAGCGGCTGCGCGCCGCGGGCCTGAAGTTCGAATACGCGGTCAAGCGGAGGAAGGGTGGGCCGCTGGACGGAATGACATTCGTGTTGACCGGCGCGCTGCCGAACCTGAGCCGCGAGGAGGCCACCCGCATGATCGAAGCCGCCGGCGGCAAAGTGAGCGGGTCGGTAAGCCGCAAGACCAGCTACGTGGTGGCGGGCGAAGATGCCGGATCGAAGCTGGATAAAGCGCGGAGCCTGGGTGTGCAGGTGATCGACGAACGGCGGCTGCTGGAGATGGTGGGGAAGGGGCAGGATTCGCGGTAGCCCTGACTCATCGGTGCAGTTCCGCGTAGCGTCGCGGCCGCCGCACGAAGTAGTAAAGGGCGGCGCCCAGGATGTGGGTGAACACAAGGATGATCACCCAGGTAGTCTTCGTATTGCCGTTGTCTGACTCTTTCGTGGCACAGTCGACTAACATCCAAATCCAAAACACGCATCCGAGCAGCAGCATCAACAGGAGCCAGGCCACCACTATTCCGCCAACTATGCCGTTCGTCCCCATTTGCGAGCCTTCTTACATAATGGCCGTAGGCGGCGCCGGTTCGTCCGGATCTCCCGCGTTGCGCAGCGGCACCTGAATCATGACCAGCGCCAGGAGGGCGGCCGCGATAGCCGCTCCGATCCAGTGCGGCGACGTAAATACGGAGGGCGTATTGCCGCGCCACACGCCCGCGATGACCAGGCCGCAAAGGGCCTCGCCCGCGATGAGGCCTGAAGCCGTCAGCACCCCGGCGTTGTCTACGCGGGCCTTTTGCGCGTCATTCAGATTTTGTCGGTCGCGCAGCTTATCGGTTACCCAGCGGATAAGCCCGCCGATGAAAATGGCGAAGGTCGTCCCGACGGGCAGATACATACCGACGGAAAACAGCATGGGACTCTTTACTTCGACCATGATCAGCGCGAACCCCATCAAGATGCCAACGATCACCAGCGGCCAAGCCATGTCGCCGCCTACGATCCCGCGCGCCAACATGGCCATCAATCCGGCCTGCGGCGCGGGCAATGCCGCGCTTCCGAAGTGATACGCGGTGTCCAGCCACCTCAGCGGAAAGAACAGAACAAGGGAGGCCACCACGATTCCGAGTATGTCGCCGATCTCCATCTTGGCAGGAGTGCCGCCCAGGATGTGGCCCACTTTCAGATCCTGCAACATCTCACCAGCCACAGCCGAGGAAACGCACACCACGGCCGCCACGCCGAGCACTGCGGCCACGCCGCCAGTGCCCGAGACACCCAACGCTACCATAAGCAACGCCGCCACCACCAGCGTACATAACGTCAGCCCGGATACAGGATTATTCGACGATCCGATCATGCCCACCAAGTTGCCCGATACCGCGGCAAAGAAAAACCCTAACACTACCATCACCAGCGCGGCGACAATGGCGCCGCTCATCACCGTCGAGGTGGAGAGATTCCCGGCGCCGATGAAGTAATAGTAAAGCGCAACCATGGCCACCAGCACCACTGCCACACCGGCGAATACTGTACGTGCGCTGAGATCACGCTCAGTCCGGGTGGTATCGGCGTGCGCCGCAGCGGACTTTTTTAGGTCGGATATCGCGCGTGCCATCCCTACGCCCAACTGCCTGCGCATGCGAAATAGGGTGTAGCATGCTCCGACTAGCATACCGCCCACCGCAATGGGACGCACGACTGAAAAGTAGATCGAGTTGGAGAGAAGAGTCCATGGAATGGGCTGGCCGCCAGGGGCGCCCGCCTGCAACGAAGGTCCCATCACGTAAGTCAGCAGTGGAACCAGCAAGCCCCAGGCGAGCACGCCGCCCGCAAAATTCAGCGCCGCCAGGCGTGGCCCGATGATGTAGCCGACGCCGAAATACGCGGGGCTAATATCCGGCAGCGATAAAGTGGTGGCGCCACCGGTGATGGTCGTCGCCACCTGAGGATTCGTCGACGTGCGCAACAGCAGACGCTTGCCCAGGGCGCCAACATTCAGGTTGTTGAAGGCGTTCTGGTTCGAGAAGACATTAAGCTGTCCAAGCAGGTTGACCACTGCGCCGAAGGCCATGTTCGCGAACAGGATCTTGGCGGCCTTGGAGCCCTGCTGGCCAGCCTTATGAATCTCCGACGCGGCTACCGATTCGGGAAACGGCAGCTCCGGATCTTCCACCATGACGCGCCGCAGCAGCGTCACGAACAGGATGCCCAACGTGCCGCCGATCACCATCAGCACCACCGAGTTCCAATACTTCTCGGTGGTCAGCCCGGGCCACAGGCCGGACAGCACGAAGGCCGGAATGGTGAAGATGGCCCCCGCCGCGACCGACTCGCCGATGGAGCCGATGGTCCGCGCGATGTTCTCTTCGAGCAGCGACCCGCCCATCAGCTTCAGCAGCGCCATTCCGATCACCGCCGCCGGGTAGGTGGCCGCGATGGTCATACCGGCCTTCAGCCCCAGGTAGGCGTTGGCGGCGCCCAGGATTGCGGTCAATACCAGGCCGATCAGGATGGCGCGGAAAGTGAACTCGCGCATGTCGGTCTTTTCCGGCACGTAGGAGCGGAACTTCTTTTCGGTTTGCGGGGGTGTCATTGGAGTCGCGATCTCACTTTCTCGCTCAGCGATTTGCCGTCCACGGTCTTGCCGGCCAGTTTCGCCTGGGCGGCCTTCATCACGACGCCCATCTGCTTCAGCGCGGTGACGCCGGTTTCGGCCAGGGCGGCCTGGATCGCGGCTTCGATCTCCGCTTCGCTGGCGGCCGCCGGAAGGTAGGATTCTATCAGTTTTCGCTCGCCATCCTCTTTGGCGGCGGATTCCTCGCGTCCGCCCTTCCGGAAGGCCTCGGCCGCCTCCGTGCGCTGTTTCACCAGCGACTTGAGAATCTGCATCTCGGCCGCCTCGTCGAGCGGCTTCATGGCGTCGACTTCGTGCTTCTTGAGCGCGGCTTTCATCATCCGCAGCGAGCTTAGCCGGACCTCGTCGCGGGCCTTCATGGCTTCCACGATGTCCTTCTGGACTCGGTCGAGTAGGGGCATGATGCTGCTATTCTAATGGACCGCGCGCCGGGTTGGGGCTGGCGTTCGCCTTGCGCAGGCCGTCGAGCGCTTCCCGCACCGCCGCGAATGCCGCCGCGCGCAGCTTGGCGTCCGCCGTTTCCAGATCCACCCGCATCGCCAGATCCAGCGCCGGGAAACGCTCGTCGCAAACCTGCTCGGGTGGCAGTTCCGGAAACGGCGATCCCGTAATCGGCGGAACCTGGTCTGGTTCGATGCCGGGGCGATACAGCCGGATGCCGACCGCCTGCACCGTCTCGCGTGCGGACCAATTGGCCGCAATGAAACTTCCCACACCGTAGCTGAACACCGGCATAAGCGACCCGCCCAACCGCGGAACTCCGCCGGGCCCGCCGAGGTACGATGCGGCGATACCGCCCAGGGTGCGGGACAACGCGTCCACCACCCGGCGCACCGCGTCCGCGGACTGGCCGGCCAGCCATTCGTCGAAAATCGGATGGCCGTTCTTCATCTGCGCCTGCCAGTCGCGCCACTCGCCAACGAACTTCCGGCGCGCCTCTTCGGTGGGTGGCGGCGGCCGGTCGTAATAGAAGCTCCATCCGTAACTGTGGTGCGTCAGACTGGTCAACGTGTCTTCACACAACCGGCTGACGTCCAACAGCGGATGCCCCAGGCAGCGGATCAGCGGACCTAGCGCGGCCGTATCGCCGATCAGTTGCGCCCCGGCCAGTTCACGCAACGCCTTGGCTACCGCCAGGTTCACGCCGATCCGGTCCCCCATCCGCTGCGCCAGTTGCGGATCTTCCGGAATGAGATTCCGGTTAGGGTTGCGCGCCAAGGCGGCTTGAAAGTCGGCCGTGGTAAAATCCGGCTCCGGCGTGAGCGACTCCAGCAGTTGCCCCAGGCAAGCCCGCCGTCCTTCCGGCGCTTTCGCCCGCACCGCCTCGGAAAAACCCGCGCCCGCGCTCTTCAACAGGGCCACGCACTGCAGCTTCAGCGCCGGGCCTTCGAACCTGTAACCGTAGCTGTTGGGCTGCCGGATCGGCTGCCCCGCCGCCAGGCACACGCAGAACGCGGCGCCTGCCATCGCCCGTAGGATGCCGGCCATACCGAAAATGATAGCGCCCCCGCATCCGCACGGCCCGCTTGCCATCTAACCAAGACAAGCGACAATAGGAGGATCGAGGAATCGCACATGTCCAGAATCTACGAAGATAATTCCCTCAGCATCGGCCGGACCCCGCTGGTCCGACTCCACCGCCTGACGCAAGGCGCCAAGGCAACCGTACTGGCCAAGATCGAAGGCCGGAATCCGGCTTATTCGGTTAAGTGCCGTATCGGCGCGTCCATGATCTGGGACGCCGAACAGAGGGGTGTTCTGAAGCCCGGCATCGAAATCGTCGAGCCGACTAGCGGCAACACGGGGATTGCACTGGCTTACGTGGCAGCCTCGCGCGGCTATAAATTGACCCTTACCATGCCTGAAACCATGTCGCTGGAGCGGCGCCGGGTGCTGGCGGCGTTTGGGGCCAAGCTCGTGCTGACCCCCGGTCCGGAAGGTATGACGGGGGCCATTCGGAAAGCGGCTGAAATCGCGCAATCCGATCCGGCTCATTATTTTATGCCGCAACAGTTCGAGAATCCCGCGAACCCCGCGATCCATGAAAAAACCACCGGGCCCGAGATCTGGGAAGACACCGACGGCAAGGTCGACGTGTTCGTCGCGGGCGTCGGCACCGGCGGAACCATCACCGGCGTTTCGCGCTACATCAAAAACACCAAGGGTAAAGCCATCACCTCAGTGGCTGTCGAACCGACCGCGAGTCCGGTGCTCACGCAGTTCCGCGCCGGCGAACCGCTCAAACCGGCCCCTCATAAAATTCAGGGCATTGGCGGAGGTTTTGTGCCGAAGGTGCTGGACCTGTCGTTGGTGGACCGGGTGGAGCAGGTGACCAACGAGGAGGCCATCGAGTTCGCCCGCCGCCTGACCATGGAAGAAGGCATCCTGTCCGGCATCTCGTGCGGCGCCGCGGCGGCCGTGGCGGTTCGGCTGGCGAAGGACGACGCCTTCGCGGGCAAGACGATCGTGGCCATCCTGCCCGATTCCGGCGAGCGGTATCTGTCCACGGTGTTGTTCGAAGGCATGGGGTAAGGCTGTGGATCTTGAGAAGTTGAACAATCTGTCGGGCACGTTCGCCAGGGCGCTGGAGGCCGGGCGCCCCGGGGGCGACAGGAGCTTTCAACTGCCCGACCGCGGCGTAGTGGCCGAGATCTGCCGCCGTTACGTGGAAGACCTGTTCCCGCTTTTCAGCCATCGCGAGGTGCAGGTCTATTTCCGCGACATCGAAAAGATGCTGACCGAGCAGGTCTGCCGCGCCATCCGCCTTTCGTGCCACTGCCAGGCGTCCGAGACACCCGCCGGATTCAAGAAGAGCGCGCGGGAACGGGTGGACGCGGTCCTGGAGAAGCTGCCGGAGCTGGCGCGCCTGATGGCGTCGGACGCGGACGCGGCGTTTTGCAACGATCCGGCCGCGCCGGGCCGCGAAGAGATCTTGCTGTGTTATCCCGCGATTGAGGCCATTACCGTGCAGCGCCTGGCGCACCAGCTCTACCTGCTGGAGATTCCCTATATTCCGCGCATGATGACCGAGTCCGCGCACAGTCACACGGGGATCGACATCCATCCGGGCGCGGAGATCGGCGAGTCGTTCTTCATCGATCACGGAACCGGCGTTGTGATCGGCGAGACGGCCACCATCGGCAACAAGGTCACGCTGTACCATGGAGTCACACTGGGCGCCTTCAATCCGCTGGTGAAGGACGAACACCGGCAACTGCGCCGGGGCCATCTGAGCAAGCGGCATCCGGACCTGGAAGACCATGTCACGGTGTACCCGAACGCAACCATTCTGGGCGGCAAGACACGGGTGGGGCATCACAGCGTGATCGGCGGCAACGTCTGGCTGACGCATTCGGTCGTGCCGTACAGCAAGGTGGTGACGAAAGAGCCGGCCCTGCGGATCCACAACGGCCACCCGGAACTGACGGAAGCCTTCAAGTTCGCCGGCGAAGGAATTTAAAACAGGACCACAACCGTGGACCCGATCCGGAGAACCTGCGCGGCCACCCTGTTATGTTTGGCCGCGCACGCCGGCGCTGCCGGCCTGCTCGACATTGCCCCGTACGGCCGGCTGAACAAGGGGAACGCCAGCATCGAATGGGACGAAGAACGCGACGTCCGCGAAATCCGGGTGGGTTCCACCGTGCGCGGCGCGCGCCTGGAGTATTGGTTCAAGAACTGGCCTTACGAGCCGCCCCATATGCCCAGCATCGAAGATCCCGTGGACGATCCCTGGCAGGGGCGGTGGCTGGAGGCGGCCGCGCAGGAGAACTGCGGCGCCGCGGAGTGTATCTATCGCTTCGCGCCATTGACCGTGGACGAGAATCCGCTGGCCAAAAATCTGCCCGGAGTCGACTATCGCCGCACGCTCAAGGTGCGCCTGGTTTATCCGCCGGGTGCGCCGGAAATCCGCTACCTGCAGGTGTTCTCGGGTAGCGGGCAGCGGGCAGTTCGGCTGCGCGTGGAAACCACCCGGGGGACGTTGTCGGGCGCCGCCAGCGTCTATAACGGCCTGCTGCGATCGCTGGAGAAACCGCGTCCCGACCAGTGGCTGCTGGAGGTGATCGCGGCCAAGCCGGATCTGCCCGGCTCGCACGATGCCACCGTGGTAACCGTTGGGGCGGGGGAGCAGACATTCTCATTTGCGGTGGACGACCTGGCACACGGACCGATCGTGATTCCGAGCCTGGGCGTCCGTGTGGTGGACACGTCGCGCCCCGCTCCCCCACCGGCCGTGCCGAAAAGGCGCGTCCGCCAGCGCATCCCGGACGAGCCCGAGCAGACCTATGCACGCGCGGCGCGTGAGATTCCGCCGCTCGACCCGTGGAACCGCGAATGGGGCGGCCGTGTGTATCTGCCGCTGGCGCCCGATTCGAATTGGCAGAAATTCGCGTTTGAATACGGCGGCGACGTGTTCGTAAGCAAGGACGGGATCAAGGCCAAAGGTCGCGAACGGGCGCGCCTGCAGTGGACCGGCGACCGGATCACCTGGAAGATCGGCACGGGCGCGACGCCGTATTACCGCGAGGACCACCAGGTCAGCGTGCGGAAACTGGACGATTATCTGCCCGTGGTTACCCAGCGCTGGCGGAACGACGGCCTGCAATACTCCGAAGAGGCGTACGCCACCTTTTTACGCGGGCCGCTCGCGCCCGAAGATCCGGCGCGCGACGAGGAGACCCCGGCCCTTCTGATGCTGCAACTGACGGCGGAGAATCCGTCCGGAGCGGCACGTCCGGCGCACGCGTGGCTGTCGGTGGACGCGGCGGGCGTGCTCACCCTCGACGGCCATTTCGTGCGCGGCGGCGGCAGGCTGGTGGCCCATCTGACGGCTCCCCCTGACGCGGGTGTCTCGCTCGAAGGGGGACGCGTGCACGTCGTGTTTTCGGTCCCGGCGGGCAGGCGCGGCTCCCTGGTGCTGAAGCTGCCCTGCGTTTCCGATCTGGGATCCGCGGATCTGGCGGACCTGGAGAAACTGAGCTACGCCGGCGAACGCGCGCGGGTAGTCGATTACTGGCGGCGCATCGCGAACCGCGCCGCGCGCTTCCAGGTGCCCGAACCCAAGTTCGACCTGCTCGAGAAAACGGTGGTGCCGCAGATTCACATCAGCACCACCAAAGATCCGAAGAGCGGCCTGTACATGGTCCCCGCGGCCAGCTACTTCTACGATGTTTTCGAAAACGAAGCGTGCTACCAGGTTTTGCTGCTCGACACGCTGGGCGAGTTCGACACCGCGACCCGCTATCTGGAAACGCTTCTGCGCCTCCAGGGCAGCCGGAATTTTCCAGGCATGCACCAGGGGCCCGCGGACGCCATCTTCCACGGAACCAGGATCGACAATACGTACGACTACACAGAGCAGGGCTACGGCCTGGACCACGGAACGGTCCTGTGGACCCTGGCCGAACACTACCGCTTCACGCGCGATCGCGCCTGGTTCGCGCATGCCTGGCCGCACATGCGCAAAGCCATCGCCTGGATCGAAGCGCAACGTGCCGCCACCAGGCGGCGCGATGCCCGCGGCGAGAAACTGCGTGAATACGGTTTGCTGCCCGCGTCGCAGCTCGAAGACAATCCCGACTGGGCCAATTGGTTCACGATTAACGCGTATGCCTGGGCCGGCATGCAGCACACCGCCGAGGCGCTGGCGGAGATCGGCGACCCGGAAGCCGCGGTTATGCGCCGGCAGGCGGACGCCTATCGCGCGGATCTGCGCGAATCGGTCTTGCGCGCGGTGCATGCGGCGCCGGTGGCGCGCATGCAGGACGGCACCTACGAGCCCTACGTCCCGGTGATCCCCACGCGCCGTTTCCGCCTGTTCGGTCCCATCCGCGCGGCTTACTACGAGCGTTACGGCCCGGCCCGGGAGAAACCGCTGATGCGGCTGGGGGCCGATCGCGATACGCTTTGCGGCGCGGTGATGCTGGTCATTCTGGGAGTCTTCTCCCCCGACGAACCCATCGCCAACTGGATTCTCGACGATTGGGAGGACAACGAGACGCTATCGAGCGGCATGGGCCTGAACATCCACGGCATGACCGACGACCGTTACTGGTTCAGCCAGGGCGGCATGGTGTTTCAGGCGAACCTGGTCAACCCGATTCCGGTATATCTGAAACGCCACGAGCCGCAGGCGGCGATCCGGAACTTGTACAACGATTTCACCGCTTGTCTTTATCCCGGCGTCAACCTGTTTACCGAAGAGTTCCATCAGTGGCGGCATGGCAGCGGACCGTTTTACAAGATCTCGGATGAATCCCGGTTCGTGAACCGGGTGCGCGACACGCTGGTCCTGGAGGACGGAGATTCGCTGTGGCTGGCTGCCGGCGCGCCGCGGCGATGGCTGGCGTCGCCGGAAGGCATCCGGGTTACCGGCGTGCAGACTTACTTCGGACCCGTAAGCTACACCATGCACGCGGGCGCGGCACCGGGCAGCGTCGAGGCTACCGTCGAACTGCCGGCGCGCAATCCGGCGCAGCACGCGTGGCTGGTCTGCCGGTTGCCGTCAGGGCATGCGATGCGCGTCACTTTGAACGGCCGGCCCTGGACGCGCATAGACGCCAGGCGGGAAGCCATCGAGTTACCGGCCGGCGCGGGCAGGCTGCATCTGCTGATTCGCTAATCCGGCCGGGGCCCATATAGGGAGAAAACCTACCCAGGCGATGGGGATGAAGAGATTCCGGATGATTTTGTCTGTGTGTCTGCTGCCCGCCGCGCTGGCCTGGGCGCAGACCCGCGCTGCGACCGTGGACTTGCCCACGTTTCACGGCAATGCCCGGTTCTCCGGCGGTTGCCGATGGCGTGGTTTATATTGGATCCAACGATCACGTACTGTACGCCTTCGCGGCCGGCGGCTGCGGCAGCGCGACGTGCGCGCCGCTGTGGGCGGGGCCGACCGGATCTTCCATCACCGCCTCGCCGGCCGTTTCCAACGGCGTTGTGTACATCGGGTCGTTTGATCATAACCTCTACGCGTTCTCGGCGGCAGGTTGCGGCGCGGCAACCTGCGCACCGCTGTGGAAGGCGGAGGCGGGCGATTCCATCGAGTCGTCTGCGGCCGTGGCCTACGGCATGGTGTTCGTGGGCGCCGACGATGACCTGCTGCACGTCTTCAACGCGAATGGCTGCGGTCAGCCCACCTGTAGCGTGTTATGGGAAGGCATCGCCACCGGAGAGCAGGCGGCCATCATCTCCTCTCCCATGGTGGCCCATGGCGTCGTCTATTACGGCGAGAACAACGGCCAAGTCCTGGGATTCAACGTAAAAGGCTGCGGAAACCTGGTCTGTTCGCCCCTGTTCACAGGCCTGACGATGAATGAGCAAATCGTCTCTTCGTCGCCGGCGCTGGTGAACGGTACACTGTACTTCGGCTCGGCGAACCAACTGTTTCCGCTGGTCGGGCGGCTGTACGTGTTTCAGTAAACGGCGCCCGGAACAACCGCCGCCGCGATGGCATCCATGAGTTGCCGGCGGTACCGGTCGAGGCTGAAGTCGCGGCGGGCTTTGTCCCGCGCCGCGGCGGCGATCCGGCGCAACTGCTGCGGATCGCGCAACGCATCGCACATTGCCAGGGCCAGCGTATGCGCGTTCCTCTCCGCCACCAGGAATCCCGTGGCGTCGTGTTCCACCATCTCCGGAATGCCGCCGGAAGCGAACGCGACTACCGGGACTCCGCAGGCGAATGCTTCCATGATCACGCGCGGCGTGGCGTCGATGGCGGCCGACGGCACGGCCAGCAGGTCCAGCGTGCCGAGTACGGACTGCGCGTCATCCTGCCAGCCCGTAAACTCCACCGGCAGATCCGCGGCCAGCGCCTCCAGGCTGGCGCCGTAACGTTGTGCCGCCGGATCGGAAAACAACGGCGCGCCGCAGATCACGAAACGGCATTCGGGCATCAGCGGATGGAGGATGCGGGCGGCGCGCAGGAAGTCCGCCTGGCCCTTTTCCGGTGAGATGCGGCCGATCATGCCGATGCGGACCGCGGCGCTCGGCGGCGCGCGCCGCGCCGCCCGCATCTCCCGCACGCCGTTGTACACCACGCGCACGCCGCGATCGCCGGAATAGGGCAGCAGCGGCCCAGCCACGAATCGGCAGGAGGCCACGATGCCCGCCCGCGCCTGAAGCAACGCGCGGCCCGCCAGCCGGCGTGCGGTTCCGTCGAGAAAACTATGCGCGTGAAACAAGACGGGCGGCCCACGCCGCGCCGCCAGAGCGACCGCGGGCAGCAGACGCGGACCGTTCACGTAAATCAGATCGGCATGGTAACCGCCCGCCAGGCGGCGGATTTCGGCGGCCAGCCGCGGCGTCTGTTGCACGAAACGCGCGAGGTCGGCCGCGGTCTTCCTTCCCGAAGCGAACGGGCCGCAGCGGATGGGGTCCACGGTGGCCCCCGATCGCGCCGCACACTCCGCCAGTTGGCCGCCGGCGGGCGCCGCCAGGTGGGCCTTCCAACCGCGATCGGCCAGGGCAGGGAACAGGTCTAACAGACAACGCTGCGCTCCGCCCAGCTCGCCGAACTGATCAAGGAACAGGATGTTCATAACCGACGGCGAGTGCCAGCGTCCAGAAGTAGAGCGGAAGCACCCGCCAGTAGGTCAGCAGGTCGCCCGTGAACATTTGGATCATCTGGCCGGTCCAGAAAGCCAGTATCCAGATTCCGAAGAAACGCGCGCGGGCATCCGTTGAGCGCGCCGCGCGGCGGGCGGTACGCAGCATTTCGACGCTGAGCCACAGCAGGGCCGCCAGCCCCACGATACCGGTCTCCGCCAGCAGGCTCAGGTACATGTTATCGGTAATTACGGTCCGCCCCAGATAAGTCGAATACGGCAGGGTCTTGTATCCGATGCCGAACAGGCCAAACCATGGATGGTCGGCCAGGAACCCCAGCACCGCGCGCCAACTGGCCAGGCGTCCGGAGAGCAGGCCCTCGGTTTCCGAAAAGAAATAGGCGGCCGATGTCGTCAGCCGCATCCAGTACGCGCCCGCAAAGGACGGGACCAGTGCCCAGAGAGCCGCCACCAGGGCGGCGAGCAGAGCCGCGGATGCCGGCAGAACGCGCCGCCAGCGAATGCGCGAGCGATGCAGATAAAGCAACACCAGGGCGGCGGCGAACAGGTTCACCAGCGAGCCGCGCGAGTACGACAGCACCAGGGCGGAGCCGAAGACGATCCCGCCCAATACCAGGCCCGGCCGCGACACCGGGGATTCCGTCCGCGGCCTTAACAGCGCGGCGCCGATCATTACCAGGAAGAACGCGCAGAAGTTGCCCAGCGTGCTGGCTTCGTAGAACAGCCCCTGCGCGCGGCGATACACGCCCGAGCGCAGCCAGATGTACTGCGCGCCGAATCCCGCGGGCGCGGGGAATTGGAAGTAAAAATCCACGCACGCAAACAGGGCCGAAGCCACCGCGATCCAATACAGCAGGCGCGCCTGCGCGAAGGACTCCCGCGTATCGCGCGCGCCGGGACCGTAGGCGGCATAGAAGAACACATACACGGAGATGCCGAAAAGCAGGACGCGCGTGAAGCTGCCCAGTCCGGCCGCCGGACCCGAATAGAAGACCGCTTCCGCGGAGCTGCCCAGCAGGATGAGGAAGAAGATGCCGAGCGCGCGATGCAGCGGCGCCGGCGGCGCGTGCCACTCGTCCAGCCGAAACAGTCCGGCCAGCAGGCCGAGGCCGGCGAACAGCAGCGCGGGATGCGGCCCGGAATTGCCGAGACCAAATGGCAGCGGCGGCAGCAGCAGAGCGGCGGCGAAGAAAAGCGTCAGCCATTGATCGCGTTTCAGAATCGCCCAGTAAGTCAGCGGTATGATGACCAGTGGCGCGGCCAGCAGGACAGCCCAGGCGGGGCGGGGCGCCAGGGCGATGACCGCCGCATAAGTACCCAAAAGCGCGGGTACGAACCAACGTGTGGGATGCGATAAGGCCCGGTCACTCATCGCGGCTGGTGCCGGTGGGCCTCAACGGAACCGGAGTTATGGGGACGGCTTGACTGCGTTGGCTTCGATAGCTCAGTTCCAGCGTCAGGTAGATGACGGGCGCTACCAGGCCGAGCATTAGCGCCGCCAGGACCTGTAACGGGACATTGGGCGCCGACGGACGTTCGGGGACGATGCCCGGATCGATGATCTGCAAACGCTCCCCCCGGTATCCCAGATCCCCGCGCACCTGGCCCAGTTGTTTCTCGACCGTGGCGAAGTTATCCTGGGCGGCATTGCGTTCCACCTCCAGACGGTCGCGTTCCGCGGAGCGGCGGGCCAGCAATTCCTCCTGCGCGGCCAGATCGTGTTCCACCTGCGCCAGTTGTTTGCGCAGCGCCTGGGCGGTGGACGCGCCGTCCACTTCGGCGCGCATCAATTGCCGTTGCAGGCTGGCTTTCAGCTCGCCGCCGCTTTGGACGTTCTGCTCCAGCACGTCCACCGGCTGCGAAGTTACGAAGCGGCTCCACGCGGCTTCGGCCTGGTTCAGGCGGGCCCGTGCGTCGGCCTCCGCCTGCTCGGCGCCCTGCGCCAGCCCTCGGTCGCCCTCCGCGTCCACCGTGCGGCTGAGCAGGACGGTCTGTTCGCCCAGATACACGGCCAGCTCGTGGGCGATCCTGGCGTCGGGAAGCGTGACATGGATCTCCATGATCTTGGTGTCACGCACCATCAGGACCTTCAGGATCCTGGATTTCAGGGATTCGACGCTGCGGGCAGGGAATCGCCGGCGCAGTTGAAAGCGGTCGAGCGCGCGCAGAAAGAGACTGTCACTGGTGGCGAAGTGTTCATAAGTCTTAAGCGATTCGAGATAGATGGGACTTACAGCCAGGATGCTGCGAATATCCGTGCCGGCGGGCGGCTCGATCAGGAGCTGGCACGTCGCCGTGTATTGCTGGGGCTGCAAAATAGAGACGGCCAGCGCCAGCCCGGCGGCAATCCCGCAGGATGCGGCGATCGATCGCCACCGCGATCCCAGATAGCTCAGATAGCGATAAGTGTTTACAGTTTCCGCCACGGCCTGTGAGATAGTGTAGCCTATATGGTCCCGCTGCTGGCCGTGGTGCTGTTGTTAATTCCGCTGGCCATCGTACCCCGGTACTTCTTCTATTTCGATGTGACTCCCAAGACCGTAGTGCTTCTTCTGGGCACGGCGGCGGCCGCCGTCTGCTGGGCGATTTCGCGCGGCGGCAGGGTATCGCGCTGGTTTTCCGTGCTGATGGGCGGCATGGCCGTGTCGCTGGCAGTCTCCTCGGCGTTTTCCGTAAATTTACACTTGTCACTTGGCGGCAGTAACTGGCGCTTCTGGGGACTGATCCCCCAACTGGCCGCGCTGGCCTTTGCCTGGCTGGCGGCGGCGGGCTGCGCGAACCATCCGGAACGTTCCCGCATCGTGCTGGCAGGCGTGGTGACCGGCGGGATCGTCACCGCGGTGTATGGCATCGCACAGTACTTCGGCGGCGATCCGCTGCTCGACCCGCGCGTGTATCACGTGGGCGAAGGCGTCTGGGCCATCGTACGCCCGCCCTCCACCCTGGGTCACGCGGATTACTTCGGTATCTGGCAGTTATTTGTCGTGTTTGCTGGTGTTGCGCTGGCTGGCGAACATAGCCGTTGGAAATGGCCGGCACGCGTGGCGGTGGCTCTGAGCGCGATCGCAATCCTCCTGAGCGGTACGCGCGCGGCGCTGGTGGGCGCCGCGGCCGGCGGCGTATTCCTGGCACTGTGGCGCGGCGTGCGCTGGACGCGGCTGGCGAGCATCGCGGTGCTCACCGTCGCCACCGCCGGCGCGGTCTTCTACATCAGTCCGGCGGGCGCCCTGTTGCGCGCGCGCGTGCATTGGGTCCTCGAGGAACCGGCCGGCGGCGCCCGCCTGCTGCTCTGGCGGGACGCCTTGCACATGGCCCTGGCGCGCTGGCCCCTGGGGTACGGTCCCGAAACGTTCACGGCCGCATTCGCGATGCATAAGTCGGCCGAGCTGGCGCGCGCTTTCCCGGACTTCTACTATGAGTCGCCGCACAACATTGTCCTGGATGCACTGGTGTCGCAGGGCGTGCCCGGCCCCGCCCTGCTGCTGGCGTTAGCCGCGCTGGCGTTCCTGGCTGCCTGGAAGAGGCGGACCGATGCCTTTGCCGGCGCGCTGGCCGCGGGGCTCGCCGCCATGACCGTTGGCGGGCAGTTCGTATGTTTCACCATGCCGACTGCGCTGGCGTTTTACGTCACCATCGCCCTTCTGATTGCACTCACTCCCGTTCCGGACCGGCCCGTGGGACGGCCATGGATGCGCCTGGCCGCCGTCACCCCGGTCAGCGTAGCGTTCACCATCTTCGCCCTGCAGTTGGTGCAATCGGAGACTGCGCTGGCCGGCGTGCGCCGCGATCTCGAGGCCCGCCTGATCGGCAGTGCGGCCAGCCGATATGCCGCCGTTCCGCCGTTCGGTCCGGGCGCCGATTTGTGGTATTCCCGCCGCCTGGTGCAGATCGCCGGCAGTGGCGCCGATCGCGCCGCCCGCGTCGCGGCTTTCCAGGATGCGGTGACGGCGGCGCGCCGCGCCACCGAAACCGACGATGCGCCGTTTAACGCTTACTACAATCTGGCGGCCGTCTATGCCAGTCAGAATGACTACGTGCATACGGTAGCTTGCCTGCGCGCGGCGATCTCCCACGCGCCGAATTGGTTTAAGCCGCGCTGGATGTTGGCCCAGGTGCTGGCCGCCGGCGGTCACATCGCGGAGGCCGAGCAGGAAGCCGCGCGTGCCGCGTGGCTGGACGGCGGCAAACACGCCGAAGTGACAGGTACCCTGCGGCACATACGCGCAACGCGGGCGAGCATAGAACCGCAGCACTAGTAAATTCTTCCCCAAACTCTTGGGTGGCAGCCGTTCCTGGACTAGAATCAGAAGCGGAGGGAACAATGCTTCGGGTCGGGTTGGCTTTGGGGTTGCTGTTAGCGGCGTCCGTGGCGTACGCGCAGCCATCGGTAAATGCGGGAGGTGTGCTGAACTCCGGTAGTTACACAACCAATGGCGTGGCACCCGGATCGCTCGTGTCTATCTTTGGCACCAGCTTAGCCGCCTCCCCGGCGGTTGCCGCCACGATTCCTCTCTCCACTTCGCTCAGCGACGTTACATCGGTGACTTTCAATAACATTCCTGCCGGACTGTATTTCGTGGCTGACAAGCAGATTAACGCGCAGCTTCCCTTCGACGTCCTGCCTGCGGGGATGACCAACGGCCAGGCGACCATCATCGTGACCCGCGGCAACGGCGTATCCGAGCCGCAAACGGTGCCGATCGTGCAGGTGTCACCCGGTATCTTCACCACCACGCAGAATGGCCTCGGGCAGGCGTTCGCCTACGATAATACGACCGGCGCCATAGCCGCGCCCACGGGCACGGTGATCGGCAGCTTCAGCGTGACGCCGATCTCACTCAGCTCCGGACATGCGTTGATCATTGCCTGTACCGGTCTTGGCGCGGTAACTCCCCCGATCGACAACTATGTGGCGGCGTCCGATGGCACGTTGCGCTACACCGTGCTGCAACCCAAGGTGCTGATCGGCGGCGTAGAGGCACAGTACATCTACGCGGTGCTCTCACCGCAATATGTAAGTGAATACCAGATAGGTGTGTTGCCGGCTCCGTCGACGCCCACCGGCCCTGCTGTGCCACTGCAGATCCAGATCGGCGGAGTTACCACGAGTGACCAGGTAACTATCGCCGTCGCTCCGTGAGAAGCGCGCCGCGCTCTCTGCGAGCTATGTGACGTCTTCGACGGTCGCCGTCCGCGGCGGGGAGCCTCTGCGGCCGGGCGGTGACCCCGGATCGCGCTAAACTGTACTGACGTGGTCCGGCGAAGACGTATGACACCGAAGAGAGCACCCGCACGGGCGGCCAAAGCCGCCGCCACCCCGGAAGTTCCGCCCCTGAACTCGCCGCAACTTTATATAAACCGGGAATTGAGCCTGCTGGACTTCCAGTTCCGCGTCCTGGAGGAAGCCCAGGATGAGCGGAATCCCCTGCTGGAGCGGGTCAAGTTCCTCTCCATCGTGGGCTCGAACATGGACGAATTCTTCATGGTTCGGGTGGCCGGCTTGATCGACCAGGTGGCGGCGGGCATTCTGGAAGTCGGCCCCGACGGCATGCACCCGACGGCGCAACTCGTGGCCATCCGCCGGGTGGTGAAGAAGCTGTTGGGCGACGCGCAAAAGTGCCTGCACGATCAGTTGCTGCCCGCACTGGACGAGGCCGGCATCCACATCCTGGATTACGCCTCGTTGGACGCCAAGCAGGTGGCGGCCGCGGATGCCTATTTCACCGATACGGTCTTTCCGGTGCTCACCCCCCTGGCATTCGACCCGGGCCGCCCATTCCCGCATATTTCCAACCTCAGCCTGAATCTCGCCGTGCTGATTCGCGACAAGGACGGCGTGGAGCACTTTGCCCGCGTGAAGGTGCCCGACTCGCTGCCGCAGTTTGTCCCCCTGAAACGTCCGCGCAAGAAAAACCGCAAGCGGCCGCCGCGCGAGGAGACCTTCGTCTGGCTGGAACAGGTCATCTCCGCGAACCTGCCGGCGCTGTTCCGCGGCATGGACGTGATCGAAGCGCATCCCTTTCACATCACGCGCGACGCCGACATCGCCATCAAGGAACTGGAAGCCGAAGACCTGCTGGAAACCATCGAGGAGGGCGTCCGGCAGAGGCGCTTCGGCAGCGTGGTCCGCCTGATGGTGACCGACGACATGCCCGCCCACATCCTGGATATCCTGGTCAACAACCTGGAGATCGACTCCAGCCAGGTGTACCGGCTGCGTGGCCCGCTGGCGTTGAGCCGTCTGATGCATTTGAATGGTCTCGACCGCCCGGACCTGAAGGATGCGCCTTTCATGCCGGCCACCCCCAAGGCGCTGGTCGCCGCCGGCGCGGACGAGGACATCTTCGCTTTGATCCGCCGCCAGAAGATCCTGCTGCATCATCCCTTCGAGTCGTTTCAGCCGGTGGTCGATTTTCTGAAGAAGGCCGCCAAGGATCCCAACGTCCTGGCCATCAAGATGGTGTTGTACCGGGTGGGGCGTAATTCCCCGGTGGTGGAAGCGTTGCTGGAGGCCAACGAAGAAGGCAAGCAGGTCGCCGTCCTGGTGGAGTTAAAAGCCCGCTTCGACGAGGAGAGCAACATCGAATGGGCCCGCGCGCTGGAGCGCGAGGGCGTGCACGTGGTGTACGGTCTCCTGGGTTTGAAGACCCATTGCAAGCTGCTGATGGTGGTCCGGCGGGAAGCGGGCGCCATCCGGCGTTACATCCACATGGCTACGGGTAACTATAATGTAGTCACCGCGCACTTATATACTGACATCGGCATGCTGACCGGAGACGAAGACTTTGGCGCCGATGCCACGGACTTATTCAACTATCTGACCGGTTATTCGGCCAAGAAAGACTATAAGAAACTGCTGGTATCGCCGGTAAATCTGCGCGACCGCTTTGAAGCCATGATCCGGCGCGAGATCGCGCTGCAGGCCAAAGGCACCAAGGGACATCTGATCTTCAAGATGAACGCGCTGGTGGATCCGCAGGTGATCCGGCTGCTCTACCAGGCGTCCCAGGCCGGCGTGAAAATCGACCTGCTGGTGCGCGGCATTTGCTGCCTGCGGCCCGGCGTGCCGGGCGTGAGCGACAGCATCCAGGTGATCAGCGTGGTCGGCCGGTTCCTGGAACATAGCCGCATTTATTACTTCCGCAACGGCGGCAACGAGGAGATCTATCTGGGCAGCGCGGACCTGATGCCGCGCAATATCAACCGGCGCGTGGAAGTCCTGTTCCCGGTGGAAGACCCGGATCTCATCCGGCACGTGCGCGACGAGATATTGGCCGTGTACCTCGCCGACACGATCAAAGGCCGCCAGATGAAGACGGACGGGACCTATGTCCGCCGGGTGCCCTCCTCCGGCAAGCGCGCGCTCAACACCCAGGAGTGGCTGCTGAAGCAGGCCGTGGCGGGCAAGTAATCCGGCGTCCACCGGCGCGCGCGTTCCGGTATTGAACATGAGCCGCGACATCGCCGAGATCGTCAAAGATATCATTCAGATTGCGCCGGTGCTTCACACCGCCGGAGCCATGTCGCCCAAGACTCTGACGGCAATTTACTCGCACGTGAAGCAGCGCACCATACGTTTTTCTCTCGAGACCGGATGCGGCGCCAGTACGCTGCTCATGTCACACTTGAGCGGCAGACACCTGGTTTTTGCGGAAGACAACAAGAGTGGCAGTGTCGAGAATGTGCGAACGTCACTGCTGCTAAACCGGTCGGTAGTCCAGTTCGTCGAAGGGCCTACGCAGCGGACGCTGCCTCAATTCAATTTCGAGGATTCCGCTCAGTTTGCACTGCTGGACGGGCCACACGCTTACCCTTTCCCCGATCTTGAGTATTACCATGTATACCCTGTCCTCGATCATGGAGCCCTATTCGTTCTGGACGACATACATATCAAAACGATAAACAACCTGTACTGCTTCCTCAAGGAAGATGCGATGTTCCGCCTCGATGAAGTAGTGGGTACGACGGCGTTCTTTACGCGTACGGATGCGCCGACATTCTGCCCTACCGGAGACGGCTGGCAATCCCAGTTATATAACAATCGGTTACTCAGACGATACGATCTGGAGCGTCAGGTGCGGCAGTTGTTGCCACAACCGGCGCGCCGGCTGGTCAAGTCAGTGACCCGGGCATTCCGGAGCGATTGGCGGATCCGGATCGACAAACCCGAAGAGGGAAGTCTTGTAGGTCGTGCGGGTGTGATCGCCGGGCGCGTAAAAGGCAACCTGACCGGCCACTTCGTTTGGGTTCTGGTGCGCCGGCTGGATGAAGCCGGATGGTGGCCGCAGCAACCTGGACCTGTGCCGGTCAACGGCGGCGAGTGGCAATGTGTCGTTGAATATGGCGGTTCGCCCCAAGGCGGTCCTTGGTATGAGGTCGCCGCAATCCTTGCGAATGCATCGATGAACAGGTATCTTAGCCAGCGGCAGGCGAACCCGGCCTCCCCAGTTCTCGCTGATTTTCCTTTCCGAACTGCTTCGGTGGCGGATGCTTACAGGCGCGTGAGGCGCGACCCGGATGTTAACTAAGGGTCAGTGGATATGATCCCGAAAAATGTACCCGAGCGTTTTGTAGATCAGCTTAGCCGTCAGAAAGCTCGGAGCATTGCTGGTGGTTGTGCCCGCCAACTCGACCAGGTCCATCCCCACCACTCGGCGTTTATGCGCCAGGGTGCGGATCAGGGCCAGAACTTCGTACCACAGCAACCCACCCGGCTCGGGCGTACCGGTGGACCACACCAGGCTGGGATCCAGGCCGTCGATGTCGATGGTCAGGTACACGTCGTCGCTGAGCGCATCCACCGCCGCGTCGATCCAATCCATTCGCCCCGTGATCCGGTACGCGTAAAATATCCGTGTGTTGAGCTGCGAAATAACGCCCGCCTCCTCGGCGGATAGCGACCGGATGCCGACCTGCACCGCAGGGCACACCTCCAGGATCCGCCGCATCGCGCAAGCGTGGCTGTAGGGCGTGCCTTCATAACTGTCGCGCAGATCGGCATGCGCATCGATCTGCAACACCGAGAGCTTCGGATAACGCTCCCGGAATGCGCGCACGATGGGCGGTGAAATGGAGTGCTCCCCGCCCAGCGCGCAAATGAACTTGCCGGTGCCGATCAGCCGCTGCGTTTCGCCATAAAGCGCCGGCATCATTTCCTCGGGAGCGCGGTCGGTATCGATCGCCGGCAGCGTATGGATGCCCAGCGCGGCGGCTGTCTCTCCGCCGAGTTCCTCGTCATACGTTTCCAGGTAGCGCGAGGCATCGATGATCGCGTCCGGGCCCTGCGCCGTGCCGTGTCCGTAGCTCACCGTCTTCTCATAAGGAACCGGCCAGATCAGGACCTTGGATTTTTCAAAAGAAGAATTCTCGGGCGCGAGGCCGAGGAAATTGAAAGGGACGTTGGATGGTTCAGTCATACTGTTTTGGTGGAGCGCACCACATCGATCAGATCGGAAAACACGCCGTAGGCCGTCTGCTCCACGCCCGGCGCGATGGATACCATTCCGATGGTTCCCATCAGGTCGGTGTGCAGAAGCAGCAGGTTGGAGGTCCCCTGGACGCACGCCAGCACGTTGCTCTTCTCCAGCACCTCGGCGCGCACCCGGAACGTAAGCCCGCCCGGGCCGCGACGGGCGCGGCTGATCAGCCGCACGGTTTTGCCGGCGCGCGCCAGGTCGGCCATGCGTTCCGGCGTGAGCCGGGTGATGCCGCGCGTCGAAACGGCTTGCGGCGTCGTGCGCGCATCCATCAGGACGTTGGCCAGCGCCGCGGTTTTAGCGGCCGAATCCCAGCCTTCCACATCAAACGCGCCGTCGGCTTCCGTCACGCCCAGCCGGCGCGCCAGCGCCAGCCCGTCCGCGAACGAGCCGCCGCGTTCCATGGTCTCGATCACCAGCTTGGAGGTGGAATTGAGGGCCCCCGTAAAGCCCAGCACGGCCACCCCCGGCAGGTTATAGCGCGCCATGTTGAACACCGGCGCGCCATCCATCACGGTGGATTCGAAGCGGAACTCGACGCCCTGCCGCGCGGCCAGGTCCCGCAGTTCCGCGTATGCGTGCGCGATCGGTCCCTTGTTGGCCGTCACCACGTGCATCTTGCGCGCGAAGGCGGCCCGGAGATGGGAGATGGCCGGTTCGCCGGTCGCCGGATTCAGAGTCGTGAGCTCCACCGCGATCTCGGCTTTCGCCGCATCCAGGAAAGCATCCACGGATTCCGCCCGCGGACCGAACACCGGTTCGAGCGGCACGCCGCGCGGCGCGATCGCGGTGCCGTGCCGCGCGGTGTGGACGCCCGTAATCCGGAACGGAAAACGGGCGGATTGCCGGCGCAGCAGGCGTGCCAGGGCGCGCCCCACGTTGCCGTATCCGATCAGCGCCAGGCGGGTCACTTTTTGACGGCGTCGCGGGTGGCCTGCAAGGTCGCGGTCAAGCCTTCGCGTTCGATGTTGTGAGTCGAGGAAACGAACAGAAACCCCAGCAGGGGCGGCAGTCCGCGCGTCAGCGACGTGGTCTCGCATTCCAGGTACACCCCGCCGTCACGCTGTTCCAGCCGCCAGTACCCGTTGAGGCGCCAGAGATAGCCGCTGCCATGCCCCGGGGCCAGTTCGTGCGGTTTGGATTTGCCGTAGTCTTCGATCTCCGTGACGCGCGTGGTGCGCGTCTGGCAGGTCCAGCGGGTAGGGTCCACCTCCTGGTAGTGCGCGTCGAAATCCGTGCGGAACACGCCGCTGATGGGACCGTTCTTCAGCACCCGCAACCGGTAATACTTGAAATCGTTTCCGTTGCGCGCGATCAGTTTGGATTCCGGCACATCTTTATAAATGTACTTATGGCGATCGTAGTCCTGGAGCACCGCCAGTGTCTTTTCGAGCGTACCGCCGGGGATGAAGATCGCGCCCACCCAGTCGTGTATGGACGCACCGGCCACGAAGGTATCGCCGTCGCCCTTCCACGGTTCCACGGCCACTTTCCCTTCCTTCACCAGCGCCAGCCGCGCCGGCGAAGCGTCCACCCAGAGGAATGGCCTGGCGGCGGCCAGACGCGCTTCCGTATCGTGGATGTAACGGTCGTAAGCCTGGACGGCCTCGGGTTTGAGCTCGGCGCCCAGGCACGCGCCGGCCGCAAGCAGGATCAGAACCGATGTGCGGATCACATCGAATTGTAGCAAGGCCGGCCGGGCTATTTTTCCGCTGCCGGCGCCGCCAAACAGCCACCTGAAATCGCCGTTCGGGGCGCAAAACCCCCCGGTCGCCTCAAGCAACGCGCAACTCGTCCAGTTTGTATGGTTTAATGGGAGTCGGCGCATGCCATCCACGGTCAAAAAGCTGCGTAGGAAATGGAAAGCCGCGCACCGGCGCGCGCGCGAATGGCGCATGATCTACAAGGGGCTGGTGCATACGGATCACCCCATCCTGGCCCATATCATCCCCATGCGCCGCTGCAATCTGTCCTGTACCTACTGCAACGAATACGACGATCGTTCCAAGCCGGTGCCGTTCGAAACCGTCGCCCAGCGCCTGGACCGGCTAGCTGAGCTGGGCACCACCATCATCACCATCAGCGGCGGCGAACCGCTGCTGCATCCCGACCTGGACGCCATCATCGCCCACATCCGCCGCCACCGCATGATCGCCGGCATGATCACCAACGGCTACCTCCTCACCGCGGAACGCATCCAGCGGCTGAATCGCGCGGGCCTGGAGCATCTGCAGATCAGCATCGACAACGTGATGCCGGACGACGTTTCGAAGAAAAGCCTGAAGGTACTCGACAAGAAGCTGCAACTGCTGGCGGAGCACGCCGATTTTCATGTCAACATCAACTCGGTGGTGGGCGGCGGCATCCGTAATCCGCAGGACGCGCTCACCGTGGGCAAACGCGCCTTGGCCTTGGGTTTCACCTCCACCGTGGGTATCATTCACGATGGCGACGGACAGTTGCGGCCGCTGGCGCCCGCCGAGCGCGAAGTCTACGCCGCCATGCGGTCCATGGAAAAGAGCAGCTACGCGCAGATCAATTATTTCCAGGACAACATCGCCCACGGCAAAGAGAACCGGTGGCGCTGCCGGGCGGGCGCGCGATATCTCTATATCTGCGAGGACGGTCTGGTGCACTACTGTTCGCAGCAGCGCGGCTATCCCGCCAAGCCGCTGGCCGAGTACACCGTCGCCGATATCCGGCGCGAATTCCTGACCGAGAAATCCTGTGCGCCGCGTTGCACCGTGGCCTGCGTGCACCAGATCTCTTACATGGATTTCTGGCGCGCCCCGCAAACCATCCAGTCCGGCAGCCTGCCCCAGCAGGAAACCGGCGGACTGGTGCAGATTCGTTAACTTCGATACACTAGCTGACTAGTGAGCGGTCCGCTTTCGATCCTGGATTACCGCCAGCCGGTAGAGTTCCGCATTGGCGACGTCTTTGTAAAGACCTGGGGCGTGCTGACGCGCAACTTCGTGACGTTTTTCCTGCTGGTTGGAATCGCCGAAATCCCTCTTTTGGCGACCAATACCTGGCTGCTGGCGGATGTGCGGCGCGGCACCGTGAGCGCCCTGATGATCGGGCTGATCTCCATGGCGGCCACCTTCGTGCAACTGGTCCTGACTCTGTTCGCGCAGGCGGTGGTGGTGTTCGCGGCGTTTCAGGATCTGCGCGGCCAACCCGTGCTGGTCGCTGACTCCCTGCGCCAGGCTCTGCGCCGCTTTCTGCCCGTCATCGCCCTCTCGCTGCTGATGGCCGTGGTGCTGCTGCTGGGCTTCATGCTGTGCCTGGTGCCGGGATTGATCGCACTGGCCGCTTTGCAGGTGGCCTTGCCCGCCTGCGTGGTGGAGCGCCTGGGACCGATCCGCTCCATGTCGCGCAGCACGGACCTGACCAGCGGGCATTGGTGGCCGATCCTTGGCCTGCTGGTGGCCTTCTACGTCATCAGCATTATCGTCAGCTACGCCATCCGGGCGGCGCTGCCCTATCAGCCGGTGTTCCCGTTCGTGGCCGCGTCGTGGATCTGGGCCGTCTTGACTGCCTGTTTCAGTTCCGTCTTCACAGCCATGCTGTATCACGACCTGCGCGCGGTGAAGGAAGGCATTGGGATCGAGCAGATCGCGTCAGTGTTCGATTAGACCCGTGGTGTCGCGGTAGTGCTTGTCCCGCCGCTCTTCTCCGATGTTCTTGCGCCGCTCCAGAAAGGCCCGCTGCGCCGTGTAAAAGTCGCGCAGGAACGTCTCCGTCTCGCGTTCGGGGACGGGACGGTCCCAGCCGATGCGCCGCTCAATCCGCGCTTTGATGTCGTGGAGCAGCCGCGCCTTCTCTTCGTTATTGGGCTGCCGCAGCACTTCTTCGAGCACCTGCAGTTCGTGAATCCCGTAAGCCTCCAGATGCGCCGGCGAAAACTCGAACTGCGCCGTCTCGCGCGCCAGGTCCTCCAGCAGGAACTTCTTCGGCAGCGCGATCACCACCGTGCCGCCGATCAGGTCGCCTGCGCGCAGCCGGTCGGGCGTGCGTAGCACGATGGTGCCCATAGCTGCCAGCCAAAGGCCGGCCAGCAGCACGTCCCAGGGCGACCACAGCCAGCCCTTGGTGATCAGCAGAAGTTCGATGGGGAAGAAGAATTCGGCCTGGCGCGTGAGGTTGCGCGCGATCACCGCGCCGGAGCGCAACGGGCCGCCGTGCCGGTCGATCACCCGTAGACCGAACAGGCGCTTGCCCGGCGTGGCCCCCGCCCAGCGCAGCTCAAAGAAGATGAAGTAGGCGTTGCGCGCCAGAAACGACATCAGCAGCGCGGCCGGCAGCGTGAAGGCGAACGGCCCCACGTCGCGGAACATGCCGGCGATCAGCCAGCCCAGCATCAGAATCACGATCGCCGCCGCCATCGAGATACAGACATCCGCCACGAACGCCACCAGGCGCTCGCCGGGATCCGGCAGTTCGATCAGCAGCGGCACGCCCTCCGGCGTCATCAGCGGACGCTGCTTGCGGCGCACCCGGCCCAGCGGATCGGCAGCGGTCATGGCTTCCGCTCCCGCCCGGCGCGGACATAATATAACGTCCACAGCAGCAGGCTCGCGGCGCCGATGGCCAGTCGCGCGTCCGTGGATGCGATCACCTGGCGGAAGACGCCTTCGAGCACCGCGGACACCAGCAGCATTACGACGCCGCCCACGGCCACCTCGCCGGCGCGCGGGCCGTACAAACTCAGCGCGTCGGTCCGCGTGTGCTCGCCCGGGAACAGCACCAGCTCCCCCAGTTTCAGTCCCGCGGCGGCGAACAGCGTCAGCGCTCCCAGTTCCGAGACGCCATGGATCGAGACCCAGCCGGTAAACTCGCCCAGCAGGCCGCGGTGATAGTGCAGCGCCAGAAATGCGCCGAGCATCAGGCCGTTGCCCAGCGTGAGCAGCAGCGTCGGGATGCCCGCCATGAACCCCAGCCCGAACAGCAGCAGCGAAACCAGCGTGTTGTTCGAGAACAGGTAGTTCGCCAGGGTCAGCAGCGCCGAGCCCGATTGCGATTGGGTGGAGAGCACCCGCAGCAGTTCGGCGCGGGTGCTGGCGGGTCCGCGGCCTTGCGCCATCCCGGCGGGCACCATGACCGAAAACCAGCCCTCGTCGTGATTGACCAGGGCGAACCCGGAGACGATGCCCAACGCCAGCATCCCCAACGCGAGGGCCACGTGGACGCGCATACCGCGGACGGCGCGGGGCAGGGAACGCGCGAGGAACTCGCGGATACTGTCCACTACCGGCAACTGCCGGGCATAGATCACCAGAAATGCGCGCAGCGCCAGATTGTCCAGGTAGGCGACCAGCGCCCGGTCCAGGGCGATGGCGCGCGCGACCGATAGCGAGGATAGCGCCGCGCGATAGAGCAAGGGCAGGCGGCGTAGGTCGTCATTCGAGAGCGCGCGAATGCCCATGGTGCGCGCCACGCCGATCAGCTCTTCGAGCTCCCGCCAGCCGGATTCGCGCTCCTGGCGAAACTCGCGGCTCTTCAGCGTCACCGCGCTCACAGCAGCCCCCGTTGTTTGACCACCAGGTAGCGGTTCAGCAGCGCCACCGGCACTTCGGCCGGCGGCAGATCGATGGTGTGCACGCCCAACCGTTCCAGTTTCTCCAGCACCACGTGACGGTCGCGGCGGAAATCGTCCGCCAACACGGCGCGCGCCATCTGCCGATGGTCCTCCGGCGCCGTCTCGAAGACTTCCCGCAGCAGGTGGTCCTGCACGGTGACGAAGATCAGCAGATGCCGGTTCACCAGCCGGCGCACGTTCTCGACCAGCAGTTCGGCCGTGATAGTGTCCACGAATTCGGTGAACAGCACGATCAACGAGCGCCGCGGCAGCCGCGCCTGCAATTCGCCCATGCCCAGCGTGAAGTTGGTTTCCTCGCTGGTGTACCGCAGTTCGGCGGTGGCCTCCTGCAGCCGGCGGAAGGTCTGCATGCCGCGCGCCGGCGGCGCGTAGTGGCGCACGCGGCTGTCGAAGCTGTAAAAGCCCGCCAGATCTCCCGCGGCCAGCGCCACGCGCGCCAGCAGCAGACCCGATCCGAGAGCATGATCCAGGCGCGCCACGCCCTCCACCGGCTCGCGCATCAGGTGGCCGGTGTCGAACGCCAGCACGATCGGATGGTTCCGTTCCGCCCGAAATTCCCGCACCAGCATCTTGCGATGGCGCGCGGAGTGCTTCCAATCGACGAAGCGCGGGTCCAGGCCGGGAGCATACTCGCGCAGGGCCTCGAATTCGGACCCTTCGCCCCACCCGCGCTGTACTTTGGCGCCGAACAGCGCGTCCCGGAAATACAGAACCAGGTCTTCGCCGCGGCGCGCCAGCGTGTTCGGCAGGACCGAGATTTTGCGCCGCAGAGGGAATCGGCGGGTCTCTTCCATCAGGCCAAAAGGACCGCGCCAGCGGACCCACACCGTCTCCAGGATCAACTGGCCGCGCTGCCGGGCCTGGATGCCGAGGTTCGCAGAGGCTGCAGTTCGGCTCGCGCTGGCGCCGGCCCCCGTAACGTCCAGCGCGACTTCGAAGCCGGCCGGCGCGCCGCCCACCGTCACCGCCGCTTCGACCGTTTCGCCGACGTAGGCCACTTCCGGCACCTCCACCTGCACCCGGACGTTCCGGCGCGGACGCGCGAACACCGCATCCACACCCAGCCCGATCAGCACCAGCAGGCTGCCTTCAAACGCGTACCGCCACCAGTCCGGCCGGAAGGCCAGCATCAGCCACGGCGCCGGCAGCAGCGCGACGAACCACAGCACGCCTTTGCGCGTGGGGCGGATCATTTGGGGGCCGTAAGAGTTTCCAGCATGCCGGCCAGGATGCGGTCGGCGGTCTGGCCTTCGATGTCCGCGCGCGCCGTCGCCGTGACGCGGTGGCGCAGCGCCGGCAGCGCCAGAAACTTGACGTCGTCCGGGATCACGAAATCCCGCCCTTCCAGGACCGCGCGCGCGCGGGACGCCGCCGCCAGCATGGTCGCCGCGCGGGGCGAAGCGCCTACTTCCAGGCTGGCGTGCGATCGCGTTTGGCGCACGATGTCCACGATGTATGCGATCACTTCGTCGGAAAGCGTGATGGAACCTACCGCCGCCCGCATCTCGCGCAGCCCGGCGGCATCCGCGACGGCGCGCAATCCGAAGTCGGCGAGGCGTGGAATGACGGACTGATGGCCGTGCCGCCGCACAATTTCGAGCTCCGCATCGCGCTCCGGATAATCCACCACGATCTTGAACAGGAAGCGGTCGAGCTGCGCCTCGGGCAGGGGATAAGTCCCCTGCTGCTCGATCGGATTCTGGGTCGCGATCACCAGGAACGCCTCGCCCAGCGGATAGCGATGTGCGTCGATGGTGACGGCGCGTTCGTTCATCGCCTCCAGCAGTGCCGACTGCGTCTTAGGCGGCGTGCGGTTGATCTCGTCGGCCAGCAGCACCTCGGTGAAAATCGGACCCTTGGTCAGGACGAATTGATTGGTCTGGAAGTTGAACAGGTTGGTGCCCAGCAGGTCGCCCGGCATCAGGTCGGGGGTGAACTGTATGCGGCCGAACTGCAGCCCCAGCGTGGCGGCGAAGGCCTGCGCCAGCAGCGTCTTCGCGGTGCCCGGCACGCCTTCGAGCAGCACGTGCCCTCCGGCCAGCAGACTGGTCAGCATCAGGTCGATGGGCGTATCCTGGCCCACGATCGCCTTGCGGACTTCTTCTTTGATGGCGTCAGCGACGCCGCGGGTGCTTTCCAGGTCCACTATGCAATTCCTTTCTCCAAGCATAGACGGCTTGCGCCGGTGCGCCGGCCGCGGGCGCCGCGCGTCCGATCTGCCCGAGCCAGGCCAGCAGGCCCGCCAGGTCCAGCCCGCGCGGCGCGCGCAGCTCCCGGCCGGCGTCACGCACCACGGCTTCGAAGTAGCGTTCCGCCAGCGCCTCCTGGTTGCCCCAGCGGTCCAGCAGACGCGCGCCGGCTTCGATCAGGCTGCGTTTCCCGGCCTCGATCGGCGGCGGCAGCGCGGCGGGCGCGCCGAACCGTCCCGTGGCCGCCCAAACCCCCAGCGCGATAGCCAGCCCCAGTTGCAGCGTCACCAGCACGAACGGAAATTGAAACAGGATACCGAGCATCTGAAAGGGCCGCGGCGAAAATCCGTGCACGAACTCGTCGAACACCACCGTGCCGCCGCGGCCGGCGCGCAGGTTCTCGATCAGGCTGACCGCCAGCGCCGCATTGTCACCTCGCGCCAGCGAATAATTCGCGATCAGGTCCGGGTCCGCCAGCACCACCACCCGCCGTCCGCGGTCCCGCCATTCGCCGATCAAAATGCCGTCGCCCGCTGCCAGCAGCGGCCGCAGCTTCTGGCTGTGGATCAGTTGCGCGGCCTGAATCGCCGGACTGCCGCCCGCCAGGCTGCCGGCCCACGAGCCAGCCGCCGCGTTTCGCGCCAGGCCGGCCGACGGATCCGCCAGCCGCAGCACGTCCGCTGCCGCGAACTCCGGCACCAGTTGATCCTCGCCGATCCAGTTCGGGCGCTGCGGATCCGATTTGCCCACCCGTTTCGGCAGCACCAGCAGCACCGTTCCGGTGCTGAGCATGGCGGATACTTCCCGCAGGGTGGTTTCGTCCGCCCGCGGTTCCGCGATCACCAGCACACCGCCCGCATCGATGTGCGCGCCGGAGCCGGATTCGCTGATCGCCACCGGTGTGCCCAGCGTTTCCAGCAGCCGGTAAAACACCGCGTGTCCCAACGCCGATTTCGAATACACCGTGGGGCCCACCGGATCGGGATGCATCATCCCCGCGGCACCGCGCCGGACATTTGGCGAAACCAGCGCCATCAGCATCGCGGCCACCGCCAGCACGGCGATCAGCACGCGGCGGGGCCACGATTTCATGCCCGGGCGGTCCCCGCCGCGACGAAGGTCTGATAGCTGCCGCGCACCGCCTGGTAGTCTTGCGGCCCCGCGGACTGCTGCCCGAACCAGGCACGATCCACGCGCCGCACCACGTCGCGCAGCGCCTGCCGCTCGCCCGCCTCGAGCTTGACCGCGCGCAGCAGTTCCCAACTGGTGAGCGCATCCGGCGCGCCTTCTCCCAGCCGCGGCGCGAGCACCGCGACCGCCGCCAGCCACACCTGGTGCATGGCCGGAGCATACTGTCCGGCCGCGGCCCACTCGTCCGCCTGGGCCAGCGCCTGCTGGGGATCGAGCGGCGCCGATCCCGCACCGTCCGGTCCCGCGCGCGCTACCGGCTGGTTCAACTGCAAGCGCCGCTGGTAACTCTCCGCGAACCAGATCCCCAGCCAGGCGATGACCGTGATCACCGCCACCGCCATGATCGCCCATTGCACGATCTGCCAGACCGCCGCCGGCGCCGAAATATCCGGCCCATCGAAGCCTTCCGACAACCAGCCGAACCCGACGCGCCGCTGTTCCGCGGGGCTGGCGCCGGATTCCTTCGGCAGCTTCTGCTGCGCGTCCAGATCGCGGGCCACCGCCTCGGCCTTCTGGCGTATGCCGCCGGCATCCGCCGCGCGCGCGGGCGCCGCGGCGAGCAGGATGCAGATGGCGGCCAGCGACAGTTGAATCAAGCTCACAGTTTAGCCGAAGCTTTCCATATCAACAATAGCGTGCCGGCCAGGAAACCAGCGGCGGCCTCGTACTCGCGGTTCTTCCGATAAAGGCGCCAGCGGAAGCCGCGGATGGAGCCCGCCGGAGTGAGCCGCGGCCACAGCATCGGGACTCGCGCGGCATAAGTCGCGTAGTCCGCAAATAAGCTGTACAAATGCTGTTGCTCGAGCTGGATCACCGGCAGATAGACCAGCAGAAACACGGCCGCGAACAAAGCCGCCAGGTCCACGCTTCGGGATGCCAGTGCCAGTCCGGCGGCGACTAGCAGCGTGCCCAGATACAACGGATTACGTGTAAATGCGTAAGGACCGCTTGAGGCCAGCGCCTGGTTCTTCGCCAGGTGGCCGGCGGCCCAGCCGCGCAGCGCCAGCCCCAGAAGGGAAACCGGCAGGCCAAGGCTCAGCGCGCGGGCATCCGGACGGGAGAACCAGGCAAATGCCGCCACCAAAAGGAAGCCGCACGGTACCCGCAGCCGGGCGACGAAATCCGCGTATGGCTTGGGAAATCGCAGTTTCAAGCCACGCAATCCGCCGCGCGGGTGCGGCCCGCGAGCCGCGCCTGGAGCGCGTCGAACACCCCATCCGGCGTAATCGCGCGCATACTGGCGTCGATCTGGTCGCGCCGCTTGTAAGAGGTTACCGCGCCGGGGCTGCGCAGCACCGTGAAGCTGGCGCCATAGGGTCCCGTCTGCGCCGGATCCGTAGGTCCGTAAATGGCGACTCCGGGTCTGCCCAGCGCCGCCGCCAGGTGCAGCGGCCCGCTATCGCCGCCGACCACGCCGCTAGCACGCCGCGTGGCGTCGATCAGCCCGTCAATGGAGGAAACGTGCACGATCGCGTCCGTCACCGCCGCCAGCGTAGCGTGCGCCGCCGGCGGTCCGTTCAATACCAGCGGCATGCCGGCCTCGCGCCGCAGTCGCGCGGCCAGTTTGGCATAAGCTTCCAGCGGCCATTGCTTCGCCGCCCATCCGCTCAGCGGACTGGCCAGCACGAACGGCCCCGCCGGCAGCGATCCTTCGGTGCGTCCGGTCGGCAGGGGAAAGGATCGGAGCAGGGTGGCCGCGCCGGCTCCCGCGGCGATCTCCAGGTTGCGGTCCACGCGATGCGCGGCGCGCGCGGCAATCTTGTCCGAATAGAACAGCGCGGCCAGCGGCTCGCGCGCCAGCGACGGATCCAGGCCGTAGATCCGCTCGGTGCGCGCCAGGCAGGCCACCAGCGCGGACTTGATCAGGCCCTGAAAATCTACTGCAAAATCGAATGGCTCCGCGCGCACGTCGCGCCACATGCGCCGGAAGTCGCCGCCGCGGCGGTCCAGCAACAACAGCCGGTCGACAAACGGGTTGCCCGCCAGCAGCATGGCCCAGCGCGGATGTACCGCCCATGTCACGCGCGATCCCGGAAAGCTGTGCTTCAACGATGCCACCGCCGGCAGCGTATGGATAATGTCGCCCATCGCGCCGAGGCGAACCGCCAGAATCCGCGTAGATGTGCCCGATTCGGCCAATTTCACCCCGTAGTCTAGCATGCCCGCCGCGCGCTTTCCTCCCACAGCTCCAGCGCAATCCCGGTCACCCGGCCGGCGCTCACGCGAGTCATGCAGCGATGGTCGATGGGACACTCCCGCAGCAGACACGGTGCGCATTCGACCTGCTCGCGCACGATGCGCGCCAGGCTGCCGGTGGGTCCGGTAGTGGTATCGTCGGTCGCGCCGAAAACCGTCACCGTCGGCACGCCCAGCGCCGAGGCGATGTGCATGGCGCCCGAATCGTTGGTCAGGAACAGGCGGCAGGCCGCCGCCAGATCGATGAACTGGCGCAGCGTAGTCTCGCCGGCGAAATCGTGGACCGCCACGCCCGCGCTTCGGATCGCATCCGCCACCGATTCGCACAAAGGCCGCTCCGCCGCCGCGCCGAAGACCGCTACGGCAGCGCCGTGCGCCCGCGCCACCGCCGCTGCCGTTTCCGCGAAGCGCTCCGGCAGCCACCGCTTGGCCTCGCCATAGGCTGCTCCCGGGCTGACGCCGATCGCCGGCGGCGCCATGCCCAATTCGCCCAAAGCCGCCAGCCCGGACGCGCGCGCGTCGGCGATGCCGTTCAGCCGGACCTCGGCGCACGCCGGATACTCATGTATGATTCCGGCACGGCGCATCAGCTCCAGGTAGTAGAATCGCTCGTGGCGCGGTATCTCGCCGGGCTCCGGCGGCGGGATCGCTTCCGTCAGCAGCCAACGCCGGCCGTCGCGCCGGTAGCCGATCCGCCGCGGAATGCCCGCCATCCACACCAGCAGCGCGGCGTCGAGGGAATTCGGCAGCAGGATCGCGCAATCGAAACACGCGCGCCGCAACTCCGCGGCCGCGGTCCGCCGCTCGCCCGCCAAACGCATCACCGCATCGATGGCGGTCTCGCGCGCGTAAAGATCGGCCACCGCGGGGCGGGCCAGCACCGTGAGGTGCGCGCCCGGATAGGCAGTCCGCAGCACGCGCACGGCAGGCAGGGACATCACCGCATCGCCCAGCCAGTTCGTGGCCCGGATCAGGATTTTCGTCTGATTTCGCGGCAGCAGCCTATTTTAGCGTGCCCCATCCGCATAGTGCAGCCTGATCAGCGCCTCGTGCATGATCCGGTTGGCGTCGCCGACCTGCTGTTGCAGCAGCTCCAATTGCTGCCGCGTGCGCGGGTCCTCCGGCGGCAAGACCAGATCCAGATAGTCGGCGCAGGCCTCGATCACGCTAAGCGGCTGACGAAGGTCGTGAACCAGAGTGGAAAGCACAGCCGTCATGGGCTGCACGGATGTCGAGAGGGAATCAGCAAGATCCGGCATGGTGGTCAGCATTGGAACCTGTTTTTAGGGGGCGTGAACGATTATAACCCAGGTATAGCCAAATGCAAATGGATTTATGCAGGCTGCCCGAACTACCCGCAAATGAGTATCAACCAGCACATTCGGGTGGCGCCTCTACGCAATTGCCGCCCTTATGCTTGGCGCGATAGAGCGCGGCATCCGCCGCGCGCACCAGGTCGTCGCCGTGGGGCATGGTCTCGGGCGCCACGCGCGTCGCACCGAGGCTGCACGTGATCCGGATCTGCTCTTCTCCGGCGCGAAAGGTTTCGCCACTGATCGCCTCTCGTATGCGCTCGGCAATGGCCATCCCGTCACCGGTCTCGCATCCCGGCAGCACGATCAGGAACTCCTCGCCGCCGTATCGTCCCACGGCGTCGTACCGCCGGACCGACGCGCGCATTAATGCCGCCGCCTGCCGCAAAACCGCATCGCCTACCAGGTGCCCGAACCGATCGTTCACCGGCTTGAATCCGTCCAGGTCGGCCATGAGCACCATGAGCGGCTCGCCCGTGCGGCTGGAACGCGACAGTTCGTTTTGCAAAATGTCGAAAATAGCCCGGCGATTCCACAGTCCGGTCAGACCGTCGCGGGTAGCCTGCTCGCGCAACGCTTCCCGCGCGTCCACCAGTTCATCCTGCAAAGCCAGCACGCGTTGTCCCGCCCGCAATCGCGCGTGCAGTTCGTCCATCTGGAACGGCTTGACGACGTAATCGTCCGCGCCCGCCTCCATGCCCTCCACCACGTCCCGCAGATCCGAGCGCACGCTGATCAGAATGATGTAGACATAACGGTCGCGCACCGCCTGCCGCACCTTGCGGCAGATTTCCGCGCCTTCCATGCCGGGCATCATCCAATCGAGCAGCGCCAGCCGGGGACCGTCCGGACGGCACAATTGGTCCCAGGCTTGTTGCCCGTCGGGCACCACTACGACGTCATAGTCCCAGGCCGCAAGCATCTTTTGCAGCATGTCGCGGAATAGTGGACTGTCATCCGCCACCAGGATCTGACCGCCTGTGGGACGTGAAGGCGCCACCGGTTGCGCGGCGACCGAAATCATCTTCATTAGGATACTCTGATCCAGCCTGTAGCCGCCATGTATTTCTCAGGTTGCTGCTTTCCAATCACAGTGGTGGTTTTCAACCATCGGCGGCAATTTTCGGGTGAAACGTAAGTCATTGCCCATAAGAAGCTTGGCATATGGACCGACAATTGCCAGTCTGGAGCGCAGCCTGGTACCGATCATGTCCGTACGCGCCAATCCGTGGAAAGCGATCGCAGCCGCCGTGTTGCTCGCCTTCGCCGCTTCACCCTTCGCGTTACGCGCCCAGGACGACCCGGTGGCCGACCCCGGCGCTCCGGAGCGCGGGGTTGCCCGCATCAGCGTGATGGACGGCGAAGTGTCCGTGCGCCGCGGCGACACTGGCGAATGGGTGGCCGCCGCCCTCAACGCGCCCCTAATGGTGGAAGATCGCCTGGCCACCGGACAAGGCGCCCGCGCCGAGGTGCAGTTCGACTCCGCCAACCTGGTACGCGTCGGCGCCAACGCCGAGATTCGCCTGGCACAACTCGACTACGGCCACTACAACGTCCAGGTGGCCCACGGCACGGTGACTTTCCGGGTCTTGCGCGACTCCCGGTCGCAAGTGGAACTATCCACGCCAGCGGTTTCTATAAGACCTTTGCAGATAGGCGCTTACCGCGTGTTTGTGCAACCGGACGGTGAAGTTGAAATCACGGTGCGCCTGGGACAGGCTGAGATCTATACGCCGCGCGGCAGCCAGCAGTTGGAGGCGGGCCAGACCATGCTGGTTCGCGGCGATCCGTCCGACCCCGAATTCCAGATCGTGAACGCCATCGCCCGGGATAAATGGGATGAGTGGAACGAAGAGCGCGACCGCGAGATGCTTGGCTCCACCAGCTATCAGAATGTACCGCCGGACGTGTACGGCTCCGAAGATCTGGACAACAACGGCCGCTGGGTGGACATGCCATCCTACGGCGAAGTCTGGACGCCCGAAGTCGGACCGGATTGGGCCCCGTATCAGAACGGCCGCTGGGTCTGGGAGGATTACTACGGGTGGACCTGGGTCAGTAACGACCCCTGGGGTTGGGCGCCGTTTCACTACGGCCGGTGGTTTTGGGCCGCACCCTACGGCTGGTGCTGGTATCCGGGCGGCTTCGGCGCACATTATTGGTCGCCGGCGTTGGTCGCTTTCTTCGGCTTTGGCCCCGGCGTCGGCGTCGGTTTCGGATTCGGCAATATCGGGTGGGTTGCGTTGGCTCCGTTTGAGCCGCTCTACGCCTGGTGGGGACGCGGCTTTTACGGCGGTTACCGCAATCCGGCGTTCTTCAACCGCGGCATTAATGTCACCAACGTAAGCATCACAAACGTCTACCGTAATGCTCGCGTGGGGAACGCCGTCGTAGGGCTTCCGGCGGGCGATTTCAGGGCAGGGCATTTCAGCAATCTGGTGCACGTCTCGCCCACCACCATCCGTCAGGCCGGCCTGGTGCGCGGCCAACTCCCGGTAGCGCCGACCTCGGCCAGCCTGCGGTTCTCCAGCCGCGCGACGGCCTACACGCCGCGATCGGCGGGAAATAATGTAAGGTTCTTCAGCCACAATACGCCCGCTCCGGTGCATCGCGTGGCCTTCGGCGAGCAGCAGCGCTCCATGCTGCAGTACAGCCGCCAGCCGGTGACTGCCGGTTCTCGCAGCGTCACCGCGCCCGTTGGCGGCGGCTGGCGCAACGTACCCAGCCCGGCGGCGCGCAGCCTGTCCGAGCCGCGCACGGAGCCGCGTACCGTAACGCCCGGCGTAGGATCGGTCAATTCCGGCGGTTGGCGGCCGATCAATCCGCCGCCCGCGGCTGCGCCGGCCCAGCGCGACAGCCCCTGGCAGCGCTTCGGCGAGCCGCGCAGCCCATCGGCGCCGCGCGCCTATCCGACCGGCTTGAGCGCGCCGCGCGGTTATTCGCAGCCGGGCAGCGTCTATCGTCCAGGCGCCGCGCCGGCTAACAACGGCAATCGTCCGCAGTCGCTGCGGGTCTCGCCATCGGTGGTGCACGAACGATCCACGCCCCGGAGCGAAGGCGGCGGCGGCCGGGGTTCGCATCCGTCCGGCGGCGGCAGTCGCGGCGGCGGTTCGCACGGTGGAGGACATCACTAGGCGTCAGTTTCTTCCCTCGGGTCCGCATCCGCAATACGAGGTGCGGGCCCGTTTTTTTTGCTTTTGCGCTAAGCTTAGGACCCATGGCTACAAGAAGGACGCAGCAGCGGTCGAGTTCGCGCGGGGCGGGACCCCGCGCCACCTTCGATTGCATCTATGCTGGTCTGAGCTACAGTCATGGGTGGGTCGCCATTCAGGCCCTGCAAGGCGTGGGTGGGGTCCCATTGCAATAAGTTGACATAATATCCGTTATCGGAATCACTATATCCCGTAACGCTGCTGACCAATTTCCCCAAAAAAAGCGTACAATAATCCACAAATGTGGAGTTAATTATGCGAAACTCCTATTCCCTGCACCTGCTGCGATTTCTTCCCGTCGTCATCGGGCTCTCGATCGTAACAGGGTGCGCCAGCGTGAACCGCCATGTCTCGGTCCTCTCACCAGGCGCCCTGACCCACGCGAAAGACTTCGACGTTGACAATCTACCCAGGTACCGGGACACCGCGTGTGCCTATCGCGTCGCGGTCCACGAAAAAGTCGCGGATATGAATACCAGCCCCGGCGCCAAGGCCGGCCCTCTCAAATGTCTCTTGGACCAAGCCGTCAATGACCAGATCGCCAAGCCCGAAAATGCCAAAGTGCTTCGAAACCAGATCGTCGACGACCTTCGAACCAATATAGACCACGTTTACAACGAGTACCTCCAGGTTCTGTATACCGGTAAGGGCGTCGAGGGCCTGGCGTTTGACATTACCAACCTGGGCCTGACCGCGGCTTCCACCATCACTCTGGTCTCGCGGACCAAGACGATCCTCTCCGCCCTTGCCACCGGGTTGGGCGGCGTGGGGCTCTCCGTCGACAAGAATTTCTTTGGACAGCAGACCTTCGCGGCACTGGCCGCCGCCATGCAAGCGCGCAGGGATCTGGCCCGCAACACCATTCTCAAGAACGAGCAGCTCGGCGTGGATGTCTATTCGCTGGATATGGCGCGGGACGACCTGGTGGCCTATTTCTACTGCGGAACTCTGCCGGGGGCCATCCAGGAAGTTCAGCAGGAAGCTTCCGCCAAATCCACCGCCGTCACCGCGGGAGCAGCGGCCAGCACCGCGGCGAAGCTCGCCTTCACGGGCACCCCTGCCTCCGGCGCCGCCGGCGCCCCCATTGCCATCGAGGTGCAAGTCCAGGATTCCAGCGGCGTGCTCGTAGCGTCGGCCACCAACTCGATCGCGTTGACAGCTCCCCCTTCGTCCGGCGCCAGCGGGAACCTCACCCAGTCCGCGGCTGCCGGCGTGGCCGTGTTCTATCTGACGTTTGCGGCCACCGGCTCGGTCCAGCTCAGCGCCTCATCCAACGGATTACAGAACGCCACGAGCAGCCCGATCCAAATCGCGACGCCGCCGACCCGGCGGGGATCCGCAACCGCGCTGGAATTCGTCAAGCCATCTCCAACCTGGGTCCTGCACGGTATTCCCGGCTCGCCGGTCACCGTAATGGTCAAGGTCATGAGCGGTGATGTGCTGGTCAACGACGACAACCGGAAGATCACCATTTCCAGTTCGCCCGCCGGGGCAACCAACTCAACGGGAGACTTGACCGTTGCCGCCCAAAACGGCGTGGCCTCATTCAATCTGAGCTTTGCCGCCGCCGGCAGTTACTCACTCACGGCAACCGGCGGCGGGCTCAGCCCCGCATCCGGAGTCTCTGTCTCGATTGCGGCTCCGGCTTCAGCCACCTTGCCTGTAACCACCGTGGGGATCCATTAGGAACCCGCTGGCCGCCTCAATACCAGACCGGCACCGGCTCGCCCTTGATCTTGTGAATCGCCTCCTCCGCCGTGTAGCTGACCCGGTGCATGTGGAGCGCCTGCTCCAGCGCCGGCAGCGCGCCGGCCGCCGCCGGACCGATGTTGCCCAGCGCCGCCGCTACGCTGCGCAGCACGAATACCACCTGCTCCTTGCCGCCCGCCAGGTGCCGGCCGAGGACTTCCACCGCCGGCCGGCCGGCCGGGCCCAAGCTTCCTAACGCATCCGCGGCCAGCGCGCGCACCGATGGCTCCGGATCGTCAAGCGCCTTCAAGAGTCCCGGCACGGCGTTCGCCGCCGCCGGACCCATGCTCCGCAAAGCCACCGCGGACAAGCTGCGCACGCGCAGGTTCGGATCCGCCAGCGTCCGTTCCAGGGCCGGCACGGCGCTCGCTGCTCCCTTCCCCATTTGCGACAGCGCCCACACCGCCGCCGCCCGCACCTCCGCCCGCGGATCGCCCAGCGCCCTCGCCACATCGCCCACCGCGGGCGCGGCGTCTTCGCCGAAGGCCCCTACGGCGCGCAGCAGCGCCGCCCGCTCCGCCCCCGTCCGTTCCTGCCCATCCAGCGCGCGCCGGTAGCTCTGCAACCCAACGCCCCGATACACCGGCGCGCCACTCGCGACAGCGCCTCCCGCCGGCAACAGCGGACCTTCCGGCGTGCCCGATCCCTCCGGCACCCGCTCCAGCACCACATCGTTGATGCCGAAGTTGTACCCCGCCGAGCGGCTGTCCTTGCCCACACACAGAAAGCTCAATTCGTGCCGGCCGGCCGTCAGATTCAGCCACCCCAGCGGTTGATCCACGGCCACGAACACTTCGGGCTGGTAACCGTGAAACACAGGCGCCGCCGACAAGGGGATCTCCGACGTGGCGGCCTGGCGGTTGTCCACATTCGGCAGCTTGCCGTCGAAAAGCGCGATGTAATCCCCGTAGTCGGGCGCCTGCGCCAGGCGCGTCAGAACCTCGTACCGCCCCGCCTGCCGCACGTCGATCGGGACATTGATCCGCGCGCCCTTCTCCTGCGCCTCGAAGAACAGCAGATCCCGGCCCCAGTCCACTTCGCGCTGCACGGCGGCCTTCCCGTTGGTGGTGGTGACCTCCGCCAGCGAATCTTCCACCGCGATCTGTTCGGCGTTGCCCAGCGGCAGGCGCGCTTCACCATAGGGCGGCTCCGGCAAGCCTTCGTTTACGCCCTTCTGATACCAGAAGGCCACGCTCGAGAAATAGTCCGGACGCTCTTCGAAGCCCGAACGCAGCGAGCCGTCCGCGTTGTAGGTCCAGCCCGCGTGCTCGATGCCGGCCCACAGCGACCTGGTGAACGGCACCGGATCTGGAATGTGCCAGCGGTAGCCGGTCAGCCGGGCGCCTACCAGTTCTCCTTCCGCCACCGGCGTGCCGCTCCACAGCCCGCAGGAGACGCGCAGCCCCCAGGCTTCGTTGACATAGTCTTCCGTGCCCGTCCCCAGAATCTGCGGATGCCGCGCGCCATCCACATAAAAGAGGTCGTCGCCTTCGCCGAACCATCCGATCTGCGCCTGGATGACGTTCAGGACCGTGCCCACGTAGTGTCCCGCTCCCTTGATGTTCAGGAACTCGTAGTTCTTGCCTTTGACGGCGGGCCGCTCCTGCCGGTAGTAGGCATGGAAGTAAGCCACGTCCGCCGGCAGCGACGGGTGATGCTGCCAATCGACGTGATAGTAGAACATGGTCACGGGACGGTTGCCTTCGTCCGTTACCGTGATCCTGCAGGAGACCCGGAACGGCATCGGCCAGTAGCTGTTCTTGGCCCTGCCGAACGAGCTGTCGCGGATCACCATCGAATCCAGGTTGCGCTCGTAGCCGTGTCCCACGCCGAAGAAATCGCCCACCGGAGCGTCCACGGCGGGCGTCTTCTTGCCGTCGTAATACACGCGCAGGCGCAGCAGCCGCGGCCAGGCGAACTCGTTGTCGGCCACCGTCAGCCAGATGTGGCTCACCACGCCCGGCCCGCGCAGGTCGGCCATGACGTAAGTCTCGCCCGGCATGATCCGCTTGCTGTCGTCGTTGCTGCCGACGAACCGGTTGCCGCTGGAGACCCGGTGGGCGGAGTAGGTCTTCATGCGCGGCAGATCCAACAGGCTGAAGGGACCAGCCTGCGCGGCCGCGTACGCTGGGAGCACCAGGAGGAGCACGCATGATTTCATAGAGGTGCATTGTACAGGGCGGCTGCCGCACCGGCAACTCGAAATTCAGGGCGCGCCGGCGAGCCGCATGATAAAGTTAGTTTGGATAGCGGATTTACGCAGAGTTGAAGGCCTTGAACTACAATTCCAAGTTGGCCGCCGCCGCCTTGTGCGCCGGGTCGTGCCTGGCGGCCGGATGCGCGGGTAAAGGTGCGCCGTCGCCGCGCAAAGCCGAGGCGGTGCCCGTGGTAGTGGCCACGGTGAATCAGAGAACCGTTCCGGTGGATATCCTGGCGGTCGGCAACGTGGAGGCCTACGCCACCATTACCGTCAAGTCGCAGGTCGGCGGCGAGCTGACCGAGGTGCATTTCCAGGAAGGCGACTTCGTCAAAAAAGGTGCGATTCTGTTCACCATCGATCGCCGGCTGCTGGAAGCCCAGGTGAAGCAGGCCGAAGCCACCCTGGCGCGCGATAAGGCTCAGCTTACCCAGGCGGACGCCAACCTGGCCCGCGACAGGGCCCAGCAGAAATACGCCCACGACCAGGCCGCGCGCTATCGCAACCTCTTTCAGAAGGGCGTCATCTCGCGCGAGCAGTACGACCAATACCAGACCAGCTCCGATGTTCAGACCGCGGCGGTGAACGCCGACCAGGCGGCCCTGGAGAGTGCCCGCGCGGCGGCGGGCGCCGACGAAGCCGCGCTGCGCAACATCCAGGTGCAGCTTTCCTACACCCTGATCCGCAGCCCCATCGATGGCCGTACGGGCAACCTCATGATCAAGCAGGGCAACGTGGTGAAGGCCAACGACGCCGACCTGGTCACCATCAACCAATTGGAGCCCATCTACGTCACGTTCACCGTCCCGGAAGCGCGCCTGGCGGATATCAAGCGCTACATGACCCAGGGCAAGGTCAGGGTGCTGGCGGCCGCACCGGAGAGCACCGAAGTCGAAACCGGCGACCTGACCTTCATCGACAACACCGTGGATGCCACTACCGGCGCCATCAAGCTGAAGGGGACTTTCGTCAATGCCAGCCATAAGCTGTGGCCGGGGCTGTTCGTGCGCGTCACCGTACGCCTGGGCGCGCAGCGGGATGCCTTGCTGGTGCCCACCCAGGCCGTGCAGAGCGGCCAGGACGGCCAGTTCGTGTTCGTGGTCAAGCGCGATATGACCGTGGACGCCCGCCCGGTAGTGCCCGGCTCGCGCATCGACAAGGAACAGGTGATCGAAAAAGGATTGCAATTCGGCGAAACCGTGGTGACCGAGGGGCAGGTGCGCTTGGTGCCAGGCGTCCGCGTCAAGGTCCTGGACCGCGGCCGCACGCCTGGATAAGGGTTTCGGCACGAGGCGCCATGAACGTATCCGAGATCTTCATTCGCCGGCCCATCGCCACCAGCCTCTTGATGCTGGCCATCGCCCTGTTCGGCCTGGTGGCCTACCGGGCCCTGCCGGTCAGCGACCTGCCCAACGTGGACTTTCCCACCCTGGTGGTCACCGCCAGCCTGCCCGGCGCCAATCCCGACACCATGGCTTCGGCCGTCGCTACTCCGCTGGAGCGCCAGTTCTCGACTATCGCCGGGCTGGACACCATGAGCTCCACGAGTTCGCTCGGCGTCACCCTGGTCACCTTGCAGTTCGATCTCAGCCGCAATCTGGACGGCGCGGCGGTGGACGTGCAAACCGGCATCACCCAGGCCTCTCCGTACCTGCCCCCCGGCATGCCGACGCCGCCCACGTTTCGCAAGGTCAACCCCGCCGATCAGCCGATCCTGTACCTGGCCCTCACCTCGCCTACGTTGCCGCTCTACACCCTCGACGAGTACGCCGAAACCACCATCGCGCAGCGCATCTCCATGATCAACGGCGTGGCGCAGGTTTCCGTCTTCGGCGCCCAGAAGTACGCCGTGCATGCGCAGATGGATCCGCGCCTCCTGGCCGCCAAGCAGATCGGCATCGACGAGGTGGAAAGCGCCATTCAGAAGTGGAACGTCAATCTGCCGACCGGAACGCTGTTCGGCCAGAACAACGCTTTCACGGTGCTGGCCAACGGACAGCTCATGAGCGCGGCCCAATACCGGCCCCTGGTGGTCGCCTACCGCAACGGCGCGCCCGTACGCCTGGAACAGTTGGGCCGCGTGATCGACAGCGTGGAAGACGACAAAACAGCTTCCTGGTTCTACAGCAGACACGAAGCCGGCCGGCGCTCCATGATTCTGGCCATTCAGCGCCAGCCCGGCACCAATACCGTGGAAGTCACCAATTCCATCAAGCGCCTGCTGCCGGTCTTTGAGGCCCAGATGCCGCCCTCGGTCCAGATGCACATCCTCTACGACCGGTCGCTGAGCATCCGCGAGTCGTTCAACGACGTGCAGTTCACTTTGCTGCTGACCCTGGGCCTGGTGATCATGGTGATCTTCCTGTTCCTGCGGAACCTCTCCGCCACCGCCATCCCCAGCCTGGCCCTGCCCTTCTCCATCATCGGCACATTCTCCATCATGTACCTGCTCGACTTCAGCCTCGACAACCTGTCCATGATGGCCCTGATCCTGTGCGTCGGATTCGTGGTGGACGACGCCATCGTGATGCTCGAGAATATCGTGCGCCACATGGAAATGGGTGTGGCGCCCATGCAGGCGTCCTTCGAGGGGTCCCGCGAAATCGGTTTCACCATCGTCTCCATGACCCTGTCGCTGGCCGCCGTATTCATCCCCGTGCTGTTCATGGGCGGCATTCTGGGCCGGCTGTTCAAGGAATTCGCCGTCACCATCTGCGCCGCGATTCTCATTTCCGGCCTGGTTTCGGTGACCCTCACCCCCATGCTGTGCTCCCGCTTCCTGCGCGTGCGGCATGGCGCCGCCCATGGCTCCCTGTATGGTCTGACGGAACGATTTTTTGACGGTATGCTGGCCGGCTACGATCGCAGCCTGCAGGCCGTGCTGCGCCACCGTCCGGTCATGATGATCTTGTTTGCGGCCATCCTGGCGGCTACCGGCTGGCTCTTCGTCAAGGTCCCCAAGGGATTCATTCCGGACCAGGATAACGACCAGATCTTCGTCGTTACCGAAGCCGCCCAAGGCACCTCGTTCGAGCAGATGAAGGCTTACCAGAGGCTCATCTCGGATGTGGGCATTCACGATCCCAACGTGGAGGAGTTCATGTCCAGCGTGGGCGGCACTTCCGCCGCCAGCCTGGGAGGGCCGAACTTCGGCCGCATGTTCTTCCACCTGACGCCGCGCGCCCAACGCGCCCTGGACGTCACCCGGGTGATGGAGGAGTTGCGTCCCAAGCTGTCCGGTTTTCCGGGCGTGCGCGTCTTCATGCAGAATCCTCCTACGATTCGCATCGGCGGCCAGTTGACCAAGAGTCTCTACCAGGTGACCATGCAGGGTCCGGACACCGCGGAGCTTTACCGCGAGGCGCAACGCCTGGAGCGGGACGCCGCGCGGCTGCCGGGCTTGCAGGACGTGACCAGCGATCTGCAGATCAAGAATCCGCAGGTGCACATCGAAATCGACCGCGACAAGGCCGCCGCCGTGAACGTCAGTGCGGCGCAGATCGAGAGCGCGCTCTACGATGCCTACGGTCCGCACTGGATCTCCACCATCTACGCGCCCATCAATCAATACAAGGTCCTGCTGGAGCTGATGCCGCAATACCAGGCCACCGCGGATGCCATTTCCCTGATCTATCTGCGCTCCGGCAGCGGCAAGCTGGTGCCAATCGACACGGTCACCCGCATGACCCGCGAGAGCGGTCCGCAGACAATTAATCACTTCGGCCAACTGCCGGCGGTGACGGTGTCGTTCAACCTGAAACCGGGCGCGTCGCTGGGCGACGCCGTCGGCGGCATTCAGGGTTTGATCGATCGTCTGCCGGCCACCATCAGCGCCAATTTTCAGGGCACCGCCAAAGCCTTCCAGAGCTCGCTGGGCAATCTGTGGCTGCTGCTGATCATCGCCATCCTGGTGGTCTACATCGTGCTCGGCATCCTGTACGAGAGCTACATTCACCCCATCACCATTCTCTCCGGCCTGCCATCCGCGGGCTTCGGCGCCCTGCTGACCCTGTACCTGTTTCACATCGACCTCAGCATCTACGCATTCGTCGGGCTCATCATGCTGATCGGGATCGTGAAGAAGAACGCCATCATGCAGATCGACTTCGCCCTGGCCGCCGAGCGCCAAGAGGGTAAGACCCCTATGGAGGCTATCTATTCCGGCTGCCTGATCCGTTTCCGGCCGATCATGATGACCACCATGGCGGCGCTGCTGGGAGCCGTCCCCATCGCCCTGGGCTACGGCGCCGGCGGCGAAGCGCGTAAGCCGCTGGGAATGTCTGTAGTGGGCGGCCTGATCTTCTCCCAGTTGATCACCTTGTACCTTACGCCGGTCGTATACACCTATCTCGCCGCGCTGACCGGGCACGGAAGCAGGAAGAAAGGCCCTTCGGCCCCGGTAGCGCTGGAGCCGAAGGAGGTCTGGGCCGGGGGGAAAGGCTGAGGGAAGCTGACTACCAGGGCCGCAGATCGGTGACGCTGGTGAACTGGCCGCCGCTGATCGCCGCCGATGCCAGCGGCACCACTCCCGTCGGCATGCTGCTGATGCCGCACTCCACATTGGCATAGCCCGCCACCGTGTAGCTGCCTGCCGGGCAGGCGCTCTGGTCCAGTCCGAAAGTCGCGATGTTCTCCCGCAGGTAAACGTACACCGTGGGCGCCGTGAAGCTGACCCACAGCAGCGAGACCCCGCCCGAAGACGTATACGTACTGTTGTTGTACGTGCGGCGCGCCAAGTACGTGCCGCATTGCGCGCAGACGTTGAGCCGCGAACTGTTGCTCTGCCCGATGGTCACCGCAAAATCCGTGGCGTTGTCGGTGTCACTGCCCGGCCAGGGTCCGCTGAGCCGTACCCAGCCCGTGAAGCTGTTCGTAAAGGTAATGTCCACCTCGTACGTCACCGGATCGACGGTCCAGCTCACCTGGTCCAGGTCCAGACGTGTGCCGAAATTATCCACACACATCACGCCGATGTACGGAGAGGCGATGCCGTGCGTGGCTTCGCCGATCGTTACGTAGGTCACGCCGCTGTACTGCGCTGACCATTTCGTCATGGCGCACGCCGGCGCCACAGCCGCTAAAACCGCTGCTATCAGGAACAACGTCGTTTTCATTGAGCCGCCTCCAATGCGGCGCCCGCAGCCAGGGTCCCGCGTCAGCCGATGTAGCGGCGAGCGGACCGGCCAGGATCTGGGCTGTGGGCTGATTGTGACCGCGCCGGGACCGGCGGGGTCTTTCTGCACCTCGAAGTGCTCCCGCCGGCGGCGAATTCTCAACTAAAATCGGCCTCCGGCGAATTCTCCCGACGGTGCCAGCTTGGCCCCCTACGCTATAATTAAGCCATGCTGACGCCCACCCGACACATCTGGCACAACGGCCGTTTCATTCCCTGGGATCAAGCCACCATCCACGTCCTGTCTCACGTGGTGAGTTATGGAAGCAGTGTTTTTGAAGGTATCCGCTGCTATGACACACCCGCCGGTCCGGCCATCTTCCGCCTGCACGAGCATGTGCGCCGCATGGAGGATTCCGCCAAGATCTACCGCATGGATTTGGGCTACACGCACGCACAACTGGCCGCAGCCATGCAGGAGCTGGTGCGCATCAACGAAATGGAAGCCTGCTATATTCGGCCCATCGCCATCCGCGCCTACGGCGATATCGGGGTCAATCCTCTGCGCAACCCGGTCGACGTTTACGTGGCCTGCTGGAACTGGGGCAAATATCTCGGCGACGAAGCCCTGTCCCAGGGCGTGGACGTGTGCGTTGCCAGTTGGAAGCGCATCGCCCCCAATACCCTGCCCGCCCTGGCCAAGGCCGGCGCCAATTATATGAATTCGCAGCTTATCAAAATGGAAGCGATCACCAACGGGTACGCCGAAGGCATCGCCCTGGATGACGCCGGCTACGTCAGCGAGGGCTCGGGCGAGAACATCTTCGTGGTGCGCGACGGCCGCATCCACACGCCGCCCCTGGGCGCTTCCGTGCTGCCGGGCATCACCCGCGACAGCGTGATCCGCCTGGCGCAGGATCTGGATATCCCGCTGGTGGAGAGCCTGGTGCCGCGCGAGATGTTGTACATTGCCGATGAGGTGTTTTTCTCCGGCACCGCGGCCGAGATTACGCCGATTCGCTCCATCGACCGGATTCCCATCGGAAAGGGCCGCCGTCCGGTTACGGAAAGGTTACAGGAAGAGTTTTTTGCGCTGATCAACGGCAGAGTGCCGGACAAATATGGATGGCTGTCGCCGGTACACGCGCGACAGCCAGTGGGCGTTGACAAATGAGGTAGCTGCACGCACACCCCGGAAGCCACCTCCCCCGAGATTTGCTTTCCGGGATGCGCTTGCAGCCGATGGACTATTTCTTTTTAGCTTATGGGCACCCGCGATTTCCAGACCGAATTTTGGTTTCGCGCGCCTTTTCAACAGCTTTATGAGCTAGCAGAATCTTGCGCTTGCCAGCTTTCGACTGTGGCAATCCTGTGTATAAAGCAGAGTCCCGATGAATTGTATTGGAATTGAAACTTTCGGCGGAACCCCTGTCAAGGTGGTCTTCGACGACCGCATCACCGCCGTCCAGCCTGCCGCCCAAGCCGACGGCATTTACCTGGCCCCCGGCTGGATCGACTTGCAGGTAAACGGTTTCCTGGGAGTCGACTACAACGATCCCCACTGCACCCGCGAACAGATCGCCGGCTCCATCCGCGCCCTGTTCGCCACCGGCGTGACCCGCTTCTATCCGACCGTCATCACCGGCTCGCCCGAGGATATGCTGGGTGCGCTGCGCAACCTCAGTTGCGCCAAGGACACCCTGCGCGAGGGCGTGGCCATCGACGGCTTCCACGTGGAAGGGCCGAACATCTCTCCCGACGACGGGCCGCGCGGCGCGCATCCCCGCCGCTGGGTGCGCCCGCCCGATCTCGACGAGTTCCACCGCTGGCAGGAAGCCACCGCACATCGCATCCGCATCGTAACTTTGGCGCCCGAATGGCCGCAGGCCGCCCGCTACATCGAAGCTGTCACCGCCGAGGGCGTGGTGGTCAGCATCGGACACACGAATGCCACCGCCCAGCAGATCGCGGATGCCGTCAGCGCCGGCGCTTCGCTATCGACCCACCTGGGCAACGGCGCCCACGCCGTCATGCGCCGCCATCCGAACTACATTTGGGAGCAACTGGCCGAAGACCGGCTCATGGCCGACTTCATCGTGGATGGCATCCACTTGCCGCAGTCTTTCTTGAGGGTCGCCCTGCGGGCCAAGACCCTGGCCCGCTCGGTCTTGATCACCGATGCCGCCGCGCCCGCCGGCTGCGCCCCCGGCCGCTACCAGTTGGGCGAACAGGCGGTGGAGTTGACCGCCGATCAACGCGTGATGCTGGTGGGCCAGGAGCGCCTGGCGGGGTCGGCGCTGCGCATGGATCGCGGCGTCCAGAACCTCATGCGGATCGCGGGCCTGCCCCTGGCCGACGCCGTCCGCATGGCGACCATCAACGCCGCCCGCGCTGGCAACGTCCCCGGACGGGCCGCCGGCCTGGTGCCGGGAGATCGCGCGGATATGATCCAGTTTTACTTTGACTCAAATGATCTAACTATCTCAGTTCAGGCAACTTATATATCTGGGACGAAGGTCTATGAAGCGGCCGCCTCGACGCCCTCATAAATACGCCCCAGCGCCAGTGTCACCTCTAGCGCTTCGAGCTTGAGCCGCCGTCCAGTTGCCGCGCATAACGCTCGACGTGGCATTACCCCGTGTTTCGAGTGACAGCCCTGTCACACCCCGCCAGCCGTGTCACTCGAAAGGGTGCCCGCAATCCACATAAGGCTTTATTTTTCAACGGCGACTAAATGGCGACCGACCTGCATTTCAAGCTGGCGACAGGAGAAACCAATGACGAACCCATTCCCGATGCCCTCCCGCTCCCTTAAGAATCCGGGCCGCCTGATGCAGCAGGGTGTGTGGCTGCTGGCGATCATCGCCCTCAGTCTGCTGCTGGTCATGCGCCATAGCGGGAACCTGGGATCCGGATCGTTCTGGATCGTGGGCTGTGCCGTGGGGGCGTTTCTGCTGTCGTTGACCCTGCGCGACGCGGCTCGCAAGCTCGGCCACCGCTCCACCGAAGACAAGATCGTAAAGGACGTCAAGAATTTCCTGGAAAATCAGCCGGCCCTGGAGGTCCACCCGCCGGCGCCCGTGGCGCGCCCCGTAGTGGTCGCCAAGAGCGCTGAAGAAGTGGAAGAAGTGGTTCCCCGGCAAGCCACGAATTTCCTGTCGATGAGCAGCGATACTCACATTCCCAGTGACGATCTGGTGGTTTTCGACATCATCCGCCCGGCCGTTCCGGTTCAAGTCCACATGAACTTCTTCCCGGTGATGGCGCCGGTGATGTCGAATTAGTTCGAGAAATGCGAGCCGGCCGCCGCCGTCATTTCCGCGGGCGGGCGGCCGGCTTCCTCTTCCTGGCCTTGGCGACAGGATCGGCCGGCTGATACTCCAGCGTCCGGCTCACCGTCTCCACGACGGTCTTCAGGCACTTCACCCTTCCGTACCATTTGAAGTTCGATTCCACCACCGTCCAGGGAGCCGTCAGCGTGCTGGTCCGCAGCAGCATGTCCTCCACCGCTTCGTCGTAGCGCCCCCACTTCTCCCGGTTCCGCCAGTCTTCCGGCGTCAGCTTCCAGCGTTTGTACGCCGTGTTCTGCCGCTTTTCGAACCGCTTCAACTGTTCCTCCGGGCTGATCTGCAGCCAGAACTTCACCACCATGCCGCCGGCGTCCACCAACTGCCGTTCGAAATCGTTGATCTCCCGATAGGCCCGCTTCCAGGCATCTTCGGTAGCGAAGCCCTCTACCCGCTCTACCAGGACGCGCCCGTACCAGCTCCGGTCGAATAGCAGGATCTGTTTTTCATCCGGCGGCAGCAGGCGCCGCCAAAACCGCCAGAGGTAGTGATGGGTCTTGTCTTCCCCTTCCGGAGCCGCGATCGGAAAAACCTCGTATCCGCGCGGGTCGAGCTTCTCCGTAAGCCGGCGGATGGTGCCGCCTTTTCCCGCCGCATCGCGGCCTTCGAATACCACCGCCAGCGAACGTTTCCTTTGATAGAGCTGCCAGGCCAGTTCGCGCAACTGCACCTGGTAGCGCAGCAGGTCGCGTTCGTACTCGGCCTTGCTGAGGTGCTTGCCCAGATCCAGATCTTCCAGCATGGCTAGGCTCCTTTGTCCGCTTTCTTGGCGGGTTTCTTCGGCGCCCGCCTGGCCGCCGCCGCGCTGAGCGCCCGAATGATCGTTTCAAACGTCGCGATCCGCGTCCAGTACCGGTCGGTGGCCTCCACGATATGCCAGGGCCCCCACTCGGATTCCGTGCGCTCCAGCATCTCTTCCACCGCGCGCAGATACTTGCCGTATTGTTTGTGCCGCTTCCAATCCTCCGGCCGGACCTGCCAGCGCGTCAGCGGATCGCTTTCCATCTTGCGGAAGCGATGGCGCTGCTCCTTCCGGCTGATGTGAAGAAAGAGCTTCACCAGCACGTATCCGTCATCCGCCAGCGTGCGTTCGAAGTCCGTGATGTCGCGATACGCCTTCTCCCAATCCGTCGCCGGCGTGATCTTCTCCACGCGCTCGTCCAGCACGCGCCGGTACCAGCTCCGGTCGAAGATGGCCATGTGCCCGTAATTCGGAACACGCTGCCAGAAACGGTAGAGCCAGGGCATGTGCAACTCGTGCGTACGCGGCTCCTGGATCACGTGCAGCTTGAACGCGCGCGGTTCCAGGCGGCTGGTCAGCACGTTGATGGTGGTGCCCTTCCCGGCCGCCTCCCAGCCTTCGAAGACGATGACGCTGGCGATTCCCGCCTCCGACGTGGCGAGTTGCAGGTCGTAGAGCTTGTCCTGCAGTCCCGGCAAGCGCTCCTTGTACTGCTCTTTACCGATCGAGCGAGTCAAATCGACTTTTTCCAGCATGATGCCCCTTAGATATTAACTGGTGGCGGCTCCGCCAGCGATTCTGTCCGTCCGCCCAACACCCGCTCGGCGCGGGCCGCATCGAACTCGTTCTCCCACTTCGCCACCACGATCGTAGCCACGCCGTTGCCCACCAGGTTGGTGAGCGATCGCATCTGCGACATGAACTGATCCACACCCAGCAGCAGCGTCAGGCCGGCCACGGGGATGGTTCCGATCGCCGACAGCGTGGCCGCCAGGGTGATGAAGCCGCCGCCGGTCACCGCCGCCGCGCCCTTGGAGCTCAACAGCAGCAGCAGCAGAAGCTCGAACTGTTGCCCGGCCGTCAAGCGGATGTTGGTCGCCTGCGCGATGAACAGGGCCGCGATCGTCAGGTAGATGGACGTGCCGTCCAGGTTGAAGGAGTAACCCGACGGAATCACCAGCCCCACCACCGACTTGTTGCACCCCAGGTCTTCCAGCTTCTCCATCATCCGCGGCAGGACCGTTTCCGACGACGAAGTGCCCAGCACGATCGCCAGCTCTTCCTTGATGTACTTCAAGAATCGCCACAGGCTGAATCCGTGCGCCCGGGCGATGGCGCCCAGCACGATGAACACGAAAGCGAAGCTGGTCAGATACACGCAGGCCAGCACCTTGAGTAACGGCAGCAGCGTCTTGAGTCCGTACCGGCCTACCGTGAAGGCCATCGCGCCGAACGCGCCCAGCGGCGCCGCCTGCGTGATCAGTCCCACCACCGCGAACATCCAGTGCGCGATCCGCTCGCATCCTTCGGCAATCGCCTTACCCCCGCGGACCGCGGACAGCGCCAGTCCGAACAGGATGGCCACCAGCAACACCTGCAGGATCTCGCCTTGCGCGAAGGCGCCCACCACCGTATTCGGAATGATGTTCATCAGGAAATCGACGGCGTGCAGTTCCTTGCCCTGGCTGGCATACTGCGCGATGAGCCGGGCATCCAGCGTGGCCGGATCGACGTTCATCCCGGCGCCCGGCGCCACCAGTTTCACCACCCCTAATCCGATCAGCAGCGCGGCCGTGGTCACCACTTCGAAGTACAGCAGCGATTTGATGCCCACCCGGCCCAGCTTTTTCATGTCGCCGATGCTGGCGATGCCGACCACCACCGTGCAGAAGATGATCGGCGCGATCATCATGCGGATCAGCTTGATGAAGGCTACGCCCAGCGGCCGCATGGACTCGGCCGTGTGCGGCACGAAGGCGCCCAGCAGAACGCCGAGCACGATGCCCAGGACCACCCGGGAGTATAGCGAGGAATGGAACTTCATATCTTAGTGGGACCGGCCCGCCTGCCCACTAATCTGCATTCTAATCGTCGTGCGCGCTCAGCTTGGCGATCACCGAAAGATCTTCGAGCGTGGTGGTGTCACCCTTCACTTCCCCGCCCGCCGCGATCTCCTTCAGCAGCCGGCGCATGATCTTGCCGCTGCGCGTCTTGGGCAAAGCGTCGGTGAAGCGCACGTCGTCCGGCTTGGCCAGTGAGCCGATCTCCTTGGCTACCCACTGCCGCAGTTCGTCCTTCAGCTCCTGGCCGGGCGCCTGCCCCGCTTTGAGCGTGACGAAGGCCGCGATCGCCTGCCCCTTCAGATCGTCCAGCCGGGCCACCACCGCCGCTTCCGCGACCTTCGGATGCGCCACCAGCGCGGACTCCACCTCCATGGTGCTCAGCCGGTGCCCCGATACGTTGATGACATCGTCGATGCGGCCCATGATCCAGAAGTAGCCGTCGGCGTCCTGCCGCGCCCCGTCGCCCGTGAAGTACATGCCCGGAAGCTGCGACCAATACTGCTGCTCGTAGCGCTGCGGATCGCCGTAAATCGTCCGCAACATGGCCGGCCAAGGCTGTTTCAGCACCAGGAATCCGCCGCCGCCCGCCGGCACCGGATCGCCTTCCCGCGTCACCACCGCCGCCACGATCCCCGGCAGCGGACGCGTCGCCGATCCGGGCTTCAACGGCGTGGCTCCCGGCAGCGGCGCGATCATGATCATGCCGGTCTCCGTTTGCCACCAGGTGTCCACGATCGGACAGCGGTTGTGGCCGATCGTTTCGCGATACCACATCCAGGCTTCCGGGTTGATCGGCTCGCCCACCGTTCCCAGAAGGCGCAGGCTTTCGAGCGAGTGCTTGCGCGGCCATTCGTCGCCGAAGCGCATGAACGCGCGGATGGCCGTCGGCGCCGTGTAGAAGATGTTCACCTTGTGCCGGTCCACGATCCGCCAGAAACGGTCCGGCTCGGGAAAGTTCGGCGCGCCTTCATAAATCAGGCTGGTGGCCCCGTTCTGCAGCGGCCCGTAGACGATGTAGCTGTGGCCCGTCACCCAACCTATATCGGCCGTGCACCAGTATACATCTTCATCTTTAAGATCGAAGACCCATTTGGTTGTAATGTAAGTGCCTACCGAATAGCCGCCGGTGGTGTGCAGAATGCCTTTCGGCTTTCCCGTGGTGCCCGAGGTGTACAGCACATACAGCGGATGCTCGGCTTCCACCGGCTCCGCCGGGCAATCGTCGGAAGCGTTCGCCATCAACTCGTGCCACCACAGGTCCCGGCCGTTCAGCATGGTCTGCGGCGTGCCCGTGCGCCGGTAGACGACCACATGGCGCACCGACGGGCATTTCAGCACCGCCTCGTCCACCGCCGGCTTCAGCTTCACCTCCGCGCCGCGGCGATACGAGCCGTCCTGCGTGATCACCAGCGAAGCCTGCGAATCGTTGATCCGGTCGATGAGCGCATTCGACGAGAAGCCGCCGAACACGATGGTGTGGGGCGCGCCAATCCGCGCGCAGGCCAGCATGGCGATGGGCAGCGCCGGGCACATGCCCATATAGATCGCCACTCGATCGCCCTTCTGCACACCCAGCGACTTCAGCACGTTCGCAAATTTCGAAACTTCGATGAGCAATTGCTGGTAAGTCAATGTAACGACTTCACCCGGCTCGCTCTCCCAGATGAGGGCCGCCTTGTTCCGCCGCCAGGTGGCCACGTGCCGGTCCAGGCAGTTGTAGGAAAGGTTGAGTTCGCCGCCGGAAAACCACTTGGCCCACGGACAGTTCCACTCGCGGACCCGATCCCATTTCTTGAACCAGTGGAGCTCCGTGGCGATCTTGCCCCAGAACGTCTCCGGATCCTGTTCCGCCTCCCGGTAGAGCGCTTCGTATTCTGCCAGCGAGCCAACGTGCGCGTTCGCGCTGAAATCCGGTGGCGGCGGAAAGACCCGCTTCTCGGTAAGCACAGAATCGATGTTTGTCTGCGGCTGCATGCGTGGGAACCCTCCAGGAGAACATACCAGAAAAACGGGCGCGCTGTCCCTTGGTTATGATCGAGTCATGCGTCGCCCGGTGCTCCTCCTCCCGCTGCTGGTTTCCGCCCTCGCCGCGCAGCCCGATCCCAGGACATTTGCCATCATGGCCTGGGGGGATGCGCCTTCCGATCCCGCGCAGCTCGCCGGCATGCGCGAGGCCGGCTTGAATATCGCCGGCTTTTGCCGCGTGGCGGACCTGGACAAGATCCGCGCCGCCGGATTGGCATGCTTCGTCTCCGATCCGCGCATCAGCGGCTACGATTGGTCCTCCCTGCCCGACGACAGCCAGATCCGGACCCGCGTCCGCGCCCTCGCCGCCCAGGTCGGCGGCAATCCCGCGGCCATCGGGTTCTTTCTGCGGGACGAGCCGCACGCTTCCCTGATGCCCGCGCTCGCCCGCGTGGCCCACATCGCGCGCGAAGCCATGCCTGGAACCTGGCCCTACGTGAACCTGTTTCCCTATCGCGTCAGCCCCGAACGTCTGGGCACGGACAGCTACGACTCCTACGTGCGCATGCTGGTCGATACCATCGGCCAACCTTTCCTCAGCTACGACAATTACTCGCTGGTCGGCGGCGAAATGCTCGACTACTTTTACACCAACCTGGAGATCGTGCGCCGCCTCTCCCTGGAAACCAAAACGCCGTTCTGGAACTGCGTGCTCGCGAATGCGCATTTCAACTACATGGAGCCGTCCGATGCAACCTTTCATTTGCAGGCCTACGCTACACTCGCCTACGGCGGACGCGGCATTCAATACTTCACCTACTTCGCCCCCGCCATCGGCAACTACCGGCTCGCGGCGGTGGACCAATTCGGCCATCGAACGTCCACCTGGGAGCGCTTACGCCGCATTAACCTGGAACTTCAAGCTCTGGCCCCTACCATGGTGAAACTGCACAGCACCGGTGTGTATCACTACCCCGACGTCCCAGATCAGGCGAAGCCGCTGAGCGCCAGCCGCATCGTGCGATCCGTCGAGATGCGGCAGCACCTGGTGCGGCAACCCGCCGCCGGGCGGTTTCTGGTCGGCGAGTTCGCGGACGACACCGGCCAACAGTACGTAATGATCGTAAACAAGGACCTCAAGAACAGCTTTCAATTCCACCTGCATCTGGTACAAGAAAATGCCAAGCTGATGCGGATCTCGCCTTATTCCGGACGGGAGGAACCCTTCGCCGGCGAGATGGACTGGCTGGCTCCCGGCGCCGGCGTGCTGCTGCGGATCGAATAGCCCGTCTGGCGTTCGATCTCCAGCAGGCGGTTGTATTTCGCCAGCCGCTCGGACTGCGTGATGGATCCGGGCTTGAAGTAATCGCCGCGCCAGCCGACCGCCAGGTCCGCCGCCCAGTTGTCTTCGGTCTCGCCGCTGCGCACGCTGACGGTCACCTGCCAGCCGGCCTCCCGCGCCAGGCGGCAGGCTTCCGCGGCTTCCGTCAGCGTGCCGACCTGGTTGGGCTTCAGCAGCAGCGCATTGCAGGCGCGTGTTTCGATGGCCCGGCGGATGCGCGCCGGGTTGGTGCAAAGCAGATCGTCCCCCATGACCTGCACACGGCCGGCGAGTGCGCTGCAGAGGCGCGGCCACCAGTCCCAGTCGTTCTCGGCGAGCCCGTCCTCGATGCTCACGATCGGATAATGACTGGCCCAATGCACCAGCCGCTCGACCATCTCGGCGCTGTCCAGCGGAGCGTCAAGCTGATACTGGCCGTCCCGATAGAAGTGGCTGGAGGCCACATCCAGCGCCAGGTTCGCATCGAGACGGCCAATGGCTTCCATCGCCGTGTCGATCATCTCCTCCGCGCTCCGGCAGGGCGGCGCCAGTCCGCCTTCGTCCGCCGTCAGCAGGCGCATGCCGTAGCGCTTCCAGATCAGGCCGGCGGCCGTCTGGTAGATTTCGTACGCCATCGCCAGCGATTCGTCGATCGTGGCCGCGCCGGGGACGATCAGTACGTCCTGGATGGCCACCTGCCTGCCCGCGTGCTTGCCGCCGCTGAACAGGTTGATGGTGAGGCGCGGCAGCGCGCGTGGATGTTCGCCCATCATACCGGCGAAGTACTGGTATAGCGGCACGCCGCCCGCCTGCGCGCCGGCGCGCGCAAAGGCTATCGACACCGCCAGGATGGCATTCGCTCCCAGACGCGATTTGTTGGCCGTGCCGTCCAGTTCGATCAGCGCACGATCCAGCGCCGTTTGATCCGCGAATTCCCGGCCGGCCAACGCGTCATGGATTTCGCGGTTCACATTGCCGGCCGCCTTGCGGCAGCCCAGGCCGCGGTACCGGCGCCGGTCGCCGTCCCGCAGTTCGAGCGCTTCCGCCGTACCTGTGGAGGCGCCCGACGGCGCCGACGCCGAACCCGTAGCGCCGCCCGCCAGGATACAGGTCGCCGCCACCGTGGGCCGCCCGCGGCTGTCCAGGATCTCGCCCGCCGTCAGCCGTTCGATTACCGGCATAGCTCCTCGCCGAACATGCCGATCAGGTCCGCGATACGTGGCGGCGCCGCGGGCATGATGCGCAGCACCGCGTCCCTCTGCCGTAATCGCTCCGCCACGCTCAGATATTCGAGCGGCGACCGGCCCGCCACGCGCGCCAGCAGGCACCCCAGCGTGTGCCGCACGGCGCGCGCCTCGGCGTCCGCGCCGGCCGCGTCCGTGTAGGTGTCCCAGAATTCCTGCGCGGCGGCCAGGAACTGGCTCCGGCATGCCGGCAGATGATGCGCTTTGCTCAAAAAGTGCGTCAGCGCGAAACCCAGGTCGAACGCCGGATCCCCGTAGTGAATCACTTCGTGATCGAGCAGCACCAGCCGGCCCGCATGAATCAGCACGTTCTTGGGACTGTAATCGCCATGCACCAGCGTCGTTCGCGTCTCGCGTGTGTCGCGCATCAACGCCTCCAGGAACCCGGCCGCGGCCGGCGTCTGCTGCGCGGAATAGGCGTAGTACGGCTCCAGCCGCAGCGATTCGAAGAACGAGCGATCCGCGAAGACTTCGGCCACATCGCCGCGGCCTCGCGCCTGGCGATGGATTGTCGCCAGCAGGCCGGCGAACTGCCGCACATGATCGCCGCAGATCCGGCCTGCCAACAACACCGCCTTCCAATTCTCGTGCGGCCGCGGCACCGCCTGCATGGCCAGCAGATGCTGCCCGCGATCCGCGAACAACAGCGGCGTGATCGTGCCCGGCGGCGCCAGCCGGGCCAGCCACTCGAGTCCCAGCGCTTCCCGGTGGATGCGCTCGGGCGAGCTGAACCAATCCACCGGCACGCGCAGCTTGGCCAGCGCCTGCTTCAACACCCAGGCCTCCCCGGACGCGCGCTCCAGCCACACCGTCCGGTTCGAAACCCCGCCCGCCAGATTCCGTACGCGCGGCTGCTCGTCCGCCGCCAGGCGGCCCGTCTGCCGCAGCCAGGCGATCAGCGCCGGCGTGTCTTCGATATCCAGCGTCTCAGGCAACGGCCGATTCCATGGCGGCGTAGGCGCAGCCCACCACCACCAGGAACATGGTGAGCACTTCGCTGTCGCCCAGGTTGTATTCGAAGCATCCCGCGATCATGGTGGCAATCACCACCGCCGCCGTGCCGTGCAGCACGAACTTCTGGTCTGTGCGCCCCGGCGGCAGCCGCCAGGCGCGGCGGCAGCAGTCGTACAGGATCAGAATCAGCATCCACAGCATCGTCAGCATGGTGGGGATGCCGCGTTCGGCCGCGTATTGCAGATAGATGTTGTGCAGGTGTCCGTACCAGCCTTCCGGCAGCGGACGCGGAATGTCGGCCGGCACGTAGCGGTTGAACTGCAGCTTGACCTCTTCCGGTCCCAGCCCGAACCAGGGATGCGTCCGGATCATCTCCAGTCCCGTGCGCCAGGTGACGATGCGATGCTGGTTGGAATCGATCTTGCCGGGCCGCAGCATGGAACTGAAGCGCTCGCGGATGGAAGCGGGCGCCAGCAAAGCGATCAGCAGCAGCACCACCGGCACCGCCATCGCAATCCAACGCTTCCAGAACCACAGCAGATAGGCGCCGGCGCCGGCGCTCGCCAGCCAGATGCTGCGCGTGAAGCCCAGCAGCAGCGCCACCGCCATCAGCAGCGTGCAGGTGAACCAGATCCACGCGCGCTTGCGGTGGATGCAGGCGAAGAACAGAAAAGCCGCGGTCATCAGGAACGCGATCATCTCCTGGCCGCCGAACGTCATCCAGTGGCTCATGAAGCCGGTGATGCGCTCGCCCACGTAGTAATCGTAAAAGCTCTGTCCGGCGGCGTGCGCCTCCTGCACTTTGCGCCCGAACTGGACGAAGCCGCGCAGCGAAATGATGGCGCCCGCGCCGGCCCAGCACAGGAACAGCCACCGGATCGTGCGCGCGTCCCGCAGCGTCGAGAACACCAGCAGCAGTATCGTGAACACGAAGATCTTGCGCACCTGCGGCAGCCCCGCCGCGGGATCGGGGGACAGCGCCAGCGAGAGCAGCGTCCCCACCAGGAACAGCGATAGAGGCAGCCAGATCCGCGGCAGCCGCATGCGTCCGCCGGACAGCAGCAGGGCCGCCAGCGCCAGGGCCAGCAGAATCTGAGACGCGGCAATGGAGACCAGGATGGTCACCGCGGAGGCGAACGTCAGCCAGCGCGCACAGCGGAAGAGCAGCGGTTCGGGGGTGCCCATGAACACTTCATGATACGCTCATTACTTTGGTGAAAACGCATGCGATTTTACGTAGCTGTCGCTTTTGCGGCGCTGGCTGCCGCGCAGACCCCCGAGACCCCGCTCCCATCGCTGCCCTACAGCCCCAGCCTGGACCTGACCGACATGGACAAGTCCGTCAACCCCTGCGACGACCTGTTCCACTACGCCTGCGGCGGCTGGCTGAAAAAGAATCCGATTCCTTCCGACCAGTCCAGTTGGAGCGTCTACGCCAAGCTCGCCCAGGATAATGAGCGCTTCCTCTGGGGCATTCTGGAGGAGACTGCGAAACCGAATCCCGCGCGCTCGCCGGTAGAGCGCGAGATCGGAGACTTCTTCGCCGCGTGCATGGATGAATCCGCCGTTGCCAAAGCCGCCCTGGCCCCGTTGCGCGAGGAGATGGCGGCCATCGGCGCGCTGCGCTCCGTGGCCGACTTTCCGGAATTTCTGGCGCGCGAACACCTGGCCCTCGATTTCGGCATGCTCTTCGGCTTCAGCTCCAACCAGGATTTCGCCGACTCCTCTCGCGAGATCGCCTTCGCCGGCGCCGGCGGTCTGGGTCTCCCGGACCGCGACTACTACACCAAAACCGACGCCAAATCCCAGGAGATTCGCACGAAGTATGTCGCGCACGTAGCCCGCATGCTGGAGCTGCTGGGCGACGCCAAGCCGCGCGCCGCCGCCGAATCCCAGGCCATCATGCGCCTGGAGACATCGCTGGCCAAAGCCTCGCTCACCCGCGTGGAACAGCGCGATCCCTACAAGCTGTTTCACAAAATGGACCTGGCGCAGCTACAGGCGCTGACGCCGGCCTTCAACTGGAAGCTTTACTTGAAAGGCATCGGGCTGGGCGAGTTGAATCAATATAATGTCACCGAGCCGGCCTTCTTCAAAGAGGTGCAAAATCTGCTGGTCGGCACGCCGATTCGCGATTGGAAAGCCTACCTGCGCTGGCACCTGGTCCACGCCCGCGCCGCCTATCTTTCCCCGGCCTTCGTGGACGCCAATTTCGACTTCTACGGCAAGTACCTGCACGGCACGCCGCAAATGCGGCCGCGCTGGAAACGCTGCGTACAATATGTCGACCAGGATCTGGGCGAAGCGCTGGGCCAGGTGTTCGTCCAGCGCACCTTCACCCCCGACATGAAAGACCGCACGCTGACCATGACCCGGGAAATCGAAAAGGCCATGGAAGACGACATCAAAACCCTGCCCTGGATGAGCGAAGCCACCAAGGCGCAGGCGCTCCTGAAGCTGCACGCCGTGGTGAATAAGATCGGCTATCCCGACAAATGGCGCGACTATAGTTCGATCCGCATCGACCGCGGCGACTTTGCCGGCAACGTCTACCGCGCGGCAGTTTTCGAGGGCCGGCGGCAATTGGCCAAGATCGGCAAGCCGGTGGACCGTGGCGAATGGGACATGACCCCGCCTACCGTCAATGCCTACTACAATCCGCAGATGAACGACATCAACTTTCCCGCCGGAGTATTGCAGCCGCCGCTGTTCGACCCCAAAATGGATGACGCGCCGAACTACGGGGATACCGGCGGCACCATCGGTCACGAATTGACCCACGGCTTCGACGATGAAGGCCGCCAGTTCGACGCCCACGGCAACCTGCACGACTGGTGGACCGCGGCCGACGCCAAAGAGTTCCAGAAGCGCACCGATTGCGTCGCGGATCAGTATGCGCAGTACACCGTGGTGGACGATATCAAGATCAACAGCCGCCTGACCCTGGGAGAAGACGTGGCCGACCTGGGCGGTGAGCTACTGGCCTACATGGCCTGGAAAGACGCCACCCGCGGCCAGGACCTGCAACCCATCGACGGCTTGACGCCGGAGCAGCGCTTCTTCATCGGATTCGCGCAGTGGGCCTGCGGTGACGAGCGGGCCGAGAGCAAGCGGGTGCATGCCATCACCGATCCGCATTCGCCGCCGGAATACCGGATCAACGGTGTGGCGGCCAATATGCCGGAATTTGCCCGGGCGTTCGGCTGCAAAGTGGGGCAGCCGATGGTGCGCAAAGATCCCTGCCGCGTCTGGTAGCCGCTAGCTGACGGCTGCCGAGCCGTTCTCGTTCAGGGCCGTGCGTTCCACGGCAACGAGCATGCGCGTATGCGTATCGACCGGTTCGGGAGCCTCCAGCACCACGCCGAACGCATGGCTGTCCAGATCTTCGAATTTGCGGGCGGTCACCAGCACGCGCGCCTCCAGCGAACCGGTGGCGTCGTTGTACGCTTCCACGGCCCGGTCCAGGCTGCGGCCCAGCCGCTCCCAATGGCTGCCCATGTCCGCCAGCCGCTTGTGCAGTTCCTTGCCCAGCCGGCTGATCTCCGCCGCGTGCTGCGCCACGTTCTCCTGCCGCCACCCATAGGCCACCGCGCGCAACAGCGCGATCAGGGTGGTGGGCGTCGCCAGGATCACCCGGTCGGCGGCGCCGGCTTCGATCAGCTCCGGATCCCCCTCCAGCGCTGCGCTGAAGAAGCTCTCGCCCGGCAGGAACAGCACCACGAACTCGGGCGCCGGATTGAACTGCTCCCAATACTGTTTGCGGCCCAGCGCGGTCATGTGCGCCCTGACCTGGCGGGCGTGATCCTGTAATCGGGCCCGCCGGGTGGCGTCGTCGGTGGCGTCACAGGCAGCCAGATAGCCCTCTAGCGGCGTCTTGGCGTCCACCACGATGTTCTTGCCGCCCGGCAGCCGGACCAGCAGATCCGGCCGCTGCCGGCCCTCCTCGGTAACGGCCACGGGCTGCGACTCGAAATCGCAGTGCTCCAGCATGCCCGCCATCTCGACTACCCGCCGCAGTTGAATCTCGCCCCAACGGCCGCGCACGCTGGGCGCGCGCAATGCCGTGGCCAGGCGGCCGGTCTCGGCGCGCAGTTGCGTTTGGGCTTCCAGCAGCCCGCGCACCTGTTCCGCCAGCCCGGCATAAGCTCCCGCGCGCGCGGTTTCGAGCTCGCGCATGCGCGCATCCACCTTCTCCAGCGAGTCGCGCACTGGCTTCACCAGCTCGGCAATCGCCCGCTGCCGCTGATCCAGGTCGCCCTTGGCGGCCTGCTGGGCGCTATCCAGGGAGGCCCGGACCATGTCCAGGAAAGCTTTGTTGTTATGCGCCAGCGCGTCCGCCGAGAGCGCCTTGAAGGTGTCGCTGAGCTTCTGCCGCGCGTCTTCAAAGGCCGCTTGTAGGGCCTTGTATTGCTGCTCCCGGTTCTCCAAACGCTCGTTCAGGACCGCGCGTTCCGGCTCCCATTCCGCCTTCGCCCGTTCATACGCGAGGCGCGCGGCGGGTCGCAGCCACACGAACGCCAGAAAGAACCCTGCCGCCACGCCGAACAAAAAACATACTACGAACACAATGTTCTGCATGTTGAGGGAATTATCGCATGCCACAAAGGTGGGTGGCGTGTTATCTTCCGGCAACTCAGTTAATTAACTTCCGATGACCGCCGACAGCCGCGCCACGATTCCCTCCAGCGCTTCCGACTGTTGCCGCAGGTCCGCCGCCGAGGTTTCGTTTTCCTGGGCTTTTTGCGCCGCCACCTGTACCACCTGCTCCATCTGTTGCACTGCCGCGGAGATCTGGTCGATGCCCCGCGCCTGTTCCTCCGTGCCCGAGCTGACCTGATGGATCATCTTCCGCACCGATTCCGCCGAAACGGTGACTTCGGCAATGGCCGTCCCCATCTCCCGGACGCGTTCGCTGCCCTGTCGGGACCGGTTCATCGAGTCTTCGATAAGCCCCGCCGTATCCTTAGCGGCTTGGGCACTCTTCTGCGCCAGGTTACGCACCTCATCGGCCACCACCGCGAATCCCAACCCAACTTCTCCCGCGCGAGCCGCCTCCACCGCCGCGTTCAGCGCCAGGACGTTGGTCTGGAAGGCAATCTCGTCGATGACCTTGATGATCTTGCCGATCCGGTCACCGGATTGCGTGATCTCGCCCATGGACGCCTCCATCTCCGTCAGTCGCCGGTTGACCGTTTGCACCCCATTGGCAGCCTCTGCCATCACCGCCGCCGCGGACTTGGCGCTGTCCGCGTTGGACTGGGTCATCGAGTTGATTTCCACCGTCGAAGCCGAGGTCTCTTCCACCGTGGCGGCCTGTTCCACCGCTCCGGCGGCAATCGCCTGGCTGGCCTCTTCCAACTGGCCCGACGTGGACCGCACCCGTGCCGCGCCCTCCAGCAACTCCTGCGAGATCGCCTGCAGCGGCCGCACGATCAGGCGCCGGTTCAGCAACTGAAAGCCGGCCACCACGATCACCAGTACCGACAGGCCGATGAACGTGATCCGCTCCATGCTGGCCAGCACCACCGGATCTCTGGTCATCGGCGCCTTCAAGACAAACGCGCCCTTGATATCGCCGGCATGCAGCCCTTCCATCGGCAGGCCCAACGTATCCCGTCCGTCGTGCGACGCGCTTTGCGCGGGGTCCCCGTGACAGCTCAGGCATCCCGCCGTGAGCTTCACCGGACGGGCCAGGACCAGCATGTTGGTCGCGGGATCCTCGGCGAAGTACTCGTCTTTTCCGGCCGCGAACGCGCGGAAGGCGTCGTCGAACTCGGTCAAGTGATTCTTCGGGTTGCGCGCCGTGATCTCTGGCCGCGACGGAGTGAGGAAAGTGAAGTCGTGGGCCTGCGCCACGGCTTTCACCGAGTCCCAGCCCGATACCACCGGTATAGTCCGGTACAGCACGGATTGGCGATAGTCGCCGCCCGACAGGCCGGCCAGATTGCGCGCCAGGGCGCCGTTGTTGAACGCGCCGTCGCTATGCAGCCGGTCCGTATCCGCCATGACCGTTTCGGCCTGTTGCAGGATCGAACTCATCTGGGATCGCAGCTCGTTCACCCGGTTCGTGCGCGAAATCATGTAAACGCTGGCGATCGCGCCGGCGGTAGCCAGCAGGACTCCGCCGCCGGCGCAAAGGGTGATTTTGTTCGCTAGATTCACGGGCTCCTCTGGGCTGAGCGGGAAATCGCCCACCCAGACCATCTATCGGCGGGAAGCGGGAGAAGCTCCATCCTCGATCGATACGTCCGCCAACGCCAGGTAGGCGGCCAGCAAGTGGTAGCTGTCGTAATACTCGTCCGGATGGATGGCTCGATAGGTATCCTGCGGGCTGTGCAGGATCTGCAGAGTCTCCTGGGTGACGGAATGAAACGTGATGGTGGGAATGTGTGCCGCCGCAAATGACATGGCGTCGTCTTCTCCTACCCGCTCCACGTTGATGGCACGGATCGGCAGTTTCACGGTGGCAGCGGCCTGTCCCGCCACCTGGGCCAGTCGCGGATCGGCATGGTGCAGCCATACCGCGGTCGGCGACAGGCCCAGACACTCGACATTCACGACTGCGCCGATGCGAGACCTCTCGGCCGCCGTTAGCGTCTTGACGTAGAAGCGCGATCCCGCGAGGCCGTCTTCCTCGGCGGTAAACCCGATGAAGACAAACGTATGACGCCGGGGCGCGGTGCGCAGGCTTTCCAGCAGGTCGGCCAGCATGGAAGCGCCGCTCCAGTCATCCACCACACCGTACCCTTCGTCGGCTTTATCGGTATGCGCGGTGACCAGAATGCGCTGTTCCGTCCCACCGGGCAACACGCAGATCACGTTGGCGTCCCTCCGGTGTTTCACGGACTCCCGCACCAGATGTTCGCCGGCACAGCCGGCATCCGCGAAGAGTTGAGCCAGCGCGCTCGCCCGCGCATGATTGTTCCGCGGCGCCTGTTGCAGGCGGGAAAGCACGACTTCCTTCGGCAGGAGATTGATTCGAATTTGCTGGGCGGCGGCCGGGAACAGGACCGCCAGGGCAATGCCGGCGCGTGCGCTAGTCGTCGTGCTCGTCGTGTCCCGTTTCCGCGCCGGCGCTCGTCATGCTCACCATCTCGTCGCGGGTCAGCCCCCGCGGCTTGCCCGTGGCGTCTTTTCCCGCGCTGGCCGGCTCAACCACAAACTGCTGCACGCCCGCCAGTTCCTGCTCCAGGTTGAAGGACGGCACGGCATGCAGCGCCGGAACTTGCGCCACACCGCGCTCATTCACGATACACTCCAACCCGTTGGAAAGCGGAAATCGGATGCGCAACCCCTTTTTGACTGTGACCCGCCGCAAATCGGCCAGGTTCATTGCCGGGCTTCCTGGTAGCGATCTTCTTCTTCCAGGGAGATGCCGCTGGCGATGCGCTCCTGGCACGATACGCAGAATTTCGCCCACGGCACGGCGTCCAGCCGTTTTGGGGATATCGGCTCCTCGCAGCCGGGACAAATACCGTAGGTACCCCCGTCAATCCGCCGCAGTGCGTCCAGCACCTCGCGCAGCAGTTTCATGTCGAGCGTATTCCGGTTCAGGAAGATCCACTCTTCGTGACTCTGCTGGCTCAGATCGCCCTCATCGTGCGGATGCTCTTCACGGGACAGCAGTTGGGTCGCCTTTTGCGCTGACATGCTGCGCCGGATTTCCTCGGCCTTCTTCTCGAGTACCTTCCGGTATCCTTTTACTTTTGCAGAACTTGGCATTCCTGTCGCCATAATTAGCTGATGGTATAAGACGCTCTTGGCAGTACAAAAGTTGCATTTCTCCGATATCAGCAGATTGTTAAGAGTCCGCCCGGTCACGGTCGCAGTACTAACATGTACGTACCGGAGACCTATTTCTTGCGATGGCAGGATTCCGTTACCATGCCGATGGCGGAACCGAAGCTGTGGACGCCGGTCCCGTTGGCGGCGTTTACCGCCTGCCCGTCCCGTGGAGGCCCGGCTCCTATCCCGGCTCAGAAGCCGCCCGTGTCGCGAATTCCCTTCCCTTCCACGCACTCGTACGTTCGCCCGGCGCGCAGATTCTTGAACTCCTCCGCCTGCCCGCTGGGCCAGTGAAGTACCGCCCGTTCGACCGTATCGCGGCGTCCCAGCCCGAACGTCACCGGCAGCTCGGATTGCGAAAGGTAACTGGATCCGCTCTTCACCATCCGCGATCCGGTTTCGCCGCCGATGGTCACCCGCACCACCGCGCCGATGCCGTCCCGGTTGGACTTGGTGCCCACCAGCCGGAATCGGATGGAGCGATGCCCGTTCGCCTGATCGTTGCGATACAAGTGCACCGGCCCCTGGTTGGTGGTGATCAGCACGTCCAGATCGCCGTCCCGGTCGAAATCGCCGAACGCGGCGCCGCGGCCGACTTTCGGTTCCGCGAAACCGCCCCCCAGCGCGCCGGCCACATCTTCGAACCCCCCGCTGCCTTTGTTCAGAAACAGGTGCGGCGGTTGTGCGTACCCGGTTTCGGGACGGGTCTGCCGGATACCGGGTTCGATGTGCCCGTTCACCACTAACAGATCCAGCAGGCCGTCCAAGTCCGCATCGAAGAAGAAGCAGCCGAATCCCAGGCTGCGCCGCGACTGCCGTCCCACGTTGGTGCGCGTCGCCTGGTCCACGTACAGCCCGCTGCGCGTGCCGCGGTACAGGCCGATCATCTCGTTGTCGAAATTGGTGATGGCCAGTCCCGCGATGCCCGAGTTGTCGTAGTCCGCCACGTCCACGCCCATGCCCGCGCGGGCCTTGCCGTCCTCGCTGAACGCCACCCCGGCTTTGACGGCGATATCCAGAAACGTGCCGTCGCGCTGATTGCGGTACAGCTTATTCGGCTCCGTATCGTTGGCCACCATCACGTCGATCCACCCGTCCTGGTCGTAGTCCATCATGGCCACGCCCAGCGATTTCGAGCTGCTGTCGAAGATGCCGCTCTTGGCGGTGACATCTTCGAACGTCCCGTTGCCGCGGTTGCGGAACAGCCAGCAGGTCTCCCCGCGGTACGCCTCCGGCGTGCAGTACGACTTGTGCTTGGCGTCCATGCTGCAAAACACGTCCTGCGCCGGCGACCACTTTACGTAATTGCAGACAAACAGGTCCAGCAGCCCGTCGCGGTCGTAATCGAACCACAGCGCGGAGCTCGAAAAGCCTTTGCGGGCGCCCAGGCCGCTGCGCTCGGTGATGTCCACGAAGCGCCCTTTGCCCGTGTTCTGAAACAACCGGCTCTGCCCCACGCACGTCACGAAGATGTCCGGAAATCCGTCGTTGTTGAAATCGCCCACCGCTACGCCCATGCCGTACATCTCAATGTCCAGGCCGGCGGCGCGGGTGACGTCCGTGAACGTGCCATTGCGGTTGTTCCGGTACAGGTGCATGGTGCTGCGCTTGTGCGGATGGCCGGGCCAATCCATGCCGTTGATGATCAGGATGTCCTGCCAGCCGTCGTTGTCGTAGTCCAGAAAGGCGCAGCCCGGGCCCAGCGTCTCGGGCAGATACTTGTCGCCGAACGCTCCGCTGTTGTGGTGGAACTGGATGCCGGCCGCCGCCGTCACGTCGGTGAAGCGGAAACCCACATCGTTGCCGGCGCGCGCCATGGCCAGCGCGCTCCAAAGAAACTCCCGGCGATTCACGGCAATTGCACCAACCCTTTTTTCACCGCCCAGACCACCAGTTCCGTGGTGCGATGAATTCCCAGGGCGGACATCAGGTTGGCGCGATGCACCGAGACCGTATTCACACTCAGGTTCAGAATCCCGGCGATTTCCTTGTTCGAGTTGCCCTTGGCGATCAGTTCCAGGATCTGCTTCTCGCGCGGCGTCAGCCGGTCGTAATCCGGATCGGGCTCGCGATTGGCGGTCAAGACCCCCGGACCGATCACGTTCTTCCCCGCCGCCAGGTCTTTGATGGCTCCGGCCAGGTCCACGTCCAGCGCTTCCTTCAACACGTACCCGCGCGCCCCCGCATCCAATGCGTTGCGGACGTAGTTCTCCTCCGAGTACATGCTCAGGATCAGCACCGCGGTCTCCGGCGCGTGCTTCAGAATCTCGCGCGTGGCCTGTACGCCGTCCAGTCCCGGCATCGCCATATCCATCACCACCACCCGCGGATGCAGCTCCTGCGCCAGCTTGATGGCTTCCTGCCCGTTGGTGGCTTCCCCTACCACCCGTATCTCCGGATCGTCTTCCAGCATGCGCCGGAAGCCTTTGCGCACCAGGCTGTGATCGTCTACCAGCAGGACCGTGATTTCATTGCTCATGGGTATCCGTCGGACCGAGTTCTTTCTTGTATCGTAGCGTATCGCGGCGTCCGGATCGGGGTTGCGCCTATTGGTCGTCGCCCTCCGCCAAAGGCACTTCCAGCCGCACCAGCGTCCCCCCCTCGCTGGGACGCACCACTTCGAAACTGCCCTGCAACAACTCCGCCCGTTCCCGCATCGCGGTCATCCCGATGCCCCGCCCTGCGCCCCCGTTCCGCAATTCCGGCAGACCGTTGCCGTGGTCCTCCACTTCCAGCCGCAGCCGCCCCGGCGGAAACGCCAGCCGCACCACCGCCAGCGGCGATCCGGAATGTTTGGCCAGGTTGTTCAGCGCCTCCTGCAACACCCGGTACACATGGATCGCCACCCGGTCGGTAATCGCCGCGCTCTCGCCCTTCTTCTCGTACCGCACCTTGATCCCGGTCTGCCGCTCGAACACCGGCAGGTACCAGTCGATAGCCTTCTCCAACCCCCCATCGTCCAGCACGCTGGGATGCATCAACTGCGACAGGTTGCGCGTCTTTTCCAGCGTCACCTGGGCCACCTCCCGGACTTCGCGCAGGTCCGTGCAGAAGGCCGAATCCGCCGGCAGCTTCTTTTCCGCGCGCCGCAGCATCGCCCCGATCGCCGTCAGCACCTGGCCGAATTCGTCGTGCAGCTCCCGCGACAGCGAATGCAGCGTCTCCTCCTGCACCGTGATCAGCTTCCGCGCCAGGTCGCTGCGGTGCTCCGACATGGTGGCTAGATGCTGGAACAGCCGGCGGTTCGAGTAGATCAGGTAGAGCGTGGTGCCGAAGATGGCGATCAGCATGGCCGCCAGGAAAAAGTAGACGTTGCGCTCCACGCCCTGGTAAATATGCTGGATGCGGTCCGCGGCGTCTTCCTCGGCTTCGTTGTTCTGCACCAGCAGCCGCGCCACCGTGTTGATCAGCGCGCCCTCCTGGGTCTCCAGCGAATTGCGGATCATGGCCCGCGCCGCCGGCTCCTCGCCGTGTTCCGCCAATTCGAACATGTGCCCGGCCGCGGTCCAGAACTGCGCCAGTGTCTCGGCCAGGTACCCCTGCCGGTTGGGGTCCCGGTGCACCGGCGTCAGGTGCGCTTCCAGGCGCAGCGCGTCGTCCAGGTCGTTTCGCTTGCTGTCGAACTGCTTCCGCCAGGCCGTCAGCGGATACGGTTCGTCGCCGTACAGCATGTCCCGCATGGCCATGGCCACTTCGTTGAGGTCGTTCTGGATGCGCAGAAGCTGCAGCGAGTCCTTGCGGTTGCGTTCCACGATCTGCGTCTGCAGATCCTGCAAGCCGCGGATCTGGTGCAGCGCGTAAAAAGAGAACACTCCCACCGCCGCCAGGGTGACGGCCAAACCCGCCATCAGGCGCGTGGTGGGTGACTCGACCGACTTCTTCATGTCGCCAAGTCAAGCATAGCAAGCCGGAGCTGTCTCCCTGTCGGCGCCAGGCTCAGTAAAATAGGCATTCATGCTACGCCCCACATCTCTCTGCTTCGCCCTGCTCGCCCCCATCGCCCTGGCGCAAAACCCGAACCCGGCCCAGGAGCTCGGCTATCCCGCCGGTGCCCGGCTCCTGATCCTCCACGCCGACGATCTGGCCGTCAGCCACTCCCAGGACCGCGCCAGCTTTGCGGCTCTCGATAGCCACGCGGCCAGCTCCGCCAGCATCATGGTGCCCTGTCCCTGGCTTACCGAGGTCGCCGCGTACGCCAAGGCCCATCCCGACGCCGACCTCGGCCTGCACCTCACCCTGACCAGCGAGTGGCAGAATTATCGCTGGGGTCCGGTGGCTTCCCGCGACCAGGTCCCCGGCCTCCTCGGTCCCGACGGCAACCTCTGGCCGGACGTGCCGTTTGTGACCAGGCACGCCACGCCGGCCGAAGTCGAGAAAGAGATCCGCGCCCAGATCGAACGGGCTCTGAAGCTGGGCATCCACCCCACGCATGTCGACAGTCACATGGGTACGTTGTTCGTACCGGAGTATTTCCCGGTGTATGTGAAAGTCGCCCGCGAGTACGGCCTGCCCTTCCTGGCCGTGCGCACCCCCGGCGCTCCCGCCGGCATGCTGGCCCTGCTGAAGGATTCCGACATCATTCCCGGCGCCGTCGTGATGGCTACCGGCGGCAAGCCCGAAAACTGGGCCTCTTTCTACCTGGGACTGGTCAAGTCGCTGAAGCCCGGCCTCACCGAAATGATCGTCCACCTGGCCTACGATGACGCCGAAATGCAGGCCGTCACCGAGGGCCATCCCGCTTACGGCAGCGCCTGGCGGCAGCGCGATTTCAACGTCGTGACCAGCCCGGAATTTCGCCAGGCCCTCAAGGACAACGGCGTCACCCTGATCGGCTGGCGGACCATCCAGGAGCACTACCGCAAGAACGGCAAGTAGGCCGGCACCCTCTGGCGGTACTCTTCAAACTCCGCGCCGAACCGCGAGCGCAGCAGGGCCTCTTCGAAGTGGATCCTGATTTCCGTGCCTGCCACATACAGCCCGATTCCCAGCAGCAACATGGGCCAGCGCGCAAACAACATTCCGGTCGCCAGCAGCATCAGGAATAAGGATGCATACACCGGGTGCCGCACCACCGCATAAGGGCCTGTCCGCACTAACTCGTGATCCTCGTACAGCCCCGCCAGAATGCGCAGTTGCTTGCCCAGGTGCCGCACCGCCAGCCAGCCGCACACGGTTCCGATCAGTGCCAGCACCATGGACACGACGATGCGCCCCCAGCCCGGCGCCGGTGTGTTCGGCCACCGGAACCACGCGCAGAAAATGCCGGCGCTTTCGAGCAGCAGTCCCCAATTGGCGTTATGCGCCATCACGTTGGCCTGCCGCCTGCTTCCGTCGAATCGCTTGCGCAGGAACGGGTAGCTCCACACCAGCCACATCAGCACCAGCCAGATGGCCGCCAACCCGAACATCATCGCGCCGGCCCAAGATGGACCGTCCGCCCCGTGCGCGCCGATTCCCGCGCCGCCGTCAGAATCTCCGTTACGATCAGGTTGTTCTCCAGCGACGATAATCCCGAAGCCTTCACCCGCCCGCGCACTACCGCCGTCAGGTACGAGATCGAGTCGCGTTCGTCGGCCGGCAGCGCCTCCAGCCCGCGCGACTCCTCCTCGCCGCCCGGCAGGCGCACCCGCAGCGAATCGCCTCCGGTGGCGATGGCGTATCCCCGCGCGCCGTACACCTCGAAATCCTTGCGGTTGAACGGCCAGTTCCACGACGCCTGGATGATGCCCTGGGCCTTCGGATACTCCACCAGCACGGTGGCTTCGTCATCCACGCGCGGGTAGATCTGCGGCTTCTCCGCCTGCGCGATGGCCGTCACCGCCAGCGGACGCTGGTTGTCCATCATCCAGGTCATCAGGTTCGCGCCATAACAGCCGAAATCGAACAGCGCGCCCGCCCCGTTCTTCACCGGATCGGTGAGCCAGCGGAAAAATTCCGGCCCCACGTGGATCTCCTGCGGGCCCTGATGCCCATCCAGGGCCACCATCTTCCGGATATCGCCGGCGGCCTTCTGCTCTTTGATCAGGCGCCACATCGCCGCGTGGCTGCGATACCAGGTCGTCTCGTAGTTGACGATCACCGGTATGGCGCCTTCGCGCGCCGCCCGCTCGATGGCCCGCGCGTGCTCCATGCTCACCGCCAGCGGCTTCTCCATCATCACCGGAATGTGCCTCTTGGCGCAGGCCTCCACCACGATGGGATGATCGAAGGTGCTGGTAAACGTGGCCACCGCTTCCGGCTTCACCTGGTCCAGCATGGTGCCCAGGTTCGTGAAGAACACCGAATCCGCCAGCCCGTACTTCTCCGCATAGTGATGTTGCAGCGCGCGGTCCGGATCGAAAACGCCGGCGATCTCGACGTCCTTGCGCCCGGCCGCCGCGTGGAAGAACCCGTCCACGTGCCCGTGCACCAGTCCCGCGATGCAAAGCCGCAGGGGCGGCTGCGCCGCGGCCAGGAAGGGTAGCAGCAGTCCCGCCATGGTGAACCTCAAGAGCGCAAACAGGCGCGCGTCCCTCAAAACAATGCGCATGCGTCCAGCCTACCACGCCCATCGTCGAGCGCCGCCATGCTCCAATGAAGGCATGTCGCCCGCAGAGTTCCGCCGCCACGGCCATGCCGCCATCGACTGGATCGCCGACTACCTGGCTCACCCGGAGCGTTACCCCGTGCTGCCGCGCATCCAGCCCGGCCAGCTCGTCGATGCGCTGCCCGCCGCCGGACCGGACCAGGGCGAGCCCATGGACCGCCTCCTCGCCGACTTCGAGCGCCTGGTCGTCCCTGCCATCACCCACTGGAACCATCCCGGCTTCATGGCCTACTTTGCCAACACCGCCCCCGGCCCCGGCATCCTCGCCGAGCTGCTGTGTGCCTCGCTGAACGCCAATGCCATGCTCTGGAAGACGTCCCCCGCCGCCACGGAGCTCGAACAGGTTGTCCTCGACTGGCTCCGCGACTGGATGGGCCTGCCCGCCGGCATGTTCGGCATCATTTACGATACGGCCTCCACCAGCAGCATGCACGCCATAGCCGCCGCCCGCGAGATGGCCGATCCCGAAGCCCGCACCCTGGGCGCCACCCGCGGCCTGACCCTCTATTGCTCCGAGGAGGCCCACTCGTCCATCGAAAAAGGCGCCATCGCCATCGGCATCGGACAGCAGCACGTGCGCAAGATCCCCACCGACGCTGAATTCCGCATGCGCCCCGACGCGCTGGCTTCCGCCATAGCCGCCGATCGGGCCGCCGGCCTGCGCCCCTTCTGCGTCGTGGCCACGGTGGGCACCACCTCCACCACCAGCATCGATCCCGTCCCGGCCATCGCGGACATCGCCGAACGCCACGGCCTCTGGTTGCACGTGGACGCCGCCTACGCCGGCTCCGCCGCCATTGTGCCTGAGTTCCGCGGCCTGCTCGACGGCGCCGGCCGCGCCGATTCGCTGGTCACCAACCCGCACAAGTGGTTCTTCACGCCCTTCGATCTCAGCGCATTTTACACCCGTCGGCCGGAGATTCTGCGCCGCGCCTTCTCCCTGGTGCCCGAGTACCTGCGCACTGCGCAGGACGGCCGGGCGGTCAATTACATGGATTACGGTGTGCCCCTGGGCCGCCGCTTCCGCGCACTCAAGCTCTGGTTCGTGATGCGTTACTTCGGCCGCCAAAGGCTGGCGGAAATGATCCGCCGCCAGATCGCCTGGGCGCACGACTTGGCGGATGCGGTGGACGCCGATCCGCGCTTCGAGCGCACCGCCCCCGCCCCCCTCTCGGTGGTGTGCTTCCGCTATAAGGGCGCCGACGAAGAAAACCGCCGCATCCTCGAAACCGTCAACGCCGCGGGCGAGTTCTTCCTCTCCCACACCGTGCTGCGCGGAAAGTTCTCCCTGCACCTCGCCATCGGCAACATGGGGACGACCCGCGACCACGTCATGCGCGCCTGGCAAGCTGTGCAGGACGCCGCGCGGCTTGTGTCTTAGAAATTATCGTCTGGCTGGACTACTTCTTCTGCGACCATGGCGGCACGATGTGATTGACCCGCGCATAGGCGATCGACTGCCCCAGGTGCTCGCTCAAGTGATCGCCCATGCGGATCAATAGTCCCCGCATGGTAATCTTCTGCCCGAAGAATTCGACCGGCTTTTCCAGGTCGCCGTCGGGCATCTGGCGGATCATATCCCGCGCCAGGTGAAAAGCCTGATCCATAATCTCAACCGTCTGCGCCTTGGTCTTGACGGCCCGCTCGGAGGCGAAGATCTCGGGCATCTCGAAGCCGCGTTTCATGTATATCGCGGCCAGATCGTGCGCCGGACCCGGGGGCGGCTTCATCCCGGCATACGAACAGAACAGGAGTGTGCTGCCCGCCATGTGCACGAAGACTTCCCCGAAGGACCGCACACCCTCCATCGGCCGCCACGCGTACTTCTCCTCCGGCACGGCTTTGGCCAGGGCCAGACACTCGCCCGCCGCGCCCATAAAGGGTCCCAGCAATTCCTGGCGCGCCGGAGAAACCCTAACGTCTTGCGCCGGCATGACCAGCGCCACAAGGCCGAAGATCGCCAATAACCTGCGCACGACGGTCACTCGTAAACCGGCCAGCCCCGCTGCCGGGCCGCCATCGCCAGCCGCTGGAAGCCGTTCGCTTCGTCGTCGCTGCGCCGCGGCTGCACCAGCCCGCCGCCCGGATTGATGCTGCTCAAACAGATCTTCTGCGGCTTCACCGGCTGCGGCTGCGGTAACGCCGGCGCCGCCTTTGGACTCCGGTTGAAGTTGATCGCCGACAGCAGATTGCCCACGTCGTTCGACGTCTCCCGCGCCGCCAGCGGCTGCACATTGAAGACCGACTCGATCATCTTCAGCACCGACGTATGATCGAAGATCGTGTGACTCACCGTCGGACTCGACGGCTTGCCCACCGTCCACGGCGACGCCACCGTGCACGGACACCGGCACCCCAGCAGCGCCTTGCCGTCCACCACGTCCGGGTCCGTGTTGTTGGGCGCCAGCGCGCGCGGCGGCGGCACGTGGTCGAAGAACCCGCCCCACTCGTCGTGATTCAGCACCAGCACCGTGCTGTTCCACAGCGGACTGGTAGCCACCGCATGATAGATCTGCCCCATCAGCGCATCGCCGTTGCGTATGTCGGAGTGCGGATGGTTGTCGTTGGCCGTGTTGAGCACCAGCGTGAAACTCGGGTCCACGAACGACACCGCCGGCAGCGTGCCGTTGGCGCAATCCGACAGGAACGCCGAAAACGAGTTGGCGTAGATCAGCGCGTCGATCGGGAACAGCGTCAGAAAAGGCACGTTGCCGTAATAATACTTGCTGCTGACCCCCGCCGCCCGGCAGGCGTCGAAAATCGTGGGGTACGAGCACAGGTCCACGCTGTCGTCCAGCCGGTCCGTCTGCCCGCAGAGCTGGAAGATCCGATTTGGGAATGTCGGCCCCAGCAGCGACGGGAAATACATGTCGCACGTCGTAAACGTGCGCGCGAACTTCGGAAAGAAATGGTTGGCGGACTCCTGGTAGTAGCCGATGGCGTACACATCCGCGCCCGACGTCTTCATGAAGCCGTCCATCAGCCCGTTGTCCACCTCGATCCGGCCGCCGTCGTAGCTATGGTCCGGATCGTTGAAATCGCAGCCGGTCCAGTCCGGCGCCAGGTCGTGCGTGGCATGGCTCACGCCGCCCGTGTCCACGTAGGAAAGTCCGGCCTGTTGGCCGTTGGCGTTTGGCAACCAGCCCAGAAAATGGTCGAAGCTGCGATTCTCCATCATCGCCACCACGATGTGCTTGATCTGCGACGATGCCGCCCGTAATGCCTCCGGACTCAACGCCGCGCCGGCGGCCAGGCCGCCCGTTGTTTTCAGAAATGTTCGACGATCCATTTGCGCCAGTATACGACAGCCCGCGTCAAAAACGTGTGAATGGAATGGGCCGGGGACCGGAAGGTTATCGACTGCACATCGCGCCGGCAGGATTACGGTTTCCGTCCATAGGCCAGGATGACGTCGTCCGTAAGTGTCGTGACCCCGTGGCGCTGGAAGTAGTCGCGCATCTTCCTGCTTTCCGCGTCCCTCTTGCCGGGCGGCACCTTGGCATACCACCAGCTCGAGGACATCGCCGAAAAGAAGTCATACGCATCGCCTCCGCCCGGAAACGGGTTCCGCCAGGTAAGCCGCCTGGCTCGGATGTCGCCAAGATCCAGCTCCGCCAGAAGCCGCCCGACTTCCTGCTCTGTCCGAGGCCAGAATTCCAGGCGGTAGCCGAAGACATATCTTAGGTTGATGGCTCTGAACGATGCTTCACAGGCTTCCCAATAATGCTCCGGTCCGTGGGCGCCGATGGATAGCAGACCTCCGGGGCGCAGAACACGAATCATTTCCCGCAACGCCTTCTCCGGTTCCGGAAGCAACCCCAATACCATCCCCGCCACGGTCACGTCAAAGGTCGCGTCCGCAAAGGGCAAATGCTCCGCGTCCAGTTGCCTGAAGGCGATCCGATCGGCCCCGTAACCTTGTCTGATGGCTTTACCCTGCGCCACTCCGAGCATGTAACTCGAAATGTCTCCGCAGACTACCTGGGCCGCGCCTGCCTGCACCGCCAGCAGGGATATGATCCCGGTGCCACAGCCCACGTCCAGGACTTGCTTGCGTTTGAGATCCAGACCTTCAAGCTGGGCCGTTGCGGCTTTGGTCTGGAGGCTCGCTCCCAGTTCGTCGTATCGCGTGACATGTTTCGAAAATGCGCCGTCGTAGCCTCCCCGCACCCGATCCTTCATGGCCGCGGTATTCCTGGCGTTTCCGGTGAGCCAGGCCACCACGCTGTTCGCATTGACCATCACCCTCACGGGGAGTGAGAGTCTTCCGGTCCAGAAGAGTGGGGGCAACATGTCGCCGCCTGTCTGACCACGGACATCTTCAGCATATACCCGCCGGGCGCTGGCAACCAGGCGCCAGCCTCAAACGCATGGCCGCCCGCATGGAAGGAGAGTTCGTGGTCTTCCTGATCGGCCTGCGCGTCAACAAACCCTGGAAGGTGCACAAGTGGCTTCCCGTCCTCCGCGCCATGCCCAGAATGTTGAAAGAACTCGAATCCCATCCGGAATCCGGATTCCTGGGACACAGCGGCGCCGGCCGTATCATCGTGCAGTATCGGCGGCACGAGACCTACATCGTCAAGCCCGGCAACTACGAAGCCGTCTACAGCGGCATGCCTCCGTTCGGCCTGGGTAAGGCCGGCGCCCTGGTGGCCGCCACCGGGACCCGCGAAGAGGCGCGCGCCCGCATCGCCGCCGGTGCGCAGCCGCTGAAATAACTCAGGCCGCCCTTCGCATCCGCGCCAGTCCCTTCCCAAGCACACCGCCGGCCAGCCCCAGCACGCTCGCGAACGCCGGACCTAACACCAGATGAAAGAAAGTCGCGCCCAGGAAGTCCTCCATGATGAACCGCGGGAAATCCGTCATGCCGCTGCGGCGAAAGTCGTCGAAGTCACCCTCGGCCTGAAACACCAGCTTCTGCCGATCGGTTCCGTAAAACAGATAGAAGGTCGCCAGGATGAACACGCACCACACCACCGAACCTACGACTGCCGCCAGCATGCTTCCAATCGCCGCCTCCCGCAGGCTTCGCCGCGCCCACGCGAGCCCGGTTCCTGCCGACGCATAAATGAGGAAGGCCACGCCAAACTCCACCGTCCCCCAAGCTGTATTGTCCTTCGGCAGCAAGACGTACTCCAGACAGATCTCCGCGGCGAACACTGCGCCCGCAGCCAGGCCCGCCCACAGCGCCGCCTTCACCGCCGCCGGATAACGGCCGCATAACCGGGGCACCCCGGCCCGCCCGAGGGCAACATAGACAAGCAGTACGATTACTGCCGCCGCGATGCTCAGCCGGCTCGTAGCCGGCGTGCGATACACCCCATACCCGACCAGAGCGAGACCCGCCAGCGAACCGATGACAATCCACCAGGACACAAAGCGGCCCGGCGCGGCGCGCGGGGCGGAGCCTGCCGGCATCAGCGCCATTCTAACAGCCCGCTAGAACGCCCCTGCGCTGACACCGATGCACCACCTGCGCGCGTCGCCACCCTTAGCTGGAGTCTCCGGAATGGACCTGCGTTTGGCTTTACGTTCAAACTTCAACTTCTATTTCGCCTGCGCTAGCTCCGCAACAACGGCGTCCATTTTATCGAGTATCTCGTACCAGCCCTCTAGCTGACCGCTATTTTTGGCGTGCTCCATGGTTTCGTTGCCGATGAAGGTGAGTTTCGTCTGGCCGTTTCCCAGATCCTCAAAGGTAATTACGTCGTACGCATCGGCTATGGCCTCATGTTCTATTCCATATTGCTTGGCGTCGACCTGGTTTCCATCCGCGTCGGCAAAGTACATGGAGGAGACGATCTTCTCATGCAAAACAATCTCGTGGTATTCGCCAGCATTCCAGAACTCCTGCCCATCCGGCGCTCTCATACAGCAGAGAAATTTTCCTCCGACCCGGAAATCTATCTTGCAGAAAGGCGCGGTAAAACCCTTCGGCCCCCACCATTGCATCACGTATTTCGGGTCTGTCCACGCCTTCCAAACCAATTCGCGTGGCGCGTCGAAAACTCTTGTGACAACCATCCGCTCCGTCTCGTTAACCGTCTTTTGCGTCATCTCGGATCTCCGTTTTTTTCATTTGCTTCACAACCGCATCCAGCTTGTCGAAACTCTCTTCCCAGAAGCGGCGGTAGTTAAACGCCCAATCGCTGACTGCTTTGATCGCATCTGGCCTAAGCGTGCACACGCTCTCTCGACCACGCTTCGTCTTGAGCACAATCCGCGCCCGCACCAGGTAGGCAATATGTTTGGAAATCATCTGCTGCGAGAGTGCAAACGGCTCCGTCAATCCATGCACAGAGGCAGGACCATGTGAGAGTCGTTCGATCATCCCCCGCCGGGTGGGATCAGACAGAGCAGCAAATGTGGTACCCAGTTGATCCACAACCGTATGGTAGTGGATTGTGTGGTCAATGTCAAGTGTGAATTTTGCGATTCCTGATTTTCGGATGTATCAGGCGCCACTCGGACTGGAGGCCCACGGGGTCGTCCAGTACGTCTGCGATCTGGGCTCAGAACTATGAGGTCGTTGCTGCAAAGGACATCATGATCCCGATGCGGGATGGCGTCCGGCTTTGCACCGATATTTACCGGCCGGCGACTCCTGCAATCGCAAACACGAAGTATCTAACCGCGCGGAACTACGCCATCTCCAACTCGTCGCATCGACATCGGCGCTTCTGCTGATCTCCCTGGCCAGGTGGGATTCCTCTCATACTCCCGTCCCCAATTGCTGACTACAGCTTGCTCACGGTGTTGCTTCCGGAGTTCGTGACCCAGACGTTGGCCCCATCAAATGCGATCCATTGCGCATTGGTTCCTACGTTGAACGTGCCCAACACAGCGCCGGTCGAGGCCTGCAACTTGGTGACGGTGTTGCTGCCGTTATTAACCACCCATATATTGGCCCCGTCAAAGACGATTCCTTCCGGATTAGTTCCTACTGCGTACGTGCCCAGCAGCGCGCCGGTCGAGGCCAGCAGCTTAGTCACCGAGTTGCCATAAAAATTGGTCACCCAGATGTTGGCTCCATCAAAAGCAATTCCCTCCGGCGCAGCCCCCGTGCTGAACGTGCAGGTGCCCACGCACGCGCCATCGCTGGCCCGAAGCTTGGTGACCGTGTTGCTAACGGCGTTCGCCACCCAAATATTGGCCCCGTCGAATACCAGCGCCACCGGCAGGGTTCCCACGGGGTAACTGCCCAGCACAGCACCGGACGAGGCGGCCATCTTACTTACGTAATTGCCGCCTTCACTCGCCACCCACATATTGACTCCGTCAAAGGCCAGGTTCGCCGGACTGCCTCCCACGCTGTACGTGTCCACGGTCGCACCGGTCGCGGCCGAAATCTTAGTCACCGTATTGCCGTTTGGGTTAGCTACCCAGATGTTGGCCCCGTCAAAGGCCAGCCCGGTCGCACCGGTTCCCGAGGGGTATGTGCCCACTACCGCCCCGGTCGCGGCCACTAACTTGGTAACGGTCAAGTCGTCGTTACCCACCCAGATGTTGGTGCCGTCAAAAGCGATACCTATAGGCCAGTATCCGACGTTGAACGCAACGGACGACTGGTACGCCGGGAACCACTTCAGCAGCGCCACCTGTAGCGGGTTCACCCCCAGCACGCCCGCTGGATTACCGGCCGTCGTCTGGGTGGTGCCGTCCGGGAACGTCAGCCCGCTCCCCGCGCCGCTGATCTTCACGCTGCCCGCCACTTCCAGCGGCGCCGCCGGCGTGGCCGTTCCTATGCCCACATTGCCGCCCGCCAGCACCAACTGGTTACCGGCCACCGCCAGGCCATTGGCCGCCAGGCTCAGCGTACCGCTCAGCGTGCCGCCCGCCAGTTGCACATAGCGCGCGTCCGTGTAGCCCGTATTCAGGCTGACCGTTGGCGTGTTTCCGCCGCTCGACGAAATGCCCGTACCCGCACCCACTGCCAGCACGCCCGTATTAGCCAGAGTCACATTGCCGCTGGTCCCGCCGCCGCTCAACCCCGCACCCGCGGTCACGCCCGTAATGGTTCCCGCGCTTGCCGTGGAACATACCCAGGTGCTGCCGTTCCACTGCAACACTTGGCCGCTGGCACAGGCGCTGGTCAGTCCCACGCTCACCGTGCCCGACGTACCTCCGCCGGTCAGACCACCGCCGGCAGTCACCCCCGTGATGGTCCCCGCGCCGGGAAACGTCTGGCCTGCGGCGAAGGTCACCAGCCCCCGGCTGTTCACCTGAAAGCCGGTCTCCGCGGGAGCCCCACTGCCGGGCGCGTACAGCAGGTTTAGCGTACCTGAAGGATTCGGCGTGTCGTTTCCGGCCGCCTCTGCCTGCCAGCGGAAATGCTGGTTGATGGACGCGCTGGTGGTGCTGTCAAAGGATGCCGCCAGCAGATCCAATGGATTAGAGTTGGCTCCCGCGGCGGCCTTGGCGGCGCCCTTCGCGGTCATGGTCAATACGCCGCGCAGCGTCGCTGCGCCCTTCACGTCCAGGGTGGTCGCCGGCGTGACGGTCCCGATCCCCACCTTGCCGCCCGATTCGAAAATGGCGGACGGTTCGACTGTACAGGCGCCGGTAAACTTGGCGACCTGGTTCACGGTGGCCGTGCCGTCGCTGGTGACGGTGCAACCGGCATTCGCTGAGACGTCGCGGGCCGTCTCCGCCTTTCTGCCTAAAACGGCGGTCGTGGTCGGAACCGGCGCCGCCAGCGCGAAGGCCGACGCCGGCAGCCCACCGAGAGTCTCCGCGTCTCCCGCTTTCAGGGCATAGGGCGCGCTGACCAACAGCACCCGCGGCTGCTCGGCCTGCCCGTCGACTGAGACTCCCACCCAGTGGGCCTGCGCACTGGTGAACAGCTCCGCCGGCAGGCCCTCCGGACTCGCCGCTCCCAACAGCACGGTGTAATGGCCGCCAGCCCTGCTCTGCACCTTCTGTGTCTCCGTCCACAATGGCGCGCCGCCGGTTTGTTCCGTGTACAGAGCGAACCTGATGCCGGCCGCGCCGGTCACCGGATTGCCTTGTATGTCCCGCGCCGTGCCGCTGAAGCGTACCAGGCGCGGTACGGCCGACATTCCCGGAGATGTCTGGCTGGCGGCCGGCCTGGCAACCAACAGACCCATCGCCAGCAGTGAGTATACCCAGTATCTTTTCATCGCATTCCTCTTCGTGCCACGACAGCTTGCTCTACAGCTTGCTCACCGTATTGCTGCCTTCGTTCGTCACCCAAATATCGGCCCCGTCGAAGGCCACCCCGTATGGGGTGTTTCCGACGGTGTACGTCCCCAGCACCGCGCCCGTCGTGGCTAGCAGCTTGGTCACATTGCCGCTGCCGTTGTTTGCCACCCATATATTGGCGCCATCGAAAGCCAGGTGTAACGGCTGGGTCCCCACTTTGAATGTGCCCACTAGTGCGCCCGTGGCGGCCAGCAATTTGGTTACAGAGTTGGCGTAGGGGTTCGTCACCCAGATGTTGGTCCCGTCGAAGGCGACGAAGTCCGGGAAACTGCCGGCGTTGAATGTGCCCAGCACCGCGCCCGTCGCGGCCAACAACTTGGTCACGGTCCCGCTGCCCTGGTTTGCCACCCAGACATTGGCCCCATCCGCGGCTACCCCATAGGGGTTGGTTCCTACGCCGTATGTGCCCAGCACGGCCCCGGTCGCGGCCAATAGCTTGGTGACGGTATTGCTGCTGTAGTTCGTCACCCAGACGTTGGCCCCATCGAAAGCCACCCCGATCGGAAAGGTTCCCACGTTGAATGTGCCCAGTACCGCGCCCGTCGCGGCAGCCAGTTTGGTCACGTTGTTGCTGCCGGTGTTTACTACCCAGATGTTGGCCCCGTCGAAAGCGATCTCCCCCGGGCTGCTTCCCACGCTGTACGTGCCCAGCACCGTTCCCGTTGAGGCCTGCAGTTTGGTCACGTTGTTGCTGTTTGCGTTCGCCACCCAGATGTCGGCCCCGTCAAAGGCCACACCGGCCGGAAAGGTCCCTACGCTGAATGCGGCGGATGACTGGTATGCCGGGAACCACTGCAGCAGCGCCACCTGCAGCGGGTTCACCCCGGGCGATCCCGCCGGCGCGGCGACGGTCGCTTGGGTGGTTCCGTCCGGGAACGTCAGCGCGCTGCCCGCCCCGCTCATCTTCATGTTTCCGGCCACCTCCAGCGGCGAGCCTGGTGTCGCGGTTCCCACGCCCACATTGCCGCCCGCCAGTACCAACTGGTTGCCGGCCACCGTCAGGCCATTCGCGGCGAGGTTGAGCGGACCGCTCAATGTGCCACCCGCCAGTTGCAGGTAACGCCCGTCGGTGTAGGCAGTGTTCAGGCTGATCGTCGGCGCATTTCCGCCGCTTGACGTGATGCCGGTACCCCCACCCACCGCCAGCACGCCCGTATTCACCAGGGTGACGTTGCCGCCCGGCCCGCCGCCGCTGAGGCCCAAGCCCGCCGTCACTCCTGTGATGGTTCCCGCACCCGGGGTCGAACACACCCACGTGCTGGCGTTCCATTGCAACACCTGACCGCTGGCACAGGCGTTCGTCAGCGCCAGGCTTACCGTGCCCGAAATACCGCCGCCAGTGAGGCCGGCGCCCGCGGTGACTCCGTTAATGGTCCCCACACCCGGAAACGTCTGGCCCGCGCCGAAGGTGAGCACCCCCTTGCTGCTGACGGACAGCCCCGTCTCGGCCGGAGTCCCGCTGCCTGGCGCATACAATAGGTTCAGCGTCCCCGAGGGATTTGCCGTGTCGTTTCCAGCCGCCTCCGCCTGCCAGCGGAAATGCTGGCTAATGGAGGTGCTGGTGCCGCTGTCGAAGGATGCCGCCACCAGGTCCAATGGATTGGAGTTTTCCCCCGCGGCGGCCTTGGCGATGCCCTTCGCGGTCATGGTCGATGTGCCGCGCAGGGTGGCTGTGCCTTTCACGTCCAACGTGGCGGCCGGCGTCGTGGTTCCTATCCCCACCTTCCCGCCCGATTCGAAAATCGCGGAAGGCTCCGCCACGCAGGGTCCCGTGAACTTGGTTACCTCGTTCGCCGTGGCTGTCCCGTCGCTGGTAAGTGACGAGCAGCCGGCGTCCGGCGTGCCGTCCCGCGCCGCCATGCTTCCCGCCCCGCCGCTTGCCGCCGGCGCTGCCGTGCCCGGTGCCGCCAACGCGAAGGCCGAAGCCGGCAGCCCGTCCAACGTATCCGCGTCCTTTGCCTTGATGGCATAAGGCAGCGCCGTCAACGGCACACGCTCCTGCTCCGCTTGCCCGGCCACCTGCACCGCCAGCCACCGCGCATCTCCGTCTGCAAAAAGGTAGGCCGGCAGACCATCGCCGCTCATGGCACCGAGCAGCACCGCATAGTGACCCGTGCTGTCCGGAGTCACGTTCTGCGTTTCCATCCACTGCGGCGCGCCGCCGTGCTCGTCTCGATAAAGCAGGAAAGTGACGCCCGTCACGCCCGTCGCCGGTTTCCCGGACGCATCCCGCAGCACCCCGCCATACCGTACCAGCATCGGCACCTGACTCTGCGCCAGCGCCAGTACTTGCCCGCCGGCGACACATGCGAGGACCCATCTCACCGTATGCCACAAGCAACTTCTCATCCCGTCCCCCTTTCGTGGTCGCAAAACCCGGCGGCGCAAATAGTGGCCGTCGCAAGCCTCGCGGCGGCGCGGCGCTGGAATACGGAAACTTCCAGTAGGGTATATTGGCAGAGGGCGCCGGTTAAAGTCTTCTGAGAGTGTTTAGAGAATTCTCAAAAAGATCTCAAATGCGTCTTATGTTCTTGATGTAATATGGCTTGATCCCGCCCGGCGTCTCCTGAAGGCCCGCCGGGAGAACTGTCGGTCAACCATGTCGGAAAGCCCAAAAGACTACCAATTCGGTGGTTTTCGGATCAGTACCGGCGAGCGTGTCCTCCGCCGCCACGGCCAGGTGGTACCCCTCACTCCCAAATGCTTCGACACCCTCCTGGTGCTGGCCGAGCACGCCGGCACGGTCGTCAAGCGGGAAACGCTCATCCGCGAAGTCTGGCCCGATACTTTCGTGGAGGACGGCAACCTCTCGCAAAACATCTTCACGCTGCGCAAAATTCTCGGCGAGACTTCCGACGGCGGACTCTATATCGAAACCATCCCCAAACGCGGTTATCGCCTCGTGATTCCCCCGTCCCCAGCGGCCGCCGCTCCATCTTCACGCCCCTCGGCACATCGCGCCGGCTGGTACCTCCTCGCTGCCACACTGCTGATCGCCGCCATCGTCGCTGCGGCGCGCTGGGTCCGGCCTTCCACCGAACCCGCGCCGGCCGGCGTGCGCACTGTGCGCCTCATCGTTCCGAATTCGATTCTGTACGGCATCATCTCGCCGGACGGAAAACAGATCGCGTACGCCGCGGCCGAGGCGTCCGGCGAGAGCCTGTGGGTTCGTGAAACCAGCGGCGTTGGCTCGGGCACACGCCTGTTCGGCCCCCTTCCCGGCAGCTTCTGGGGAATCAGCTATTCTCCCAACGGGGCGTACCTGTACTTCACCGTGGAAGACGACTTCCACCCGGCGATGGGAACGCTCTTCCGCGCCCCATCCCGCGGCGGCGACGTGCGGAAGCTGATCTCGGGGGTCTCCTCTGCGCCCGCTTTTTCGCCGGATGGCAGCCGCATCGTTTTCAAGCGGTATGACTTCAGTGATCGCGGCTACCTGCTCACCGCCACCGCCCTGGGTGCGGATCCCAAAGTCATTGCCCAGAGCACGGCATCATACGCGTTCAACAACTACCAGTGGGCGCCTGACGGGAACAGCATCTATTACGTCGAGGGCACACGGCTCTCCCGCGGAAGCAAATGGTCATTCTGGAAACTCCCGGCCTCCGGCGGCGCTCCCGTACTGGTACGCGGTCCCCAACCCCATCCCCTGCGCAGTGTCAATTGGCTCAATCGTTCTGAAATCCTGGCCCTGATTCCCGACGAAGACTCGGGCGGATCGCAGATCTGGCGTCTTGGCGCCGGGACTTCGGCGCGGCGAATTACCAACGACATCAGCGATTATTTCCAGATAAGCCTTACGGCCGACGGCGGCACCCTCCTGGCCAACAGCCGCGAAACGCAGGACAGCGTCTGGACCGCCTCCGCGCCCGGAACGCCGGCCACCGAGCCCGTCCGCCTGTCGCTCCCGCCTGGCAGCTACGACCATCCGGCATGGACTCCCGATGGACATGTGGTCTTTGTCGGACAATCGAACCTCTGGGTAGCCTCCGCCGATGGCGCCAACCGCAAACCGCTGCTCCCGGAAAAATCAACCGTCTCAGAACCGGCGGTGTCGCCGGACGGCCGGTTCGTGGTCTTCGCCTGGCACCATCAAGGCACCCGGAACCTCTGGCGGATCGGCATGCATGGCGAAGGTCTCCGGCAATTGACCGCCGGACGTTTCGATTGGCACCCCGCACTCTCGCCGGACGGCAAATGGGTCGTATATGCCTCCTACAGCCAGGGCCAACGAGCTCTCTATAAGGCGCCTCTCGACGGGTCCGCGGCGCCGCTCAGACTGGTCGGCGCCGGCGGCACAGACCTGGCGGTCTCGCCGGACGGCAAATTGTTCGCATGCGCCAATGACTCAGGCGAAACGGAAGTCCGCTCCTTCGGCGACGGCGCGCTGATGCGAAAATTCACCGACCCGGTGGGCGCCGCCAATTTCCACTGGAGCCGCGACGGCAAGAACCTGACATTTATTTCCACGTTGGAGACGCCTCTCCAATTCTGGAGCGTGGCCCTCGCCGGCGGCTCGCCGCAACGGATCGGTGCGTCGTTGCCCGGCAACCTGGTGGAGTTGGACTGGTCCCGCGATGCCGCCCGCATCGTCTACCTCCGCCGCGAAGTAAGGGTGGACTTGGCGCTGATGACCAATATCCAGTAGTCTTTAATTTAGGAATAGCGCCGGAGCAGGCGCGTTGTTTGCCAATATCGGTAGCCAGAACGAAGCGGGCCAGCCGTCCTAAGTGTTCACAGGTCGTTTAACCGGTTGGCAAGGTGGGACATCCTTGCGGTGTAAGCAGACGGAACGGGCCCAGGCGCGAATCAAGGACCTTTCACTCGTAGCTCAATGTGATGGCCCGGTCCACACGCGCAACTGAATCCCCACGGTTCCGGTTCGCGGGTAGTACAATATTGCGAACAGGTGACCGTATGCTTCAGACTTCAAGCGCCCGGAAGTTACTTGCCGTGCTGGCGTTGCTGTTGCCGCCGGCCGCGGCTCAGGAGCGGCTAGGGGCAGAGCCGGTCGATCAGACCGTGATCGAGCGCATCAAGGCGGCGGAGTCTGGGTCGAATGGCGCATCGAAGATCGCCGACATCGCGTCTACTCTGGCCGACCTTTACGGCCCGCGGCTGGCCAACTCGCCGCAGTTTCGGCGCGCCGCGGATTGGGCTGTGCAGCAACTCCGCGATTGGGGCCTGGCGAATGTGCACAAAGAGACCTGGACAACGCCCGCGGCGAGGCCTTTGCCGAGCTGGCAGTGCACCTTTTTCAGTGCGTCCATGGTGGAGCCGGTGTATCAGCCGCTGATCGCAGTGCCCGAAGCGTGGTCGCCGGCCACCGACGGCAGCATCGAGGCGCAGGCGATGTTGCTGGTGTGGCCACGCAGCCTGGAGGAGCTCGAGCGCATGCGCGGCACGTTGCAGGGTAAGATGCTGCTGGTGGGCGGCCCGGCAAAGCCGCTGCCGCTGCCTGAGACCGTCGCGGCGCACCGATTTTCACGCGAGGAACTGGCTACGCTCGCACTCGATCCGATTCCGGCGAAGAGTCCAGTCTCGCCACCCTCGGGAGGACCGGGGATTTCCGATGATTTATTAACGAAGATCTTGGATTGGTTTCACCGCGAACCGCCGCTGGCGCAGTTCCGGAACGGCGGCGTTTTCCAGAACGACCCAGGCGATGAAGAGATGACGTTTCAGGGCGGAACTGTGTTCGGCTGGGGCTTTGTTAACGCGAGCGCGATGCCCCACGCCCGGCCGACGGCAATCCTGGCGGCCGAGCATTACAACCGTATCGCCAGGCTGCTGGCGCGCCACGTGCCGGTGAAGCTGCAGTTGGAAATCAGGACCGAACGCGATGACAGTTACCAGAGCGAGTCGTTCAACGTGATCGCGGAGATACCGGGCAGCGCTAAACCGCAAGAAGTGGTGATGGCGGGGGCGCATCTGGACTCCTGGCCGTACGCGACCGGGGCTACCGACAATGCGATCGGATGTGCGGCGGCCATGGAAGCGATGCGAATCCTGCGGAGCCTGGATCTGCGCATGGATCGCACCGTGCGGCTAGCGCTTTGGAGCGGCGAGGAGGAAGGGCTGCTGGGATCGCGCGCTTATGTGAGGCAACACTACGCCGTGGGCCCGGGACGGCAGGGGCTGAAGCCCGAGCACGAGACCTTTTCGGTGTATTTCAACCTGGACGCGGGATCGGGCGAAATTCGCGGGGTCTGGCTGGAACATAATGCCAAGGCACGCCCGGTTTTTGAGGCCTGGTTCTCCGCCCTAAACGACCCGGCGGCGGGCACCGTTTCGATTCGTGATGCCGGCCGGGGCATCAGCGATCATCAAGCGTTCGATGCGGCCGGGCTGCCGGCGTTCGCGTTTATTCAGGATCCGCTGGATTTCGACACGCGGGCGCGCCACACCAATATGGATACACTGGACCGGATTCAGTGGGCGGATGCGGAGCAAATGGCGGTGGTACTGGCGTCGTTTCTCTACCAAGCTGCCACCCGTGCCGATCTCGTGCCGCGCAAGGAACCGGGCGGTTCAGACGCGCGGTGAGTCAAGATTCCTTCTTCTCTGACTCACGCTCGTTCCCGTGAAAGGGTCGGGCTCTCTTCGCGAAATGGGCGGCGGCAGATCCTGTGGAAGGCTTCTGAGGGACAGACGATTCGAGGCAACCGTGCGCCAGCCGCGGCGACGCCGCCAGCCTCACTGGGCCTCAAGTAGCCTTATCGCCAACGGTCTCTGCTGTGATTGGCCAGCCTGCCCTACTATTTCGCTCCAGCTCCGGATGCTGGAATCTCCAGGCCGGCCTTTCGCAGACCTTCCATCGGACTTTCGACAAGCTCCGGGAGGTACCACTTTGAAAGTTCGTCTTAATATGAATCATCCATCGCGTTTCCTGACCCTACTAGCTGTGCTCCCGTTTACGGCTGCCGGAGCAAGCGCCACAGCGCCGCGATACCACGTGATCTATAACTTCACCGGACTGTACTATCAACCAAATAGTATCGGCGAGATATCACCGGGAACTTTCTACATGCTGAGCTCATCTGAAGCGGTGGTCTCGGTTACGACACGAGGAGTTTTCAACCTGCTGGCGTCCTTCCCGCCAACAGACTATCTCGTCGAAGTCTTCCCGACTCCAGGACCGAACGGGCTGGTGTACGCCTCCGTAGAGCAACCCAACCTCAATTCCGGATTCGTATTCTCCGTGACCTTGTCGCCGGGCGGCGAGCAAAACTATCCCTCGCTGGGTCTCACGCCTCTGCTCTCTGGAAACCTCCCGGACGCCAAGCTGTTCGGATTGGTTTACAGCTTCACAAACGGCAACTGGTATCTAGGCACTTCAGACCTTAGCGGCAGCGTATCGACATTCTACCTGTTCCCCACCTTCGACCGCCCTTCTCCCCCTATCCTCGGCTCCGACGGGAACTACTACGGCGTGGACTCCAGCTATGCTGCGAACTACAAGGCAATCTTCTATAAAGCCACGCCCGGTGGCGCCTTTACCCAACTGGCCTCCTTGCCATTCACTGCTCCTTACCCTGATGCAGGCGTGGTGTTACAAGGGACCGACGGAAACTTCTATGGCGTTCAGGGCACCGGTCCGGGCTGTGGCGTCGGCGCGGGCGGCGGAGTCTACCAGCTCACTCCAAGCGGCCAGTACACCCTGCTGCATGACTTCGGCACGTGCAACAAAGCCCTCGTCGATGCCTTGATCCAGGCCAGTGACGGCAACCTGTACGGCGTCACTGACGACGGCCTGTTCTTCAGCCTGACCACCTCCGGTGTATATAAGAACGTATACCTGATGCATAACTACAATGGTCTGTGCACTTACTCCCTGATTCAGGGCTCCGATGGTATCTTGTATGGGACCGCTGCGGGCGGCGGCACAACAGGCAGCGGCGTCGTCTTCGCCCTCGATCTCGGCCTCCCCGCGCCGAAGCCCCAGGCTCTGCAGTTTTCCCCGGCATCCGGTTCCGTTGGAGCCCCCGTCCGTATCTGGGGCTACAACCTGCTGAAATCCACCGTGGCCTTCAACGGCGTCCTCGCCACATCGGTCCGCCACTCCGGACCGAATTACGTCTGGGCCAACGTCCCGCCCGGCGCTGTCACCGGACCGGTCACCGTCAGCACCCCCGGCGGAACCAGCACCACTCCAGCATCGTTTGTGGTGCAATAGTGGCGCTCTGACTATGAAACTGACCCTATTAGCTGCGTTTGCGCTTACGGCTGCCGGAGCAACCGCCTCAGCGCCGCGATACCACGTGATCTATAACTTCACGGGAGTAAATATCGCTTAAAATACCGGCGCGGCCCGTGACGCTTACACCGCCAATGATCGACTAAGCCCGCCACTCAGCACGTCGTCCGCGCCTGGACGAAAAACACCCTACACCAGCACCGTAAACGTGGACTCCGTCCGCGTCACCGGCCGGTACAAAGTATCCCGCTCCACCGGCTCGCGTCCCGCCTTCCGGATCAACTGCAGCAGTTCGCTCCGCCGCAGCGACTGGCTGGTGGTGGCCCCCGCATCGTGGTAGATCTTCTCCTCCACCACCGTGCCGTCGATGTCGTCCGCCCCGAACCGCAGCGCAATCTGCGCGATCCGCGGCGTCATCATGATCCAGTACGCCTTGATGTGCGGAATATTGTCCAGCATCAGCCGCGCCACCGCGATGTTCTTGATGTCCGCGAACCCGGTGGTCTTGGGAATGTGCTGCAGCGGCGTGTTGTCCGGATGGAATGCCAGCGGGATGTACGTCACGAACCCGCCCGTCTGGTCCTGCAATTCCCGCAGCTTCACCAGGTGATCGGCGCGGTCTTCGTCGTTCTCGATGTGCCCGTAAAGCATGGTGCAGTTGGAATTGACGCCCAGTTCGTGCGCCGCGCGCGCCGTCTCGATCCACTGCTCGCCCGTGATCTTGTGATCGCAGATGATCCGCCGCACCCGCTCGCAGAAGATCTCGGCGCCGCCTCCCGGCATCGAATCCATGCCCGCGTCCCGCAGCCGCGTCAGCACCTCGCGCACCGTGGTCTTGCCGCGCTGCGCCAGGTACGCCACTTCCACCATGGTGAAGGCCTTCAGGTGGACCTGCGGGAAACGCTCCTTCAGCCCGCGCAGCATCTCGCAATACCAGTCCAGCGTCAGCTCCGGATGCAGTCCGCCCACGATGTGAAACTCGGTCACCGCCTCGCTCCACCCTTCGCCCGCCCGGAACCAAACCTCTTCGAGCGACATCGTGTACGCCTTGGGATCCTTGGCCCGCTTGCCGAACGCGCACAGCCGGCAACTGGCCACGCACACGTCCGTCGGATTGATGTGCCGGTTCACGTTGAAGTAAGTCACCGGCCCGTGCCGCCGCTCCCGCACCAGGTTCGCCATGTAACCGACCGCCAGAATATCCGGCGAATGAAAGAGGGTCACGCCGTCGTCGTACGACAGCCGTTCGCCGGCTTCCACTTTCTCCAGAATAGGCCTCAGGCGCGCGTCTTCAATCACGATTTGCATAGCAGGTCGGCAGCCCAGAAAACCAAGAATAACACGCTCACATAGCCGTTCATGGTGAAGAACGCCGCGTCCACGCGCGATAGATCGCTCGCTTTCACCAGGCTGTGTTCGTAAAGCAACAACCCCGTCACCGCCGCGATCCCCGCCAGGCTCAGCACCCCCAGGACCAGCGTATACACCAGCGCCAGCAGGCACCCGATCATCGCCACGTGGAACAGCCGCGCCACCCGCAGCGCGCCCGCGATCCCCAGCCGCCGCGGCAGGCTGAACAGGCCTTCCACCGAATCGAATTCGTAATCCTGGCAGGCGTAGATAATGTCGAACCCCGCCGTCCAGAAGGTAACCGCCGCCGTCAGCCATAGAATCCGCGCATCCAGCGACCCCCGTATGGCGATCCACGCCGCCGCCGGCGCCACGCCCAGCGCGAATCCCAGCACCAGGTGCGAGAACGAAGTGAAGCGCTTGGTGAACGAATAGAAGAACACGATCCCCAGCGCCAGCGGCGCCAGCCGGAAGCATAGCGGATTCAGTTGCCCCGCCGCGAACAGAAACACCATCGCCGCCACCGCCACGAATCCCCAGGTGAAGCCGCGCGACAGCACCCCGGTCGGCAGGTGCCGCGTGCGCGTCCGCGGATTGCGCGCGTCGAGGGCCGCGTCGATCAGCCGGTTGAACGCCATGGCCGCCGAGCGCGCCCCCACCATCGCCACCACGATCCAGCCGATCTTTCTCCACGCCGCGCCCGCCCCCAGCCCGGAATGCCGCAAGGCCAGTAGCGCGCCCGTCAACGCGAACGGCAGCGCGAACACCGAATGTTCGAATTTGATCATCTCCAGCGTGAGCCGGATACGTCTCCACATGGCGAGGGAAAGCGATACCATTTTATCGCATGCGCTTATTCGCCCTTCTGCCGTTGCTCGTCCTGTGCGGGTGCGGCGCCTCCGATACCGCCGGCCCGGAAGCCCTCAACACCCGCACCGTCACCCTGCCCGGCGGCCGCAAGATCGTCGCCGAAGTGGAGGTCACCCCCCAGGACATGCAGAAGGGCATGATGTTCCGCGATTCGCTCGCCCGCGGCCACGGCATGCTCTTCATCCACGACGCGCCCGGCATGTACCCGTACTGGATGTTCCAATGCAAAATCCCGCTCGACATCCTGTGGATGGACCCGCAGCACAAGATCGTGGAGATCTCCGCCGACACCCCGCCCTGCCGCGACACCGCCGATAAGTGCCCGAACTACGGCGGCCACCAGCAGGCCCAATACGTCCTCGAGATCGGCGCCGGCGAAGCCAGGCGCCTGGGCCTGACCCTCGGCCAGACGCTCGATTTCTGAAACCGGAGCTGAAACGGAATCTCGCCGCGTGTCCGGCCTAGCCGTTCTCGACGCGCGCCTTGATATCCGCGTACGCGGCCTCGATGAGCCTGCTTAGCGCCGCGGCGTTCGCGGCCGCTCCCGGTCTCAGCTTCACATGCCGCATGAACCTGCCGCTGCCTTGCAACAACCGGTCCGGATCCGGCAGCGCCGCACCCTGAAAGAACCCTACGTTGACGTGTGCGCTGAATACATTCACATAGCCGAAAGGCGCATCTCCCAAACACGCCACCGGGCAGCCGTCATGCAAAAGCTCGCGCACTTCGTCCCCGCAGTTTCGCATCGCCTCAAACCACCGGCGCGCCATCGCCCCCAATTCACCCGCATGCGCTTCCAGCCACGCGTCGATGGCGGGATCCCGCTCCACGGCCCCGTTGAATCGCAGCAATTCCGTTCTCATCATATAGGTGCGAGACACATCATCTCATAACTCCCCATGAAAGCGGCCTGCACGCGAACTCTCTCCCGCGCGTCTATTAAGGGGGATACGCATGCCGCGCCGTTCAGCCGTGTTGGGATTCGCCATCGCCGTTTCGCTTTTCGGGCAGGACCGGCAGGTCACGGATGTCCCCCAAGTCCCGACGCCGCCCAACGTGGTGGATGCCATGCTCGATCTGGCAAACATCAAACCGGGTGACGTTCTGATCGATCTGGGATCCGGCGACGGCCGTATTGTAATCGCGGCCGCCCGGCGTGGCATTCAGGCGACGGGTGTGGAGATCGACCCCGGCTTGGTGCGGCAATCGCAAAATCTGGCCGCCCAGGAGGGGCTGGCCGCCAAAGCCGAATTCGTCCACGCCGACCTGTTCACCTACGACCTCCGCCGCGCATCCGTGGTGACCATGTTCCTTACGCCGGGCGTCAACTTGCGCTTGCGCGCCAAACTGCTCAGTGAACTGCGGCCCGGAACCCGCGTGGTCTCGCACCGTTTCGACATGGGAAGCTGGCCGCCCGCGAAAACGGTTCAACTGGAAAACGACCGGATTTTTCTCTGGGTGATTCCCGATTCCGGCATTCCAGCCGCCGCCAACCCCGCCGGCCCGAAATCGGAACGCCCCGGGAACCCGGCATCCCTGTTTTCATACGATGCCGCCGCTCCTCTCCACGTGCGCCTGGAAAAGCCTGAGACGGCCGGCCGGGCAGATGTGACTCTGGTATCGTTTTCCGGCGCCCAAGCCCCGGTTTCGGCGACCCTGGTGACGCCTTCGCACCAGGGAAAATATCCGGCCGTGATCTTCGTTCCCGACTACGGCCGGCGCGATGAATTCCTCCCCGAAGCGTTAATGCTGGCGCGCGCCACGTCGCCGGCTGTCTCCCTGCTCATCGACGGACCGCAGGAGCGGCCGGTGGGCTGGCGTCGCGGTTTCAATGCTCTCAGCGACAGCGATAACGACCGCGACCTCCACATTCAGGCGGTGATCGATATCCGGCGCGGCATCGATATGCTGGCCCAGCGAAGCGATGTGGATGCCGGCCGGATCGCATATGTCGGCCACGGCTACGGCGCCAACTGGGGGGCCCTCCTGTCCAGTATCGAAACGCGCCTGCGCGCTTATGTTCTGATAGCCGGATTTCCCAGCCTGGCGGACTTGATGGAAAGCGACGATTCCGATATAGCCAACCTGCGCTTCTCCCTGGGCCCCGCGCGTTTCGCGCGCTATCGCGCATCGATCTCGGCCGTGGATCCGATTCGCTTCACTCCTTTTTGGAAAGGCGCGCCGATTCTGTTCCAATTCGGCAGGTTCGATCAGTTCGTGCCGCGTGCGGAGGCCGAGCGCCTGGTCCGCTCCATCCCGCGTCCGCAGAAGTCGATCTTCTACGATGCGGGCCACTCCGTGAATGACCCGCGCGCCATCGTAGATCGGTCCCAGTTCCTGGCGGGGAGCATCCGCTCGGGGCTGCTCAAGCCGGAATAGATCGCGGCCGCGCGCTCGCTGTTAAACGCGCATCTCGAAAGTCCTCCGGCCGAAATCCTCACGGATTGCCTTTGCCGAGGTCAGTGTGGCCTTTCCGTCACTCCGGCATGCGAAGCCGTATTACCTTGTTGCCGTGCCGGCGATAAATTCGGAAGTCGCTGTCCAGCGTGAGCACCGCGGCGGCCGCGTGGATTCCAGAGAGCCGGACCAGGCAGGCATCTGCCAGTGACATCGGCCGATTCCGATACCGCCGCATCAGTGCCCGGAGGTCCGCTTGCTGTTCCTGAATGGAAAGGCCGATCCGAATGACTCCTCGATCTAATAGTGCGAACAGAGGATCCGTATCGCGCCCCTCCCGTTTCAGCAGAAATGCCGCTTCTTTGAGCACCGGCTCGCACGTCAATAGCGGGGGGCGCAGCCGCTTCCACTCCTCCGTTGCCCACTCGTGATGTTCCAGTCTGTCGGCGGGAAAGCTCACAAGCGGTCCGGTGTCGAGTAGACCCACCGGCCCCGTCACACGCCGGCCAGCGGGCCCGCGCCGGTCCACAGGGCCGGACGCGCATGATACGGCCAGGTGAAACGAAGGGCCTATAGCGTCCGCCAATTCCGCCCTTGGCGTTCCGGTAAAATACGGTTATGCGAAACGAGTTCACCGCGATCGTCGAGAGGGACGGGCCCTGGTTCATAGCGTACTGCGCGGAAGTGCCCGGCGCGAATGGTCAGGGAACAACGCATGAAGAATGCCTGGCTAACTTGCGTGAGGCGATTGCGCTCATTCTGGAACATCGGCGCGAGGAATCCCTGCGAGCCTTACCTCCCGACGCCAGGCAGGAACCCGTGATCGTTGGATGAAACGCGAAGGGCGTCTCCGAACACCTTCGGCGTAACGGGTGCGTGCTGCGCCGCGAGGGGTAAAGAACATACGCTTTGGGAGAATCCAGAAACCGGTCACATGGAAGCCGTTCCTCGCCACTCCGAAATTGCGAACCTGCTGGCAAGAAAGATCTGCCGCAGGTTGTCCATTCCAGATCCGCCCGGCTAACGTCAAGCTCGCGCGTTTCTCAGCCAAATGTCCGGGTGACGGGATGAAATTGCGGGGTTCGGTTGCACTGGGATGCGTAAAGCGATAAAACATTTATGCGTATGGATGATTCGGCAGCCACCTCGCCGGAACTGATTTTTGGGCTCGTCGGACCGCTTGGCACTGATTTAAGTACGGTTGCGGAGGTCCTCGCGGATCGGCTCGCGCAGGTCCGCTATAGAACCAAGGTCCACAGGCTCAGCAAGGCGATGAGGGATTTGTCTGGTACGCCCTGGAGCGAACTACCGGACCCGGAAGGGCCGCGGGACATCGCAATCGACGCCCACATGACTGCTGGGAACAAGCTGCGTGAGACGCTTGCGCGTAACGACGCAATGGCTATGTTGGGCCTCATTGCCATCCAGGAATTCCGACAAGGTGAGCATGGGGACGCCACTAAGCCGTTGGCACAGTATGCCCACATCCTACACTCGCTGAAGCGTCCCGAGGAAGTCCGAAGTCTTCGCAGAATCTACGGCCCATCTTTTGTACTTCTCGCTGCATACTCGCCACGTCCACGGCGCTTACAGGATCTAGCACGCACAATCGCCAAGTCACGTTTCAGCAACCAGAGCGGCGACTTCCTCACGCGCGCCGAAGAATTGTTGAGGCGCGATGAATCAGAGATCGGTGATGAGCACGGGCAAAATGTTGAAGAGACCTTTCCTATTGCGGACATCGTGATCAACTCCTCCGACCAGGCTTCGATGACCAGTTCAGTTCAACGGGCAATCGAACTCTTGTTTGGAAATGTTTTCCTCACGCCAAATCGAGACGAGCAGGGAATGTACCTTGCAACGGCTGCCGCACACCGCTCTGCGTCTTTGGCCCGGCAAGTGGGCGCAGCTATCTGCCGACAAGATGGCACCCTTGTCGCACTGGGAATGAACGAGGTGCCCAAGTCCGGTGGCGGCGCGTACTGGTGTTCTGATGAAAACGACGGTCGCGACTTTCGTTGGGGCTTTGATACGAGCGACCGAATGCGAGAGAACATTTTCGCTGAAATTCTCCAAAGGCTGCGAGATGCCCAGTGGCTGGCTGCACAACCGGAACGCTCGATCCCAGACCTTGTCGCTGAGATGCTTCGCACGGAAGACCCAATTGCGGAATGCCCACCGATTATGAAGGGTGCCCAGTTTCTAAGCACAATCGATTACGTTCGCGCCGTTCACGCAGAGATGGCTGCGCTGACTGACGCGGCCCGTCACGGTGTGTCGACAGACGGTCGCACCCTCTATACGACTACTTTCCCCTGCCACGATTGCGCGAAACATTTGGTTGCTGCAGGAATTGCCCGAGTGGTGTACATTGAACCGTACCGGAAGAGCCTCGTACAAGAGTTGTACCCGGATTCTGTTGTGGTCGATCCGGCAGATTCCTGCGCAGGAAAGGTACGCTTCGAGCCATTTGTGGGCGTCGCGCCAAGGCGTTATTCTGATCTCTTCGGGCTTTCAGGAATTAAACGAAAGGGCAAGGATGGCGCTTTGCTCCAATGGAAAGGGACCGAAGCGGTTCCGAGACTCCCGGAGTACATGCCATCCGCTGTCGCGCGGTTGGCTGCTGAGAATGAGGAAGTGAAGCTCTTCCTCGGCCAACTACGGAATAAAGGGCTGGCGGAACCAAAGGACTGACGGACATGAGTTTCGAAAAGGGATGGATCAATAGACAGTTCGCGCGCGTCGAGCGGGACGCGGAGAATTGGCCTTCGTGGATGCGCCGAGAGATGGATATGCGAGCGGCGTCTGAACCTTCTGGGGCGACGCGCGTAGAAAAGGGCCGACGTAACGAGAATCAAGCCACCGAACCACCACCGCCGCAAAAGTAAACCGTTGGCGGCTAAACGCCCTAGCGCCGCCAGGCCACTCGGCCACGTCGTCCCCGACTCGTTGCCCGGTCCCAAACTGCCTCCCCTGGGCCAACTCCGCAAAATCGCCTCGAAACACCCTAGCCGCGCCTCCCCCCCCCCCCCCCCCCCCCCC
>DATJYO010000058.1:0-6309 GCA_035499555.1 Bryobacteraceae bacterium
GCGATGGCCCAGCCGTGCATGGGCTCCAGCGACAGGGTACGGAGGATCAGCAGGTCCAGCGTGCCCTGCAGGAGATCGGATGGTTTGCTCATACCTAAACGGATTATGCATGATGCCTAAGCCAATTACAAGAGGGGTCAGGGATCAGGGACCCGCCCGTTGGCTTGGGGATTTAATTCAAGCTTGATACTATTCCCTCATGTGGCTCGGTATCGACATCGGCACGGGCGGCTCGCGCGCCCTTCTCATCGACGAGCGCGGCGAAGTCCGCGCCGCGTGCACGGCTCCTCATGAGGACATGATGATGGCCCGCCCGCTGTGGGCGGAGCAGCGGCCGGAGAACTGGTGGGATGCGGCGGTGGCGGCCGTCCGCGGCGTGCTGAAGGAAGCCGGCGTCCCGGGCAGTGCTGTGCGCGGCATAGGGCTGTCCGGGCAGATGCACGGACTGGTGCTTCTCGATGAGGGCGGCGCGGTCATTCGGCCGTCGCTGATCTGGTGCGACCAGCGTAGCCAGCAGCAGGTGGATGGCGTCAACGCCAAAATCGGGCGCGAAAAGGTACTGGAATATATCGCCAACCCGGTGCTGACCGGCTTTACGCTGCCCAAGCTGCTGTGGGTGCGGGACAACGAGCCCAAGAATTTCGAGCGCGCGCGCAAGATGCTGCTGCCGAAAGATTACGTGCGCTACCGGTTGACCGGCGAGTACGCCACGGAAGTCTCCGACGCCTCCGGCACGGCCGTGTTCGACGTGGTGAAGCGGCGCTGGAGTCGGGACATGATGGACGGCTTGGGCCTGGATTTCACGTTATTGCCGGAATGCCGGGAATCCGTTGAAATGAGCGGCAAGATTTCGCCGTTGGTCGCCGACTTGACGGGCCTTGCGGCTGGGACGCCCGTGGTGGGCGGCGGTGGCGACCAGGCGTCGAGCGCCGTGGGCAACGGCATCGTGGAGGAAGGGATCGTCTCCTGCACGCTGGGTACTTCGGGCGTGGTGTTCGCGCATATGGAGAAGGTGGCGTACGACCCGGCAGGCCGCGTCCACACCTTCTGCCATGCGGTGCCGGGCAAGTGGCACGTGATGGGCGTGACACAGGGCGCGGGCCTGAGCCTGCAATGGTTCCGCAACCAACTGGCCCCGGGCGCAAGCTACGACTCCCTCATGGCCGAAGCTTCGCATTCCCCGGCGGGTGCGCAGGGGCTGTTCTGGCTGCCGTACCTGATGGGCGAGCGCACGCCGCACCTGGACGCCACGGCGCGCGGCGGCTGGATCGGACTGACCGCAAGCCACACCAGGGCGGACATGATCCGCTCGCTGGTCGAAGGCGTATCCTACAGCCAGCGCGATTGCCTGGACATTATCGAAGAGCTAGGCGTGCAAGTGGCCTCGGTACGGGCATCGGGAGGCGGCGCCAAGAGTCCGTTCTGGCGGCAGCTGCTGGCGAGCATTCTGAACCGGCGGGTGGTGACACTGCATACGCAGGAGGGTTCGGCGTATGGCGCCGCGTTACTGGCGCTGGCCGGCGGCGGCCAGCACGGAAGCGTGCAGGACGTTTGCCGCACGACGATTCGCGAGACCGATTCCACCCCGCCGTGCGCGCCGGACGCCGACGTGTACGCGGCCGGACATCGGGTGTACCAATCGCTCTATCCGGCGCTCAAGCCGATGTATCGGGCTGTGGCGGCAGGATAGAGCGTTGATTCACGGACGACACGGGTAAACACGGGTAAGAGCGGCGTGCGGTACGATTGCATCACGTGCACAAGGAGAGCCCATGTTTCGTCTTCTCAGCCTCACCCTACTGTCTGTAAGCGCGTCATTCGCGCAGACTCCACCCCAACAGCCGCCGCAGCAGCAGGCCGCCCGCCCACCGCGACCGCCGGCGCCGACGCGTGATCCCCATACGCCCGGCTACGTCACTGCCAAGGAATTGGCCGACGGCGCCAACGCCCCGGCAGATCAGGACGGCAACTTCATCCTCGGCCCAACCCACCCGGCCGCTCCCGAGATGACGGCAAAGGAGGGCGTGCCGCAAGGGACGGTGTACACCTTCGACATGGAGTCGAAGGACAGCAAGACCTATCCCGGCATCGCGCGCGAACAGGGCACTTTCTCGCGGCCGGATCCCGACCATCCGGGAATGCTGCTGGTGAACAGCCATCCCGCGCCGTATACGCGTCACGTGTCGGTCTATGTGCCGAAGCAGTACGTTGCGGGCACGGCGGCGCCGCTCCTGGTGGGCGCTGACGGGCCGGACAAGATGCTGTTCACCGCGCTGGATAACCTGATCGCCGAACATAAGGTGCCGGTGATGATCGCGGTCTCGATCGGCAATGGCTCGGGCGACGCGCAGGGCAGCGAGCGCGGGCTGGAATACGACACCATGTCGGGGCTGTACGCGGAGTTCGTCGAGAAGGAAGTGCTGCCGCTGGTCGAAAAGCAGTACAACGTGAAGCTGACCAAAGACCCCGAAGGGCGTGCCACCATGGGCGGGAGTTCCGGCGGCTCTGCGGCAATGGCCATGGCCTGGTATCACCCCGAACTCTACCACCGTGTGTTGACGTATTCCGGGACCTACGTCAACCAGCAGTGGCCCTTCAACGCTGAGACGCCGCACGGCGCCTGGGAATTCCACGCCCATCTGATTCCCGAGAGCGCGAAGAAGCCGATTCGCATCTGGATGGAGGTCGGCGACCGCGACAACCTGATCACCCGAGACGACTACCACGACTGGGTTCTGGCCAACGAGAAGATGGCCGGCGTACTGGCCGCGAAGGGCTATCACTATCAGTTCGTCTTCGCGGTGAATGCGGGCCACACCGACCGCGCAGTGAAGGCGCAGACCCTTCCGGAGGCGTTGGAGTACATCTGGAAGGGCTACCCCAACGCGAAGTAGGGCCAGTCACCGGCCGGGCACGGAAGACTCGGCGGCGAATGCTGTCGCATGCTTCTTGATGAATTCCTGCAGGGTCATGGGCGCTTCCCCGGTCAGGGTAAACACGTCGTCCGACATGCGATCATAGCGCCCCGCGCGGTGCAGATTGGCCATGGTTGTCAGGTGGTTCACCAGGTGAACCGGCATGCCGCTCCGGAGCAGTCCATCCCGCCAGGGCTCGACCGGGATGTCCTGAAAAGTGATGGTGCGGCCAAGCGCCTTCGAATACTCCAGCGCATAGAACCGCATGTTCTCGGACTGCGGACCCGTCAAGTGATAGATCTTGCCGATGTGCGGCTGCGGATTCGCCAGCAGCACGGCGACCACTCGGGCAACGTCTTCCGCGGCGATCGGCGATGTCTTTCCCTCGCCAAACGGCAACCGGATCTGATTCGATTTCCGCACCGAATCCGACGTGAAAAGCAGGAAGAACCCGTCGAGAAAAACGGTCGGCCGCACGTGGACCACCGGCAGGCCGGACCAGTTCAGCGCCTGCTCGGCGAGCCAGTGCAATTTGTGCTGCGGGCTGGGAGTGGTTTCCGTGATGCTCATCTGTGAGACGGTCATCTGCGACATATTGACGAACGCTTTGACGCCGTGATGCTTCGCTACCGCCGCCGCATTGACCGTCGCGGCCAGATACGTATCCGAGACCGACATGCCGAAGTACATCGTTTCGCAGCCGGCAATCGCCTTGTGCATCGAATCGAGATCCAGCAGGTCGCCGGTCACGACCTCCGCCCCCTTGGCGCGCAATTCCTGGGCGCGTTCGTCTTCTTTTCGCACCATTGCGCGCACCGCCTTGCCTTGTTTCAACAGAATCTCGGTCACCGTGCGCCCTACCGCGCCGACGCTGCCGGCCGCGCCGGTGACCAGAATGAGACCTGCCATTTGGGTTTCCTCCTATCCGTTCACCTGAGTCGAGGGTCGGATCTATGGCGCGCCAGAGTCAACGGGAAAGCGTTTCGTTCGATACTCTTTGCGCAGGGCAATCCCCCCAAATGAGTGGCGTGCCTCCCTCACCATACCCCGCGGAACTTCCATGGTGTTCCCTTATGCTGGAACCAGGATTAGGAGGGAAACGATGGTTACCACGGCACAGCTTCTGTCCCGCACCACCCGCGAGCACAGCCCGCGGAAAACCAAAATCACCTGCACCACCTGCGGACTGAAGAAGTGCCTGGGCCGCTGCCGGTGGGAGCCCGTGCCCGCCAAGTAGGTTGAAAGCGGTTCACGCCAACCGCTAAACTAAGAACACAGATGGTTTTACCCAGTGGGACTGCTGTCGCCGGATCTCTGGTTGCCCTTGCCGGTGTCATGGCATGGCGCATCCGCGAAGGCCGCGCACCCGTTTCCGTCAAGAAAATCGTGATCCCGCCGTTGGGCATGTCCACCGGCTTCTGCATGTTCGTCGTTCCGGCATTCCGGATTCCATGGACGTGGGCGGCCGCGGCGTTCCTGATCGGCGCCATCGCGCTGGCCTACCCGCTGCTCGCAACCACCCGGCTGGTGCGCCAGGGTGACACCGTCATGATGCGGCGCTCGGCGGCCTTCTTCACCGTGATCATCGCACTGGCGGCGATCCGCCTGCTGGCACGCGGGTACCTGGACGCTGTGATCACCGCCCAGCAGACCGGCGGCCTGATGTTCGTCCTGGCCTTCGGCATGATCGTGCGCTGGCGCGCGAAGATGTTCTTCGAATACAAGAGGCTGACCGAGGGCGAAGCGGCTTGACCGATTAGTTTTACCCGGGTATTATTAATTTTACCCGGATGAATTCAAAGCCCATCACCTGTACTGCCTTCGCCGGCACCCGCTGCATCGTATCGGGTACCTTACGGGAGGTCGCTGCCCAGGCGAAAGCCTTCCTTGATCAGAACCCGACGGCACAGATCCTGATTTTCGACGACCGCACCGGCGAGCCGGTGGAGATCGATTTCCGCGGCACGCCCCAGGACGTCCTCGACCGTCTGCCCGACACCGAGCCGGAAGCGGAAGCGCGGCGTCCGGGGAGGCCGAAGCTCGGAGTAGTTGCCCGGGAGGTCACACTGCTGCCGAGGCACTGGGAGTGGCTGGCGGCGCAGCCGGGCGGCGCTTCGGTAGCGCTGCGGAGGCTGGTGGATGAAGCGCGGCGCACAAGGGGCGCTCGCGATCAGTTGCGGCTCGCCCAGGAAGCGGCGTATCGTTTTCTCTCCGCGATGGCCGGAAACGAGCCGGGGTTCGAGGAAGCCAACCGGGCGTTGTTCGCCGGGCAGCGCGAGCGATTTGAGCTGATGTCGAAAGCCTGGCCCGTCGACATCCGCGCCCACGCCCGGAAGTTGGCTGCGGCGGCATTTGCTGCAGCGGAAGGAAAGTGAGCCCATGCCTTCTACACAGGAACGTAAGGACATCATCCGCAAATTCAAGGAGCGGAAACCGGACCTCGGGATCTTCGCGATCCGCTGCGCGGCGAGCGGGCGCGTCTGGGTGGGTGCATCGCGCAACCTCGACGCCACCCGCAACGGATCCTGGTTCATGCTGCGAAACAGCGGCCATCACGACCGCGGCCTGCAGGCGGAATGGAACGCCCAGGGGGAAGCGGCGTTCGGCTACGAGATCCTCGAACGCCTGCCGGAGGACATTCAGCCGATGGCCGTTCCGGACCTGCTGAAGCAGAAGCGCGCGCAGTGGACCGCGCAGTTGGGCGCGCAGCGGCTCGACGGCTAACTCAGCTTCGGGAAACGGCTCACCGGGAACGTATCCACGGGCGTAGACCGCTGCTGCACCAGCACGCCGCCATCCACCACCAGGCACGTGCCGGTCATGTAGCGGGCATCGTCCGTTGCCAGGAAGACCGTGGGCCCGGCCATGTCTTCGGGATCGCCCAGGCGGCCCATCGGCACCACCTTGCCGCGCTCGGCGGCGGTGGCGTCGTCGATGTCGTAGGTCCGGATGAGCCCCGGCACGACGGCGTTCACGCGCACACCGTACGGCGCCAGGTCGAGCGCCATGGCCCGGGTCATTGCCTCGATCCCGCCCTTGGAAGCGTCGTAGGCCACGTTGCCGCGATGGGCGCGGGTGGCGCCGCCGCTCGACATGTTGAGTATCACGCCCGAACCTTTGCGTGCCATGATGTGCGCCGCGCGCAGGGAACACAGGAAGGCGCCCTTGAGGTTGACGTCCAGCAGATGGTCCCACCAGGCTTCGTCGCCTTCCAGCATGTGGCGCGCGGCGTGGATGTCGCCGGCATTGTTCACCAGGACGTCGATGGTTCCGAAGCGCTCCAGCAGGCGGTCGAACATGGCGTCCACCTGCGCTTTATCGGAGACATCGGCGGCGACGGCCATGGCGCCCGGGATGCTTTTCGCGACCTCCTCGGCCCGCGCCAGATGAAGGT
>DATJYO010000059.1:0-3681 GCA_035499555.1 Bryobacteraceae bacterium
TTTCCGATGCCCGAAGTGCCTCCGACTACCACCGCCACGCGGCCGGACAGATCAAACATGTTGGGAACAGGATTCGTCATAGTCAACCCTACATTATCGTTCGGACAATCACGTTCCCGCACCTTTTCCCCGGGCGGACGCAGGTGATATTGTAGTGCCACGGCATTTCGGGGAAACGGGGCTGCGCACGTGAGCGGTGCGGATGAATCGGAGGGTGTTCATGACGTGTTTTCTCTGGCCGGTTCCAGCACGCCTGATCTTGCTGGCGGGACTTGCGGCGTCCGGCGCGCGCGGCCAGCCCTCCATTGCTGCGGCCATCAACAGCGCTTCGTTTCAGCCTGCGCTTTCGCACGGCTGCCTGGTTAGCATTTTCGGCGCGAACCTAGCGGGCTCCACCGCGAGCGCCGGCAGCCTGCCGCTCCCCAGAAAGTTGGGCGGCACGACGGTCACGGTCGGCGACCTGGAGATCGAGGCCCCGCTGTCCTTCGTCTCTCCCGGCCAAATCAACGCGCAGATTCCTTTTGAGGTGCTCGGCGACCGCGTGCCCCTGTGGGTGGCCACGGCGGCGGGGAAGAGCCAGCCCTATTTCGTGACGCTGGCAGCCTCGGCGCCGGGCCTTTTCAGCCGAAGCTCCGACGGCAAAGGGCCGGTGCTGGCCTTCAATCAGAACTTCCAACCAGTAGATCAGGCGGTTCCCGGGAGTTTCCTCACTCTGTACGCGACAGGGTTGGGCGCCACCGACCCGCCGGCTCAAAGCGGTTCCGGCGGCGCGGGTGCCGAGCCCCTGAATCGGGTTGTGGTGCCGCCGGAGGTCTTCATCGGCGAGTATCCGGCGCGCGTCGATTTCGCGGGCCTGGCGCCGGGACTCAACGGTGTCTACCAGCTCAACGTCGTCCCACAGCGGATGGGGAGCGACCGCGTGTTCATCCGCGCAGGCGGCGTCTCCAGCAACATCGCCTCCATCGCCAGTGTGCCGGGAAATAACGTGGGCAATGCCAGCGGCTCCATCCAGGCGCTGTATCCCGCAGCGGATGCCACGTCTCCGCCGGTTATGTACTCGCCGCTTCTGCTGCTGGTCAAGTTCACCGCGCGCATGGACATCCTGCCATCCGCGGGTCCTTTTCTCATCAGCGCGGTCACCGACGCCGGCACGACATTTATCGACGTCGATCCGGCCGCCGGGACTTTCACCGGAACCATCACCGTGCCGAGCACGCCCTCCCGCTTTGGAGACTTCTCTGGGGCCGGACTCATGGCAGTGGATTTTGCGACCTGCAATGGCGGCGGTACCGGCGGTGTGACGTGCCTGCCGTTTCCGGGCAACATCATCCCCGCGTCGCGTATTTCTCCGTTGGAACTCGACGCGCTGCGCAGCGTGCCGGCGCCCGACGCTGCCATCCCCAACAGTCCGAACGGCACGATCCAGGTTCGCGGATCCGTCCGCGCCGGATCCACATTTGCGATCGACGATCAGAACAACGCGCCGCTTGCGGTCCTGGGTGGGTATTTTTCCATCCCCGCGCCGTCTAATTTCCCTGGCTACACCGGAACCACCACGGTGAAGCTGTTCATTGACGGACGCCTGGCGGCTTCGACGGATGTCCCGTACCGCGTCGGATTCTTCTAAGGAGCGCCTATGAAATTCCTTCCGAAACTGGCAGGTATCTGCTTGATCGCCACGCCGGGATGGGCTGCTCCGCAGATTGCGGCTGTGCTCAACGCGGCCAGCTATGCGAGGCCCGGCATGCCGAACTCGGGCATCGCGCAGGGATCGATGTTCGTGATTTTCGGCGCCGGGATGGGCCCGGCGAGCCTAGTTCAGGCCGGCGGGTTCCCGCTGCCGACGGCCCTTTCCGGCACTTCGGTGCGTGTGACCGTGGGCGCGACGGCGGTGGACGCATTTCTGGTTTACACGTATGCGAGCCAGGTCGCCGCGGTGCTTCCATCGGTTACGCCCACGGGCATCGGATTGCTCTCGGTGACTTACAACGGACACACCAGCGAAGCCGGCGCGTTCCGCGTCGTGCGCAGCAGTCCCGGGATCCTGACGCAGAACCAGGCGGGGACCGGACCGGCGCTGGCACAGAACTTCAACTTGGAGAGCGACCAGCCGCGCAACACGCTAACGCATGCCGCGCACGCGGGCCAGGTGCTGACATTGTGGGCTACCGGACTCGGACCGATCTCCGGCAGCGATGCAGCCCAGCCCGTCCCGGAAGATCTGAGCCTCAACCTTCAGGTGCTGGTTGGCAGCAAGCCCGCCAAAGTGCGGTACAAAGGCCGCTCCGGTTGTTGTGCGGGCATCGACCAGGTGCAGTTCGAGGTGCCGGCGAACGTGGAGGGCTGTTCCGTGCCGATCGCCATCCGCGTGGACGACACAGTCAGCAACTTCGCCACGATCGCGGTTGCCGCTTCGGGCGACGTCTGTGCCGACCTGAGCGGCGTTTCCGGCGCGGACCTGGAACGCTGGCAGGCCGGCGCGAACCTCGCCTCCGCCGCCATCGGCCTCCATGTGGCCCAGGACTGCGAGGACTACTTCTGTGGCGGTCCCGACTCGCCGGCGCCGTATATCGAAACCGGCGAGGCGAGCTTTCTTCGGTCCGGCCTGCCCTTCGTGCGCACACAAGTTGGTTTGCCGCCGCCCGGATCCTGTATCGTCAGCCCGGCCGGTGTAGTGGGCGCTCTTATCGGGGCGCCGCAGCCGCTCGATTCCGGAGGTGTGCTCAACGTCACGGGTCCCAAGGGAGTGCGGCAAATCGTTTTGCAATCGCCCGGCTATTATTCGCAGCAGTTCGCGCAGGGTTCCGCGGTCCAATATTTGGTGCCCGGCACATACGTGATCGACAACGGCGCCGGCGGCACCGATGTCGGGCCCTTTCAAGCGACCCTGACGGTGCCGCCAGTATTCACTTCCACGGTAGAGAGTTCGAGCGCTGGAGCCCGTGCCGCATGGACCGGCGGCGATCCGGAGGGCTACGTCACCATCCAGGGTGGCGCTGCCTCGCCAACCACCTCCGCGGTGGCTTCATTCGTGTGTACGGAGCGCGTCTCCGCGGGCCAGTTCACGGTTCCCCCGGAAGTGCTGTTGGGCCTGCCCGCGGCGCCTTCCCTGTCGACCTTCTACCAGCCCACGGCTATCTTCCATGCCCGCGGGCTGGACATCGGCCAGATCTCGTTTGGGCAGTAGGAAGACGTTTGCCAGATTTTTGCACTCCTGCTTGGGTAGCCAGCATGCGCCCTCACCATAGCACGCGGCCCCACCATTCTGAATTCTGACTCCTGACTTCTGTCTTCTGTCTTTCTCAGTGACTCATCGCGTAGAGGATGTAATTCACTCCCACCCGAATCGCCAGGTCGGAGAAACGCTCCGGATACCAGGGGTCGTCGGCGTACTCCCAGGCGTCGCCGATGTCGGAGTTGTAGGTGATGGCCACCATCACGCGGCCTTTTTCATCGTAGATCGCGCGCCAGTGGGCGCCGATGCCGGTGGCGCCGTTTTTGTGCCCGTCGCGCAGGTGCGCCTGGCCGGGGATCTGGTATCGCTCGTTGAGATCGTAGACCGCGTGGAAGATCGGATCGTCGTCGGCGATGTCGCGGATGGGGTATTCGGGGAACGCCTTCTTGATGCGGCTCTCGAATTCGTACCACTCTTCCTGTCCGTGAAAATCGTCGGCCATGAAG
>DATJYO010000060.1:0-39337 GCA_035499555.1 Bryobacteraceae bacterium
CATAGACATTATTGTATCCGCGCGTTCCGCATCATAATGAAGAGACCTATGTTCGAGCGCTTCACGGAACCGGCGCGCCGCACCATATTCTTCGCGCGTTACGAAGCCAGCCTGCTGGGCGCCCGCTATATCGAGACGGAGCATCTGTTGTTAGGCCTGCTGCGCGAGGACCAGGACCTGCGCCGCCACCTGCCCTCCGGCAAAAGCGACGAGATTCGCAAACGCATCGAAGAGAACGTGCCGCAGCCGATCGAGCGCGTCTCCACGTCGGTGGACATGCCCTTGAGCCAGGACTGCCGGCGAGTCCTGATCTATGCCGGAGAAGAAAGTGACGCCCTCCGGCAGCGGGCGATCGACTGCCGGCATTTAACTCTGGGCCTTCTGCGCCTGGAGAATACGCTGGCGGCCGCCTTGCTGCGGGAATGCGGGATCGGCTCCGAGACGTTGCGCACGGCGCCGTCCGCGCCGCTCTCTGCCGCGCCACCGGCCGCTGCGAAACCCGCCTCGGGTCCCTTTCCGGACGTGATTGCCCGCCTGTCCCACCTGCTTTCCGTGGCCGATCAGCTGATCGAGCTTCCCGGGTTGCGTCCATTGAAGCGCGCGCCGTGGACCCGCAAGGAGGCCCTGGGACATCTCATCGACTGGGCGGCCGCGCACCAGCAGTGGCTGGCGCGCGCGTTGACGGCCAAGGAGCTCACTGCCGCCGGCTATCCCGAAGATTCCTGGCCGGCCGCGCAGAATTACGCCGAGATGTCCTGGATGGAAGCCCGTACGCTATGGGTCTCGCTGAATCGCCTGCTGGTCCACGTGATGGAAGCCGTCCCGCAGGATAAAGCGGATACGCCCTGCCGCATCGGCATGGCTCCGCCGATTCCCCTGCGGGAACTCGTGGACCGCTACGTGGTCCACTGCGAGGATATCGTAGGCCAACTGCTGATGCGCGGCTGACCGCTGGTGTATACTGAACCACCAGCCCATGCAATCCGATCGGAGATCCTTCCTGGCTGCCGCCCTGGCTTCCGCGACGCTGGCGCGCCGGCCCGCCCTGGCCCAACGGGATTGGACCGGCCGCGAGCCCATACGCTATCCCGACCCCGACATCCTGGTCCTCGACAAGCGCTTCGCTAAATACCGGGTCAACAATACGGCCATCCGACGCGTGTACACCGGCATGCTGTGGGCCGAGGGACCGGCGTGGGATGGCGCCGGGCGGTACCTGATCTGGAGCGACATCCCCAACAACGCCCAGATGCGCTGGCTGGAGGAGGACGGCCACGTCAGCACCTATCGCCGGCCCAGCGGCAACAGTAACGGTAATACCTTCGACTACCAGGGCCGCCTGCTGTCCTGCGAGCACCTGAACCGGCGGGTGGTACGCAACGAACCGGACGGCACCCTCACCGTGCTGGCCGACAAGTGGAACGGTAAACCGCTCAACGCTCCCAACGACATCGTGGTGGCGCCCGACGGCGCCGTCTGGTTCACCGATCCGGGCTACGGCATCCTGGCGGCTTACGAAGGCAGCCGCGCGAAACTCGAATTGAAGGAGGCCGTCTACCGCATCGACGGCCAGACCGGGAAAATGGATATCGTCACCGACGAGATGTACAAACCTAACGGGCTGTGTTTCTCACCGGATTACAAACGGCTCTACATCGTGGATACCGGCGCCACGCACTATCCCGACGCGCCGCACAACATACGCGTCTACGAGGTGGCCGACGGCCGCAAGCTGCGTAACGGCAGGGAGTTCGTTAATATGGGCAAAGGCCAGGCCGACGGCATCCGCGCCGACGTGGACGGCAATATATGGGCCGGATCCGGATGGGTGGGTCCCGGCTACGATGGCGTACAGGTGTTCACGCCGGCCGGCGAACGCATCGGCATCATCCAATTGCCGGAAGCCTGCGCCAATCTCTGCTTCGGCGGCAGCAAGCGCAATCTGCTGTTCATGGCGGCCAGCCAATCGCTCTACGCGGTGTACGTGGAGACGCGCGGCGCCCACATTTGTTGAAATGTACGATTCGCTGGCGTCCTGCTATCACCTGATCTACCAAAACTGGGACGATTCGATCGCGCGGCAGGCGCGCATTTTCGGCCCTCTGCTCGAGTCCGCGTGCGGCCCCGGGCCGCTGAAGATCCTGGACGCCGCCTGCGGCATCGGTACGCAGTCGCTGGGGCTGGCGCAGCGCGGGCACCAGGTCACCGGTTCGGATCTGAGCCAGGCGGCCGTGGCGCGTGCCCGCGAGGAAGCCGCGGCCCGCAATCTCGCCATCCCCCTGTACGCGGCCGATATGCGCGATCTTGCCGGCGTCCCCGGCGGGCCGTTCGATGCCGTCCTGATCGCGGACAACGCGTTCGCGCACCTGCCGGCCGACGCCGACGTGCGACAGGCAGCCATCAGCGCCGCGGCCAAACTGGCTCCCGGCGGCGTGCTGCTGGCCTCCTTGCGAGATTACGACCCGCTGGTGCGGGAGCGGCCTCTGGCGCAAGGTCCGGTGTTGCACAACGATCAAGGCCGCCGGCGGATCGTTTACCAGGTCTGGGATTGGACCGCCGAACGCCGCTACACGATGCATCTCTACATCACCCGCGAAACAGCGGCGGGCTGGGAGTGCCGTCACTTCGTTTCCGATTTTCACGCCGTATCCCGCGGCGCCGTCGACCGCGCGCTGGCGGCAGCCGGCTTTCGCCAGTCCCGCTGGATCGAAACGGCCGAGAGTGGGTTCTACCAGCCGATCGTCCTGGCACGCCGGCATTAGCCGCCCCCCCATTCAGCGTCTCTCCCGAGGGTCTTCAGCCGCCGTTTGCGCCTTCTTGCCCAGGAGGGATCGAAACCTGATGACGGCAAGGTTAAAGATAACGGTTGGTATGGGCGCGGCGATGCTGGCTCTGGCAGTCCCGGTCTGGTCGCAGCGGATCGAAACAGATGCGGGGACGGTAATCGTTCCGGAGTCGAGCGTCGTACACCCCGGTGATTTAGGTAAGCGGGCACATACGTTTCTTCGGCTGTTTATACCGGCGGGCGGGCTGCCGATGAAAGGGGCCAACACGCCGGGCGGATTCTTCGAGACCCCGGCCTCGCTGGCCTGTGTCTATAAGATGGTGAGCGGCGCGCCGAAGACCTGCAACCCGACGACGGTGACTGCGGTGGCGCGCGGAGGCGCCGGGGCCATCGGCATCGTGGATGCCTACGACGACCCCAACGCGGCCGCCGATCTGGCGGCTTACTCCGCCGAATTCGGGTTGCCGGCGGCAAACTTCCAGGTGGTATACGCAGCGCCAGGCAGTTCCACGCCCACCGGCACGCCGCCGCCCCAGGATTCCAGCGGCAGTTGGGAAGCTGAGGAAGCCATCGACATCGAAATCGCGCATGCCATGGCTCCCAAGGCCAAGATCATTCTGGTGGAGGCGAATTCCAGTGGCTCGGGCGATATGTTTCCGGCCATCGCGCTGGCCAGCAACCTGGTGGCGGCCGCCGGCGGCGGCGAGGTCAACATGAGCTGGGGATTCGGCGACTTCGGCGGCGAAAGTGGTTATGACGGCTACTTCACAACCCCCGGCGTGGTCTACTTCTCTTCCTCGGGCGACTCTCCGGGCATCAGTTATCCGTGCACGTCGGTGGACGTGGTGTGCGTGGGCGGCACCACCATCAGCCGCAATCCCAGCACCGGCGATTTCGAACAGCAGAGCGCCTGGTACAACACCGGCGGCGGCATCAGCCCCAACGAGCCGATCCCCAGCTATCAAGGCGGCATCGCCAGCATCGTCGGCACGCAGCGCGGCACTCCCGATGTGGCGTTCGTGGGTGACGGGCGCACGCCGGTGTGGTTCTACGATACGTTTCCGATCAACGGGCAATACGCCACGTGGTGGCTGGGCAGCGGCACCAGCGTATCGTCGCCAGGGTTCGCCGGGATCGTCAACTGGGCCGGACATCTGTACACATCCAGCAATGCGGAGCTGACCGAGATCTACAGCCAGATCGGCGTGGCCTCGGAGTTCGCCGACATCGTGGCCGGCAACTGCGGCAGCTATGCCGGCTACCTGGCGGCCAAGGGTTGGGACTTCTGCACGGGAGTCGGCGTCAACGTCGGCAAAAACGGCAAGTGATCTCAGCGCGCCAAACCCAGATAATTCCCATAGCCCACGATCACCGTGGATGACACCAGCACCAGGAGGCTCAATCCGACAAGCCACCTGGTGCGGGTGCTCACGCCCTTCCACTCCTTCAGCGCGATGCCCCACAGCGTACTGAAGATGATGATGCTGGCCATGTGCAGCGTCCAACTGGAGAACTTGAAGGCGCCCATCTGCGTCTCGCCCATGGTGTAGAAGAAGAACTGCATGTACCAGGTGGTGCCCGCCACGGCGCAGAAGAAGTAATTCGACAGCATCGGCGCGCGCGCCGGCCAGGCCGTCCGCGCGGGCACCGCCGCCGCCATCTCCTCTCCGGGCGCGTCGATGGCCGTCTCCAGGATCGGTTCCGCGTCCCGCTTCGGCACCGGACCGCGCAGCTTCGAAGTGAAGTATTGATAGCCCGTCCGGTTGCGAATGTTCAGAATCAGGCACCAGATGAAATTGGTCGTAAAGCCGCCCAAAAGCACCACCACCAAGACCGGCAGGCCCTGCCACAAAACGGGCGTGCCGTGGCGCAGGGTGATCTGCTTGATGGGGTCGCCCGCCGCCAGTCCGTAAGCGAAGCACGCGCTCATGACGCCGGAGAAGGTCGCTACCAGGATCCCGCGCTTGAGGCTGAACTCCTGGATCGAAGCGCGCTTTTGTTCCTCCGACAGTTCGTGCTCCTTGGAAACTCCCGCCGACCCGGCGAAAGCGATGCCGGCCAGGCACACGGCCACGCCGGCCAGGATCACCTGCCCGGAATGCGTTCCCAGCACCTGCCCCATGAACTGGCCGCGGAAGATGGGCGGCAGCAGCGTACCGAAAGCCGCGGTGTAGCCGAGCACCATCGCCATACCCAGCGACATGCCCAGGTAGCGCATGGTCAGGCCGAAGGTCAGCCCGCCGAGCCCCCACAGCACGCCGAAAGTGTAGGCCCAGAAAAGGCTGCTGGACGGAGCTTCGCGCAGCACCGCGGCCAGATCGCTGGTCATGGTGAGGGCCAGCAGCCACGGCGCGATGATCCAACTGAAGATCCCGCCGGCAAGCCAGTAGGTTTCCCAGGCCCATCCCTTCACGGGACGGAAGCCCAGATAGAAACTGGCGGACGACAAACCGCCCAGCCAGTGGAGGAAAACGCCCAGGAGCGGATTCGGGGTCATGGGGAAAGCCAGAGTGTAGCAGGTACAATGGGGGTGCATGGATCAGCGCCGCATGTGCCCGCACTGCCGGGCGTTCATCACCGATCGGGACAAGGTCTGTCCATACTGCAACGAGCGGGTGGGACCGCGGGCCATCGAGGTGCGCAACCCCAGCACGGTATTCGCCATCCCCCACGCCCGTTTTGTGACGACCTTGATCCTGCTGATCAACGGCGGCCTTTATCTGGCGACCGCGCTCGTCAGCCAGCAGGCCGGCGCCGGCGGATTCATGTCGATCGACGGGCAAACCCTGCTCGAGTTCGGCGCCAAGTTCCGCTTGGCCATCCTGGGCTACGGCCAGTGGTGGCGCCTGGTGACCGCCGGTTTTCTGCATGGCGGATTGCTGCACATCGGCATGAATTCCTGGGTGTTGTTCGACGTAGGCGCCCAGGTGGAGGAGACCTTCGGGCCCAGCCGGTTGATCGTCATCTACTCGGTGGCCAACATTTTTGGGTTTCTGCTAAGCACCTTTTGGACCGCCTCGGTTTCGGTGGGTGCTTCGGCCGGAATCATGGGACTGCTCGGCGCGATGATCGCGCTGGGCGTGCGGCACCGGCACTCCGCGGCGGGACAGGCCGTGCGGGCCGTATATGTGCGATGGGCGGTGTACGTGTTGGTCATCGGCCTGCTGCCTGGGCTGCATATTGACAATGCGGCGCACATCGGCGGCCTGGCGGCGGGTTTCGGGGTGGCCTGGCTGGCGGGTACGCCGCGGCTGGCGCGTAACCCTACCGAGCGGCTCTGGCAGGCAGCGGCCATAGCCTGCGTAGTATTGACCGCCGCTTGTTTTCTAATGATGTACTTGTGGTTTTCCAAGGCCGCGCAATAAAATATAGTTGATGCGCATCCGTATGCTTTTGCCGGCCTTGATGATCGGGGCGGGTTTGTTATTGCCCATTGCCCAGACGCCGGCCCTGGCCAAGACCAGCTACAAACGTCACAAAATCAAGAGTTACAAGTACAAAGTCAGGAAGTTCAAAGCCAAGAAAGCCAAGCGAATCAAGCCGTCGCAGGCGCGGCGCTCCCGGCGCACTTAGAAGACAATCACCGCGCGGCCCAGAATCTCTCCGCGGCGCATCTTCTCCAGAAGTTCGGGCGTTTCCTCGAGCGCGTGACATTCCACGTGTGCCCGGCCTACTCCGGATTCCGCCAGCCGGAATACCTCCTCCAGATCCGCCCGCGTGCCCAAGTAGCTCCCCCTCACGGACAGGCCTTTCAGGACCGTGTCCACCATGGGCAATTCGTACTGATTCGTGGAGAGCCCGCAGGTGATGAGCGTCCCGGTCCGTTTGAGCGAGCGGAAGGCTTGCAGGACGGCTACGGGCGAGCCAGTCAGTATAATGGCCGCGTCGGCCCCGCCCCATTGCTTCTGCAGCGTCCTTCCGGCGGTATCGGCCGGCAGCGCCAGATCGGCGCCCAGTGCGCGCGCCATCTCCAGCTTGCTTTCCGAGACATCCGCGGCGGCGACCCGCAGACCCAGGTGGCGCGCATACTGGATAGCCAGGTGCCCCAAACCTCCCATGCCCCAGAGCGCGACGGATTGTCCCGGCCGCAGCCCGGCCTCGCGCAACGCGCCGAAAGCCGTCCAGCCTGCGCAGCACAGCGGTGCGGCGGCGGCGGCCGAGAGCCGGTCCGACACGCGGACCAGCATGGGAGCCGGCACCACGGCATAGACGCTCAACGCGCCATGCACGGTATAGCCGAAGTTGAGCTGGCGAGGGCAGAACCGTTCGTTTCCCGAGGCGCACAGTTCGCAGGCGCCGCAAGTGGAGGCGAGAAAGGTGATGCCGGCCCGATCGCCGGCCACCCAGCCCTCCACCCCGGCGCCCAAGGCTACGATCCGCCCGATGCCTTCATGCCCCAGGGTCAGCGGCAGGAGCGGCAGCTTTTCCAGTTGGGAGACGAACAGGTCCGAATGGCAGAGCCCGCACGCCTCCATGCGCATCAGCACTTCGCCGGTGCCTGGTTCGGCCAGCGGCACCGGCTGTACCGTCACGCTGCCGCGCGCAGTCAGAATAGCGGCGGGACAGTGTTGCGGATAGCTCATTGAAATGCAGCTTTCCAGGCGTCGAATCCGCCGGTCACGTTCATGACTTGGCGGAATCCCGCGCGTTGCAGCAGGCTGCAGGCGATGGCGCTGCGGTAACCGCTCTTGCAGTGCACCGCGACGGGCCGCGCGCGATCCAGTTCCGCCAGCATGGCGGAGGCTTGGTTGAGCGGCAGCAGGACGGCACCCTGGATATGGCCGTCCTCCCATTCACCGGGGCGACGCACGTCCGCCACCTGCAACTCCGCGTTCTCCCGGCGCAGACGTTCCAGGTCCCGCACGCTGATCTGCGGAAGCCGCTCGTGAGCCAGGCCGTCCGCTGCCTCCAGACTGCCGACCACGCGCTCGATGCCGACTCGCGCCAGCCGCATGCGGGATTCCGCCACGCGCTCCGCATCCGAGGCGACCAGCACCAGGTCGCTTTGCAAGCCGATAAGGGCGCCGGCCCAGGAGGCGAACTGTCCGGAGAGCGGAATGTTGATCGCGCCGGGGACGTGCCCCGCGGCGAAGTCCGCGTCCGGCCGGGTATCCAGCAAAACGGCCCCCGCTTCCTGGCGGCGGACCGCCTCTCCGAGGTCGAGCCGCGGCACGGGAGGCAGGTCGGCCAATGCTGTTGCGCCGGTGCGGTTGATCGCGGCATCCTGCGCGAAATAGGCGGGCCGGTCGGGCAGGGCCGCCGTCAGCATCTGTACGAACTCCTCCCGGCTGCTGGGCCGTAGCGCGTAATTCGTGATGCGCTGTTCGCCGATGGTGGACGATCGCGCGGCGCTGATCTGCCGGCCGCACAGCGAACCGGCCCCGTGCGCGGGGTAGACTTCTACGCCGTCCGCCAGTCGCAGCAGTTTCTGGTGCAGGCTGTCGTAGAGCAGGCCGGCCAGTTGCTGCGGCGTGTGATCCGGCGACAGATCCGGACGCCCCACATCGCCAATAAACAACGTATCGCCGGTGAGGACCGCGAACGGCTCCGGCGACCGGTCGAGATCCGTTAGCAGAACGCAGATACTCTCCACGGTATGGCCGGGAGTCTCCAAAAAGTCGAGCCGGCAGCGGCCGAAGTTGATTTGATCGCCCTGGGCCACCGGGTGATGAGCGAACTGTGCTCTCGCCTTGGCGCCCACGTAAATTTCGGCCCCGGTGCGCGCCGCGAGTTCACGATGGCCGGAGACGAAGTCGGCATGCAGGTGGGTTTCGATGACGTGCGCGATGCGCAGGTTGTTCTTAAGAGCTTCCTCCAGGTAGATTTCGACATCGCGCTGCGGGTCGACCACAGCGGCGATGCCCTCCGATCCCACCAGGTAAGAAGCGTGCGCCAGACAGCCCAGATAGAATTGTTGGAAGTACATTCGAAGCGATTATACCCCCCCGGGGGGAGATGGACGCCTGTCTCCGGTCACTGCGACAGCCGGACGGCGATCTGGCGCGCGATGGTGTCGAATGCCTGCGCCAATTGCGCGGCGCTGGGAGCATTCGCGTAGGCTCCCTGCGGCTGGCCCGATTGCGAGCGGTAGAAGGATGGCCCCGGCGCAGCCTGCCCCGCCAGGTTCGGATCGTTGGCCATCTTCATCAACAACAGCCCATCGGGGTTCTGATCCAGCGCTCCGTCGCCGGACAGGCCGATGGTGTAAATCGTGGGTCGCAAGGTCGCATCGCTGCGGATGGCGGTGGCCTGATTGTCAGCGGCGTTGATGGCGGCGTAGACCGCTCCCTGGGCGTCGCTCACGTCTGCCAGATTCGCCGGCGCAAAACGGTACGCCGGGCTGAGCGCGGTGTAGCCCTGAGTCGAGTTTCCAAAATAGTCGGCCGTGGGGAGACTGGCAATGTCTGACGACACCAGGCCCAGGTTGGCGGCGAAATGACAGCCGCCGTCGTTCGGGATCACCACGTCTTGGGCGGTGGTCAGGGTCGTCTGCGTGTCGACCGACAGGCCGAGCGAACTGCCGGGAAATAACGAACCGGCGCGGAGGCCGCCGGCAAAGACGCCTTTCAGAGGCGATGAGCCGCAGCTCGAGTTGCTGCGCAGGCCCCAGAAGTCGGCGGTGATCGCGGTGGGGAGTCCGTCGGTCATGAGCATGATGATGTTTGCCCGCGACGTGCTGCCCACCGCTTTGACCTGTTGGTAGGCCACATTCAATGCCTCGGCTGTGCTGGTACTGCCCTGGCAGGTGATGGACTCGATCAGCGACGGGATGGTGTTGCCGTTGGCGTCCGGCGTGGTGAAACCGGTTGTCGGCGGATAGTAATACGTACTGCCGCTGAAGACCACCAGGCCGATCTGGTCGCGGCCCGGCGCGAAGTAGTTCACGAACGCGGCGGCATCGTTTTTCATGATGGCGCACGCCGATAAACCGGTGCCCGCCACGATCTGGTTCATGGAGTTGGAACGATCGAGTACCAGCATCATCATGACGTCGCGCCGGCCGGCCTGGCCGGTCACATTCAGGGTGGCGTATTGCTGGTTGAACACGCGCAAGAAGTATAACGGCGCCTGTACGGAGGCGGTCACGGTGACCGTGCGATAGTTCGCCGTGGAAGCGCTGTCTACCGCGACCGACGCGGTGACACCCCTGGACCGCCAATAGCCGGAAGGGAAGTTTCCGCTAAAGAAGTTGTCCGCCGCGGCGATGGCACTGGCTGACTGCGCCGCGCTGTTGTCGCCCTGACTGAGCGCGCGGGCGCCGGCCAGAGCCGCGGCGTCGGCGGCCGCCGACAACTTGGACTTGATCAGATACATGGTGGCCACGTCGAAACCCAGGCCGATGAGCGGGAGGGTAATCGCCAGCGTGAGCGTCGTCAAGATGACGGCCACACCTTTGGAACGCTTCCTGCGTGTGTCGGTGAGTTGCATAAGTGCCCGGCCTCCCTCCTTTAGAAGACAGTGCGATTGAATGCGCCAAGGTGCGTCATGAAGCCGACGACTCCCAGATCCTGGAAGGCAAAGTCGCCTTCCGCCATATATGCCAGCCCGTTGGCGCCCAGTGTGACTACGCTCGAGACGTTATCCGCCCGCGCCGAAGTGTCGCTGTCGTAGTTATTCACGCTGCCGTCGGGCGCGATAGAAGCCGGGCGGCCGAAAGGAGAGATGAAGAGCGTGTGGTTGCCGATGACGATCCGGTTGACGACCACGACGTGTCCGGCATTGGCGCAGCCGCACGAAGAAGGGATGCTCTCGAAGACCGACAGGACCAGAACGCCGTTGCCCGCGGTGCTGCCGGTGACATTGCCCGTGTTGGCCGCGAGTCCCAGGCCATGGGCCAGGCTGTTGGCCACCAGGTTCTGATTGGCCTGCTGGGAGAAATCGACGCCCTTCGCCATCATGTGGCCCACGTCGCGCGTGAGCTGATTCACCTGGAAACTACGCACCACGGCGATACCCAGGGTAATCATGCCCAGAATCAGGGGTACGAAAAAGAATGCCGCCACCAGCACAAACTCGATATAGGAGTTACCCTTTTCGGAGCGATTTCCGCGCATCGACTGATCTCCTTTCCGCATGGCTCGGGATCCTTAAGGGCAGGGGGCCGGCGCGGGATTGGCGACGGGCGGACAACCCGTGAACGGGCACTGTTCCATTACGTCGGATGAACTGGCGGTAATCGCGATCGGGCCGCCGCTCTTGAGAATGCCGACCGGAGTATAGTTATAACCGACGACTGACACGCTGACCACATCGCCGCCGTTTCCACTGCTGGGGAGTCCGGTGACCGAGTTGTGGTAAGTGATGGCGATCTTACAGGCGCCATTGGGGCCATTGAGCATTCCCAAGGCATTCTGTTGGACCACTCGCACGATCGAGTCGTTCAGGTAAGAGCTCCCGGAAACCAGCCGTTCTGTAACGGCGAAGCGCGTGCCCGCGCGAACCGCGGACTGCAACGTCGCCTTCGTGAACAGCGCCAGGCCCAGGTCGATAACCAGGAACAACAACCCGAGCATCAGTAAGGTAGTGGCGCTGGCTTCCAATATGAATGACCCTTTCTGCGCGTGTTCTCTCGATCGGCATCCGACTCGCTGCATGCCTGCCTCCTAAACGGGACCGCTCCCTCGGCCTGAGACGAGTGTAGCCGGAGCCGTTGACGGATGTAAATGATCGCGGACATGTTATGAGTCACAGAGGCACCAGGAGTACGGGCGGGAAGCGGGCGGGAATTAACTGATGTTAGCAGCGCCGAGTTATCCGGCTGACACGGATCCGACTAACATGGGCGGGCCTATCCCAGCATGTCGAGCGCGGCCTGCAGCTCACTGCGGGCGTGCAGATCGCCGTTGCGGGTGGTGGCTTCGATCCCCTGCCGGTAGAGCGTACGCGCTTCGTCGGCGCATCCCAGCTTCTGCAGCGCCTGGCCGCCATGGTAATACGCGGCCGAATAGTTCGGATTCACGGCCAGCACGGCACGATACTCCGCGACAGCCTGCTCGAGCTGGCCGGCGTTGCCGTACTCCATCGCCAGGCCATAGCGCGCGAAGCTGTCGTTCGGATTCTGCGCGACCATATTCTTCAGGACTTCCAGCCGGGTGCTCATATCCTTGTGTTACCATACCTGCCGATGGCGTGCCCGTACTTCCTGCCTGTGGAGCGTGTGCCGCAGGCCACCGGAAAAAGAATGCCGCCGGCCCCGTTGGGCGATACGTGGTCCGGAATGTGCCATGCCGCGCAGGGCGATTGGCATCCCGATCCGCAGACCGTGCAGCAGCTCTGCAACTTCGGTTACGCCCGCGCGCGCTGCGCCCGCGTGCCGCCGGACGGACCCGATAGCGCGCGCTTCGCGGTTTCCTCCGACCATGACGGCCTGATTCGCATCTCATGGGTGATGGAGAAAGATCATCTGCCGTTTGCCCACGGTCAGTTGGAATACGCGCCCGATGGCGGGCCGGCCGGCGCCGGCCATCCGGATGCCTGCCTGGCGCGCCAGGCGCAAGCCTACGTCTCCAGCTATCTGCACCGCAAGGGGCTTGCCGTCCGCGCATGAGCCAGCCCGAAGCGCAGGCCGGCAAGCCGGTGCGCGATTCCAGGTCCGAGTACTCCGAGTTGGCGCTGCCCACGGACGCCAACGGACTGGGCAATGTGCTGGGCGGGAAAGTGATGCATCTCGTGGACCTGGCCGGGGCGATGGCCGCCATGCGGCACGCGCGCCGTCCGGTAGTGACGGCGTCGTTCGACCATATGAGTTTCCTGCACCCCATTCACATCGGACAGCTGATCGTTCTGCATTCGCAGGTAAACCGGGTATTTCATACGTCCATGGAAGTGGGAGTCAAGGTGATGGTGGAAGACCTGATAACCGGCGAGAAACTGCACACCTGCTCCGCCTACCTGACGTTTGTGGCGCTGGACGCGCAGGGCAAGCCCATGCCGATTCCCCCGGCTATGGCTGAGACCGAAGAGGAGCAACGCCGATACCGTGAAGCCGGCGAAAGACGGGAGTATCGGCTGGCTATGCGCAAACGCGGAATGAACTGAAGGTCGCCGAAGACGCGGGCCGGAGTCTACTCCTTGTACATGTACTTGATATTCGGTTTATAGAGCAGCAGGTTGGGTTGGCCGTCGCGATTGACCTTCAGACAACATTTGTCGTACCACTCGATGACGCCGTGCAGCGTTTCACCGTCCTTCAGCACGAACACCATCGGAGTCTTGCTCTGCATCTGCTTTACGTAGTAGAAGTTCTCGGCGTTTGTCTGGTCTGGTGGTATGGGTTTCTTCTGCGCCCGGCGCGGCGGGGCTATCTGCTCCTTGATCTCGTTCAACGTTGGACGGATGAGTTTACGGTTCGCAGATTCCACTGGGTGCCTTCCTTTAGGCGGATTAAAGATATGACCCGCGCACTCTTCCCCACGGGGGTGGCGCGGATTTCAGTTGGATCAGTTCTTGTCCGACTTGACCATATTTTTAACATATTGTTACGGCTACCGCAAGACGCGACTCTTCCCGAAGGGGCGGGAGATCGGGTGTGGCCGTCCGCACAACCAGGCCGGCCGGCTACCAGTCGCCTAACGACTCCAGGTATCCCGCGGAGCCGTCGCGCAGCCAGCCATCGAGCTGTGCCGGCTCCTTGAGTTGCTGCCCCCTGTATCGCGTCACCGCCGCGAAGCGGCAGTCGAGGTCGGATAAGGCGGTCATGTCGCCCCAGAGTTTCTCGAACTGGGCCACGGGAAAGATATCTTCCTGACCCTTGCCCCATCGCTTCTTAACATCCTTCAAAGTGATGTACGACGGCATGCGCGCGGCCAGGGCGCGCACCGCGGCCGTTACCTTCGGCGCGTCCGCCAGGTCCGCACGCGTCAACGAGAAAGCCGTCAGCATCCGGTCCAGGTCGATCCAATAGGTGGCCGAATTGTAGTAAGTCAGCTCAAATTCGACGCGTTCGTGGGGCAGAGCCAGGCCTTCGACCAGGCGCAGCCGGCCGTCGATGCGCGCCAGGCCGCCGCCGCGGTCGTCCATTTGCCGCGCGATCACCTCCGTGGTCATGGCCGCGCCGGACTCGATGTGCAGCCCGAGCATCTCCGGCGCCACATCGGCGCCCAGGGTGTCGATGTTGTGCAGCATCAGATATCGCAAGCGCGGACGCTCGTCCAGCAAACGCGCCAGCACGCCGTTCTGTAGCAGGTTCGGCAACTCGTACCAGTGCCCCGCCGGATGCAGGCACTGCATGGGCAGATTCTCAACGTAGGCGCTCGCTTCGCCGGCCTGCCGCGCCCAGGCGATCAGGCTGGCGTGCAGGCTCTCGCGCACCTTCTGCGCCTGCTCGTCCAGGAGCTGCTGCGGCATCTCCTCCCAGGCAAAGCGCAGGTCGCGCACCATGGGGATCAGGCGCAAGCCGATATTGCGGCCTGGCGAGAGTAGCAGCGGACCGGGGTAGCCGTAGTTGTCTTCGGCCCGCAGCCAGTCAGCCACCGCGTCGCGAGTCAAATAGCTGGTCGTGATCACATGCGGCAGGGGGGGACCGCCGAGCCGGCTGGCGCGGCGGCTCTTCGCCAGGTGAGCCTCGATGAAGTTGCGATGCCGCCCGGCGATCTTGGCAAACGGGTGGAGCGCTTTGACCACGCCGGCGCCCTTGGTCCAGCGGGTGCCCGCGCCGGCGGCCAGCGTCACAACCGCCACCGTACCCTCCGCCAGCGCCTGCATGCCGGTCTCCCGGTAGTGCGCCGGCAAGCCGCCGGCGGCATCCGTGATATCGCCGGGGGCGACGTCTTCGATCCGGCTCGTCGCCGGCAGACGGTTCTGCGCCAGGCCGATGCGCCCGCTGCGCAGGTCGGCTTGAATCCGCTCGTGCTGCTCGCGGTCGAAGCCGTGGCGATCCAGCAGCGCGGCCAGGCTGGCGGAAGCTTCCGTGCTTTCCTCGGCGGACCGCGGCAGCAGGTAATCGAACAGGTTCTGCACCATGCCGGACAGTTCCGGCGCTACACGGCAGGCCGCCGCGAAGCGGTCGAGCTCCGCCCGGCGGCAGGACGAGAGCAGGCGCGTCTCGGTGCGCAGCAACGCGGGAACGGCCAGCGTGTAATACCCGGGCGGCATCAGGGCCGCGTCGCCCGTCAGCAACTCGGCGTGAGTGCCGCGTTCGTTGATGGCGAAGTCGTAGACCACCGGGTCCATGGCGAAGGGCACCGCGCGGTCCAACCTGCGCTTGCTCTCCCGCATGATGGCTTCCAGCCGTTCGACCGCGCGCCGGCGCACCTCCGGATCGAAGATGAAGCCCATGCCGCCGCCGGACATGCCGCCGAGCATCCAAAAGCCTTTGAATCCGGCGCCCATCTCTTCCCGCACGCGGCGGATCAGTGTCTCGGTGTACAGGTTCGACGCCCACGGAATAATGGTCTGGATGGGTCCCGCGAAATTGCGTTCGGTGGCGGCTCCAATCCCCGCCACGTCCCCGGCGCGCAAGCGCCCGATAATCTCGTCCAGGATGCGGACGGCCTCCTGCCGGCCGGACCATTCGGCCTCCCCCCGCAAAAGGTACTTCTCGGTGACCATTTCCAGGATCGGTCCCACGTCCTGGGCCATGCCGCCATGAACCAGGACCAGGCTCTCCTGCAGCCGGCGGCGCGTCTCCGGCGAGACGGCCTCTTCTCCCAGGATGCGGTGGCGCGGCAACAAACAGCCGCGGCTGACGCCGAATTCCGAATCGCCCTCGGCGGCCTTTACGCCCTCGATCAGCTTGATGGCGGGCCACAGTCCGCCGGAATCCTGCCAGCCGCCGCCGGACCCGCCCAACCATTCGCCGAGGATGGCGCGCGCCGCCACCAGCCGGCGGTCCGTCTCCGCCAGCGGACCCGAGAGCGCCTGCGCCTGGCCCGTCGCCCGCATGCAGACGGAAATCAGGGAAGCCAGCAGGTTGGTGGAAACCGCCAGCCGCGAGCCTTTCGGAATGTCGTTCACCCGGCTGACGATCTCGATGCCGTGCCCCGGCCGTCCGGTAAGGACCGCCAATACGTCCGCCAGCGGCTGGCCGGCTCCTTCCATACCCGGCGGCACGATCCCGGAAGCGATCACGGCGGCCTTCAGCAGTCCCAGGTAGTCGCGCGCGAAATCGAAGATCTCGGCCAGGGTGGTGATCTCGGCGGCGGCATGCAGATCCACGCTGGCCAGCCGCAAGACCGGCTCGTCGATCACCCGGAACCAGGCCTCCACGGGCGGCTTGGGGGGGCCGGCGCCGCGCACCGTCAGGTCGATGGAAACGTTCAGGACGCGCGCGCCTTCGGGGAAGTCCATCCCCAGGAAGAAAATGTCGCTCCAGCCGCTGTGCGTCAGGTCCATGCGCACCGGCGTCGTTTCCCGGATGATGGGGAACAGGCCGCCGGCACGATCGAGGAGCTCCCGCCTCAGCCGCAGGGGATAATCCGCGGGATGCCCGGTGCGGAACATCCACTGGTTGCCGCGCACCGTACGCACGCTGCGGCGGACCTGTCCGGCCAGCGTTTGGAATCCCAGGCCGTGATACGCGGCGGCCAGCGCGCTGGAGATCGCCGCGTTCGGCCCTTCCTGGGTTTCCAGGGCCAGGAAGATCTCGATGGCTTCCTCAAACCGGCGCTGCAACAGGTGCTCGTAGCCGCGGAACGGAATGCGGCCCTGCGCTCCCACACCCGGCCGGAACGGCAGATGGAATCGATGGATGGCGTAGAGGAAAAAGAGCGCCCGCACGCGCTCGTAGAGATTGTCGCTGGCGCGGCGAAAGCGTTCGAGTTCGGCCGCTTCCGCGCGCAGCTCGGCCACGCTGGCGCGGCGGCAGAACGCGTCCAGGGAGCGGTTGCGGACCGCCGGGTCGGCCGCCGTGATGATCGCGGTCAAGTCGCTCATCGCAAGGCCAGTAATTCGACCAACTGCGCCAGAACTTCTTCGCGATGGCATCCGTCGAGCGCCAAAGCCAATTGGGCGTGGAGGAGCCCGTAGCGCACGCCGATATCGTACCTGCGGTTGGCGCGTTCGAGCGCTAGGTACTGTTCGCGGCGCGCCAGTTCGGCCAGCGCGGCCGACAGGCTGGTCCCGGGTCCCAGGAAAGCCATCACCGTAGGGGTGAGCACGTGCATCCCAAAGAAGCACAGATAGTGGCCTGCGCGCAGTCCCGGAACCACCAGCCGCTGTTCGGCCTCGGTGGGGGTGGGCTTTTCGATTACGGTTTCGATGCGATACAGGTCCTGGCTGCCCGCCACGCGCTGTCCGCCGACGGCGCCGTAGTGCGGCAGCAGGTTCTCGCGGGTCGCCTGTACCGCGGACACCGGGCAGGCGTGCGATTCGGCGATTTCCACAAGCTGTTGCGCGCAGCCTTTCTCCGTACGGCTGATGTAGAGGTGGTCGCCGACCAGGTGCAAGAACGGATCGTCGCGCACGAAGTCCTGTGCGCACAACACCGCGTGGCCGTATCCCAGCGGTTCGGTCTGCGGCACGAAGCGAATGCGGCCGGCGTGGTCGCCGGCCACCCGCGCATAGGGGACTTCGTCGCCCGGGCAGACCACCATGGCGATCTCCTCCACCCCGGCGCGCAAAGCCTCCTCCACGATGATGCAAAGTACCGCCTTTTCGGCGCCGTCGCGATCGATCAGGGTCTGCAGCGGGAGGCTCCGCTGGCCCGGCCCGGCGGCCGTGATCACAGCCTTGCGGATTTTCATCTTATTAACATTTTCTACGAGAAAATTGGCGCAGCGCGTGAAACGCTTCGCCCCCGAAAATCACTAACTAGTGTGAACGGTTGTTGCGAGCTGCGCTCCCTTAAGCCAGCATGGTTCCTCCCCACTCCGTAGCTTGCCTCGGAAACACGTAGCTCGCAGCACCTTCACCTTATTTCGCGCCCGTCGGGCTTCAGCCTGCCACCGGCTCCACATAAACCGCAGTACCATACGCCAGTACTTCGGTAACACCGCTCATGATCTCCGTGGCGTCGTAGCGGGCGCCCACCACCGCGTTGGCGCCGCGCTCGGCGGCGTGGGTCAACATCAGCTCAAAGGCGTGCTGGCGGGTCTTCTCGCAGAGGCTGCTCAGCAGCGTGATGTTGCCCCCTACCAGTGTCTGCAGGCCGGCGCCGATCGTACCGAAGACCGAGCGCGACCGCACTACGATTCCGCGCACCACACCCAGGCTGCGCACAATCCTGTAGCCGTCCAGGGTAAAAGCCGTGGTCACCATATTCTCGGGGACGAAGCCCGATTGTGAGTTATCTGGCATAGGCTTATCTTATCCCGGCTGGCCTAACACCCAGGCGGTCCCGGGAAAGGGCCGCGTGCATTTTCCAGCCGCACCGCCAGTTCCAGCAGCACTTCTTCCTCGTACGGCCGGCCGACCAGTTGGATCCCGATCGGCATCCCCGCAGCGGACCTCGCGAAAGGAAGCGCCATGGCCGGCAGGCCCAGCAGATTGAACGGAGTTGCCGGCATGGTGGCTTGAAACAGGCCGATCTCGGATTCGCCCACCTGCCAACGGCGGGCCCGGTGCTGGAACGCGGTGATCCCGCAGATCGGCATCAACAAAACCGGGGTTTCTTCCATCTGGCGCAACAACGCCGCGCGCATGCGATCGCGCTTGGCGAGGTTCAGCAGAACCTGCTCTACGGTGGGCGCGGGCTGCTCCAGGGCGCTGGCCACGGATTCGGTGACCGTCCAGTGCGCCTCGGCTTCCTGGCCCTGGAGCATCTGCCTGGTAAATGGCGCGGTCAACTGGCCGAAGAAGAACCACCAGAGGTTCGGGGCGCGCTCCAAGCCGCGCGGCTGAAACGGTTCGGCCGGAATCCCAAGGGCCGCGACCGCCTGGGCCGCCGCCGCCACTGCCTGCCGGACCTCCGGGTCGAGGGCTACATCATAAAACTGCTCCACCACCCCCACCCGCAACCCCGCCACACTGGGGGGGCGCAAGGGCACCGGCGCCGAAAACGGATCCCGGAAGTCATATCCCGCCAGGGCGGCGAACAGCAGCCGCACATCTTCCGCCGAACGTGCCAGGGGACCGGCGGCCGCCAGCAGTCCGCCCGGGTTGTTCATCACTGGAAAATGGCCAGTGGCCGGAATGCGTCCGGGCGTCGGCTTGAGTCCGGCGATACCGCAGAAATGTGCCGGGATGCGGATCGATCCGCCGCCATCGCTGCCGATTCCACCGGCCGAACAGAAGGACGCGATAGCCGCCGCCTCGCCGCCGCTGGAACCGCCGGGTGTGCGCCCGAGGTCCCACGGATTATTGGTGCGGCCGGTGATGTAGTTGTCGGTTTCGTAGGCCGACAGCAGCTCCGGCGTGTTGGTCTTTCCCAGAATGATGGCGCCGGAAGCGCGCAGCCGCGCCACCGCCACGGCGTCCTCCGCGGCCCGGTGGCCCAGGCGGAAGCGGCTGCCGCAAAGAGTGGGCAGGCCGGCGATGTCGAAGCTGTCCTTGACCGTCACCGGCACGCCGTGCAGCAAGCCGAGCGGCTGGCCACGCATCACGGCGGCCTCCGCGACTTTAGCCGCCGCGCGGGCGTCTTCCTCCAGCACCATGACGAACGCGTTCAGCCGCGGGTTCTGCGCGGCAATCTGCGCCAGGTGCGCATCCACGAGTTCCACGGGCGATACGGCGCCGTCCCGCACCATGCTGGCCATCAGGCACAGAGAGCTTCGTATAGACATGCAAGGCCTAGTGTAATCCGGGAGCGCTCGCCCATCGTACGGCCGCGGTATCGACCAGTTGCGCCAAATGCCGCAGCGGGCCCCGGCCCAGGCACCCGATCGCATTACCATTTCTCGTATGTAGACCTCAAAACGCTACGGATCATGGGAGAACTAGCAAATAACAGGACTTACAGGTATTGATATTAAAAGGATTTCTAATCCTGTAACGATGGCCAGCAAAATGCTGCTCATGGCGTATCGTTTCATTTTAATCGAAGTGGCAACTCGAAAGGATCGTGTGAATCTATGAGTAAGAGCTGGACCTTAGGACTCCTTCTGGTCGCGGTACTAGCCGCGCTCTGTGGGCAGGCATGGGCACAATCGCTGATATCCGGAGATATTGCCGGCATCATCAGCGATCCCAGCGGGGCGGTAATTCCGGGCGCGGCCGTGGAGTTAAGAAGCCTGGATACGGGCGCAGTACAGACGTCTACGGCGAACCAGAACGGTGCGTATCGTTTCTCGCTGTTAAAGCCGGGCCGATACGAGGTGGTAGTTTCCGCCACCGGTTTTCAGAAGGGCGAGCGCGCGGTGACGGTTGCGGTGGGTCAAATCACGACGACGGACATCTCCCTGCAATTGGGGTCTTCCTCGCAAACCGTGGAAGTATCGGCCGTCGCCCCCTTGATCAACCCCGAATCGAGCATTAATACGGCATTTACACAAGTCGAAGTACAGTCGCTCCCGAGCGCGGGCGGCGATCTCACGAACATCGCCCAGACCGTGGCCGGCGTGGTCGTGAACGTCACAGGCGGCTACGGAAACTTCACCATCAACGGCTTGCCGGCGACCTCCAATCTGTTCACGGTCAACGGTGAAAACGACATGGACCCGTACTTCAACATCAACAACTCGGGCGCCAGCAATCTCGCGCTGGGCCAGAATGAAGTGCAGGAAGCCACGGTCATCGCCAACCCGTACGCCGGCGAGTTCGGGCAACTGGCCGGCGCGCAGGTAACTTACGTGACTAAGTCCGGCAGCAACGCTTTTCACGGTGGCGCCTCCTACTGGTGGAACGGCCGCCTCATGAACGCCAACGACTGGTTCCTGAACCAGTCGGGGGTTGACCGTCCGTTCGATAACGCCAATCAGTGGGCCGCCGATGTGGGCGGACCCATCCGCAAGAACTCCACCTTCTTCTACGTGGACAACGAGGGCATGCGCTTCGTGCTTCCCAACGTCTTCAACGAGACCATTCCCACTCCGGCATTTGCCAACGCCGTGTTGAACAACGTGCAGACGGTACAGCCAAACGAGTTCAGCACGTACCAGAAGATGATGAACCTCTGGCTGAATGCGCCCGGCGCCGCCAACGCGCAACCGCTGGACGTGAGTGCCACGAAGTGCCAGAACATCACGCTGCCGGGATTCAACGGCGCGACGCAACCTTGCGCCGCGACGTTCCGCAGTACGGCCAATGCGCTGGGGTCGGAATGGATACTGGCGGGCCGCGTGGACCAGAGGATTGGAACCAAGGACAACGCCTACTTCCGTTATAAGGGCGACCACGGGTTGCAGCCGACGCACGTGGACCCGATCAGTTCCAGCTTCGATGCGCTCTCCAATCAGCCGTCCTACGACATGCAGTTCAACGAGACGCATATCTTCGGTCCGACGTCCACGAATTCCTTTACTTCCACGTTCAGCCATTACGTGGCCCAGTTCGCCCAGGATCACGCCGCGGCGACCTCCACGTTCCCCTACTCGGTGATCTCGTCGAATCCGGTGCCTTTCTCCCAGATCAACTACCTGTACGAGTTCCCGCAAGGGCGCAACATCACGCAGTATCAGTTCATCGACGACTTCACCCACATCTACGGCAACCACAGTCTGAAGTTCGGCGCCAATTTCCGGCGTTACGACGTGAGCGACCACAACTTCTATTGGAACGATCCTGCGGTCTATTTCGGCTACGTGAGCTCTGGCATGCAGAAATTCGTCAGCGGTATGGGCTATCAATATCGCATGTCCCTGAACCTGGCGAACGACGTGCCGATCGCCATGTGGGGATTGGGCTTCTACGCACAGGATCAATGGAAGGTTCGGCAGAACCTGACCCTGACGCTGGCCCTGCGCGCGGAACGGAATTCGAACCCGGTGTGCCAGTTCAACTGCTTCGCGAACTTCAACGGACCGGTCAATGGCTTAGCTAGCTTCACCAGTTCCGATCCGGGCAGCGTCCCGTACGCGAGCGACATCGCTTACGGCCAGCATCGAGCCTATCCCGGCGTGGACGCAATCAACCTTTCGCCGCGTTTCGGGTTCAGTTGGTCGCCCAACAAGGACAACAAGACGGTGATCAGCGGCGGCTTCGGCATCTTTTACGATTCGCCGGCCGCCGGCGTGGTGGATGACATGCTCAGCAACCCGCCGGTCTCGGTGGCCATCCGCGTGCGGCCCACGACCGGCGTGCTGGTCTTCGATCCGGCCGGCGGCGCCACCACCTGGCAGCAGTCCGCCAATGCCTTCAGCATGACCAAGAGCTATAACCAGATTTCTTCCGAGCTGGCTGCTCTGGGATCGGTTTTCGCGGCTCCCGCGGTTACCGCGGTGGAAGGCACTTACCACGCTCCGCAGTGGCAGGAGTGGAACCTGCAAGTGCAGCGGCAGCTCGCCAACTCGTGGGTTTTAGTGGCGAATTATGTGGGCAACCACGGCATCAAGCTCCCTTACACCAATTCCTGGTGGAATGCCTTCGATCCGTATGAGGTGTATCCGGGCGTGGCCGGCATCCGCGAGGATGCGGCGGCGGTGCCCAATTACGGCAATGTAAATACGCTGCAAAGCGGCGCCATCTCGAACTACAACGGCCTGAGCCTCACGGTTCGCAAGCAGCTCTCGCACGGCCTGACGGCACTGTTCAACTATACCTGGTCGCACAATCTGGACGAGGCCTCCAACGGCGGCATCTTCACTTATGGAGACACCTTGACGCAGAGCCAGATCAACCCGCTCAGCCTGCGGGAGGCGAACTACGGCAACTCGGACTACGACATCCGCCACAGCTTCAACGCCGGCTGGGTGTTCAATCCGGCTCCGCGCTTCAGCAATCACATCCTGCAGACCGCGCTGAGCAACTGGAGCTGGTCCGGCAAGTGGTTCTGGCGTTCCGGGCTGCCCTACTCGATTACCGACAACAACTTGAACGGTTACATCTTCAACGGCGGCGGATCCATCCTGGCCTCGCCGATCGCCGGCGGCGGACAGAGCATGACCTGCGGCCACGGCAACACAGCGGATGTGAATGGCAACGGCACACCTTGTCTGAACGCCAATGCTTTCCTCAACACCGCATTGGTCAATTACATGACCGCCTGGTCGTCGCAGACGCGCAACCAGTACCGCGGGCCCCACTTCTTCGACATTGACATGAACCTCTACCGGACCTTCAAGTTCGGGGAGACGCGCAATCTCAAGATCGGCCTGCAGGCTTTCAACGTGTTCAACCACCCGAACTTCGGCTTGCCGGATGCCGGGCTGGGCGATCCCACGTTCGGCTTGATCACCGGGACGGCCGGAACTCCGACCAGTCCCTATGGCACGTTCCTGGGCTTCGACTCTTCGCCCAGACTGGTACAGCTCTCGGGCAAGTTCCAGTTCTAGGCTTTCTCCTCCTGGTTTGGGAAGCAACCGGCCGGGTCCGCAAGGGCCCGGCCGGTTGTTTTTTTTGGGTCCCTCTACGCTTTTCTGGAGCTTGCGGCGCAAGGACTACGGAAACCGGGAATTGCGGCCCGTGTTAGATTCATGTAAAGTATTGAGAGTTACAGGTATTTTTAACTTGTTTTGGGTGGCCCAAAACATGCTGGGCCACGGCCACAGGATTTTTGTGATTGTGGAAGGTTTTGGGCGGCTCCGGCACGATTGCGCCGGCGGCCAGAGTATTAACGGGGTTTAGGCTCTGAAACGGAGAAAAACGGAATGCAACAGATCTTGCGAGGCCGATGGCTTTGGGTCATCGCCTTTTGCTTCATCCTGATGCCGGCGCTAGTCCTGGCACAGACGGAGACCGGCGCCATCACCGGCACGGTAACCGACCAGTCGGGCGCGGTGGTTCCCGGCGCGACGGTCACCGTCAAAAGCGTGGCGACAAATGCGATCAGGAACGCCACCACCAATGCCGAAGGCATCTATGCGGTCTCAAACCTGCCGCCGGGCCAGTACTCGGTCCTGGTGGAACAGACCGGCTTCACCAAGGTGCAGAAGGCGGTGGAGATCGCCGTCGGCGGGCGTGCCGGCGTCGACTTCCAATTGCAGGTCGGCACCACCGGAACCGTGGTAGAGATTTCGGCGGCAGCCTTGACCGTCAACACGGAAACCCAGACGCTGGGCGCGACGATTACCACCGACCTGGTCTCGGAACTGCCCACCATCAACCGTAACCCGTATGCCCTGGTCGCCACGGCCGGCAGCGTTTCCGGCGCGACTCCGGACGGCCGCGGCGTCGGCTATGCCATAAATGGCCAGCGCGCATCGTCCACCAACGTCCTGCTCGACGGCACGGCCAACAACGACGAATTCGGCGCGGGCATCGGCCAGAGCGTGCCCATGGATTCTGTCCAGGAGTTCAGCATTCTGACGAATAACTTCACGGCGGAATACGGACGCGCCACCGGTGGCATTGTCAACGTCGCCACCAAGAGCGGCACCAACCAGTTCCACGGCACCGCATATGATTACAACCGCCTTTCCAGGTTGGCTTCCAATGATTTCAACAGCAACGCGAATGGCGTGCCGAAGGCGGTTTTCACGCGCAACCAGCCAGGCTATTCGATCGGCGGACCCGTGTTGAAGAACAAGCTGTTCTTCTTCTCCAGCACCGAATGGACGCGCATCCGCAGCACCGCGAATTATCAGGCTTACGTCCCGACCGCGGAATTGCTGGCCCTGTCGAACGCCAATACGCAGGCTTTCTTCCAGAAGTACGGCGCGCTGGCGCCCGGTTCGACCAACCTCGGGACGGCCAGCAAAGGGTCCCTTCTCGCCGACGGCGTGAGCCTGTGCGGCGATAACACCCCGGTTTGCGACAGCATCCCGGATAACACGCCGTTATTCCAGCGCATCAACTATGCGGTTCCGGGCGACTCGGGCGGCGGGTTCCCGCAGAACACCTTCAGCACGATGAATCGCATGGATTACAACATGAGCGACAAGACCCAGATGTGGGTGCGCGTGGCACTCTCCAGTGAAACCGACCAGAACGGCTCCGCCAGCAGCAGCCCCTACGCCGGCTTCAGCACACCCAATCTGCAAGACAATCTGAGCACGGTCTATTCGCTGACCAGGACCTTCACCCCCACCTTCGTTTTCCAAAGCAAGATAGATTTCAACCGTTTCAAGAACGGCCAGCCGTTGGGAACGTGGGGTCCCGTGCCGACTCTTTACATGAACGGCTCCGGTTCCGTGGGCCTCCCCGGCGGAGACATCGTATTTCCAGGCTTTGTCCCGCAGTACCCGGGCAGCGGCATCCCCTTCGCGGGTCCCCAGAACTTCGTGCAACTCTACGAGGATTTCACCTGGGTCAAGGGCAGGCACCAGATCCGTTTTGGCGGCAGCTACAATTACCTCCGCGACAACCGCACTTTCGGTGCGTATGAGACGGCCGGAGAATACCTCAGCAGCGGGGACGTCCCCACCTCTTTCGAGAACCTTCTGGAGGGGCAACTCTATCAGCTTCAGGTTGCCATCAATCCCCAGGGCAAGTATCCCTGCGGCGCCACCGTGACTGCGGACTGTACCATCAACATGCCCGTGGGATCGCCGAATTTCAGCCGCAGTAACCGCTACAACGACTACTCCACCTACGTGCAGGATGCCTTCAAAGTCACTTCCCGCCTGACGCTGAACCTGGGTCTGCGCTGGGAGGTATTCGGCACGCAGCACAACAAGAATCCACAACTGGACTCCAATTACTACCTGGGATCGGGCTCGAGCATCTTCGAGCAAATCCGTACCGGCGCGCTCCAGAACGCTCCCGACAGCCCGATCGGCCAGCTCTGGAACACCGACTACAAAAACATCGGGCCGCGCATCGGCGTTGCCTGGGATATCTTCGGCGATGGCAAGACCAGCTTCCGCGCCGGATACGGCCGGGCTTACGAGCGCAACTTCGGAAATGTGACGTTTAACGTCATACAGAATCCGCCGAACTATGAGACAGTATCGATTACGTCCGGCGTGGACTTCTCGACGATCCCGATCAGCGTAGACAACCTCGGCCCGTTCGCGGGCAACACCGGCAGCAAGGCATTGCCCAAGGCTACGCTCCGCGCGGTAGACCCCGGTATCAAGACTGCCTACGCCAATCTCTTCAGTGCCTCGCTGGAGCACAGCTTCAATCCGCGGCTTCTCGGCGCGGTGGACTACTCCGGGTCCTATGGCGAAAACCAATACGGTATTTCCAACCTGAACCGCGTAGGTTACGGCAACTTCTATCTCGGCGATCCGTGCACGCCGGGGACGCCGGCGGATGGCTCATATTACGGCACTTGCACCAAGCGTCTCAAGACCACGCAGTATGGCAGCATCAACTGGCGCACGAATGGCGGAAATTCGAGCTACAACGCTCTGGGCAGCCGCCTGGAAGTTCGCGGCGGCTATGGCTTAAACATGCGGTTGGTCTACACCTGGTCGCACGCCATCGATGACCTGAGCGATGTATTCAGCTCCGCCGGCGTGAATGGACTGGGCTGGCTCGATCCGTTCAATCCTTCGCTCGATAAGGGTAACTCGTACTACGACATTACTCATCACTTCACCGCCAGCGGCACCTGGGACGTCTCGTCAAGATTCGTCATGCACGGCTGGCAAAAGCAGGTCCTGGGCGGCTGGACGCTGTCCCCGATTCTGAACATACAATCCGGCTCGCCGTTCGCGATCACCGATTGCACCAACGTTGCCAACGTCTGCCCGTATGCCTTCGCCACCGGTCCGGTACCCGTTTCGGGTTACGGCATCACGGCCACCGGCACGCCGAATACTTATCACATGCTGAACATGGCGAACTACTTCGATTCGAGCTGGTTCGATCCCCGAACCGGCATCTCGGACGTCGGCACGTTCCCGGCTAACATGGTAGGACGCAACCGTTTCCGGGGACCCGGCTCGTGGAACCTGGACATGGCCGCCAGCAAGACCTTCTTCCTGGGTCCGGAGGGTAACTATCACCTGCAGTTCCGGGCGGAAGGCTACAACTTCTTCAATCATCCGAACCTGAACAATCCGGGCCTGCAGGACTTCTCGGGCGGCAACTACGTCAACACCGGCTTTAGTGGACGGCGGTTCGTCCAGATGGCCTTGCGGTTCTCGTTCTAACTTAAGTTCACTGAGTTCTTGGCCGGCCCCGCCTCATGGCGCGGGCCGGCCTTTTTCTTGCCTGGCGCCCGCCTTTTGTTAATTCCGCCATTAGCTGCCGCAAGAAATCCCACATTCCTGTTGACAAGATCCCTCGAGCGGTTGCATACTGCACTGATAAAACGGAATTCCGCCCGGGCCACGGCGAGAAAATCGGAGTTCTCGCCGATGTTGTCGCGGCCGGACCGTTTCCCGGCGGAGCGAGCAACCCGCTGAACTATCCGGTGGAGATCGTGGTCATGGGCAACGGGCAAGGGTACTCCTCCGAGAAGCCGGCTTTGGGTTATCCCGCTGGCCGACTCGGTCCGGACAATCGCCTTGGCCTGTACATCGGCGACACCTGGAAGGTTCTGCCGAATCTCACGCTCAACTATGGGCTGCGCTACGTGCGTGACACGGGCCGCACGGACAGCGACCTGCCCGGCTTCTCGCAATTGAACGATCTGATCCCCGGCACGGGCGGCGCGGTCCGCAACCCCAACACGAATTTCGCGCCGCAACTGGGAGTGGCTTGGGATCCGAGCGGCAAGGGCAAAACGGTAATCCGCGCCGGGGCGGGACTCTTCTACGAAAACGTGATCTTCAACAACGTGCTGTTCGACCGCCCCCTGCGTCTCCAGAACGGCGCTTTCCTGCAATTTCCGGTGCCATGTTTCTTCGGCCAGGCACTCCCCGTCGCCATCCCGGGCGGGACGCTCGCTCCCGATCCTTCGTTGTGCAGCGAGACCGTCGGGCAAGCCGCCGCGGGGCTGTCCGCATTCCAGGCGCAGGTACAGGCCGATACGCCGTTCGATCTCAATGCGCCGAATCCGAATTACCTGCTCACGCAGTTGGGCGAGGGCCTGAATCTTCCCCTGGGACTGTTCGCTCCGAATTATCAGACTCCGCGTTCGCTGCAGATGAATGCCGGCGTCCAGCGCGAATTACGGCCCGGCACCGTACTGAGCGTCGACTACGTGCGCAACGTGACCACGCATACCCTGCTCGGTATCGACTCCAATCACGTCGGGGATGCCCGTTACTTCAACCAGGGCGCCGCGCAGGCCGCCATCGATACCACACTGCAGCAGTGCGGTGTCACCAGCATTGACCAGGGAATCCAAAGCTGCCCGAATTTCGGGCGCAGTCTCACGATCGCGGACTTCGCTGGGAACGGCTTGACTTCCCCAAGCGTTGATTTCGGGGGCGCGTGCCCGTTCAGTTATGGCTGCGCTTTCTCCGGCATCAATCCCTCCGCGGGCTCCCTGCCATTCCTGTATCCGATCGGCCGGTCGGTCTATAACGGCATGGACATCACGTTGAAATCGGATTGGAAGTCGCCCATGAAGGGCATCAATCGCATCAACTTCCAGGTGGCCTACAGCCTGTCGCGCTTCACCAATCAGGGCGGCAGCAATCCTTCGACGCCCGGCAATAGCGATCAGGACTTCGTCATCAGCGCCATCGATAACCGGAACCCCCTGGGATACTCGGGGCCCTCTCTGCTGGACCGCACCAGCCAGCTTTCCTTTGGCGGCGTGGCCGAACTGCCGCGCGGCTTCCGGGCTTCCATCATTTCCCATTTCTACTCCGGACTGTCCACCTCGCTGGTGGTCCCCAACAGCGGCCTGGGCGCGGGCGAGATTTTCCGCACCGATTTCACGGGTGACGGCACGGTGCAGGATCTGCTGCCCGGCACAAACGTGGGCGCCTACAACCGGGGCGTCTCCACTGGCGGGCTGGCCGGGGTGATCCAGAACTACAACAGCACGGTCGCCAACAATCCGACGCCGGCCGGACAGGTCCTCGTCAGTTCCGGTCTCTTCACGCTGGCCCAGTTGCAGGCCCTGGGCGGCGTGGCTCCGACCATCCAGATGCCGCCGGCCGGCGAAGTGGGGATGGGCAACCTGCGCGCCTTCGACCTGAAACTGAGTTGGGTGCACCGGTTCGGCGAGCGGGTGTCGATCGAACCCAGCATCGGCTTCTACAACCTGTTCAACTTCGCCAATTTCGATCTGCCTCCCAACGTGATCAGCGGCCTGCTGACCGGCGCCCCCGGGTCAATCAACGGGACGACCTCGGCGGACCGGATCGACAATCGGGTAGGGTTGGGCACCGGCGTATTCGCTCTGGGAGCGCCGCGCGCCATCGAACTCGGCTTCCGTATCGATTTCTGACGCCGCCCCAAACGGTCGGCGGAAGCGCGCAGACGCCCGCGTTTTGTCGTACGCTCAATAGGTAGGATCCGATGCGCGCCGTTACTTTATGGTGTGTCAGCCTCACCTGTCTGCCGTTGTGCGCGCAAGAGGCCGCTACTCCCGTTATTCGCACTACCACCAGAGAGGTGCTGCTGGATGTGGTCGTGCGCGACCGGAAAGAGCGCGCGATTCGCAATCTGCGGCCCGACGAGGTGCGCGTCCTGGAAGACGGCATTCCGCAGAAAGTGACCGCCTTCCGCTTCACGGATACCGGTGCCGATGAGCAACAGCCCCCGGTCCCGGACGCCCATGAACCCCGGCCATCGGCGCGCGGCGCCAATCCCCAGGCGCCTCCGCTGCGGACTCCGGCGCTCAATCCGCTCCACAATCTCAACATTGTGACCGTGGTCTTCGAGCGCATGGGACCGCGCAGCCGTCTGTTTGCCCAGCAGGCCGCCGCCGAGTTTCTAGCCAACGAGTTCCACGCCAACACCCTGGGCGGCGTCTTCAGCCTGGATTACCGGCTCAACGCTCTGCAGCCGTACACCAACAATCAGGACCTGCTGCGCCGGGCCATCGCGCGCGCCACCACCGGAAACTACACCGAATTCCGCAAGGATTCCGAGAACGTGCTGAACAATCTGGCGGTCGAAGTCTCCAGCGGGCGCGCCGGCATTACCATCGGCACTGCCGGCGGCGATCCGTATCAGAGTTCCGGCGCCGCTACGCAGGGCGCGGAATCGCCGGGACTGAGTTCGGATGGGCAGATGGCCATCGCCCGCCTGGTGTGGAAGCAGATGGGCATGGTTACCTACGGCGCCGGCTGGCGTTCGCTCGACGGCCTGCGCGCGCTGGTCGAGGCGCAAGAGGCCCTGCCCGGCCGCAAGACCGTGCTGTTGCTCTCGGAGGGACTGGTCGTACCGTGGGAGGCCGAAGATATGTTCCGGGCGGTGATCGACGCCGCCAACCGCGCGCGCGTCAGTATCTACTGCGTGGATGTGACCGGCCTCTCGATCCATTCGCCGGCGCGGGCCGGCACGGACCTGTTGCGGACCGGCGCGCGGATCAGCGCGAACCAGAACATGGGCGTCAAGCGCAACGGCGATACCAACTCGGCCGACGAGAACATGGACATGTTCCACCAGGACGACACCGTCGGGATGAGCCTGCACGCCAATCCGCAGGCGGCGATGGGCGAACTGGCGGAATCGACCGGCGGCTTCCTGATCGCCAACACCAACGATATCGCTCGGCCGCTGCATCGGGTGATGGAGGATGTTCGCGCGCATTACGAGCTGAGCTACGTGCCCACCTCGCAGAACTACGACGGGCACTTCCGGAAAATCGAGGTGCAGGTCGCGCGCGCCGGCGCGCAGGTCCAGACCCGGTCCGGTTACTTCGCGCTGCCGACATTGGCCGGCGACGTTCTGCAGCCCTTTGAAATGACCGCGCTCAATGCCCTGAATACTCAGCCGCTGCCGAAGGCCTTCTTGTACCGGGCGCAGGCCCTGCTGTTTCGCGCGGAGCCGGATTCGGTGCAGTATGCGGTGGTCTTTCAGGTACCGCTCGAGAATCTTTCCTATCGCGAGAACAAGCAGACGGCCAAGCTGCGCACCCACATTTCGCTGCTGGCGCTGATCAAGGACGCCGCGGGCCAGATCGCGGCCAAGGTCAGCCGGGATCTGGCCAACGATATCCCCGCCGACAAGTTCGACGATTTCACGCGCGGCGACTTGACTTTTGCGGAGCCCGTATCGCTGGCGCCGGGCCGTTACACCCTGGAGACGGCGGTAGTGGACCAGGAGAATGGCGCGGCCAGCGTGCGGCGTTCCGCGTTGGTGGCATCCGATCAAACCGGCGTGAGTCTGAGCGAACTGGTGCCCGTGCGGCGCGTCGATCCCTTGGACGATCCGCGCGATCCGGCCGATCCGCTCGAGTTTGCCGGAGGGAAAGTCACCCCGTCGCTGGACACCCGGTTTGCGGCCGGCTCCGATATCCCGCTCTACATGGTGGTTTATCCCCTGGCCGCGGGCCCCCGTCTCCGCCTGACGATGGAAGTTTTTGAGAACGGCAGACGCATCTCCAGCACCTCGCCGGACCTGCCCGCGCCCGACCAGTTTGGGGTGATCCCCTTCATGAGCAGCATCCGGCCCGATCCCGGTCAATATGAAGTCCGGGTGACCCTGCGCCAGGGCGCGTCCAGTGCCAGCCGCATGATCGCCTTGCGCGTACAATGAACAGAAATGCGCTTTGAGTGCCAGCCAGGCTGCACGGCCTGTTGCGAGCGGAAGGGATTCGTCTACCTGACTGAAGACGACATCGTGCGGGCCGCGGCGTTTCTCGGTATGCCGGCGGCCGTCTTCGAAAAGCGCTACGTGTATCGCACCAGGAACCAGCGCCGGCTGCGCACGCCGCGCGGCGCCCAATGCCGATTTCTGCGCCCCGATGGCTGCTCCATCCATCCCGCCAAGCCGACGCAGTGCCGTGTCTTCCCTTTCTGGCCGGAGCTGACTGAAGATCGCCGCGAGTGGCGTAAGACGGCGAGCTGGTGTCCGGGCATTGGCAAAGGAGAGTTGGTGCAGATCGAAACCGTGCGCCAATTGGCGGACGAGATGCGCTCGGGTTACCCTGCGATGTACGGACGGCAGGCCTGACGCCCGCGCGGAAGGGAACCGCGGTTCGCACTGGAGACTGAATGGCGAAGAATTTCAAAGATCTGACCGAACGTGAAATCCTGGCGCTGGCCATATCGCTCGAAGAAGAGGACGGCCGTGTCTATGGCGACTTCGTGGATGGCCTGCGCGAAACCTATCCGGCCACCGCCAAGATGTTCGAGGAGATGCAGGGGCAGGAATCCGGGCACCGGCGCGCACTCATCGACCAATACCAGCAGCGTTTCGGCGAGCATATTCCGCTGATCCGCCGGCAGGACGTGAAGGGCTTCGTCACCCGCCGGCCGGTATGGCTCGTTCGGCCTTTGGGCATCAATGTGGTCCGGCGGCAGGCCGAGATCATGGAACTGGAGACCCGCCAGTTCTACGAGAAAGCGCAGGAACGCGTCACCGACGCCTCCACCCGCAAGCTGTTGGGCGATCTGGCGGAAGTGGAGCGCCAGCACCAGGCCGCCGCCACCACGCTCGAAGAGGAGCTGACGCCCAACGTGCGCGCTCAGGAGGAAGCCGCCAGCCGCCGCCTGTTCGTCCTGCAGATCGTGCAGCCGGGGCTGGCCGGTTTGATGGATGGCTCCGTGTCCACGCTGGCGCCGCTCTTCGCGGCGGCTTTTGCGACCCAGAAGAGCCACGATGCATTCCTGGTGGGACTGGCCGCCTCGGTCGGCGCCGGCATCTCCATGGGTTTCGCCGAGGCGCTCTCTGACGATGGATCGCTCACCGGCCGCGGGCACCCCTGGGTGCGCGGACTGGTGTGCGGACTCATGACCACCGCCGGCGGGATCGGCCATACGCTGCCATTTCTGGTACCCAGCTTTCACATCGCCTTTACCGCCGCGGTGCTGGTGGTGGCCGTGGAACTGGGAGCCATCAGCTACATAAGGCACCGCTACATGGACAGTCCGTTCGTCACCGCGGCGCTGCAGGTGGTGGTCGGCGGCGTACTCGTATTTCTGGCGGGGATTCTGATCGGCAGCTCGTAATCTCTTACCGCTTTAGCAGGTCCTCCACCCAAGGTGGAGTCGCCTGCATCAGCCGCCCTAACTCCGGCTCGAGTTCCTCCATCCGCTGCTTCATCTCCCAGGCCACCCGGCGATAGCTGAAGTGTCCCTTCACCCCGCTGCGGACACGCGCAATGTACTCGGCCTCGGCGAAGTCCATTTTGAACAGGAACCGGGACTTGGCGCCGAAGGGCAGCAGATAGTGCGCGCCCGGCGCGGACAGGTCCTGCATGGCCGTCAAAGCCGACTCCATCGCCTCCCGATAGATCTCCGCAGCGCCCGCGTCCGGGACCAGGTCGGGTGTGTCGTACCCCAGCCGCCCGCCGTAGCTCTGCCGGAACTTCTGACAACGCCGGTGGCGATGCAGGTCGCGATAGGCGCCCACGTCGATCACCAGGTCGTAGGCATACAACCCGCCATGAAAGCCCGCCAGCAGGTCGTCGCGCCGCGTATGGGATTCCAGGGCGACGTCCAGGACCTCCGCACGCTGCGCCGCGCTCCAACCGCGCGCTAATTCGTATAACTCGCGGAATGGCCGCTCGGTGACCGGATACAGCAGCGTAGCCACGATATCCGCGGCCGTATCGACCGGATGAACCAGGTCCACACGCGGCGCCTCGCCGCCGGCCGGATGTGGCAGGTTCTGCTCCGCCCATCGCCGCAGGTTTGCCCCGGCACGCGCGCCGAATTCGTCCGGCTCGGCGTGGCGCGCCAGCGTCGGCGCCAAAAGCTCGCGCGCCCCTTCCGAATCCCAGATACAATCGGGTTCCGCGGCGCAGGTCTGCGCGATCTCGTCTCCCAGTTGACGGAGTTCCTCGTATGGGGAAGCCTTCAGCCGCCGGATCTGCTTCTCCAGGGTGCGGATGCTGGTCACCTGGCCGACATTGGTGGGGATGCCCCAGAACAGCAGGTATCGCGCCACATCGAACGCCCGCGCAGCCAGGTTGCGCCGGTAGGGCTCCGGTTTCATGTCCTCGGGGCGGGGCAGACGCGCTGCCAGGCACTCGAAGACCAGCGTATTCACCTGGCCGTAAGCTGCCAGCAGCTTGTGCGCGGCGGCCTGATAACAGGCGGCCGCTTCGCCCGACAGTTCCGGCGGCGTGACGAATCCGGCGCGCGAAAAATCCTGGTAGCGCGAAGACTTGGCTTGGCCGTCCCACAGCGGCTCCTCCTCGATTTCGGTGGCCGCCAACTCCGAAATGCCCTCGAAACAAAGCACCGTGTGCCCCAGGTCGGCGATGGACGCGTGGCCGTACTGGAAATAGAAACTCTCCAGGAATTTCTGCGAATCGTGGGTGCGTACCCACGCCAGCGATTCGCGGATCGAGTCCGGCGAACGGCTGTAACGCGCCAAGGCATAGGCGCATTTCTCCGGCGGCATCGGCGCAACCGAGATGACGCGCTTCGGTTTGGTTTCCGGCATGAAAAAGCTATGATAACGGATTCAATGAAAATTCGAATCCGAAGACTGCGAGAAGACGCCGTATTGCCCGCCTATGCGCACGGCCCCCAGGAGGACGCCGGCCTGGATCTGCGTTCCGTGGAGGGTGCGCTGCTGGAGCCGGGCGAGCCGCGCATGGTGGCCACCGGACTGGCCATCGAGCTGCCGCCGGGGTACGAGGCGCAGATCCGCCCGCGCAGCGGTCTGGCGGCCAAGCATGCTATCACCCTCCCAAACAGCCCGGCCACCATCGATCCGGGCTATCGCGGCGAGATCCGCGTGATCCTGCTCAATCTGGGCAGCCAGCCCTACGAGATTCATCCCGGCGATCGCATCGCTCAAATGGTGATCGCGCGCTACGAAGCCATCGAGTGGGAAGAAGGCGAGCTGCGGGAATCGCGCCGCGGAGAGGGCGGTTTCGGTTCGTCGGGCCGGTAAGCCCCCGGGTCCGCTCCTATTTCGCTTTGGTCACCCGGAGCAGGTCAACGAGATCGTCGACCTTGTCGTCCAGGAGATTCAACTTGCGGGCCAGGCCTTGAATCTCGGAGGCCGCCCGGCGGTTGACTTCGAAATCCAGCTCGCCGCGCACCCGGTCCTTGGCATCCTGGCGGTTCTGGCTCATCATGATCACCGGCGCCTGGATAGCGGCCAGCATGGAGAGGAACAGGTTGAGCAATATAAACGGATACGGGTCCCAGGCGGTCTTGCCCAACGTTATGTTGATAGCCGTGTAGATCGTCAGGCAGATCGAAAAGAGAATGATGAATGTCCAGGACCCCCCGAATCGGGCCACCGAATCGGCGATGCTCTCGCCCAGCGTGGTTTCCTTTTCGATCACTTCATTCGGATTGCGGCTGGCCCGGATGCGCACCAGGTTCTGCGCGGCATGAAACTGGCGGCCGAGTACCGTCAGCAGATCCATGCCCGCGTGGGGCTTGCGTTGCAGCAGCGTGGCAATGTCGTCCCGCGATACCTCCAGGCAGGTACTGGGCTCGAGCGCCAAAGCCGTGGTCTGATGGGGCGTCTGCTCCAACATAGAGGCAAATCCGAAGAAGTCCCCTTTCCCCGGCTCGTCGACCACGACTTCCTGCTGATCTTCATCCACGGTACTGACGCGGACCTTCCCCGAAATCAGCACGTAGGCCTGGGGCGCAAGATCGCCCATCCTGTAAATGCGCTCGCGCAGCACAAAATCTTTCACCTCCACCTGGCTGGCCAGCACCGCCAGCTCGTCGGCGTCCAACAAAGCAAAGAGAGGAACGTCTTTCAACAGTTCCGGCGCACATCCCATGGGACCTCCTGGTAGAGAAGAATGGTATCAGATGCCTGTTACAAAACGGCGAAATAAGCCTGAGAGGCTCAGGTCCTCAGAAGATCGCCGAGTGCCGCGGCCTCCACCCGCACTCCCAGGTAAAACGTTCCGAACAAGGCATATACCGCGCTGACCTCGTCGAACCGCATCTCGTAAATCAACTTCTTGAAAACCAGCGGATCGTCGGCAAACAGGTCCACACCCCACTCCCAGTCGTCAAAACCGATCGACCCGGTGATGATCTGCTGCACTTCGTCGGCGTAGCGGCGGCCCACCATGCCGTGCTCATGCATCATGCGGCCGCGTTCCGCCATGGGGACCTGGTACCAGTTCTTGGATTCCCCGCGGCGGCGGTCCATGGGGTAAAAGCAGATGTACTTGCGGTCGGGGATTGACGGCCAGAGCCGCCGCGCCATCGCCTGCCGTTGGCGGCCCAACTGCGCCTCCACCTCCTGGTTCCATTCCGCGGTGTACGGTTCGATGCCGCGCTCCGCCAGCCCCGTGTACAACTTGAGGGTGGAGTCATACAGGCCCAGTTCGACGACCGACAGATACGACGTGGTGGGCTCCAGAAAGTCGGATAAGCGCAGGCGGGCCAGGGCCAGTTCGGTTCCATTCAACTCCTCGAAGTTCTTGCGGAAATGCAGGAACATGAGGTCGCCCTTGTGGCCCAACAGCGAATAAATCGCAGTCTGCTCCACTGTGCCCAGCGCCGCGCTGGCCTCTGCCAAGGCTGCCTCACGCTCTGCCAGCGGCAATGCCTTCCAGGCGGACCAGCGGAAGCGCATCATCTGATGCAGCACACTGGAACCTTCCATCGTCAGGGGAACGGCAGGTAGAGAAGACATTAGCCTTATTTTGGCACAGGGCATCGATTGGCGAGCCGCGTGCATTCCGGTGTGGCGCAGCAAACCAAATGGGGCGCCCCGCAGGACCAGGAAGAAGCTGGGGCGATTGAAGTTACAACTTTTGAGGGCCAAAATGATGCTAATCGAGTTCGCCGCTCTGAGCGAAAATCCTCAGTTCCACCCACCGGCCGGTGTGCCCGCACCCGTGGCGTTCAAAGGCACAGGCCAAAAGCTGGCCGCCAAGACGGCTCCGATTCCGCCCCGGCGTATCCCGGTCAAGCGGCATTCCTGCAAGACCTGCTTGGGGAAGTGCTGCGTGGGCCGATGCCAATTCTGAGGGCCGCGATTAACGCCGTGCGGGTGGAGGCCGACGCTCCGCCGCCTGGATTTCCGCAGGCTTGGCAGCGGTCGATTCTCCCCATTCGAACAGGGCCGCCGCCCAGGTAAGTCCGGCGCCGAAGCCTGCCAGCAACACCCGATTGCCGGGTACCGTCACCCGGCGGTCCAGCAAGTCCCCTAAAGCCAGCAAGACCGAAGCCGAGCAGGTGTTGCCGATCCCCATCATGTTGACGATCCACTTCTCCGGCGGAATACCGGTGCGTTCCTGGAGTTGCTCCACGATGCGCACATTGGCCTGGTGTACCAGCACCCAATCCAGCGCGTCGGGCCGGATGCCGGCTTTTGTGCAGGTCTCCAGCAACATCTCGGTGCCGCGTTGGCTGGCGAAACGGAACAACGGCCGGCCCTGCATGGAAACGGTAGCGGCTCGCGGATCGCCGTTGCCGGGGGCCTGCCAGGGCGCGGCGGATCCTCCATGGGGCACGTGAAAGAGCTTCGCCCCGGCGCCGTCGGATCCCATTACCCAGGATCGCAGGGCAATACCGCTGGGGCAGGTCTCGATCAGAAACGCTGCGGCCCCATCGCCAAACAGAATGCGCGTGTGGGCGTCATCGTCGGCCAGGTGGTGCGTCACCGTATCGCTCGCCACCAGCAGCACCCTCCGTGCGGTACCGGCGGCCAGGAAACTGAGCGCGGTGATCAGTCCGAGGACACCGCCGGAACAAGCCGCGTTCAGGTCAAAAGCGGGGATCGGGCCCAGTTCCAGCGCGTGGGCGATGGCTGGGCCGCAAGGGCAGAGCGGGTAATCCGGGGTGAACGTGGCGCAGACCAAGCAGTCGGGCCGGAACGCGGGATTGTCGCGCAGGGCCTGCCGGGCGGCCCGCACAGCGAGGACGGAGGTGGTCTCGCCGGGGCCCGAGATATATCGCGACTGCACCCCGCAACGTTCCCGAATCCACTCCGGATCAACCCCGAGTTGACTAGCTAAGTCTTTATTTGGTAGCGATATAGACGGAAATGCGCGAGCCCAGCCGGCGATCCGGAAGCGAGCGTTCTGCAACGGAAAGTTAGATTCTCGCTCCATTCCCTGCCCGTGAGTGCCCCTTCCAAAAGTATCTCAAATCCGGGCTTCGTAACGAAGATTAACACGGCATCGGTACCATGGTACCGATCGCCGCAGAAAGTGCGGAACCTAACCCTTCAGGGCCCGCCGGCGCCGCCATTGGTAGCCAACGAGGCCCAGCCCGGTCAGGACCAGGAGCACGGACGCCGGTTCGGGAGTGGAGAGCAGGGATGTGTAGCTGAAGCCGGTCACCAGTCCGCCCTGGTAGTTTCCGCCAGGCGAGGTACCGAAATAGGCATTGCCGGAGATGACTGGCGTACCGCCGGGACAGGCGGTTTGGGGGCCGCATTGGGCTTCATCCAGAAAGAGAAAAGGACTGGTGCCCGTTCCGCCCGTAATCGTAACCGTGATGAGGAGATTTCCATCAGCCGGATCATAGGTGAACGGGGTCCCGGTAATGATCAACTCGGATCCGGTGCCTGCCGGGGTCAGCGAGGGCAGTGTTCCCGAGAAGAACGACTGGCTGCCGGAACTGATATTGGCCGCCGGACTGGTAAGGCTGAGTTCTCCCGGATCAAAAGCAGTGTACGAAAAACTAACGCTGTACGAGCCCCCCGCCGGCAGCCCGCCATTGAAAACCTGGTCGTCGAAGAAGGTAAGGCCGGAGATCGAAATCGTGCCCGGAAACGCGGAACTCAAATAGACCTGCTGATATGTAGTCAATCCCACAAAACCAGGGCACCCGAATGGAATACAGTTGCCGGTTCCCAGCATCGGAGGGTCACCCAGCGTCAGAGTAGTAGCGTGCAGGCTGAATCCCGTCAGCGAGAGGATCAGCGCCAATCGACAAACGGCTCTTATTCTCATTGACCTCCGTGTCGCCTCAACAGCAGCATAGAGCGGTTCACCCGGGATTGCAATAGGTACTGGTTTGCCTTTCCTTTTCCCTAACCTTGGTTAAGAACGGTGAGGCGGGACTGGCCGCTCCTTCTATAGCTTAGCAGCGACGGCCTGGCGTGCGGTTTGAGCCTCCGGGGAGAACCAGAAATCCAGAAATTCTCCCAGGGAGGCGCGATCCGACGGCGCGCCGGCGCCGTCGCCCGCCGCGCGCAGCGACCGCTTGATCTCCCGATAGGCTAGCGGCGGCTTGGATGCGAGGGCCCGCGCACAAGCGACAGCCCGCTCGCGCACCTGGCCGGCCGGCGCCAGTTCGCGGACAAGGCCGATTTCCAAAGCGCGGGCCGGCGTCAGCGGATCGCCGAAGAGCAGCACTTCCTTCGCCGAAGCCACGCCCACGGCATCAGTCAGCATACGCCGGATGGTCGGCGTGACCGCCAGGCCGAGGTTGATCTCGTTCAGCGCGAAGCCAAAGTCGCCTTCCGCCATGATGCGAAAATCGCAGGAGATCGCCAGAATGGCTCCGCCGGCGAAGGTGTGTCCGCTGAGCGCCGCCACTGTCGGCTTGGGGAAGGCATACAGGCTTTCATAGACGTCGATGAAGCGGCCGAAGAAGGCGCTCATGCCCGCCCGGTCATAGGCGAACACCTCGCGGATATCGAACCCGGTCGAGAAGAACCGCGGCCGGTCGCTGGCCAAAACCAGCCCACGCACGGATGGGTCGGCCGCAGCCGCCGCGATGGCGCCACACATCT
>DATJYO010000061.1:0-4350 GCA_035499555.1 Bryobacteraceae bacterium
CTGTGCAGCAGCTTTACCATGGTGATGGCGGTGCGGGCGGCGCAGTTGGGCAATCGCCGGGCGATCGTGCTGTTTCTGATCCTCACCCTCATCCTGGGCTTCATGTTCCTCGGTATCAAAGGATACGAATGGAACGAGAAGTTTGTGGAGCACCACATTCCAGGCATGTCCAACTTCCATTTGGAAGGTGTGCCGCTCGAACAGCAGGGCCAGGCGCAATTGTTCTTCTCGCTGTACTTCGCGATGACGGGCCTGCACGCTCTCCACATGGTCATAGGAGCGGGCATCGTGATCGCGCTCACCTGGTGGGCGTACAAGGGCAAGTACACGGCGGAATACATGACGCCGGTGGATGTCGGAGGGCTCTACTGGCACTTCGTCGATATCATCTGGATTTTCCTGTTCCCGCTGCTGTATCTGATTGACCGCCACTACAAGGGATAACCATGACTGCGCACGTCGATAGCATTAAAACTTATGCCCTGGTTTTCATCGGGCTGATCATCGCGACGGTGGCGACCACCGCCGTGGCGTTCGTGGACCTCGGTCCGTTCAGCGTGGTGGTGGCGTTGGCGATTGCCGTCTGCAAGATGTTGCTGGTGGCGCTGTTCTTCATGCACGTCCGGCACAGCACCCGGCTAACGCGCCTGGTGGTGGTGGGCGGCCTTTTCTGGCTGTTGATCCTGCTGGTGTTCACCATGGCCGATGTCGCGACGCGCGGCTGGGTCGGCGTGCCGGGACGTTAGGGCTACCAGCGCCCGCCCAATTCGCCGCCGCTCAAAGCCTTTCCGACCTCGACCGCGAAGCGGTCCAGCGTAGCGCGGTCCGCGCCCGGGGATTCGGCCACACCGAAAAAGCGTCCCACGAAGAAGCCGATTTTCCCTGGCTGATTGGGCGGCCACTTCTGCCACGCATCGAAGGCGCCGCCGCCCGCAGGATATCCCGGCAAATCGAAGAGCGTCAGACGCATGGCCGGTTGCCCGCCGTATTCCGCGCGGCAAACCCGCCGCGCCGTGGCGACTCCCCGCCAGGAATGGGCATCCGGCGGAATGGATTTGCCGCACGCGGCCGGACCGGCGAGCGTCCAGCCGGGTATGGCGGTTGGCGGATCCTGGTAGGGCATCGCCAGGCTGCGAAGCTCCGAACCAACTCCGATTGCGGCGCCGAAGAGGACAATTCCCAGGGCGCGTTTTCCCCAGGTGGTCACGACTCCAGTCTAGTGCGGTTCCTGCTCTCTCATCTTGGCCTGCGCCAGCGCGGTTTCCACTTGTGCCAGCTGCTTGCGAACCGTAGCGGCGTCATCGGCATCCGGCGCGAGCTGCAGGTAAGCGCGGAATCTCTCGGCTGCAGCGGCGTAGTCCTGGCGCTGCGCCAGTATGACGCCCAGCAGGTGCAGGTTTTTGGGAATCTCGTGATGGGTGTCGAGACGGTCGGCTTCCCGCGCGCTCTTCTCCGCCTTGTCCAGATTTTTCAGGTAGTAGTTGGCGGCAGCGTTGTAATAAAACGCCTGCGGATAATCGAACGAATTGAGCTTGATGATCTTGTCGGTCACTTCCGCCAGCGCCTGCCACTTCTGCGCCCGCAGTTCTACGGTCGAGAGCTCCAGGTACGGCAGGACGAACTTCGGATCGGACTGCACCGCCTCTTCCAGCGCGTGGCGGGCCGCGGCGTTATCACCCGCGGCCAGTTCGATGCGGCCGATTTCGTACCACGACGCCGCGTAATGCGGGTAAACCTCTACTGCCTTTTCGAAACTGGCCAGCGCGTCTCCGGTCTTCGCCTTCTTGAGCAGTTCCAAGCCCTTCGTGTACGCCTTATGCGCATCCTTGGGCGCCGCGAGGGAAACCGCGCTCACGACCGAACCTTCCTCGGAGCCGGAATTGCGATGCAGCAGAATCACGCCGACATCCGGCGGGTCCAGTGGACGCCGGTTGGCGAGCATAATTGACTGCGAGCGGAAACCGGCGACCTTGGCGCGCAGCTCGCAATCGAGCAGGAGCCGCTCCTGGGCGGCCATCGCGGTGGCGCTCGATGAGGATCCGCCGAGCTGGCTGGCGCCCGGTCCCATGCCGCCCATTCCGGGGCGGTACGTCGGATCCTCGCTGGCGTCCTGCAGAACACCGCTGTTGGGCTGGAACAACTGGATCGAGAAGTACCCCTTGCTATCCGCGTAGCCCTCGGCATGCGGCTGGCCATGGCAGACGCGCTCGATCGTCACAGAATCGGTGGGCGCGGTGCCATCGTCGATCATCACCCGTCCGGTGAGAAAAATCGGCTGTGCCGGAGCGCTCGGTTGCGTAGGTGTGGAGGGCGTGGTGGAGCGGGTCGCGGTGGTGGAAGGCGTTGAGGTTGTGCCTCCCGTGGATCCGGTGCTTCCGGTTGTTCCGGTGCTGCCTCTTCCCTGACCGAACGCCGGCTGCAGACTCAAACCCGCTACGAAAAATCCGCTCACCCAAACCAGAGCCGACCGGGACATGATGCCCTCCCTTACTGCGGCCCATTATCCCATAGACAATCCGACGACAAATGTGAACAAGCGCTCGCGCTCCGGCCGGCCGGTGACGCCCCGGCCGATCGCAGCCGCCCGCTGGTACAATGGCGCGCAGGTGAAATGATGACGCGAAACGTTCTGCTGCCGCTTTCGGCCGCCCTCTGCCTGCTGCTCACCGGCTGCTCGGATAACACGCCGCCCAAGAAGAAGGAGGCCGAAAAGGTCGCGCCGGTAACGGGCCAGAGCGCCCTTTTCAAGATGTACCAGGTCGCGCGCTCATGGGCGCCGGACGCTCAGGTGCTCAAAATGGACTCCATGCCATTAACCGAGGTGCCCAACGTGCCGCCCGGAACAGCCGCGGCGTGGGAGGCTACGTTCGTTTCGCCTTCCGGCAGCAAGGCGCGGCGCTACACCTACTCCATCGTCGAATCCGAAGGCAACCTGCACAAGGGAGTGTTCCCCGGCCAGGATGAAAGCTGGAGCGGCGCGCACGGCAACAGTTCGCCCTTCATCATGCTGGCCGTTAAGGTCGATACCGACGCAGCGTACAAGACGGCACTGGCCAATGGCGGCGAGGACTACGACAAAAAGACGCCCGGCAAGCCGATCTCCTTCCTGCTGGAGAAGGTCGCGAAGTTCCCGGATCCGGTGTGGCGGGTGATCTGGGGCGAATCCGCCAGCACCTCGAACTTCTCGGTTTACGTGGACGCCATGACTGGCGAGTATAAAGAAAAGATGCACTAGATGCGGCCGGCCCTCTTACTCCTTCTTGCCATTGCGGCATTGTTCGCGCAGCCTCAGCAGCAGGAGGCCCACGACATTTTGAAGGAGTTGATCGGGATCAACACGACAGATTCCTCCGGCGACACCACCCGCGCCGCGCAAGCAATGGCGGCGCGTTTCCGATCGGCCGGATATCCGGAAAGCGACATCCGGGTGCTCGTTCCGGACAAGTTTCCGCGCAAGGGAAACCTGGTTGTGCGGCTGCGGGGGACCGGTACGGCCAAGCCCGTCCTTTTTATCGGCCATCTCGATGTCGTCGAGGCGCTTCGCTCCGACTGGTCCTTCGACCCCTTCCAACTCACCGAGCAGGACGGCTTCTTCTACGGCCGAGGCACCTCGGACATGAAGGGTGATGACGCTGTGCTCATCTCCACCTTCCTTCGTCTCAAGCGGGAAGGCTACCGCCCGTCGCGCGATCTCATCGTGGCCCTGACTTCCGATGAAGAGGGCGGCCCTTCGAACGGCATCGACTGGCTGGTAAAGAACCATCGCGACCTCATCGACGCCGAGTTCTGCATCAACCTGGATGGCGGCGGCGGCCACATCAAAACCGGCAAGCACCTGTTCATGGCTGTGCAGGCGGCCGAGAAGGTCTTCCTGACGTTCAAGCTGGAAGTGAAGAACCCCGGAGGGCACAGCTCGCGGCCGAGCAAGGACAACGCCATCTACCACCTGGCCGACGGCCTGTCGCGCCTCGGCAAATTCGATTTTCCGGTGCATCTGTTCGACGTGACGCGCGCCAGCTTCGAGCGCACCGCCCCGCTCTACCCGGGGCAGCTCGGCGAAGACATGAAGCGCGTGGTGGAGCAGCACCCCGCGGTGATCGGCCGCCTCTCCGCCCTGCCGCCATGGAACGCACAGTTGCGGACGACGTGCGTGGCAACCATGCTCTCCGCCGGCCACGCCGAAAACGCGCTACCGCAGACGGCCACGGCCGTGGTGAACTGCCGCCTTCTCCCGGTGGACAGCCCCGAGGAAGTCGAGAAGACCCTCAACCGCGTGCTGGCCGATCCACAGATCAAGGTCTCGGTGATGACCCCCGCCAAGCCGGTGGCCTACAAGCCGATGAACCCGCA
>DATJYO010000062.1:0-127940 GCA_035499555.1 Bryobacteraceae bacterium
GGATTGCCCCGGCCACGCCGACTACATCAAGAACATGATCACCGGCGCGGCCCAGATGGATGGCGCCATCCTGGTGGTGGCCGCCACCGACGGTCCCATGCCGCAGACGCGCGAGCACCTGCTGCTGGCCCGCCAGGTGGGCGTGCCCTACATCGTGGTGTGCCTGAACAAAGTGGACATGGTGGACGACGCCGAGCTGCTGGACCTGGTAGAGCTCGAAATGCGCGAGCTGCTGAAGACCTACGAGTTCCCGGGCGATAGCGTGCCGGTGATCCGGGTCTCGGCGCTGGGCGCGCTGAACGGCGAGCCGCAGTGGGAAAAGACGGTGGAAGAGCTGATGGCCGCGGTAGACAGCTACGTGCCGCTGCCGCAGCGCGAAGTCGATAAGCCGTTCATCATGCCGATCGAAGACATCTTCTCGATCCAGGGCCGCGGCACGGTAGTGACGGGGCGTATCGAGCGGGGCATCATCAAGGTGGGCGAGCCGGTGGAGATCGTGGGCTTCCGGGATACCCGCAGCACGGTAGTGACCGGCGTGGAAATGTTCAAGAAGCTGCTGGACGAAGGGCGGGCCGGGGACAACGTGGGTCTGCTGCTGCGCGGCATAGAGAAGGACGACGTGGAGCGCGGGCAGGTGGTAGCCAAGCCGAAGTCGATCACGCCGCACAAGAAGTTCACGGGCAGCGTGGTGGTGCTGAGCAAGGAAGAGGGCGGGCGGCACACGCCGTTCTTCAAGGGGTACCGGCCGCAGTTTTACTTCCGGACGACGGACGTGACAGGCGATGTGTACCTGCCGGAAGGCACGGAGATGGTGATGCCGGGCGACCACGTGAACCTGACGGTGGAGCTGAACACTCCCATCGCCATGGAAAAGGGGTTACGCTTCGCCATCCGCGAAGGCGGCCGCACGGTGGGCGCCGGCACCGTGACCGAGATTCTCGAATAAGGTTCAAAATGGCGCTGAGAGAACGCATTCGCATTCGCCTGAAGGCGTACGACCACCGCGTATTGGACCAATCCACGACGGAGATCGTGGACACGGCCAAGCGCACCGGCGCCAGCGTGGCCGGTCCCATCCCGCTGCCGACGTCGCGCAGCGTGACGACCGTGCTGCGCTCGCCGCACGTGGACAAGAAGTCGCGCGAGCAGTTTGAAATCCGCACGCACAAGCGGCTGCTCGACATACTGGAGCCGACCCAGCAAACTGTGGACGCCTTGATGAAGCTGGATCTGCCGGCGGGTGTGGACGTGGAGATCAAGGCATTTGGTAAGGACCACAAATAAGGTGGCGGGCGGGCGCCGGCGGACTGACAGAGGCGCCAGCCACCCGCCGCCAGTCACGGGAAGTTTAGAACAATGAGTCCAGGAATCCTTGGCAAGAAAATTGGTATGACGCAGGTTTTCCGGGAGGACGGGCAGGTGGTTCCGGTCACCCTCCTCAAGGCGGGGCCCTGCATGGTGGTACAGCGCAAGACGCCCACCAGCGACGGCTACGATGCGGTGCAGCTCGGGCTGGTGGAGTTCATCAAGCCGGCGCGCATCAACAAGCCGCAGGCCGGCCACCTGAAGAAATCCGGCACGGAGGGCGCCCGCTTTCTGCGGGAGTTCGCCCTGCGCCCCGGGGACGACGATCTGAAGCCGGGCGACAAGGTGCTGGTGGACCAGTTCAAGCCGAAGGAAAAGGTGGATGTGATCGGCGTCAGCAAGGGCCGCGGCTACGCCGGCCTGGTCAAGCGCCACCATTTCCGCGGCGGCGCGGCGACGCACGGTTCCATGTTCCACCGCGCGCCGGGATCCATCGGCGCGTCCAGTTTCCCGTCGCGGGTGCTGCCGGGCATGCGCATGTCGGGCCACATGGGCTCGGAGCAGGTGACGGTGCGCAACCTGGAGATCGTGGAAGTGGACACCGAGGACAACGTGCTGATGGTGAAGGGCGCGGTGCCCGGCCCCAATGGCGGCTATGTGGTGGTGCGGAGGGCCAAGAGGTAACGCCATGCCCACAGTAGATATAGTCGATTTGAACAATGAGAAGGTCGGCGAGATCGAGCTGGCCGATGCCGTGTTCGGCGCCGATGTGAACGAGGCGCTGCTGTACGAGGCGGTGCGGCACTATCAGGCCGGCCAGCGCGCCGGCACGGTGAAAACCAAAGTGCGCGGCGACGTGCAAGGCTCCGGCAAGAAGCTGTGGAAGCAAAAAGGCACGGGCCGCGCGCGCATGGGTTCGGTGCGCAGCCCGATCTGGCGGCACGGCGGCACGGTGCACGGTCCGCAGCCGCGGGATTACAGTTACAAGCTGCCGCGGAAGATGCTGTTGGGCGCGCTGCGCTCGGCGCTTTCCGCCAAGCTGCGCGACGGCGAGTTGAAGGTGGTGCAGGCATTCCAATTCGCAGCGCCCAAGACCAAGGAAGCCAAAGCCGCCCTCACCCGCCTGGAAGCCACGCGCAAAGTCCTGGTGGTGGAGAACGGCGACAACCGCAACCTGACGCTGGGCATGCGCAATCTGCCCGGCGTGACCCTGATGCCCACCCGCGAGGTCAACGCCTATCACCTGCTGGGGCACGATCGCGTGCTGCTGTCCGAGGCAGCCGCGCGCAAGTTCTCGGAGGCGCTCGCAAAATGAACATCTATGAAGTGATTCGCCGTCCGCTGGTGACGGAAAAGGGGGTGGCGGACAAGGACGAGCGGGCCACCCTGTGTTTCGAGGTGGCGCCGGACGCGAACAAGACCGAAGTGAAGCAGGCGGTGGAACGTGTCTTCAAGGTCAAGGTCGCCGAGGTGCGCACCGCGAACCTGGAAGGCAAGATGCGGCGCCGGGGCCGTTTCATGGGCTACCGGCCGGATTGGAAGAAGGCGTACGTGAAGCTGAAGAAAGGGGAGAAGGTCCCCGACTTCGCCCAGATCTAGGAACGGACATGCCGATTAAAAGCTACAGGCCGACAACCTCCACCCGCCGCTTCCAAACCGTGGTGTCGCGCGCGGACATTACCAAGGACCGGCCGGAAAAATCACTGGTGGAGACCAAGCAGCGCACCGGCGGCCGGAATTCGACGGGCCGCGTGACCTCGCGGTTCATCGGCGGCGGCCACAAGAAGGCTTATCGCGTGGTGGATTTCAAGCGCGACAAGCAGGGGATTCCGGCGGTGGTGGCGGCCATCGAATACGATCCGAACCGCTCGGCGCGCCTGGCGCTGCTGCATTACAAGGATGGCGAGAAGCGCTACATCATTCAGCCGGACGGGCTGAAAGTCGGGATGACGGTCACCTCCGGGCCGGAGGCCGACATCCTGGTGGGCAATGCGCTGCCGCTCAAGAATATGCCCGCCGGCACGGTGGTGCACAACATCGAACTGCGGCCGGGCAAGGGCGCGCAGATGGCGCGTTCGGCCGGGGCGCAGGCGCAACTGGTGAACAAGGAAGGCGGGATCGCGCTGCTGAAGCTGCCATCGGGCGAAGTGCGCCGGGTGCCGGTCGAGTGCATGGCGACGGTGGGCCAGGTGGGCAACCTGGATCACGAGAACGTCTCCATCGGCAAGGCCGGCCGCACCCGCTGGCTGGGCAAGACGCCGCACAATCGCGGCGTCACCATGAACCCGGTGGATCATCCGCACGGCGGCGGCGAAGGCAAGACCTCCGGCGGGCGGCATCCGGTGACGCCGTGGGGCCAGCCGACGCGCGGCTTCAAGACCCGCAACAACAAGCGGACGGATAAGTGGATTGTGACGCGGAAGAGCAAGAAGAGATAACTATGGGCCGTTCAGTCAAGAAAGGGCCGTTTACCGACGGCCACCTGGAAGTGAAGGTCGCGGCGCTCACGGCCAAGAACGAGAAGCGCGTGGTGCGGACGTGGTCGCGCCGTTCGACCATTCTGCCGGAGTTCGTGGGCCACACCATCGCGGTGCACAACGGCAAGAAGTTCATTCCGGTCTACATCACCGAAAACATGGTGGGGCACAAGTTAGGCGAGTTTTCGCCGACCCGGGTATTCAAGGGGCACTCGGTGAAGGCCGCCACGGAGAAGGCGGCTAAGCCGGCATAAGAGGCAATCATGCAAGAGGCCAAGGCAGAAGCGAGATATGTGCGGGTATCGCCGCAGAAGGCGCGGCTGGTGGTGGACCTGATCCGCGGCCAGAACGCGGGGAAGGCGCGGACCACCCTCAGCACCACCAACAAGCGGATTGCGCCGCAGGTGCAGAAGGTGCTCGACTCGGCGATCGCCAACGCGCGCGACCGTTTTGAAGACGTGGACGTGGATACGCTGTTCGTCTCGGAAGCGTATGTGCACGACGGTCCGCGCTCGAAGCGCGTGCGGCCGGCGCCGATGGGACGCGCCTACCGTTATCAGCGGCGCAGCGCGCACATCGTGATCAAAGTCGCGGCGCGGGAAGAAGCGGGCAAGGAGTAGCATGGGACAGAAAGTTCATCCATACGGTTTCCGGGTGGGATTCAACAAGCCGTGGCGCTCGCGCTGGTTCGCCAAGCAGGGCTATGCCAAGCTGCTGCAGGAGGACCTGGAGCTGCGCGAGACGCTGGCGGACCGGCTCAAGTCGGCGGGGGTCAGCGCCATTGAAGTGGACCGGCCGGGGAACAAGCTGCGCATCACCATCCGCACCTCGCGTCCCGGCATCATCATCGGCCGCAAAGGCGCCGAGATCGAGAAGCTGAAGCAGGACCTGGCGCGGCGCACCAAGCGCGAAGTGTTCATCGACATCCAGGAAGTGCACAAGCCGGAGCTGGACGCGCAACTGGTCTCCGAATCGATCGCGCTGCAACTGGAGAAGCGCGTGGCGTTCCGGCGGGCGATGCGCAAGGCGGTGGATTCGGCGCTGCGTTTCGGCTGCAAAGGCATCAAGGTGCGGGTATCGGGCCGCCTGAACGGCGCGGAGATCGCCCGCAGCGAATGGTATCTGCAAGGCCAACTGCCGCTGCACACCCTGCGCGCCGACATCGATTACGGTTTTTCGGAGGCCAACACGACCTACGGCGTGATCGGGGTGAAGGCCTGGTTGTACAAGGGTGAGATTCTGGATGGCGGCAACCGCTTCCGTTCGCTGTCTTCCGAGCCGGAACCCCGGCGCGACCGGGGCGAGCGGCGGGACCGGGGCGACCGCGGCGACCGCCGCGGCCCGCGGCATCACGACCAGCCGGCTCCCCTGCCGGTAGCGGCGCCCGAGCCAGCCGGACCGGCGCGGCAGGCGGCGCCTCCCGTGGAGATGGCGCACCCGGCCCGCACCGGCGGACCCATCCTGCCCCCGTTGATGGCCCCTCAGCCGCACTGGAAGCAGGAGGTGCGCGGCGAGGCCGAAGCACCGGCTGCCGAACCCCCGGCGGAGAAACCGGAAGGAGACAAGTAAGCCATGATGATGCCCAAGAAGGTCAAATACCGCAAGCAGCAGCGCGGCCGCATGACGGGCAAGGCATGGCGGGGTTCGTCCATTGCCTTCGGCGAGTACGGCCTGAAGGCCATGACCTGCGCCTGGATCACGGACCGGCAGATCGAAGCCGCCCGTATCGCCATGACCCGCTCCATCAAGCGCGGGGGCAAAGTCTGGATCCGCCTGTTCCCGGACAAGCCCATCACCAAGAAACCCGCCGAAACCCGCATGGGAAAAGGCAAAGGCGCGCCGGAGCAATGGGTAGCCGTAGTGCGGCCGGGCAAGGTGCTGTTCGAGATGGAAGGCGTGAGCGCGGAAGTAGCCGCGCATGCCATGCGGCTGGCGGCCCACAAGCTGCCCATCAAGACCAAGTTCGTAACCCGGGCGGCGGCGGAGTAGACCATGAAGTCACAGAAGGTTCGGGACCTGGACAACAACGAATTGATGGCCCAGTTGCACACCATCGAAGAGCAGCTATTCCGGCTGAACTTCCAGATGTCCATGGGCACCATGGAAGGCCTGAAGAAGGCGCGGGCCATGAAAAAAGATCGCGCGCGGATCTATACCATCCTGCGCGAACGCGAACTGGCGGGAAAGAAGTAGATATGGCCGAGCAGCAGACCCCTAACAGACTGAAGAACGAGAAGGTGGGCCAGGTGGTGTCGACCAAGATGGCCAAGACCATCATCGTGGAAGTGAGCCGCCGCGTGCCGCATCCGCTGTACAAGCGGATCGTGAGCCGGCGCAAGAAGTTCTATGCGCACGACGAGCAGGCCAGCGCCAAGGTGGGCGACATCGTGCGCATCGTGGAGTGCCGGCCGTTGAGCCGCCTGAAGCGGTGGCAGTTGGCCGAGGTGGTCAGACGGGCGGCGCAGGTGGGAACGCAGCCGGCGGAGTTGGACGTAAAAGCATAGTGGCGGGCGGCCGGTGACTGCCGGCCGCCGCCGCGGGAGACAGAACCATGGTGGGGATGAGGACAATCTTGGAGGTCGCCGATAACAGCGGCGCGCGCCGTCTGGCGTGCATTTTGCCGCGCGGCGGCGACCTCGGCTTGCGGGCCGGCTTGGGCGACGTCATCACGGCCAGCGTGAAAGAGGCGGCTCCTGATTCCGCCATCAAGAAAGGCAAAGTGGTGCGCTGCGTGATCGTGCGCATGCGCAAGGAGACCCGGCGCAAGGACGGAACCTACATCCGGTTCGATTCCAACGCCGCGGTGCTGATCAACGATTTGGGCGAGCCGGTGGGTACGCGCGTATTCGGTCCGGTGGCCCGCGAGCTGCGCGAGAAGCGATTCATGAAGATCGTCTCGCTGGCTCCCGAGGTAATTTGAAATGCCGCTAGCCAAAAAAGTTTACCCGGTGCGCATCGTCCTGAAGAAGAACGACCAGGTGAAGGTCATCGCGGGCCGCGACAAGGGCAAGACGGGGCGCGTGCTGGACGTCAACCCGCGCAACGGCAAGATCCTGGTGGAGCACGTTTCGATGGTGAAGCGGCACACCCGGCCCAATCCGGCCAAGCAGATCAAGGGGGGAATCGCCGAGCGCGAAAGCCCCATCTCGGTCTCCAACGTCAAGATCGTGTGCGCCCAGTGCGGTCCGGTCCGCATCGGGCATCACGTGGAGCATCTGCCCGGCGGCGGGGTGCGGCGCACGCGCGTCTGCCGCAAGTGCGGGCAATCGCTGGACAGGAAATAAGACATGGCAGCACGACTCAGACAGCATTACACCCAGAAGGTCGTCCCCACCCTGACCAAGGAGTTCGGGTACAAGAACGTGATGGCGGTCCCCAAGCTGGCCAAGATATCGGTCAACATCGGCTTGGGCGAGGCCACCCAGAACGCCAAGCTGATGGACGGCGCGGTCACCGAACTGGGCCAGATCACGGGGCAGAAGCCGGTGGTGACCAAGGCACGCAAATCGATCGCCGCTTTCAAGCTGCGGGAAGGCATGTCCATCGGCTGCATGGTGACGCTGCGCGGCGACCGGATGTACGAGTTCTTCGACCGGCTGGTGAACGTGGCGCTGCCGCGCGTGCGCGACTTCCGCGGCGTATCCACCAAGTCGTTCGACGGCCGGGGCAATTATACGCTGGGCCTGAAAGAGCAGTTGATTTTTCCGGAGATCGACTACGCCAAGGTGGAAAAGACCAAGGGCATGAACATTTCGATCACCACTTCGGCGCGCACGGACGCCGAGGGACTGGCGCTGTTGAAGCATCTGGGGATGCCGTTCCGGCAGTAAGGAAGAGAAAGAGAATCATGGCCACTACCGCCAAGAAAGCCAAGGACCTGAGACTGGAGAAGGCGCAGCGCGCGCGGACGCCCAAGCTGCGCTGCAAGCACCGCAACCGCTGCTGGCGCTGCGGCCGGCCGCGCGGCTATTTGCGCAAGTTCGGCATCTGCCGGCTGTGCTTCCGCCAATTGGCGCTGAACGGGGAGATCCCCGGCGTGATCAAGGCGAGTTGGTGATGATCACAATCGCCAGAAGAAATCCGAGCGCAGAAGGACGCGCGCGCGGGGCCGCCGGAAAGGACCCGGTTCCGCCCTTTGGCGGCGCGGGCCGCGGCCCGTTATGCGCGGTTAATATTGGAGGGCAGCAATGACCAGTGACCCTATCGCCGACATGTTGACGCGGGTGCGCAACGCCATCCGCGCGCGTCACCCCAAGGTGGATGTGCCGGCCTCCAAGCTGAAGACGGAGATCGCCCGCATTCTGAAGGAAGAGGGCTATATCCAGAACTTCAAGGTCGCCGAAGAAGGTCCGAAGAAGACCATCAAGATCTATCTGAAGTACAACACCAACAATTCGCCGGTGATCTCGAGCATCGAGCGCGTCTCGCGGCCGGGTTGCCGGGTCTACGTGGGACAACACGATATTCCGCGCGTGCTGGGCGGCCTGGGAATCAACATTCTGACGACGCCGCGGGGCGTCATGACCGGCCGCGACGCGCACAAGGAGCACGTGGGCGGCGAGCTGTTGTGCCGGATCTCGTGAGGAATTATGTCACGTATTGGTAAAAAGCCGATTCCCCTGCCCAAAGGGGTGAAGGTCCAAATCGGCGCGCAACTGGAAGTCAGCGGGCCGAAGGGCACCTTGCGCGTACCCATCCCGGACGGCGTCAGCCTCAAGCAGGCCGATGGGCGCCTGGATGTACTGCGCTCCTCCGACGAGCACGCGGCGCTGCACGGGCTCACCCGCGCGCTGGCCGCCAATGCGGTGCAGGGTGTCTCCACGGGCTTCACCCGGGAACTGGACATCGTAGGCATCGGGTACCGCGCGGATGTCAAGGGCAAGATCGCGACGTTCACGCTGGGTTACTCGCATCCCATCGAGGTGCTGCTACCCGAGGGCGTGGACCTGAAGATCGACAAACAGACGCACCTGGTGCTGAGCGGGCACGACAAGCAGCTGCTGGGCCAGGTGGCGGCCAACATCCGCGCGCTGCGCAAGCCGGATCCGTACAAGAACAAGGGCATCCGCTACACCGGCGAGCAACTGCGCAAGAAGGTCGGCAAGACCGGGGCGGGAGGCGCCAAGTGATCAAGCAGATACCCAAACGCGAGATTCGCCTGAGGATTCACGAGCGCATCCGGCACAAGGTGCGCGGCACGGCCGAGCGTCCGCGGCTGGCGGTGTTTCGCAGCGTGGCCAACGTGTATGCGCAGGTCATCGACGACGCGGAAGGCCGTACGCTGGTGTCGGCCTCCAGCATCGAAAAGGGCAAGCGCACCAACGGCGGCAACATCGCGGCGGCCAAAACCATCGGCAAGCTGATCGCCGAGCGGGCCAAGGAAAAGGGAATTAAACAGGTGGTGTTCGACCGGGGCGGCTACCTCTATCACGGCCGCATCAAGGCCCTGGCGGATGCCGCGCGGGAAGCCGGACTGGAGTTTTGATGGCAGCCACAATCGTAAAACGCATCGACCCCGCCTCGCTCAATCTGAAGGAGCAGGTGGTTTCGATCAACCGCGTGACCAAGGTGGTCAAGGGCGGCAAGAATCTGAGTTTTTCGGCGCTGGTGGTGATCGGCGACCCGGCGGCCAAGGTGGTGGGCTTCGGCGTCGGCAAGGCCAAGGAAGTGCCGTCGGCGATCCGCAAAGGCATCGAGGCCGCCAAGAAGAATCTGCGCAAGATCCACCTGCTGGGAACCACCATTCCGCACCAGTCGCTGGGACGTTACGGCAGCGGCCTGGTGCTGCTGAAGCCGGCCCCGGAAGGCACCGGGGTCATCGCCGGCGGGCCGGTGCGCGCGGTGGTCACCTCGGTAGGCATCCCCAACGTGCTGACCAAATCCATCGGGACCCACAATCCGCACAACGTGGTGAAAGCCACCATCGTGGCCCTCGAACAGTTACGGGACAAGAACGAAGTCGCGGAGATGCGGGGTTTGGCGGCGGAGAAGCTGTAACCACCGGAGACTTATATGAGCGGCACTATCAAAATCAAGCTGTACCGCAGTCCGATCTGCACGCCCGAGAAGCACAAGCGGGTGGTGCGGGGCCTGGGACTGCGCAAGGTCAACCAGGTGGTGGAGCGGCCCGATTCGCCGGTGTTTCGGGGCATGGTCAATAAGGTTCCGCATCTGCTGAAGGTGGTGGAATAGGAGAGCGTATGAATCTGAGCGGATTGAAACCTCCCGCCGGACAAAAGCACGTCCGCAAGCGCATCGGGCGCGGCATGGGCTCGGGCCGCGGCAAGACCGCCACGCGCGGCAGCAAGGGCCAGCACGCCGGTACCGGCTTCAGCCAGAAGCGCGGTTTCGAGGGCGGCCAGATGCCTCTCCACCGCCGCTTGCCGAAGCGCGGTTTTACAAATATCTTCAAGAAGCAGTACGCCATCGTCAATCTGGGCCGCCTGGAAAAGCTGGAAGGCGACGCCTTCACCCCGGATCACCTGCTCGCGCGGGGCGTGATCAAGAAACTGCACGAAGGGTTGAAGGTGCTGGGATCGGGCCAGTTGACGCGCAAGGTCCGGGTGGAAGCGCACCTGTTCTCCAAATCCGCCGTGGACAAGATCAAAGCCGCCGGGGGAGAGGCGGTAGTCATCGGCGGCGGAGCCGCCGAGCCGCAAGCCTAAACGGGGGCCAGGGAACCATGAGGTTTTTTGAAGCGCTCGGCAACGTCTTCCGGATCCCGGATCTGCGCAAGCGAGTCCTGTTCACGCTCGCCATGCTGGCCGTGTACCGCCTGGGCGGCCACATTCCTACTCCCGGCGTGAACATGAACGCCTGGGAGCAGTTCTTCAGCCGGGCCTCCGGCACCATCTTCGGGTTCTTCGACCTGTTCGCCGGCGGCAATATCCGGCGTCTCACCATCTTCGCCCTGGGCATCATGCCCTACATCACGGCGTCCATTATTCTGCAGTTGTTGACGGTGGTGGTGCCCACCCTCGAAAAACTGCAGAAGGAAGGTGAACTGGGCCGCCGCAAGATCACCCAGTGGACCCGCTATCTCACCATCATTCTCTCGGTCATCCAATCGTTCGGCATCGCCCAGGGCCTGCAATCCATGCAGGGCGGCGTGGTGATCAATCCGGGCTTCGGTTTCGTGACGATGACCATCGTCTCGCTCACCACCGGCACGGCCTTCATCATGTGGCTGGGCGAGCAGATCAGCGACCGCGGCATTGGAAACGGCATGTCGCTGATCATCTTCGCGGGCATCGTGGTGGGGCTGCCGAATGCGATATCCAACATCTACCGCAACACATTCGTCACGCGCGAATGGAACGTGCTGCAGATGATCGTGATCCTGTTCCTGATGATCCTGGTGGTGGCCTTCATCGTACTGGTGGAGCGCGGCGAGCGCCGCATTCCGGTGCAATATGCCAAGCGCGTGGTGGGACGCCGGGTGATGGGCGGGCAGTCCACCCACATGCCCCTGAAGGTCAACGCCGGCGGCGTCATCCCGGTGATCTTCGCCTCTTCCATCCTGGCCTTCCCGCAGACGCTGATGCAGATGCCGCGGGTGAAGGGCATCGCCTGGCTGACCGCCACGCTGACTTCCATCCGGCACGGCGAGCCGCTCTATTACGTGCTGTTCGTGGCCGGGATCATCTTCTTCTGCTTCTTCTACGTATCCATCATCTTCAATCCCAATGAAGCCGCCGACAACATGCGGAAATACGGCGGATTCATCCCGGGCATCCGGCCGGGCCGCAACACGGCCGACTACATGAATACGATTTTGACCAAGATCACGGTGGTGGGCGGCGTCTATCTATCCGTCCTGTGCCTGATACCCGACATCATGATCTCCGGCATCAAGCTCCAGCACCTGCCTCTGCTCGGCAATTTCATGGACGCGCATGCGCCCCGTTTTTTGCTGGAAGGCTTGAACGTGAACTTTTACTTCGGCGGCACTTCCCTGCTGATTGTGGTGGGGGTGGCCATGGATACGATCAACCAGGTGGAGGCGCAGTTGATTATGCGCCATTACGAGGGCTTTACGCCTCGGGCGGGGAGGATTCGCGGGCGCCGCAGCACATTCTGACGCGAACGCAGCTTTCCATGACGCAAGCTGTGGTTTTGTTCGGTTCCCCAGGTTCGGGAAAAGGGACGCAGGCAGGGCTGCTGAAAAGCTGCCTGCGGGTGCCCCACATATCCACGGGCGATATGCTGCGGCAGCACATCCGGGCGGGCAACTCCCTGGGTGTGAAGGTCGCCGACACCATCCAGGCGGGCGATCTGGTGCGCGACGAGGTGGTGAATCATCTGGTAGAGGAGAGGCTGGCGGCGCCGGATGCCCAGGCGGGATTCATTTTGGACGGGTACCCGCGCACGCGCGCCCAGGGCGAGCATCTATGCGCCTGGCTGGATCGCCGCGGGATCCGCGAAGTGGTGATCCATCTTATTGTGGATTATAATGTTATTGTTGCGCGTTTGACTGGACGCCGGCAGTGTCCCCGCTGCGGTACCCTCTATAACATTGTTTCCAACCCCCCGCGGGTGGAGGGTGTGTGCGATTTGGATGGCGAAAAGCTGATCGTGCGCGACGACGACCGCGAGCCGGTCATCCGGCAGCGGCTGGCGGCGTACGAGTCGCAAAGCCGTCCGCTGATTGATTTTTTCCGGGAAAAGGGCCGCCGCTTGTACGAGATCGACGCCAGCGACCAGACCCCGGAAGGGTTGGCATACCAGGTTTGCCGGACGGTTCAGAGTCCGGAAGCCGGGCAGGCGGCATCGCCTGCCGCGGGATTCGAGTCCCGCCCGATAGACGGATGATTATTCGAAAGACCGCCGCCGAACTGGAGAAGATGCGGCGAAGTGGTCTCCTGGTCTGGCAGATCCTGCAGGAACTGGAGAAGATGGCCGGCGTGGGCGTGACCACGCTGGACCTGGAAGTGGCCGCCGAGCGCATGATCAAAGACGCCGGGGCGCGGCCGGCTTTCAAGGGCTATTATGTGCCGGCCGCCGGCGATACGTACCGTTACGTGCTGTGCACCTCGATCAACCACGAGGTCATCCACGGTATGCCGTCGGCCAAGCGGAGTTTGAAGAGCGGCGATATTCTGTCGATCGACACGGGCGTGAAGCTGGACGGGTATTACGGCGATTCGGCCACCACGGTGGCCATTGGCGAGATTGACGAAGCAGCCCGGAAGCTGATGCAGGTGACCCGGGAGTCGCTGGAACTGGCCATCCAGCAGGCGCGGGCGGGCAACCGCCTGTTCGATATTTGCGGCACCGTGGAGCGGCACGTGTTGGCCAACGGGTTTTCGGTGGTGCGGGAGTTTGTGGGACACGGGATCGGGACGCAGTTGCATGAAGAGCCGCAGATTCCGAATTACGTGGAGCGGAAGAACGAGAATCCGCGGTTGAAGGAAGGCATGGTGCTGGCCATCGAGCCGATGGTCAGTGCCGGCAAACCCGAGACGATCGTGCTGAAGGACAGGTGGACGGCGGTCACCAGGGATGGGTCGAATGCGGCCCATTACGAGCACACGGTGGCGGTCACGTCCAACGGTCCGTGGGTGTTGACACGGCCGTGAACCAGGTAACGGCGACGGTGATCGAAGAGTTGCCGAGCGCGCTCTATCGGGTGGAGACGGAGAACAAGCAGCAGGTTCTCGCCCATCCGGTGGGGACGGTGAAACGGAATTTTGTCCGGCTGCGGCCGGGAGACAAGGTCCGGGTGGAGCTTTCCCCGGGGGATTTGACCCGGGGCCGGATCGTAGGATTGGAGGGCGGGCTTAAAACCCCGCCGAACGAAAACAAATGAAAGTGCGCGCTTCAGTTAAAAAGATTTGCGACAAGTGCAAGATCATCCACCGCGAGGGCGTGGTGCGGGTGATCTGCACCAACCCGAAACACAAACAGAGGCAGGGATAAGCTTATGGCACGTATCGCCGGCGTGGAAGTGCCGCCCAAAAAGCGGGCCGAAATCGGCCTGACTTACATTTACGGAATCGGGCGCACGCGTTCCCGTTCGCTGCTCTACCGGGCGGGCATCGATTTCGACAAGAAGGTGGCCGATCTGACCGAAGACGAAGTCAATCGCGTCCGCCAGATCCTGGAAGAGGAAGGCGCTGTGGAAGGCGACCTGCGCAAGGAAGTCTCGATGAACATCAAGCGGCACATCGAGATGGGCTCGTACCGCGGCATGCGTCATCGCCGCGGCCTGCCGGTGCGCGGCCAGCGCACGCATACCAACGCGCGCACCCGCAAGGGTCCGCGGCGCGGCACGGTGGCCAACAAGAAGAAGGCCAGCGCGAAGACCTAAGCGAGAGGCGTAATGGCAAAAGCACCCGCAAAACCCACTAAGAAGAAGAGCTTCAAGAAGAAGGAAAAGCGCGTCGTCCATTCCGGCATCGTGCACATCCAGGCCACGTTCAACAACACCATCGTGACCATCGCGGATCAGGAAGGCAACGTCATCTCCTGGTCCACCGCCGGATCGCTGGGCTTCAAGGGATCCCGCAAGGGCACGCCGTTTGCCGCCCAGCAGGCGGCCCTGACCGCCGCCAACAAGGCCACCGAAAGCGGCCTGCGGACCGTCGAAGTGCGCGTGAGCGGTCCCGGTTCGGGCCGGGAGTCGGCCATCCGCGCGCTCTCGACCGCCGGCATCGAAGTACGGCAGATCAAGGACGTGACCCCTATTCCGCACAACGGGTGCCGGCCGCCGAAGCGGCGCAGAGTTTAGCAGTGTTCCGGCGCCGGCCTGCAGCCGCCCGCCGGCGTTTGGATAAGCAGGACGAAGGTCGCCACGACCGTAAACTGCACCTTGGCAGAAGAAAGGTAAAGGAGAGTAACTTGGCAAGATACATCGGCCCAGTTTGCCGGCAGTGCCGGCGCGAGGGCATGAAGCTGTTTTTGAAAGGCGAACGCTGCCACACTGAAAAGTGCGCCATCGAGAAGCGTAATTTCGTCCCCGGGCAGCACGGTAAGGACCGCAAGGCGAAGCTGGTGGGCTACGGCCTGCAATTGCGCGAGAAACAGAAGGCCCGCCGCATCTACGGCCTGCTCGAAACCCAGTTCCGCAATAACTTCGAAAAATCGGCGGTGGCCAAGGGCATCACCGGCGATATCATGCTGTCGAATCTGGAGCGCCGCCTGGATAGCGTCATCTATCGCATGGGCTTCGGCACCAGCCGCGCGCAGTCGCGCCAGATCGTCCGCCACGGCCACATTCAGGTCAATGGGCGCAAGGTGAATATTCCCTCGTTCATGGTGAAGATCGGCGACGAAGTGGCGGTTCGCGAAACCAGCAAAAACAATCCGACCATCCTGGGCGCCCGCGACGCCACCGCCCACGCGCCGGCGCCTTCCTGGATGGACGTCGACCGGGAGGGGCTCAAGGGCAAGATCACCAGCCTGCCCAAACGCGAAGAGCTGGTACAGATCCAGCTGAACGAACAGCTCATCGTAGAACTTTACTCGAAGTAAGGGGAAAAGCAGCCGCCAACGCTGCGCCGGTCTCGAAGAGGCCGGCTGTTTATAAAAGGAGATTATGTTCAAGGGCTTTCAGAAACCCAAAAGACTGGTTGCCAATACCGAAACCCTGACGGAGCGGTATGGCATGTTTACGGCCCAGCCGTTTCAACGCGGCTTCGGCACCACCATCGGCAATAGCCTGCGCCGCATCCTGCTGAGTTCCATCGAGGGCGCGGCCATCACCGCGGTCCGCATCGAAGGCGTGGAGCACGAGTTCAGCCCCATTCCGGGCGTGGTGGAAGACGCCACCGATATCATCCTCAACCTGAAACAGATCCCCTTCAAGATCATGGGCGAAGGCATCAAGACCGTGAACCTCTCGGTGGACCATTCCGGCGAAGTCATGAGCGGCCAGATCCAGACCGACCAGGACGTGGAAGTGCTCGACCGCAACCTGCACGTGGCCACCATCAACGAAGGCGGCAAGCTCAACGTGGAAATGCGCCTGAAGACCGGGCGCGGTTATGTCAGCGCGGACAAGAATTTCGACGAAGACCTGGCGCTCGGCTATATCCCCATCGATTCCGTGCATTCGCCCGTGCGCAAGGTGAACTTCGCGGTGGAAGCCGCCCGCCTGGGCCAGATGACCGACTACGACAAGCTGACGCTCGAAGTCTGGACCAACGGCGCCGTCTCCCCGCAGGACGCCATCGGCTACGCCGCCAAGCTGCTCAAAGACCACATGTCCATCTTCATCAACTTCGAGGAGCTGCCCGAGACTGCCGAGGACGTTACCGAGCACGGCCTGGACAAGATGGGCGAGATCCTGAACCGCTCGGTGGAGGAACTGGAACTCAGCGTTCGCTCCTACAATTGCCTGAAGAACGCCAACATCCAGACCATCGGCGAACTGGTGCAGAAGACCGAAGCGGAGATGCTGCGCACTAAGAATTTCGGCCGCAAATCGCTGAACGAGATCAAGGAAATCCTGGCCAACATGGGCCTGTCTCTGGGTATGCGGGTGGATGCTCACGGGCGCCTGGTGGCCCCGCCGCCGTCGCAGTCGGGCGGCGTCGGCCTGCCGGAGATCGAGGAAGAGGACCTCCGCAACGAGGATCAATTGTAATGCGACACAAGGTAGCCGGCTACAAACTGAAGCGGGATGGCGGCGCCCGCAAGTCGCTGCTGCGCGGCCTGGTCACCAACGTGATCGAGCATGAACGCGTGATTACCACCGTGCCCAAGGCCAAAGCCGTCAAGCCGCTGGTGGAACGCATGATCACCCTGGGCAAGGACGACACGCTGCACTCCCGCCGCGAAGCCGCCCGGGTGCTCTACACGCCGGCGGCGGTGAAGAAGCTGTTCGACACCCTGGCCCCGCGTTTCGGCCAGCGTAACGGCGGCTATACCCGCATCGTCCGCCTGGCGCCGCGCAAAGGCGACGGCGCCGAGCAGGCCATGATCGAACTGGTCGGCTCCGAGCTGGTCAAACGCGCCGCCGAGCGCGCCAAGCGCCGGGAAGAGCGCGAGCGCGCCGCACGAGAAGGGCGCGAGCCGGAAGCAGAAGAGTAGGGCGTCTCACTCGACTCTACAAGCTGCCGGATCCGCCTGGTAGGCCTGCTCGTCCAGATGGTACTGCGGGACAGTCCGGGTCTCGCCCCGCGGATAATATTCAATGGTCTGGCGTCCCGCGGCAGTGCGAATCGTAAACTTCGCCATCTTGTCCGGCTGGTCGTTATAGATCGACCAGCCGAGCAGTTCCTGGCCGTCACGCAGGCCGGCCCGAAACGCCGGACCTTCCGGCCGCACGCCCATCACCCGCCGCGCATCCGTGGATGCGGAGACGGCGAACCCGGCATCGAACGACACGACCTCATCGATGGAGCTCCGCACACACGGCCCCAGGACGCCGGCGGGCGCCGCGAGGCCGCCCCGGCTTTTGACCGCGGCTTCCAGTTGGTTCCGGTCCGGCGGCGAGAGATAGCGTTCGGCAGCCTCCAGAATTCGCGCTTCCGATAAAGCGAAAAGGGGCGCGTTTCCCGCGCCGCCAGGAAGCACGGGCGCCGCGACATGAAGCGGCGCGGGCCGCCCCGTCTTGCGCGCTTCCGATAAAGGCTGGCGCGCGCCGTTCACCATCCCGCGCATCACATCATCCAGCGCCTTCTCCCGGTTCGAGTCACGCCGCATCTGCCCGTCCAGCCAAAGCGCGATCACGCGGCCGCGCACGTACGGATTACTGGAGACCGGATAGTCCCGCAAGTCGCGATTGATGCTCGCTATATAATCCGGCAGCGGCAGCAGGCCAGCCCGCCACACCAGCAAATAGGCATAGTATTGGGTAAAGCCTTCCTTGAACCAGTCGATCGTTTCACTGTTCTCCGTCAGCCTGCCCATGCGTGCCGGATTCCAGGCGTGAAAGGCCTCGTGTGCAATCTGCGTAAGCTGCCCCGAAAACCCATCCAGACGCGACATGTACAGCCAGAAGGCGTTGGTAAAGGCGGAGCCGTCGCCGCTGCCTCTCTCGGTATCGAACGGCTTCAGAGTGAAGAGGAAGTAGGGGAAGTTGTCGTCGTGAAAGAACGCCCGCTCCATGCCGACGATCTGCTGGATATCGCGGATCACCTCGTCGTCCGAAAAAGTCCACTGGCCGCGAACAGCCAGGACCGCCGGACGGCTGCGGATCAGAAAATGGTGGAGGCGGAACTCGCCCGCGGCAAACAGCGCGTCCTCCACATCGCTCCAGCGGCCGGCATAAGACTGGCAGCGGCCGGCGGCGCCGGCACTGGTTCCGAAACTGGTGGCCAGGACCCAGCCGTCCGGGATCCTGCGCCAATCCAAGTGGACCGTGATGGCGGCGTCCCGGCTGAGTTCGGGATGGACCAGCGCGTTGGAGCCGGTAACCTCGAGATACTCAGGCATCAGCACCGCGTGGAACTGCAGCGGGTAGCGAAATGCGCCGGTCCAGTCTTTCACCAGGTCGTACGCCAGGATGACGGGGCGGTGCGGCCGGTAGTGTACGACGCGGTTGCCGCCGGCATCTCCTTTCTCCAGGACCGTATCGCGGGAAAGCGCGCGCAGGTTGGTCACGCCGTGCAGTTTCTCGCCGGCCCACTCGGTAGGGACTGCGATCGTTTCCATCCCCTGCGGCCCACCCCGAAATGCGAGCGTCACGTGCAGACCGGCGCCGGAGGACGAGACCGAAGCGCGGAAGGTATAAGTGAGGACGCGCCCGTCGGCGCCGGCGGCGAAGCGGCATTTCGCGGACCCGCACGGGGTCAGCACCGCCAGGAGGGCAACGAGACCGGCGACGCGCGTGAGATGCATGATCGAAGGCCCGCGGCGAAGTGGGCTTCCCTGCCCTAACGCAGCGCCAGCCAGCCCAACGCGCCGCGCGTGGCGGCGCGCGACATGGGCTTCTCCAGCGCCGGATCCCAGGGCTGCTCGCTCAACACCATGCGCGAGCTGAAGGTCGCGCCACGGTCGTACGAAACCGCCATGGCCAGATCCACCAACTGGGCGCCGCCCGGCGCCTTGGGGCCATATTCGTAGAACGCACAGCAGATCTCGCCGGCGGGTGTCGGAATCAGATGCGGCTGGAACTCGTGCTGCCCCGAGGTATCGTGGTGCACGAGTGGTTCCCCGCCGGGCGGTCCGTCCCAGGTCCGCCCCCCGTCGGCCGAGCGCCGGCAGTAGATGCGCGAACGTCCTTCGCGATCGTCCGCCCAGACGCAGATGGCGACGCCGTCGGCGCCGATGAAAGTGGCCGGCGCGGTCTCCGGCAGCCCTTCATGCACACTGGTGATCCCTTCGGCCACCGTAACCGGCTCGGTGAACGTCTTGGCCCCGTCCGTTGAATGGGTCGCCAGAATGCTGCAACCCGAAACGCCGGTGGTCCAGACGACGTGCACAACGCCAGCGGCATCGACCAGGACCTCCGGATTGAAACAGAATTCCGGCACCGCGGAACCGCTGCACAGAAGTCTCCCCGGGGCTTCCCCGCCATCGCCGTAACGGGCCAACCGCAGCGTGTTCTCCATGTCGGAGGCTACGTATACGTTGCCGCGGAAAGGGCTCTGCGGATTCAGGTCCGTGGCGATCGAGTAACAGCACTCCGTCGCGCCATGCAACACCATCATCGGATGGGTCCAGTGAATGCCGCCATCCTCGGAACGGTACAGCACCAGGGTGGCGCGCGAGCGGTCCGGATCCAGGGCCAAGGCGGCCAGGTTCAGGTTGCCGTGGGCATCCACCGCCACCACCGGACCGATCACTCCGGCCCAGCCGGCTTCCGCGGGTAACGGCCAGGACTCGCGCCACGTGCTCCCGCTATCGAAACTGACGCGGGCCGAGACCATGGGCGTGCCGTCCGGCAATGCGATCTCTTCCACGCCCACGATGTGACTGGGATCCAGCGGATTCACCAGCAGGGCGGATTCGTTTCGGGCGATGGCAGGACCTTCTCTTCGCGAGCCGACCTTCGGCGTCAGCTTCCCCGGGTTCTTCATATTTGCCTGGCTGGCCTTCCCTAAATTGTGACGCAAAACGCGCATAATGTTTCCTACATTCTGTATCGCGCAATCCGCGACGGTCCCGCTATTGCCGCGTAGCTTATTGCAACATAAGGAGATGCTTGAATCTCGGCGAGGCGACTGTTAACCTTCTGCGACTTGTCTGACAACTCTACGGATTAACCCTATCCCGGATGGTAAGATAGCCCGTGGCGTCCATGCAACCCGCCCATCCCCTGGCACTGATCACCGGCGCCTCCAGCGGCATCGGCGCCACTTTCGCCCGGCACCTGGCGGCCCGCGGTTGCGACCTAATTCTAGTTGCAAGGCGCCAAGACCGGCTGGAGCAGCAGGCGCACGAGATCACTTCGCGCCACCCCGTGCAGGCCGAGATTCTGCCCGCGGACCTCACGCGGAGCGCCGGCCTGGCGGAAGTCGAGAACCGCATCGCGGCCGTGGACCATCTGGACTACCTGGTCAACAACGCCGGCTTCGGCATTGTGGGAAGGTTCTTTTCCGTTCCGCTGGAAGGCCAGGACCAGATGCATCGTCTGCATGTGCTGGCGCCGATGCGGCTGATGCACGCCGCGCTCCCGGGGATGGTAGCGCGCGGCCGCGGCAACATCATCAACGTATCTTCCGTCTCGGGCTTCGGACAGAATCCCGGCAGCGTGAGTTACTCCGCAACCAAGACCTGGATGACCAGTTTCACGGAAGGGATTTACATGGAACTGCGGAGCGCCGGCTCGGCGGTGCGGGTGCAGGCGCTTTGTCCGGGCTTCACCCTTTCCGAATTCCACGACGTCATGCCGTTCGACCGCAAGAAGATCCCCGCGTGGATGTGGATGACCGCGGATACAGTGGTGGCTACCTCTCTTTCGGCGTTGGACCGCGATCAACTGATCGTCATTCCCGGCTGGCGTTATCGCCTGTTGGCCGGCTTGATGCGGTCCATTCCGCGGCCGCTGTATCACGCCCTATCGATCAGGTACGCCCGCGCCACCGGCCGCGACCGGGACCAGGCGGCGCGGGCCGGATAACGGCCGCCGCGGGTGATACAATCGTCACCCATGAACGTGACCCGCCGCCAGCTTGCCGCCATAGCCGCCGCGCCGTTTGTGAGCCGCATACCGCGGCTGCGCGGCGCCGGGAACTTCGATCCGGACTTTGGCAGCGCGTCCGACGCCGCCCGCGCCATTCGCGGCGGAGTGATCTCCTCGCGCGAATTGACCGCACACGTTTTCACGCGCATCCGCCAATACAATGCCCGCGTCAATGCCTTCGTCACCCTGGCGGAGGCGCAGGCGGCCGTGCGCGCCCGCGCGGCGGACGAAGCCCTGGCGCAAGGCCAGCCGTGGGGCCCCCTGCACGGTGTGCCGATCCTGATGAAAGACGATAAGCAGACCGCCGGCATCCGTTCCACTTGCGGCTCCAAGATGTACGCCCACAACGTGCCCACGCAGAACGCGCCGGCAGTCGAGAGGCTTCTGGATTCCGGGGCCATCATCGTGGGCAAAACCAACCTGCCGGAGTGGGCCAGCGATTTTCAAAGCTACAACGACGTGGCCGGCACCACCAACAACCCGTGGAACGTGGAGCGCACTTCGGGAGGATCCACCGGCGGCGGAGCGGCGGCGCTGGCCTGCGGCATGGGATTTCTGGAACTGGGCAGCGATATCGGCGGATCGATTCGCACTCCATCACATTTTTGCGGGGTCTTCGGCCACAAGCCCACCATCGGTGTGATCAGCGCCGAAGGCTTCGTCGCACCTCCGGCGGCCAACCCGGCGCCGGACCGGCTGTCGGTGAACGGTCCCCTGGCCCGCAGCCCGCGCGATCTGTTGCTGGCGATGCGGATCGCCGGCGGACCGGTGGGCGCCGCGGCGGTGGCCTACTCCTGGAACTTGCCGCCCGCCCGCGGCGCACAACTGCGGGATTACCGGATCGGTTACGTGGTGGACGATCCGTTCTGTGCGGTGACGCCCGCTGTGCGGCGGCAACTCGAAAACGCCATCACCGCGATCGGCAAGGCCGGCGCGCGCCTGGAAGAGGGCTGGCCGCGGGGCATGCGCCTCGAGGAATGGTACGGCGCATACTTCACCATGCTGGGCGCCGCCGTGCTGCCCAATGATCCGGCCACACATCGTGCGTGGGGCGAGGCCGTGGGAGTGCAATACGCTGTGCGACGCTTCTGGGCCGATTATTTTCGCAATCACGATGCCTTCCTGATGCCGGTCGACTTTGTGACCGCCTTCCCGCACGACCACAGTCCCGATATGATGACGCGAAAGATCGCCACGCCGGCCGGTCCGCGCCCGTATCTGGACATGCTGAAGTGGATTTTTCACGCCACGCTGACGGGCAATCCGGCGACGGTGTGCCCGATAGGCCGCACCGCGGAAGGGCTGCCCTGCGGGATACAGATCCTGGGACCGTACCTGGAGGACGCCACGCCGATTGACCTGGCGGGGCGGATCGCGACGATTACCGGCGGCTTCGTGCCGCCGCCTCTGGCAGCCTAGGCGGCGGCCGTTTCGCCGGGCCGCGCCGCCATCAAGCCACCGGAACCCGCCCGGTCCAGCGGCGCGGGCCGTCCCGTTTTGCGCGCGCCGCGCAAGAGAACCACCAGCACCTTGTGTTTTGCCTTCGGCCTATGGTAATGTCTAACTCTATCTGGGAAAAATACGATGGCTTACGTCATAGCAGAACCCTGCATTGGAACCAAAGACACCGCGTGCGTGGATGCCTGCCCGGTGGACTGCATTCATCCCAAAAAAGATGAGCCCGGCTACGCCGACTCCGAGTTGCTGTACATCGATCCGGTGGAGTGCATCGACTGCGGTGCCTGTGTACCAGTTTGCCCGGTCTCGGCGATCTTCGCTCTCGACGATCTGCCGGAAAAGTGGGCGGACTTCACGGCCAAAAACGCAGCCTACTACGGGCGCTGACCGCCGTTCAGGGGACCACCGTCAACGCGGTGGCGCCGGAATGGTCCGGGTGAGCGCCGCTTATCCGGTGTCTGGCTACGGATTGTCACCCGGCGGGTACACCTGCATCTCATAAAATGGAATTGGAATGCCCCTATACGAGTACCGCTGCGAGAATTGCGGGGAGCAGTTCGAGAAGTTGCGCCGCATGTCGGAAGCCGACGAGGGTGTCGAGTGCCCCCGCTGTGAGTCGGACGAGGTAGAGCGACTCCTGTCGAGCTTTGCGACGGCCGGGTGCAACGCGCCGGCCGGCAGCCGGTTCCGGTGAGGGTGATGGAGCGGCGGCCGGCGGCCGCCATGCCACCTTACTGGGCCAGGACCACCTTGGTGTACGCCACCTGGAAGCCGGCGCGCTCGTAGTTCCGCTGGGAGACGCTGCCCGGCGCCGTGGTGGCTATGGCCAGATCGCACCCTGCCCCAACCGCGTCGCGCAGACGCTGGAGGATGAGGGTGGACTGCAGACCCGTGCCGCGATGTCCCAAAGTGGTGCTGTCGGCGAACAGGACGGCCAAGCCGTCGCGGATGGTCATGGCGGCCGCCGCCTCCGCCGAATCGCCGCGGCTGGCCAGATAGCCACGCACTCCCGGCATGTGCCAGATCGAGCGGCCGACCTGCATCTCGTCATCGGTCAGGACGTCCTTCTCCAAAAAGCCGCGGCCCACGGTGCGCGCCCACAGCCATTCGCCGGCATCCATTGCCAGCCGGATTGTAGGATCGCCGGCCGCGGACGCGAGGCCGGGCAAGGGCCGGACCAGAACGTTATTGAACTCGACGACGCGGTAGCCGCGGCGGGTCAGCAGCTCCACCAGCGAAGCATCCGCCAACGGACAGAGATCGATGGCCGCCGATACGGCGCGTTCCCGGTAGAACTGCTCCATGCGCGCGATCTCTTCGGCGCGCACGGGCCGGCACATGCCGAGTCCCAAGGCGTGGGTCAGCGGCGATTGCACTCCCACAAAGATGGCAAAGCCGCCGGCCACCGGAAGCACGGCGGCGCCCAGCGCGGGGTTCAGCCGCTGATGCGCCTCGGCGCAAGCCACGTCATTGGCCGCCTCCGCGGCTTCCAGCCGGCGCGCCAGTTGCAGGCCCGCGAAGGTCACGGTTTTGCGCCGGCCGGCGCCAGGTAAGCGCGCGAGCCCAACAGGGACTGGCCGCCGTCGCACACGCAAATCGCGCCGGTGATATACGAAGCCGCGTCCGAGCACAGAAACAACGCCAGATCCGCGATATCGTCCTTGCTCGCGAAGCGGCCCAGCGGCACGCTGGCGATGGCCTGCCGGCGTATGTCTTCAGTCGGCGCCAGCCGGCGCATGCCTTCGGTGTCATCCACCGGTCCGGGCGTGATCACGTTCACGCGCACACCCGCGGCGGCCCATTCGATGGCCAGCGTCTTGGAGAAGATGTCGATTCCCGCTTTAGCGGCGCATACGTGCGATTGGTAAGCGATGGGTACGAATGCGTGCGTGGCGGAGATGCTGATCACCGATGCTCCCGGCTTGCGCAGGTGTTCGTAAGCCGCCCGGCAGGTATTGAAAGTGCCCACCAGATCGATGTCGATGACGGCCTTGAATCCGTTGGCGGACATGCCCAGCACGGGCGCGGGAAAATTGCCGGCCGCGCCGCAAACCAGGATGTCGATCTCGCCGAACCGCTCGCGGGTGCGGCGCAAGGCGTTCTGGCACTCCTCGTAGAGGCGCACATCGCCGGCGATGCCGATGGCGGAGCCTCCCGACGAATGGATGCTCTGGCAGGCCTGGTCGAGCTTATCCTGCTTGCGTCCCATCAGGCCCAGCCGCGCGCCCTGCGCCGCAAATCGCTGGGCGATGCGCAGATTGATGCCGCTGCCGCCGCCGGTGATGAACGCCACCTTGCCCTCGAGCAGACTGTCGCGAAAGATATTCGCCATCGGTCGCACGGTAGCACCCGGCGCAGCTTTGCGGCAAGACCCGGGAGATCTCCCGTCGCGCTATAGTTTCTAAAAGAGTGACCGGCAAAACCCTAGGCAATTACGAGATCCAGGACAAGTTGGGCGAGGGCGGCATGGGCGAGGTATGGCGCGCGCGCGACCGCCGCCTGCAGCGCGCCGTGGCCGTGAAAATTCTGCCGCGCGAAGTAGCGGGCGATTCCGGCCGGCGGGCGCGGTTCGAACAGGAAGCCCGCGCCCTGGGCGCTCTCAACCATCCCAATATCGTGGCGGTTTACGATCTGGGCGAAGACGACGGGAGCGTCTATATCGTCTCCGAACTAGTGGACGGCGAAACCTTGCGCGCCGTGCTCGACCGGGGGCCGCTGCCTTTTCGCCGCGCCGTCGAGATCGCCGTGCAGATGGCCGACGGCGTGGCCGCCGCCCACGCGCTGGGCATCGTGCATCGCGATCTGAAGCCGGAAAACGTTATGGTGACCGCGGCCGGACAAGCCAAGCTGCTGGACTTCGGTCTCGCCAAGCAGAGCACTCCGGCGGCCGGCGACAACACGGCCACCGTGGCTCTATCCATGCCCGGGATGGTGATGGGCACCGTCGGTTACATGTCGCCGGAGCAGGTACGCGGGGAAACAGCGGATGCCCGTTCGGACATCTTCAGCTTCGGGTGCGTGCTGTACGAAATGCTGACCGGCCACCGCGCCTTTGAGGCTGGCACCGGCGTGGAGACCATGCACGCGATTCTCAACGCGGACCCGCCCGAACCGCAGATCGATCCGTCCAAACTTCCGTCCGCGTTGATGGGGATTGTCCGGCGCTGCCTGGAAAAGCGCCCGGCGCAGCGTTTTCAATCCACCGCGGATCTGGCCTTCTCGCTGCGCGCGCTTCAAACCACGGGTGGCACCGTGATCGCGGGCCCGGTGGCTTCGGCTCCGCCGGTCCGCGCGCGGCCCCCATGGTGGCGCCTCGCGGCGGCGATCGCGGCAGCCCTGCTGCTGTTCGCATCGGGCTTCTACGTCCGGGACCGCACGCTCCACCGCGCTGAGCCGAGTTACCAGCGCATCACGTTTCGCAAAGGCCGGGTGCTGACAGCGCGTTTCACGGCGGATGGCCGCAACGTGGTGTACCAGGCAAGTTGGGAAGGCAGCGCGCCCCACACGTTTCTGGCGGTCCCCGGGAGCCCCGACTCGCGCGATCTGGACATGCCCGCCGCAGACCGCTTGATGGCCGTCTCGTCGAACGAGGAACTGGCGATGCTGACACCGCCCGCCGGCGATTACGACACCGCCCGCCTGGTGCGCAGCTCTATTTCCGGCGGACAGACGCGGCCGCTGCTCGACGGCGTATTGGCGCCGGATTGGGCGCCGGATGGATCGCTGGCTGTCTTGCGCCGGGCCAAAGGCGGGTATCAGGTGGAGTACCCGATCGGTACGGTGCTGGCGGACAAAATCGGCTGGCCTCTCTGGATGCTGCGGGTATCGCCGGACGGCGGCCGCGTAGCGTTCGCCGCCCGCACCAATGGGACTGCCGTGGGCCTATGGGTAGTGGACCGGTCGCGAAAGAAAACGTTCTTAGGCGCCGTATCCGGCCAAAACACGACGGGGGAACACGACAACTCCCTGTGCTGGAATCCAAAGGGTACCGAGATCTGGTTCCGCTCGTTCGACCCGGCGGAACCGGGCGTCGTCTATGCGGTGGATTTGAACGGCCGGCGCCGGGTGGCCTTGCGGCTGCCGGCCTACCTCAAGCTCTTCGACATCGCCAGGAATGGCAACCTGCTGCTCAGCACCGGCTCCGGGCAATTGGGAATCTTGGGGAAAGCGCCGGAAGATAACACCGAACGCGATCTTTCCTGCCTGGACTCCGGGAGGATGGTGGGCATCTCGGCGGATGGACGGGTCATCGCGGCCAACCTCGCCGGCGAAAGCGGCGGCCCCCGGGGCAGCGTCTATATGCGCAAGACGGACGGCTCACCGGCGATTCGTGTCAGCGACGGGCATGCTTACGAACTGTCGCCGGACGGCAACTGGACATCCGGATACGCCTTGAACGCCGACGGGGCGCGGCGCTTCGTCCTGCAGCCCACCGGGCCGGGCGAGGAGTCTGAGATCAAGGCTCCGGGCTTGTGGGGCGGCGGCGTGGTCTACGACTGGCTGGCGGGAGAGCGGCAGTACCTGGTCGGCGGAGTCCTGCGGGGACACACCTGGCAATGTTTTGTGTGGGACGCGGTGCGCGGTACACTGCGGCTCCTCTGTCCCGCGGCGCACGACAGCATCGAAGCTTATTTTGTCTCGCCGGACCGCTCGCAACTGTTGACGCTGGTCCCGCAGGCAGGCTGGACCATTTATCCGATAGATGGCGGCGCGCCGCGGACGGCGCACGGCATCGAACCGAGCGAGGCGGTGATTGGCTGGCGGGCCGATAACCGCTCGGTCTATGTACAGCCGGCCGAGATTCACCGCGACACCATCCCGGTTACGGTGGTGGATATCTCCAGCGGCCAACGGACGCCGTGGAAAACGATCCATCCGGCGCAGCCGGTAATTGAGATTCAGAGTCTGCATATTACGCCGGACGGCCGCGCCTACGCTTACAACTATTTGACGGTGCAGTCCGACCTGTATATTGCACGCGGCCTGGATTGAGCAAACAGGATGAAGTTCCCGAAGTCATGTTGGGCCGGCCTGGTTTTGCTCGCGACTCTGTGCGCTTTCCAGCGGCCTTTCCGGGTGTATCCCAGCCTGGAACCGTACGATGACGTAGCGCTTCCCGCGGACTGGCAGCAGCCGGGGGACTGGATCTTCGCCCGCCTGATGTATCCGCCGCATCCCAACGCCCGCTTCGGGCGCTGGGGCCACCGGTTCGGCGGCATAGCCGACTGGCGCGAGGGAGGCACCAGTTGGACCCAGGACTATCCGCGCGCCGACCGCCATTTCGCGCAGGCCATCCGCCGGTTGACGCGCATCTGGGCCCGCTCGGTGGAACAGCCGGTCAATCTGGACGACGACGGCGACGTCTTCAACTACCCGTGGCTCTGCGCCGGCGAAATGGGCGATTGGAAGTTGACCGATGCGCAAGCCCGGAAACTGCGCGAGTATTTGCTGCGCGGCGGGTTTCTGATGCTGGACGATTTCTGGGGCACCGAAGAATGGGATCGCTTCTGGGAGAGCATGCACCTGGTCTTCCCCGACCGTTCGGCGGTGGAGATCGAGAACTCCGACGCCATCTTCCACACCATCTACGACCTGGATCGCCGCTACCAGATACCCGGCGAGTGGGCCCTGGCGCGCGGCACCACCTACCGTAACGACGGGCAGGTGGCGCATTGGAAAGGCATCTACGACGATAAAGGACGGGTCATGGTGGCGATGGCGTTCAATTCCGATATCGGCGATTCCTGGGAGTGGGCCGACGATCCGCATTACCCCGAAAAATACTCCGCGCTGGGCATCCGCATCGGTGTTAACTATGTGGTGTACGCCATGACGCACTGAACGCGTCGCTTCCACTCCTCAAGCTACAATCAAGCCAATGCCATCTTTTTCATCCGCCATGCGACTCGTGTTGCTGGCCTGCCCGTTAACTTACTGTCTTACAGCTCAAACCGGACCGCCTCCGATACCGGCCATTCAATCCGTCACGCCCCTGGGCACCATCACGCAATACCCGCTGGTGCAGGGCCGGGACGGCACCTTCAGCGCCCTCGTCAACGGCCGATCCATCTGGCTGTTCGACGATACCGCCATGACCAAGGCCAACGCGCTGGGCAAGAATTTCATCGACAACAGCATGTCGTGGGCGAGTAACCTGGACGCCTCGCAAGGGATTACGCTGACCGGCAATTACCTCGATTCGACAGGTGTTCCCACCGAATTTATGCCCTGTCTGCCTTGGGAGGCCAAGTACAACGCCGCACACAGTTCGAGCGGTTGTACCGCCACGCCTTGCGGCGCGGAGTTCGCCATGTGGCCGGGACCGCTGGTGCCCGACCCGGCACGCAACCGCAACCTGATCTTCTACGGCGAAATCTGGCGCGTGCCGGGCCATTCGGGTTGGGTGAGCATCGGCACCGGCATCGCCATCTGGCAGAACGGCAAGATCACCCGCCCGGTGGTGAACCCCGGTTCGCAGTACGGCACCCTCATGTGGACCGGCAGCCAAACCGGCTACAGCAATGCCTGGACCACCATCGGCGATACGCTGTATATGTATGGCTGCACCGCCGGTTTCCTGGTGCAGAACTGTTCGCTCGGCAAGGTCCCGCTGGAGAACGCCACGGTGCCTGCGGACTGGCTGTATTACACAGCCTCGGGTACCTGGAGCCCCGATCAAACCGACGCGGTGACGCTGTTTCAGGGTGGCGCCGCCGGCACGTCGGTATTCTATGACAACTTCCTGGGCATGTACGTGGCGATCTACAGCGGCGTGTTCAGCAACGATGTCTACTTTCGCGTGGCATACAATCCATGGGGCCCGTGGTCGGACCAGACTCTGATCTTCACCGGCCTCCCGGGGTGGCAGAACAACGCGGACTACGCCGCCATGGCGCATCCGGAATTCGCGCAGAACAACGGCCAGACCGAATATATCGCCTACGTGCAGGACACCGGGTTCCTGGCGCAGGACCTGCAACTGGTGCAGATCACCTTTGCGAGTCCGGCGGGCTCTCCGGCCGGCCGCGCGCGCTGATCCGATACAAGGCCACAATCTGCGCGGCGGCTTTGGCGACTTCGTCGCGCAGCCCAACCGGTTCGATCACCTCGATCCGGTCGCCGAAGCTGAGCGCGAATTGCACAGCCTCCTCCTCGACGTCAAACCGCAGGCGTACGCGCACCGCATCGCCCTCGCCGGCCTCCGACTCGAGGCGCCAGCCGCGATAGCGCACCCAGCGCATCACGTCGCGGCTGGCCCGGAACGTCGCGTCGTAGCGCGGCAGTTGCCGCCGGAACTCGGTGGCGGACTGCTCCCAGTACGCGGCCAGATCGAAAGCAGCCGGCCGCCTGGAGGGCTGATCCAGGACGGCCACCTCGCGCACGCGCGAAACCCGGTACGTGCGCGGCGCGCCATCCGCCGCCGCGATCAGGTACCAGGTGCTGCCTTTGGCCACCAGCCCCAGGGGATCCACCACGCGTTCGCCGGGCTCGCCCAATACGCGGTTGTAAATGAAACTTACCCGGCGTTCGCGCCACAGCGCGTCCAACAGCACCGGCAGGGATGCGACCGATTCGGCCGGATCGCGCCAGCCGCGCGCATCCACCAGAATCCGCCGGCGCGCGAAATCGGCCCTGGCGCGGGAAGCCTCCGGCAGCGACGCCTGCAGCTTGATCAGCCCGGCCTCGGCCTCCCGCTGCAGACCCAGATCGGCCAGCAGCCGCGGCGGACGCGCCAGAAACAGCGCCTGGATCTCCGCCGCGTTCAAGCCGGTGAGCCTGGTCTCGTAGCCTTCCAGCAGGCTCCAGCCCCCGCCGGCGCCGCGCTCCGCCATCACCGGAACGCCCGCGCCGCTCAGGGCGTCCATGTCCCGCAGGATGGTGCGCTCGGAAACCTCCAGCCGCTGGGCCAGTTCCCGCGCTGTCACCCGGCGCTGCCTCTGCAAAAGGAGCAGGATCGAAAGCAGCCGGTCGGCGCGCATAAACGGACTTTATCAGGAAAACATGACAATCCGTGTCAGGAATCGCATCGTATATTTCTTGCGATGAAATCTCTACACGGAAAAGTCGCGATCGTCGCCGGGGCCAGCCGCGGCGCGGGACGGGGCATAGCCCTGGCGCTGGGCGATGCGGGAGCTACCGTATACGTGGCGGCACGCACCACCCGCGGCGGACCCAAGCCCGCCGACGGCGCGCCGGGCACCATTGAAGACACCGCGGAGCAAGTCACGGCGCGCGGTGGACGGGGTGTCGCGGTCCGCGCCGACCTGGGCGACGAAGCCCAGGCCGACGCCCTGTTCCGCCGCGTGGAAGAGGAGCAGGGCCGCCTCGACCTGCTGGCCAATTCCGCCTGGGGCATCGACGTGATGTCGGTCTGGTCGAAGCAATTTTGGGAGTTGAGCCCCGGCATGTGGCGGGACACGATTGCGACCATCCATGCCGCATGGTTCGCCAGCGTCTGGGCCGCCCGCATCATGGTGAAGCAGAAGCGGGGCCTCATCCTGCATGTCACCGATAACCTGCATCCCGATCCCAGTGCTTACCGCGGCCAGATTCTATGGGACCTCGGCCACGAATACCTCAATCGCCTGGTGCGCGGGACGAGCCGGGAACTGAAGACGTCAAGAATCGCGGTGGTGGGGCTGAACCCCGGTTTCATGCGCACCGAACGGGTCCTGATGCACATGTTCAGCGATGAGATCAAGCGCCAGTTCCGCTTCGATCTGAGCGAGTCCGTCGAATACATCGGACGGGCGGCGGCGGCGCTGGCGGCGGATGACGACGTGTTCCGGAAAACCGGTCAGTTGCTGTGGGTGGCGGAGCTGGCCCAAGAATACGGCTTCACGGACACGGATGGCCGCTACATTCCGCGGTTCGATCCGAACGCGCCGCCACAACCGTTCCCGGGTTGAGCTCGTACACCTCCACCCAAAGCCCGTGGCGCTCCCAACGCGCCACCGGCGTGAATGGCCGGCCAGACATATCGCGCGCGGTCAGCTCAGGCTCGTAGCCGTAGAAGTGCCGCCAGATTTTGCGGACCAGCTCGACATTGGTCCAGCTCCAGGGCGGCTCCCACATGCGAGAGAACAGCACCAGGACGCGGGCGTCGCGCTGCCAGGCGGGATTGTCCACGTTGGAGGCCGTGAAGTCCGGCAGCGCGTGTACGGGAATCGGCCGCTGCACGTATCCGAACTCCGGCCGGCGCAAGGCCGCGGCCAGGGGCCACACCGTCGCCACCGGCCGGCCGTTCTGTTCCACGAATCCGGCGGCGGCTTGTTGCAGCTCCACGAAGTCGGTGAAGGCCAGGTTGTTCTCGAAAGGAAAGGGGTAGGGCGGATTCCAGAAATTGCCGACGATGAGTCCGGCCAGCAGGGCCAACTGGCACGCCACTTTCAGTGCGCCGCGATAGATCGACATGCCGGCCATCATGGCAGCGTAGACCATCGGCATCACGGGAAGCAGGTAGCGCTCGAGCATGGCTCCGCCGACCACGCTTAGGAAAAGGACGTGGATGCCGATGGCCAGCCAGGCGATGCGCCAGGCGCGCGAGGCAAAGACCCCGCGCCGCCACGCCAGCAGGATGGCGATCGTACCGATCCAATGGAAATCCTGGAAAAACAGATAGTACAGGCGGCGCGTCAGGGCGAAGGTGAACCGCACCGGATGAAACGGATAATACAGGTTGTACCGGGTGAACTCCGTGTTACCGAACAGGTGCCCGGTGGCGTGTGCCAACAGCATCAGCCAGGCTGCCAGGGCTCCTGCCGGCAGTATGAACCAGATCGCCTGCCGGGCGCGCTTCTCATAGATCAACCAACCGGCGAAGAGCAGCGGCATCAGGAGACCGGTCTCTTTCACCAGCACCAATACAACGCATACGCCTGCCGCCAGGCGAACCTTGTCCTGCAGAAACAGCAGCAAGGCAAGGCAGGTGAAGAGCATAGCGGGCATATCCAACTGCGCCAGCATGGCTTGGGCGAAGAACAGTGGCGAGGCGCACAACAGAAACACGGCCATGAAGGCCGGCGATCCGCGCACGTTGCGGCACAATTCGATGGCCAGCAGGAACGCCACCAGCAGCGCCAGGGAAGCCAGGAGCAGCATGGCGCTCCGCGTGCTCAGGATGGAGTAGCCCGCCAGGGTCCAGAACCCGGCCAGGTACGCCATCACACCCGGCGGGTGGACGTTGGGTACGGTGGAGTGCGGAATCCACGCGCCATCGTGAAAAAGGTCGAGCGCGGCGGGCACGAACTGCCCTAACTCGTCCCAGTAGAAAGGCAGGCGCAGCAGGGCCGCGTGCGACAGAAAGGCGATAGCGGCGAAGATCGCCAGGAAAACCAGGTATGTCTCTGGACGAATACGCCGGCGCGGGGCCTCCACGATCACTGGACGCTACCGGCGGGCGGATGCGGCTCCAGCTTGATTTCGCCGAAAGCCGTCTCATATTGCGTGACGTTCTGCTGCAGGACGTTGAGCAGCGCTTTGGCCTGCTGGGGGGAGACATAGACGCCCTGAAAATTCTGGATGTTGACATTATCGGGGGCCGTCTGGTTAACCAGGCCAAAGAGCAGGAAGAAGTCCCAGAGGTTTACCCGGATTTGCACGCTGTTGGCATAGTTTTCCCGGTATTCCGGCATGGTGCTCATCTGGATCTTCGGCGGTTGGGGGTGGCTCATAGTGCCATGGTGACACAAATAAAAGTGGCGGGCTTAACGTGGTGTGGGCTTCCGCTTCCCCGGCCGGCAATGAAAATTTTTGTAAATTCCCAAAACCTGGACGCACATATTTGCGTCCGATCAGGTGAGAGAAGCAGGAGGAAGGACCCATGAAACCACTCGGAGAGAAAGTCGGCAACGGGTTGGCGCTGTGTCCCATTTGCACACATACGGTGCCGGCCACGGTGAATATGGTTGGTAAGCGGCCGCGAGTTACGCCAGGGCAGAGGTGTCCGCGGTGTGCATCGCCCCTGGACGTAGCCATGGTGGTACAGATCGCAGTAGCAGCATGACCGAGGCGGTACTTTTTGGGATTGGCACGCGCAGCCATTAAGCGTTATAGTGTAGTCAGACTGGGAACTAGATGAAACGACGAACGCCAGCCAAGTCCGAACCGGTAATCGCGCCGGAGATCCTCGAGCAGGCCAAGCGGTCGGTTACGACCGACAACCTGCGGAAGGCCGCCAAGTGTTCGGTTTGCGGCGGCGAGACCTCGCTCGGCCAAGGGGAGCCGCTATGCTGGGTCTGCCGTCGTCTGAAGATCAGCGCCTGGCGCGATATCGAACAGCAGGCCCCCGCTCAGGAGTGAGCTTCGGCGATCCGTTCGTAAACGAACGCCGCCGCGATTACGTCTTCCACAGCCAGCCCATTGGATTTGAACAGAGTTATGTCCGCCGGATGAGTGCGCGCCGGCACGCCGCCCGCCACGATATCCTTTAACTCCACCAGCCGCGGGCTGTCCCAATCGGCTTCCCCGAACGCCATCAGCAGGTCGCCGGATTCCATGCGCGCCTGCTCCCGGGAGTCCACCGCGATCCGGCCGGCCCGCTGGACCAGATCAGCCGGGATTTCGCGCCGTGCCGCCTGGTTCGAACCCATCGCATTAATGTGGCATCCGGGTTTTATCCATTCGGCCGCCAGCACTGGTTCCTTGGCGAATGTGGCGGTCACCACGATGTCGGCGCCGCGCACGGCTTCCGCGGCGGTATCGGCGGCCTCCACCCGGGTCCGAAAAGCCGCGGCGGCTTCGGCGGCAAAGGCTTGCCGTTTGGCGGCCGTCCGGCTCCAGACGCGCGTCTCGGCGATTCGACGTACTGCCAGCATGGCTTCCAACTGCGTGCGGGCCTGAAAGCCGCTACCGATAATCGCCAGCGTGGCGGCATCCGGACGCGCCATGAACCGAGTCGCCAGCCCGCTGGCGGCGCCGGTGCGGATCTGGCCCAGGTGATTCGCCTCCATCAGCGCCAGCGGCTGGGCATCCGCCGCCCGGTACAGCAGAAACAAAAAATGTGCCCCGTGCTTGGGATTGGTGGCGTATATCTTGGCGCCGAAATATTTGCCGTCGCTGCCCGCCATGTAATGCAGCACGGAGCTGGTAGGCAGGACGAGCCGCCGCCGCGGCTGGTTCAGCGCTTCACCCGTGGCCAGGCGTTCAAACGCGGTTTGCATCAGGTGAATGCAATCCGCCATCGGCAGCAGCCGGCGGACATCGTCTTCGGTAATGTGCAGCATCACTGGTTCGCCTCGATAGTTTGCGCCACGTCTTCCCATTCGGTCATCAGGTTGACCAGGTCCGTGCGGCGGGCATTGAGCAGATCGTTCACCCGGACGGTCTCTTCGGCGCTTACGTAATGCGCCAGCGCGTTCTCGTAATCCGCGATCTCGACTTCCAGGCGCGTTACTTCGTCCTCGATCGCGCGCCGCCGTTCCTTGAGCTGGCGCAGTTTGATCGGATTCAACCGGCGTTCACGCGCGGCAGCCGGCGGCTGGGGAGCGGCCGCCGGCTGGCGATCCTGTTTCACCGGCTCGGCGGCCGGCTCCGGCTCCGGCACTAACTGTTTGCCTTCCTTGCGCCAAAGATAGTCTTCGTAGTTGCCCGGGAAGACCTGCAGCGCACCGTCCGCTACTTCGAAAACGCGCGTCGCCAGCTTGTCGATGAAATAGCGATCGTGCGACACGAACACCACCGTGCCGCTGAAATCCTTCAGCGCCTCGAGCAGCACTTCCTTGGCGCGGAGGTCCAGGTGATTGGTGGGCTCGTCGAGCAGCAGGAAGTTCGACGGCATCATTAACATCCGCGCCAACGCATAGCGATTGCGCTCACCGCCCGACAGCACGCCGATGGTCTTGAATACATCGTCCTCGGAAAACAGGAAGCATCCCAGGACCGAGCGCAGTTCGGTGTTCGTAGCCCGCGGCGCCACCTCTCCCATATCGTCGATCATACGGGCATTGGCATCCAGTTCTTTGTACTGGTCCTGCGCGAAGTAGTCCGGCTGGGCGTTGTGGCCCAGAGCGTATTCGCCGGAGGTCAAGGGCTCGGCGCCCGCCAGGATTTTGATCAAGGTCGATTTTCCCGCCCCGTTCACGCCCACCAGCGCCACGCGGTCGCCGCGCTCGATCACGAAGTTCACCCCGGCAAACACCGGCACGTCTCCGTAGCTTTTGGAGACGTTTTTGAATTCCGCCACAATACGCCCGCTGGGCTTGGGCTGCGGGAACTTGAAATGGATGGTTTTCTCTTCCGGCGGCAGTTCGATCTTTTCGATGCGCTCCAGCTCCTTGATGCGGCTCTGCACCTGCTTGGCCTTGGTGGCCTGGTAGCGAAAGCGGTTGATGAACGCCTCCAACTGGCGTACGCGATCCTGCTGGTTGGCGTAGGCGGCCTCCAGCGACGCGCGGCGCTCCGCTTTCTGCTGCTCGTAGCGCGTGTAGCCGCCGGTATAGAAATGCACGCCTTTGTTCCACAGCTCGAGCAGCTTGCGCACGGTGACATCCAGAAAGTAGCGGTCGTGCGAGACCAGCACATAGGCGTGCGGGTAAGACTCCAGGTAGCCTTCCAGCCAGTTGCGGGCTTCCAGATCCAGGTGGTTGGTGGGCTCGTCCAGCAACAGCAGGTTGGGTTTTTCGAGCAGCAGCTTAGCCAGCGCGATACGCATCTGCCAGCCGCCGGAGAACTCCTCGGTACGCTTGGTCCATTCGCGCTGCGGAAATCCCAAGCCCGCCAGCACCGTGCCCACTTGCGCCTCGATGGCGAAGCCGTCGCGCGCGCGGAATTCGCCCTCGGCGCGGTGAAAGCGCTCGGCGACTTGGGCGTACTCGGCGCTCACCGGATCGAGTTCCGACATGCGGTGCGCCAGTTCCTCCTGCTCACGCTCCAGCGCCAGCACATCCGCGAAGACGGTCATGCATTCGGCAAAGACCGTGCGTCCGGAGAGCGACAGACCTTCCTGCGGCAGATAGCCGACGGTGGCGCCCTTCATGGTGGTGACGGTGCCGGCGTCGAGCCCATCCATGCCGGCGAGGATTTTCAGCAGCGTGGATTTGCCGGTGCCATTGGCGCCCACGATGCCGGCGCGTTCGTTGGCCGTAACCAGCCAGTCGAAATTCTCGAAGAGTGTTTTAGGGCCGAAGCGTTTGGCGGCCCCGGTGAGCTGAATCATCTGTCGGAGTTATTACCATTCTAGCGGGATCGGCCGCGAAGCTGCCCGCATCCGGACAGCGGAATCCCGCAGACGGACAAGCCGCATTCCGGTTCTCCCATTTTCCGCCGCTTCTCCGGGCCCTTGGCGTGCAGGCAACGCTGCCACCAGCCACTCACGGAGGTGTACCTTGTCGATGCCGGCTCTGCGCACTCTGACGCGAACCCGCGGTTTCTCGGCGTTCGTCATCCTCACCTTGGCGCTGGGCATCGCGGTCAACACGGCTGTCTTTACGGTCGCCGACGCTTTCCTGTTCAAGCCGGTACCGTTTCCGGATGCGGATCGCCTGGTGATGCTGCACCAGCGCGCCCCCGGCACTACCAGCGTTCCATCGCCGGTAACGCCCGCCGACTTTCTGGAGTTCCGCAAACAATCTTCCGTCTATGCGCAGGTCGCGGCGTATCAGCCGGTGGACTTCAACCTGGCGCAAGGCAGCGCTCCGGAACCGGTGTACTCCGCGCTGGTTACGGCTAACTTCTTCGATACGCTGGGTATGAAACCGCTATTGGGCCGCACGTTCCTGCCGGGCGACGCGCAGGCGGGCAAGAGCCAGGTGGCGGTGGTGAGCTACGGTTTATGGCAGCGGCATTTCGGCGGCGACCCCAAGGCGGTGGGCCGCGACGTCCGGCTGAACAGCACGCCGTACACGGTGATCGGCGTCATGAACCGGGATTTCCGCTTTCCGGTGGCGGTGTCGCTGTGGACCCCGCTGGTCCTCAATCCGGCCGCGGAGGCCGATCGCACCGATCATTCATTGCGCGTAGTGGCGCGGCTCAAAGCGGGCGTTGCGGAATCGCGCGCCGGCGCGGAACTGGATGGTATCGCGGCGCGCCTGGCCGCCGCGTATCCCCAGACCAACCATGGCTGGAGCGCATTCATCGAACCCTTGCGGCGATACATCACGGGCGATCTCACCCGCCAATACCTGCTATTGCTGCTCGGCGCCGTCTTCTTCGTATTGCTGATCGCCTGCGTGAACGTAATGAATCTCCAGTTCGCGCAGCTCTCCGGACGGCAGAAAGAGTTTGCGGTGCGGGCGGCGCTGGGAGCCGGACGCTGGCGCACGCTGCGCCAGGTCATCGGCGAGAGCACGATCCTCTCGCTGGCCGGCGCCCTGGCCAGCCTGCCGCTCTCATCGTGGTGCCTGAGCCTGATCGTGTCCGGCATGCCGCAAAAGGTTGCGCGCTACATCGCGGGCTGGGAGAACATTCAACTCGACGGCCGGGCCCTGGCGTTCACCGCGGCCATCGCGGTTTTCGCGGGGATCTTCTCCGGGATGGCGCCGGCTTTGCGCATGCGCGTGGATATCAACGAAGCGCTGAAAGAAGGCGGCCGCGGCACTTCCGCCGGCCGCGGCCGGCAGCGACTGCGCGGCGTTTTGGTGGCCGCGGAAATTGCCGCCGCCACGGTGCTGCTCATCGGCGCGGGACTGATGGCGAAAGGCGCGCGATCGCTCCTGCAGGTGAATCGAGGCCTGCATCCGGAATCCGTCCTGACGATGCAGATCGCGCTGACCGACCAGCACTACGGCCAGGCTTACCAGCGTGCCTCTTTTTACGATCGTATGCTGGAGCGCGTCGCGGCTCTGCCGGGCGTCGCCGCCGCGTCGGTAGCGTCCAACGTCCCCTACGGCGATAACGAAACCCTGGCCCGGTGCACGATAGAGGACCAACCGGCCGTCGATGCCAGCCAGCAGCGGGTGGTGCAAGTCCAAGTCGTCAGTCCCAGCTACCTGCGGATGGCCGGCATCCCCCTGTTGCAGGGCCGCCAGTTCCGCGATGCGGATGGCATGGCCGCGCTGCCGGTGGCGATTGTCAACGCCCGATTTGCCGGCCGCTATTGGAAAGACCGAAACCCGCTGGGCCGGCACATCCGCGTCGGCGGCAACGGCAGTGAGGGTCCGTGGCTGACGGTGATCGGCGTGTCCCAGGACGTCAGGTACAATCCCTGGGCGACCGAGGTGGCGCCCACGGTTTATCGGCCGTACCGGCAGGCGCCGCTCTATTACACCTATATCGCCATCCGCGCCAAAGGCGATCCGCTGGCCCTTTCGGTTCCGGTCCGGAGCGCCATCGCGGCGCTGGACATCGACCAGCCCGTGTTCGAGGTCAAGACCCTGGACGATGTGATCACGGACAAGCTCATCGGCCTTACCTATGTGGCGGTGATGCTGAGCATTTTGGGCGGTATTGCCATCGTGTTATCCGCTGCCGGCATCTATGGCCTGATGGCCTACTCGGTAACGGAACGGATGCACGAGATCGGCATCCGCCTGGCGCTGGGCGCCCGCCGCGGCGACCTGCTGCGCATGCTGGCCCGGTTCGGCGCCGGCCTGACGGTGTGCGGCCTGGGCGCCGGCCTGGCGGTTTCCCTGGTTCTCGCCCGTCTGCTCGCGAGTCTCATTTATGGCGTGAGAGCCAACGATCTGGCCATATTCGGCGGGGCCGCCGGCGTGCTCGGATTGGTGGCGCTGCTGGCCTGCTATGTGCCCTCGCGCCGGGCTCTCGCTGTCGATCCGGTCCTGGCGCTGCGCAAAGAATAGATCGCAGCCGCCACCCGCAGCGCATGTGACCGGCTGGCACGGTGTGGCGCGAAAGGCACGCAAGTACAACATTTGCAACGCATAGGCGATTTTTTACGTCGCACCGGGTTGGTATAATTGTCAATTACTAACCAGCCATGCAGCGCACTTTCCTGACGACTTGCCTGATTGCTATAACGGCCGCCGTGGGCCTGGCACAGACGCCCAATCCCACTGGCTTCGCGACCGGCCAATCCGCGCGCCTGGTCATCGGCCAGCCGGAATTCGATGCCGAATCCGACGGCGCTTCCGACACGATTCTCGGAGCCGTGAGCGGCCTGGCCTACGCCAACAACACACTTTTCGTGGCCGACTCGAACCTGGTCGGCGCCGCGCCGGTGAACAACCGGGTGCTCCTGTTCAATAACCTCACTTCGCAGTTCCCGGCCCCCGCCGACCCTTTGGAATACAACACGCTTTGTCCGGTGTGCCTGGGAAAGGCCACCGTAGTGCTCGGGCAGGCGGATTTCACCAGCGTGCTACCGGCGCCTTGTGTGCCACCGCCGGTCACGGTCACCGTCACCACGACTCCCACCACGCCGGCGTGCACTACTTCGTCGCCCCAGACACCGCTGGCCAATGGCCTGCGGGTACCCACCGCCGTGGCCACCGATGGAGTACACCTGGCAGTCGCGGACACGCTGAACAACCGGGTCCTCATCTGGAACAGCATTCCCGCCACGAACCAGCAGCCGGCCGACGTGGTGGTGGGCCAGACCAGTTTCACTACCGCCACTTTTCCGGGTGACACCCCCAACGCTGCTTCGCTGCGCGGTCCGCAAGGCGTGTGGATCCAGAACGGAAAGCTGTTCATCGCGGATACCCAGAACGACCGCGTCCTCATCTTCAATTCGATTCCCACCGGCAACGGCGCATCGGCCGATATCGTACTCGGGCAGCCCAATATGACCACCTGGGTGCAGGTGAACATTGCCAACCAGACCACCAGCGCGGCTGCCAATAACATGTTGACGCCGGTCTCGGTGACTTCCGACGGCACGCACCTGTTCGTCACCGATCTGGGCTATCACCGGGTGCTGATCTGGAACTCGATTCCGACCAGCAATCAGCAGCCCGCCGACGTAGTGGTGGGCCAGCCCAACATGACCACCGGAATTCCGGACGACGCCTATACCTGTCAGGAGAACGGAACCGCGGTCGCCTGCGGGACCGTTCCCACCGGCAGCAATGTGGTGAAAGAGGTGCCCGCCATGTGCACCACGTCGAACGGCATCGACTCCAACAGCAATCCCACTTATCCGCCGCTTTGCGAATCTACATTAAGCTTCCCCCGTTTCGCGCTGGCCGACAGTTCGGGACGCCTTTATATCGCCGACGGCGGCAACGACCGGGTGCTGGTATTCAATTCCATTCCGACTGCCAACGCCGCATCCGCCGACGTAGTGCTCGGCCAGACTGACTTCGTTTCCGATGCACCTACAGACGGCGCGGACACCATGAACGCTCCGCTTTCGCTGGCTTTTGACGGCAATAATCTCTACGTGGCGGACACTTACAACCAGCGCATCCTGGTATATACGCTCTCCGAACAGGACTTACCCTACAACGGCGTGACCAATGCCGCCAGTTTGACCATTTATGCGTATGGCACCGTTAACTTCGGCGGCACCATCAAGGCCGGGGACACCGTCACGATCACGATTGGCGTCAGCACGTCCGCCACGACGGTACCATACGCCTACACCATTCAGAGCGGCGATAACTTCCAGGATGTTGTGAACGCGTTTGTCGCGCTGATCAACGCGAAGGATGGCGATCCCAACGTGCTCGCGACGCCGAACCCCAAGGCGGCCCAACTGGTACTGACTGCGCGTGTCCCTGGTGCGCCGGGAAACAACGTGACACTAGCCACCAGCACCTCCTCGAACGCGCAGATCTCCGTGGTGTCCAGCGGAACGAATCTGTCCGGCGGATCGAGCGCGGCCTCCATTGCTCCCGGAACGCTGGTCACCCTTAGAGGCACCAACCTGGCCGACCAGACCGCGGCCGCTCCCGACGGACAATCCCTGCCGCTGAGCCTGGGCGGCGTGGAAGTGTACTTCAACGGCGTGAGGTCGCCCTTGCTCTACGTCTCTTCCACCCAGATCAATGCGCAGGTGCCGTTCAATTTCGGCTATTCCAACACCGCCACTGCCAACGCATGGGTCCGCATCAAGCGGAACGACGGGTCGTTCGTCGCCACCAACAGCGTGGCCATAACCATCGTGCCAGCCAACCCTGGAATCTTCGCCGGCGCGTGTACGCCGGAGCCCTGCCAGCCGCCCGCCCTGGCTTACCATTCCTCGAGTTACGCGACGGCGGTGATCTCCGTTGACGGCACGGTCAAAGCCAACAATGTTGCGTCGGTGTGCATCGGCGATTCCAGCTCCCAATTAACGGCTACCGCGACCATACCTACCGGTTGCGGCGGCCGGCTGTACAACTATCGCCTGCAATCCAGCGATTCGCTGGCGGACGTCCAAAATGCCCTGGTCCAACTGCTCAACCAGGACCCGGATGTCAGCGCTACCAGTTCCAGCGAGTTCACGCGTATCCTCCTGCAGGCCCGCAAGCCGGGCACAGCCGGCAACGGGATTCCGTTTCAGGTTGCCATCAGCACCGGGGCTAACGTCTTACTCACGGCGATTGCGCCGTCAGCGCCCTCCGGCTCTTATGGCTTCCTGTTGTGCTGCGCGAACACCGCCGGAGCGCCGGTGACTGTGAACAACCCGGCCCTCCCCGGTGAGACCATCATAGTCTACGCCACGGGTCTGGGTATCCCCTATCTGACGCCTTCCATCAGCCAGGATCTGTTGTCCGGCCAGCCCTACAAGGGTCCCACGGGTAATCATCCGCAGAGCTTCGTGTCCGGGTTGCTCAGCAATACGACGGTGAATATTCTGCGCGCGGAACTGGCGCCGGGCCTCATCGGGGTCTACCAGGTTTACCTGCAGGTATCGACCGGGGCCACCACCAATCCGCAGTCCCCCCTGACCATCGCGCAGAACACCTTCGTGAGTAACCACGTCGGAGTGCCGGTCTTCGCCACGCCGCAATTGTCGATCATCTCCTGCTCTCCGACCACGCTCAACTCCGGCGGCACCACTACGTGCACCGTCACGTTGAGTGTGGCGGTTCCATCGGGCTCCACCACGGTGACGCTGACCAGCTCCGACCCAACGAATCTGCCCGTGCCGTCGTCCATTACGATTGCAGCCAGCACCACGTCCAATACGTTCACGGCGACGGCGGGAACCGTCGGCGCCTCCGAAACAGTGACCATCACCGCCGCGCTGAACAATACCACCGCCAATACCACAGTCACGGTGAGTCCGTAAAGAACCAGGGATGCCGGACATCGAAATCGTTCCACAGGAAGTGAAACGCCGCCTGGACGCCGGTGAGACGCTGCGTCTTTTGGACGTTCGCGAGCCATTCGAATATCACCAGGCGCGCATCGACGGCGCGCAATTGGTTCCCATGGGCAGCGTGCCGCAGGCGCTCGACGCATTGCGCGCCGGCCGGGATCCGCTGGTGGTCTTCTGCCATCACGGCGTGCGCAGTCTGCAGGTGGCGGAGTGGCTGCGCCGGCAGGGACTCGAGGAAGCGGTCAGCATGGCCGGCGGCATCGATCGCTGGAGCCGGGAGATAGATCCCAGGGTGCCGCGATACTTCTAGAGGCCCGCGTTCACATCCAATACTGCCACTGGTTGCAGGCCAACACGTAAACGCCAAGCAGCGCATTGGTGACGGCGTGCGCCACCATGCAGTCCGCCAGGCTGCGGGTGCGCACCAGCCACCAGTTGTAAGCCACGCCGGCGATCAGGCCCACATCCCAATAAGGACCGTGTTCGGAGGCGAAGAGCACCGCCACCGCCCAGAACGAGAACGACGTGTAACGGCCCATCGGCACATTCTCGAAGTCCGGGTCGATCAGCCAGCGCATCAGCCAACCCCGCCAGAACAGCTCTTCCAGCACCGGCACCAGAACGGCGCTCTCCAGCATGCGGACCGCGATGAAAAACACATTCCGGCGGAGACCGGGCGGCAGCGAGCTTCGGGCCGCGCCCGTGACGGCGTTATGAAAAAGCCAGAATTCGCGATAGCGCGGCCAGACCAGATCGGGAGCGATCCAGACCGCCAGTACCGCGGCGCCCAGCAGCACCGACCGCGCCAGGTGGGAGGGATGCGCCGGCAGCACGCGGCGCGAGAAGACCACGATCGCCGCCGCGACCAGCAGCAGGCGGGCCGGCGCCAGCCATTCCGGCGCGACAGGCAGCCAGCGCAATGCCACGAACGCGGCGAAGGGCGCGACGTAGGAGACCACGGGCGGGAGGCGGCGGCGCGACGGCAACGGATCACTCCCAGTAACGCTCGCCCGCCGCGAGGTTGGCTTTTACCACATCGGCATTCAGATCCACTCCCAGGCCGGGTTTCTGCGGCACTGCGATGTATCCCTGGGCCACCAGCGGCTGATCATGCACCACCACGTCGTCCATCCAATTGCGGCGGCCGATCAAGGTTTCGGCAGCCAGAAAGTCGCGCACGGCGGCGGCCCACTGGACGCCGGCCATGGTGTTGAGCGCCGTCCCCGTGTTCCGCGCGGCCACGGGAAGACCGAACAGATCCGCCACGTCCGCTATCTTTTTCGATTGCAGCAACCCGCCCGCATTGCGCAAATCAAGCTGCACTACATCGCAGCCCCGGTTCACCGCGAAGTCTCTGAAGCTCAGGGCCCGGGTCAGACCGGCGCCCGTGCCGATCGGGACTTTGGATGACTGCGCCAGCCGGCTCCAATCGGATGAATAATCCGGCGGCAGCGGATCCTCCAGCAACAACGGCTTCACCGGCTCGATGGCCTCCGCCAGTTGAAGGGCCGAGCGCAGATCGTACGGCGGGTCGCAATGCACAATCAGATCGCAATCCCACCCGATGGCGTCGCGGCAGTATTCGAACGCCTGGCGGATCTCGCGCACCTGGCGCGAAGTGAGCACGCGATTGGCGGAGTCGCGCGCGTTATCCAGCTTGGCGGCCGGATGGGGCAGCGGCACCTTGTAAGCGGTCCAGCCCGCCGCATCCGCCTTCATTTTGTCCGCCCATTCATTGCAGTTGGCGCGATCCAGCATATTGCCGGGCCCTTCTTCGCGAAAGACCCGCACGCGATCGCGGTAGCTTCCTCCAAGCAGCGTGGCGACGGGTTGGCCGAGCAGCTTTCCGGCCAGGTCCCACAGCGCCATTTCAATGGCGCTGATGGCTCGCGGCAGCGTGTTCGCCGAGCCGTTGACGCGGCTGCCGAGTCCGTTGTACAGCGTCTCGATCTCCAGGGGATCCTTGCCGACAAAGTATCCCCGTAGTTCGAGCACGCCGGCCTTCACGCCGACGCCGGGCGTGCCGTATCCCTCCCCGATCCCGTACACGCCGGCATCCGTCATGACCTTGACCAGGGTATACGTATGCGGGCCCGCCAGCACCATCGCGCGGATATCGGAAATGCGCGCGCGCCCGCGCTCGGGAGCCGCCAGGGCATCGAACGCAGCCAGCGACGCGGCCATGAACAAGCGGCGCGAGAGCATAGATTGCCGATTCTAGCAGGATACGGGCGGCGGCCTGCCGGCCCTCCGTTATGATATCCTCACCCAGTGCGCCGGAGCTTGTGGTCTTCGCTGGCCGTCCTGTTCGCCATCAACATTCTGAATTTCTACGACCGCCAGGTGCTGGGCGCTCTGCTGGAGCCCGTCCGCAAGGAGTTCCATCTTTCCGACACGCAGTTGGGAGCGCTGGGGACACTGCCCATCGTGCTGTACGCTCTGCTCGGGGTACCCCTGGGACGCCTGGCGGATGCGGGGAGCCGCAAGCGCCTGCTCGCCGCCGGTGTGGCCGTGTGGGCCTCGCTCACCGGCTTTGGCGCGGTGGCCAGGAGCTACCTGCTCCTGCTGGTCTCACGCCTGGGGGTCTATGCCGGCGAAGCCGCTTGCGCGCCCACGGCCACCAGTTGGATCGGCGACCTGTTTCCGGCCCAACAACGTTCCCGCGCCCTGGCGATCTTCATGCTCGGCGTGCCCATCGGCGGCGCGCTCAGCTATGCCATCAGCGGACCCGTAGCACAGGCGTGGGGTTGGCGCGCCGCCCTGGTGGTGGCGGCGGTGCCCGCGGCGCTGCTGATTCCGGTACTGCTGCGCCTGGATGAGCCGGCACGCGGCGCCAGCGAAGCGCGGCCCGCCACACCGGCAGTTTCGCCAGACGCACGGTCTATTCTGCGGATCCCGACAATGTGGTGGATCATTGCTTCCGGCGCGTTCGTCAATTTCAATCTTTATGCCCTGGCGACCTTCTTTCCCGCGTTCCTCACGCGCTACCATGGCTTGTCGGTAGCCGCGGCGGGCTTGTGGGCCGGCCTGGGTTACGGCGCCGCGGGCATTGCCGGCGGCCTGGCGGCCGGCTCCTGGGGCGACCGGGTGATTCACAAGCGCCCCGACGGGCGCTTGCTTTCCGCCGCCTTGGCCGCCTTGGCAGCGGCGCCCCTGGCGTTATTCGGCACCGCCCAACGGCCGGGCAGCGCGGCGGCCTCGATTGCGCTGATCATGGCCGCTTATGGCTTATTGAACATGTACTACGGCCTGGTATATTCTTCGATTCACGATATCGTGGCGCCCACCCTGCGCGGCACCGCCATGGCGGTTTATTTCATGGCGATGTACCTGTGCGGCGCCTCGTTCGGTCCGCTGGTCACCGGACGGCTCAGCGACTACCTGGCGCGCCGGGCCGCCGAAGCGGCCGGGAGCGTAGCCATCGGCGAAGCGGCACGCGCCACCGGCCTGCACCAGGCCATGTACGTGATACCGGTGCTGTCGGTCGCGCTGGCGCTGGTGCTGTACGCGGGCTCGCGAACCGTGGTGGCGGATATGGCCCGCCGCGATTCCCATGCCGCGCGCACCGCGGCCCAGTTCGCATCATGAAGATACTGATTTTCTCGGACATCCACGGCGATCTCGCGGCTCTCAAACGGCTCCTGGAGATCGAAGCGGATTACTATGTGGCCGCCGGCGACCTGGTGAGTTTCGGACGAGGACTCGACCGCTGCGGCGAGATTCTGCGCCGCCGCGCCGGACAAATGTACGTTCTGCCCGGCAATCACGAAAGTGCGTCCCAGATCGCGGATTTGTGCCGCGATTTCGGACTGCACGATTTCCACGAACAGCATGCCCGCTGGGGAGGCCATCACGTCGCCGGCCTGGGTTACTCCAGTCCCACGCCATTCAATACACCCGGCGAATATACGGAACCTCAGTTAGCCCGGAAACTCAACCAGTTCGCGGGACTGTCGCCGTTAGTATTGATCTGTCATTGCCCGCCGCGCGACACCGTGCTGGACCAGGTTCGTCCCGGCCTGCACGCCGGATCCACAGCCGTGCGCGACTTCCTGCTCCGCGAGCAGCCGGATTACTTCTTTTGTGGTCACATCCACGAAGCCGGCGGTGTAACTGCAAAGATCGGCCGCACACACGCTATGAACGTGGGCAAGCAAGGCTACTTACTCGACTTGGCGGAATGATCTTATCGTGCCCGCTTACACGGCGTCCGAGATACTGGTGAATGAGAAGTCGTGCGCCACGATGGGCGGCGCGATCATACCCTGGCCCTCGCCGCCGCGCACGCGTACCGGTTTCCCCAGGGCCACCGTGTTCTTCAGCATCTCCACGGGACTCTGGTTGAAGCGGAAATTCATCACCGGCTCGGTGACTTTGCCTTTCTCGATCAGGAACAAGCCATCGCGCGTCAGTCCGGTCACTTGCGCGGTATGCGGATTGACGACTCGGATATACCAGAAGCGGGTCACTAACAATCCGCGATCCACGGAAGCAATCAGGTCCGCCAGGCTCTTGTCACTGCCTTCGAGAACCAGCCGGTTCGGAAATGGAGTCGGCTGCTTGCCGGCCTTGGCGGCATAGTAGCGGTCATAGAAAAGATTCTTCACGACCCCGTTTTCGATCCAGGTCATGCGTTCGGCCGGCAGGCCACCGCCGGCGCCGCCACCGCCGAATCCGAAGCCAAAGCCGCCCCCGCCCCAAGGCAGCGAGGAATAGAGCGGATCAAACGGATCGGACCGCAAGGTGATGAATTCCGGAAACAGCTTCTCACCCGCCAGCGTGCCGCCGCCTTTCTTACTCAGAAAACTGCGCCCTTCTTCGGCGGCGCGGGCCTGCATGCCGAAACCCATCAACTGGATGAGATCGCCGGTGGCGGTCGGCTCCAGCACCACCGTGTACTTACCAGGGTCGAGCCGCCTGGGTTGATTCCAGCGGCGGCACTTGTCGATGGCAGTCTTGCCGACCTCTTCGCCGCTGATGGTCTCGATACGCACCGCCGGATGGGAGGCCCAGCCCGAGCTCGATCCGGCGGCATTGCGGACAGTGGTGGAGAGGTACGCGTCCGTGACCCGGCCATAGCCGAAGTTGCCCTGCTTATTGGCGACGGCCGCAGTCTCGGCCGATCGCTCGAAGAATCCCGCCGCGACCAGGTCGCCGGCCTTGGCGCCATCCATGATCGCGCGGATATGCGGAATCATGACCTGGTTACGCGCGCCGGCGGTGGTCGCCGCGAAGTTCTCTTCGCTGGGGTATTTCTGTTTGGCGAGGGGCGGCATGCGCTCCGGGTTGGGCGGTGCGATCTCCGCCAGTTCTTCAGTGCGCTTCACGGCTTCGCGCAGGGAATGATCGTCGAACTCATCCACGCGCGTGGAACCCGTCTTGCCATCGCGCACGGAGGTGATCGACATGGACTGCACCACCGTGAAGCCGGACGTGGTCACCTCGTTCAGCGCGAAGCGGATGAAGGCATTCTCCGAGCTGGCGAGGCTGACGTCGCATTCCGGGAAACTGGAAAACGAAAGCACCTTGTCGGTGATTCTCTGGGCCTGTTCCTTGGTAAGCATTTGTTAATCCGTTTGAATGACATTCACCTGCCGGAAGCGCGCCGGCGAGCAGCCGTGGCTCACCGAATTGATCTGCTCCGGTTCGCCTTTGCCATCGTTGGGCGCGCCCCATTGCTGCCAATAGGCCGGCCCCGCGATCATGTCGCAGGACTGCCAGAAATCCGTGGTGCGCGATTGATAGGCCACCCGCGACAGCATGCCCTGTTTCTTGCCGTGTTTGATTTCCCAGAAGGCGTCGCCGCCGAACTGGAAGTTATAGCGCTGCTGGTCGATGGAGAAGCTGCCGTCGCCATCGATCAGGATGCCGTCGTCCACGCCCGCGATGAGATCGTCGAGGGTGGTGCCTTCCTTGCCGGCTTCCAGCCACACGTTGGGCATGCGCTGGAACGGCACGCTGGACCAGTTATCGGCGTAGCAACAGCCGCGCGATTCGTGCTCGCCGATCAGGTGCGCCTGATCGCGAATGGTCTGGTAGTGTTTGAAGATCCCTTTCTCGATGATGGGAAACCGGGTGGCCTTCACGCCGTCGTCGTCGTATCCGGTGGTGGCCAGGCCGCGGGCATTGGTGCGGTCGCCGAATATATTCATGAGGTCGCTGCCGACGCGGTAGTTGCCCATCTTTTCGGTGGTCAGAAAGCTGGTGCCGGCGAAGTTAGCCTCAAAGCCGAGCGCGCGGTCCAGTTCGGTGGAGTGGCCGATGCTCTCGTGGATCGTGAGCCAGAGATGGCTGGGCATCAGCACCAGGTCTTTCTTGCCGGGCGACACAGGCGGCGCATGGAGATGCTCGATCACCTCTTCGCGGATGCGTTGCGCGTTCTCCACCAGGTTCATCAGCGGCACGTATTCGTACCCGGCGGTCACCTGCTGCGGCTGGTAGCGGCGCGATATGGAAAGCCCGCGCTTGAAGTCCACCGCCGAGGCGTTCACCATGGCGTAAGTCTGCAGGTTGAGCTGCTGGATGGAAGAGCCGGCGGAAGAGGCGAAATACTTGTCCTCGGAGCGGAACGACAGGTTGCAGGCCGCCGCGAACACGCCCTGTTTCTTTTTGACCTCGGCCGCCGCCGAGCGGATCAGTTCCAGCTTTTCGGCGATGGGCACGGTGAACGGATCGCGCTCGTGGGGCGTCTGCCAGCGGGTGCGATACACCGGCACGGGCGCCAGTTCCACCGGCTTGGCCTTGAGCGCGGCGTTGGCGCGCGCCACCGCCACCGCTTCGCCGATCATCCGCGCGATCTCCTCCTGGTTGACGAACGGCGAGGCCGCGAAGCCCCAGGCGCCGTCGGCGATCACGCGCACGCCGAAACCGAATGAGCCGCCGTCGTTGATCACCGGCACTTCGAGCGTTTTGGCGGTACCGCGCTCGGGGTTCAGTCTTACGGTGAGAAACTGCTGGCGGTAACGGGTGATGCGTATGTCGGCGTAAGATGCTTTCAGCTTCTTGGCCTCCCGCAACGCCGCCGCGCCGTGGTTCTCCAACTCGGGGTTCGGCTTGCTGGAACCTTCGTTGGCTGCGAAGAGGCGGGCGGCCAGGGCCGCGGCTGTGCCGGATTGCACGAATGCGCGTCTGGTAAGCATTGGGTGTCCCCTATCTGAAATTCTGAGTATACAACCGGCGGTGGCTATTGCATGGCTTTGGCCGTGACTGCCGCCCACTGGATCGGGTTGCCGGTATTGCCGGGCAGTGTGTTGCAGTCTTCCCGGTCCGCCACACCGCCAATATTAGAGTATTCACCGGCCAGGGCACGGATGGTTTTAGACACCGTGCCGATGGGAACGTAGCCACTGCCGTCGGAGGGATTGGCAACCCGGCTAAGTTGGCGCCGCCCCACAGCGCCCGTGCCAAGTAACCCAAGTGGAATGCGGCCGCCATCACGCCGGTGACGAACGGCTGGTTAGCCGCGGGGTATCAAATAGCCGACCGGGTTAAAGCGCCATCAGTATCCGTTCTACCCGGTCAATCTCCGCGAGGACCGCGGATATACCGCCGTGCGCCAAGGCGTTATTGAAGCCCATGAAGTCCGGCTGGGCGGGAATAAGGGCCTTGGCATCGCTTTCGGAAGATACTTTGGCTAAATCAAACCGCAGTTTCTGAATCTTAGCCAGGAAATCCTTCTTGCGCGCCAGGATCTTCGCATGGACACGGTCGGCGTGCAGGCCGAATGGAGACGAGCCGATGAGTTGAGCGTAATCGAGGCGGATGTCCGCGCGCGAAATATCGGAAGGCGCCAATGCCTCCGCCCTCAGGACGATCGGCGTTGTTTGTGACAACGGGGACGGGCGGATGGTCCGATCTTCAGAATAGACCAGCGTGGCCGTCTGCCCGCTTACCGTACGGAGGTTGACAGTCAGCGTCAGGTAAGCGAGAGGTTGTTCGGGACCGTCGAATTTGAGAGTTATGGAGTGAAAGACCCTACCGGCTACATCGGCCTCGGCACCAACCAGACGGAGCGGACTTCCGGCGGAGTTCACGAACTCGATCAGGATACCCCCGGCATGCTGGTCGATGGGAGCCGCCGCCTCACGCTCGATGGGCCCATTGCCCGAAGTGCAGTTGCTATCGTTGCACGTCATCGATTCACAATGGAGGCACGCGCAGGCCTTCTTCTGCGTGACTGGATCGGTCTGGCAGCACTCTGCGCAAACCTGCAGTCCGCAGGATCCCTGCTGGCCGCTGCAGATTGCGGTCAAGGAACCGCAGTTTCCAGGCGGCACGGGCACTTTAAGCGCGCAGCATGTGCAACTCAGTACCCACGCGCCGCTATTACACTTACCACAGTCAATTGAAAAAGGACCGGTGGACTGCGCTTGGCCACAGCCATTGCTCTGGCCGCATGGGCCCATCTGCACTTGTCCATAGGGCGGGTCATAGTGCAGAGCAGGGCAACCAACGCCAGCAACTTAGCCCCGTTAGCCTTGGTTACGGGTATTACGTTCATGGATGTAGAATACGGCAAACAGTAACTTCGGTCAAGAGCCAAGTAAGACGCCAAGACGCAGGTGTGCATAGGAGGATGTAAATGTCGACAGATCTAACAACCTCCGCTGTCGAAGATCGCAACGGCTCTCCAATATTGCGTTTGTAAGATGACGGCAATATGGAGGTTAAAGTTACTTCGCTTTAATTCAGACTAAGTTTATGAGGCTGACTTTTTGATCTTGGAATGAGGGCCGGACCCGGAGGGTCCTGGTGGTGAGTGCCGCATGCGGCGAGACCGATCGCGCGATTAGCGTCCTCCCCCGGCGTAGTAATCTGAGATTCGGTGCACTAAGTCGCAGGAGAATGGAGGACTATTGACTTACTCACCCTGCTCAAACAGCGCCAGGACGCGGGCATAGAGCTCCTCCACGCGCTGTTCGGACCGGGCTTCCGCCGCCAGGCGCAGGAGCGGCTCGGTATTCGATGCCCGCACGTGGATCCAGGCGTCCGGCAGGATCAGCTTCAGCCCGTCCGAGCGGTCGGCCTCGACGCCCGGAAAGCTCTCTTCGAGCGCCTGCATCAGCGCGCCGAGGCGGCCGTGTTCGTAGGCCACCTTGCCGAGCTTGCGGTAGAAGCGCGGCAGGCGCGCGGCCAGTGCGGATACCGTGGCGCCGGTCTCCGCCATGCGCTCCAGCAGGAAGGCCATGCCGGTATAGCTGTCGCGGCACAGGTGCACGGCGGGAAAGATAATGCCTCCATTCGATCCTTCACCGCCGATCACGGCTTTCACCGCCTGCATCATCTCCACCACGTTAGCTTCGCCGACCGGCGTGCGGTAAACCCGGCGGCCGTGCGCGGCGGCCACTTCGTCGATGACGGACGAGGTGGTCAGATTCACCACTACGTCGCCCGGCAGGCGGCGCAGCGCGGCATCCACAGCCAGGGCCAGCACGTCGTCGTTATCCAGCACATGTCCGGTTTCGTCGGCCACCGCCAGGCGATCGCCATCCGGATCCTGCGCGAAGCCGATCTCGGCGCCGGACCGCCGCACCAGCTCCGAAAGCTCGCCGAGGGTATCGGGCCGCGGTTCGGCCACTCGCGGGAAAGGCTTGGTGGGATCGACGGAGATGGCATGGAGATCGCAGCCGAGCGTATCGCGCAGGAACCCGGACGTCATCAGTGAACCGGCGCCGTTGACCGCGTCGAGCGCCACCCGGAAGCGGCGCTGGCGGATGCGTTCCACGTCCACGTGGCGCAGCACGCGCTCGATGTGCAGGCGCGGCGGCGCGGCGGGATCCGCGGTAGCACGGCGAATTTCCGCGTTGGCGGCGCGGCGGAACTCACTCTGATGGTACAGGTCCAACAGTTCGCCGCGCTCGTAGCTGTTGAAGAACAGGCCGTCGGAGTTGAAAAGCTTGAGGGCATTGTACTCCGGCGGATTGTGCGAGGCGGTGATGGCGATACCGCCGCGCGCGCGGGTGGCTCCCACGTAGATCTGTATGGTCGGCGTGGGCAGAATGCCGACGTCCACCACTTCGCAGCCGGAAGCCAGCAGGCCGCAGGCCACGGCGTGGTACAACATCTCGCCGCTCGAACGGGTGTCCCGTCCCACCACCACGCGGCCGCCGCCCACGTAAGTGCCGAAGGCTTGCGCGAAGGCGCAGGCCAGGCCCGGCGTGAGAAAATCGCCGACCACCCCGCGGATGCCGGATACGCCGATCTTCAGCAAGTGCTCGCGCGGCATCAGGCAAAGCTCCTTACTTCTTCCATCAGGGCGTCGAACAGTTCCCGCGGCGGGTCGCCGCGCTGTTCGCAGATCACGCGCACAATGGGCTCGGTCTGGCTGACGCGCACGTGGAACCAGCGGCCGGGCCAGTCCACGCGCAGGCCATCGGTGACGTTCACGCGGCCGTCGCCATAGCGCTGGCGCAGATCCATCAACAGCGCCGGGATGCGTTCGGTCACCAGCGGCACCTGGCCTTTCAAGATGGAATATCGAGGATAACCGGCCAATACCTGGCTTAGCGTGCGGCCGCTCTCGTGCAGCATGGAAAGCACCGCCAGCATGGACGCGATGCCGTCGTAGACGAAGCGGAACTGCGGCATCATGACCGCGCCGGTACCCTCGCCCGCCAGCGCGATCTGTTCGGGACGGTAGGTGGAGAGAGCATCGATGGCGGCTTGCCGGCCTACCGGCACGCGTACCACTTTGCCCCCGTGACGCGCGGCGATCTCCTCCAGCAGCGCGGTGCTCGAAATATTGCCGATGATCAGTTTGCCTGTCCCCCGCGGCAGCAGGTAATCCGCCAGCAGGGGCAGCACCAGTTCTTCGGAGACCGGCGTGCCGTCTTCGGCGGCCAGCGCCACGCGGTCGGAGTCCACGTCGAAGAGGAAGCCTGCGTCCGCGGCCAGCGGCTTCATCAGCGGCGCCAGTTGCAGCGCCACGGTATCGCTTGTGGTAGACGGCTCGTGGGCGAAGCTCACGCCTTCGATCTTCTCGTTGATCAGGATGAATCCGGTGCCGAAGCGTTCGTTGGCGCGGCGCAGGATCAGCGATGAGGTGCCATTGCAGCAATCCACCAGCACGCGGAACCTGCGCAGCGCATCGAAGTTGTAATTGGCGGCCAGATCGTCGAGGTAACAGTCGATGGCCTGCGGTTCGGGCGTGACCTGGCCCATCCGGGTCCAGCCGGTAAACGCGAATTTCTTCAGATGGTAGATATCCAGCAGTTCGCCGGCCTCGGCGGTGGAGAGATAGATGCCGTCGCGGCCGAAGAACTTCACGGCGTTCCACTCCGCGCTGTTGTGGCTGGCGCTGATGGAGGCCCCCCCGGCGGCGTCGCGGCGGCGGATGCTGTGCTGGATCACGGGCGTCGGGGCGATGCCCAGATCGATGACGTCATGGCCGCAGGCCATCAATCCCGCGAGCAGGCCCTCGCGGATCATCACACCGCTGGCGCGCGGGTCTCGTCCTATGACCACCGCGCCGCCGGGCTCCAGAAAAGTGCCGAAGGCGGCGGCGAAGTCCAGGACGTGGGAGGCCGTCAGTCCGGAACCTACCACGCCACGCAGCCCCACGTGGGAAATACGCAATGACTTGGCGGCTTGAGAAATCATCGGACCAGCCTCAGGCGGCCGAAGGCTTGCGGCACGTGGAAGGTGGCCGCGCCGGTAGGCCGCCAGGCGATATATTTGCGGGTCGCGCCGCGCCCCTGACAGCGATAAAAGTTGATGCGCATTTCCAGGCCGGGGGCCGGCGGCCGTTCGTCGATCGAATGGAGCGGAATGCGCATTTCGGCGTACCAGATTTTACGCGCGGGGTCGATGCGGGCTTTCACCGTGAAGCCCGAGTTCCAGAGCCAGCCGCCCTCCGGCAGCGGACTCTCGCGGTCGATATCCAGGTCCACCCACTCCCCTTGCGGCGAGACCTCGAACTCCTTGTAGCGGGTGATGCGATTGAAATCGCTGCCGACGAATACTTCCGCCACATCCCAATCCCAGAGGTGATTGGTCTCGGTGGTTTGAGAAGGGTGCGGCCTCAGGTACAGCTCCTGGTAGGGGCAGACGAACAGGAAGTAGACGTTGTCGTGCGTCCAGCGGGACCGGATTTCGGTGCGGTGGCCGGGAACCGCCTCGCCGCGCGCATCGTTGCCGGCGACGATCACCGGCTCGTCTTTCCATTGCGGCGCGTCCGGATCGGCGGTCAGGGAAAAATCCGCAGCCGCATAACGGCTGGTAATGACGGCGGGCGCTTGCGCCAGGAGCGGCACGGCGGCTGCGAGAGATAACAGAAGATTCGGGCTCACCGCATGGTTTCCAGATACTGACCCGTGCTGGCATCCACGTAGACCGAGAAGTTACTGGTGCCCACTGACTCACCCCAGATCACGCGCCAGCTCACGTCCGGAAATTTACTGTTGGCCTCCAGCAGAAACATAATGGGCTTGCCGGGATTCTTCTTGTCGTACTCGGCGCCCTTCTTCAGCGCGGTCTCATACGCCTCGTCGGAATCGTGATGAATGGCGGCCATCGGAAACGGCTTGGTGGGTGCGCTGCCGGACCAGCTCTGATCGCTGCCGGCGAACACGCCTTTGTGCAGATTGCCTTCGGATTCGACTACGGAATAGGTATAACTCCGCGCCTTGCCCTGGCTGGCGGAAACGAAGATCGCTTCCCAGGCGGCGGCTTTGCCCGGCACCGCCTTCACTTCCGGCAGCAGAATACTGGTCAGCTTCAGCGGCTGAATATCGGCCGCCCATCCGCGCGCCGCGATGTACATGTTCTGCAACGCCTGGCGGCCGGTGACAGGCTCAGGCGGCTTTTCTTCGGCCTTCTTCTGGGGCGCCGGCGTTTCGGAGGAACATCCCATGAGCAGCAGAAGCAGCGTCGAGGCCGTGAACAGCGCGATGTTTTTCATAGGTTCAATCCCGCGAAGTCACATTCTAGCAGGCTGATGCGGGACGCAAATTGCACGCGGGCCGCGGTCTCCCGCGAGATACAATCGGCTGGTGACGCCTTCACCAGGCACTGCGCTGGCCGGCTTTCTGCTCTCCGGTTTTCTCTTCGCGCTGTTGGGCGCCGTGCTGCCGGCATGGGGGTTTTATCGCGATCCGCCGGAATTCGCCGCGGTGGGCACCTACTTCCTGACGCTGGCCTTCGGTGTGATTGCGGCCAACCAGGTGGCCGCGTCCATTCTGGCCCGGAAGAATCCGCGATTCCTGCTGGTGTTCGCCTGCTCCCTGGGATGCGCCGGGTTACTGGCCCTGGCACTGGTCACGCCGCCCGCGACCTGGCTGTGGCGCATACCCGGCCTGGCCGCGCTGGGCCTGGCGGTCGGACTGCTCAACACCGGCCTCTTTCAGGCGATCGCAGGCAGCTATCAGCGCGATCCGGCGCGCATGGCGGCGCTGGGCGGCGTCTATTACGGCCTGGGATGCCTGGCCGTCACCCTGCTGGTCGCGGGCACTTTCTACGTCTACACGGTGCCGAGCATTCTGATCCTGATGGCCCTGGCCCCGGCCTTGTTCGCGGGCCTCTACGCGCGGATGCGCTGGCAGCCGGCGGCCGTGCCCCAAGCCGACATCGGCACGGTGTTGCGTGATTTTCGCAGCCTGGGCGCGGTGCTGTTCGCCCTGCTGCTGTTTTTTCAGTTCGGCAATGAATGGTCGATCGCCGGATGGCTGCCGCTGTTTCTGGTGCGGCGGCTGGGCATCAGTCCGCCGGCGTCGCTGGGATTGCTGGCGCTCTATTGGATGTCGCTGCTGGTCGGGCGGGTAGGCGCGATTCTGATTCTGCCCAAGGTGCGGCACAGCCGATTGCTGGGAGCCAGCGTGCTGGCGGCTCTGTTCGGGTGCCTGGTGCTGGCGATGACCAACAATCAATTCGGCGCGGGCACCGGCGTCATGCTGCTGGGCGCCGGTTTTGCGAGCATCTATCCGCTGGTGGCCGAGCGCATCGGCGGACGGTTCCCCTACTACCATCCGGTTTTTTTCAGCGGCATCTTCTCCTTCGCGCTGTTCGGCGGGCTGATCGCACCCGCTACGCTGGGGTACGCGGCGGCCGCCTGGGGCATCCGCGTGGTGGTGGTGCTGCCGCTGCTCGGGACCTGTATGGTCGCGGCGCTGGTCGGATTGATCTGGCTCGAGTCGGTAGTGGTGGGCAAGTGACGCGGTGCGGCCTCTGCGTACTGCTTTGGCTGGCCTGGCCGTTGGCGGGCGCCAGTCCGGCTGCGCGTATCCGCGATTTCCTCAACGCCTCGCCGGTGGCCCGGACCTCGTTCTGGGGCATCAGCATTGTGGATCTGGAGCACCATCGGGTGGTGTTCGAGCGCAATGCGCAGCGCCTGTTTCTGCCGGCATCGAACGCCAAGCTATTCACCACGTCCATGGCGTTGATGCGCCTGGGAGCGGATTACCGCTTCCAGACGCGGGTGCTGGCGCCCGCCGCACCGGGACCGGATGGATGCGTGGATGGGCTGCGCCTGGTGGGCGGCGGAGATCCTAACTTGTCCGGCCGGACCATTCCCTATCGCGTGAATGCGCCTCCCGGCGACCCGCTGGCCGCCATCGACGACCTGGCCGGCATGGTGGCCGCGCACGGCGTCCGCTGCGTCACCGGCGACGTGATCGGCGACGACACGGCCTACGTTTGGGAACCGTACCCGGAGGGCTGGGACGTGGCCGATCCGGTGTGGGATTACGGCGCCGCCGTCAGCGCGCTGTCGATCGATGACAACACCCTGACCGTCACGATCAAGCCGGGTGCACACGACGGCGATGGGGCGCAAACTGTTCTGTCGCCGCCAGTGGACTATTACACGATCGACAATCGCGTCCGCAGCGGCGGCGCCGAGCGGCACATCGCGGTGGATCGCTTGCCTGGGGCGCGCGAGCTGCGGTTGTGGGGCAACTTGCCGCTGGCGGATCCGGGCGACGACGAAGTACTGGGCATCGACGACCCGGCGCTCTATGCCGCGGCGGCCCTCCGCGCGACGCTGGAACGGCACGGGGTCGTGGTTCATGGCGGCACACGGGCGCGGCACTGCTATCCGTCCGAAGTCGCGGACCTGGCCCGCGGGCCCGCCTGCGATGCGCCGGCCGGGGTAGAACTGGCGCGCCACGATTCGGCGCCGCTGATCGAGGATCTGCGGATCACGGACAAGGTCAGCCAGAATCTGCACGCCGAAATGGCGCTGCTGGCGGTGGCGCGGGCGCGGCGGCAGATCGGCAGCCGCGAGGCGGGGTTGGCCGAATTGCAGGCATTCCTGGATGAAGCAGGTCTGGATCGCACCGCGTACACTTTCGCGGATGGATCGGGATTATCGCGTCTGGACATGGTCTCCCCCTCGGCTGTGGTTCAGTTGCTGACTTATCTTTATAGGTCTTCACTGCGCGGTCCATGGATCGGCCTGCTGCCGGTAGGCGGGCTGGATGGCACGCTGCATGCGCGGTTCTCGGGAGCGCGCATGGCGGGAAAGATCTTCGCCAAGACGGGATCGTTGTCGCATGTCAGTGCGCTTTGCGGATATGCACAGGGGAAACACGGCATGCTGGCGTTCTCGATCCTGGTGAACAATTTCAACCGGCCCATGGGCGACGTGCGGGCGGTGATGGACCATATCTGCGGCCTGATGCTGGATTAGAATCGATCCGCGACTTTCTCATGTCGATTTTCTTTGACTTCACACGTCATCAGGTGGAAGGAGACACGATGACTGCTTTACCGACTGCCGACGTGCAAAAGGCCCTGGAATTCTTCGACCGCACGCTCGAACGCATCGTTCAGGCCACACATGGCCTGTCCGAAGCCCAATGGCACTTCGAACCCGCGGTGGACCGCTGGTCGATCGCGCAGATTGTGGAACACATGGTGATCGTCGAAGAGCAGGTGCTGGGACCGCTCCGGGAGCAACTGGCGCAAGCGCCCGCGCCACCGGCGGATCGCGATCATCACCTGGTGGATCGCGTGGTGATGGAGAGAATCCCGGATCGCTCGATCAAAGCCAGGGGGCCGGACTTCGTCAGGCCCGCGGGGCAGTTACGTCCGCCGGCCGCGCTGGACCGTGTGTTCCAGAACTATAAGCGGCTGGCCACGCTGTTGGAATCGGCTGCCGATCTGCGCGGCCACATGATGGAAGCCGCGCCGCTGCGGATCGTCACCAGGGGCGAATTCACCACCATGGATGGATACCAGTGGGCGCTGGCCCTCGCCGCGCACGACGAACGGCATGTCCGCCAGATCCTGGAAGTGCAGGCCGATCCGAATTACCCGCAAACCGCGGCGGGTCACAACGCGTAGACCAGGTAGGCCGCATTCTCGAACGCCGGCGCGCGGCCCGGCAGCCGGTCGCGGGGCGACAGCACCAGGTAGTCGATGCCCAGCGCGCGATCGCGGGCGATGTCTTGGGCTTGAAAAGGCGCGGCCAGCACCTGCTGCCACCGCATCCACCATTGTTCGCCGAGGCCGGCCAGGTAGTTGACCTGCCCGCCGCCTTTCCAGTCGACGTACACGGCGCGCAGGGCTTGGGCGCGAAAGATGCCGGGCTGCAGTTGCTTGCCGGCATCCCCGAAAAGGAAGACCGCGTCGCGTGGAGTGGAGGCGCGCGCCCAGGCCGAAAGCTGATTCAGCTCAGGCGTGTGCAGGTGGGGATAGGCGCGGATCTGACCGACTACGGGAACCGCAAAGAAAGCCGCCAACGCCACCGCAGGCAGCGCGGCTGCGCTCCAGCGCGGTCTGCGGTTCTCGGCCCAGGCAGCGAACGCCGCGGCGGCAGCCAGCATTCCGGCCGCCAGCCAGCAGTTCCAGGATGGAAACCACACCAGCCTGGGGTTGAGCGGCGGCAGCCACGCCAACAGCAACCACGCGCCGGCTTCCAGAAAGCGGCGCGATTGCGCGGCCAGGATTCCGGCCGCGGCCGCGCAAAACTGCGCCATCACGATGACGAACAGCAGCGCGCGCATCGGCTGCATCTGCGGCATCAGCGACCAATTCATCCTTTCCAGCAGCAGATACGACAGCGGCACGCTGAGGACACCGGCGATCGGCAGTCCGGCCAGAAAGAACCGCAAATCCGCCGGCGCCTTCCGGCGGATGCGAGCGTAGGCCAGCAGCGACACGGCGCCCAGGAAGAGATATTGCGGGAGCCAGTCGCGCCACCATTCCGAAATCCACGAATACGGCGCGCGCAGGCGCTGCAGGGCTTCCAGGGCGGGTGTAAGCCGACCGAAGAAAAGCTGTGCTTCGGTCGCGCCCTCCTGAAATCGGGCGGCCACCGAGAGCAGGATGCACGCGGCCACCAGCGGAACAAACGGTTTGAAGCGGCGGCGTGCCATGGCCGGCAACAAGCACACGCCCCAGAACGGCAGCGCCGTCGGCGGATGGAACAGAAAAGCAGCGGCGCCGGCCGAACCGGCGGCCAGGTCCCGGCGCTGCGCGATCAGCCCGATGGCCAGGAACAGCAGCGGCAAGGCAAACCCGCGCGGATCGGGCTCGATCTCCATAGTGAGCACGGCAGGTCCGGGCACCGCGGCCCCCAGCGAGATCAGGCCGGATACCAGCAGCGACGCCGGCGCGGAAAGGCCCAGCGCCGACGCCATCAGAAACAGGCCCCAGATCCCCAGCGCGCGGGTGGCCAGTTGTTCCCCCTCCAGCACCTCGCGGAATCCCAGGCCGGTGACGCGCGCCAGGGCCCGCGCGGTCTCGTCATACAGCGTAAAAGAGACGTGCGGGCGCTCCACCAGGATGTCCCGCCGCAGCACCGCCGGATCGCGCAGGTGCTCCAGGATGGGCGCATAGATCTGGGTATCCTGCTGCAGCCACGTGTGGCCCGGAAACTCGAGCCAGGTGAGCGCGGTGAGGAGCACGATTCCCGCCGCCACCGCGAGGCGCTTCATTGCGCGGGGGTCTTTTCCAATTGCTGTTTGATCCACAGGCGGCCGGGGTCGAGCTGCAGCGCTTTGGCGAACGCCTGCCGCGCCTCGACATTATGATGTTCCTTGCGCAGGGCCAGTCCCAGCCAGAGCTGGACATCGGCGGAGTTGGGATCGAGCTCGGCGGCCTTGTGAAAATCGGGAATCGCCGCCGGCGCGCCGCCGCCCATGGCTTCCGGCAGATAATAATTGCCCACCCCGCGCGCCAGATACGCCTGCGCGGACTTCGGATCGAGCTCCAGAGCTTTGTCGATGGCCTCCCGGGCGCGCTTTCCGTAAGAGAGCGCGAACAGCAGGTTGGCCGGCACCACCTGGCCGCACAAGGTGCCCAGCACGCGATAGTATTCGGCGTTCCTGGAATCGATGGCGATGGCGCGTTCGGCGGCCTTGATGCCGCTCTCCGCCACATGCTCCGCCTGGCTCTTGTCGTGCAGCTCCAGGGAGATTTCCGCCAGGTAAGAGGATGCCAGCGCCACACGGTATTGGGCGGCGGCGTCGTGAGGCGATTTGGCGGCGGCGGCGGACAGCTCGGCGATCTGCTTTTCGAGCGCGGCGCGGTCCTGGCGATCGCGCGCAGTCTTCAAGGCACCGGGCGCGACAACCAGGGCGGCTATCAGGATGATTCGACCCATCTCCTTCTATTACAGCGCATCTCCGGCGTTGCGAATCCGTTAACATGTTGGGGTGATTCTCCGTTTCATATTTTTGCTCCTCGGCGCCCTGCCGCTGTTTGGCGCCGAGGCCATCGTCCAGGATCGGGTGGAGTTCAGCCAGATCTTCGGCGAGACGCGCAACTTCCGCATCTTCCTGCCGCCGGACTACGCCACGTCGGGCAAACGCTACCCCGTCATCTACTGGTTTCACGGCTACAGCGAACGCTACAACAAGCCGGTGGACGACCCGCCGAATCGTAACTATGACAGCGGCACGGACTACGGCGGCGATAATATCGCGAACTTTGTAGCCAAACACGATGTGATCGTGGTCAAGTGGGACGGCTTCAATCCGCGTTTCAACGGGGACAATTACAAGCGGCCCTATAATGTGAGCCCGGTGGAGACCACCCGCCAGTTCCCGCTCTATTTTCCGGAGCTGGTCGATTTCATCGACGCCAACTATCGCACCATCGCCGACCGCGAGCATCGCGCCACGGCGGGCTTGTCCATGGGCGGTTTCATGTCATTCTGGATCGCCGGCAAATATCCCCAGTTGATCAGCAGCGCTTCCAACTTCATGGGATCTCCGGAGTTTTTCGTAGGTCCGCGCGATTTCCCCGTGGAGTACAGTCACGACGTCATGTTCGGCAATTATGAAGGAGTGCGCACGCGCCTGGTGACCGGATCGCGGGACTTCATCCAGTTCTACCATCGCGAGATGAACGCGATCTGGAAATACGCGCGCGACTGGCACGAAACCGAAGACTTCGATTTCGATCACGGCACGCCCGGCATGGCCAAAACGCTGGAGTTTCACATGAACGCGTTCGCGCATCCCCTGCCCCGCCCCACGGTCTGGAATCATGCGGACGTCTATCCGAGTTTCACGGTGTGGGGATGGGAAATCGCATCCGACCGCAAACAGCCGGGCTTCACGGTGCTCTCGAACGTGTCTGCTACGGGGTTCCGGTCGTCGGTGCGCGAATGGCTGCCGGGCGGCGCGACCATTCCGGGCGTCAAGCTGTCCATCGAAACCGATAAGTTGTATCCGCCGCGGAAGCCGCAAACCGTCACCGTGATACGGCTCCGTGACGGCAATGTGCGGCGCTACACGGCGGCGGCCAGCGCGGACGGGCGCCTGGACCTGGACCTGGATGGAGACGATTACGAGGTGGGTATCTCGCCGGGCCCGCTGCTGGCGCTGTCGGGATACCAACTGGAGGGCGCATCCTGGGCTACGGCGGGCGAGCCGCTGCACCTGCGCATGCGCATCTGGAACAAGGGCGCGGCGGCTACGCGGCCGGGAACGCTGCGCTGGCTAAGCCCCAACCCTGGCGTGGACCTGACACCGCTGTCCGCCGATCTGCCGGTGGTCGCCCCCGGCCAGTTCACGGATCTCTCCCTCACCGCCACGGTGCGGGACCCCAAGCGCGCCATGGTGAAGATCCTGGGCGTGCAGGGTGACACGCGGATGCCGGTGGTGATCCCCCTGTTCCCGCCGGCGCGGCCCTTCGCGGACTTCCGCGTGGCGGACGGCCAGTCGGTGCGCGTGTATCAGCACGCCACGCAGAAGATCGAAATGACCCTCGGCGACGGGAATGCGGATGGCAAGGCCAACCCCGGCGAGCGCATCGCCATCCTGCTGCCGGAAGACGACGTCTACCGGATCGCGGAGCTGTTCACCAATGATGCCTGCGTGGATAATACCCTGCGCGCGTTCGACGATTGGACGGACTACGATTATGTCGGCGCGTCGGCAAAGTACTCGCTGCCGCTGATCCGGCCGGATTGCCCCGCTGGACACGTGATCCATGCGTTGGCGCGCGTAGTGCTTCCGGATAAACCGAATGACATCGTGCGGCTGGCGGCCATCGATATTCCGGTGCAAAGGTAAAGTGCCCTGCCCTGGGGCTGCGTCATTTTCCGCGGCGGTAGAATGGATCGGAGGATTCATGAAGCAAGGTGTAGTGTTCCTGGCGGCGGCTCTCTCCGCCTGCACGTTGCTGCAGGCGGATGTGACGATTCGCTATCGGACCGAGTACAAGGTCATGCCCGCTTTGCAGCCCCTGGTGTCTAATCTCGCCAAGATGCAAGGCTCCGCGAGTGCGATTTCCATGCGCGGCAACCAGGCATATACCACCTCCGGAAACTACACCCAGATCTTCGATTTGGTGAAGCAGGAGGTAACCATCCTCGATCCGGCGCACAAGACTTTCACCGTGTTGCCGGTGTCGCAACTGCCGGATGCGCTGGCGGCTGCCATGCCCCAGATGAAGAATCTGAGCTCGGCTGCCGAACAGTTAATGGCGTCGGTAAAGACGGCGGTGGATTCCAAAATGACAGGCCGAACGGCCGCCATTCAGGGCGTACAAGCCGAGGAGCGCGAGATCACTTTCACTATGGAGTTGCCCGCGCCGGGAAACGGCCAGACCAGCGCCGGAGCCAGGCTGGTGATGCAAGTATGGACCGCCAGGCCCGGTGAGGCATTGAACGTTCCGGTGATCCGCGAGCTGACGGGTTACCAGAACTGGCAGAAGTACATCATGAACCCGACCGCCATTCTGGAGAAGATCACCAGCCAGATGCCGGGGGTGGCTGCCAGTCTGAAACCCTTGCTGGAGGAGATCTCCCGGAACTCGGCGGTGATCCTACGAATGCGCATCGCGGTGCACACGCCGATGGTCGCCATGATGGCGCAGAAGATGGCCGCGAATGGCCAGAACGCTGCGGCGATCGATCCGGACGCTCCCCTGATTGAAGTCAGCCAGGAGGTCTCGGAGCTATCGGGCGCTCCGGTGGACGCCGCGTTATTTGAGGTACCCAAGGATTTCACTTCGGTGGCTCCCGCCGTTTTGCTCGGCGGTATGATGCATGCGCCGCAGGCTGGAGCGCCGTAGAAGCGAAGGGAGGGGAGGGGGATGAAGCAGCTATTGGTTTTCGTGTTCGCAACGGCCGCGATCGCCGCCAACAACACCACGGAGGGGCCCACCGGCAATCGCACCACGCCACCCACCATCAATTCCGTCAGCCCGAGGGGACTGCCCCGCGGCGCCACGACCGAGTTCACCGTGGACGGGTTTAATCTGGCCAACGCCAGCGCGGTCTTTTTCAGCGAGCCGGGTGTGACCGCGCGCATTCTGCGCATCAAAGAACTGCCGGATCTGCCGGACGTGCGATTGGGTTCGAATGGCGGGATTTCCACCGTCGATCTGGGACCTTTGCCGCCCCGCAACGAAGTCACGCTGGAATTGGCTGTGCGTGCGGATGCCGACATCGGACCGGTGGATTTTCGCCTGCAGACGCCGCTCGGCACCAGTCCCGTGGCGCGCTTCCTGATCGAACCGTACTACGGCGAAACCGCCGACAGCGAGCCGAACGACACGCCGGAGGACGCCGTGGAGGTTATCGCGCCGGCGATCCTGGTCGGCGCCATCTCCAAGCCCGGCGACGTGGATTACTACAAGATCGAGGCCAATGCCGGCGAACAGATCGTCTTTGAAAACGGCGGGGCGATGCTGGGCTCCGCCTTGCAGCCGGTCGTGACCATCTACGACGCGGACCAGAACCTGGTGCACGAGTATAGTCTGGAAAGCGGCCCCTCCGCGCGATACTTCGCGCATCGTTTCGACAAGGCCGGCCTGTATTACATCAAAATCGCGGATTACGAGGAAGGCGGCAGCCCGCGCCATTTTTATCGCATCAAGCTGGGCAAGTTCCCCGTGGCGCTGGCGGCTTATCCGCTGGGCGTGGCCCGCGGCAAAACGGAAACCGTCGCCCTGCGGGGCTACAACCTGGGGGCGGGCCAATTGAGCGTCAAAGGCGAGGCCTCGCCCGAGGCCGAAGAGTCCGTGATCCTGCGGCCAAAATTCGCCGCCGGCAAGACATTCAATAAAGTGAAGCTGGCTTTGGACGATTCGCCGGCGGTTGAATCCAACGGGAAGAACACGTCCGTGGCGGCGGCCCAGACTATCGCCGCCCCGGTGACCGTAAACGGCAAATTGCTGGCCGGCGAAAACGATTTCCGTTTCCACGCGCGCAAGGGCGAGAGCCTGGTGCTGGAGGTGACGGCCAACCGCCTGGAGTCGCCGCTCGATTCACTTCTCGAAATCGTGGACTCCAAGGGTGAGCCGGTAGAGCGCGCCACCGTACGTTGTGAGTTGGCCACCGCGGTCACATTGAACGATCCGAGTTCCGGGGGCAGCGGAATCCGCATCCTCTCCTGGACCGGTATAGCGGTGGGCGATACGTTGATGGTGGGCAGCGAGCTGATCAAGGTAAGCGCCCTGCCGCGCGGGCCCGACGATGACATCCGTTTCGAATCGTTCGAAGGACAGCGGCTCGGCTTGCTGGATACGACGCCGGAGGCGCATGCCATCGATACGCCGGTGTACAAAGTGCACCTGTATCCTCCGGGCGCGAAGTTCGTCAGCAATGGCCTGCCCCTGGTGCGCCTGCCGTACCGCAATGACGACGGCGGCCCCGGTTACGGCAAGGATTCGCACCTGAGCTTCACGGCGCCGGCCGACGGCGACTATATCGTGCGGCTGCGCGACGTGCGCGGCCTGCACGGCGAGGATTACACTTATCAACTCGCCGTACGCCCGCCGGAACCTGATTTCAAATTGAGCGTGGACCCGCGCAATCCGAATGTGCCGGCCGGTGGCCGTATCCCCGTGATCGTAACCGCGCTGCGCCTGGACGATTTCGACGGGCCGATTGCCGTGTCGATCGCAGATCTGCCCGCGGGATTGAGCGCCGCCCAGGGCGTCATCGAGCCCGGTCAGTTCAGCACCGCGCTGATTCTGAGCGCGGAAAGCGGCGCCGCGCTTCCGACCGCCGTACCCCTGCGCGTGCGCGGAGAGGCGCGGGCGGGCGCGCGCCGGATCGCGCATTGGGCCAGCCCGGACGACAAACTGAAACTCATCGCCCTGATGCCCAAGCCGGATATTCTGCTGCAGGCCAAGACCCGCGAAGTGACGCTCGAGCCCGGCCAATCCGCGACGGTCGAAGTCGACATCCAGCGCCAGAACAATTTTGGCGGGCGCGTGCCCGTCGACGTCTACAACCTGCCGCCCACGGTGATCGTGGCGAACGTGGGATTGAACGGCGTTCTGATCCACGAGAACGAAAACCACGTAACCTTCACCTTGCAGGCGCTACCCAACGCCGCGCCGCTCGACCGGCCCATCGTGCTATCTGGTAACATCGAAACGCGAGCGGACCAGCAGAACGACTATGCGTCGGAGCCGATTGCGCTGAAGGTTCTTTCTAAGAAATAGTCATGTCCAAGACCACGTTAGTTCGGGAGGCCCTGGCGACCGGCGAGGGCCTGCTGCGGCTGGCGCCCTGTTGGGTGCCGCGCTCCTTTCTCATGCCCGGCGGCCGCCTGAAGCTCGACCCGCGCGATCTGTACGCGCTGGGCGCGCATCGCGGCGGGATCGACGAGCGTTGGTTTTCTTCCACTACCCGCGCCGCCAACGGTCCCGGCACCCCCGAGGATGAGGGTCTGAGCTACATCGCCATCAACGGCAAGCGGGTGCTGCTGCGCGACGCGGTGGCCCGCATGGGCGACGAGATCCTGGGCGGCGAAGCGATGGCGCAATACGGCGGCTGGAATGTGCTGTGCAAGTTCTTCGATAATCTGGGCCCCATCCCGCATCACATGCACCAGATGGAGGAGCACGCGCGCAAGGTCGGCCAGAAGGGCAAGCCGGAAGCCTACTATTTTCCACCGCAATACAACTTCAAAGACAACAGTTTTCCGTACACGTTCATGGGCCTCGAACCGGGCACCGCGCCGGACGACGTGCGGCGTTGCCTGGAACGCTGGAACCAGGGCGATAACGGCATTCTGTATCATTCCAAGGCGTACCGTCTGCAGCCGGGCACGGGTTGGCAGATCGACGCGGGCATCCTGCACGCGCCGGGGTCGCTGGTCACCTATGAGCCGCAGGTCAATTCGGACGTCTTCGGCATGTTCCAGTCGATGGTGGAAGGCCGCGCCGTGCCGTGGGATCTGCTGGTGAAGGACGTGCCCAAAGAACACCATCTCGATCTCGATTACATCATCGGCATGCTGGATTGGGACGCCAATGTGGATCCGGAATTTGCCCGGCACCGGCTCTTTCATCCCAAACCCGTACGAGCCGAGGACGAGATGGCGGAGTGCGGTTACTCCGAGAAATGGGTATGTTACTCCACGCCGCATTATTCAGCCAAGGAACTTACAGTCTTCCCGGGCCGCTCGGTGGTGATTCATGACGCGGCGGCCTACGGTCTGATCGTAGTGCAGGGCTGGGGGACGGTCGGCAAGATGACGGTCGAGACGCCCTCGCTGATCCGCTACGGCGAGATGACCAAGGACGAATTGTTTGTCACCGCGGCAGCGGCCCAGAACGGGGTGGTGGTCCGCAATTGCAGCGATCAGGAAAACCTGGTGATGTTGAAGCATTTCGGCCCCGGCAACCCCGACAACCCCTCCCGCGATCCCGAGGTGACCGTGCCATGAAATTCGGTGTCAACACGTTCATCTGGACCGCCAGTTTCGATCGGTCCAGTCTGCCGCTGTTGCCGGCCATCAAGGCGGCGGGGTTCGATGGCGTGGAAGTGCCTCTCTTCGAACCTGCGAAGTTCGCGGCGGCGGATATTCGCCGGGGACTGGCCGGCGCCGGTCTCGAATGCACCATCTGCTCGATCCTGACCGGCGGCATGAATGTGATCTCGAGCGATGCGGCCGTGCGCCAGAAAACGCGCATTCACTTGCAGGACTGCGCCAAGGCCGCCGCCGAGGTGGGCGCCCGGATCGTCGCCGGGCCACTATACTCGCCGGTGGGTTCGTTCACCGGAAATCGCCGCACCGCAGACGAGTGGAAGTATGCGGTGGATTGCTACCAGGCCGTCGGCCCGACCCTGGCCGAGTACGGAGTGACCATCGCCCTGGAGCCGTTGAACCGCTTCGAGACTTACTTTCTGAATACGGCGGCGGATGCGGCGGCGCTCTGCGACGCGATCGGGCACCCCAACGTCGGCATACTGTTCGACACCTTCCACGCCAACATCGAAGAGAAGGACATCGCGGCCGGGTACCGCACGGTGGCCCGGCATCTGAAGCACGTACACACTTGTGAGAACGACCGCGGCATCCCCGGCAGCGGCCACGTGGACTGGCCGGGCGTCTTCCAGGCCCTGCGCGACATCCGCTACGACGGCTGGCTGACCATCGAGAGTTTCGGCTTTGCGTTGGGCGAACTGTCCGCCGCCGCTTCCATCTGGCGGGACATAGCGCCTTCGCCGGAGGCGATTGCGTTTGAGGGCGTGCAGTTTTTGAAGCGGGGCATGGCAGCAGCCGTGGCGGCCGCATAAGCGGCAGGTGCGGAGAAGCGGCGGGGGGCGCTCAGCTCGCCACTCTGCCATCCCGCATGCGCACGGTGCGATGAGCGAAGGCGGCGGCTTCCGGATTGTGCGTGATCATCAGAATCGTCTGGCCCAGCCGCCGGTTCAGGTCGCGCATCACCTCCAGGACGGTGCAGGAGTTCTCGCTGTCGAGGTTGCCGGTCGGCTCGTCGGCCAGCAGGATCGCCGGATGATTCACGATGGCGCGCGCGATGGCCACCCGCTGCTGTTCGCCGCCGGAAAGGGCGGCCGGCTTGTGACCCAGCCTTCCCGCGATACCCAGCAGTTTGAGCACCTCATTGAACTCGGAACTCCCCGCGCCGCGTTGCCCGGCAATGTAGCGCGCGATAGCGATGTTATCCCCGGCAGTCAGGTTGGGCAGCAGGTTGAACTTCTGAAAAACAAAGCCGACTTTGGTCTTACGCAGTTCGGTACGGCCGGCGTCGGTCAGCGCGGAAATCTCCTGGCCGCCCACGCGAACGGTCCCGCTGGTGGCGTGGGTGAGTCCGCCGATAACGTGAAACAGAGTCGACTTGCCGGAACCGGAGGGTCCCACGATTGCCAGAAACTCGCCTTCCGGCACAACCAGATCCACACCCCGCAGCGCCGGCACATCCACTTTGCCGACACGATAGATCTTACGCAGATCGCGGACCTCGATGATTGGCTTATTCATAAGCCAGTGCCTCGATGGGATCCTGGGAAGCGGCACTCAAGCCTGGATAGAGCGCGCCGAGCAGCACACCCACCAGGCTGATCGCGCCTGCGATCGGCCACCAGTCCGGCGTGATGGCTTGCGTCAGGGACGCGGGATACAGCGCCAGAATCAGGGCCCGCGCCGCGAAGCTCAACCCGATGCCCACCACGGTACCGCCCAGCCCCATCGCCACCGCTTCCGCCAAAATCACCTTCAGGATGAACCAGCGCGAAGCGCCCAAGGCCTTCAGAATACCGATTTCACGCGTCCGCTGCAGCACGGCCATATACATGGAGAGCAGCACGACGGCGAAGCCGATCACCACGCCGATGCCCACCATGACGTCGATGAACGTGCTCAGCGCACCGCCTTGCACGTTCTCCACGGTCAACAGCGAGGTGAACTGTTCCATGGTGTAGATGTTCCAGTCTTCCAACTGTTTCTTCAACTCCCCCATCACGGCCGGTATGTTCGATCGCTGATCCACCTTTACGAAGATCTGGCTGATCATCCCTGTATTTCCGGTCAGATCCTGCAAGGTCCGCATGGGCACGATGACGTGCGCCATCTTGCCGCCTTCCACAACTCCGCACACCCGCCAGTCATGATTCAGGATATCGGTCACGTGCTGGCCCGCTTTGAGCCTGTTCTGGCGCGCATAGTATTCATCCACGATCAGATCGTTGGGGCCTTGAAACGGACCGCCCTGCAGGTACTTGAAGCCGCCGCTCATGCGATTGAATGCCCCGAGATCCACGCCGGAAACAAAGCTCACGCTGGAGATTGGGTGGACGATCATGCCCAGCGCCATATTGACATGCGGCTGCTGTTCGATAAAGCGGACCATCTTTTCCGGGATGGGAGCGCCGCTCAACGTCAACACGGAGGTCTTCGGCGGACGGACGATAATATCCGCGCCGATGCCTCGCGCGCGCCGGGCCGAGTCGGCCAACAGCCCGCGGCTCAGGCCGACCAGGCACAGAATCAGGGTCACCGGCACGGCAATCAGAAACATGCTCAGAAGGCTGCGCATGGGCTTGTGCTTGAGATTCTCGATCACCAGCTTGATGGTCACGTTCTTTTCTTCTTTGTTTTGGCGGGCTGCGCCGGTATCGGTTCGTTGGCGGGAGTCTGGCCCAGCACTTGAAGGACCGTGCCCTCGGGTTGCTCGAGTACGAATTTGCCAGCCGCAACGCCTTTGTTGATGTCCATCTTGACTACGGTTAAAATCACCCCGTATTCGTCCTGGGGCCGCTCGACATCGATGGTCTTCGGGAAGGGGACGCCGTCGTAATTCTGCCAATCGCTGTAACGGGCGTCGGTCAGTATATTTCCCGATGTGTCGAAGACAAACTGCCGCGCCATATGCAGATTCAGGCGATTGAACCAGATGCTGCGGGAAGGGATCAGGGCGCCATCCGGCTGCTCGCGCACCAGGTGCAGGATGTAGGCGGCATTGTCCTCGTCGGTGTAATTCATCAGTTCCGGTTTCTCGTCGGGCTGGACCGGAGGCACCATCAGCGCCTCCAGAAAATGCTGCGGACGAAGATTGGCGATCTTGTTTTTAGCGGGGAGGACCAGATTGTTCGCCCCGACGATGAAGCGGTTCTGGGAGGGCAGAAACAGCCGGAAGTCTTTGCCGTCGGAGACCATGTCGAACGCTTTATTGCGCACCACCGGGTAGAGGCCGATGATGCGGATGTCGGCCGGCTTGCGGAACAGGATGTAGCCGCGCACGTCCTTGTATTCGGTGATCTTGTTCTTTTCGGAGCTGCCCAGCGCGGGCACCATATCCAGCGTAGCGCTGAAATTCTGGATGGCCTGGTACTGGCGTGCGATGCGATCGATCAGGCTCTGTTTATCGGCAGTCAGTAGAACGGGAGTGGTTTTGGCGCCCTTTCTGGTAATGATGCGGCGCCGGACGAAGCATCCGGCGGATTCCAGCGCGAACAGGCAGAGCAGTAGAGTCAGCGCACAGGAGCGCCTGTGGGGCATCAGAACCATTGTAGGCAAGCAGGCTCGCGCCGTGTCAATCGAGCGCGCCGTGGTATATTAAGTAGGAATCGTACCGTGGGCCTGTGGCGCAGTTGGGAGCGCGCTTCCATGGCATGGAAGAGGTCGTGAGTTCGAATCTCACCAGGTCCACCAAAACATCTCCCAATCAAACATAGACTTAGCATAATGCTTGCGCTCTTCCACGTCTCGGAAGAGGTCACCAGGAGTCCATTTGGAGTCCAAACTCGTCAAAATTTGGACTCCAGCTCGATTATGAATCGTTTCCCTTGCGGGCCCGCTCAAGTTGCTTACCGCTGTTTGCTGCGGTTCAAAAGCGTTGCGGCGCCATACCTGAAAACCGCTGGCGTAGCAAGCGCGCGTACTCTTGTCCGGACCACTCCTCTTGATCCTTGTCGAAGCCGAGAATGGTGTACGCGGCTTCCGCAACGCGGTAGCTGATACTTGGCTGCTGCAGTTCGTGGATGAGTTGTGGCAGGATGCGTGTGTCATGCCGCTTCGCAAGGCCAACGAGGGCTTCCTCACGTGTAGCTACGTCTTCGTCGTTTAGCCTATGAAAAAGCGCATCGCGAGTCTCCTGGGAGTCATGATCACCAAGAACTCCGAGGCCGAAGGTGGCCCAATCGCGAACGTCGGCATCCGTATCTTCCATAAGTATGAGGAGGGGCTTATAGAGAGATCATTTATTGTCTGCTCAAGCAGACAACAATCACGACGGCTTGCAGCCGCGCGCGTGGTCCGACCGATGCGCCCGGCTTCGGAGCACTGATCACCGACACCATGCCGGCAAAATTCCTATATGTAAAGGCAGGAGTGTGGCAAGCCTCGGACTGCTTGGAGGAGGCGATTGCGGGGAGAATCGCGGACGGGCGCGAGATTCCGAAGGCGAGCAAAGCCACTCGGGATGAGCGGCTGATACCCGTGCCGGCGCGCTGGCTGCAAGGACCCCTTTATTGCAATTGGCGCGAAAGCTCGGTTGCGATGAGAGAGAGGTTCGGCGAATGCTCGATCCCCGGCACTCCACCAAACTGCCGCGTATCAAGGAGGCACTCGATGTGCTCGGAAAGCGTCTGGTGGTGGGCGTTGCGGAAGGGGCTTGAATCGTGACCGGTTGTCTTGACCGCGCTCATCACATTTTCCCTGCTGGCCCCTCCGCCTTTCACGCCATGGGCGAGTTGCGACACGCGCGCAGCGCGCGACGGCTGGCCGTCACGCAGCCCTGGCCCCATGGTCACGACCCTATCGGAATCTAACACGACGCTTTCACATCCGCAGGATCAGCCAGACCCATCGCGATGGGCCAGATCGGGCGCAAATGCCGGCACGCAGACGGCTATGTACTCGGCGCCCTCCGGTTCCGGGGAACTGTAGCGCACCCATTCGCCACGGTGTGCGGTAATCGCCTGGCCGGCTTTGACATCCATCGTCCCGCGTTCCGATTCCACCCGCAGAACGCCACGCAAAACCACGGTGTGCTCGTCGAAATCGGGCGTTTGGCCCGGCTCCCGCCAGCCTGCCGGGCTTTTCATGTGCGCAATGCTCACGGACTTCGCGCCGGAATTGACGCGGCCGATGTATTCCGCGATCTGTTTCGGCAGGTTGCCCGCGGCGGCGATGTTAGTTGGCTTCTCGATCAGCGTAGGCATGCTTGATTGTCGCAACGATCACGGCCGGCTGCGGCGGAGCTACAGGGCTTCCGCCTTCCCGCCCCACTCTTCCGGATCCGCATCCGCCACCGACTGCGAGAAGGTCCACGAGTAGCCCGCGAAGTCACTTGCGTTGTATTGCCGCTCGCCGTATGGATGAGTCACGGGCGCCTGGGTGATGCGCGCCCCGTGATCCCTGGCTCGCTGGCAGTGCGCATCGGCGTCTTCGACGCGAACGGTGACCGAGCATCCCGAGCCCAGCACCGCGTTCTCCTCACTCGGGCGCATCTCCCTCACGGTCACGGCACCGTCGCCCACGTTCAACTGCACGCGATGGTTACCGATGCGCAGACGTACGCTGAATCCAAACGCGTCACATAGCCAAGCCGCGGCCTGGTTCACGTCCGGATATGCCAGCACCGGAATTACGGTGGCGTGCGGTATCGATCGGTTGGATATCATCCTGTGTCAATTTTTAACAATACACCCTCGCCGCGGCGAGACACAATAAACTCCAAAGGAGACGCATGCCGAACGACCAAGCCGCTACGAGATATCTCCGGCGGCACGCTAATCGCCGAGGCCGTCCCGCACGCGGCGGCCCAACGCGTGGGCATGAGTCATGCGAACCTCACGCGAGGGTCGCAACGGGCGGCGGGCGCGATGGTACTGACCGAGGGATTCCTCGTCTATCTTTCCGCCCGTGAGGTGACCGCACTCGCGCGGGAACTGGTTGGCGCCAGGGTCGATTCCTGGGTGCTCGATATCCCTTCGCCCGCGCCGCCGCGGCCCTGGGAGGCAGGCGTCCGGTCGGGCGTCTGCCGGCTGGAAAGAGCATCGTCAGACCCACGGATCGGTGCTGTCTCGCCCTCGGCGGAATGGGCGCGCTAGCTGCTGCCCTGTTGGAGATGCGGCGACTTCCTGCCGGCCCGCCACCAGTCACGGCCGGTTTGCGCGGCGACTCCGAAGAGGAACCCGATCGCGCCGCCAAACAAAGTGATTAGCACCGTTGCGCCGCCCACTATGGCCGCCAGAAACAGCGTGGCACCCCATCCGGATGCCGGACCCTGGAGATTCTCCCTGACGGTGAGAACGCACCGAATCAGGCCCAGGGCGAAGCCTATGCCCGCACCAGCCAGGATCGAGACGCGCAGCCATGAGCTATCCGCGTAACGGGGGCCGCCGAAGAACCGGGAGTTCTGTTGTTCCATAACTGCTTTCCTTCGATTCGCCGTTTGATTGGAGTATATTGATCCCGCGGCAAAAGTCAAGCCCTGCGGCGGATGTCCCGGTGGTGCCATGCACTCCATAAGAAATTTGGATTGGACCATTCAGCCGGTTAGTCCGTAGACTAAAAGTATGCGGTCCGCCCCGTCGGCTATCGTCTCGGAAGGCGCTTCCCAAGTAGCCCTTCTGCATCACATCAGCAGCATCGTCAGCTCCGACCTGAGCCTGGAAAAGATGCTCCAGGAGCTGATCTCGCTTACGCTCGAAACCACACAATGCGACGCCTGCCTGGTCTACCTGGTGGATCGGGATAGCAACGAAGTGGTGCTGCGCGCCTCGCAACTGCCGCACGACGCGGAGATCGGCAAAATACGGCTGAAGATGGGCGAAGGCATTACGGGCTGGGTGGCGCAGCACAAGTCCGTGGTCGCGCTGGCCAACAAGGCCTCCGCCGATGCCCGCTTCAAGACCTTTCAAACCCTGCCGGAAGATACCTTCGAAGCCTTCCTTTCGGTCCCGCTGGTCAGCGGGGGCGACCTCATCGGTGTCATCAACGTCCACCACCGGGGTGCGCACACGCACGCGCCGGAAGAGATCGCGCTGGTCAGCTTCATCGGCGAACAGATGGGCGGCGCCATCGCCAAGTCCCGTTTGGAAGAGCGTTCGGAGACCGCCGTCAAGCGCATGGAGGCGCTGGCCGCGGTGGCGCAGACCATCTCGGCGGAGAGTTACCTGGACCGCATCTTGCAGGCGATTTCCGAGATGGTGGCCGAAACGCTCGACTCGCAAGTCTGCTCCATTATGCTGATCGATGAAGACCGCCGCGAGCTGGTGATATCGGCGGCGCGCTGCTCATCGCCGGATTACCTGCACAAGATGCCGCTCAAGATCGAAGACTCGCTGATCGGCCGGGTGGTGCGCGAAGGCCGGCCGATTACGGTTCCGAATGTGCTCGCCGAGAAACAGTTCCGCTACCCGGAACTGGCGCGCAAGACCGGCCTGGCGTCGCTGTTGTCGGTGCCGCTGCTCACCCGCGACAAAGTGATCGGCACCATTAATATCTACACGCGGGAGCAACGGTCCTTCAGCGACGAAGAGATCGGATTTGTGAAAGCCGTCGCCGGCCAGGCGGCCATCGCCATCGAGAATGCCCGCCTCATGTCGGAAACCCTCGAGATGAAGCGGACCCTGGAGGCGCGCAAGCTGGTGGAGCGCGCCAAGGGCATCCTGCAGCAGAAGTACAGCCTGACCGAAGAAGAAGCCTACCTGCGGCTGCGCAATGAAAGCCGGCGTTTGCGGCGTCCCATGCGCGATCTCGCGGAGGCCGTCATTCTGGCGGATGACCTGCGCCGCGCCGGCGAACCGGCCAAGGGACGCGCGGAGATGCCCAAAGAACCGCTCACCGAACCGGACGAGCATCGGCTGGAGATTCCCGGCCTGCCGCGCTGACGGACTATCGCTCTGTAAGAACAGTCCGCCGAGGTGCGCTTCTCTACGCGCGTTTGACGGCCCGCCGCCGCGACCCGTAGAATTGGTTCATGTCCCTCCGTCCCATCAAGAAGCTCATTAAGTCCAAGCCGACGCTGGAGGGCGCAGGCGTGCATCTGCGCCGCGCATTCGGCTTCGGCAGCACATCGGATTTCGACCCTTTCCTGCTGCTCGACGATTTCCGCAATGACGTTCCGGAAGACTACCTGGCGGGCTTTCCGTGGCATCCCCACCGCGGCATCGAGACCATCACCTACGTCCTGGCCGGCACGGTCGAACACGGCGATAGCATGGGCAACCGCGGCGCCATTGCCGCCGGCGATGTACAGTGGATGACCGCGGGACGCGGCATCATCCACCAGGAGATGCCCAAGGGCGACCACGCGGGACGCATGCACGGCTTCCAACTGTGGGCTAACCTCCCGGCGGCGCTCAAGATGACCGCGCCGCGCTACCAGGAAGTCAAAGCCGCCGACATTCCCGAAATCACCGACGACGACGGCACGCACGTGCGCGTCGTGTGCGGCAGTTTCTGGGGCACGTCCGGTCCGGTGGATGGTATCGCCGCCGATCCCATTTATCTGGATGTCTCGGTGCCTCCGGGCAAACGCAAGACGCTGCCCGTGGAGACCACCCGCCACGCGTTTGCCTACGTGTTCGCGGGCTCCGGGAAGTTCTGCAACGCTTCGTCGCCGCTGGAGGTTCCGACCGAGCCGGTGGGATGGGCCGACACCGCGCCGCCGCGGGACGCCGACAACCGCTCGCTGGTGCTGTTCGATCGCGGCGACGAGCTCGCCGTGCAGGCGGGCGAAGACGGCATCCGGTTTCTGCTGGTCTCCGGCAAACCGCTCGAAGAGCCCGTGGCATGGTATGGTCCGATCGTGATGAACACGCAGGAGCAACTGCGCGAGGCCTTCAGCGAACTGCAGCAAGGCACGTTTCTCAAGCCGCTCTCATGAAGACTCTGACGATCGCGGTGATCGCCGGCGATGGCGTCGGCCAGGAGGTGATTCCGCAAGCCAAGCGCGTGCTGGAGAAAGCGGCGCAGAAACACAATCTGATGTTTGCGTTTCAGGATTTCGATTGGGGCGCCGGGCACTTCTTTCGCTGGGGCAAGATGATGCCCTCCGGCGCGCTCGATCTGCTGCAATCCTGCGACGCCATCCTGCTGGGCGCCGTGGGCCACCCGGACATCCCCGATCACACCACGCTCAACGGGCTGCTGCTGCCCATCCGGCGGTCGTTCGACCAATACGCCAACGTGCGGCCGGCCTATCTGTACCCCGGCGTGACTTCGCCACTCGCCGCCCGCCAGGGAGGCCAGATCGATATGGTCGTGGTGCGGGAGAACACCGAAGGCGAGTATGCGCAAGTGGGCGGGTTCGTCTATATGGCGCAGCCCGAGGAAGTCGCCATTCAAACCTCCGTGTTTACCCGCCGCGGCACGGAACGGGTCGTGCGTTACGCCTTTGATCTGGCGGTGAAACGCCGCCGGAAGAAACGCGTCACCTCGATCACCAAGTCGAATGCCCAGGGCTACAGCATGGCGCTGTGGGATCGCACGTTTCAGGAAGTGGCGCTCGAATATCCGGGCGTGGAGACCGAGTCGCTGCTGGTGGACGCCGCGGCCATGAATTTCATCCGGCGGCCGGAGAGTTTCGATGTGGTGGTGGCTTCCAACCTGTTTGGCGATATCCTGAGCGATATTTCCGCCATCATTATCGGCAGCATGGGACTGGCGGCCAGCGCCAACCTGGATCCTTCGCGCCGGTTTCCGTCGATGTTCGAACCCGTGCACGGCTCCGCGCCGGACATCGCGGGCAAAGGCGTGGTGAATCCGCTGGCGGCCATCTTAAGCGCCGGCATGATGCTGGATCATCTGGAGCAGTCCGCGGCCGCCCGGGGCGTGGAACGGGCAGTGGCCGCGGTTCTGGCCGAAGGCAGAATCCGCACGCCCGACCTGGGGGGCACGAACAGCACGCAGGAGGTGACCGATGCGGTCCTGGAAAAAATGGCTTAGCATAGGCATACTGGCTCCGGCCTTGCTTATGGCGCAAACCAAGTGGCATCACCGCTACGCCGAAGTCAACGGCGTGAAACTGCATTACGTGGAACAGGGGAAAGGCGAGCTGATCCTGTTCCTGCACGGATTCCCGGAATTCTGGTATGAGTGGAAGGACCTGATACCGGCGTTCGCCAAGGACCATCACGCAGTGGCGCCCGACATGCGCGGCTACAACCTGTCGGACAAGCCCGCGGCGGTGGAACAGTATCGCGTGCCGGTGATCGTCGAGGATGTGCAGGCGCTGGCCGTCAAGCTGAAGGCCCGCAAGTTCGTTCTGGTGGGGCACGACTGGGGCGGCGTGATTGCCTGGGCCTATGCCGCGGCGCACCCTGAAATGCTGGATAAGCTGATCATCGTGAATGCCCCGCATCCCACGGTATTCGCGCGCGAACTGGCCGGCAATCCGGCGCAGCAGAAAGCCAGCGCTTATTTCAACCTGTTCAATTCGCCGCAGGCCGAAGCGTTTCTGGGCCAGAACAATTTTGGCGCGCTGCAGGCTTTGATGAAGCCCTGGGCTAGTGAAGCGGACCTGAAGGAATATGTCGCCGACTGGAACCGGGGGTTGACCGGCGGCCTGAACTATTACCGCGCGGCACAATTGCACTCACCGGTGGATGGCGGACATGCACCGCCGGCCAGCGTGGCTCCGGCGATGAAGACCATCGAAACACCCACGCTGGTGATCTGGGGCGAGAAGGACACGGCGCTCCTGACCGGAAACCTGAACGGCCTCGACGCCTACGTGAAGAACCTGGAGGTGCGCCGCATTCCGGATGGAACTCATTGGGTCATCCATGAAAAGACCGCGGAGGTGATCCGCGCCATGCGCGACTTCCTGGCGCAGCCATAAGCCGGCGATGCCGGCTGCGGCGTTTGACCGGGCGCCCGGCACTCTCCTATACTGATAAAAGACGCAATGTATATCTTATTGACCATTCTGCATGTATTGGTGTGCATTTTTCTGATCATCGTGGTGCTGTTGCAGAGCGGGAAGGCGGCCGACCTGGCAGGCGCTTTCGGCGGCATGGGATCGCAGACAGCCTTCGGTCCGCGCGGTTCGGCGACGCTGCTCTCCAAGGCCACCACGGCCTCGGCTATCATTTTTATGATCACGTCGCTGTCGCTTTCGATTCTGGCGACCCGCGGTTCGGGTTCGAGTGGCGCCAAGACGGTATTGGACACATCGGGCGCGTCCCAATCGGCGCCCGTAAAGAAGGGACCCGCGCCGGCTCCGGCCAAAGCGCCGGCCAGCCAACCGGGGAAATCGACGACCTTCCAATTTCCGACGCCGTCGCAGGGCCAGAAGGCCCCGGCCGCGCCGGCACAACCTAAGAAGTAGCCCCTTGCGGAGGTGGCGGAATTGGCAGACGCACTAGCTTGAGGTGCTAGCGGGAGCAATCTCGTGGGGGTTCAAGTCCCCCTCTCCGCACCACACACATAAGTTGCATGCCGGCGGGCGCCGCCGAGTAACCCCCTAACGGACGGCGATCCCGACAATCTCTTTGCGTCCCCGGATCACTTGTCCAATGCGCGTCCCATCCGGCTTGTAGAAGCTCAGCGAGCCTGATCGTCCGCCTGCGTAGATCCTCCCCCTGGAATCGACGGCTAATGCAGTGATGGTGTCGTCCAGTCCGTTCTTGTCGACCTGCGAGAGTGTCGGGGTCGTCCTTTGGCCGCTGAGTGCGTAGGCGGTGACGTTTCCGTCGTTGCCCACGAAGACCTTGCCGTCGGGGCCAACCGCTACGCTCGTCGGCCAGACCATGCCGGATTTGACGATCGTGCTGAGAAGCCGACCGTGCGCATCAAAGATCTTCACTGCATCGCCGTCTTTGTCAGCCGCGTAAATGCGGCCGGCCGAATCGAGTGCCAGCCCGCCGACGGTGGGAATACCGGTGTCGATCGATAGTCCGGAAGGTGCACCGGACGGCGTGAGCCCTTCGATCAAGACCTTGTGCTGATAGGTGCCGATCACGAAGATGGCCCCCGCCGCGTCCACCTTCACACCGTGCGTGGCCAGGTTGAGGGTGAGAGTCGGTTGGATGAGCGTGCCATCGGGCCGGAAGATCATGACGCTGTTCCGGGGACCTGCATTCGAGACGTAGATTCTGCCCCGGGCATCCACGTCCACGCCGGTGCAGTTCATGTGATCAAGATCTATGGTTGGAGTTGTGGGCCTGCCGTCGGGCGTATACGTCGTGAGAACCGTCGAGATGTCGCGGCTGAGGACGTAGATCTTCGAAACGTCGGGCGTTCCGGCCGGTGGCGGCGGCGGCGGAGGCAGCCGGTTCGTCACAGCCTTGGGCGGAGATGCGGGAACTGGCGCGGAGGCTGCCGCCACTGGAGGCGCCGCCGACTTCTGGTTGGATCGGCCGACGGTTATCGACAAAACCTGCAAATACCCGCGGTCTCCGGCCGCATAGTTGCCGGGTTGGGAGATCGCGAACGCATTTTCCATCGGGCGCACCCAGCCAAACCTGGAAAGCGAAATGGCGGAACGCCAGTCGTTCTCTTGCGTCAGCGAGCGCACGCCATCCGGAGGCACAAGGCGGATGTGGATCTGGCTGACTAGCGGCGACTTCCCCTCCGTGATGTCCACTCCCATCTCGCTCTTCGAACACGGGCTCGCCACGGAACGCCAGGCCGAGGACCGGGCATCGGCCCGCTTTCCGAAGACGTACGACCTTGCCCCGATCGTCAGGACGGCGATCCCCGGGGAGTTGGCGCCCGTGCCGCGGATGGCTGAAAATCCGTCGGCGCAGTCCGCGCGGCGGTCTGTCTCGCCCTTCGACTCATCGAAAGTGAAGACCAGTGAAAACGGAGTGCCCCCGGGAATCACGCGGCTTGTGCCGAAGATCCGAAGGTAGTCCTCGCCGGAGATTGTTCCGGTGACGGCAATGGTGACGTTCCGTCCCCCACTCTGGCCATGGGAAGTCATGGGAAGACCGCTCAGGGCTAAGACAACGCACATGAAGCCCCGGCAGATACCTGAACATCTCATTTGCAGATCCCCCCGACTACAGCCATTATAGAGAAACTGCCGGTTGTTGGCAGTCGTCATCGTATGTTTGCGGTGTGGAGACGAAGGTGAGCCGGGGAAACCGTTGGCTGCGGCGCGGGATGAACGGAGCGAAGGAGAACAAGGATGAGATGCGCACCGTATAACCCAGAGCCGCAGCCGATGTTACTGACTTATGTATGACTGCTGGTGCAGCCGGCACTTAGCAGCCGCTGCCGCCGGGTCCTCCTTCGTAGAAATAGATACCCCAGCCGGAAGTGCTGCTGTAAGAGGGGCCGGTGATGCTGTAGCAGGCCGGAGACGGCTGGGCACGCGTCAGAGTGTCCCACACGCTCACCGCCGAGGTGTTGATGTAGAACAGATTGCGCTGGTAGGCAGCATAATCCCAACCCGAGGACGACCAGTAACCGCTGCCTTCGGGCGGATACCAGGTAGAGCCGACCGACTCGGTGCCGTACTCGATGAGGGTGGCGTTGTGGGACATCTGGCCGCCGGCATAGACAGAGCCGGGATAGTAGCCGACCCAGCCGCCGCCTAACGCGAGCCACCAGTTGCCGGCGTAGAGATAGAACTGCGCGGCAAATTCATACTGCGAACCTCCGGCGGCGCTGTAGTTGGTGAAGCCGGCGCCGAAGTGCCAGGAACTGCTGGTCTGTACGAAGGCGGCGCAATCGAGGTTGTAGCAGCCGGTGGTGGCATAGTTGTCGCGGGTCCAATAGATGAACAGCGCGGAATTCTCGCTGCCGTACTTGGACGGGTAGTTCTGCCATCCCACTTCAGCGGTCTGCGTGGCCGAGCCGCTGCCGCCCACATACCACTGCTGCGAGAGCGAGAACACTTCGCCCAGGCCGGTGTTGACGTAAGGACGCCACAGGTTAAGGCTGGAATTGCCCCCGAGGTTGCTCACGTATTGATACGTGTACGAGTATTTGTGCGCGGTGGAACCGGGCATGGCTGCGCCCGCCGGCACGCCGTCGGCGGCCGCGTCGGGGCTCTTGGACAGGAACTGGCGCAGCGTGGAAAAGCGCGCAACATCGCCTAGCGTGATGCGGCGCATGGGGATCGTGCCGGCCTCGCAGGTCATGGCATTGCCGAACTGATCGAGCTGGCGCGGAGAGCTCAACTGCGATGTCAGGCTGATCGTTTTGGCATCGGAGGCGGGCTGGCCGTTGCGCGCGATCAAGGACAGCGGCGGCTCCTGGGCGATGCCGTTCAGCCCCTGCAAGCGCACCGACGGCTGCTGCGCGACGGGAATGCAATCGAAGTGATGGTCGTCCTGCAGGAAGGTGTGCTGCACGGTGACACCCTGGTACAGGGACAGTATGTGCTGGCGCATCTCCTCGAAGTCGGCGGCGGTGGCCACGGCGTAGCCGGGGCGCGACACGAACGCGCCCGCCTGGGCGCTTTGGGTGGCGGCCACGAATGTGGGAAAGGCCACGAATTGAGTGGAAGCGGATTGTGCGCGCAGTTGCGCCGGTGAGTGCATGACGGCGAACAGCGCGCCGGCCGCGATAAACTTGGTCAAGCGCGAGCCGAAACTCGCGCGGGGATAGCGATGGAAAAGCTCGTTCTTCACTGTAATCCTCCTGGAATTGGTGCGGCTGCTCCGCGCCGCTGGGTTGTCGGGCGCGGGCACGCGGCATCCTTGAGTAAGTGAGGATAGCCCGCGATTCGTTTCACGAAAGTAATGCGCAAGAAGGTGCGCGGCGCGCCGCGTAGTCCGGCGAGTGACTGCAAGTCCGCAGGCGCGAACGGCGCGCGGGCTTTCGCTCTCAGGTTGTCGGGGATAACAACTCGCGGTATAGTGGGGCTTCCCAAGGAGGCTCTCCAGTGTTTCGTGCCCTTCGGGCCGGGTTCGGCCTGTTAGCGATCGCCTCAACGGCCATGGCCGCGGATAAGGTTCTGTTGTCAGTTGACGTGTCCCAGGCCGGCCCGAAGATCGACCGCAACATCTTCGGGCAGTTTGCGGAACACCTCGGCAGCGGTATATACGGCGGCATCTGGGTCGGTCCGGACTCCTCGATTCCGAATACCCGCGGCGTGCGCAACGACGTGGTCGCGGCGCTCCGCGCGCTGAAGGTGCCCAACGTCCGCTGGCCCGGCGGCTGCTTTGCCGACGAGTACCACTGGCGCAAGGGCATCGGCCCGTCCAACAAGCGGGCGGCCACGCTGAACCCCAACTGGGGCGGCGTCATCGAGCCGAACACGTTTGGCACAAACGAATTCATGGATTTCCTCGATCAGATCGGCAGCGAGGCGTACATCTCGGTCAATGTGGGCTCCGGAACTCCGCAAGAGGCGGCGGAGTGGCTGGAGTACATGACCGCCGCGCAGCCGACGGCGTTGGCTACGGAGCGGGCGGCCGATGGCCATGCTCCTCCCTACAAGGTCGGCTATCTCGGCATCGGCAATGAGAGTTGGGCCTGCGGCGGCAACATGACCGCCGACTATTACCTGGACCAACTCAAGATCTACAGCCGCTTCGTGAGGAACTACAATCCGGCGCAGCGGGGCAAACAGTCGATGCTCAAAATCGCGGTCGGCCCGGGCGGCCCCGATACGCAATGGACCGAAACCATCATGAAGGCCCATCAGAATCACGAGTGGAGCTGGGATATCGACGGGCTTTCCCTGCACTCCTACACGGTGGTGAAATGGCCGCCGGCATTTGCCTCCGTGGGGTTCGGGATAACGGAGTACAGCCAGATGCTGAAGTCCACGCTGGAGATGGAAAACCTGGTGCGCAGGCAATCGGCCGTCATGGACAAGTACGATCCGCAAAAGAAGGTCGCTCTTGTGGTCGATGAATGGGGCGCCTGGTATGCGCCTCTGCCCGGCAGCAATCCCGGCTTTCTGGTCCAGCAGAACAGCCTGCGCGACGCCATTCTGGCTTCGCTGAACCTGAACATCTTCGCGCGCCATGCCGACCGCGTGCGCATGGCCAACATAGCGCAGATGATCAACGTGCTGCAGGCGATGATCATGACTGACCGGGAGAAGATGGTTCTCACCCCGACCTATCACGTCTTCCAGATGTACGTGCCGTTCCAGGACGCCGCCTGGGTACCGGTCACATTTGACGCGGGCCGCTACACACACGGCAACGTCACCTTGCCGCGTCTGGATGCCATTGCGGCCAGGGATGCTTCCGGAAAGCTATGGCTGGAGATCACGAACCTGGATCCCGAAGAGCCGCTGGAAATCGCAGCCGCATTGCCGGGCATCGCCGCCAGATCGGCTGCGGGAGAGACCCTGACGGCGGCGCAGGTGGATACCGTCAACACGTTCGATGCACCGAAAGCCGTCGCGCCGAAACCAATCTCAGTGAAGGTGGAGGGCGGCAGGCTGGCTCTCCAGGTGGAGCCCAAGTCGGTAACTGTGATCGGGGTAGAGCAATGACCATGAAACCTCTGGGGCTCGCCGCGTTCCTCTGCGCAACTGCTGTGTTCGCGCAGACTCCGACGGTCCAGGCCACGATCGATGCGTCCAAGACCGGCGCCCCAATCTCGAAATACATCTACGGCCAGTTTCTGGAGCACATCGGCGGCATCGTCAATAACAACATCTGGGCCGAGATGCTTGACGACCGTAAGTTCTACTACCCGGTCACGTCCAAAACGCCGGGCGCGCCGGCAGGACCGGCATGGGCCAGGCGCAACCCGCCGCGGCGCTGGACGCCGCTCGGCGGCGACGAGTTCGTCACCATGGATTCCAAGCGCGCCTACACCGGCGATCACTCGCCGCGGATCCGGCTCAGCCGGACGGAGTCGCACGGCATCCAGCAAGCGGGTTTGGCGGTCCGCAAGGGCAAGGCGTACATCGGCCGCGTGATTCTGGCGGGTACCGCCGGCACGGTCGTGAAAGCGAGCCTGGTGTGGGGTAATGGGGCAAGCGGCCGGCAGACGATGGTCATCCATAACGTCACCGCCGATTACCGGAAGTTCCCACTCGACTTTCGGGCGCAGACCGACACGGACGACGCACGGTTGGAGATTGTCGCCACCGGCTCCGGCGCGATCTACATTGGCGCCGCCTCACTGATGCCCGCCGACAACGTGCAGGGCTTTCGCGCGGAAGTGATCGCGGCGCTCAAGCAACTGCACTCCGGGGTCTATCGTTTCCCCGGCGGCAACTTCGTTTCCGCGCACGAGTGGCGCAACGCGGTGGGCGAGATCGACAAGCGTCCGCCGATCCTGGACCCGGTGTGGCACGCGGTGCAGCCAAACGATGTCGGCACCGACGAGTTCATGACGCTGTGCCGGTTGTTGGGCGTGGACGCCTACATCACCGTCAATGCCGGTTTCGGCGATGAATTCTCGGCGGCGCAACTGGTCGAGTATGTCAACGGCGCGGCGACCACGCCGATGGGCCGCTGGCGCGCGGCCAACGGCCATCCACAACCGTACAAAGTGAAGTTCTGGGGCGTGGGCAACGAACCCTGGGGCGACTGGCAGATGGGCCACACCTCCGTCGAACAGTTCGAGATCAAGCACGACATGTTCGCCAAGGCCATGCGCAAGGTGGATCCCACGATCAAGCTGATTGCCGGCGGCGCCATGCCCGACGCCATGGCGGGATCCAAGCAGGCTAAGCGCATCAACGGGCAGATCGTGCCCGACTACCTCTCGGTGGCAGACTGGAGCGGCCACATGCTGGCGCACTGTCTCGAGAACATCGACCTGCTCAGCGAGCATTTCTACGCCTCGAGCGGCCAGCGCCTGGACCTCCAGACGGGCGAGAAGGTCCCGACCGGGCCACAGACCCTCGTCGAGTGGATGCGGGCCCCCGCCACTCAGGTCCGGGTGAAGTATGAGCACTACCAGGAGTACTTGAAGCGCATTCCCGGGCTCAAAGACAAGCCTGTGCCCATCAGCCTGGATGAGTGGGCGTACATCGGGGCGCCACCGAATTCCTACAAGGTGGTGCCGGCCTACGCCTGGGCGTTCCACGAGATGTTCCGCCATTCCGACCTGTATCAACTGGGCGGGTTCACGTTTGCCACGGCGATGATCAGCCAGAACCGCACCGAAGCCGTCCTGAGTCCGACGGGGCTGCTGTTCAAGCTCTATCGCGAGCACTTCGGCACGCTGCCAGTGGAGGTCTCCGGCGACTCTCCGCAGCCGAAGCCGATCTATCCGGCCGGCGGCGATCAGCCCGCCGTCAATCCGGGCAGCGACACGTATCCTCTGGACGTGAGCGCTGCCCTGAATGACGATCGCAAGACGCTGGCGATCGCCGTGCTGAACCCTTCGGACTCCGAGCAGCGCCTGCATCTCACCATTCATGGCGTGCAACTCGCCGCGCAGGGCCGTCTCTGGCGCATGGCCCCGGCGACTGTTGACGCGGCGATCACCGCTGGTCAGAGACCGGGAGTGCAGGTTGAAGAGCAGAGCATTGCCTCCGTGCCCGAATCGATGGCCGTCCCGCCGTTCAGCGTCAACATCTATTCGTTTCCGGTGCAGTAGTTCAGCGGAGGAGATTGTTACGGACCGACCCCTGTCGAACTAAGTCGCTGTGCGATGGATAATATCAGGCGTGCCTCTTTCCATCAAAAGCATCAACGCTGAACTGCAGCGGCTCGGCTCCAGCGCCGTACTGGCCAAGGGGGAGGGATATTTCTACTTCCAGGGAGGCGAGGCCGCCGATTGGCTGGACCGGAGCGTACGGGTGGCGACTCTGCACAGCCTCACTCTCCAACAGTGGATGGAGCAGTATCGGGAGCTGAAGGCGAAGAACGACGCGCTGGTGAAAGGCAACGTCGTCTCGAAAGGAGCGCACTCGCCGAGCCCGGCAGCCAGCAGTCCGGATGTCGGGCAGAGTACCGCGGCAAAGCGCTCCGGGAGCCGTACGCCTCAGCAGCAGAAGATGAAGCACGTCCCGGAACCCCACCTCCAGCTCCATCACGTTCCCATCTTCGTCCGCGACCAGGATCGAAGCCTGCGATTCTACCTGGACCAACTTGGATTTCGCCTGGTCATCGATTATGTCTATGGGGAGCGCGGGCGCTTCGTCCTGGTTGCCCCACCCGATGGCACGACGCTGCTGGCGCTCATCGCGCCCAAACCCGACTCCGCGGAGTATAGACTGATTGGCCGTTCGGGGCAGGCAGTGTTTGTTACGGAAGATATCACTGCCAAATTCCAGACCTGGCGGGAACGGGGCGTGCGCTTCCATCATCCTCCGCAAACCGGGACTTGGGGTGGAGTCTTCACCAGCTTCGAAGATGTGGACCGGAACTCCTTTATCCTGGCGGGATGGGATGATCTGACGCAGGAGATCGAAGCCCGCCGCCGATCCGCCGCCGAAAAACTGGAGTCCGAGCGCCGCGCCGCCCAGGAACTGGAAATCGCAAAACAGGTGCAGGCCCGCCTCTTTCCGCAGACATGGCCGTCCCTGCGCACATTGGAATACGCCGGCGCTTGCATCCAGGCGCGCCAGGTTGGCGGCGATTACTACGACTTTCTCGATCTCGGCCGGAAGCGGCTCGGGCTAGTAATCGGCGATATTTCCGGCAAGGGTATCGCCGCCGCGCTCTTGATGGCCAATCTGCAGGGGAACCTGCGCAGCCAATGCGCCACCGCCCTGGATCAGCCACAGCGCTTCCTGCGCTCGGTGAACCGGCTCTTTCACGAGAACACGGACGTGAGCGCGTACGCCACGCTCTTCTTTGGCGAATACGACGACAGCACGCGGCGCCTGCGTTACGCGAATTGTGGGCACCTCCCGCCGATAGTCCTGCGGCGCGACGGTACGGTTGACAAACTCGGCTCCACCTCCACGGTAGTGGGCATCTTCAAAGAATGGGATTGCACGGTGGCGGAGTGCCAACTGCTCTCAGGAGACACCCTGGTACTTTACACCGATGGAATCACCGAATCGTTCAACGATGCGGATGAGGAATTCGGCGAACAACGCCTGATCGAAGCGCTGGAGGCGCACAGGCAACTGCCTCCGGAGGCAATGATCGCGGCGGTAGTCGAGCAGGTCAAACAGTTCAGTCCGCACGAACAGCACGACGATATCACTCTGATCGTCGGCAAGTGCAAAGGCGATTCAGGAGATTAGATCCGTAAGGACGAGACCGAAGATCGACGGCGGAGGCGGTAACCGGTGTTTCGACCTCGACCGGAGGAATCGGCGGCGCCTACGACCGGGGTTTCCGCTGGACGGTGGCGAGCGGAACGGTGGATCTCGGCCACACCGGCGATTACTCCGCAATCGGGCGCCTATAAAGGTCCGCTGCAAGTGACCATCAGCGATATGGATATCCGCGGAGTGCGGCGACCACGGCAAAGTACAAGATTCGCTAAGCTCTGACGGCTTATAGCGGCATAAGCAGTCCAAATTCGGTACGCAGCGTGCCTTCAGTTACACTGGGTTCGCCGTGGCGAAGCTCAGTTACACGCGCGGGGCTGACATTGCCCTGCTGGAGAAGACGATCCCGCAGGCGCTGCGCGATCAGGCCGTCGGAAATCCGCAGCACGACGCGCTGGTCGTGCGTCATCAGAGCGTCCGTTTCACGTGGGCGGAGCTGGACGCCGAGGTCACCCGGGTCGCGCGCGGGCTGGTGGGCCTGGGGCTGAAGGCGGGCGACCGGGCCGGCGTCTGGGCGAGCAACTGCGCCGAGTGGGTGCTGCTGCAGTACGCCGCTCCGCGCGCCGGCGTGACCCTGGTGAATGTCAATCCGGCGTATCGCTCGCACGAACTGCGGTATGTGCTGAAGCATTCGCACATACGCGCGCTGTTTCTGCATGAGCGCGATGCGCACGCCAACTATCGGGACATACTGGCGGAGTCGCGCAACGGCGACGCCCTGCCCCTGCAGCACGTGATCTGGGTCGGCACGGAGTCGTGGACCGCGATGTTGGCGGGCGGCGCAGATCTCCCGGAACCGGAACCGGCCAATCCGCACGACGTGGCCAACATTCAGTACACCTCAGGCACAACCGGCGCGCCGAAAGGCGTGATGCTGACCCACCATAACCTGCTGAACAACGGGTCGGCGATGGCGCAGGGACTGAAAGCTACCGTGGCGGACCGTATCTGCGCGCCGGTGCCGCTGTACCACTGTTTCGGATCGGTGATCGGATCGATGGTGTCGGTGACCAGCGGGGCGGCGCTGATCCTGCCATCGGCGCAGTTCGACGCCAAGGCCACGCTGGAAGCGGTGCACGCCGAGCGCGCCACAGCGCTCTATGGCGTTCCCACCATGTTCATCGCGGAGCTGTCCCATCCGGAGTTCGACCGCTTCGACCTGACCAGCTTGCGGACCGGGGTGATGGCGGGTTCTCCCTGCCCGATCGAGATCATGCGGCGCGTGGTGGAGCGGATGCACATCCCCGAGTTGACGATCGTGTACGGGCAGACGGAGTCGTCGCCGGGGTTGACCATGTCGGAAGCGGACGCGCCGCTGGAGATCCGGGTGACCACGGTGGGCAAGGCGCTGCCCAACACGGAGATCAAGATTGCCGATCCCGCAACCGGCGAGTGTCTGCCGTTGGGCGAGCAGGGCGAGTTGTGCGCGCGCGGTTACATGGTGATGAAAGGGTACGATGCCGATCCGGTTTCGACCGCGCAGGCCGTAGATGCCGAGGGCTGGCTGCACACCGGCGATCTGGCGGCGATGCGGCCCGACGGATACTTCAGTTTTCGCGGACGCGCCAAGGACACCATCATACGCGGCGGCGAGAACATCTATCCGCGCGAGGTGGAAGACTTCTTGCACACGCATCCGAAGATCGCGGACGTCTACCTGGTGGGCCTGCCGGACGCCCGGCTCGGCGAGACCGTACTGGCGTGGATCCAATTGAAGCCCGGCGTAGAGGCCACGGCGGAAGAGATCCGAGAGTTCTGCCGCGGCAAGATCGCGTATTTCAAGATACCGCAGTACATCCGGTTTGTGGACGACTTTCCCATGACCGTGAGCAAGAAAGTCCAGAAGTTCCTGATCAGAGAGCAGGAAATCCGCGAACGCGGGTTGGAAGCGGTGGCGCACACGGCCACGGCATAGGGCGGCGTCCTGCCATGCGCTGTTCCGGCGGCCGCGCGTTATGATGGTTCGGGGTTTTGCGCATGTGCCGCCATCCATTCCTTCTGTTACTTGCCGCCGTTGGTCTTTGGGCGGCGGATAAGCCCGTCAAGATCGCGGTTCAGTGGGACCGCGCGATCCGCGTCTTACGGACCGAGCCGACGCTGTTGCTGGGCGCCTCGCCCATGACCATGCGCGGCACGCCGCTTCACGACCAGATCCTGCAGCGGGTGAAGGATCTTGGCGCCAACGATGTGCGATACACGGGGACCGGGTACCTGTTTCCCCACATGGGCATTGCGGAACTGGATCCTCCCACCGCCACGGCCACCTCGTGGGACTTCTCGCATATCGACCCGGTCACCGAAGACGCTCTCAACGCACTGGCGGGGCATCCCGTAGTTCTGAATTTCACCACGATCCCGGAGTGGATGTTCAAGACGCCGAAACCGGTCGCCTATCCGGCGGACCTGACGAAGTTCGACTGGGACTACGAGCAGGGCAAGGAGCTGCGCGATCCCACTTTGCGCGAGGTGGCCGATTACTTCGCGCGCGTGGTGAGCTGGTACGTGAAAGGCGGCTTCACGGACGAGCTGGGGAAGTGGCACGGATCGGGGCATCACTACAAAGTGGACTACTGGGAGGTCTTCAACGAGCCGGACATCGAACACGGTTTCAGCGTGGAGACCTACACCAGGCTCTACGATGCCGTGGTGGAAGCGATTCATAAGGTCTCGCCGCAGACCAAGTTCGTCGGCATTTCGCATTCCTATATCGGCGCACACCCCGAGTACATCACCTACTTCCTGAATCCGAAGAATCACAAGCCCGGCATTCCGCTGGACATGATCTCGTACCACTTCTATGCCGTACCGAATCCCGACGAACCTGCCGAGGCACAGCAGTTCACTTACTTCTACCAGGCCGACCGCTTCCTGGAGGACGCCGGCTACATTGAAGCCATCCGCAAGATGCTCTCTCCGGGAACCGGCACGATGGTGAACGAGATCGGCACCATGCTTCCGGACGACTGGACGCAGACGAGCCCCGATTATGTCTTCAAGCCCATTCGGCCGTCGTATTGGAGCCTGTCGGCTGCCACCTTCGCTTACGTCTATGTGGGACTGGCGCGGCTGGCTATCGACGCGGCGGGAGAGTCGTCCATTCCCAATGCGCCGGGCATGTGGCCGAGCATCGCCATGCTGGATTGGGACACGGCGAAACCGAATGCGCGATATTGGGCGCTCAAGCTGATCATCGATCACTTCCGGCCGGGCGATATGTTGGTGGAGACCTCCAGCGACTCCGGATACGTGACGGCGCAAGCGTTCCTGGGTCCGCGCGGCGAACGAAAGCTGCTGTTGATCAACAAACGCGAACGGGCATTCACGGTGGACCTGCCGGAGCCCGCCGGAGGGAAGCTCCAGACGATCGACCTCACGACCGGCTCGAACCCGCCGGCTACCAGCTCGATCGCGGGCAGCAGCATCCAGCTCGGCGGATTCGGAGTAGCGGCAGTGACTCTATCGAAGTGAGGGCCGGTCACAGATCCAGGATCTCCAGCAGGCCTTGGACCGGGATGTGCACCTGGCCGCTGTTTTGGGTCAGCTCATGCCGCAACTCTTCCAGGGCTTCCTCGAGCAGGTAGAATCGCAGCAGCAGACGCATCTCTTCCGCGGTACCCGGCAGAAAAGCGGCGCGGCCGGCCGTATCGAGATAGCCGGCCAGGAATAACGCACTCGCCCAGCGGGACCAACAACCGGCCCATCCACGCAGCGATTCGGCGGCATCCTGGTGCGGGATCACACCGGGGATCTGACCCAGCAGCGCGGCATGCGCGGCGCGGTCGAGCGAGCGCAGCATGCAGGCCACATCGCGCAGGGGGCAGAACTTTCGGCGGCGCTGGCCGACCGGACGAGACGGGTCGCCCTCGAAGTCGATGATGACGAAATCCTTGCCGGTGTGCAGCACCTGGCCCAAGTGATAGTCGCCATGATTTCGGATACGCATGAGACTGATGCGGCAATCGCGCACCGTCTGGAGCCGGGCATGCACCTCCGCTTCCCGCCGGATCAGCTCGCCGGCGACGGCTTGCGCAGCCTGCGGAAGCGGCCCGGCCTTCAGGAGTTCGAAGGCGCGCATGGAAAGAACGCGGACGCCGTGGTACAGCGAGTTGCGGTGGAAATCGGAGAACGGCTCCGGCGCGAAATCCGGTTCATCGGGATGGCTTGCCAGGGCCAGGTGCATTTCGGCGGTCCGCTTCCCCAGCAGGCGCGCCATCTCCACGTAATCGCCGAGCAGTTCGACCACCGCGGGCGCTGTTTCGATCCGCGTCGCGATCGGCAGAGCTTCGGGAACGGGGATATCCGCCACACCGGAGGTCTGAGTGAAAGCGCGATCGAAGAACAGGCTCAGGCTGTCCATGGTGTATTGCCAGCCGGTGGCCTCGAACCGCACGCGGCTTTCCAGGATGCCGAGCGTGATGGGATCCCGGTCCGCGGGCCGATATTCCAGCCAGCCGGCGATGCGCGGCACGTGCGCGAAGCCGGCGCGCTCGGTCAGAAATCGTTCCGCGCTCAACTCGGGGGTGCCTTCCGGATCGACCTTGCGGAAGAGTTTCAGGAAGAAGCGGTCGCCGAAGGTGAGGGCGGAGTGGTTGTAATCGCCGTGCACCGGGTTGGCCGACAATTGCGGGCGGTCGGCGCCCCAGATCTCGCGAAACGCCGGCGTATGCGCGGCGCAGATCTCGCCACTGCGGCCCTTGACGCGGCGGCGCCGCGCGATAGCGTTGAGCAGGAAAATGCCGAATTGCGGATCGCAGAGGGCGCTGTAAAGGACGCCGGTGCTGCCGTCGGCGTGCTGCAACCGCGCCAGCAGGTATTCCGGGTATTGACGAGAGACCTCCTCGGCTTTCTCACCCTGCGCCACGGACAGGAGCAACGTGTAGAGGTCGGGCTCGCCCTGGTAATAATGAACGCGCAGCAGCAGGATGTGCGCCGCGCAATCGGGCAGCCGGAACACGTCGATGACCTCGGCTTGGCGCACGGCTTGCGTCTTGTTCAGATACCAGCGCCGCTTGCGCAGGAACGACGGCATGAGCGAGGCAAACGACGCCTCCACGCGCGCGGAGAAGACGTCGGTCCAGGACTCGATGGTGAACAGCGGCACGGCGGGCGTACCGGGAGCCGGGTGCGTGCCGTCGTCCAGCGCCTTGGGTTCCAGTTGGAACCAGAAGAACGAATGCGGCCCGAGGGAGACAAAGTAAGGCTTGTCGGAGATGGCGGGGAAATGAGTACGCCCAAACATCTCGATCGGCGTCATGCCGTGGAATTCGTCCAATGGGATTTCAGCGCCTTGCACGAATCGCGAGAGGTTAGCCACCACCAGGACGCGTTCGCCCTCATATTCGCGGACGAAGGCCAGCACGCGGCGATTGTCCGGATGCAGAAGGGTCAGATTGCCGCGGCTCAGCGCGCGAGACATCTTGCGCAGTTGGATGAGGCGCTTGGTCCACCACAGCAGGGAGTGAGGATTGCCCTGCTGGGCCTCGACGTTGATGGCTTCGAAATGGTATTCGGGATCGATGATGACCGGCAGATAGAGCCGCTGCGGATTGGCGCGCGAGAATCCGGCGTTCCGGTCGGAGCTCCACTGCATGGGCGTGCGCACGCCATTGCGATCGCCGAGATAGAAGTTGTCGCCCATACCGATCTCGTCGCCGTAGTAGATGACGGGCGTTCCGGGAAGCGAAAACAGCAGGGAATTCATCAGCTCGATACGGCGCCGGTCGTTGCCGAGCAGGGGCGCCAGCCGCCGGCGGATACCCAGGTTGAGGCGCATTTTACGGTCCTGGGCATAGACGTGATACATGTAGTCGCGCTCTTCATCGGTGACCATTTCGAGGGTCAGCTCATCGTGATTGCGCAGGAACAGGGCCCACTGGCAATTCTCCGGAATGGCGGGGGTGAGCTGCAGAATATCGGTGATGGGGAACCGGTCTTCGGCCCGCATGGCCATGAACAGGCGCGGCATCAGCGGAAAATGGAAGGCCATATGGCACTCGTCGCCCTGGCCGAAGTAAGCGATGGCATCCTCGGGCCACTGGTTGGCCTCCGCCAGGATCAGGCGGCCGGGATACTTGCGGTCCAGGTGCTGGCGCAGTTGCTTCAGGAACGCATGCGTCTCCGCCAGATTCTCGCAATTGGTGCCTTCGCGTTCGTACAGGTACGGCACGGCGTCGAGGCGAAAACCGTCCACGCCCATATCGAGCCAGAACTCCATGGCCTTGAGGACGGCCGCGCGCACCTCCGGGCTGTCGTAATTCAGGTCCGGCTGATGGGAGTAGAAGCGGTGCCAATAATACGACTTGGCCACCGGGTCCCACGACCAGTTAGAGGATTCGAAATCGCGGAAGATGATGCGTGCGTCGCGATACTTATCGGGAGAGTCGCTCCAGACGTAGAAGTTGCGCCAGACGGACCGCGGCGGCGCGCGGCGGGAACGCTGGAACCAGGGGTGCTGGTCGGAGGTGTGATTCAGCACCAGCTCGGTGATCACGCGGAGTCCGCGGCGATGGGCTTCCTTCAGGAAGGTGTGAAAATCGCGGAGCGTGCCGTAGGCGGGATGGACGCCGGTGTAATCGGAGATGTCGTAGCCGTCATCGCGCCAGGGCGAGGGATTGAACGGGAGCAGCCAGATGGCGGTGACGCCCAGATCGCGCAGGTAATCGAGCTTCTGGGTAAGGCCCGCGAAGTCGCCCATGCCGTCGTCGCCGCTGTCGGAGAACGCCCGGACATGCAATTCGTAGAGAACAGCTTCTTTGTACCAGACCGAATCCGGCATGCGCGTCGATCAAGGCTCATTCCGGCGTACTCTTGGATCATTCCGAATCCCGCCGGTGGAATCATTCGCGTGCAACGATCAGCGCTGAGCGCTACTTCATTTTATCCTGGCCGGAGATCGACGTTAAGTGGGGCGATGCCCGCCGCGAAGGGCAGGCATCGCCACAGAAATCTACTGCAGGTAAATGCTGGCCGACGCTTTGGCTTTTCCGCTGCCAACCACGTCGAGCACATTGATGGTTGCCGCCCCCGGAACCGCACCGGTAAACGTCACGCCATCGACCCAAACCACCCACACGCCGGGCGTAATCGTTCCGATGCCGCCCTGCAACGAATAGACCGTAGTGGAACCCTGCTTCACCGCCACCGCCACCGCACCCGGGCCCGTCCCATTGGTTTCGAACGTCCAATAAATCTGAGCGCATGCGCTACAGGCTGACGAGACATCGCCAACCGAGGGTACCGCAACCACGAGGCCTCCGGCCGGAATGCTGGTGCAGTCGGCGCCGAAGCCAGTGAAGCATGGCCAGGTATCGGCACCACCGCTATCAGCCAACGGGAATCCGATACTGAGTATCCCTGGCAACACCACGGTTGAGGCAGCATGTACCGCGCTGCCCGATGCGAGGCGCGCCATATGAATGTGAGGGTTAACCGCATCTTGCGCGCGCAGGGCTTGCTGTCCGCCTACGCCGAAGACCAGTATCACAGCCAAGGCACACAACCAGAATGTGCGAATCTTTGTCATCCGTCTAAGCTCCTCCAATTGAAGTTAGCAACAGTATCTATGTTGCAATGTGCACAAATCAGTATGCACCTGCCCGCAGAGTCTGTCAATGAGAAGCTGTACATGAGAGGACATGAATTAACAAGATCCGCCGGCAGAGCGAAGACGATCACAGAATCGGGGATTTGCCCGTCAGCCATCGGATTAGGAAGCGAATCGAATAATGCTTGCGTGTTCGGATTAGTTCGCGCGACCGGAGTCAATCCTGGCGCAGCGCCACTACCGGGTCAACGCGCATGGCGCGCCGCGCCGGAAAGAGTCCCGACCCGACCACAATCGCGACTAATACGATGGCCACGGCGCCGACGATTTCAGGATCGAGCGGTTTCACACCGAACAGGAACCTGGCGAGGAAACGCGAAATCGCCATAGTCGCGCCCAACCCGATCGCGGCCCCGGCGATCGCCAGCAGGAGTGACTCGCGCGCCACCATCGCGAGGACCGAGGCCGGGGTGGCTCCCAGGGCCATGCGAATCCCGATCTCCCTGGTTCTGCGCGTGACCGCATAGGATGCCAGCCCGAACACTCCCACGGCCGCCAGCGTGACGGCCAAGCCGGCGAACAGCGACAGGAGCAGAGTGTTGAGACGCCGCGCCGCGAGACTGTGCTCTACCAGACGTTCCATGGTCTCGACGGCGGCAACCGGCTGGTTTTTGTCGATATCGGCGACGGCGCGCCGCACCGCCGCAACGACAGCCACGGGATCGCCGGTTGTACGGACGGCGAGCACGTTGAACCTGCCCATGGCGGCACCCTGGCTGGACTCCGGCAATTGCTCGTTCAGGGCGTAAATCTGGCGCCTGGCGGGCCGTTCCGGCGAATCCTGCCGCACGTCTTTGGCGATTCCGACAATGGTGAACCAGGTATTGTCGAATCGGATGCGCTTGCCGAGGGCTTCCCGCCGCGGCCACCAATCGCGGGCCAGGGATTCGCTGACGATGGCGACCGGCGGGCCGGCCGGCGTGTCATCGTCGCCGAAGTACCGGCCGGCAACCAGAGGAATGCCGATGGCCCGCAGATAGTCCCGGCTAACATTCGCGTAGGAAGCGAAGGGACTCTCGCGCTCCGTTTCGGGCCGTCCCGCGACGACGAATCCCGTGCCTTGCATGATGATGCCCAGCGGCAGCGACGACACCGTGCCGGCGTACTCGACGCCGGGCAAGGCACAGACGCGGCGCAGCAGTTCCTGGCGGAAGGCGCGCACGCGATGCGCGTCCGGATAAGCACGGCTGGACAACTGCAGGCGCATGGTGAGAGTATCTTTCCGGAATCCGAGATCTACATGCCACGCCCGCCGCAGGCTTTCGAGCAGCAGCCCGGCGCTGCTCAGCAGGACCAGAGCCAAGGCCACTTCGACCGTCACCAGAAAGCGGGAGGTGCGGTGGCGCGGGGAAAGCACGCGGCGTCCGGCGGCCAGGTCCAGGGCGGCGCCGGGCCGCAGCGCGGGCACCGTCCCGAACAGCAACCCGGTGAGGAGCGAGGCGGCCGCCGCGAACACGAGCACAGGGAAGCTCAAGCCGATTTCGGGGGCCCGCGGCATGCCGGCCGGAAGCACGGATTTGAGCGGCGGCAGAGCGAGGAACGCCAGCAGCACTCCGGCGCCGCCGCCGATCACGGCCAGCACGGCGCTTTCGGTGAGAAGCTGACGCGCCAACCGGCTCCACGTCCCGCCCAGGGCGCGGCGGACGGCCATTTCGTGCGCGCGGCCCGCGGCGCGCGCCATGAGCAGATTGGCCATATTCCCACAGGCGATCAGCAGGACCAGCGAAGCCGCCGCCATTACCAACAGGAGCGCCGGCCGGACATTTTCCAACTGTCTGACGTCGGTGAGGCTGCCGACTCGCACTCCCCATCCGCCGACTTCCCGCGGATAGGCGGCCGCCAGCCGGGCGGCGACGGTGTCCATTTCCGCCCGCGCGCGGGGGAGCGAAGCGTCCGGCTTCAGGCGCGCGATCACATCCAGCGCATGGCTGTCGCGAGAATGCTGCTCCTCGGCGGCCAGATTCAGAGACAGCCAGACCACGGGGCGATAGTCGGCGGACCCCATGGGTGGGAACTCGAATCCGGCGGGCATTACGCCGGCGATGGTGAAGGTCTCGCCGTCCACCTGAAGCGGGCGCCCCACCACGGCGGGGTCGCCGCCGAAGCGCGCTTGCCACCAGCGATAGCCGATCAGAGCCTGACGCCGGCCGGCGCCCAGATCGGCATCGGCGTCCATGGGGCGGCCGAGTAACGGACGCGCGCCCAGCATGCCGAACAGGTTTGCCGAAACGCGGTGCGCGATGACTTCCGCAGCGCCTTCGCTGCCGGTGACATTCACCTGGTGGGTATAGCGATGGACCCCGAAGGCCGCAAAGACGGTGGTTTGAGTCTTCCAGTCGAGCAGGTTCGGGTAGGACGTGCCGCCCAGGAAGCGGTGACCGGTGAGCTGTTGCATGCTCAGATCCACCAGGCGGTCCGGATGCGCGTACGGGGCGGGCGCGAGCCAGACGGCATAGAGCACGCTGAAGATGGCGGTGTTGGCGCCGATCCCCAAGGCCAGGGTGAGCAGGGCCACGGCGGTGAATCCCGGCGCGCGCCGCATGCCGTGCAGGGCGTAGCGCGCATCGCGGAGTAAGTCCAGCGACAGGCTCATATGCTTATTCAAATAACGCGGGGCAAGGGCACATCGTTCAAGTAAATCTGCGACTGGGCCGCGGCCTGGTCCTAACTGCTTATCCTAAGTTCGCCGGCAATTCAAGTATTTCCCTCACGCGACGCCAACCGGGAAGATTCAGTACCGTCGAAACTGTGCATGGTCGTGAGCGTACCGGTCAGGGTCAACTTGAATATGGTCCCCTGGCCGCTCGCGCCGCCAGCGGCGGTTGTGCCATATAGATAGTCGTCGGCGGCTTGAGTCAGCCCACCCCACGGAGACTGCCCGTCAGCGCAATTTGGCTTAGAGCAGAAGCTATACACGATGGTCATCGTTCCGCCGATCATGATCCTGTAAATCACGCCGGCGCCATTGGCTCCGCCAGCTTGTGCGACGCCATATAGCAGGCCGTCGGTGCCCTGAACGAGCGGTCCATAACCGGGATACGCGCCGTTCTGGCCCGTGAAGGTTGCCAGGGTTGTGAGCGTCTGGCCCGGCAATGGGTTAGTTACCAATGCAACGCTAAGAACTGCTCCAAATACCCTCCATAGCATCTGCTTATTCATGCTGTCCCGTCCGAACAGTATAACTAATCATCCTCCTGGTCCGGGAATTTGTCCACGTGTTTGCCTTTATAGACGCGGGCGATGACCTTCTCGGGGCCGTCGGGGTCGGGCCGCCAGGAGAGTTCGAAGGCTTTGGGGGGCTTATAGTTCCTGGGCTTGGCGGCGCGCTGCCGGCGCCACTCTTCGGCGGTGGCCCACTTATGATCGTCATTGTCCTGATCGCTTTCGCCGGCGGGCACGGGTTCGGAGCCGGGTGCGGCGCCGGATTGCGCCTGGTGCGGCGCGGCCTGGCGGGAGAGGCGGAGAGCATCCAGATCTTTGCGGAGGGTGTTCCATTGGCGCAGGATACGGGCCTGGCATTGAGAGGCGCGGTTGAAAGCGGCGAGGCGGCGGTCGATATCGACGGAGTCTTTTTCGCGCATGAACTCGGCTTCGAGGAGAGCGATGCGGCGGAGGCGCCACTTGGCGGCGGCGAGCTGCTCGACCTGATCCAGCTCGGCGAGGTCGCGGGGCTGGTAGAAGGCCAGGTATTCGCCGTGAAGTTTTTGGAATTCGGCGGGATCTTCGCCGGGCAGGACGACGGTAGCGGAGTAGAGACCGTGGCGCAGGTTGTTCTTAGCGATGGCGGCCTTGCCGGCGGGGGTCCGGGGTCCGGTGGAATGCTGCGCATTGCGGCGGTTGGCCGCGGCTTTTGCTTTGCTGGTCACGGGGTTGGCCTCGATTTTGGTATTTGTGATTTTCGTTTGTAGAGTCAAAGCCACCGGGGGTGAGAAACGGAGGCGCGGGGGAACGGAGGCGCGGTGAGTTTGAATCCGGGATCACGGTAGCACCGGGGGTCAGTGCGGGGGCGGGAGGGAGATGGTAAGTGATTGGCGTGGATGGGCGGATTTATTTCGATTTGGTGTGACTGTTTGGCACGGGTGGGGAGATAGTAGGCTGGCACGGCTTTCGGGGGTGAGTTTATGCGGTGAATGGGCGGCGCCTACCGCCACTAATCCTCCACCAACTGTCCTATACTTGACTCATGCTGCCCCGCCCAACTCTCGAACTAGTGAAAGAGGAATGCAAGGCGTTCGACGCGGAAAACGGGTTAGCCGAACAAGCACTCGCTCAACTCCGAGAACAGTTTCCCAGGAACGCCGATCTCCGTCACGTACTCTTGAAGGTGCTGGCCCTCAACAAACTCTACAGCACGATGATCCGTGATATTGACGTTGAAACCGTTGCGAAGCACATCGTCGGGCTTGCCAACGACAAGCATCTCGACCAGCTTCTCGACCAAGGTTCCCTCGAAGCCGTTTTTCTCATCACCGACTGCCCCAACCTGAAGCAGTACCTTTCGTTCGCTACCAAGTTCTGCAGTTGGCACAACCCAGCGGCTTATCCGATCTATGATGCGAATGTTCGGGAATGCCTCTGGTCCTATGGAAAGCAAGAGCAGTTTGCACAGTTCCGCAATGAGGATCTTTGGTACTACGGGAAATTGTTCGCAACGGTTGTCGCTTTTCGCAACTATTACGGACTCGATTCTATGACCTTCAAACAGCTAGACAAATTCATGTACCGCATGGGGGGGCAGATTCTCAAAGCGCACAAGGAGCAAAAGGGCCGACCGCCGGTTATCTAAAGGACCATGTGGAGCAATTCTCTAACGTGCGAGTCGAAACACTATAACGCACACCGACACAGGCGCACGGACCGACTCGACAGCGCCGGGTTGGAACATCGATCATAGCCGCTCAATCGCATTGTTGGGTTCAGAAATCGAGACCGGTACCAACCTGACCAACCGAAGGCGAGCGTGTTCATGCGCGATCGACTGGAATTGTCGAAGAGCCATGCGCGAGGAAAACTCTGTCGCGCGGGACTCGTGAAAAGGCGCGGGTTCATGCAATCGCAGTCGCCGCGGGCGGTTCGCTCTCGACCTTCGTATGCAGTCGCACATCAAGCGCATCGAGGATTCTCATAGCGCGTTCAAGCGTAATCCCGAAGTACTCATTGCGCTCGTCACGTGATACTTGGGACTCATGAACGTTTAGCCGCCGGGCCAGGTCGCGCTGCGATATGCCTTTAGCAATGCGCAGCGAAATCAGTAGATGTCCAAAGCCGTGAAAATTCTCAAGCTCATCAAACTCGCCTCGCTTAAGGCGCTCATAGCTCTCCACCTCTTCTCTGAGTTGAAGGTGAAACGATTGCATTGGGTCGATGACCCGCTTGATCTCGTCTTCGCCGAGCCCGGCTCCTTTCAGCCTGGCCTTGTGCTCGGCCAGACGCTTGCGCTCCTCCGCTAAACGGGCGGATGCTTCCTGATACTCGGTCTCGTTACGAATCATGGTCAGCCTCCATACCTTAGTTTCACGATGCCCCTGGGCTTACCGTTGCGCCGGCATTGCCGGAAAGCAGACGGAAATTCCAGCTCGTTGCCGTAGCGATCGAAAATGCCGCAGCCGATTCCCAGCCCAGGCACGTGCGGATATAATTCCACGCGGTATTGATGCCACATCGGTAGCTGTTTCTTCGGATACCCGCGGTACGGCTTCCGGGAAGCCGGGGCCCACGTCCACACTTTGTGCGGATCGAGCAGGTTTAGCTCGCGGACCAACTCCCCGGTCATCAACGGTTGCAGATCGCAGACAAAGTAGCCGTCTATGTCGTTGGGGTGGTCTTTGTCTTCGGCAAATGAGCCGTCCGCGTAAACCTCGCGCACGCCGACGGCCCAAAGCTGGCGCGTCAGCACCTCGAGGCTGCCGACGAGCTTCTCTCTCCAGGGGGAATCCCAGGTTTCCGGCCGATCGGCATCACGCGCCACCAATACTGAGTGGCGAAGCTCTTCGAAAGACACTTCGTATTCTCCCGGAGGAAGAAGTCCGTCGGCGTCAAAATTCGGGATCATGATTGCCTTCGCCCGCCACTTAACACATTAGCCTACCTTGACATATCTGTCAAGGTCCGGGCGCGGCAGGATTTTGGGACCGACAAGTCGCTTCTCACACGCAACCTGAAACTGCTCTCGAGGTTCCGATTCGGGACACGCGGCGCTTGGAGAGGGGTGGGCTGACGGGCCTGGCTAGGGTCGGCCGTTCTCGGAGTGGGGGACGATGCGCCCACGCCCCACGGGGCCAACCCCCAAGCCACCATGCTTGGGCTGCGCTCCGGAAGGTGCGCCATTATCGACGCTTCTTGCAGAGGAGGGCAAAAAGGAATGCTTGCGCGATGTCCTCATTGCGGATGGCCTTCCAAGCTTTGAAAGCGGCGGCAACGCCCTCAACCTTGGGGAGAACGTCAGTGCGGGTCCAGTTACTTGAATAATCGTAGTCGGCAAGCTCGCGTTGCTCGTGCATCTGGACGAATGTGTTAGCCACCCGATGGAGACTGCGCTTGACTGCTTCCTCCTGGTTGGGCCTGCCCGCTGTCTTTTTCTTTTTGAATTCCTTATTTAATTCGTCTCGTTTGCTGGCGCAAATCGATCGCATGTGCGCGTGTTCGAACATGCGGGCTAGCTCGACGCGGTCTTCGGCTCTTCTCCAGTTGAGCACTGCCTCTGAAATCAGTAAGTGAAACAAGGCGTAGTAAGAGGTCGATATCGCGCGGCGCAAGCTGGCCTGCTTCGGACGTTTTGGCTCACGCCTGGCGAGGTGCTGAGCCTGCTCCAGCAAGCCGCCGGGCAGCCGCATGCGCTATTCCCATGCGGGCTCGCGCAACTTGGCCTGCTCGGATTCGCTGCGAAAGTTGAAGTACGCTTCCATACCGAATCTTTCTTGCGGTTGTACGATCCCCAGGATTTTTGCGGTTATCCGTTCTGTCGTTTCGTAAAGGCGGCCTGGCCTGCTGGCGCGGTCGGAAAGCAGCACGCGAAAGAAGATTGCCTCGGAACCAACCGAGTCGATCGTCAACGCATACCGGATTCTGACGACTTCGGGAGCCAATGCATCGGCAGCCTTCCGGATGGCGGTGGCGAGCTGGCGTTGGTTGACAATCCCGCTGGGGACTACGGGCATTGGAAGTTTTTCTCCCCTTCAAAGATAACGCGTCATCCCTGACAGAAACAACTTGACTGCGTACCAGGCGAACTGAAGCCGGGCCACAGCGCTTGCCACCAAGCATCCTGGGGCTACGCCACTTTGCGCAGGCGGCTGACGCGTCCGACTTCCACCCACTCCACCACCAGGATGTTACCTTCGTGGTCGAAGCAGGCGCCGTGCGGGCAGACGAACTTACCGGGAATGAAATGGTCGCGGGTCTGCTTGCGCAGCTCGCCCCAGGTCTTGGCGGCGCTGTCATCGCCCAGGTGCATGATGACTTTGTTCTCGCGATCCATCAGGGTGACGCGCGCGCCCAGGTCCGGAATCACAAATTCACCATGGCGTTCGCCGAAGTGACAGGGCAGGTTGACGCCGCCGACGAAACCGTCATGCTTGCCGTCCAGGGTGAAATACTGCAGGCGGGCATTGGCGCGATCGGCCACCAGCAGCCGGGGCGCCGGCCCGCGCAGGTCCACTGTGATGCCGTGCGGACAGTCCAGTTGGCCCGGCTCTTTGCCCTTGCCGCCGAAGGTGCGGATGAACCCGCCCTTGCTGTTGTATTGGTTGATGTAACTCGAGCCGTAGCCGTCGCCGACATAGATATCGCCATTGGGCGCTATCGCTAAGTTGGTCGGGCTATACTTAGTCGCCGGCTGGCCGTCTTTGTCCAGCTTGTAGAATTCGGACTCCTTGGGATAGCCCAGGGTGAAGACCTCTTCGCCGTCGAGCGTGGTTTTGACCACCAGGGCGCGCCTGGTATCGCACAGGTACAGAAATTCCTGGCCGCCTTCCTTGCGAATATGCAGACCGTGCGCGCCGCCCTTGAACTCCTTGCCCCAGGACTTGACGAACCTGCCCTGGCGATCGAAGACCACCATGGAATCGTGGCTCTCGCTCAGATCGTTCACGGTGTGATGCACGTAGATGCGCGCCTGCGAATCCTCACAGACGCCGTGGGTATTGCCGTACTTGATGCCGGCCGGCAGTTCACCCCAGTCGTGGGTCACCTCGTAGGTATGCTCGCCCGAGCCCATGATGGGCTTCGCGCTGCCGGACTTGTTCTGCGCGCCCAGGATGATCGGACCGTGGCCCGCCAGAGCGGAGGCCGCCACTCCGCGCATGAATCCGCGCCGCGATGTTTTCGCCATGTACCCTCCTCGCTGCTGCGTCATTTTATCAGAATATGTTTCTATAGTGATGTGCCCGTTTCTACTTTCAGCTTTCCCACGACCATCCTGTTCGGCGCCGGCGCGATCGAGCGGCTTCCGGAGGAGTTGCACAAGCGCGGCATCTCGCATCCGCTGCTGGTGACCGACGCGGGGCTGGCCCGCACACCGGTGTTCGCGCGCGTCAGAAGCCTGGCGCCCGCGGCGGCGGTCTTCTCGGGCGTGGAGCCCAATCCCACCGAGGGCAATGTGGCCGAGGGCGTGGCCTGCTATCACGAGAATCGCTGCAACGGGGTGGTCGGGCTGGGCGGCGGCTCCCCGCTGGACGCCGCCAAAGCGATCCGGCTGAAGGTCACGCACGAGCTGCCGCTGGCGGAGTACGACGACTTGCTGGACGGGAGCAACCGCATCTCGGCCCACGTGGCGCCTTACATCGCCATCGCCACGACGGCGGGGACCGGCAGCGAGGTGTCACGCTCCACGGTCATCACCATCACGGCGACCAATCGCAAGACGGTGGTCTTCAGCCCGCACCTGATTCCGACGGTAGCAATTGCCGATCCGGAGCTGACCCTGGACCTGCCTGGGCGACTAACGGCCGGCACCGGCATGGATGCGTTTACGCATAACGTCGAAGCGTATATTGCCAAAGGATATCATCCGATTTGCGACGCCATTGCCATATCCGGCGCGCGCATGGCCTGGGACAACCTGCCGCGGGCGATGGCCGAGCCGCGCGACCTGGAGGCGCGGGCGAACATGATGATGGCTTCCATGATGGGCGCCATCGCTTTTCAGAAAGGGCTGGGGGCGGTGCACTCGCTGGCGCATCCCCTGTCGTCCGACTGCGGGATGCATCACGGCACGGCCAACGCGGTCCTGCTGCCCGTGGTGCTGGAGTTTAACCGCCCGGCGGTGGCGGGGCGCCTGGCGGATCTGGAGGCGCAGTTCGGCGGCGGCGATATCGCGGCGCAGGTGCGGGACCTGAACCGGCGCGTGGGCATCGCGCCGCGATTGCGGGATTACGGGGTGGCGGAAGCGGTCCTCTCTTCACTGGCGGACAAGGCCATTCAGGACGGGTGCCATCAACTGAATCCGCGTCCGTGCACGCGCGAAGACCTGCTGGCTCTGTATCGCGCGGCCTACTAGAAATCTGTACGGATAGCTCCGAAACCCGCTAAAATAGCCTTGTCGAATGCAGGTTCTGCAAGCGGGGCAACATAAACTGATTTTCCTGGAACTGGAAACGGATCTGGTAGCGAACATCGCCAAGCAGGCGGGTTTCGAAGCGAAGCTGAAGGAGTCGCCGCGCGTCATCACACTGGATCTTACGGCCGCCGGGCGGCAGGCGCCGCTGCTGCTGTTCGATGCAGCCGATCCGGCCAACCTGGGCTGGTTTTCGCGCTGCCAGTTCTACGTGGACGGGCGCACCGGCGGCGTGATGCAGACACCCATCAGCCTGGCGAACAAGCGCGACCGCGGGGGCAAGGCGCAGGTGAATTCGGTGCGGGTGAATATCGCCAAGGAACTGCCCGCGAGTTTCCGGCTGCCGGGAAAACAGCCGCTCACCGAGCAGGTGCTGTATGCGCTGCTATTCAATTTCCTGAACGCGCTGATGAAGACCGGGGTGGCGGTGTGCGGCGGCGGGACGGTGCAGGCATTGGCGGGACGCACGGAAGGCATCGGCCCGCGCAACTAAGCAAGGCCCGCGTCAGACGCGGAGGGTATCCCCTTCCTGAGCCAGCAGGGCGTACAGCACCGGCGCCAGGAATACGGACAGCAACAGGCGGGAGGCCAGTCCGCCGACGATCACCAAGTCGGTCATGGCGATGGGCCGCAGGCGCAGCATAGAGGCTTCGAGCGTCGCGGTCATAATGTCGTGGCCCTCCAGGCGCAGCTTATTGATGAACGAGTAGAGAATGACGCTGGTCTGCACGGCCACGCCCATGAGCGCCACGAAACCCAGCATCGACGATACGCTGAAGTTGGTGTGCGTGAGCCGCAGCGCCAGCAGTCCGCCGACCGGCTCGGTCACCAGGTGCCGTGTCCGGCGATGCAAGCCCGGGTAATGGCTATTGCAAAGTGAAATTGACATCGATCTGGGTAGCTACTTCGACCGGCTCGCCATTCAGATAAGTCGGGCGGAAGACCCAACGTTCGACGGCGGCCATGGCGGCGGGTATCAGCAGGGGGTGTCCGCTGACAGCCCGCAGATCGATGATGGCGCCGTCGCGGGCGATGACGGCTGCCAACCGCACCACGCCCGATACACGGGCCTGCCGCGCCAAGGGCGGATAGACCGGCGCAGGGCCGGACAGCAGCCGGGCGGCTTGCACAATGCCTCCCACGGTGATCCGCTGGATGGGCTTCGCGTCGTCTTTCCGGGCCACCACCGGAGGCGGCGGCACGGCTACCGGCAGTGAAGATACCAGGCTATCGATGACGGGCGAACCCGATCCGCCGGGTCCGCCGGTGCCGCCCGCCACACCATCGCGCTCGCCGATGGAGGGCAGGGGCGCGAGATCCACGATGGGCAGGGCGCGCGGGGGGATAGTTGTGGGGATGGTGAGGAGGCGCCGGTAAACCTGCGAGGGTACGACGCTGGTACGCACACGGGCCTCGACCGGGGGGCGCGCCACCCGTCCGCGGGGCGGCTCGGGTACGCCGACCCATCCCATCCGCCGCGGCAGACCTTCGGTGCTCAGCAGCGGAATGACAATCGCCAGCCCGACCAGGGCCACCTGACCCATAAACGAGCCGGCCACGGTCCACGGCCTGCGCGTAGCTTCAGGGACACTTATGGCGTCGAACATATCAACCTCCGTTGAGGGTTCCAAGAAGCGCCGGCCGCGTCTTTCGGCGTTCTTCCCAACCCGACTAATTCGACACCTATGTGGTTGTCTAAGTTCCCGCGCCGACCACTCGCGCCAAACGCATCAGTTCCTCGTCAGTCGAGTCATTGGGCACGGAACATCCGGGAGTGAGGATGAACATCCTGCCGGCGGCGGCGCGGGCATCCTGCCACTGCCGGCGCATGTCGGACTCGGTGAGGTTTCGGAACTTAGTCTCATCGAGTCCGGCCAGCAGCACGCCGTCATACACCTTGCGCATGGCGGCTACCGAGCGGCCCGTGCCGATGTTGGAATAGTTGATCGCCGCCGCCGGCCAGCCCTTGGTAAAGCGGTCCAGAAATACCTTGTCCCCGTGCAGGTGCAGGATGTTGAGACGCGCGCCGGCGGCCGCGCGCAGCACCAGCCGGTCGAACGGCTCGCTGAAACGGGCGTAGTCGTCCTGGGTCATGAGACCGTCCTGCGCGTTAGCGATCGCCAGAAAGATCCCGGCCGCGCCGGCGGCCAGCGCTTTGCGGACATGGCTGGCCTGCGACTCGGCGATGGCTTCCAGGGCTGTCTCGAGGGCCCTGGGATTCTCGGCTTGCAAGCGCCGCACCTCCGCCGGCGACGATAACTTCTCCGCCACATTCCATGGATTGAAGATGGTCTCCACGAAGTAGGCCTGTCCGCGCAGCCCGTCGCGAATCAGTTCCAAGGCCCGCAACTGTTCGGGGAAGGGATTGTTGACGACGTTAATCTGATACCATTTGCCCGCGGGTTTGGGGAACGGATAGTCACTCATCACTTTGACCAAGTCGGTGTGAAACTGGCGGTGAAAGGCCAGGGTGGCCTGGGCGTGGCGGTCGCCGGGGAACTTCTCCAGCCCGAAGTGATGCCAGAAGGAGAACGGCGTGCGATCCACATCCTGGCCCTTCGACGCGCGATCCACGCGCTGGCGGCTGGTCATCCGGGGGCGGGTGGCGCCCATCGCGCCGGCGGCGGCCAGATAGAGCAATTGCCTTCGGGAAAGCATAAGTCCATGTAATCACACTCGCGCGCGCCCGGGTTTCGGGACTGTGGGGGGAGCCGCGAAGGATGCCCACGGCCCGGCCGTTATCGCCGCGGGCCGCGGTGGGCTTCGGCCAGCCGCGCCGGCAGCCACGGTAGAGTATAGGTGAGGGCGCCCATTCCGTCAAAAGAAATCAACCCCTGGATCATCGCCGTGGCGGTGATGTTGGCCACGTTTATGGAAGTGCTGGATACGACCGTGGTCAACGTGTCGCTGCCGCACATAGCCGGGAGCCTGTCGGCGACCATCGACGAGGCCACCTGGGCCCTCACATCGTACCTGGTAGCCAATGCCATCATCCTGCCGATGACCGGCTGGCTGGCGCGCACGGTCGGCCGCAAGCGGCTGCTCATCTGGGCCGTCACCGGATTCACGACCGCGTCGTTTTTCTGCGGCCTGGCGCCCAATCTGGGCACGTTAATTCTCTTCCGCGTGCTGCAGGGCGCCTCGGGGGGCTGCCTGCAGCCGCTGTCGCAAGCGGTCATGCTGGAGGCTTTTCCGCCGCAGGACCGCGGCAAAGCCATGGCCTTCTGGGGATTCGGCATCGTGGTGGCGCCCATGCTGGGGCCGGTGCTGGGCGGCTGGCTCACCGACAGCTATAGCTGGCGCTGGGTCTTCTACATCAATATTCCGGTGGGACTGGCGGCGGTGATCATGACGCGCCTGTTCATCTTCGATCCGCCTTACCTGCGCCGCGAATCCCGGGGCATCGACTATTGGGGCATCGGGCTGCTGGCCCTGGGCATCGCCAGCGTGCAGATCGTGCTGGACAAGGGCCAGGAGGACGACTGGTTCGGCTCGCGGTTCATCGTCACGCTGATGCTGGTGGGCGTGGTGGCCCTGGCGGCGTTCATCGTACGCGAGCTGCGCACGGGCGATCCGGTGGTGCATTTGCGCGTCTTCAAGAATCGCACCTACGCCAGCGGTGTGTTCCTGATGACCATGCTCGGCTTCGTGCTGTACGGCAGCATGGTGCTGCTCCCCATCTTTCTACAGACACTGCTGGGTTATCCCGCGCTGGACGCGGGCGTCGCCATGTTCCCGCGCGGACTAGGATCGTTTCTGGCGATGCCGCTGGTGGGGGTGATCATTGCCCGCAGCGACTCGCGCAAGCTGCTGGCGCTCGGCCTGCTCGGCGGTTCGTTGACCCTGTTCCAGCTTTCCTGGCTGAACCTGAACGCGGGATATTGGAACATTTTCTGGCCGCAGTTCATCCAGGGCGCGTCGATGGCGCTGGTATTCGTGCCGCTGACCACCACCACCATGGACCCGATTCCCAAGGAGGAGATGGGCAATGCCACCAGCCTGTTCAACCTGCTGCGCAACGTCGGCGGCAGCATGGGTATCGCCATGTCCGACACCTATCTGTTCCGCCGCCAGCAGATGCACACCGCGCTCCTGGGCGGCCACGTAAACCCGTACAGCACGAAGGCCACGGCTATGGTCGAGGCCCTGCGTTCGGCGCTGATGGCCCGCGGCTCGGACGCCGCCACGGCTATGCACCAAGCTTACGGCATGGTGTGGGGAATGGTGCAACGGCAGGCGGCCATGATTTCGTTCGTGGATACCTTCCGGCTGATGGGCATCGTCTTCCTGTTGCTGCTGCCGCTGCTGCTGCTGATGCGCCGTCCGCAGGAGGATGGCGGCGGCGCACCCATGCATTGAGTTATGCGGTCCGGCCCCGTGTATAATTGGAGTCTTCATTGGGTGTACGCGCAAAACGGGGCGGCGGCCCGCGCCGCCAAAATGCTGGTTCGTGCCCTGTTCGGCGGCGCGGGACATCGCGCCCCTTTGCGCTTTTGAGGCGCCGCACAAGACGGGGCGGCCCGCGCTGCTTTACGCTTTTGAGGGAGATTTGCCGCACAGGTGCTAGAGTTCTGCCGTTGGCTGGGATCGACGCCCGGAAGCGTCGCGCTGCACGAGTCCATCTGGGCTTATCCGATTGTGGAGTCGGTCCACGTGCTGACGCTGTGCCTGTTTCTGGGCCTGGTGGTCATCATGGATCTGCGGCTGCTCGGCGCCACCCTGGTGAAGACGCCCGCATCCGAGGTGGTGGAGCGGCTGGTGCCGTGGACCATCGCCGGATTCACCATCATGGCGATCAGCGGTTCGCTGTTGTTCTATGCCATCCCGGTCAAAACCTACCTCAACATATTCTTCCGCTGCAAAGTGGCTTTTCTGCTGCTGGCCGGCCTGAACACGGCGTTTTTTCATCTGACCGTTTACCGCAGCATACGCAAGTGGGACCTGGAGCGGGTGCCGCCGCTGCGCGCGCGGCTGGCGGGCGGCATTTCGCTGCTGCTGTGGGCGGGGATCGTGGTGGCGGGACGGATGATCGCTTATAACTGGTTCGATAAGCAATCCTAAAGTATGTCCGTGTTGACGTTTTTTACGTGGTGTGAAAACAGCCCGCTGGGCGAGGCGATCCGCGCGTCCACCTGGCTGTTTCCGGTCATCGAATCGTTCCACTTATTGGGCCTGGCGGTTATCGGCGGCGCGGTTCTGATCGTCGATTTGCGCCTGATGGGCTTCGGCCTGGCACGCCAGCCGGCGGCCCAGCTTTGGCGCGACACCAAGCCGTGGCTGCTGGGCAGCCTGGCGGTGATGCTGGTCTCCGGGCTGCTCCTCTTTACTTCCGAGGCGACCAAGCTGTATTATCACGAGGCGTTCTGGGTCAAGATGATCTCGCTGCTGCTGTCGACGGTTTTCACGTTCGCGGTGGCGCGGCCGGTGGCGCTGGCGGATCCGGGCCGGGTCCGGCCGATCTGGGGCCGGATCGTAGCCCTGATCTCGATTGTGTTGTGGTCCGGGGTGGGCATCGGCGGAAGATGGATCGGCTTTTCCTGATGCGGGAGCGATATGCAAGCGACGTCCATTTTTGAGTGGCTGGTGACCAGTCCCTGGGCCAACGCCATGAACGGTCCGGAGTGGGCCTTCCCGGTGGTGCAGAGCCTGCATTTCATGGGGTTCGCGTTGTCCATCGGAACCATCGCCGTCGTCGATTTCCGGCTTCTGGGCGTGGGAATGCGCCGCCAGTCCGCCGCCGAATTGGCCGCGGACCTGGCGCCCTGGACCTTGTCGGGCATCGCCGTGATGCTGATCACCGGCTTCCTGATGTTCTCGGCCGACGCGGTGCGCTATCACGTGAACCCGTCGTTTCAGTTGAAGATGATCGCCCTGGCGACGGCGCTGCTGTTCCATTTCACGGTGCACCGGCGGGCGGCGGGACTTTCCGATTCGCCCTGGGCCGCCAAAGTGGCGGGCGGCCTGTCGTTACTGTTATGGACGACCGTGGTGGCATGCGGCCGGATGATCGCCTTCGTGTGAGGTTCGCGTCATGTCAATCGTTACGATGCTCGAATGGATCGAAAGCACGGACCTGAGCACTACCATCCGGGAAGGCGCGCTTCCCTACCCCATCATCGGCGGCTTTCACCTGCTGGGGATCGCGCTGTTCGGAGGCATGGTGCTGATGACGGACCTGCGGCTGTTGGGTTGGGCCCTGCCGCGGCGGATGGTTTCCGATATCGTGCAGCAGTCCCGGCCGTGGAAGTGGGCGGGATTTGTGCTGGTGGCAGTGACGGGCCTGCTGTTGGCCTGGGCGGAACCGCAGAAGCTCTATCGCAGCCCGTCGTTCTGGATCAAGATGGCGCTGCTGACGCTGGTAGGCGTACACGCGCTGGTGTTTCGCGCCGGAGTCTACAACAACACGGCGAAGCTGGACCAGGCGGTCACCGGGCGCGCCAGACTGGCGGCCGCGCTTTCCTTATTACTATGGGCCGGCTTGATCGTGTCGGGGCGCTTGATTGCGTACGACGCGTGACCCACTTGACTGAGTATGCCGAGTCTGGTAACAGTGTTTAGACCGTGTTGCGCTTAGACTGGAGGGGAAGATTGAGGGGAGCCGGGGTGACTGCCGCTGGGGTGAGTGCGGTGCTGCTGATGGCTGCCGTGGCCGGCCGGGCGGCTGACGGATTGCCGCGCCTGCCTGACGGCAAGCCGAATCTGAGTGGGATCTGGCAGGCCATGAATACCGCGAACTGGGATCTGCGTCCGCACGCGGCGGCGCCGGGACTGGTGGTTGCGTTGGGCGCCGAGGGCGCCGAGCCCGGCGGCGCCGGGGTAGTGGAAGGAGGCGAGATCCCCTATCTGCCGGCCGCGGAGAAGCAGAGGCAGGCCAATTTCGCGCACCGCCTGGCGGCCGATCCGGAGATCAAGTGTTATCTGCCGGGTGTGCCGCGCGCCACTTACATGCCCTATCCGTTTCAGATCCTGCACAGTGAGAAGGCTATCTTTTTCGCTTATGAATACGACGGGGCGGTCCGTAACATCTATCTAAAGGACCCGGGACCGGCGCCGGCGGACTCCTGGATGGGCCAGTCGGTGGGCCACTGGGAAGGAGACACGCTGGTGCTGGATGTGACCGGCCTGGACGAGCGCACATGGTTCGACCGCGCCGGCGACTTTCACAGCGACGCGCTGCACGTGGTGGAGCGCTACACGCTGCTCTCGCCCAACGTGCTCGGCTACGAAGCCACCATCGAGGATCCCAAGGTTTTTTCGCGGCCCTGGAAGATTCAGATGCCGCTTTACCGTCACCTGGAAAAGGACGCCCGGCTGATGGAGTTCAAGTGCGTCGAGTTCGCCGAGGACCTGATGTATGGCGCGTTCACCAAGAAATCCAGCAAGTGAAGGACTGACTGCCATGAATATGAAACTGGTTGCGGCGGTGGCTTCCGCCGCCTGCTTTCTTTCGGCCGCGCCGGCCTGGGCGCACCACGCCTTCGCGGCCGAGTTCGACGCCAAGCGGCCGGTACATCTGGAAGGGGTAGTGACCAAGGTGGAACTGATCAATCCGCACGCCTGGATTCACGTGGACGTCGCCGGGCCCAATGGCAAGGTGACCAGTTGGATGGTGGAAGCGGGCAGCCCCAACGTTCTGCTGCGCCGCGGCTTCACCAAGACGACGATAGCGCCCGGAACGCGCGTGGTGGTGGAGGGCTATCAATCGAAAGACGGCTCCATGCGCGCCAATGGACGCGATATCACACTCCCCGACGGCCGGAAGCTGTTCCTGGGCTCCTCGGGCACAGGTGCTCCGTATGACAAGAAATAACGTTCGCTGTTTCGCTATGCCGGCCGCGTTGTGCGCGTGCCTGTGCGCGGCCCTGGCGGCCCAGACGCAGAAAGGCTGGACGCCGCCGCGCACGCCGGACGGCCACCCCGATCTGGAAGGCATCTGGACGAACGCCACCATCACGCCGCTCGAGCGTCCCGCCCAGTTCGCCAACAAGCCGACCCTGACGGACGCCGAGGCCGCTGTTTTCGAGAAGAAGAGCGCCGTGGAACTGGCCGATGTGGATGGCAAATCCGAGTCTCCGCTTTTGGCGGCGGCGGGATCGAACGGCACCGGCGGGTACAACATTCTGTTCATCGACCGGGGCAGCGAGCTGGCCCGGGTGGACGGCCAGAAGCGCACGTCGCTCATCGTGGATCCGCCGGACGGCAGAGTGCCGCCGTTCACGCCCGAGCGCCGCAAGCACCTGGTCATGGAAGGATTCGGCCGCTTCGACAGTATCAAGGACCGGCCGCTCTCAGAGCGCTGCCTGCTCGGCTTCGGCTCCACATCCGGGCCGCCGATGCTGCCGGTGTTGTACAACAACAATTACCAGATCGTGCAGACGGCGGACAGTGTCGTCATTCTGGTGGAAATGGTGCACGACGCGCGGATCGTCCGCATGAACGCCACGCATCTTCCGCCGTCGGTGCATCAATGGCTGGGCGATTCCGTGGGCCATTGGGAAGGCGATACGCTGGTGGTGGACACCACCAATTTCACCAACAAGACTCACTTCCGCGGATCTTCCGAGAACCTGCACGTCATCGAGCGGTTTACGCGTACCGCCCCGGATACGATTCTCTACAAGGCCACCATCGACGATCCAACCACCTTCACGCGGCCGTGGACCATCGAATACCCGTTCGTGGCGACCAAGGGCCCGATCTATGAGTACGCCTGCCACGAGGGGAATTACGCGGAAGCCGACATCCTGGGCGGGGCGCGGAAACACGACGAGACCGCGCGGCAGTAGCATCGTTTTCGGGATCGCGGGTCTTACACCGGCGGCGCCACGTGGGCGGCCAGAGCTTCACCCAGGCTGACCGCGTATCGAACCGTGGCCCAGTTGGGCGGCCCCGGCAGCCGCACTCCCAAGCGCAGGCCGGATCCATCCTGCCAGGCGACGATCGAATGCGGCCGGATCGCTTCCGCCGGCCAGTCCAGAAAGCGGGCGGCCAGGGCCGGGCCGACGGCCGGAATCCCCTGCACCTCGTAGGCCGCATCGAAAGCAGCCAGCCCGGCCGTTATGCGAGAGACAGCGGCGTTGGGGACAGGCGCCGGCGGTGCGGCATCCCGCGGCATGATGGCGAAGTCCGTCTTACCCGCGAGCGCGGGGAATCGCATCCACAGCTCCGCGTTCCAGCGCGGTTCATTCGCGCCGCTGTTGCCCGTGGTCAGAGTCCAGGCGTATCCGCCGGGCGTCCGCGCGTCGATCCGGAGCGCGGTGGGATTACCCTGCCAGCGCCGCCGCCGGCATTTCCAGCCTTGGGCATCGGCCAGGGCGCGTATCTCGCGAGTCACTCGCCGCTGGCCGCGGGTCCAGAGCGCATACAAGCCGAACGGCACGCCGAGGACGAAAACTAACATCCCGATAACTATCAGCAGTGGTGAGGACCACATTAGTTCCTGAGACCTCTATGCTACTGTCAAAAGTAGCATGGCAAAATTCCTGTTTGGCCTGATCACTGGCGTGGTCCTGTGTATCCTGGGCGGGTTGGTGCTCATCTTCGCGCTGGTGCGGACGTTCCGGGAGGCGCCGCCGGCGGTGGCTCAGAACTCCGTGCTGGAACTGACCCTGGACGGAGACATTCCCGAGCGTCCGCCGGTGGACGTACCGTTCGGCGCGCTGGCGGATCGTCCGAGTCCCACGGTGACCAATATCTGGATGCTGCTGCGCAAGGCCGCGGCCGACTCGCGCATCAAGGCCGTGGTGCTGGAACCGCAGTCGCTCAGTGTAGGTTGGGGCAAGCTCGCCGAGTTCCGCGCCGATCTGGAGCAGTTCAAAAAAACGGGCAAGCCTCTCTACGCCTACCTGAAGACTCCCGGCTCCCGGGAGTACTATCTGGCCACCGCCGCGTCCCGTATCTATCTCGCCCCTACCGACTGGCTCAACGTCAAGGGGATGCGCTTCGAGCTGATGTACTTCAAGAAGACCCTGGATAAGATCGGTGTGAATGTCCAGGTGGAGCATGACGGTAAGTACAAAGACTTCGGGGATATGTTCACGCGCACGTCCATGAGTCCGGAGACTCGCGACGTGCTCACCACCGTGCTGGACGGCCTGTACAGCGACCTGCTGCACGGCATCGCCGAGGGCCGCAAGAAGACGCCGGATGAAGTGCGCGCGCTGATGGATCAAGGTCCGTTTCTGGCCCCTGCCGCGCTCTCCGACGGCCTGGTGGATGCGCTGCGCTACCAGGACGAGATGTTCGCCGACCTGGACCGGCAGGTGGGCAGCGGAAAGCTGACCAAACTATCGACCGGCCATTATCTGAAGGTCCCGGCCGATTCCCTGGGACTCGACGGCAAGCACAAAATCGCCATACTGGTGGGGGACGGCACCATCACCAGGGGCACGCCGGACGACGATGGCGTCTCCAGCGACGGCATCCAGGCGACGGGTTTCGACAAGCTCGCGCGCCGGGTGGCGGCAGACTCCACTATAGACGGCGTGATCCTGCGCATCGACTCGCCGGGCGGCGACGCGGTGGCTTCCGACGAGATCTGGCGGCAGATGAACCTGCTGAGCAAGAAGAAGCCGCTGGTGATCTCCATGTCCGATACCGCCGCTTCGGGAGGCTATTACATGGCCATGACCGGCGATCCCATCGTGGCATATCCGGGAACGCTGACCGGGTCCATCGGGGTGGTCTTCGGCAAGCCCGACCTGCACGGTTTGTACGACAAGCTGGGCATCACCAAGGACACGCTGCAGCGCGGCACCTTCGCCAGCATCGACTCGGATTATCGCGAGCTTTCGCCGGTGGAACTGGCGAAACTGAAGGAAGGCATCGACGCCAACTATCACGATTTCGTGGCCAAGGTAGCACAGGCGCGCCGCCATCCATATCCGCAGATCGACGCGGTGGCGCAGGGCCGTGTGTGGCTGGGCGAGCAGGCGGCGGCGAACGGCCTGGTGGATCAGTTGGGCGGCATCGACCGCGCGCTGGACCTGGTGAAACAGAAGGCGCACATCCCGGCGGCGGAGAATGTCACCATCGTCATGTACCCGCCGCGCCGCAGCATTCTGGATCTGCTCTTCGGCCGCTCCACGGACAGCATGATGGAAGCGCGTCTGCGGAGGGTGCTGAAAGACTGGCCGCCGGAAATATGGACCAGGGGCGGAATGCTGCGCCTGATGCCTTTCACGGTCAACGCGTTTTGAACGCGCAAGACAAGGCGTTCCCGACGCGCAAAACGGGGCGGCCCGCGCGGCTTCCTATCGCGGTTCCCGCCTTGCACGGCGGCGCGGGAAACGCGCCCGTTCGCGCCCGGCGCGTACAATGAGAGTAATGCACATAAGGACGCCGATGCTGTCCGTGTTTCTGGCCGCGGCCTGCCTGGCCGCCGGACCCACCCCCGCTACCATCCGCGGCACGCTCCTGCAGCGGCCTGACAAGCCGCCCGCCATTCAAACCGCCGATCACCGTATCATTTCGCTCGACGGCGACGAGCCGACCAAAGGCGTCTTGAACGACAAGCGCCTGGCTGGCTTCGATCTGGAAGCCAAGGGTCACTTCACGGGTCCGGACCAATTCATGGTGGATCCCATTCACACCAAGGCGCTGTTCGTCCACAAAGACGGTCATGTTAAAGTCATCACTTACTGGTGTGACGTTTGCTCCATCCGCACCTACACGCCCGGGCCCTGCTGGTGCTGCCAAAAGGAGACTACGCTCGATCTGCGCGATCCCGACCAGGATCCGCAATGAAGATTATCCTGGCGCTTCTGTTTCCGGCCATGTCCCTCGCCGCCAATTACACCGCTGAGAAGATCGCAGTCGACGGCATCCAGGTAGTGCGGCTCACGGATGCCGCACACCATGCCGAGGTGGCGGTGGCGCCCTCGCTGGGCAACCTGGCGTACGAATTCCGGGTCAACGGCAAGAATGCTCTTTGGCTGCCCTACCCCACCTTGGGCGAGCTGAAGGCCAGGCCGCAGTTCGGCGGCATTCCGTTTCTGGCGCCCTGGGCCAATCGCCTGAGCGAATACGCCTTCTGGGCCAACGGCAAGAAATACCAGCTCAACCGCGATCTGGGAAATATACGCGGCGATCAGAACCAGAACCCGATTCACGGTCTGCTCACTTTTTCACCCTATTGGAACGTGACCGCGCTCAATGCCGGCTCCGATGCCGCCTGCGTCACCAGCACGCTGGAATTCTGGAAACACCCGGACCTGATGGCGCAGTTTCCCTTCGCACATACCATCGAGATGACGCATTGCCTGCGCGAAGGCGTGCTGGAGGTCCGCACGGTGCTGCGGAATCTTTCCACCGATCCCATGCCGGTGGGCATCGGGTTTCATCCTTACTTCCAGCTGCACGATGCGCCGCGCGATCAATGGAAGGTGCACCTGGCGGCACGCGATCACCTGGTTCTTTCGCCGAAGCTGATTCCCACCGGCGAGCGCAAGCCGGTCGAGTTGGCCGATCCGCTGTCCCTGGCGGGTGCGTCGCTGGACGATGTATTCAGCGGCCTGCCGCCGGACGCCACGTTTTGGGTGGAGGGGGCCCACCAGAGGATTTCCGTAAAATACGGATCGAAGTACACGGTCGCGGTGGTCTACGCGCCGCCGGGCCGCTCGTTCATCTGCTTCGAGCCGATGTCGATCGTCACCGACGGCTTCAACCTGGCGCATGCCGGGCTGTACCGAGAACTGCAGAGCGTCCCGCCCGGCGGCGAATGGCGCGAGAGTTTCTGGATCGCGCCCACGGGGTTCTGAAGGCCCCACGGCAACACCCCGCCGCCAGCGCCGGCCAGCGATGTACCATGGTCTGTTTCAAGGAGACCGCCATGCAACTATCCCGCAGACACTGCCTCACCCTACTGGGCGCCGGCGCCGCGATGGCCGCCGCACCCGGCACCGACGCCGACCGCGAGCGCCGCATGAAGTGGTGGCACGAGGCCAAATTCGGCATGTTCATCCACTGGGGCCTGTACAGCGTCCTGGGCCGGCACGAATGGGCCATGGAGGAGGAAGGCATTCCCGTCGCGGAATACCAGCTCCTGGCCAACCGCTTCACTCCCAAGCCCAACGCCGCGCGCGACTGGGCACGCCTGGCCCGGCAGGCCGGCCAGAAGTACATGGTGATGACCACCAAGCATCACGAAGGCTTCTGCCTGTTCAACACCCAGTACACCAACTACTGCGCGCCCAAGCAGGCTTGCGGCCGCGACCTGGTGAAGGAGTTCGTGGAGGCCGTCCGGGGCGAGGGGCTGCGCGTAGGATTCTATCATTCGCTCATGGACTGGCATCATCCGGATGGCGCGCGCTGCCTGCACGACGAGGCGGCCCGCCGCCGGTTCGTCGATTACGTGCACGGCGAGATCCGCGAGCTGATGACCAACTACGGCAAGATCGACGTGCTGTGGTACGACGTGGCCTGGCCGCTGGACGCCGCCGGCTGGGAGTCGGAGAAGATGAACAAGATGGTCTTCGAGCTACAGCCGGACATCATCGTGAACAACCGCAACCAGCTTCCGGGCGACTTCTCCACTCCCGAGCAGGAGATCAGCGCGGCCAAGAGCGGCCGCGCCTGGGAGTCGTGCATGACCATGAACGATAGCTGGGGCTACCAGGCCGCCGACGACGCCTGGAAGACGCCCAAGCAGATCGTGCGCAACCTGGGGCTGTGCGCGCGCGACGGCGGCAATTATCTGCTCAACATCGGGCCGCGCGGCGACGGCTCCATCCCTTCGGAATCGGTGCGCATTTTGACGGCGGTGGGCCACTGGATGGATCGCAACGGCCGCACCATCTACGAATCCGAGCCCTGCCGCGTGCATGCTTCGGAATTTGCCGGCTTCACCCGCAAGGGCAACACGCTGTACATGCACGTACACTTCTGGCCGGGAGAGACGGTGGCGCTGGGCGGGCTGACGAACAAGGTGCTGTCCGCCAAACTGCTGGCCAGCGGCACTCCGGTCAAGTTCACGCAGGAGGAGTTCCGCGTGCGATTTACGGGCTTGCCGAAGACCGCGCCGGACGATCCGGTGACGGTGCTGGCGATCGAGTGCGACTCCGAGCCGGTGCAGGACACCGGAGCGATACGCCGCAACCGGCCGCGGCTGAAAGCCTAGCCGATGGTGCGTCCGCCAGCCGCGCGGGCTACGGGAACAGCCGGGCGAACCGGGACCCCGGCTTGACGATGGTCTGGTTGCGCTCCGGCCCGGTCGAAATGCAGCCTACTTCCACGCCGCTCTGTTTCTCCAGATACGCGATGTAGTCCCGCGCCCGCGGCGGCAGCGCATCGTACTTTGCCACTCCGAAGGTGGATGTCTGCCAGCCCGGCAGGCATTCGTAGACCGGCTCCAGCGCCGCCAGATCCCTGATCGTCGCGGGCATGCCGCAGGTCTCCTGGCCGCGCAGCTTGTAGCCGACGCAGACGGGGATCTTCTCCAGGGTGTCCAACACGTCGAGCTTGGTCACCACCAGGCTGTCGAAGCCGTTGACCGCGGCGGCATAGCGCAGCAGCGGCACGTCGAACCAGCCGCAGCGGCGGGGACGCCCGGTGACCGATCCGAATTCGTTGCCGCGATTGCGGATCTGGTCGCCCCAGGAGTCCAACGCTTCGGTGGGAAACGGTCCGCCGCCCACGCGCGTGATATAGGCTTTAGAAACGCCGACGATGGCGTCGATGCGGGTGGGGGGTACGCCGGCGCCCGTGCAGGCGCCCCCGGCCGAGGCGCTGGATGAAGTCACGAACGGATACGTGCCGTGGTCGATGTCCAGCATGGTGCCCTGCGCGCCTTCGAACATGACGCTCTGGCCGGCGTTCATGGCGTCGTGGAGCAGCCTGGCGGTGTCGCAGACCATGGGACGGATGCGCTCGGCCAGGCGTTCATATTCGTCGCGCACCGTTTTTACGTCCAGCTTGCTGTCGAGTCCCAGCGCGCGGGCCGCCGCCAGGTGCTCGGCGAACAGCGTATCGAACAGCGGGGCGAAGACTTCGCGATCCATCAGATCGCCCATGCGCAGGCCGCGGCGCGCCACTTTATCCTCGTAGCACGGACCGATGCCGCGCGATGTGGTTCCGATCGAAGCGCGTCCCGGCCGGGCATCGCCGGCCTTTTCCATCAGGCGGTGGGTGGGCAGCAGCACCTGCGCCCGGTTGCTGATGAACAGGCTCCCGTCGACGCGCAGGCCGGCCGCCTCCAGCATCTGGATCTCTTCGCAGAGGGCCGCCGGATCGACCACCAGGCCGTTGCCAATGACGGATTTTTTCCCGGCCCGCAGGATGCCGCTGGGGATCAGCTTCAGTACGAACTTACGGTCCCCGATGCGGACCGTGTGTCCGGCGTTGTGTCCGCCCTGGTAGCGAACTATGATATCGAAGCGTTCGGAGAAAAGATCGACCATCTTCCCCTTGCCTTCGTCGCCCCATTGCGCGCCCAGGATGATTACGTTGCTCATGTCCAAACCCATTTATTCTACCGCATGTGATAATCTGGCCTTTAATGCAGCTTTCGGAAGCCTATTTGAGGCTCGGTGAGGAAGGCTTTGCGCGGCTGGTGCGCAGCATCTCCATCGGCAAGCTGAAAACCTATCAGCTCTACGACGGATTCAAGGCCAGCGCGCATCTGACCAAGCTCAACACCGAGATCCTGCACAAGCACATCGCGCGGTTCTGGGCGCGGCTCAACGAGCAGGACGAACAATTCGCCAAAGACCTGGCGCAGACGGTCCTGGTATCCCACCTGGACATGATCGCGGCGGTGCTGGATTTTTTGGGCATCCCGCATGAGAACGGTTTCTTCAACAAGGACCTGAACGCCAAGAGCTACCTGACCGAAGGGTGGGCGGAACGCGTGTTCGAAAAGTTCAAGGCCGTCTATTCAGAGCCGATTCTGCTATTTTATATAAATCACCTGTCATGGGAATTGACCGATCAGGCCGAGCCGTTTGCGCCGGCCAGCGCGGCATGACGCCCGCGGAAATTTTTCGGTTGCATTAATGCATAAGGAAACAGTACAATCATGGGTCCGCCAGGAGCTTGTACGAGTGGAGTCCCGAGCATGCCGTGGCTCGCGGAGCTCGTGGGGAGAGGCGCCGGGGTGGATGAAAGTGAGCAACTCTTTGCGGCACAGCCATATGGGCTTAGGGAAAGGGAGTAGATCCGGATTTGCGGGCCTGTAACGCGGTGTGCGGCTTGAGTGGGTCGGCTGTTGGCCTATCCACAGTGGTGGGTGCGTCATTTCGCCCAGTACGGCACTGGGATGAGGGTGGTTGCTTAGAATGAGCCATTGCGAATTTCATTACTCTTACTTATTGCCCCAGAAACCGGGCATCCTTCCGTTCGATGAAACGATCACCAAGTCCTGCCGGCGTTGCGGTGCGACTTTTACGACCAAATCGCGCATCCGCAAGCGTTGCGACGCCTGCCAGGAGATCGTGGCGTACGAGAAGCAGCAGAAGGCCAACGCGCGGCTGAAGGCTCGCCGCGCCGCCAAGCGGGCCCTGTTGCGCGGGTGATCGATCCGTCGCACGGCTTCAGCCGGGACGAACGCGCCGCCCTGCGTCGGCTGAAGACGCCGGAGAGGATACAATTCTTCCTCGATAGCGAGATCGGCTACAACAAAGAAGTTCTGGGCGCCACCTGCCGTTCGCCGCGGATGGTCTTGCGCGACCGCCTGGCGCATTGCCTGGAGGGCGCCCTGTTCGCCGCGGCCGCGCTGCGGGTGCAGGGTTATCCGCCCTTGCTGCTGGACCTGGAAGCCGTGCGCGACGACGACCACGTGCTGGCCCTCTTCAGGCAGCACGGCCACTGGGGCGCCATCGCCAAATCCAACTATTCGGGTCTGCGATTCCGTGAGCCGGTGTACCGCACGCTGCGCGAGCTGGCCATTTCCTACTTCGAGCACTACTACAACCTGGCCGGCGAAAAGACCCTGCGCACGTATTCCCGGCCGGTGAACCTGGCGCGCTTCGACCGGATGGGCTGGATGACCGCGGCGGAGGACGTCTGGGAAATCCCTCACTACCTGACCGGGATCCGGCACACGCCGCTGCTCAAGCCGCACCTGACCCGGAGGCTCAACCGCGTGGATGCGCGCCTGCAGGCCGCCGGAAAGCTAGGCGGCGTGGCGTAGCCCGGCGCGCGTCAGGCCGGCCGTTTGTAGCCGCCGCTTTTGCCCCCGGTCTTCTCGATCAGGTACAGGTCCTGGATCTGGATGCCTTTGTCCAGCGCCTTGGTCATGTCGTAGACCGTCAGCGCCGCCACCGCGGCCGCGGTGAGCGCCTCCATCTCGACTCCGGTTGGCGCGGTGGTGGCGGCGCTGGCGACGATGCGCACGCCGCCTTCCTCGACGCGCACCTCCACATCGGCGTGGGACAGCATCAGCGGGTGGCACAACGGTATCAGGTCCGCGGTCTTCTTGGCCGCGGCGATGCCGGCGATACGGGCGATCTCCAGCGGATTTCCCTTGGGATTATCCGGCAGCGCGCCCAACACCTCCGGCCGCATGCGCACAAAAGCGTGCGCGCGCGCGGTGCGCCGCGTCTCGGGCTTGGCGGATACATCCACCATGCGCGGACTGCCGGCTTTGTCGAAATGCGATAGCTTCTTCATTTCAGCAGGACCCTGATCCAATCGCCCTTGGGCCATTCGGCGCGATCCGCATCCACGACCATGAACGCGTTGGCGCGCGTCAACGCCGGCACGTCGCTCGATCCGCGCCAGGCCAGCGGCGTTACTTCGCTGCCGCCTGCCGTCAACCGCGCGGGCAGGAATCGCGTCAGCCCCGGCTTGTGACGGAACGGCTGCGTCAGCCGGGCGGAGGGCATGAGCAGGGCGACGTCCTGCTGGCCGCCCAGCAGTTCCAGCGCGGCGCGCGCGAAGATCTCGAAGGTCACCATCGTCGATGACGGATTGCCGGGCAATCCGAAAAAGAACTTGCCGCACGCGCGCCCGAACACCAGCGGCTGGCCCGGCTGAATCAGGACGCGGTCGAAGTAGAACTCGGCGCCCAGATCCGCCAGCACGGTCTCCACCAGGTCGTATTTGCCCGCCGACACGCCGCCGGAAAGCAACAGCAGATCGGCCGCCAGCCCCCGCTCGATCAATTCGCGCGTGTGGGCCCGCTCGTCGCGCGCCACCGGCAGAATCTCCGGCACACCGCCCGCGCGCGCGACCTGCGCGGCCAGCGAATACACGTTCGAATTGCGGATTTGAAAATCGCGCGGCGTCTCCCCGACCGGCACGATCTCGTCGCCGGTGGCGATCAGCGCCACCCGCGGCTGAACGTACACGGGCACGCGCTCCCAGCCGACGGAAGCCAGCAGGGCGACGTCCGTGAAATCCAGGCGCTTGCCCGGATGGAGCAGGGTTTCGCCGGCGCGCGCTTCGCACCCTTGCGGATTGATGAATTGCCCGGCTTCGGCGCTCTGCCCGGCGGTCACGCGCGCGCCTTCGCGGCGCACGTACTCGACCATCACGACGGCATCCGCGCCGCGCGGCACCGGCGCGCCGGTCATGATCTCGACCGCCTGGCCGGGCCCCACCTCGCCGCCGAAACGATCGCCGGCCCGTACTTCTCCGATCACCTGCAGGGCGCCCGGCAGATCGGAGGCCCTGACCGCATACCCGTCGCGGACCGATCGCGACAGCGCCGGATAATCGCGGTCCGCGGCCACCGCCTCTGCCAGCACGCGCCCCGCCGCCGCCGCGATGGGGACGCGCTCGATACCTGGAACTGTGTGCGGCGCGCGCACGGTCTCCACCACGCATTGGCGCGCTTGCTCGAAGGTGAATGCGGGCACATGCCTATTTTATGCTGGTTCTTAACCATGCCTGTCATCCCGGCTGCCGATCTCCTGGCCTGGTCGGCCACCGTACTCCAAGCCGCCGCATATCCCGGACCGGCCGCCCACCTGATCGCCGAATCGCTGGTGGCTGCCAACCTGCGAGGTGTGGACTCGCACGGCGTGCAACTGTTGCCTTACTACGTCGAGCAGGTCGAGCGCGGCGATCTGGACCCGAACGCCGCAGGACGGGTGGTCTCCGCATCCGGCGGCTGCATGACCTACGATGGCGGCAACGGTCCGGGCCAGTGTGTGGCGGACGCCTGCGCCACACATGCCGTGGACCTGGCCCGCCGGCACGGCCTGGGGCTGGTCACCGTGCGCAACGCCAACCACTTCGGCGCCGCGGCTTTCTGGGCGCAGAGGATTTCCGGCGCGGGCATGATCGGCGTGGTGATGTGCAATGCCTCGCCGATCGTGGCGCCCTGGCAGGCGAAAGAGCCGCGGCTGGGGACCAATCCCATCTGCATGTCGGTGCCAGGACCATGGCTGCTCGACATGGCCACCACCACGGTGGCCAACAATCGCATCTTCAAAGCGCTGGCCAACGGAGAGGACACCATCCCGGCCGGGTGGGCCATGGATTCGAACGGCGTGCCCACCCGGAGCACGGAAGCCGCCGTGCGCGGCCTGCCCATGCCGCTGGGCGGCTACAAAGGCAGCGGCCTGGCCCTGCTGGTCGAAATCCTGTGCGCGGCCCTGAGCGGCGGCGCCATGAGCACCGAGGTGGGCGGCCTGCGGATCCACGGCAAGCCCACCCGCGTCAGCCACGTGTTCCTCGCCATCGACATCGCCCGGTTCATGCCGGTGGAGGAATTCACCCGCCGCATCGAACATCTGGTGGCCACGGTGAAGTCGGCCGCGCCGGCCGCCGGCTACGACGAAGTGCTGGTGGCGGGCGATCCGGAATGGCGCGCCGAAGCTCTCCGCCGGCGGGAGGGCATCCCGCTAGGCGCCGGCACCTGCGAAGCGCTGGCGGGCACCGCGCAGCGTCTCGGCGTGAGGCCGCTTCCTGTGAAAGCTGATACACTTACTGATCCCTACAAAGGAGGCTTCCAATGAAACGTTTATTCCTGATCTCCGCCGGCGCTGCATTATTGATATGCGCGGCGTACCCGGCGCGGGCGGCCCAACCGGACACCAGCAGTCCGGCCGCGTATTGCCAAAGCACGGGAGGCACGGTGGTCGAACGCGCGCCGGTGTACGGCACCAACGGCCCTTCGTCCACCTGGCTGTGGCTCTCCGGGGCGAGGAATTTCTGTGCATACAAGTCCGCGAAGGACGGCTCCACCATCCACATTCCGGTGGACACCCTGTACACTACCAAGCCGACCCTGGCGGTGCTGGCGTATTACGCCAAGCTGCCGGTCCCGAGCTGTTCCGGAAACCCGGCGTCCTGCTATTGCTCGTACCTGGGCGGCTCGGACCTGTTTGGCGGCATCAACGCAGCCGGCGGCGGATGGGTGGGCCAGGACTATCCGTTCAACGTACTGGAAGCCTGCATTTTTCCGGACATGTCATCCATCGATTCGTGGGGATTGACGTACTACGCCAACGGTATTGTCCGCGGCATCGACCTGACGACCGTGCTGCGCTACGCGCCGCCGCCTTCCGCCACACACTGATTCCGGGAGAGTTCAACTGCTCCACTTGAGCAGGCTGGTGCACGGCCGCGTGAGGGGGTCGTCGCAATGGTTCGGGCTGATGCGTAGCGCGTAACCCACGCGGCCGGTGCGCTCGGGCACGATCTCCTTCTCGAAGATCGCCACCGATCCGTTCTGGCCGGTAGGCGGTAGCACCATGACTTCGGTATCCTCCAATCCGCCGTCGGTGCCCACGCGTCCCATCACCACTTCCACCCGCACCTCGCGCGGCTGCAACCCGGCCAGATCGATGGCCGCGCGCACCGACACGGGATGCTCGCTGAGGATGGGTCCCGGCGGCGGCGGACCGGTTTCCACGAATTGTACGCGGTCCCAAACTTCGCGCACTTTCTGGTTCCAGGCAGCCTCGATCCGCGCCTGCGCATAATTGTCGGCGCTCAGGCGCAAAGCCTCGGTGTGCGCCGGATCGTAGAATTCGCGGGCATACTCCGCCACCATGCGCCGCGAATCGAACTGCGGCGTCACTCCCATCAGCGACTGCTTGACGCGCTTCAGCCAGTCGCGCGGGATCTGGTCGCGCCGCTCGTAGAACAGCGGCACGATCTCGTTTTCCAGCAGATAATAGATCTCGCTCGAATGCAGGCCGTCCTGCTCGTCGGAATAGCGTTCGCGGTCGCCGATGGCCCAGCCGCCGGAAACCTCGTAGCCTTCGTCGAACCAGCCGTCCAGAATGCTGAGACTGAGCACGCCGTTGATGCCGGCCTTCATGCCGCTGGTGCCGCAAGCCTCCTGGCCGCGCTTGGGGGTGTTCAGCCACAGGTCCACGCCCTGGATCATCTCGCGCGCGACCTTCATGTCGTAGTCTTCGATGAAGACCACGTGCTTCCAGAGATCGCGGTCGCGGGAGAGCTGCACGATGTCGCGGATATACGTCTTGCCTTCGTTGTCGCGGGGATGGGCTTTGCCGGCGATGACCACCTGCACCGGCATTTCCTTGTTGCAGAGGATGCGCTTCAGCCGGTCCACGTCGCGGAACAGAAGGGTCGCGCGCTTATAGGTCGCAAAGCGCCGCGAGAACCCGATGGTGAGCGCGTTGGGATCCAGCACTTCCTCGGTATGGCGCATTTCCACCGCGGAGGCCTGGCGGCGCAGCGCCGACGAGCGCTGCCGCTCGCGCACGAAGTTCACCAGCCGGCGCTTGCGGCGGCGATGCACTTCGAGCAGCTCTTCGTCGGGGATCTCTTTGACCTGCTCCCACACGCTGCGATCCGAGGTCCGCTCGCGCCAGTCCGGCTGCAGATATTGGTCGTAAAGCTGGGACAGGTCGCCGTTGAGCCAACTGGTGAGGTGTACGCCGTTGGTTACCGAGCTGATGGGCACTTCCCACACCGGGAGCTGCGGCCACAGATCGTGCCACAACTCCTGGGATACGTCCCGGTGCAGCTTGCTCACGGCATTGCGGTGCGCCGACGTTTTCAGCGCCAGGATGGCCATGGAGAAGCGCTCCTCGCGATTGTTGGGGTCGCGCCGTCCGAGCGCCATCAACTGGTCGAAGTCGATGCCGATGTCGTTGCAGTAGTTGTTGAAGTAGTGATACATCAACCCGGGATCGAACAGGTCGATGCCCGCCGGGACCGGGGTGTGGGTGGTAAAAATATTGCTGGCCCGGGTAGCCGCCAGGGCCTCTTCGAAATTCAAGCCGTGCTCGCGTTTGAGCACGCGCACGCGTTCCAGCGCCAGAAACGCGGAGTGCCCCTCGTTCATATGGAAGACGGTGGGCTCGAGTTGCATGGCCTTCAGCGCGCGCAGGCCGCCCACGCCCAGTACGAACTCCTGCCGCATGCGCATGTCGGTGTCGCCGCCATAGAGCGAATTGGTGATGCCGCGGTCCTGCGGCAGCACGTTTTCGGGAACGTTGGTGTCCAGCAGGAACAGATTGACGCGCCCCACCTCCATCTTCCACACCTGGATCATCACTTTGCCGGTGGGGAGCCGCACGAAGACCTTCAGGTCCTCGCCTTTCTCGTCGCGTACCGGCAGGGCCGGGAGGGTATAAAAATCGTTAGTGGGATAGCGCTCCTGCTGCCAGCCGTCCGCGTTGAGCATCTGGCGAAAATAGCCCTGCTGATACAGCAGGCCGACGCCCACCAGAGGAAGGTGCAGGTCGCTGGACGACTTCAGATGATCCCCTGACAGCACTCCCAGCCCACCGGAGTAGATCGGCAGGCACTCGGAGAGTCCGTACTCAAAAGAAAAATAGGCGATCAACTGCCCGTCGTGGTCCGGCTTGCCGGCATGTACCTGGGCGTCATAGCGCTGGCAGGCACTGGTATAAAGGGCCAGGTAGCGGGGATCGGCGGCGGCGCGCTGCAGGGTGGTGCGCGAGACCCGGCCTAACATCAGCACCGGATTGTAGTTGCACTCGCGCCAGAGGTTGGCGTCCAGGCGGCGGAACAGAGCTCGAATCAACGGCTCCCAGGTCCACAGGATGTTGTAAGCCAGCTCCGGCATGCGGGCCAACTGCTCGGGCAAGGCGGGACGAACCAGGAATTCACGAATGGGCTGAATACGAAATGGCATCTAGCAGCGGCTCTTCGGCATTAGCACTATATAAAATAACGCACTACGGGAGCCCCTGGCGGTACTAGGTGTTTGAGGGTTACCGTCGTGGGGGGGGGGGGGGGGG
>DATJYO010000063.1:0-128756 GCA_035499555.1 Bryobacteraceae bacterium
TACGGCGGAAAGAATGTTGTCGGCGTGATCATGACCGGTATGGGAGACGATGGCGCCAAGGGGATGCTGGAAATGAAGCAGGCCGGGGCTTTCAATATCGCCCAGGATGAAAGCACCTGCGTGGTTTTCGGGATGCCGGCCGAAGCGATTAAGCTCGGCGGCGTGGACCGGGTCGTTCCCCTCGGAAACATTGCTCCCGAGGCTGTACGGCTGTGTCAGGGGAGATAGAGCACAGCATGCCTTCACGGGTCCTACGCGAAACGCTATCGCGCCAGGCGGCTGGCGGCGTGAGCCAGGTGGTTCACAGGGTCAGGTTCGCTCTGGGTATTGGCTTGGCTACACCGCTGTGGATTCCGGACATCGCCGGGGTAGTAGCGGCCCGGATAGTTCGTGACGATGTCGGCCTCCGACTGCCCGGCCGCCAGCAGATCGAGGATAAACTCCACCGCCAGCCGGGTGCCCCGGATCACCGGCTTACCCGCAAGGATCTCGGGATCGATGACGATGCGATCAGGCCGACCCATGCCTTGATAATACCGCGCGCCGTTGTGAGTGCGCCAAAGTGAGCACGCGCAAATTCGGCTTCCCACCTGCCCAGGAAGGGCCGCGCGCGGCCGACTGCGCCGACCGGGTGCTGCTCGCGGTGATCGCCAAGCACTTTGTACGGCTACGGGCCGCTGCGCCCATTGCAGCGCCGTCCTCGGGGCGTTGACGTGCGGGCGGGCGCTGGATGATCCTAGTACTTCATGCGTCACTTCGGTTTCGGTGTGCTCGTCATGGCTATCATGACTATGCCACTCGGCGCGCAGACGCCAACGGATTCAAGCGAGCCGATGCGTATAGGTCCTGGCATCACACCACCTCGCCTGATTCATAAAATCGAGCCAGAGTACTCACCAGAAGCTCGGGCCGATCATGTTCAGGGAACGGTCATCCTCCAGATTGCTGTAAATGAAAAAGGCCGAGCGGCTGATATCTCTGTGATTAGTCCGTTAGGATTCGGGCTGGACGAGCAGGCACAAGCAGCGGTAGCCAAATGGGAGTTCGTGCCAGGGATGAAAGCAGGCGCTCCTGTGAAGATTCTGGCGACGGTGGAAGTGAACTTCCGCTTTCCTGGACTCTGGTTTGATGAAAAGACGGAACGCCAACGAACTGCCTTCAATGTCGCCCTACAAACGCTTAACCAGCCCAAAGCTACTTCGGCGGCTGTCGATCGTGCCGTCCAGTCTATGATAGACCTCTGCCGCCGCAAGTTCGCGCCGGCCATGTACATCGTCGGATCATGGAAATTGAACGGTGAGCACGGTCCGAGAGACGTGACAGAAGGTCTCGATTTGGTTCAAAAGGCTGCGGCCAAAAACTATGGACCCGCGCTTTACGAGGTCGCAGTTCGGCGGATCGACGGACGCGACTTGGCACACGACATGGACAAAGGGCTACAAGAGATGCGTGAGGCTGCCACGATGGGCAGCCGACAAGCCCAGTTCTATCTTGGGAATCGTTATGAGGCTGGCGATGGTGTGCCGCGTGAACTGGATCGCGCCCGGCGGTACTTTCGGCTGTGTGCGGCCCAAGGAGTAGCTCCATGCCAGTATCGATTGGGCCGACTCCTGTACGATGCCCCAGACCGCCGCGAGCGCGATTATCTTCAAGCCATTGCGCTCTTTCAACTCGCCGCAGAACAGAATTTTGCACAGGCCGAACCACTTGTCTCCAGCGAAGCTCCTAAATTGACGGCAGAACAGAGCAACTGGGTAACAAGTCTCAAACGGCAAATCGTCCGGAAGTAGCATCCGTTCACCCGGACCCATTGGAGCCGTCCATCGGCTAAAATCGACAGTTCCGATGCGACTCCAAATGACCTTATTACTCCTCGCTCTGTGTGCGGGCCCAGCGGCATCGCAGAATGCCGCATTTCCTCTCGAGTCCGTTCTGATCGAAGGCTCCGCCATCCCTCAACCCGTAGTCTTGGAGATCGCGGGCCTTCATCTCGCTTCACCGATTGATAAGGATGGAATCGAGCAGGCGTGTGCGAAACTCCAGGAAAGCGGCGTCTTCGCATCTATTTCTTACCGCTACGCGCCAGGCGCCAAAAAGGGTTACGCGTTGACCCTCACCCTGGCCGACCAAGCTCCCCTGGTTGCTGCCACAATCGATGTGCCCGGCGCGGACGAAGAAGAAGCTTGGCGGTGGCTATCAGCGCGGTTTCGCCGGTTCGACCGCCAAGTGCCACAGGTGGACGCCGCGCAGAAGTTCCTCGCGGGAGAAATCGAGCGACACATCGGCAGCGGAATGCGGGGACAGCACCTTACCGTGCGCATGGAGACCGACTTCAGAACGCGGAAGTTGGCCCTGTCGTTCCAGCCCGAGGTCTTGCCTCGCGTTCAGTCAGTCGCATTCGCGGGCAACCAGGCAGTCTCGTCCAGCGAACTGGCTGCAGTGTTGAACAAGATCGTAGCCAACATCGAATATACCGATCGGAAGTTCGCCGCAGTCGTTGACCTGAACCTGCGCCCGGTGTACGAGGAGCATGGATTCTACCGTGTCCGATTCTCTCCTGGCGCCGCGCAGTGGAAAGAAGCGGGAGTCGCCTTGACCGTAGGCATCACGGAAGGGGCGCCCTACCAGTTAGGAAAAGTGGAGATCGTTGGTGACAACCTGCCGGTCGATGCAATGGTTTCAGCGGGCAAGTTCCCAAAAGGAAAACTGGCTAACTGGAAGCAGATCCAGGACGGCATCTGGGAGATGGAGAAGGTGGTCAAGCGGACCGGGTTTTTCGAAGCCACCGCGTCTCCCGATCGCTCTTACGACGATGTGACGCACGTGCTGGACCTCCGTATTCAGATGCAAAAAGGCCCGCTTTATCATTTCGGCGCGGTGCGATTCAGTGGTCTCAGCCCCGACCTTGAAGGGCGAGCAAAACGGCTATGGAAGGCTAAGCCGGGCGATCCATACGACTATGCTTACCCGAACGAGTTCTTCCAGGCTTTCTCCCGCACAGTCGACTTTCGCAATTTCCGCAAGTACCACGCCGTCGCGCAGAAGGGCACAGGCGATCATGTGATGGACATGAACCTGATCTTCGAGTCGCGGTGACGCTGCAGCCGGGCATGGGACAGGAATAACGGCCTTTCGCCTCATGCACTAAGGCCGTCGATGACATGCTCGATGGCGTTCCTTATCACCTTGTATGGGGCGCGGAAGAACTCGCGGCTGTCAGTCAGCCGATACTCCTTGAGTACCTCGTGAATCAACGCCTCGACTCGGACGCAGTCGGCAACCCACCAGTCTTCCACCACCAAGTATTGGACGGGGACACCGGTGGCCTTGGACAGGTCCTCCGCCCGGCGGCGCGGGTCGGCATTCGTCCGGCCGATCTTGAATATATCCCGCTCGAGTGCCGGGGAAGACATCACGTAGATGTAGCCGGCGTTCTGGTTCTCGTTATGCGCTGGCTTCATCTCAGACGCCCGCTCTGTGCTCGGTGGCGTGGTTCGCTGCTGCTCGGCTTCAATCGCAGCAGCGGTAGCGAGGGCAAGGGCGGCGCTTTGCACCTGCTGCGGCACACGATGGTCTCGCAGATGTTGGACGGCGGCGCGCCCCTACCCGCCCTCTCCGCGCGCCTTGGCCATTCCTCCATCCGGACGACGGCTGAAATCTATGCGCACGCGATCCATGGATCTGAGGACGACGCAGTTCAGAAGTGGAAGGAATACCAGCAGCGGAACCGGATGGGAAGCCAGCCCGCGAAGGGCGTCCAGTAGCCCGGGAGAACCCAAGCATCGGGCCTCTCAGGCGACCGGCATGTGGTCGCCTTTTTTCTGGCCCGAAGTTGGTGGTCTCCGGTGGTCGCCAATTCTGTGTAAGTGTTTGATTTATTGGTAGCGCTAACGGGAATCGAACCCGTATTTAAGCCTTGAGAGGGCTCCGTCCTAACCGTTAGACGATAGCGCCTTGGCGGGTACCTCTCAATTCTAGCAACCTGCCACCCGGGTTGTCAGCATCGCGATGCTCTTCCGCTCTCCCCCGTCGCGGACACGTTGACGCCAGTGGAAAAAACGGCCGCGGCGATCCGGGCCGAGGCCGCGCGAAGTAACCACGCTGCTGAGCCGCGCCTTCGCCCAGCGCGGGCAGACCGGCGACCTGGATCTGAAGGCGGCAGAGATGGACCTCCGCGCCGCCCTGCACCGCGTCGGCATAGGGGCCCTCAGGCAGTTGTTGCGGTTCTCCAAGCCTGCCCCTAATCAGCGCCGCAATCCCTGCCCATGCGGCAAACCGGACTCGAAAACGGCGACTGCTCGACCGGAGTACGCCGCATGAATGCGATCGTGGGCCCGCAGAGGACCTTTCAACCGCGGTCGGGAACAAATGAAGCCTCCCCCCCGCTTGGACGTGACCGCCAAATCGCCGGAGCGCACAGCGGAGGCCATCGGAACCGGCACTGCCGCCTCCCGAAAGCAGCGGGAGATTGGCAAAGCCGTCCCACTGGACCTGCCCGTCGTAGTGGGCGGGTTCTTTCGTCCTGCATTGCCTCGCGCCTCCGCCTAAACCGGCGCATCCCGGATCGTCTCGCCGGCGGCGTCCCACCAGAGTTTTTTGCCTTCGCGGTACGCGCGCGCGGCCATGATCACGGCCACCGAGTGCGCAAAGCCGTCGCGCACGGTGGCGTGGGGTTGTTCGCGGCTGCGGAGACAGTCGAGCCAGTTGGCCATGTGCGAGGGATCGCTGTCGCTGGTGAAGGGCAGGCCCGGCTCGCTCTTGCCCGGCAAGGTCACGAAGCTTTCGGCGCGATGGATGAAAGGATTGTCTTCGTGCGTGCCTTTCTCCTCCACTCGCTTCCAGCGCTGGCTGCCCTCGCCGCCCAGGTTGATGAGCGTGGCTTTCTTGCCCATGATGCGCGTGAAGCTGTCGCAATCGTTGCCGAAACTGGTCGCATAACTCACTAGAAATCCCTTGGGATATTCCAGCAGCGTGTGGAAGGTGTCCGGATTCTCGCGTCCATCGGGCCAGGCGAATACGCCGCCGTGCGACACCACCGAACGGGGGAAATGATCGTCGAGGAAGAAGTGGACGAGGTCGATGGCGTGGCTCATCCACTGGTCGGCGATGCCGCCGGAGAATTCCTTATATAAGCGGAACTCGAAATACAGGCGCGGATCGAAGGGGCGGTCGGGCTTGGTCAGCAGCCAGTGCTTCCAGTCGGTATCTTCCGGGCGGATCTGTTGGACTTGGGGCCGGCCGCGCCAGCGCGGGCCGTGATAGTTCCACACGATCTCGTACTTGGTGACTTCGCCCAGCGCGCCGGTGCGGATGAGGTCGCGCGCGGCGATCTGATATACCTCGCTGCGATGCTGGGTGCCCACCTGCACGATGCGATGGCCGGCCAGCACTGCGTCGCGGGCGGCCTTGGCTTCCTCCAGCACGTTGCCCATGGGCTTCTCGCAGTAGGCGTCCTTGCCGGCTTCGGCCACGCGCCGGAGGATGGGCGAGTGCGAGTGGTCCGGCGTGGAGATCAGGACTGCATCGACGTCTTTGAGCGCCAGCAGGTCCTCGAAGTATTGGAAGGCGCGCGGCGGCCGGCCATAGACGGCGGCGGCTTTGGCGGCGGCGCGGTCGCGATTGACGGTCCAAAGGTCGCAGACGGCGGTCATCTCGACGTTTTTGGTCTCGCGGAAGCGGGACACGATGCCGGCCAGTTCGCTGCCGCGGTCGCCGATGCCGATGTGGCCGAGGGAGATTCGTTCGTTGGCGCCGTAGATGCGCCGATAAGAGAGCGCCGAGCCGGCCAACGCCGCCGCGCCCTGGTTCAGGAAGGACCTGCGATCGAGAGACATGGTGCGATGCAGCCAGTGTACATCGCGGCGCGGCGGGCCGGGCGCGTGCCCCAGGCGCCGGTATCGTAAAATCTTAGTTTGCCTGATCCCCTCGTCACAGTGGCGATTCCCACCTTGGCCGCGGATGCGAGGCTTCTGGAATGCGTGGCCGCGCTCCGGCGGCAGACGCAGGCCGATTTCGAGGTGATAGTGGTGGACAACAGCGGCGCCGGGAAAGCGCGGCAGGTCGGCGTGCGGGTGATCGAGCAGGGGCGCAACACCGGCTTCGGCGCAGCCGTGAATACGGTTTTCCGCGCATCGCACAGCCGCTACCTGGCGACGCTCAATGACGACACGGTGCCGCATCCCGGATGGCTGGCGGCGCTGGTGGCGGCGCTCGAAACACGGCCGGACGCCGGCATGTGCGCGTCGCAGGTGCGGCTGTTCGGCGAAGAGGCGCTGGATTCCGCGGGCATGCTGGTGTGCGGCGACGGCAGCAGCAAGCAGCGCGGGCACACGCGGCCGCCCGGATTCTTTCCGGTGGCCGAGGAGGTGCTGTTTCCCAGCGGATCGGCGGCGCTCTACCGGCGTGCCATGCTGGAAGAGATCGGCTTGTTCGACGAAGAGTTCTTCCTCTACTGCGAGGACACCGACCTGGGCCTGCGGGCGCGCTGGGCCGGATGGCGTTGTTTGTATGTCCCCGAAGCGGTGGTGGAACATCACTATTCGCACTCGGCGGGCCGCGCCTCGCGTCTGAAGGCGTACTACGTGGAGCGCAACCGGCTGTTCGTGCTGGTGAAGAATTTCCCGGCGCGTATGCTGGCGGCGGCGCCTTTCATCTCGCTGGCGCGGTATTGCTGGCACCTGCGATTCATGGCGCGGGGACACGGGGCGGCGGCGCGTTTCCGGCTGGAAGGCGCGTCGGGCTGGCGCATGCCGGCCTATGTGCTGGGCGCGCACGCGGCGCTGTTGCGGCGCCTGCCGGCCTTATGGCGCGCGCGGCGCCGCATCCGCGCGGGGGCCCGCCTGTCGGCCCGGATCTATAGCCGCCTGCTGCGGGCGCACGCGATTTCGGCGCGGCGCGTGGCGGAACTCTGATGGCCCCGGACGCACTGCTCGTCATCGTGCCGGCTTACAACGAAGAGGCGGCCGTGGGCGGCGTCGTGCGCGCGATCCAGGTCGCCATGCCCGGCACGCCGGTGCTGGTGATCGACGACTGTTCCGCGGACGCCACGCAGCAGGTGGCGCGCGACGCGGGGGCCCGCGTGCTGGCGCTGCCGCATCACCTGGGGCTGGGCGGCTGCGTGCAGGCGGGCTACAAGCTGGCGTTCGAGTTGGGATATCAATATGTGATCCGCGTGGATGGCGACGGGCAGCACGACCCGCGCGATATTCCGCGGATCTTCGCGGCCCTGCGCGAATCCGGCTGCGAGATGGTGATCGGTTCGCGCTTTTTCGACGGAGACGGCGCGGAGACCGGAGTCGTGCGCGGCATCGGCATACGATTTTTCCGCATGGTGCTGCGGCCCATTTTGGGAAAGGCGGTGCGCGATCCTACATCCGGCTTCGTGGGTGTGAACCGCAATGCCCTGCAGGTCTTCAGCAAGAGCTTTCCGCTGGAGTATCCGGAGATCGAGGCGCTGGTGGTGCTGCAGCGCAGGCGTTTCCGGTTTCTGGAGATTCCCTGCCAGATGCATCCGCGCACCACGGGACGTTCGTCGATTACCGCGCTGCGATCCATTTACTACATCGTGCACGTGCTGCTGGGGGTGTTCGTCAACGTGCTGAAATTCGACCGGCGTCCAAAGACCGGAAAATTCTGAGGTGACCAATGGAACACCTGTTAAACGTCATGACGGCGGCCAGCGCCGTCCTGCTGCTGCTGGTGTTGATCTCCGTGCGCCGCGCGCACATACGCGTGGAATATTCGGTAAGCTGGTTACTGGCGGCGGCCGCTCTGCTGGTTCTTTCGCGGTCGCGCGGCATGCTGGAAGCCGCGTCGCACAAGCTGGGGCTGACCTATCCGCCGCTGGCTCTGCTGCTGGTCGTTGGCGGGGTTTTTCTGCTCATGTTTTACCGTTATTCCGTGATCCTTTCCAAGCTGCGCGACGATAACATCGCGCTGGCGCAGCGCCTGGCGATTCTGGAATATCACATGCGAAGTCTGGAGCGCGGGCGCCCGCATGCCTGAGGCGCGCGCCAGGCGGAAGGGCAAGGCGCGCGGCAAGCCCGCCGCGCCGGCCGCGCCGCCGGCCCGGAAAGCGGGGTCGCGAGGGTGGATTTACGCCGCCGCCGTGATGGTCGGTTTGGCGGTGGTGTTCATCGTCTACGGGCCGGCCATGAGCGGGCCTTTCGTCTTCGACGATCTCTACCAGCCGTATCAGCGGCCGAACTTCCCCAGCGCCTTGAACGCGTGGATTCACGGCGTGCGTCCGCTGCTGATGGTGAGTTACTGGATGAATTACCAGTTCTCCCAAGACCCGGCCGGTTTTCATCTCATCAACATCCTGATTCACATACTCAACGGCATTCTGATCTTCTTTGTCGTGTGGAAGGTCCAGGAACTCGGCGCGCCGCCCCCCGGCCCGCGCGCCCCTTCGTCCCCGCTGCTGGCGGCTTTTGCGGCCGCGGTTTTCCTGCTGCACCCTCTGCAGACCGAGTCGGTGTCTTATATCGCGGGGCGGTCCGAAAGCCTGAGTGTCCTGTTCTTTCTGGGGGCCTTCGCGGTCTTCCTGTACCGCGGATCCGCGGCAGTCTCCTGGAAGACGGCGATCGCAGTGCTGGCGCTGTTCGGCGCGGCGGTGGCCACCAAGGAGCACACCCTGGTGCTCCCGGCGCTGCTGTTGCTCACCGATTATTACTGGAATCCCGGTTTCTCGCTCGCAGGCGTGCGGCGAAACTGGCGGCTGTACGTGCCCATTGCGCTGGGCGCGGCGGGCGGCGGCGTGTTCGTGGCCGGCGTCCTGTCACGCGCCGGCACCGCCGGATTCGGCCTCAAAGAGTTCACCTGGTATCAATACTTCTTCACCCAATGCCGCGCGTTCTTCGTGTATCTGCGGCTGTTAGTCCTTCCTTTCGGGCAGGACATCGACTGGGACTATCCGATCTCGCGCGGCATCCTGGATCACGGCGCGATTCTCGGGCTGCTGGCGATCGGCGCGCTGGTCGCGGCGGCGATTTACTATCGGCGGCGTTTTCCGTTGGCGTCTTACGGGTTCCTGGTGTATCTCCTGTTGATGGCGCCCACGTCATCGTTCGTGCCCATCAAGGATCCCATCGCCGAGCGACGTTTGTATCTGCCGATGATCGGAATGCTGCTGGTGGCCGTCGCGGCGCTGCGGCGCGTGCGCCTGGACCGGGCCCGGCTGGCGGCGGCGATGTGCGGTGTGGCCGCGGTGCTGGCCTTTCTCACCTGGCAGCGGAACCAGGTGTGGGCCGGCGAAATCGCGCTCTGGGAAGACGCGGCGAGTAAGTCGCCGGCCAAGGCGCGGGTTCATTTCCAATTGGCGCACGCCTATGCTAAATACCGGCGCTACGCCGACGCCGGCAAACAATACGCCGCCGCGGCCGCGGCGGAACCGCCGACATACGAGTTGCTGTACGATTGGGGCCTGGCGCTTACCGACGGCGGCCATCCCGACCAGGGCCTGGATAAGCTGAAACAGGCGGCGGCGCTGGACGCGACGGCGCAGGTCGATACGGAAATCGCCCGCGCGTATATTCTCCAAAGGCGCTGGCCGGAAGCGCTGGATGCGCTGGCGCAGGCGGAAAAGCGCAACCCGAACTATTACATGATCTACGACAACCGCGGCGGCGTGCGCGCCAACACGGGCGATCTGGCCGGGGCTATGGCGGACTACCAGCACTCGCTGGAGCTGAACCCGTACAACAATCACGCGCGGCAGATGCTGGCGGTGGTGGCGCGGCGGCTGCAGCGGCAAGCCAAGCGCTGACATGCGTCCGTTGCGCATCGGCGTCAACGCGCTGTACCTGATTCCCGGTGGCGTGGGCGGCACCGAGATCTACCTGCATCATTTACTGCGGTCGCTGGCGGCGATCGACGATCGCAATTCCTACTTCGTCTTCACCAATCGGGAGACTGCGGCGGACCTGGTGCCGGCCCGCCCGAATTTCGAGCGGGTGGCGCAGCGCGTGCGCGCGCGGTTCCGCGCGGGGCGGATTGTCTGGGAGCAGACGGCCATGCCGTTGGCGGCCATGCGGTTGGGTATCGACGCGCTGCTGAATCCCGGCTTCACCGCGCCGGTCTATTGGCCGGGGCCGTCGGTCACCGTCTTCCACGACATGCAGCACAAACGCCATCCGGAGCATTTCCGCTGGTTCGATCTGCCCTTCTGGCGGATCCTGCTGTTCGCCTCCGCGCAGCGCTCCACGCTGCTGTTGGCCGATTCGGAGGCCACCCGCCGGGATGTGTTGCACTACTATCGCCTGCCGGCGGAGAAAGTGCGGCTGGCGACGCTGGGCGTGGACCCGGCTTTCTTCGCACTGCCGCGCGCGCCGGAGAATTTGCTGCTCACGGTTTCGACGCTGCATCCGCATAAAGGGTTGGAGGTGCTGCTGGAAGCCTTCGCGGAGTTTCACCGGGAGCGGCCTGCGTTCCGGCTGGCGATCGCGGGGTTGCGCGGGTTCCACGGCGATGCCATTGAGGATCTGCGCCGGCGCCTGCAGTTGGCTGACGCGGTGCAACTCACCGGCTGGATTCCGCGCCCGGAACTCTACGGCCTGTACACGCGAGCGTGCGCCTTCCTGTATCCTTCGACGTTCGAGGGCTTCGGCATGCCGGTGCTGGAGGCCATGGCGGCCGGCATCCCGACGGGGTGCTCGGATATCGAACCGCTGGCGGCCATCGCGGGGAATGCTGCACTGCGATTCGCGCCCGGCGATTGCGGAGCATTGTGCGCGGCCATGCGGCGCCTGACGTCGGACGAGGATCTGCGCGCCCGTCTGGCGGCCGCCGGTCCGCGGCGCGCGGAGCAGTTCTCCTGGGAGGCTACGGCGCGCGCGACTTTGGAGGCGATCGAGACCGCCGCCGGAAATCGCACGTAAGGAATTGACCGCCCGGTAGACTACCTGTTCAGAAAGGAAGATGTGGACCCGAAGGCCACTTTCCTGCGGATCTTTGCGGAGTATGGTCCGGCCCTGGATCGTTTGGCCGGCGCCTACCTGGCATCGCGCGAGGACCGCGAGGACCTGGTGCAGGAGATCGCCGCGGCCATATGGCAGGCTCTGCCGCGCTATCGCGGCGAGGCTAGCGAGCGCACCTGGCTGTACCGGATCGCGCACAACGTGGCGATCACGGCGTCGGCCAAACAGCGCCGGCACGCCGCGCGCGAGGTGGCGCGCGAGGACCCGCCGGATCCGCCGGCGGCGGGATCGAACGCGGAGCAGAGTGTGCTGGCGGACGAGAAACGGCGCATGTTGCTGGCGGCCATACGCGATCTGCCGGCGGCCGACCGCCAGATCACGGTGCTGCACCTGGAAGGTCTGAGCGGCGCCGAGATCGCGGAGGTTACGGGGCTGGCGGAAGGGGCGGCGGCCACGCGGCTGTCGCGCATCCGGGAGAAGCTGCGCCAGTCGGTGCGGGCGCGGGAGGCGGGCCATGCCGGATAGAGACGAACTCGATGAACTGTGGTGCGGCCAGACGATCGGCCCGCCGCGGAAAGGAGAAGACATGTTAGCGATTGCGATTAAGAAAGCGAACCAGTTCGATCGCACCATCAAGGTTCGCAATTGGACGGAATGCGGAGCGTCGGTCGTGGTGGCGGTGCTGTTCGGGCTTCTGGCCTGGCACGCGCCCAACCTGTTGACCCGCGCGGGAAGCCTGGTGGTGGCTGCCAGCGGCCTATGGATCGTCTTCGTCATGCTGCGTTACGGCCGCGAAGCCGCCGCGCCAGGGCCCGATCAGAGCCTGGCCGGCTTTCAGCAGGCCTTACTGCGCAAGTACGATCACCAGATCCGGCTCCTGAAGAACGTGAAATATTGGTACCTGTTGCCGCTATACGTCGGCCTGCTGCTGCGGATCGCGGGCGAAATGCAGGCAAGTGCCGGCGGAAGGCTGGGCATTTGGCCCGAACTGGCGGCCGTGATCCTGTGTACCGCGGTGTTCGCGGCCATCTGGTGGCTGAACGAAGGATACGCGGTCGCCCGGCTACGGCGCCTGCAGGCGGAGTTGCGGGAGCAGATGAATCCAGCGGAGGGAGAATCCCGATGAGAACGGCAGCCATGTGTGTCATTCTGTTCTGCGGCGCGGCCCTGGCCGCGCAGCCGGACTTCAGCCGCCACCAGGCGTGCGCGGATCGCCTGGTGAAAGCCATCAATGCCGGAGATTACGAGGCGATCGAAGCCGAATTCAATGCGCAGATGCGCGACGCGCTGCCCATCGAAAAAACGCGGCAGTTCTTCCAGGGGCTGACGGCACAGGCCGGCAAGATCCGCGAACTGGGCAAACCGCACTGGGAGCCCGGGGATCTGGCGGTTTTTCCCGCGATCTTCGAGCGCGCGACGCTGGACATGAAGCTCGCTCTGGACGAGCAGGGCAAGATTGCCGGGCTGCTGTTCGTTCCGGCGGCGCCCTAAGCCTTATGACAGATAGCCTTTCATGATGGTGAGGTATCGCCGGCACGTCTCTTTCATGTCGAACCCGGAGCCATCCTGTTCCAGGGATAGGAACCCGGTGAACCCGATGGCCTTTACCGCGTCGGCGATAGCCTTGAAATCCATCACGCCTTCTCCGATGGCCACGTATTCGCGCATGGTGGCGTTGATGTCGCGCACGTGGACATTCATCAGGTGGCGGTCCAACTTGCGAATCGCCACGGGCGGATATTCCCGCTGATTCATGGCCCATCCGCAGTCGAGGTTACAGCCCAACGCCGGATCCTTGATTGCATCCCACAAGCGCAGGAAACTGTCCGTCACCGGCATCATGGTGTGCGTGTGATTCTCGATGGAGAACGTCAACCCGTGCGCCTTGGCCCTTTCGAGGCAAGCCCGCATGGTTTCCACGAACAGGCGCCAGAGTTCGTCGTAATCGTATCCCGGAGCAATGTCGATGTGGAACTTCTCGCCGGGCTTGGGATCGCCCATGAAATAGCGCGGCAGGTAATCCGTTCCGGGAGCGCTCAGCTCGCGCGCCCAGGGCGCGACGATGTTGACCATGGGTGCGCCGAGCTTCTTGCCGATCTTACAGCCCCGCTCGAAGTATTCCAGGCTCAGCCTCCGCTCCTCGGGACGCCGGCTGGTCAACCCTTCGACGACCGGCTGGAAGAAGGGAAACTGATTCACCACGAGGTGGTTTCGCTCGAGTTGTTTTCGGATGCGGGCGATGGTGCCGTCGGTCCAATACTCATCCACGTCGCGGCGCGAGTTGGCGATCAGTTCGATGCCGTCAAATCCCAGACTGCCTATAATATCGATGGCTTCCTCGGGATGCGCGCCCGCCGCCAGGGAATGGAAATTCCAACTCACGGATCCGAGCCTGGGCCGGGCGCCTGCTTTCCGCGCAGGCTGAGGCGGCTCGGGCGCAGGGGCAGCCAGCGCGCGAGCACCGGCGGCGGCCGCGGGGCCCGCCACACCTAAGGCGGTTATGAATTCTCGACGCCTCACTTAAATCTCCTTTCTGGCCGGCAGCCGATCCGCAGAGCTAATACGTCAGGACCCGCTCCATTTCGGCGACCAGGTCTTCTACCTGCGGCAGGATAGCATTTTCCACCTGCGGCTGGTAGGCGACCCAGGTGTCCAACGCGGCGACCCGCCGCACGGGAGCGTCCAGGCGGTCGAACAACTCGTCGGCGATGCGGGCGGCAATCTCCGCGGCGTAGCCGAACGACAGGGTGTCTTCGTGCGCGATTACTACCCGGTTGGTCTTCTCGACCGACGTGCGGATGGCGTGCCAATCGAAGGGCGCGAGCGTGCGCAGGTCGATCACTTCGATGCTGATATCCGGGTTCTTGCGTTCCACCAGCATGGCGGCCTGTTGGGACTTCTGCACCAGGGCGCCATAGGTGATGACGGTGAGATCGCGGCCGGGCTTCACGATGTGGGCGCGGCCGAACGGGATCGTGAAATCCTGGCCCGGATGCGGCGAGCGATTGTACGGTTCGCGGTAGAGGCGCTTGTGCTCCAGGAACATCACCGGGTCGTCGCAGCGGATGGCGGTGCGTAACAATCCGCAGGCATCCAGCGCGTTCGACGGCATGATCACGCGCAGGCCGGGCAGGTGCGTAAACGTAACTTCGCCGCACTGGCTGTGATAGATCGCGCCGCCGTTGAGATAGCCGCCGATGGGCACACGCAGCACGAACGGGCAGGCGAAGGCGCCGTTCGAACGCCAGCGCATGGTTGCCATTTCGTCGCGGATCTGCATCATGGCGGGCCAGATGTAATCGAAGAACTGGATCTCGGCGACCGGCTTCAGGCCGCGCACCGCCATGCCGATCGCGCGCCCCACAATGGCCGCTTCAGCGAGCGGAGTATTGAAGGCGCGCTGCGCGCCGAACTCCGTCTGCAGGCCGTGCGTGACCTTGAAGACGCCGCCCTTGCCCTTCACTTCGGCCAGGTTTGCGGCGCGGCTGCAATCGGCCACATCCTCGCCGAAGGCCACCACGCGCGGATCGCGGCGCATCTCCTCGTGCAGCGTGGCGTTCAGCAGATCCACCATGGTCTTGGGCTCGCCATGAAAGCGCGGCGGGGTGCTGAACTCCTCGGCGGTGGGATCGATTTTGTCGGAGTAGAGATGGCGCAAGGCGGAATCGCGCGCGGCCGGTTCGGCGTGCAGCGCCTTTTGGGTGGCGTCGTGCACCTCGCGATCGACTTCCAATTCGATACGGCGCAAGGCATTCGAATCGAGTATGCCTTCTTCGAGGAGGAACTTAGGGAAGCGGGCGAGGGGGTCGCGCTCCTGTTCGGTCTGCCGCTCGGCGGGTGTCTTGTAGAGCCGCTCGTCGTCGGAAAGCGAATGCGAGTACGGGCGGATGACGTGGGCGTGCACCAGGGCAGGGCCGCGTCCGCCGCGGCAGTAGGCCACCGCGGATTCGAGGGCGGCATAGGAGGCCAGAAAATCGCAGCCATCCACCTCCTGCCGGTAGAGCGACGGGAAGCCGGCGACCAGCCCCGAGATGTTCGCGCCGGCGGTCTGGCATTCGATGGGAACGGAGATGGCGTAACCGTTGTCCTCAATCAGGTAGAGGAGCGGCAGCCGGTTCAGGGTGGCGATATTCAGCGACTCCCAGAATTCGCCTTCGCTGGTGGCGCCATCGCCGCCGGCCACGAAGGTGATGGCATCGCTCTCCGGCGCCACATGGCGATTGGCCTCGGCGCAGCCCGCCGCCTGCAGGAACTGGGTTCCGGTACAGGAGGAGGAAGAAACGATGTGGAACCCGGCGTGGCCCCAATGGGAGGGCATCTGGCGGCCGCCGGAAGCCGGATCGTCCGCCGCGCCCACCGATTGCAGGAGCATATCGTAGGGCGACACGCCCAGGGTCAGACACAGGGCCCGGTCGCGATAATAAGGGAAAAACCAGTCGTGCCCGGGGCGCAGGCACATGCCCGCCGCCACCTCGACCGCTTCGTGTCCCGCGCCGCTGATCTGGAAAAAGATGCGATTCTGGCGTTTAAGGACGATTTCCCGGTCGTCCAGGCGGCGCGCCGTCTGCATGATGCGGAAAGCCTGGATGAGTTGTTCGGGGTCCAGGCCATGCCATTTGCGAATCGCCGGTTCGGTGGTCGTTGCGGTGGCCAAACGGGCTTCCCTCCCCCTAACTGTCAGTGTAGCGGAGCTTGCACCAGGGGAACAGCACTCACCACGGAATTTTGACGGAGGGTGGCGGTGCGGGCGACGATCAGCAGGGCGAGCACGTAGAGCACGCCGCCCACCAGGAGGGTCTGCACCAGGCCGGTATAAATCGCACAGACCAGCGCGCAGACCGAGCCCAGTACGCTGGCCGCGGCATTCAACGACCAGGCCCAGCGCACCGACGGTTTGTGCCACTCTTCGAGGCGCTTCAATCCGGCGGGAAACGGCATCCCCATCACAAAACCGGCGGGGGCGATGAGCAGCGCGGTGATGATGCACTTCAACGGCAGCGGCAGTCCGACGCCGGCCGCCAGCAGAGGCGTGACCACGGCGGCCAACAGCGCCACGAGCACGGCGACGAGAGTCAGCACGCGGTAGAGGCGCCGATCGTACTTGCCGATCACGCGGCGGCTGAAATAGCTTCCCAGGCCGCTCGAAACCAGCATGGAGAAGATCACCACCGTGAGCGCATAGGTAGGATGGCCCAGGAAGAGCACGAACTTCTGAATGAGGGCCACTTCGATGAGGATATAGCCGGCGCCGATGCACAGGAAATAGAGCAGGAAGGCCAGCACGCCCTTCTGGCGGGGCAGGCGCGCGCCCAGCACCATGGGCGGCAGCGCCAGAATGATTCCGGTGGCCAGGAAGCTGAGGGCCATCAGGGCGTAGAGCAGCGGCACGGCCTTGTTGATCTTGTAGTCCGCCGAGCGGCGCGACGCGTTGGAAAGGAAGGCCAGGATCTCGCGCGGCTGCACGGTATAGAAGAAGAAGGGCTGGTTGTCGGTGACCGGCGAAATATCGTATTGGTAGTTGCGCTGGTAAGCGGCGGGGTCGGAACTGCGCAGCAGGTCGGTGAACTGGCCGGGGATGCGCTCGTCGGGCAGGTAGATGGCGCGCATATTAGCGGCGGCAATGGCGGCTCGCGCGCGGGCGAGATCGGCCGCGGAGAAAGGCCGGCGGGCGATGAGCACGGTATCCTGCGCGCCCCAGCCCACCGTGGAACCTTCGCGTCCCACGATGATGTGCCGCCACGGTTCCGGCTCGCCGAGTTGATGCAAGGCGGCCATGGCGAGCGAAACCAGGCGCAGGGATTCGCGCGGAGGATCGAGTCCCCAGCGGGTGAACGTCGCCATGCCGTCGCCGGAGAGATGCAGCAGGTAATCGCGCATGGCGTCGGTGGTGTACAGGTTATTCTCGGAGAGCGCAAAGGCGCCGGCGGCGGTGGATGCCCAGGTATCCACCAAGGTGGCCTGCAGGACCTGGTACTTCTCCCGGCTGCGGCGCACGAAGCTGCGCCCGTCTTCGACGAAGATGCGCACGTCCGGACGCAGATAGATGCCGCGGCTCTGGGCCACGAAACGGTCGCGCATGATGGTGTTGGCGATGATGGGATTGATCTCCACGCCGGTGATATCGTGACTGCCGGAGGCCAGCGCGCGGGCAATGTCCCATCCGCCGCCGGGACCGATCACCAGGGTTTTGGCGCCGGGGCGGATGTCATACGGCAGCGCCGGGCCTTCCTCCAGCAGTTCGTGACGTTCGCGGGGCGTCAGGTGTTCGAAATCGAAGCTGGCGATCCCGGTGGAGGCATCCGCGTCGATGAAGATGGAGTAGTTGCGCACGGCCACGCGCGAGAAGCTGTTCCACTGGACGAACTCCTCTTTCTTCAGTTTCTGGCCCTTGGCATAGCGGATCGCGAAGATGCCGTTGGCGCCGTTGTAGAAGGCGAAGGCGAACAGGCCCAGCGCCAGGGCCACCGCGGCCGCGCGCAGCCGGCGCGACCCGTCCATATTGTGCCAGATGGCCCCCGCCGCAGCGAAGAAGACCGCCACGAAAAAGACCGTGCTGATGCCGCCGAAATTGTTCAGGAAAGGAACCAGCAGCAGGCACCCGGCGGAGGCGCCCGCCAGGTCGAAGAAGTAGACGCGTTCGATTCGTTCGACGGTTTCGGATATGGCCAGCGATACGATCGTGCCGGAGATGAAGAACGGAAGGGAGGTGGCGAAGTAGACGGCGGTAAGGCCCCAGGGTCCGGGCTCCTCTTTCTGCGCCAGCACGACGGACAGGGCGACCACGACCAGCAGACCGTTGGCCATGCTGAGGTACCCGAGCTTGCGGAACAGAGACGTCTTCCAGCCCGCCACAATGTACGAGAACACCCCGCCGACGCCCATGCCGAACAGGGCGATGGAGATGGCCAGGAAAGCGAAGTGGTAATAGAAGACGACGGAGAAGATCCGGGTGAGGGAGAGCTCCAGGAGCAGGGTCGCCAGGGTGGTCAACGCCACGCCGAGATAGAGGTGCGGCCAGGGAATGGCGGCTCGGGAAGAGGATGACAAGAGACTATTCTATGATGTATCGCCGGCCGATGCTGTGCGGGCTCCAAGGCCCCGGTGCTCAGGCTTTGGGCTTGGTGAAGTGGCGAATGGCCTTGTAGCCCAGGAAGAATGCCAGCGCGCCGGCCGCGGCTCCTACGCCGATCGCCAGGCTGGCGGAGAAGGCGGTCACGTTGCCGGTCGTGGCGGCCAGTTCCAGGACGCCGACAGTGGCTCCGCCGTAGCCTCCGACCCCTGCGCCGACGCTGGTAACGGCAGCAGTCTCGATCTTCTCTTTGTCATCCGCGGCCATCAGTCCTATTGTACGCCGCAAGGGCGGATTTGGATTGCCGCCAAGGTACGCGGATGGAAATTCTAGTGCGCGGCCGCCGCCAGCATCGGGCGGATGGCCACCGCGACCACCACCATGATGGCGGATGCCGCGGGAATCACCAGGAGCGCGGTCTTCAGGCGCTTGGGATCGCCGCCGCCGATGGCGCCGATGATGCGCGAACTCACCGCCAGGCCGACCCATCCCAGCGTGATCACCACGCCGAGAGCGGTACCGGTCATGCGCGGGAAGGCGTCGCCGACCATGGCCAGCGTGGTCGGGAAGACCGGCGCCATGGAGATGCCCGCCAGGAAGACCATGACCCAGGCGACGCTGGGATTCGACGTTTTGAGCATGAGGAACGTGGTGACGGTCATCATGATGGCGGCGGCGAGGGTAACCAGCGGCGCGGGCACGCTGATCAGGATGGGCGACACGGCCACGCGGCCGATCAGCAGGCCGAGCGCGAAGCCCAGCGACAGGATGTTGAGCGCGCGCGACTCCGGGATGCCTTGCGCGATCAGGTGCTGCGCCAGCCAGTTCCACACACCCACTTCACAGGCCACGTACAAGAAGAGGAAGAAGGCCAGCAGGAAGAGCACGGGGCGGCCCAGGACCGGACCCACGTCGGCGAAATCGAAGCTGCGCGCACCGCTGGGAGGCGGCATGGGCGTGAGAATGTGGATGACCAGCGTGACGGCGGTCAGCGCGGCCACGGTGTAACAAAGCCGCACGGAATTGCGTTTGAAGAAATTGGCGGAGATGAAAGGCGTCGCCAATCCGCCCAGGCCGAAGAAGAGGTTCAGTAAGTTCAGGGTGGTGCCGCGGCGTGCCGGATTGATGTCGCTCACCAGGGCGTTGGCGGCCGTCACGATAATGGCGCCGCCCAAGCCGAGCACAAACAGGTACAGCATGACGCTGCCAAAGCCCTTGGAATTGGGCAGCGCGAACAGGGCCAGGGTAATCAGCGCCAGGCCCAGCACCAGGCCGATCTTCTTGCCTTCGTTATCGATCAACGGGCCGACCGCGATGGACGCCAGGATCAGCCCCATGGCCTGGGCGAAGGCGATCTGGCCGTTCTGGCGCGGGGTCAGTTGAAAGCGCGCCGAGAGATCCGGCAGGATGGTGCCGAGCATGGCGGCGATCATGCCGTACACGAAGATGGCGAGGATGGCGGCAAGAATCAACATGGAGGCTGATGGTAGCAGATTTTGGCGGAGAGAGATAACCAGATAGGCCCGGTGCGCCGGTAAGCGGCCGGGCCTATCCGATAGCGTCGCAGACGGCTGCACCCACCTGTTCGGTGGTGGCCGGAGCGCCCGTTGGTTTGAGGTCGGCCGTCACGCGTCCGCTATCGAGTACGGCTTCGATGGCGGCATTGACGCGGGCGGCTTCTTCCTGCAAACCGAAACTGTATTCCAGCATGGCCGCGACGGAGCCGATGGCTCCCAGCGGATTGGCTTTGTTCTGGCCGGCGATATCCGGGGCCGATCCGTGGACGGGTTCGTACAGGCCGGTCCAGGCGCCGGAGGGTCTCTTGCCGCCCAGGGAAGCGGACGGCAACATGCCGATGGAGCCGGCCAGCACGGCGCCTTCGTCACTCAGAATGTCGCCGAACATGTTCTCCGTCAGTACGACGTCGAACCGGCGCGGATTCAGGATCAACTGCATCGCGCAGTTATCGACCAGCAGATGATCCAGCGCCACATCTGTATATTCGGCGGCAATCTCAGTGACGACTTTGCGCCATAACTGGGAGTTTTCGAGCACGTTCGATTTATCCACGGAGGTCACTTTGCGGCGCCGCCGGCGGGCCAGTTGGAACGCCATGTGGGTGACGCGTTCGATCTCCGCGCGCGTGTAAGCCATGGTGTTGACCGCGCGGGTTTCCGCGCCGCTGCCCGAGATACCGCGCGGCGTGCCGTAGTAGATGCCGCCGGTCAGTTCGCGGACGATGATCATGTCGGTGCCCTCGACCAGGGCGTTCTTCAGGGGCGAGGAATCGAGCAGGGACTTGAAGGTCCGCACCGGGCGCAGGTTGGCGAAGACACCCAGAGACTTGCGGAGGCCCAGCAGGCCTTTCTCGGGGCGCCGCTCGGGGGGACAGTCGTCGAATTCGGGAAGGCCCACGGCGCCCAGAAGGGTGGCGTCGGCTTCCGCGGCCCTGCGGGCCGTTTCCTCCGGAAAAGGAGTGCCGGTCTTGTGGATCGCGATGCCGCCCAGGAGGCCCTCCGCCCGGCGCACGGTGTGGCCGTGCTTTTCCGCCACGCGGCGGAGAACGCGCACGGCTTCGCGCGTTACTTCCGTGCCGATACCGTCCCCCGGGAGGACCAAAACGTGCAAATCCATCGTCAGTCCGCCGCTACCTTCACAGCCATCGGGCGTTCTTCGATCATGGCGACGATCTCTTCGTCCATCAGGCCCTTCTTGTTATCGGCCATGGCGGTGAAGCGTGCGTACAGCGATTCCAGCTCTTCTCTCGTCAGATCGTAGCCCAGGTCTTCGGTACGCTTTTTGAGCGCGTGGCGGCCGCTGTGTTTGCCCAGAACCAGCTTGCTTTCGGGCACGCCCACGCTGCGCGGGTCCATGATCTCGTAGGTGGTCTTCTCCTTCAGGTAGCCGTCCTGATGGATGCCGGCCTCGTGGGCGAAGGCATTGCGTCCCACAATCGCCTTGTTGGGCTGCGGGCCGAAGCTGATCATGGAAGCCAGCAGTTGGCTGGCCGAATACAGGTGCTCCGCGCGGATGCCGGTGTCGTAAGGCAGGCGGTCCTGGCGGGTCTTGAACAGCATCACGACTTCTTCCAGCGAGCAGTTGCCGGCGCGCTCGCCGATGCCGTTGATGGTGCATTCGATCTGGCGGGCGCCGGCTTCCACGGCGGCGATGGAATTCGCCGTGGCCAGGCCCAGGTCGTCGTGACAGTGGACACTGACGATGGCGCAGTCGCCCAAGGCCCTCACGATGCGGTTGATCAGAGCCCCGTATTCAAAAGGCACGGAATAGCCGACCGTGTCCGGGATATTGACCGTGCGTGCGCCGGCGGCGACCACCGCGCGGGAGATCAGCTCCAGGTAATCGGGATCGGTGCGCGCGCCGTCTTCGGCCGAGAATTCGACATCGTCTACGTAGCGCCGCGCCAGTTCCACGGCCGCCACGGCTTCGTCGAGCACCTGCTGCTGCGACTTCTTGAGCTTGTACTTCAAGTGAATGTCGCTGGTGGCGATGAAGGTGTGGATGCGCGGCCGGCGCGCGTACCGCAAAGCCTGCGCGGCGCGCTCCACGTCCAGCGTGCAAGCGCGGCCCAGCGCCGCCACCTGCGCCCAGGGGAACTCGCGGCTGATGGCATCCACTGCTTCGAAGTCGCCTTCGGAGGCAATGGGAAAGCCCGCCTCCAGGATGTCCACGCCCAACTCCACCAGTTTGCGCGCCATGCGGAGCTTTTCCGGCACGGTCATGCTGCAGCCCGGCGACTGTTCGCCATCCCGCAGCGTGGTATCGAAGATGTAAACTCGATCGCTCATGGAAACCGCCGTATTGCGCCATTATGTCCGGGTGCGCAAAATTTAGCAAATTTATAATACTAGCGGTCCATATAAGACTTTGTTATGCTGAGCGCATGGAGCTCTATGCGCTGCAAGTCTTTCTGACGGTGGCCACGGAGAAGAGCTTCTCGCGCGCGGCGGAGCGGCTCCTGCGTACGCAGCCGGCCGTCTCCCTGGCGCTGCAGCGGCTGGAAAGCGAATTGGGCGAAAAGCTCATCGACCGGTCCGGCAAAGAACTGGTGCTGACCGACGCCGGGCGCACCGTGCTCGATTACGCCCGCCGGTTCGAAGCTCTGCGCCACGAGATGGAGAATTCGCTGGCCGAGCTGCGGGACAACTCGGCTGGCACGCTGACTGTCGGGGCGAACGAGTCCACGTCGCTGTACCTGCTGCGGCACATCGAGAAGTTCCGGCGGCTGTATCCGCGCATCAACGTACGGGTGCGGCGCAGCCTGTCGAGCAAGATTCCCAACGAACTGCTGGACGGCAACCTGGAGTTGGGGGTGATCAGCTACGAGCCGTCCGACGACCGGCTGACCTCCAGCGTGATCTATACCGACGCGCTGACGTTCGTGGTGTCGCCGAAACACCGGCTGGCGCGCCGCAAGGCGGTACCGATCACGGAGCTGGCGGCGGAGACGTTCATCGCGCACAACGTGGTTTCGCCCTACCGCGACGTGGTGCTGCGCGCGTTCCAGCAGCGGCGTGTGCCCTTGAATATGCCGGTGGAGATGCCCACCATCGAGACCATCCGCAAGATGGTGCAGAACAACGAAGGCGTCGCGTTTCTGCCGCGCATGTGCGTGGAGCAGGAGATCGAACAGGGGCTGCTGCGCGAGGTGAAGGTGAACGAATTGAGCGTGGAGCGGAAGATCCGGCTGGTGTATCCCACGCGGCGGGCGTTGAGCCATGCGGCGCGGGCGTTTTTGGAAGTGGTGGAGAGCTAGGCGCGGGCGGCGATCCGGCCGGCGCGCGCGGATCGCTATCCCTTTGCTACACTACGGAGCCGGAACTGGTCCTATGCCGGCTGCATGGAAGGAATGCGAATCATGAGACGCCGCTATCTGGCCGCCGGAGTACTCGCCGCCGCCCTGCTGGCCTTCGCCGCCAGCCGCCCCCCCGACATCCCCTTCGAAAAGCACACGCTCGACCTGGGGGCCAACGAAAGCTGCGCCATCGCCGACGTCAACGGCGACGGCAGGCCGGACATCGTGTCCGGCGAGAACTGGTACGAAGGGCCGCGCTGGGTCAAGCACAAGTTCCGGCGGCTGCCCTACACCAATAACTACATCGATAACTTCAGCGATCTGCCGCTGGACGTCAATGGCGACGGCCATATCGACATCGTAAGCTGCTCGTGGTTTGCGCACCGGCTGTTCTGGAGCGAAAATCCGGGCCGCGGCGCGGGCGAGTGGCAGGAGCACATGATCGAAACCGGGTCGCCCGTGGAATTCGCCTTCCTGGTGGACCTGGACAACGACGGCAAGGCGCGCGAGGTGCTGCCGGAGTTCGGCGATACCAGCATGCCGCTGGCGTGGTACGAGGCGCGGGACGGCCAGTTCGTCAAGCATGTGGTCAGCCCGAAGAGTTGGGGGCACGGCATCGGCGCGGGCGACGTGAACGGCGACGGGCGCACCGACATCATCACGCCCAAGGGATGGTTCGAGGCGCCCGCCGATCCGCGCAGCGGCGACTGGAAATTGCATCAGGACTTCGACCTGGGCGATACCGGATTCATTTACGCCTACGACGTGAATGGCGATGGCCGCAACGATATCATCACGTCGATGGCGCATAACTACGGCATCTTCTGGCTGGAGCACGGCGCGGACGGGCAATGGACCAAACACGTGATCGATGAAAGCTGGTCGCAGGCGCACGCCATGACGCTGGTCGATCTGAACGGTGACGGCCAGCCCGACTTACTAACCGGCAAACGGTACATGGCGCATAACGGGCACGATCCGGGAGAACGCGAGCCGCTGGGCATTTACTGGTACGAATTCATGCGGCTGGACGGCGGCCGGCGGATCGAGTGGGTGAAGCACGTGGTGGATTACAGCACGCGCACGGGCGGCGGGATGCAGATTCCGGTGGCGGACCTGGACGGCGACGGGGACCTGGACTTCGTGGTGGCGGGCAAGAGCGGCCTATTCCTCTTTGAGAATTTAACGCGGCGGCGGCCGCGCTAAAACCTGATATGAACCGGGGTTACGTCGGATTCGGAGGCTAACTGTACATCAAAGATTCACGACGCCGTAACAGGAACGCAGCAATTCTGGTTTACTAATAGTATATGGGTCCCCGAATAACACTGCTGCTGGCGGTGTGCTGTCTGGTTCTATCCGCGGAGCCTTTGCCACCGCGTATCAGTCCGCACGTCATTATTATCGGCGTGGACGGGATGAGCGTGGACGGGGTCAGGAAGGCGCACACGCCTCGTTTGCACGAGCTGATGTCGCGTGGCGCGTGGACCCTCGAGGCGCGCGGCGTGATGCCGACTCTGAGCAGCCCCAATTGGGCGTCCGCGATCAATGGCGCCGCGCCCGAGCAGCACGGGATCACCTCGAACGGTTACTTCCGGCATAAAGTCGAATTCAAGCCGATCTGCCGGACTCCGGATGGCAAATTTCCGACCATCTTCGGCCTGATGCGCGCGGAACATCCGGCCAGCACGATCGCCGTGTTTCACGATTGGGGCGGGTTCGCGGATTTACTGGAGAAACACGCCCCCGACGTGCTGCGGCATGTGGCGGGAGCGGCCGAAACCACGGCCGCGGCCATCGCATACTGGACCGCGCACCGCCCGGACCTGATGTTCATTCACCTGGATAACGTGGACCATGCCGGCCATTCGTACGGCTGGTTCCGGAAGCAGTATTACGAAGCCGTGGAAACGGCGGACGGTTACGTCGGCCAGGTGATGGATATGGTGGACGCGCTGGCGGCGCGGGACTCGACCTTTATCCTGGTGACGTCGGACCATGGCGGCACCAATCACGGGCACGGCAAGAACTCCCTGGCGGAACTGCAAATCCCGTGGATTTTTGCGGGTCCCGGAGTTTTACCGGGCCAGATCATGGCCCCCGTCAATATCTTCGACACCGCGCTGACGGTGGCCTGGATTTTCCATCTCGCGGCGCCGCAGTGCTGGATCGGGCGGCCGGTACTCGCGGTGTTCAACGCCACCCAGTTGGCGGCGCATAACGCGGGCGTGCATCTGGGACCGGATTGCGCGCCGCAGGTGGGCGGCGCAGTGGTGGCGCAGCAGCTCGATAAAAGCCGTCCCGGCGCCATGCACCCCGGCAAAGCCAACTGAGCTTGTGCATCGTCCAAAGATCGATTTGATCTTCATCGACTCGGGGGGCGGCCATCGGGCGGCGGCCACGGCGCTGCAAGCGGTGATCGCCGAACAGCGGCGGCCCTGGGACGTACGGCTGCGCAACATTCAGGACCTGCTGGAGTCGATCGACGTCATCCGCAAGGTCACGGGCATCCCGTTTCAGGAAATCTACAACATCATGCTGCGCCGCGGGTGGACACTGGGGACCGCGCAGTTGATACCGCCCATGCACCTGGCCATACGCTTGTTCCACGATGCGGAAGTACGCGTATTGGCGGCGCACTGGCGGCAGGATCCGCCGGACCTGGTGGTGTCGCTGATCCCGCACTATAACCGGGCGATCAAGGCGGCCCTCGCGCGCGCCTGTCCGTCTGCCGCGATGGTAACCGTGCTCACCGACATTGCGGATTATCCGCCTCACTTCTGGATGGAGCGGCAGGATCAGTACGTGATCTGCGGCTCGGACCGGGCGGCGGCGCAGGCCCGGTCGCTGGGTTATGCGGAGAGCCGGATCTTGCGCACATCCGGCATGATTCTGAACCCCAGGTTTTATGCCCTGCCGGCGATCGATCGGGCGGCCGAACGGGTGCGGCTGGGGCTGCGCCCGGATATGCCTACCGCACTGGTGTCGTTCGGCGGGCAAGGTTCGCTGGACGCGGTGAAGGTGGCGCGGGCCATCAATCGCTGCCGCGCCGGTGTACAGATGATCGTACTGTGCGGGCGGCATGTGGCGGCGGAGCGGAAACTGCGCGCCATGCGGCATCGCGTGCCGGTGCACGTGGAAGGCTTCACCTCCGAGGTGCCGCGCTACATGCAACTGGCGGATTTCTTCATCGGCAAGCCGGGTCCGGGCAGTATCAGCGAAGCCCTGGCGATGCGGCTGCCGGTGATCGTGGAGCGCAACGCGTGGACGCTGGCGCACGAGCGCTACAACGCGGACTGGATCGTGGAGCAGGACGTCGGGATCGTGGTGGGGAGCTTCGCGCGGCTGGGCCGCGCGCTGGCGGAGATGCTCTCGCCGGGGCGTTACGCGCGGTGCCGGGCGAACGCGGCGGCGGTTCGGAATTCGGCCGTGTACGAGATTCCGGAGCTGCTGGATCGGATTCTGAGCCAGCGGGGTCAGGATCGTAGCGCCGCCGCCTGGCAGATTGGCGCCCATAGCGCAGCCGAAACTTCCCGCCACCTCAGCTACGGCGGATGACGGCGGCAAAGAAGCCGTCGCCGGGATCGCGGCCGGGGATGCGCTCCGTTTGCCGGACCACCGTCGCGCCGGACACCGCCGCGGCCACCTCCTGATTTTCTTCCCGCTCGAGCGAGCACGTGACGTAGACCAGCAGGCCGCCGGGCGCCAGCACGCGAAGTCCCTGTTCCAGTAATGCGACTTGGCGTGCCTGCAGGTCCGCCAGATCGGCGGGCGTGAGGCGCCATTTGATCTCCGGATTGTGTGCCAGCGTACCGGTTCCGGAACATGGCGCGTCGATCAGGACGCGGTCAAACGGGTGCGCGAATGGCAACGGACGAGTGCCGTCCAGCAGGACCAGAGGGACTCCCAGCGATTTGAGTGGCGCCAGGCGATGAAAGTGGATGTCGCAAGCAACCGCGCGCGCGCCCGCCGCGACGGCTTGCGCCGTCTTATTGCCGGGAGCGGCGCACAGATCCAGAAAAGTCATGCCGGGCCGGATCTCCAGCAGGGGTACGATCGATTGCGCGCCGATGTCCTGTATGCGGCCGGTGTCCGGGTTGAGGAAAGTCTGAGGGGTGCCCAGACCGGCGTGGGCGATCGCCGTTGCCGCCGCCGGCCCGTATTGCCGATCCCATCGCTCCAGCAGCCATCCGGGCAGCGAAAGCTCGGCGGCACGATGGGGCCAGGCGACCGGGTTGCGGGTCACCTTGCGCAGCACGGCGTTGGCGAATCCCGCGGCGGAACGTTTGCGCGCCCGTTTGATCAGCGCGACGCTTTCGGAAACCGCGGCATACGCCGGAACGCGATCCAGGTGGCGAAGCTGGTAGATGCCCATCCGCAGCGCCAGGCGCACGGGCGCGTCCAGGCGCGCGGCGGGCTTGCCGGAATACAACTCGATCAGGTAGTCGAGCTGTCCCTGGAAGCGCAGGACGCCCAAAACGATTTCGGAGGCCAGCCCCGCGTCGCGCGGGTCCAGCGCCTGCGCGCGGGCGGCCAGCAGGTCGGAGGCGTAGCCGCCGCGCTCGACGGCGGCAAGAATGTCGAATGCCAGGACGCGCGCGGAGGGGTTACTGGCCATCCTCCGGGGGAGTCCATTTCAGACCTCGGGCCCATTCGACGCTGACCAGCCGCGTGACATAAGTGACCCGTTTGCCGTTTTTCGCATCGCGGGGCAGATCGCACACGTTGCGGGTGACCAGGTCGGAGGGTCCTTTGACAAAGGCATGAATAGTGCACGCCAGGGACTGATAGCCGGGGGACGTGAATTGCGTCGTGACATCGAAGGCGACGATCGGATAAGGAAGGGCGTTGACGATCTCGTAGGAGAGCGAGCCGTTGACCTCCGTGACCCGCAGTTCCGCGGGGTCCTTCTGCGCCGCAACCGGCGCCGCGGCCAGCAGCATTGCCATTAGTGCTACACGCATAGGCCTTTTCCCAATTCTAGCGCTCGGGAAGACCGGCGGTCAGAAAGTGCGGTAGTTGGTGAACTGCATGTCGATGCCGAAGTCGCTTTCGCGCAGCAGCTTGATTACGTTCTGCAGCGTATCGCGGTCCCGGCTGCTGACCCGCACCAGGTCGCCCTGGATGGAAGCCTGCACTTTGAGCTTGCTGTCCTTGATCGTGCGCACGATCTCGCGCGCCTTTTCGATCGGAATGCCCTGCTGCAAGGAGATTTCCTGCTTGACGGTCGAGCCGGCCGACGGAATCACGGTCCCATAGGTGAGGCCTTTGAGCGGCACCTTGCGCTTGACCAGCTTGCCTTCCAGGACTTCGATCACAGCCTTGAGTTTGTACTCGTCCTGGCTGGCGAGCATAATCTTGTGGTCCTTCATGTTCAGCTCGATGGAGGACTTGGAGTCCTTCAAATCGTAGCGCTGGTAGATTTCCTTGAGCGCCTGCTGGATGGAATTGCTGACTTCCGGCAACTCGATCTTGGAGACTACGTCGAAACTGTTATCGGGCATACGGGTTAGCGGGTGTTGAGCGCGACCAGCACCTTTTCGGTGATCTCTTCAATGATAGCTGGGAGGGATGCATCCAGGGCGACCGTCACGGCGGCACGCACCTTTTCGGGATCGATCAGCGCCACCGTAGGGGCTTTGGAGGCGGCCGGTTTGGAGGGGGCGCCGGCGGCAGGATGCACTGCGGAGCCGCGATCCTTGGCGGCCCGATCGACGAGCGGCTTGACAGCTTCCAGCAGGACCGAGGCTTCGAAGGGCTTATGCACGACGCCGTCGGCCTGCACGCGGCGGACCTCGTTTTCATCCAGCGCGTCCTTGACGCCGGCGGTCAGCAGCACGCGCGCGTGCTTATGGCGCGGGCTGATCTTGATGTATTGGCAGATTTCGTAGCCGGAGCGGTGCGGCATCACCACATCGGCCAGCACCAGGTCGGGGTCCACGTCTTCCAGGCGCAATAAGGCGGAATCGCCATCGCTGACGGTGACCACCTCGAAGCCCTCCTGGGTCAGGATCTGCTCCCCCATGCGCTGCGCGTGGGGACTGTCATCGGCAAGCAGGATGCGGGTCATTTATCCTGCGGCGGCGTTTGCGTCGCGGGCTGTGCCGAGGCGGGCTGCGCGGCGGCCGGATGCCTGGACGCCTCTTTAGCGGCCAGCTTCTGCTTCTTCCGGGCGGCTTCCTGAGCTTTCTTGATAGCCCTCTTCCGTTCCTTTTCCGTCAGGGGGTGATTCGTCGCGAAAGGCTGCTGGACGACGGCCGGCTCGCCGGGCCGGTTGGGATCCGTGGCCGGTTGCGCGGCGGCAGCGGGTCCGCCGGCGGGCGGGTTGGCGCGCGCATCCGGCCGGCTGTCGAGTTCCTTGGTATCGGTACCCACGGCCGCGGTCACGTCGCTGGTTGTGGATCCGCTGACCGTTCCTTCGGGTGCGCCGGCGCCGGGCACCTGCGGCACGCTGGCGGGGATCGTCGGCCGCATGGCTGTCATAGTGGGCGTTCCGGACTTGGCCGCGGCACGCACGTCCGGGCGCGATTTGAACATGTCGAGGCCGCGGCTGAGGAGACTGGATTTGGTGCGATTTTCGCGCTCGTATTTCATCCGCGCCAGGGCTACCGGATCCGCCTGCGGCACGGGCCTCTTCATGGCTTCCAGCTTCTGTTTGGCGCCCTGGGCGCGGTCGCTCAGCGGGTAATCCCGCACGATACGGGTGTAGGCGTCGGCGGCCCTATCCTCGAACCGGTCGCCCATGCGGTCATAGGAGTCCCCGAGCATCCAGAGAGCTTCGTCGGCCTGGCTGAATAGCGGGTACTGCTCCACTAATCCGATCAGGCGATTGGCAGCGGCGGGAAAGCTGCCTTTGTGATGATAGAAAATGGCGGCAGCGTACTCGTGCGCGGCCAGCACCTCCTGCACATCGCGCAGTTTCTGCTGCGTTTCGGGCGCGAACTTGCTGTTAGGCCAGCGCAGCAGCAACTGGCGGCATTCATCCTCCGCCCGGATGGCATGGATGGGATCCCGATCCACCTTGTCCATCTGTTTGTAGTGAATATCGCAAACTCGCTCCTGGGCCTCGGCCGCTTCTTCCATTTGCGGATAGAACAACTCGAAGTCCTTGTATTCGGCTTCGGCCTGGGCCAATCCGTGCGCGCCGCCCTCGCGGAACCAACTGTCGGCGATGGCCAGCTTCGCTTTGGCCAGGTATTCGCTGCTATCGTAGGTGTTGATGAGAGTCTGGAGGGTGAGGCGGGCGATCTCGTAACGGCTGTGTTCAATGTCGTTGATGGCGCGGTCGAACAGCCGCTTGTCGGGCTGCTCGCTGTTCTTAGTGATGGGGTCCGCGTACTTGTGGCGGCGTAGGCCGCACGAGGAAAGCAAGACGGCCGCAGCCACCACCAGCGTCAAACGATGGATTACACGTGGATACATCATTTGCGGTAATTTCTTTCTATTTCGTTCCAGACCAGGATAGCAATTGATGGACCAGCATGGGTAGGGTTGCGGCGGCGGCTTTAACAGTAGCCGTCCTTCGCCCGTAGCGCCGCCTGGCGCAGCTCCACCATGGCGGCAGTCGGGTCCGGAGTGTGAAAGATCGAAGACCCTGTGACGATCCAATCACATCCGGCACATACCGCATCGCCGATATTGTCCCGGGTGATGCCCCCGTCGATTTCGATGGCGAACGAGAGGCGCCGCTCGGATCGCAGGGCGGCCAGGCGGCGGACCTTATCGAGCGTGTAAGGGATGAACTCCTGGCCGCCGAATCCCGGATTGACGCTCATCACCAGGACGTAGTCCGCCAGCCCCAGGACCTGCTCGATGGTGGCGACGGGTGTCGCGGGATTGATCACCACGCCGGCGCGGGCGCCGGCCCGCTGAATCTCGCGCAGAGTGCCGTCGAGATGCGGGCAGGCCTCCTGGTGTACGATCACCTGGTCCGCCCCGGCTTCGATGAAGATGGGCGCGTACTTGTCCGGATCGGTGATCATGAGGTGCACGTCCAGGGTGAGGTGCGTGATTTTGCGGATCGAAGCCACCACGGGCGGACCCAGTGTGAGGTTCGGCACGAAATGGCCATCCATGACGTCGACGTGCAGCATGGTGGCGCCACCGCGTTCCACCAGGGCAATCTGCTCCCCCAGACGGGCAAAATCCGCGGCCAGAATGGAGGGCAGGATCTCAGGCATGGGCGGGATTAGTCTTGATTCTAGCATGCGCACCGGACTGCCTGAGGGCAGGCGAAACCGCTCCGCGGGTGGCGTCTTGGTACCATGAGGCGTGGCCTATTCCCTGCCTCGGCTGCGGCCCGCTCTGGACCTGTTCCCTTCCCCCGCTCCGGACCGTCCCGGTTTGCTCCTGCGCGACCCATATCGCTACTCCGAAGCCGTGCTGATCATCCCTCCGCCGCTAATCGAATGTCTGGGCTGCTTCGACGGGCAGCAGACGGACCTGGATCTGCGCTCGTTGCTGGTGCGTATCACCGGGGACTTGCAGGTCGGCCCGCTCGCGCAACACCTGGTGGAGACCCTGAGCTCGTCGGGGTTCCTGGAAGACAACGCATTCGCGGGCATGAAATCCGGCCGGGAGCGGGAGTTCGCCGAGTCGCCCAAGCGCGCGCCGGCGCACGCGGGCGGCGCCTATCCGCAGGGGATCGCCGACTTGCAGCGGACGATGGCACGGTACATGGATGGCGCCGCCGGAGTCCCGGCGCCGGCCGCGGGACTGTTCGGTATCGCCGCGCCCCATGTGAGCCCGGAAGGCGGGTGGCGATCCTATCGCGCGGCCTACCAGATGCTGGGGCCGGTACTCCGCGACCGGACATTCGTCATCCTGGCCACCTCGCACTACGGCGAGCCCGAACGCTTCGGCCTGACGCGCAAGCCGTTTGTGACCCCGTTGGGGGAGACCGCCACCGATACGGCCCTGGTGGACTGGCTGGAGGCGCACGGCGGTCCGGCGGTGCGCATGGAAGATTACTGCCACTCGTTCGAGCACACCGTCGAGCTGCAGGTGATTTTTCTGCAACACATTTATGGACCGGACATCCGCATCCTGCCGATTCTTTGCGGCCAGTTCGCGCATAGTTTGTATCTGGGCGGCGCACCGGAATCCGACGACAACGTGCGGCGCTTCCTGGGGGCATTAGGGGAGATGGCCGCGCGCGAAGGCGATCGTCTCTTCTGGATTCTGGGCATCGACATGGCGCACATGGGGGTGCGCTACAACGACGATTTCGAAGCCAGCGCCGACCGCGGCCGGATGGCGGAAGTGGCGGAACGCGACCGGCAGCGGATCGCGCGCATCGTGGACGCGGATCCCGGCGGCTTCTGGGAACTGGTCCGGGAGAAACACGACGACCTGAAGTGGTGCGGCTCGTCGCCTTTGTACACCTTTCTGAAAGCGCTCCCGCGGGCGCGCGGCGAGCTGCTGCATTACGAGCAGTGGAATATCGATCCGCGCAGCGTGGTGAGCTTTGCGGGGATCGCCTTCTCGAAACCGTGATACAACATCTCCTATGCGCAGGCGGACGTTTTTGCAGGCAGCGTCTACGGCGGCGGTGGCAGCCATGAGTTCATCCGCGGAACCTCTTCCGATCAAACTGGGCTTCGATTCGTATTCCATACGGGCGTTCGAATGGAAGGCGATCGAACTGCTCGATTACGCCGCCCGGCTGAAGCTCGACACGGTCCAGCTTTCCAGCCTGGGCGATTATGAAAGCCTGGAACCGGGCTACCTGCAGAGAGTCAAAGATCACGCGGCGCGGGTGGGCGTGACGATCGATGCCGGCATCGGCTGCATCTGCCCGTCGTCGCCGGCCTACAACAAAAAGGAAGGCGAGCCGGAGGAGTACGTGACGCGCGGGCTGCGGGTGGCGCAGGCCGTGGGATCGCGAGTGATGCGTTGTTATATGGGCACGCGCGACAACCGCCGGACGAAGCTGCCGCTCGAGGCGCACATCGAGAATACGGTGAAAGTCCTGCACGCGGTGCGGTCGCGGACGCTCGATGCAGGTATACGCATCGCCGTGGAGAATCACGCGGGGGACATGCAGGCGCGCGAATTGAAGGGGCTCATCGAGGCGGCTGGCAAGGATTTCGTGGGGGCGACGCTGGATACGGGCAATCCCATGTGGGTGGCCGAGGATCCGTTCCTCACGCTGGAGACCCTGGCGCCGTACGTGGCTACCTCGCACATCCGCGACAGCGCGGTGTTCGAGCATCCGCGGGGCGCGGCCGCGCAGTGGGTGGCGTTGGGCGACGGCTCGGTGGATTTTGTGCGGTTCGCGAGTCTCTTTCACAAACTGTGTCCCGCGGCATCCATGCAACTGGAGATCATCACGGGCCGGCCCCCTGAAGTGCTGCCTTATCTGGAGCCGGATTATTGGACTGCGTTCCGCAAGACCCCGGCCTGGGAATTCGCGCGTTTCGTGGCGCTGGCCAAAAGCGGCCGGCCGTTTCTGGGGAACATGGTGATCGGAGAGTGGTCCAACAACTCCCCGACCATCGAGGCGGCGCTGCGCGAGCAGCAGCGGGTGGACCTGGAGCGCAGCCTGGAGTACGCCAAGAAGAAGCTGGGAGTGGGTGTCCGCTGGCGGTCCTGAAGCCGCCGCGCTAACTGAGCAGGGCCTGAAGTGTGAGGTTAAGGCTGCTCAACTGGCGGACCAGTTCCTCTTCGCGCCCCGGCATCCAGGACGGGCGTAGCGTCTTCTTACGCTGCTCTCCGGCAGGGTTCAGCAGCACCAGCCAGGCCGCCAGGACGACCAGATCGACCGAATCCATGCTGACTCGGACTGCCGTCATTACACCGATGCCGCCGGCGGCTAACAGGTGATAGATGAACGTCGAGCTTACGAAATAAATGCAGAAGATCAGGCTATGCCGGATGATGTTGCTGGTCAGGGAGATGGGGTATTGCAACAGCACGCCCAGGATGGTCAGCAGGAAGACCGCCAGGCTGAAATAGATCGCCCGCTCGGCCATGTAGATGCAGGACATCAAACGGGATTGATCCGGTGCATGCGTAGGCGCCAGCAAAGTCACGCCGGCGGCAATCATGGCGATGACCACGGAAATCAGCAGAGACCATCGTCCCACGGTCGATAGCCCCCGGTAGTCATGCAGCACCAGAGCGAAGATCTCCAGAACCACCAGGACGTAGAACACCCACTGCAGCGGCTCGGTCAGTACCCAGACCTTCTGGTAAGTGCTGCCGGCGGTATCCAGCGGCGCCAGGGCCACACCGCGCGATACCTGAAATACCAGAAATAGGAAAAAGGCGCGGTAGCGGCGGTAAAGCCCGGACAGATACAGACGGCCAGCCAGCACGGCCGTGGCCATCGTGATCAGATTTTCGAACAAGCCGCTTGTCCGCCTTCTCGCCAGACATATCGTCCGAAACTGGCGTGTACTTGCGCCAGTATCGCGAAAACAGGGGGTTGCCAGCCAGTGCCCGAAGGTTAACCAGCCGCGACGATATCCACGCCGATGGCGTCGTGGTCGGACAGAGGCACGCGGCGACCCTCCCGCACTTCATGAATGACGCGCGGATCGACACTGGCGAGGCCGCGCGTGGCGAACCAGTCCAGCTTCAAGGGGCAGCGGCCGCCATGGTTGCGCAGCGCCCATCGAATGAAATGGAAACACCAGCCGGGCACCCAGTCGCGCAGGGCCTTGGTGGCGCGCAGGTCGCCCACGTCGTAAGCGACGGTGTGCTCGCCCAACCTGTTGGAGGCGCGATATTCGAAGCCCCGCCGCTCCAGCAACCGGAACAAGTCGCGCTCGAAGCGGTTGTACGGATGCAGATAGTGATTGCGAATCACGTTGTCCACGCCCATCAGGACGCGGAGCCAGAAGCCCAGAATGGCGTGGATGGCGCGCGACGAATTATAAGTGCTGGTGTTCCAGTCGCCGCCCAGCACCACGTAAGGCGCGTCGGCGATGTGATCCAATACGTCCCGCAATTGCAGATAGCGGTGACGCTGCGTCGATTGCGCGTCCAGGTGTACGGACAGCGCGGTCACCGTGAGATTGGGGAAATGCACCTGCGCCGCCAGCGCCGCCTGCCGTCCGATGCGTTTCTCGCGGGAAGCCATGATGTCTACGCCGTTGGCCAGGAACACCGGCCGTACGCCGCTGAGCGGATAACGGCTCAGGATCGCGTTTCCGTGCAAGCCCAGGTCGTTGGCGCCGGGCAGGTCCTGCTCGATGCCGGAACCGTTGGTCAGGTTGAGATAGCAGGGGATGAAGGCATAATGCATCCCCAACGCGTGGGCCAGATCGCGGGCCACGTTGCGGTTCCCGGAGCGCACCATGCCGGCGTCGGTTTCGGTCAACAGCAGAACGTCGGCTTCGCGCAGATACGGGTGGGCGCGCAGGCACTCGACTTGCCCCTCGAACTGCGCGCCGCGTTCCACGTTCCAGGCCACGAAGCGATAGGCCGCGCGGGAGGGCGCGGCGCCCCTGCTGAAATCGCCGGTTTCCGCGGTATCGAGCACGCGGCGGATATCCGGCTCCAGGGTCCGATAAAGATCCCGTCCCCATAACTCGGCGCTGTTGCGGCACGAGGCCAGGTTGGAGAAATGCGGGGCGATGCGCGCGCGCACAATTTCGTGGACGTCCTGGGTTTCCGCGGAGTGCACTGCTACGATTGTAGCAACCGCTTCTCCCGTTGGGTCGCGGCGGGGATTCGATGCGCAGGCCGCTTTTTCAAAATCTGTTGTGGGGCGTGCTGCTGCTGGCTGCGGCGGAACTGGCGTTGTTGTTTCTGGCGGCGCCCGAAGCCAGCGACGACTTGCGGCGGCGCATGGCCGTCGTCACCGGCGGGGTGGCGATCGTGGGGCTTGCCGGCGCCTTCGTCCTCGCCCGGCGGTTGCGGCGGCGTATCTGGCGGCTGCGCGGCTTTGCCGAGGGAGTCGTCAGCGGGCCGCCCCAGAAAATCCAGGCGGAAGCACGCGACGATCTGGGTGCGCTGGCGGAGTCCTTGGGCCGGGTGGCGGCGCAGGTCAGCGATCTGGTGGACCGCGTGCGGCTGGAAGGTGCGCGGCGCGACGCCATCCTGACGGGCATGGTGGAAGGCGTGCTGGCGGTCGACAAAGAACTGCGCGTCACGTTTTGCAACTCCGCGTTCGCCACTGCCTTCGGCGTGCAGGGTCCGGCGCCTGCCGGCCTTCCGGTACTGCGGCTGGTCCGCGATCCGGATTTCCTGGAGATGCTGCGCACAGCAGTGTCGTCGGGCGGATCGGTGAAAAGGCGGATGCATCTCACCGGCGCCGACGGACGTTCGTTCGAAGTGCAGGCGGCTCCGCTGGCTGGCGCCTCCAGCAGCGGGGCCATGGCCATTTTGCACGATATTACCGACCTGGAGAGGCTGGAACGGGTGCGCAAGGATTTCGTGGCGAATGTTTCGCACGAGCTGCGCACTCCGCTCACGGCCATACGCGGCTACGCGGAAACGCTGCTGGATGGCGCGCTCGAAGACCCGGATAACCGGCGCCGGTTCGTCGAGATCATCCAGTCGCACGCCATCCGCCTGAACAACATCGCCTCCGACCTGCTGACGCTCTCGGAGTTGGAGTCCGGACGCGCGCCCTTGGCGCCCGGCAAGCTCTCCGTGCTGGGAACCCTGGAAGCGGCCATGCGCACGGTCGAATCCGAAGCCGTCATGCGGCAGGTCCACCTGGGATGGGGGACCGTCGAAGACCTGCAGGTCATGGGCAACAAGATCAAGCTGGAACAGGCCTTCGTGAATCTTCTGGACAATGCCGTGAAATTCAACCGGGGGGGCGGCGAAGTCTGGGTGGATGCGCGGCGTATGCCTGACTCCAGGGTGGCGATCACGATCGCCGACAGCGGGATCGGCATCCCCTCGGAGGACCTGCCGCGCATCTTCGAGCGGTTTTACCGCGTGGACAAGGCCCGTTCGCGCGAGGTGGGTGGCACGGGCTTGGGTCTTTCAATCGTGAAACACGTCGTCGAGCAGATGGGTGGGACAGTCTCCGTGGAGAGCCAGTTAGGCAAGGGTTCGCGATTCACTGTCGTACTGCCGGAGGCGTAGGCCGGTCGGCCCCCATCAAGATATTAATCCTATCAAAACAGTTGACAAATAGATCTCAGTGCGCCAAGCTGTGTTAAAACGAGGGAGAGAGGCTGAAGGCTCGTCGATCAATGGACAGAAGTCGTTGGTTTGAGCTGCTTACGGGGTCTTTAGCGGATTATTCCATCTTAAATAAGAAATATTCAAGGAGCGCACGACAATGGCGACTCAAGGCAGGAGCGGCATGAAGCTTTTTGTGGTCTTGGCAACGATCGTCCCGATGGCTGGCGTAGCCATCGCGGAGGATTCCGGTGGCACACCCGCGGGAGGCGGGCAACCGGCTGCCGCAACCAGTTCGCGCCCGGCAGGTCCGCCGACGCCAGTGACAACCACAGAGCTGCCGTATCCCAAGCTCACCGGGATATGGGCCGAAGGCTCGCATTCGCCTTCCCTATCCGAGCAGTTCAATGAGAATCTGCCCCCATGGCTGCGGTTCACAGGAGAGCTGCGCGAGCGCTTTACCGATTACAGCGGCAATAGTTTCAAACCGAATTCCACGAACGACTACGAGGAGCAGCGCATTCGTCTTGGTATGATGATCAAGCCTACGAATTGGGTCCGGTTCTACACCGAGTGGCAGGATGCCCGGGCATTCGGGATAACCCCGGCCCAGCCGCCTTATCAGGACACTGCGCAACTCTTTGAGGCGTACGCATTGTTTGGGGCCACCGAAGGCAATGGTTTCAGCCTGCAGGCTGGACGGTTCCAGATGAGCTACGGCAACAACCGGCTAATCGGCGATTCCTGGTGGACCCAGGTCTCCCGTTCGTTCGATGGTGTACGCGCGGCCTACCAAGTGGGGCGGCTCCGGGTAGATGCATTCGCGACTTCCGTGGTCATCATGCGCCAGGGTGTCTTCGACCATCATCTGCAGGGCAACAATCTCTATGGCCTCTATGCCACCGCCCGCAACGTGATCCCGCGGGCCACCTTCGACGTTTACGAATTGTGGAACCTGCGTCCGAGCTTCTCGGTGCAGAATCTGAAGGGCCACCTGGACGAATGGACGACGGGTTTCCGCCTGGTGGGGGCCCTTCCGTATCATCTCGACTACCGCACGGAGATTGCCTACCAGGTAGGCACGCTGGCTACCGACAAGATCCGCGCCTGGATGGGTCACTGGACGGGAGGCTACACCTTCCAGGAGTCGCGCATCCGGCCGCGGCTGTTCGTCGAATTCGATTACGGCTCCGGCAGTTCCAACGTCAAAGGCGGAACCGACAACACCTTCGATCCAATCTATCCAAGCACCCACGACAAGCTGGGATTAGCGGACCTGGCCGGCTGGCGCAACATCGAGGATCTGCGCTTCGGGCAGGAATTCAAATTGGCGCGCAAGTGGACGCTGGCGACCGCCATTCATGATTACTGGCTGGCCGACGCGCATGATGCGTTCTATCCCACGCGCGGCTCGGTGGTGGCGGCGGATTCCAAAGGAAAATCGGGTACGCACGTCGGAGAGGAACTCGACATACAGACCATATACACCCCGACGCGACAGACCCAAGTCGGAACCGGTTACGGCCGGATGATTCCCGGTGAATTCCTTAAGAACACCACCAAGGGCGTTTCCTACAACGTCTGGTACATGCTGACGGAATACGTGTTCTAGATAGCCGGTCCAAACATCGCCCGTACTGCCGTACCCTGTGCGCGGTGTGCCCGGGCGCCTTTGTAACGGGATCTTAATGCTTCCGTCATTAACCCATAATCACCTGTCGTTACATTAATTGAGTCCGAAAAATGGCGGTCAGTGCGTCCGCGCGCCGAAAGGGTGTGGTGCGCCTGCTCCTGCAATTCGGATCGCACCTCGAAATTTCTACAAGGAGCTTCAATGACAGGAAGAGTACTTGTGATCCTCGGCGGGATTCTGCTCATCACGGGCTGCTTGACCGAGCCTGCCCGCGCCCAGGAGTCCACAGCCAATCCGGAAATTGAGAAGTTGAAGGCGCAATTGGCCGCGCAGCAGCAACAGATCGATCAATTGCGCAAGGCTATGGAAGACGAAAAGAAAGTCTTGGAAGAAGCCAGCCAGCCGAAGCTTCCGAGCCTGGGCCAGGTAGCCAGCGGCACGCCTGTGGTGCCGGCGGGTGAAGCGGAGCCGATTCTGCATCCGGGCCTGGCAGCGGCGCTCAGTCCGCAGCAGGCTAACGAGCCGCCGGCCTCGCCGTTGCAGATTCATCTGGGAACGATAACGATCACGCCGGTAGGGTTCATGGATATGACGGGGGTCTTCCGCTCGACGAACCCCGGCACCTCGATCGGGACGAACTTCGGCAGCATTCCGTACGGCGGTACTCCGCAGGGCCAACTGACGGAAATGCGCTTCAGCGCGCAGAACAGCCGCATCGGCGCCCGTATCGACGGGACCGTTCACGGAGCCAGAATACTGGCCTATTGGGAGTCCGACTTTTTGGGCACGACTCCGGGCAACTTTACCGTCACCAGCAACAGCAACACCTTCCGCATGCGGCTGTACTGGATCGACGTGCGCAAGGACAAGTGGGAAATTCTGGGAGGCCAATCCTGGAGCTTGATGACGCCGGGCCGCAACGGCATTTCGGGTTTGCCGGGCGATGTCTTCTACAGCCAGGACTTCGACACGAATTACCAATTGGGCTTGACTTGGTCGCGGCAACCGGGCTTCCGGTTCGTGTATCACCCCACCAAAACGATCGCCTGGGGTCTGGCTTTGGAGGAGGCCGAGCAGTATGGCGGCGGTTCGGGCGGTGGCGGCACCATCGTGTTGCCCAGCAGCTTAGCCAGTTCCTACGCGAACCTGATCAATACCGGCAGCCAGGGAAGTTCGGACCCCAGTGTGGGCCCCGATATCATCACCAAGCTGGCATTCGATCCGGTTGCCAGCGGTAAGCACATGCACATCGAACTGGTCGGCCTGCTGAGCACCTTCAAAACCTACAACCAGTTGAGCAGCCAGTCGTTCACCAAAACCGGCGGCGGCGGCGAGTTCAACGTGAACCTCGAAATGGTGAAGGGCTTCCACCTGATCGGCAACACCTTCTTCAGCGATGGCGGCGGCCGGTACATCTTCGGGCTGGCGCCGGATCTGATTGTCCGTCCGGATGGCAGTCCCTCGTTGGTGCATTCCTATTCCACGGTGGACGGCTTTGAATATCATATGAAGAACGCCGTGCTGTATGCCTACTACGGCGGCGTCGACATAGGACGGAACTTCTCCCTCGATCCGGCGAACAAGAACGCCTACGTCGGATACGGCTTTCCGGGTTCGTCCACGGGTCAAGACCGGATAATCCAGGAAGCCAGCTTCGGCATCAACCCCACCTTCTGGAAAAGCCCCAACTACGGAGCTTTGGGTATGTTCATCCAGTATTCCTATTTGACCCGGTCGCCATGGGCTCCGACCGCTACGGCCCGGAACGCCAGCAGCAACATGATCTGGGTCGATTTGCGGTACACCTTGCCGGGCCAGCCGCCAGCAGCAAGCAAATAAAGAAAGGAGAGACGAGCTACATGAGACTAAACAAGATTTGGGTGGGCGCCTTGGGCGCCCTCGGCCTGCTTCTGGCCGTAGCCCAGGCGAAGGTGCTGATCAACGCCGCCGGCGCCACATTTCCTTACCCGATTTACAGCAAGTGGTTCGAAGAGTTCGGAAAAACCCATACCGATACGCAGATCAATTACCAGTCGATCGGCTCGGGTGGCGGCATTCGCCAAGTGACGGCGGGCACGGTGGATTTTGGCGCATCGGACATGCCGATGACGGATGAACAACTCAAGGAAGCCAAGACTCGGCTGCTGCACTTTCCCACCGTGTTGGGCGGCGTGGTGCCCACCTACAACCTGCCGGGTGTCAGCCAGGATTTGAAGTTCACGCCGGCGTCTTTGGCGGGCATCTACCTGGGCCACATCAAGAAATGGAACGATCCGGTGCTGACCAAGGCGAATCCTGGCGTAAAGCTCCCGGATGCCGAGATCATCGTGGTGCATCGCTCGGACGGCAGCGGCACCACCTTCGTGTTTACGGATTATCTGTCCAAGGTCAGCCCGGACTGGAAGAAGGATGTGGGTTCGAGTACCTCCGTGAAATGGCCGGTGGGCATTGGTCAGAAGGGTAACGAAGGCGTGGCCGGTTTCGTGAAGCAGACTCCCGACGCCATCGGCTATGTCGAGCTGATCTACGCCGTGCAGAACCATATGGGATACGGCCTGCTGCAGAATTCGGCGGGAGTCTTTCTGAAGGCGGACTTCGACAGCGTCACCGCGGCCGCGGCGGGCGCCGCCAAGAATATGCCCGACGATTTCCGGGTTTCCATCACCAACGCTCCCGGAAAAAACGCCTACCCGATCTCGACATTCACGTGGCTGCTCATTCCGAGTAAAATCGAGGATGCAGGCAAGCGCAAGGTGATCGTCGACTTTCTGCACTGGATGATGACAGAAGGCCAAAAATACTGCGCCGGTTTGGGCTACGCTCCGCTGCCCAAAGCAGTAGTCGCTAAAGAAGAGAAAGCCGTCGCCCGCGTTCAGTAGACGGATATGGCAACCCCAGCCACACGGCCCGCGCGTCCCAATCGGGGCGCGCGGGGCTTTATTTCACGCCTGACGGACGGCGACGAAATCGCGCGCCTGGTTACGCTGGCATTCGCCGGCACGATTCTGCTGCTCACCCTGGTGCTCGTGTGGCAGCTCTGGGTGCAATCGTCGCTGGCGCGTCAAAAGTTTGGCCTCTCTTTCTTCACCACGACCGACTGGGACCCGGTCAGCGGGCAGTTCGGTTCTCTCCCGTTCATCTACGGGACGATTGTCACTTCGGTCCTGGGGCTGCTCATCGCCGTGCCGCTGGGAGTAGGAGCCGCCATCTTCCTGGCGGAACTGGCGCCTCCGCGCATGTCGAGTGTTTTCACGTTTTTTATCGAACTTCTGGCCGCGGTTCCCAGCGTGATCTATGGCGTACTCGCGATCTTTACACTGGTACCGCTAATGCGGGATTACGTGGAGCCGTTTTTGAAGAAGACGCTGGGTTTTCTACCCATATTCAGGGGGACTATTCTGGGCGTCGGGTACCTGACCGCGGGCGTGATCCTGGCCGTCATGGTGCTGCCTTTCATCATTTCGATCTCCCGCGAAGCGCTGCTGGAAGTGCCGGCCGAACAGCGGGAGGCGGCCCTGGCGCTGGGCGCCACACGCTGGGAATCCACCTGGCAGGCGGTTCTGCCGTGGGCGCGGCTGGGAATCTTCGGTTCGATTTTCCTGGCCTTGGCGCGGGCGTTGGGTGAAACCATGGCGGTCACCATGGTGATCGGAAATGGCCTTGAAATCACGTCTTCGCTGTTTGCCCCAGGATATACCATAGCCGCGGTGCTGGCCAACGAGTTCGCGGAGGCCACCGGGGATTTGTATCAAAGCTCGCTGGTGGCGCTGGGTCTGGTGTTGTTTCTGCTCACCATCGTCATCAACGCACTGGCGCGCCTGCTGATCATCGCCACGACGCGGCGCGGGAGCGCACATCCATGACGCTGCGCAACCGCTGGCGCAAGATGTTCAGCCACGTGATGCTCAGCTTGACCGGCGTATGCGCGGTGATCGCCGTCTCCCTGCTGTTCATCATCCTGGGTTACCTGATCTACGATGGGTGGCGCTCGATCGATTGGAACTTCTTCACGAAGCTCCCGAAACCGCCGGGTGAAACGGGCGGCGGCATGGCGAACGCCATCGTAGGCAGCGCCGTGATTGTGGCGCTGGCCAGCATGTTCGGCCTGCCTGTGGGATTCATGGCGGGCGTGTATCTGTCGGAGTTCGGCGGCAAGACCTTCGGCTCCCTGGTCCGATACATGGCTGACCTGCTGAACGGCGTGCCCTCGATCGTCATCGGCATTTTCGCCTGGGCGGTGATTGTCAAGCCGACGCACGGTTTTTCGGCCCTGGCGGGAGCGTTTGCCCTGGGCCTGATTCTGATTCCGATCACCGCGCGCAGCACCGAACAGTTCATGACCTCGGTTCCGCTGAACCTCCGGGAGGGCGCCCTGGCGCTGGGCGCGAGCAAGTGGAAAACCATCGCCACGGTGGTGGTGCCCGCCGCCTATCGGGGCATCGCCACCGGCATGATTCTGGGTGTCGCGCGGATTGCGGGTGAAACCGCGCCTTTACTTTTCACCAGTTTGAACAACCAGTTCTGGAGCAATGGGCTGACCCAGCCCACGGCATCCCTCCCGTACGTGATTTTCGTGCGGGCGCAGTCGCCCTATGAGGATTGGCACCGCCAGGCGTGGGCGGCAGGGCTGGTGTTGTTGCTGCTGGTGTTACTCTCTAACATCGCCGCGCGCCTGATCCTTTCGCGTGGAATCGCCGTGCAAAAATAAAAATATGACCATGGGAACCGCAAAACTACCTTCCCCCAGTTCCGCCGGCGGCAAGGCCACAGGTCAACCCGCCAAACTGAGAGCCGTGGATCTCAATTTTTACTACGGCAACTACCAGGCCTTGCACGGCATTTCGCTGGAAGTTCCCACCAACAAGATTACGGCGCTGATCGGTCCTTCAGGATGCGGGAAATCCACGTTCCTGCGCACGCTGAACCGCATCAACGAGACCATCCGCAATACACGCGCCGAAGGCCAGGTTTTACTGGATGGCGAAGACGTGCTGCAAATGGACGTGACCGGGTTGCGGCGGCGCGTGGGCATGGTTTTTCAGAAATCCAACCCGTTTCCGAAGTCGATCTTCGACAACGTGGCGTATGGATTGAAGGTGAACGGGTTCCACGGCAACCTGGCGGACGCGGTGGAGCACAGCCTCAAGCGCGCCGCCTTGTGGGAGGAAGTCAGGGACAAGCTGCAGAAGTCGGCCTACGCGCTCTCCGGCGGCCAGCAGCAGCGGTTGTGCATCGCGCGCGCGCTGGCGGTAGACCCGGAGGTCCTGCTGCTGGACGAGCCATGTTCGGCCCTCGACCCCATCGCCACGTCCAAGATCGAGGACCTGCTTTTCACCCTGAAAGACCAGTGCACCATCGTGATTGTCACTCATAATATGCAGCAGGCCGCACGCGTGGCCGACCGCACCGGGTTTTTTCTGCTGGGAAAGCTGATTGAGTACAACACGACCGAGATCATCTTCAAAAATCCCACCAGGCAGGAAACCGAAGACTACATCACCGGCAGATTCGGGTAACGCCGGCAGAGGGGAACCAGGAGATCTGAATTGCGACAATTTTCCGTTGAGCTCGAAGAGCTGCACGAAAAAGTATTACAGATGGGTGGCCAGGTGGAATCGGCCATTCACCGCAGTGTCCGCGCGCTGGTGGAGCGTGACGCGGAACTGGCCCGGCAGGTGCTGCGCGACGAAGCCCGTGTCAACCAGATGGAGATTGAGATTGACAACCTGACCACGCGCCTGTTCGCCCTGCGCCAGCCGATGGCCAAGGATATGCGGTTTCTCACCGCGACCATGAAGATCAACACGGACCTGGAGCGCATGGGCGACCTGGCGGTGAATATCGCGCAGAGGACCCTGTCTCTGGTGGCGATGCCGGCCGTGAAGCCCCTAATCGATATCCCGAAAATGGCCCAGCTCGTGGAGTCCATGCTGCTGCGGGTGCTGGACGCGTTCGTGAAGGCGGATCCCGAAGTCGCGCGCGCGGTCCTGCTGGCGGATGACGAAGTGGACGCCCTGCGGGATTCCGTCTACCAGGAGCTGGTGTCCTATATGCAAAAAGACCCGACCACGGTGCCGGCGGCGGTGGACCTGATTTTCGTGGCGCGCAACCTGGAACGCATCGCGGACCATGCCACCAACATCGCCGAGGATGTGGTGTTTCTGGTGCAGGGAGTGGACGTGCGGCACCATGCCGGGGAGATGAAGGAAGCGTAATTTTTCCTCACCCCGCCGTGTAAAGCTTTCTAATAGTCGCCGGGCCAGGTCCACCACTGAGCGTCAATTCGTTGTTAATACAGGACTTGCCAGACTGGCATGCGCTTTGCAACACTGTCAGTCAGTTGAAGTGGCGCGAACCGGCGGTGCGGATGCCTTTCTAAGGAATAGGCTTCTGGACCGCCGGTTGTATTTTTGGCCTCCCTTGCCTTTGCTAATGAAGTCCGACCGAGCCTGCTAGATAGCCATCACCGGTATGCCCGACCGGGCCAAAGCGGATTGCACCTCCGCCGGACGCAAGCGCGTGGCATCGTACTCCACAGACAGCGCATCCTGCGCGGGCGACAGGCGGATCTTTTGAATCCCGTAGATCGCGTAGACGCGGGCGATGCGCTCCATCAGTTCGTCGTTTAGCGGGTGCTGCAGGCGGAAATCGATCTGGACTTTGGTCATCTCCGTCCAGGATAACCGAACGCGCCGATTGGCGTTTGACAGTTCTCCGGGCAAGTGATATGTGTAGTGGTCTTCACTGGGATACCAATGCCTGACGAGCAAAAGCCCGACGGCTCGGCGGCGCCTCCTCCCGCCGGGAGCGAGGCCCCCAAAACGGCACCTCCCAAACCTCCGGCAGCCCACGCGGCCCCCAAACCTCCCGCCGTCATGGTCACCACTCCCTGGGAGAGCGACATCACCGGGCTGTTGAAAGAACGTTTCGACGGCGACATTACGGAGTTTTCGACGTATCTGGGCCAGAACTTTCTGGTAGCTAAGCCGGACGCGGTCGTCCGTATTCTGGAAACGCTGAAGCTGGAGATGGATTTCGACTACCTGGTGGACCTGACCGCCGTCGACTACCCCAAACGGCCGGAACGGTTCGAACTGGTCTACATTGTATATAGCTTCGCACGCAACGAACGGATGCGAATCACGACGTCCATCGCGGATGGGTACCGCCCCGCGACCGCAACCACAGTACACCTGACGGCCAATTGGCTGGAGCGCGAAGTCTTCGACATGTTCGGTATTCAGTTCGCCGGCCATCCCGACATGCGCCGGATCCTGCTGCCGGAGGAGTGGCAGGGGTATCCGCTGCGCAAGGAGAATTCGATTCTGCTCCAGGACGATACCTGGGTGAAGGAGAATCTGGGTATCGAAAGCGGCCAATGATCCCGTATGCCGGACGCTACTTTTCTCGACGCTAACGAGCTGGTCATCAATATGGGTCCGCAGCACCCGTCCACGCACGGCGTGCTGCGCGTGATTCTGAAGCTGGACGGGGAGAAGGTGATGGGTACCGAGTGCGTCATCGGCTACCTGCACCGCGGCGTGGAAAAGATCGGCGAGAACCGCACCTACCAGCAGTTCGCCCCCTATGTCGACCGCATGGATTACGTGGCCGCGGTTTCGAACGGTTTGGGCTATTGCCTGGCGGTCGAGAAGCTGCTGAACATCGAAGCCCCGCCGCGCGCGCAGGCGGTGCGAGTGATCCTGACGGAGCTGAACCGGATCGCCAGCCACCTGCTGTGGTTGGGCACCCACGCGCTGGATATCGGCGCCATCACGCCCGTCTTTTATTGCCTGCGCGAACGCGAAGAGGTGCTCAAGATCTTCGAAAACTACTGCGGCGCGCGCCTGACGACGCACGCGTTCCGCATCGGCGGATTGCAGTACGAGACTTACGACGGATTCGAAGCCGAGACCAAGAAGTTCTGCGACTGGTTCATCCCTAAAGTGGATGAATACGAGGAGCTGCTGACCCATAACCGCATCTGGGTGGGCCGCCTGAAAAATGTCGGCGTGCTGTCAGCCGAGGAGTGCAAGGAATACGGCGTAACCGGTCCGGTACTGCGCGCCGCCGGGGTGAAATGGGATTTGCGCAAGGCCCAGCCTTATTCCGGCTACGAACAGTACGACTTCGAAATCCCCACGGGCGAAAACGGCGACACCTACGACCGGTATACCGTGCGGATGGAAGAGATGCGGCAGTCGGCGCGCATCATACGGCAGGCGGTGGACCGCATTCCCAGCGGGCCGATCATGGCCAAGGTGCCCAAGGTGGTAAAACCGGCGGTGGGCGAGGTGTACGTTTCGATCGAAGCGCCCAAAGGCGAGCTCGGCTATTTCATCGTGAGCGACAATTCGACGCAGCCTTACCGCATGCGGGTACGGCCGCCTTCATTCGTGAACCTGCAGGCGCTCGATCGCATGGTGCGCGGCGGCCTGGTCGCGGACGTGGTGGCGATAATTGGTACGCTGGATATCGTATTGGGAGAGGTGGACCGGTGAGGGCCTGGAAATGATCCGTAAGTTCTTAAGGACTGTTTTTCTGGTGGACCTGTTTCAAGGTCTACGGGTGACTTTTCGCAATCAGGATCCCAAGCGCATCTACACCGAACAGTACCCGGCGGAGCGGCCGAAGGTTGGCGAGCGGTACCGCGGCGCGCCGCGCCTGAACATCAATCCGGATAACGGCGAGACGCTGTGCATCGCCTGCAACCTGTGCGCGCTGGCGTGCCCCGAGAACCTGATCGTGGTCACCAGCGAGCGCAATGAGCAGACCAAACGGAAGGAGCTGACTACTTTCACCTACGACACGTCCCGCTGTATGTTCTGCGGCTTGTGTGAAGACGCCTGTCCGGTGGACGCGCTGGAACTGACCCAGGATTTCGAGCTGGCCAGTTACACCCGCGAAGGCGCCATCTGGGATCGCCAGATGCTGGAAGAAGGGCCCAAGCCGACCCAATACAAATGCTGACTCCCGAGTTGACTCAGGCGATCTTCTTTTACAGCTTTGCCGTCCTGGTATTGGGTGGCGCCATCCTCACCATCACCCGCCGGAACGCGGTGCACAGCGCGGTTTTCCTGATCGTTTCCCTGCTGGGCGTGGCCGGCCTGTACCTGTTGCAGCAGGCCGAGTTCCTGTTCGCCGTGCAGATCGTGCTGTACATCGGCGGCATCATGGTCCTGTTCCTGTTCGTGATCATGCTGGTCAATCTGGACCAGGCGGCCAAACAGAAACAATTCAACGGCCAATGGTGGATCGCGCTGGTGTGCGTCGCCGCCGTGGGCGGGCTGTTGTTCTATTTTCTTTCCAAGGGCGTGGGCGCCTTCCGCATCGCCCAACCCGGCGCAGCGTTGGCCTCCAGTGGCCTGGGGAACACGGAGATGCTCGCCGACGCCCTGTTTACCGAATACCTACTGCCCTTCGAGATCGCATCCATTCTCCTGTTGGTGGCTGTGGTCGGCGCGGTGGTCATGGCCAAGAAAAGGATTTGAATGTACCCGATTACCACGGCACATTACATCGCGTTGAGCGCGGCTCTGCTGCTGATCGGGACCGTCGGAGTTCTGACGCGGCGCAACATCGTCATCATTCTGATGTCCATCGAGCTGATATTGAACGCCGTGAACATCAATCTGATCGCCTTCTCGCACGCGCTGCACGACCTGGGCGGCCAGGTGTTCGCGATCTTCATCATCACCGACGCGGTGGCGGAGGCCGCGGTGGGCCTGGGCATTCTCATCGCCCTGTTCCGCAACAAAGAGACGGTGCTGGCGGACGAGGTGGACTTATTGAAATGGTAAGGCGGGGAGTTATCCATTGAATTTCCTGGACCTGATCTGGCTGATCCCGCTGTTCCCCCTGGCCGGGGCGCTGCTGATGTTATTGTTTGGCCGGACATTCGATCCGCAGCCCGAGTCGGAGGTGGCGGTGGCGCCGGGGGTGGAGCACGTCCACGACGAGCACGATCACGGCCACGGGCATCCGCACACCCATAGTCACAATCACGCTCATGAACACACGCCGGGCCACGCGCACGGGTCGCCCCTGAAGGTCCTGGTAAGCCTGATCTGTTGCGGCATGGTGCTGATCTCACTCATCCTGTCCGCCGGAGCGGTGTGGCAGTTATCGCAACAGTCCCCGCGGGTGCACCAGGTGATCCAGTTCACCTGGCTGGCCGGCATGCCGTTTCACTTGCTGGACGGCCGCCTGGCCACCTTCAGCGCCGACTGGGGCTTTCTGCTCGATCCCCTGAGCTCCGTGATGATCCTGGTGGTCACCGGCGTCGGATTTCTTATCCATGTGTACTCCGTCGGCTACATGGCCCATGACAACGGTTATTACCGTTTCTTCGGCTACCTGAACCTGTTCATCTTCTTCATGCTGATGCTGGTGCTGGCCAACAATTACGCACTGCTGTTCGTCGGCTGGGAAGGCGTGGGATTATGCAGCTACCTGCTGATCGGGTTCTACTTCCACAAGAAATCGGCGGCCGACGCGGGTAAGAAGGCTTTCATCGTCAATCGGGTCGGCGATGCCGGCTTTATCCTCGGCATGCTGCTGATGTTCAGCCTGCTGGGGACGGTGCGTTTCCTGGACGTAAACGGGGCGTTGCGGAGCGGTCACTTTCATGCCGAAACGGCTTCCTTCGGTGTGTTGAGCGCGATCGCGCTGCTGCTGTTCATCGGCGCTACCGGTAAGTCAGCGCAGTTCCCGCTGTATGTCTGGCTGCCGGATGCGATGGAAGGTCCCACACCGGTATCCGCCCTGATCCACGCGGCGACCATGGTCACGGCCGGCGTATACATGGTGGCCCGCTCATCGGCGCTGTTCCAGTTGACGCCGCAAACGCTGTCGATCGTGGCCACGGTGGGCGCATTCACCGCCATCTTCGCAGCCAGCATCGCCCTGGTGCAGAACGATATCAAGCGCGTGCTGGCGTACTCCACAGTCAGCCAGTTAGGATACATGTTCCTCGCCTTGGGAGTGGGCGCCTATTGGGTGGCGGTCTTTCACCTGTTCACGCATGCATTCTTCAAGGCGCTCCTCTTCTTGTGCTCGGGCTCGGTCATTCATGCCATGGGCGGTGAGCAGGACATGCGGCGTATGGGCGGGCTGAAGGACAAGATACCGATTACGCACTGGACCATGTTGATCGCCACCTTGGCCATCTCCGGTATTCCCGGGCTGGCCGGATTCTTCTCGAAGGATGAGATCCTGTGGCAGACGTACAGTTCGCCTCAGGGATCGCATCTGCTGTGGGGCGTCGGTCTGGTGACCGCCGGCATGACGGCATTCTATATGTGGCGGCTCATGGCCATGACCTTCTACGGCAAATCGCGGGTGGCGCCCGAAGTGGCTTCCCGCATCCACGAGTCGCCGCCCAGTATGACGGTGCCGTTGACGGTATTGGCCGCCGGCAGCGTCCTGGGAGGCTGGCTCGCGGTTCCGAAAGCCTGGAACCTCTCCGAAGTATTCTACACGTTCGAACGCTGGCTGGCGCAGTATCTGGTTCCGGCGGTGGAAGCGGCCGGCGAAGCGGCCCACGGAGCCGGAATGGAATGGACCCTGATGTTTGTCTCGGTGACCGTAGCGGGCCTGGGGATCTACGTGGCATACCGGTTTTACCAGGTGAAGCCGGATATTCCGGAGTCACTCGCGCGCACCTTTCAGCCGCTGTATAACACGCTGTATCACAAATGGTATGTCGACGAGATCTACGACTTCCTTTTCGTGAACGGCCTCGGCAAGGGCGGCGGGGAAGCGATGGGCGCATTCGACCGCAACGTGGTGGATGGCGCGGTCAACGGCGCGGGTTGGCTGACCCGTTTCTCTTCGCGGGTCTCGATCTGGTGGGACACCTGGATCGTGGATGGCGCCGTGCGTCTGGGTTCGTTTTCCATCAAGCTGCTGTCCTATCCCGTGTGCATTCTCCAGACCGGGCGCGTGCAGGCCTATGCGCTGTTCGTGGTGGTCGGAGTTCTGATCTTCTTCGGTTACTATCTGGCGGGTAAATGATGGACCACCACTTACTCAGTCTGGTATTGTTCACCCCCCTGGCGGGACTGCTGATCCTTCTTCTGATTCCCGCGAGCCAGAAAAATCTCGTCAAAATCTGGGCGAACCTGGCGAGTTTCGCCGGATTCCTGATCTCTCTGCCGCTGGTCTCCCGCTTCGACAAAGGCGTCGCCGGATTTCAATTCGCGGAGCGCGCCGACTGGATTCCCAGCCTGGGCGTGCAGTATCTGATCGGCATCGACGGGATCAGCCTGCTGTTGATCATGCTGACCACGCTGATCGGCTTCATCGCCATTCTCTCGTCGTGGAACGCCGTGCAGGATCGCCTGAAGGAATACTACTGCATGTTCCTCCTGCTGCAGACAGGCATGCTGGGCGTATTCATGTCGCTCGATTTCTTCCTGTTTTACGTGTTCTGGGAACTGGTCCTGGTGCCCATGTACTTCATCATCGGAGTATGGGGCGGACCGCGAAAGCTGTATGCGGCGATCAAGTTCTTCCTGTACACGTTGGCGGGATCGGTGCTGATGCTGTTGGGCATCCTGACCCTGTATTTCCAGTATTACGGCCAGTTCGGGCACTATACCTTCGAAATCTCGGAGTTGATGAAACTGAACCTGCCGCTGGGGTTGCAGCAGTGGGTTTTCTGGGCTTTCTTCCTGGGTTTCGCGATCAAGGTGCCCATGTTCCCGTTCCACACCTGGTTGCCGGACGCGCACGTGGAAGCGCCGACCGCCGGTTCCGTCATCCTGGCCAGCGTGCTGCTGAAGATGGGAACGTACGGCTTTATCCGCTTCTCACTGCCCCTGCTGCCGAAGGCGTCGGTGGATCAGACCATCGTGCAGGTGTTGGCGGTGCTTTCGATTATCGGGATCATTTATGGCGCGCTGGTCAGCCTCATGCAGAAGGACTGGAAGAAACTGGTGGCGTATTCTTCGGTCAGCCACCTGGGCTTCTGCACCCTGGGCATCTTCGCGCTGAATCCCAACGGCCTCGCCGGCAGTGTGATGCAACAGATCAATCACGGCATCTCCACCGGCATGCTCTTCTTGATCATCGGCGTCATCTATGAACGGAGGCACACGCGCGAGATCTCGGAGTACGGCGGCCTGGCGCACGTGATGCCGAAGTACGCCGTAATTTTCGCCATCGCCATGCTCAGCTCGGCGGGCCTGCCTTTGTTGAACGGCTTCGTGGGTGAGTTCACCATTCTGCAGGGCGCTTTCGAGGCCAGCCATGCCTGGGCGGCGTTTGCCGTAACCGGCGTGGTCTTCGGCGCGGCGTACCTTTTGTGGCTGTACCAGCGCACCATGCTGGGACAGGTCACCAACGGAAAGAACCTGCATTTGCCGGATCTGAGCATGCGCGAGGTGGCCGTATTCCTGCCGTTGATCGCCTGGGCCATTTGGATCGGCGTGTATCCCAAGCCGTACTTCGACATTCTGGAGAAGCCGGTGCAGCAGATCGTCGAGCGGGTCCGCCCCGGCTACTACCAGGGAGCGCAGGCCGCGTCACTCCCGGCCGCCGTCCAGGCAGGTGGCCAATGAGCCAGTATTACTCCGTTTACGAACACTTCGCGCTGGTGCCGGCCATCATGCTGGCCCTGTTCGGATGCGCCATCCTGTTATTTGACTTCTGGGTTTTCCCCGAGCCGAAGCAGAGGAAGTACCTGTTGTGGTTCGTCATTCTGGGCGAGGTATTCACCGGATACGGTCTATGGAAGCAGGCTGCGTTCATCGCTACCAATGGCGAATTGTCCGCGTTCAACCGTTCCATCGTCATCGATGGATTCTCGATCTTCTTTAACTCGCTATTCGTGATCGCCACCGTCCTGGTGGCCCTTGTTTCTTACAACTATCTGGAGGTGGAAGGCGAGCATCACGGCGAATACTACGGACTGATGTTATTCGCCCAGTGCGGCATGTTTTTTCTGGCGACCGGCGCCGACTTAGTCACCCTCTTTATCGGCCTGGAATTGATGGCTCTGTCCTTTTACATCATGGTGGGTTTCCTGCGAGGCCAGAAACGCTCGAATGAGGCCGCCATGAAGTACCTGCTGCTGGGCGCCTTTTCCAGCGGATTCCTGGCGTACGGATTCTCCGTGATGTATGGCATCTCGGGATCCACCAAGCTGGGCGAGATCGCGGTGCGGATCAGTGAAAGGACGCCCCTCGATCCGCTGGTGTTTCTGGCCTTGGCTGCCACCGCCGTCGGGCTGCTCTTCAAGATATCCGCCGTGCCGTTTCACATGTGGGCGCCGGACGCTTATGAAGGCGCGCCCACCACGGTGACCGCGTATCTTTCGGTCGCGTCCAAGGCCGCCTCCATCGCGTTTCTGCTGCGGTTATTTTACGGCGATCTGGCCCCACTGGCGGCGGCCCGCCCGGTTTGGGAGCCGATCCTCAGCTTCGTGGCGGTGGCTACGATGACCGTCGGGAACTTGGCCGCCATCAACCAGAGCAACGTCAAACGTCTGTTGGCTTACAGCTCCATCTCGCACGCCGGATACATGCTGTTGGGCTTGATCGCCGGGAATGCCACCGGCATCAAGGGAGTCGCGGTGTACGTGCTGGTCTACACTTTCATGAATCTGGGCGCCTTTATGGTTCTGGTGGCTCTGCGGCGCAAGGGCGTAATCGGCGAAGATATGGACGATATCGCCGGGCTGGTGCACAAGAGTCCGGGATATGCGCTCCTGATGCTGATTTTCGTCTTGTCACTCGCGGGCATACCGCCCACCGCCGGCTTCCTGGGCAAGTATTATATCTTCCTGTCATTGATCGAGACGCATCACTACGTGCTGGCGGTTGTGGCTACGCTGTACGTGGCCGTGGCCATCTACTACTATTTCCGGATTGTGCGCAGCGTCTTCATTCGCGATCTGAGCGAGAAGGCACCCCTGGCCACCAGCCTGGGGCTGCGTGTGGCGCTGGCCGTCAGCGGCACGTTGACGCTGGCGATCGGCATCTATCCGGAGCCTTTTCTCCGGCTGGCACAAACGTCGCTGCTGCATTAGGAACCTATGGACGCAATCATTCATCATCCGCTGTTCATGCCCATGGTCGTCACGATCGTGATTATCGCCCTGTTCCCGCTGGTAGCCGGCTACATCGTGTTGATCGAACGCAAAGTCCTGGCGGATTTTCAAGTGCGGCTGGGACCGATGCGCGTGGGCCCGCACGGATTGCTGCAACCGATCGCGGATGCCCTGAAGCTGCTGATCAAGGAAGACATCATCCCGACCGATTCGGATCACTTCATTTTCTGGCTGGCGCCGGTGATCTCCACGTTTACGGGGCTGACGGCGTTCGCGGTGATTCCATTCAGTAAGTATCTGTATGTGGCCGATGTCAACGTCGGCCTGCTGGTCATCTCGGCCATGTCCGCCGTGGGCATTCTGGGTATCATTCTGGGTGGCTGGGCTTCGAACAGCCATTATCCTCTGCTGGGCGCGTTACGCAGCGCGGCGCAGTTGGTCAGCTATGAGGTCGCGCTGTCATTCGCGCTGCTCTCGGGTGTGATGGTAGCCGGCACGCTGAGCATGCAGGGAATCATCCACGCGCAGCAGACGCGGGGCGTGTGGATCATCTTCTCCAACTATGGCTTCATGATCGTGCCGTTTGTCGTGTATATCATCGCGGCTACGGCGGAGACCAATCGCGCGCCGTTCGATCTGCCCGAGGCCGAGTCCGAGTTAGTCGCCGGCTTTCACACCGAGTACAGCGGGTTCCGCTGGGCGCTCTACTTCCTGGCGGAATACGCCAATATCTTCGTGGTTTCCTCGGTAGCCGTTACCCTCTTCTGGGGCGGATGGCTGCGGCCTTTCCCGAGCGTGGCGTGGCTCGGCGTGCTCAACTATATCGTGCCATTGCTGGTGTTTGCGGGCTCCGGCCTGAGTAGTCTCATCCTGGTGCGCCGCCTGAAGGATCCGCTGCAGCAAAAGGTGCTGGTAGGCGCGGCCCTGATTCTGGTGCTGATCGGCGCTGTCTACATGCTGCCGGCGGCGAATGCAGCGGCGATCGGCATCTTCTGGTTTCTCTTCAAGGTAGCCGTGATCGTCTATCTCATGATCTGGTTCCGCGGCACCTTCCCGCGCTTCCGCTACGATCAACTCATGAACATCGGCTGGAAAGTCATGATCCCGGTGGGTATGGCCGCGATCGTGATCAATGCCGTGCTGGGCATGGTATAGAACGAGCAGCCCGTCCGGGCGATGCTAACATGAAGAAGTCGGTTCATGTCATCGCCTGTCATCCCGCCGCCGATCGAGGACCTGCGGCACCGTCCCTTCTCGTTTTATCCCGCCATCCTGAACATCGAGCACAACCAGTGGCAGTACCGCAAGGCCACCTGGTCGGACGTGCTGGTGGTCAACGCGCGCACGGGTTTGGAGATTTCGATCCCGCGGCGGTTTCTGGGCGAGATCTCGAGCATCGAAGATCCCGTAGTGATCGTCGGATTGCTGCGGGAACTGGAGTACCGCGAAGGCGCCGTGTGGCCGTATCAGCGGCGGGTGATCGAGATGCCGGTGGCGGTGGGAGCGCGCGGCGGGGCGCCCGCGCCGGAACCGCGGACCGGCCCCGCGCCCGTGGTCGGCATCCGGCTGGAGCGGAACGAATCGCATATCTTCCGCCTGGTCGGCGGCGCGCTGGTGTTAGGGATCGTGGCGGCGTACGTGGCCGTAAACTTCTACCGCGAGAGCACACAGCGTCCGCGGGTGAGTTTCACCGCGCGGGAAAAGCCGTTCTTCAACCTGGGACCGCGCGATACCTACGATGCCGTGGTGCGGAAGTTAGGGCCGCCGGGTGGAGATCACTGGCACAACGCGGATAGCGGCACGCGTTACCGCGCCTTGTGGTATCCGGACCGGGCCTGCACGGTGGTGCTCCTGGGCATGGACGGCCGGGACCCGGTCTATATCGGCACGCTGGACGCGAATTGGAATCCGATTCACTCGGTGGAGCCGGCGTTACTGCGCGGCTTGCGCCGGCTGACTCAATAACCAGGCGGCATATTCGCGCACGCTCACCAGGCGGACCGGCATAGCTTCGAGCGCGGTTCGCATGTCCACCACCTGGCCGCGCGCGTACCCCAGAGAGAGTGCCGCGAAGGCCTCGTCCAGGGCGCAGCGGGCGGCCGCCTTTCCGGCGCGCAGGACGGACTCCAGCACGTGCTCGACCGTGAAAGCGTCGCCGGTCAGCTCCTCGAAGAGGCGCACCACCTGCAGCGGGCCGAGCGGCTCCGGACCGCCCAAGGGCAGGGTCTTGTGGTGCGCTGCCGGTGTATCCAGGGCGCGCACGGCGAACTCGGCTACGTTGGGAAACGAGATCCAACTGATGGGATTCTCGCCGGCGCCCAAGATGCGGGCGCGCCGCGCCGACACGTCGAAACCCAGGGCGGCGCTGAGCCAGATTTCCATGAAGAAGGTTGGCTGGAGGATGGTGTACGTCATACCGCTCGCGACGATGGCCTGTTCCACTTCGCGCTTAGCGCGCTGCAGGGCGAAATCCTCGGCGATGGGCGCGAACGAGACATAGACGAAGTGTTTGACTCCCGCGTCGCGGGCGGCTTGCACCAACTGTAACTGGCCCAGGCGATCGACGGCGTCGATGCTGTCGTCGGGCTGGCGCGAGAGCGTGGAGGAAGCCGTGGATAGGACCGTGGCGGCTCCTGCGCAGGCGGCCCGAATGGATGCCGGGTCCTTGAGATCGCCGGTGACCAGCTCGGCGCCGGATTGGCGCAGCTCCGCGATGCGCGACGCATCCCCCGTGGGGCGCACCAGGGCGCGCACCGGTCGCCGGGCGGCGGACAGCCGGCGGCAGATCTCACCGCCGACCAAGCCTGTGGCTCCTACGATCAGGTTCATAGCGTGAAGTGGTTCTCGCCGGGATTGAGATCCCTGGTCCGGCCCTGCCATTCGAATTTGCCTTCCACGCCGGCGGGCAGATTTACGGCGGCGTCCAGCTTTCCTTCGCTCAGGCTCAATGTTACCGCGATCTCTCCCTTCGGGTGCGGAATGGCGCCCGAGACGTGCGTCAGTTTGCCCAGAAACGGCCGGATGATGACGCGGCGAAAACCGGGCGCCGCCGAATCGATTCCCAGCACGGTGCGGAACAATTCGTAGTTCGGGCTGGCGCCCCAGGCGTGGCAATCGGAGCGGGTGGGGTCGGCAGTCTCGGCCCACGTAGTCAGGCCGCGGTCGAGCATGGTGCGCCAGGGACCCAGCATGTCGAGGTAACGGTCGCCGTCGCCGGCTTTGTTCATGGCGGAGTGCAGATAGTGCCGGAAGTAGATGGAGCATTGCACCAGGCTTTCGTCGCCGGCCACACGGTCGATCAGGTCGCGGGCCTCGGCGCCTTCGCTGACCCCGGCGAGCACGGCCAGGGCGTTGGCCTGCTGCGAGAATTCATGTTGATCCACGTTGTCGGCGAACATGCGGCGGTTCGCGTCCCAGTATAACGAACGCACCGTTTCGCGCAGATGGGCGGCCGCATGGCGATCTTCATCCGCCAGCCCGCGGTCGCCCAAGGCGGCTTCCATTTCCGAGGCCCACCGATAAGCCAGCAGCAGTTGCAGATCGAGCGGCGCCGAGTTGCCCTTGGCGGACGCCGGCGGTACACCGCCGTTCCATTCCCGGGTCCAATCGACGAAATTCCACCACGGCATACGGCCCAGCGATCCGTTGCCATGCTGATGGGCTTCGAAGAACGAAAGCACGGCGCGCACGCCGGGCAGCATCTGGCGCACGAATGCCGGGTCGTCCTGGTACATCCAGTAATCGTGCAGCATGCCGATCCACCACAGCGAGAACGGCGGGATGTATTGCTGCAGGCGGGAGGGGGCGCGGCTGTAAGTGGCGCCTTCGGCGGTGCGCGAGGAATTCAGAAGCTCGATGGCTTTGCGCAGCAGGCGGCCATCGCCGGTCATGTACAGCGAAACCAGGCCCTGCACGCGAGTGTCGCCGGCATACTGCAACTGCTCGTAATAGGGGCAGTCCATGTAGGTTTCGTGCGCGCAGAGGCGGGCGGTGCGCCAGCCGACATCCAGGATCTTGTCCAGTTCCGTGGAACCGGCATCGAAGCGCGCCTTACGCTGGAAAGGATAGCCGGTATAGATGCCGTGCAAATCGTCGAGGATCAGCGGCTGATCCTGGGTTTCGATGGTCAGCCGCAGGTACCGCCAGGTGCGCCACCAGAGTGTCTCGAAATGGCGATGCGGGCCGCCGTCGGCAATGAAAACATCGTGTTGGCCGATGAACTGTTTGCCTTCGACTTCGTTGCGGTTGCCCTTATCGCGCAAGCCGGGTAAGAACAGCGATTCGGCATAGCCCACGTCCACCGTCGCGCCTTTGCCGAGGCTGACGGTCAACTCCGGATAACCGGTAGTGAGGAATGTCTGATCGTATAGCAGGACGGTCTTGGTGTGGGGCGGGACCTCGCGCGTGGCCGTGCCCGTACGCAGCACAGTGAGGGGTTGCGGCTTCAATTCCATGGGTGGAATCGAGCGCGGGACGAGCATCCACCGGTTGGGTCCGTCTTGTGCGTCCCGGGGCGCGCCGGGACTGCCGGCGGCGGCAGCCAGCCACGCGGAATCGTCGAAATCAGGGCGTTGCCATCCCCAGGGATAAAGCCGGTAGTCGATACGCTCCCCCGGACCGGTCACGAAGTAGAAGCGCCGCATTTCGGGCTGGAGCGGAGCGGGCGAATAGGCCGCATCGCGGATGCATTTCCATTTGCTGCCGGTATCGACAATGCGTTCGGACTCGCCGTCGCCCTGGACCAGCAAACCGGTCCGGTTGGTGACCTGGGCTTCCGGCGCCAGTTCGCCAAAGTTCCAGACCACGGCGGCCAGGACGTTCTTGCCGGTTTTCAAATGGCGGGCGATATCCACCGATTCGTAGCGCCAGTGCGGGAGATCGCCGCGGGCAGGTCCCAGGCTGACCAGTTCGCCGTTGACATAGAGCTTGTAGCGGTTGTCGGCCGTGACGTGGATGAGGAAGCTTTCCGGCACGGATGGCAAGTCGAAAGTGCGGCGGAAGTGATAAACGCCGTAGTCGAAAGGAGACGCATCCGGGACCGAGATCCAGCGGGCGGGCCAGGCCTTGGTCTGTAACTCCGGATTGGCGGCACCCAGAAGAACAATCGATGCCGCCAGAGGAACGCAAACGCAGCAGGACAAGAAACTACGCATAACTGGTTACCGCAGCGGCGTTCTTTTCGGCCCGTTCCTTGGCGGCCCGTTCCGGGTAGCCGCTTTCGCGATAGGCTTGGAGCGGGTTCGCCGGGAGATTGTTTTTCTTACGCCACTCCCGAATGGCGGGGCGAACATCGGTGGCGAAGGCTTCCTTGAGACATTCTTCGGCGTCTACCAACGCGGATTTGCTTTGATGCGCGGCGAGGGCTTCGTGATCGACCAGGGCGGCCTTGGCATAAAGCTCCTGGGCCGTGACCGCGGTCTGGATCATCTCCTCCACCTTGTCTTTCAGATTGTGGCTCTGATCGATCATGTAAGCGATCTCAGCGCGGCGGCCGGTCTCCCATTCGAACAAAGCGATCTCGTGAAAGATGCGGAAGACCTGGTAGGGATCGATGGAGCCGAGCGTGAGATCGTCATCGGCGTAGCGCCGGTCGTTGAAATGGAAGCCGCCCAGCATGTTCTCGGAGAGCAGCCAGGCCACGATCTGTTCGATGTTCTGCGCCTGGTAGTGATGGCCGGTATCCACCAGCACCTTGGCCTGCGGACCGGCGTTGCGCGCCATCAGCAGCGCCATGCCCCAATCGGCGAGGTCGGTGTGATAGAAGGCGGGCTCGAAGGGTTTGTATTCGACCAACAGGCGCTGGTTCGGCTCCAGATTGCGGTGGGCTTCGATGAGGCCCTCTTCGAACCAGCGGCGGCGGTGCCGGATATTGGCCGTGCCGGGATAGCTGGAGCCGTCGGCGAACCAGAGGGAGATATCGCGGCTGCCGGTCGCGCTGGCGATTTCGATGCAGTCGAGAATATGCTGCAGGGCGGCGCGGCGGACGGCGGCGTCGGGATTGCCGAGCGAGCCGTGCTTATAGATTTGATCCTGAAAGACGTTGGGGTTAATGGCGCCGATCTTAACTCCGTAGCGCTCGGCCATGAGCATCACTTCGGGGACGCTGAATTTGCCGTCGGGGAAATCCCAGAGCACATGGACGGCGACGGTCGGACAGCAGCCGGTGAAACGATGCACCTGGCCGGCGTCGCTGAGTTTCTCGGCTGTGGTGGTGGCAGCGGCGGGATGTAGAAACTTGCCGAAACGGGTGCCGGTGTTGGCGAAACCCCAGGAGGGCAGTTCGATACGGAAGCTATCGAGGGCCTGCCAGATCTCTTGTTGCTGGTTGTCTGCGGGCATGTAGTTCCTCCAGAAGATGGCGAAGCCTGATTATAATTGGGGGCGGATAGAGCGGGCTGCCGTACTAATGCCCGGCCAGCACCGGTTGCACGAGGCGGGCGCAAACGGCCTGCGCCATCTCCATGGTGGTGGCATGGCCGCCCATATCGTAAGTGCGCGCGGCGCCCTCGGCTACCACCGCGGCGACAGCGGCTTCGATCTCGGCGGCCTTCTCTTTTTGACCCAGCCATTCGAGCATCATCTTGGCAGCCAGGATGGTGGCCAGCGGGTTGACCTTGTTCTGCCCGGCGTACTTGGGGGCGGAGCCGTGCGTGGGTTCGAAGACGGCGTACCGGTCGCCGATGTTGCCGCTGTATCCGAAGCCCATGCCGCCCACAAGCTGGGCGCACAGGTCAGAGAGGATGTCGCCGAACAGGTTGGTGGTCACGATCACGTCGTAATTGGCCGGGTTCTTCAGCAGCCACATGCAGATGGCGTCCACGTTGGCGGTGTCGAACTGGATGTGAGGAAACTCGGCGGCGACCTCCTGGGCGGCATCCAGGAACACGGCGTCGGTGGCGCGCAGTACGTTGGCTTTGTGCACGGCGGTCACCTTGCGACGGCCGTGACGCACGGCGTAGTCGAAGGCCGCGCGCACGATGCGCTCCGAACCGCGGTGCGTAATACTGCGTATGGATATGGCGGCATCGCGCGGAATGCGGTCCATGCCCGGCTCCTGGAAAAAGACGCCCGGCACGCGGGGGAACTCCACGCCGATGTACATGCCTTCGGTGTTCTCGCGGAAGACCACCAGGTCAATGCCCTCGCGGTAGTTGAGCGGATTGCCGGGGAAGGCTTTGGCCGGGCGCAGGCAGGTGTACAGATCGAGCATCTGGCGCATACGCACGATGGGGCTGCGGTAGGTGTGGTTTTGCCCCTGGAGGTGCGCGGGCAGTTCCCGCTCCGCCGATCCGGCGGGCTTGGAAGTGATGGCGCCGAAGAAGGCGCAGTCGGTGGAATGGAGCAGGTCCACGGTGCGCTGCGGCAAGGCTTCGCCCTCGGTCCGCCAGAACTCCCAGCCGATATCGCCGGGCAAGTACTCCGCTTCGAATCCTACGGCATCCAGGACCAGCCGCGCGGCTGCGCAGACTTCAGGTCCGATGCCGTCACCGGGTAACCAGGCTATGCGGTACATGAGTTTCCTCCGTTGCCACTTTTTTCTTCAGATAGGGAATCAGGCCGCCGGCCTCGAGTAATTCGATCGCGCGCGGGTCCAGCGCCGCCGCGTTGAACGTTCGCCCCTGCGTCAGATTCCGGATGCGTCCAGCTTCCAGGTCGATGGCCAGCTCATCGCCCTCGGCGGCTTCCACCTGCGCCACGATAGCCGGCAGGCCCAAGTTGATCGCGTTGCGGTAAAAAATACGGGCGAACGACACGGCGATCACCGCGCCAACCCCGGCGTACTTCACCGCGGCTGCCGCCTGCTCCCGGCTGGAGCCGCATCCGAAGTTGCGGCCGGCCACGATGATATCGCCCGGCTGGATGCGCGCGCGAATCTCGGGGTAGGCCAGTTCGAACAGGTGTTCGGCGGTCTTGTCGCGGTCGGTGATGTTCAGATAGCGGCCGGGGTAAATCACATCCGTGTCGATGTTCTCCGGCAGCGCGGCGGCCACGCGGCCCTGCAAGATCAGTCTCGTCATGACACGACCTCCTTGGGATGCACGATGTGGCCGGCCACGGCGGAGGCGGCCACCACCGCCGGCGAAGCCAGGTACACCTGCGAGTCCTTGCTGCCCATGCGTCCGATGAAGTTGCGATTCGTGCTGGAAATGCAGACCTCGCCGGCGGCCAGGATGCCCTGGTGCACGCCCACGCAAGGGCCGCAGCCTGGCGGATTCACAATGGCGCCGGCGCCTACCAGCGTCTCCAGGTAACCCATACGCAGGGCTTCGAGATAGACCTGCTGCGACGCGGGGATAATGAGCAGACGCGTGTGCGGGTGTACGTGGCGGCCGGTCAGGACATACGCGGCCATCTCCAGGTCCTCCAGCCGGCCGTTGGTGCAGCTTCCCAGCACCGCCTGGTTGACTGCCACGTGACCCACGGCGGAGACCGGCTTCACGTTATCGACGGTGTGCGGGCAGGCGATCTGCGGTTCCCGCAAAACCTCGGCCGCATTGAACCGCAGCACGTGCGCGTATTGGGCGCCGGGGTCTGGCCGCCAGGCGGCATAGCGGGTGACATCCGTGTGGACGTGCCGGTGCAGATAAGCCAGCAACTGGTCGTCGACCGGCGTGAAGGCAACTTTGGCGCCCATCTCCATGGACAGGTTGGCGAGCACCATGCGGGACGCCACGGTCATGTGCCGGATGGCCGGGCCATCGAACTCGACAGCCTGATAGTCGGCTCCGTCGCTGCGCAGTTGGCCGATGATGTACAGGATCAGGTCCTTGGCGGACACCCATTGCGGCAGGGCGCCCGAGACTTCGATCCGCACGGTGGCCGGTACCTTGAACCACAGCTTGCCTTCCGTCCACACGCCGGCCATTTCGGTGGCGCCGATACCGGTGGCGAATGCGCCGAAAGCGCCGTGGGTGGTGGTGTGGGAATCGGTGCCGACTACCACCATGCCGGGCAGCACGTGGCCGTTCTCCGCCAGCACCTGGTGACAGATGCCGCCGCGGCCCACATCATAGAAGTGGCGGATGCCCTGCGCGGCGACAAATTCGCGGATGGCCTTGTGGGTGGTGGCGGTCTTCTCGGATTCGGCGGGGATGCGGTGATCCAGGATGATGACGATGCGCTCGGGATCCCAGACGCGGGCGACGCCGATTTCGCGGAAGCTCTTGCGCACCAGGTCGGCGTTCTCGTGCGACAGGGCGAGATCGATGGAAGCCACCACAACCTCATCGGGCGATACCGATTTGCGCCCGCAGGCGCGAGCCAGGATCTTCTCGGCCATGGTCATGGGAGGGACGGCATCAGCATGTGGCATACTTGGCCTCCCGCACGGATTCGGGCAGATACTCGTCTTCCAGGCGCCGGTAATCGTTCAACCCGACAAACGCAGTGTACTCGCGGAAGCTCGACAGCCAATGGGTCTGGCCTTCCAGGATGCCGGTGGGCGAGGCGTGCAGCGCTGCGAAGAACTCGCGCAGGGCGCGATGCGCCACCATGATGGACGCCACCGGAATGCTTACGCGGGCGACACCCATGCGGGCCAACTCGGGAATGGGGATGAGTTCCGTCTTCACCCCGGTAACGGCGTCCATCAAATTGACCGACAGCAGGCCGTGCACCTCGTTTACGGCGCGCTCGATATCGGCGCGCGTGCGGATGCCGTCAATGAAAGCCAGGTCAGCACCGCAATCGAGATACAGGTTGCAGCGCTGAATGGCGGTGCTCAGGCCGTAAACGGCGCAGGCGTCGGTGCGGGCATTAATCACCAGCGCGGAGCCGGCACGGTCGCGGACGGCGGCCATGGCGCGGACCTTGCCCGCCATCTCGTCGGCGTCGATCACCTGCTTGCCTTCCATATGGCCGCACCGCTTGGGAAATACCTGGTCTTCGATATTGACCCCGGCGACGCCCATGGCGATAAGGCGTTCGGTGACGTCGGCGGCGTTCAGGGCGTTGCCGCCGCCGGTATCGATGTCGGCCATCACGGGGATGTTTACGGCGCGCGCTATACGCCAGGTCTGGTCCAGGACGTCTTTCATCTCCACCAACCCGACATCGGGCTTGGCGAGCAGGCTGCCGGCCAGGCCAAAGCCGCTGACCTGGATGGCCTCAAAGCCGGCGGATTCGATCACGCGGGCGCTCAGGGCGTCGTGGCAACCGGGCACGACGAGCGCCTCGCGGCGGGAGAGTTTTTCACGCAGAACGGATGCAAGATCGGGCGGCATGCGGCCTCCTGACCGATATAGTACACGGTTTCGGAGCCGGGCATCCGAAACAGGAGCCGCGGCCCTCAGAGTACCGCGGTTTCCTCGAGCATGCGCCCGTCGGCGAAGCGCTGCAGATTGAGATCGCGGGCGTCCAGCAGGCTGGTGCTGCCGTGCAGGATCAGGTCCGCGGTGATGCGTCCGGTAGCCGGGGAGTGCATCACCCCATGACCGCTGAAACCGTTGGCGAAGAACAGGCCGTGAATGCCGGTCGCCGGACCGATGATGGCATGATGGTCCGGCGAGACGGCATAGAGTCCCGCCCAGGCGCGGTGCGGGTTCACTTCGAGGGTTTCGAAACAGGGGACGCGATCGACGGCGTGGGTAAGGATCTTTTCGATGAACGCGGGATCGAAGGCGGTCTTGAAGCCCGGCGTTTCTTCCGGATCGTTCCAGGCCATGAGCAGGCCGCGGCCCTCCGGACGGAAGTGGAATCCGGTGGACATGTCGATGACCATCGGCAGGCGCTCCGGCAAGCCGGGAAAAGGCTCGGTAGGCACCAACATGCGGCGCAACGGCACAACAGGTAGATCGGCACCCGCCATGCGCGCCACGGCGGCGGCCCAGGGACCCGCGGCGTTTACTACAGTACGGGTGGCCACGTCGCCATGGCTGGTGCGCACGCCGGCGACGCCCTGCCCATCGACGTCGATACCCGTCACTTCGACATTGCGCCACAGGCGCGCGCCGTGCTCCGCCGCCGATGCCATGAAGCCCTTCATGACGCTGTAGGGATCGACGAATCCGTCGGTGGCGCAAAAGCTGCCGCCGAGGATATCGTCCGAGCGCAGTTGCGGCACGCGGCGGATTACCTCATCGGCGCTCAGGATCTCGACGCCTTTTAAGCCCAACGCCATTTGCCGCTGATAGTTGCCGCGGAGGTAGGCAAGGTGGCGCGGGGTGGTGGCCACGAACAGGTAGCCGTGCGATTTATATTCGGACGGGCGGCCGGTGAGTTCCTCGAACGCGGCGAAAACCGGGATCGAGTAGAGCGACATGCGAATGTTCACAGCCGTGTCGAACTGGGCGCGTACGCCGCCCATGCTCTTGCCGGTGGAGCCGAGACCCTGCTGGCATTCGCGCTCGATTACCAGGACGTTGCGGCAGCCGGAGGCCGTGAGGTGCCAGGCGACGCTCGATCCCACGATCCCGCCGCCGACGATGACTACGTCCGCTGTTTCAGACATGCGGCTACTATTCTGGCATAGACGCGCGAAGGGCGGGGCCGCGACGGCGGTGTTACTCGTTGCGCAGCGACACGATGGGGTCGATACGGGATGCGCGGCGCGCCGGCACGTACGCGGCCATCAGGCCCGCGCTCAGAATGATGACCGTGGCGGTGGCCCCCGCAAGCGGATCGGCTGCCGTCAGCCCATAGAGGCGGCTGGCCACCAGGCGGCCGGCAATGAGCGCGCCACCCAAGCCGGCTAGGGCGCCGGTCGCGACCATGGCCAGCGCTTCCCGCAGGACCATGCGCACCACGCTGTCCGTCGATGCGCCCAGCGCCATGCGAATTCCGATCTCCGTGGTGCGCTGGCTGGTGGCGTAGGCCATCAGGCCGTAAAGCCCGATAGCGGCCATGAAAAGCGCCAGGGCGCCGAAAAAGGCGGCCAGCCCGGCGACCAGGCGGTCGGTGATCAGGAGGCGGCCGATCTGTTCCGTAATTGTGCGCAGGCCCACTATCGGCAGGTTCGCGTCGATTCGCCGGATGGCGCCGCGAACCGCGGGAGCCACGCCGGCGGGATCGCCCGTGCTGCGTACCAGAAACGTCACTCCTTGCACGGTACCGATGGGATGGGCCAGATTCGAATAGAATCTCGGGCGCGCCGGTTCGCTGGGCCAATGCTCCCGGGAATTGGGCACCACGCCCACGATCTCGAAAGTCTCCCGCGTGGTGGGATACTCATCGGTGATGTGCCGGCCGATCGGGTCGGAGTTCGGATAGAACTGCCGCCGGAACGCTTCGTTGATCAGACAGACGGGAGCGGCCCGCGCGCCGTCGGAGGCATCGATCTCCCGCCCGCGCAGCAGCGGAATCTCCAGGGTAGTGAAGTAGTCCGGCCCGACTTCTGTCCAGCGGGAAAACAATTGGTCGCGGTCATGGATGGGCGATCCCTCGATGGAAAGGTGATCGCCGGCGTCGCCGCTAAACAGACCGGCATTCGAAAACGTAGCGTCGCGCACGCCGGGGATGGTCCGCAGAGCGTCCCGCAGTTTGCCGTAGAGGATGTTGGCGGCCGGACCTTGGTAGCCGGCCGTGACCGGGTCGACTTGGACCATCAGCAGGTGGTCGTGTTCGTATCCAAGATTTTGGGCCAGGAGATTATGCAGACTGCGCACGAAGAGCACGGCGCCCGTCACCAACATCAGTGACAAAGCCACTTGCGTGACCACCAGGATGCGGCCGGCACGTGCCCGGCCGACGCCGCCGATCATGCTTCGCCCGCCGGCGGCCAGGGTACGGTTGAGGTCCAGCCGCGTGGCGCGCATGGCGGGCGCGAGTCCAAAAGCCAGGCCGGTCAACAACGATACCGCCGCGCTAAACAGCAGAACGCGATAGTCGAGCGGATTTTCGAGCCCCAGGTCGCTGACCCCGGCGGCGACGGATGCCAGCAGAATCCGGGTGCCCGCGACGGCCAGCACTATTCCGGCCACGCCGCCGGCCAACGCCACCAGCAGGCTCTCGGTCATCAGTTGGCGGATCAGCCGGGAGCGAGCCGCGCCGAGCGCGAGGCGCACTCCGATCTCCCGCTGCCGGCCGTTGGCCTTGGCGAGCATCAGGTTCGCAATATTGGCGCAGGCGATCAGAAGCACCACGCCCACCATGGCCATCAGGATGACGAGCGGATCGGAGAACTCGCCGCGCAAGGGCGATGCGCCGCGCGCGCCGGGACGCACTTGCAGCTTCTGATTCAGCATGCGGCGGCGTTCCTTTTCGGTCGGCAGTGCGGCCGCCCAACCGCGCAGGATCTGCTGGAAGGTTACGTTGATGCCGCCCTCCGCCATTTTGGCGGACACTCCCGGACGCAGCCGCGCCATCACCTGCAGCCAAAGCGTGTCGCGCGGTTTCAGATAATCGCGGCCCGGCAGCACCTGGGCCTGCATGCTGATGGGAAACCAGATGTCGGGGTCGGACCCCACCAGGATGCCGTGGAACGCCGGCGGCGTAACACCCAGTATCTGAAAGACGCCCTGGCCCACGCGCACGCCGGCGCCCAGGATCTCCGGACGGCCGCCCAATTCTCTCTGCCAGAAGCCGTAGGAAATCACGGCGACGGGATTCGCGCCGGGCGCCTGGTCTTCGGCAGGCGCGAACACCCGCCCCAGCACCGGCCGGATGCCCAGCACCTGAAAGAAATCGCCCGATACGAGCTGCGTCCTGACCCGGATTGACGGTGCGCCGGGGACGCCGGCCAGCGCGAGATCCAAATCGCTGACTTCGTTCTGCGCGGCCAGCATGCCGGAGAAGGTTGTGTTGTGCGCGCGGAGCTCGTGAAACTCGGGATAGGACAGCCGGGAACGCACGCCTCCCTCGGTGGTATCGACGGACGCACCATAATCAGACGGATCGGTAAGCAGCACCAACTGGCCGGGATTCTGGACCGGCAGCAGGCGCATCATGACCGCGTTGATGAGGCTGAATATGGCGGTATTGGCGCCGATTCCGAGAGCTAACGTCAAGGTGGCGACAATCGTGAATCCGGGACTCTTGCGCAATACGCGGAAGGCATAGCGCAGATCCCGCAAGGTGGTTTCCAGGGCCGCGCCCGCGCGCACGTCCCTTACCCGCTCCATCACCTCGTCGGGATGCTCATAGCGCAGGCGAACGGTGCGGCGAGCCTCTTCCGGCGACAGGCCGCGCGCCACTTCGCGATCCACCAGGATCTGGAAGTAGGCTTCAACCTCGCGGCTCAGATCCTGATCGGCCTGGCGCCGGTGCAGCAGATTCCAGAGGCGGGACATGGCGGCGCCTTAAGCCAGCACCTGGTTCACGGCGGTCAGCACGCGCTGCCAATCGCGCTTTTCCTTGGCAAATTGCGCGCGGCCGGATCGCGTGAGGGAATAGAACTTGGCGCGGCGTCCGGTTTCGAGCTCTCCCCACTCGCCGGCGATCCAGCCTTTTTCGGCCAGGCGGTGCAGCGCCGGGAAGAGCGATCCGGGGCCGACCACGAAAACGCCGTGGGTCACCTGCTCGATGCGGTCGGCGATGCCGACGCCGTGCAGCGGCGCCGGCTCCAGGGTGCGCAGGATGAGCAGGTCGAGGGTCCCCTGCAGGAGGTCGGCGGATTTGGCCATGTCCGGTATAATATCGACAGTCGATATCGACTGTCAAGATCCAAGCCGGATCTGCCGTGGTTCGCTGAAGGGGCTGCCGACGGTCCGGACCCGCACCCGGTGCGGGCCAGGCTGCAACCCCGCCGGCAGACGGGAGTTGGCTTGCCAGTTGCCGCCGCCCAGATCGGTCAGGAACAGGACCGGATGGGCCGCCTCGTCGATTTCCAGGATGACGGCGGCGCGGTCGAGCGGGGACTCCGGAGTGCGAAAGCGGCAGCATACATACTCGTTGCGGTGGCCGTGGAAGATCTCGGATTCGGTCATGCCGTTGCGGATTTCGTAGATCACGGGCGCGGGCTGATCGAGCGCGCCCGGGGCCGGGGCCGCGGCAGAAGTCCCGCGCGGGCTCAGGCCGGCCCTCCAGATCCGGAACGTATTGCTGAACCGGCCAGCCCCGGTGCGGATGCGCACATCATGTGCGCCTTCGGCCAGGCCGGGTGGAACCCGCAGGTTGGCCTGCCATTCGTTCTCGCGCAGTTGCACCAGGACCAGCACCGGCGCGCCCAGTCCATCGATCTCCACGCGCACGCGGTCGCGGGTCAGGTCCGCTACGCCGCTGCGAAAGTAGACGCAGATGTATTCGTCCTTGCCGGCATGAAATTCGACATCATTCGTGCGATTGTTGACTGCCGAATAAAGCACCGGCGCCGGCTCGGCGGGACGTTCCGGCTCCGGCTCCCAGCGGCGATGGCAGGTGAATCCGGCGCGCCGGTCCGGGTGCACGTATTCGCGGCGGACGCGCGCGAATCCCGCCGACCGGCACAATGCCTCGGCGCAGGCCACGCTGGGGCCAAACCAGTTGTCGATCTGGCCTCCCAATTCGTTGGTCTCGTAAAACTCCATCACGCAGGGGGCCGCGCCGTCATCGGTAACGAACGTCTCGACGAAGGCCGTGTCGCGGGTGAGCGCACAGATCTTCTCCAGGCCCAGCAGCGGATTCCGCAGATGGTACAGCACGCCGAAGAACAGCACGTAGTCGAACAGCCCCACCGTCTCCGGGGTCAGTTCCTCGACGTCCAGGATGCGGTAGTCCACGCGCGAACCGATCATGCGGTGGGCCTCGCGGAACTCCGCGAACTCGATGCAATCCACCGCCACCACCCCGGCGCCGCGGCGCTCCATTTCGAAGCTGCACCAGCCGGTCCAGGCGCCCACGTCGAGGACGCGTTTGCCGGCCAGGTCCGCGGGGATGGGAAACGCTGCCAGGCGGGCCTTCAACGCCTCCAAGCCGATCATGCCCTGGATGACATTTCCGTCCGGTAGTTCGATGCTGTGATACCAGCCCTTGGTGGAGAGCAGGGCGACCTGCTGCTGCACCAGGTCCTGGAACGTGGGATTGCCGGCAGCGCGTTCCGCGGGCACTTAGACCAGCCTCACCGGTACCGGCAGGGAAACAGCGCCGGCGCATCCGGCCGAGACCGCATAATCGCCGGGTTGCGCACCGGTGGGCAACATGGCGTTGACCTGCCGCAGACCCTGGGGATCGGGTTCGGAGAGGAATATGGCGGGCAGTTCGTCGCCATCCAGCCACACGGCGACGTCCTCTTTCCCCGCGCCCTCCGGCAAGCCGGCGACCCACAGCGAGATGCAACTGCCCAGGCCGGTGTGCACCAGGTTCCGCTCCCAGGTTTTGCCGTCGGTGGCGATGGCGATGCGGATTTCAGACGCGGCGTGCGGCGGCGGCTGGCGGCGTTCGGCGGCGGAGAGATCGACGGGGATGCGCACGGGATTCGCCCAGGCGCTTTCCGTGGTGCGCAGGGTGGCCGGATGCCAGCCCGGCGCCAGTCCGGGCGGCAACTTGCAGTTGACCTGCCAGCCGTCGCCGCCGGTGTTCTCGAGAAACACCGGATGCGACCCGTAGGGGCCGATGCGCGGGAACACGTCGGCTTTCGTCAGACCGGCGCGGCCGCTCTTGAACCAGAGCGCCACGTAGTCGTCGCTAGTGCTGGAGAATTCGCGATTGCGCGTCGCCGCATTTTCGACCGAAGTCAGATAGGGTGCAGGCTCGAGGGGACCGATGGGCTCCGGCCAATGCCGCCGGCAGGTGACGTGCGCGCGGTGATCGAGCACGCTTTCGAGCTTGACGCTGGCGAACCCGGCGGAGCGGCACATGGCCAGCAGGCAGGCCACGTTGGGTCCCACCCAGTTGTCGAACTGTCCGCACAACTCGGTGCCTTCGTAGAACTCCATCACCGGTTTGGCGGACGGATCGCTGCCGTCGTCGGTGACGAACGACTCCACGCACACCAGGCCGGTCGAAAGCTCGCACACGCGCTCGAGCGCCAGCAGCGGATGCTTCAGATGATACAGCACGCCCAGAAACAGCACCACGTCGAAGTACCCGATCGTCGCCGGCGACAGGCGGCAGACGTCGTCGATGCGATATCCGACGTGCGAACCGAGCAGGTCGCGGGCCACGCGAAAGCGCTCGAAGGCGGTGGAATCGACGGCCAGTACCTGCGCGCCGCGGCGCTCCATCTCGAAGCTGAACCAGCCGTCCCAGGCGCCGATATCGAGTACCCGGCAGCCATGCAAATCGGCAGGGATGGGAAACTGCGCGGCGCGGCGGCGGAGCACGTCCAGGCTCTGATAGCCCTGAATCACGCGCCCGTCGGGCAGTTCTATGCTGTGATACCAGCCCAGGCGGGCGAGTTCTTCGAGGTTCCTGCGGTGCGGGTCGATGAAGGTGACGGACATGTCAGAACGGCACTAACCGAGCGGGAAATGCGCGTGGTGTGCCTATGCAGCCATTATAGGCTGGAGTTGGAACGCGGATCAGACCCGCGCGGCGCCCGCTCCCTCGCCGGATGCTACATTGGGCCACGCGAGAGGTAGAGAACTAGTGATTTCCAGAAGACGCTTCTTCGAAAACATGACGGCGGCTGCCACGCTGGCCGCCGCCGCGCGCCGGCTCGGCGCGAACCCGCTGGGCCTGCCTATTGGATGCCAGACCTATCCCGTCGGCAGGATGATCGCCAAGGACTTCCCCGGCACCATCAAGCTGCTCGCCGCCGCGGGATTCGAGGCCATCGAGCTGTGCTCGCCGGTCGGATACGTCGATTCCGGTTTTGGCGGCCTGGCCAAATACAAGGGCAGTGAATTGCGGAAAATGATCGCGGACCTGGGTGTGAAATGCGAGAGCTCGCACTTCGACATAGGGGAACTCCGCAAAGACCAGGCCGGCCGGATCGCGTGGGCCAAGGAAGTGGGCCTGACGCAGATGCTGGTGCCGAGTCTGGATGGGCCCAAGCATCCCACCATGGACGATGTGAAGCGCGCGGCCGACGAATACAACAAGATGGGCGAAAAGGCCGCCGCGGCGGGGATCCAGCAGGGCCTGCACAACGAAGATTTCGAGCTGACCATCGTAAACGGCAAACGCACTTATGACCTGTTGCTGGAACTGCTCGACCCGAAGCTGGTGAAATTCCAGTTCCAGGTCTCCACCATCAGCCGCGGATACGACGCCGCCGAGTATTTCTACAAGTATCCGGGCCGCTTCATCTCCATGCACGTGCAGGGATGGAACGCCAAGACGCGAAAGATCGCCGCGGTGGGCCAGGACTCGCTCGACTGGAAGAAGATCTTCACCGCGGCCAAGACCGGCGGAATCAAGAACTATTTCGTCGAGATGAACCTGGAACTGATGCGCGCCAGCGTGCCGTATCTGCGCAGCCTGCAGGTCTGACCGCGGCTATTCGAGCGCCTGATAGCCGCGATCGGCCCAGGGGATGAGGCGCGGCTGGTCTTCGGACCACCACACCATCACGCGGCCATGCAGCGATTCGTCGGTCGCCAACCGCACGACGGCATCGGCCACCTGGCTGAGTTCCAGCAGCCGCGAAGGCGCGCCGCGCTGCCGGCGCTGCTCGGGCGTCAAGGGCTCCCAATAGGCGCGCACCTGCGCGGAGGCGATCCAGCCGGGTGCCAGGCAGTTGACCCGGATGTTCTCCTGCTCGCCCAGCCAGCCAAGATTGGTGGTGAGGCGCAGCAGGCCGGCTTTGGCGGCATCGTAGGCGGGCGCCGACCGCGCGCGGCCGTGCCACAGCGCGGATATGGAAGCTGATGTTGACGATCGCGCCGCCGCTGCCGCGGCGCATCGCGTCGATGGCGGCGCGAATCCCATACATGGCGCCAGCAGGTCCGTCTGCATGGTCTCGAACCAGTATTCGAGCGGCTGATCGGGATGAAATTCGGCGGAGGCGTTGTTGACCATCGCCGACAGCGGGCCGAAGGTGTCTTCCGCGAAGGCGATCAACGCGCGCACCTGGTCGGGCGCCCGCACGTCGGCTGGATGGAACGCGGCACGGCCGCCGGCGGCCTCGATCCGGCGAACGGTTTCCCGGGCGCCCGCTTCGTTGACATCGCAGAGCGCCACGGCGGCGCCCTCGCGCGCCAGGCGCGCGGCTATCGCGCGGCCGCAGCCATCGCCGCCGGCGCCCGTGACTACCGCCACTTTGCTGCGAAGTTCCATTTCAGTGCGCGGGCGGGCGCGAATACAGGTCGATAATGCGCGAGATGGCCCGCCGGCACACCGCGCAAAAACCCACTTCGTCGCGCGTAAACATGATGCAGTCGGCCTGCGGGCGATAATAGCCGCGTGCCTCGTACATGGCGCCTTCGAAAGCTCCCACGGCGTGTCCATACGGGCCGGAGGCGAGCAGCGCGGTATCCTTCTCGCGCTCCTCCCGGAACAGCGCTTCCATATCGTCTTCCGGGCGATGTTCGGCGCGGATCTGGCGGCGCCGCGCCTGGATCTGCTTTTCCAGGGCTTCAAACTGCTCCTTCGGCCAGGGGGTTGGCAGCGGGGCGCCGGCCGCGATCAGTCCGCTCCACTTGGCGGCATGCGGATCCGCCGTGACGTTCGGCGCCCACGGCTCGGGACGCGCCGTCACCATTTCGTAAGCCACGTCCGAGGTGTAGTATTCATCCGCCAGCCCGGCGAAATGATGTCCGAACTCGTGTACGAAAACGTACGGCGTGAAGGCATTGTCCGCCGCCACGGTGGCGTACAGGTTGAAGATGCCGCCGCCACCGTACTTGCGGCCATTGACCACGATCTCGATGAACTCGTAAGGCGCGGCGGAAGCAATTTCGCGAAGACGCGGATTGTCGAACGTGAGGACGTACCGCTCGCTGCCAAAGGCGTCGTAGGTCGCGCGTACCGGCGAGTGTCGGTGAATACCGTCCGACGGGCGCGAGACGCCACTTTCATCCGCCGCCACGTCGATGGCCCAGACGTTGAAGTCCTGGCGGCGCTCTTTGAAAGGGGAGGCCGCGAACAGCGTCTCCGTGAGGCGCCGCGCGTCGCCGTGCCACTTCTCCATCTCGGCGGCGGTGTAGCCGTCGCCGACCAACAGGAGGTCGACCTTGTCGTGCGGTGCGCCATTATGCATGAGGGCCCAGACTTTCACATTCGCCGGCGGGCCGGAGCGGTCGATGGTGGGGTCGGCGGGATCGACGACGATCGACCACATTTCACGGAAGGCATTCTGCGCGTCCCGGCGTTTGACGATCACCCGCGCGGGGGCATCGGGCATGGGGAACCGCAGCGATTCCTGAAACTGGCGCCGGATTTCCTTGGCCTCGGGCGTCTCCCGCCACTCGCCAAAGATGCTGGCGAAGCCGCGCGAATAGAGCAGCCGGTTGGTCTGGCGGTCGCGCACTTCGAAGTAGTAGGGGCCCAGGTTGGTGTCGTCGATGGCGCGGTCGAGCCGTCCGGGCCAGGCTCCTTCCAGAACCAGCCCGTCGAAAGAGAGTTCTTCCTCGGTGGCCGTGCCGCCGTGGAAATAGTCGAGGCGTAGCGTGCGCGTCTCAGCCGCCGCCAGCGCGGATATGGTCATGAGCGAAAGAACGAGGAGTCGCAAACCTCACCTACTGTAACTCAAAATGGCGGCATCCTCCGCCGCATAGTCGAAAGCAGCGGGGTCGACCGGCGCGGGATTCACGCGCTCCCAGGCCACGGTGCGCGCGAGCGCTTCCGCGCGGGAGATCGTTTCGCGATAGTCCAACTCGCGGCGGATGCGGGTCGAATCCGCGGACCAGTGCTGTTCGGCGTTGAACGGCGGAAGCAGATGCTTGGGCGTGAGATCGCGAGGCAGGCTCAGGATGCGGCCGTGCCATCCCGCGGCCGCGCCGACGGCCGCCGCCCAATCCGCCCAGGAGAGTGGTTCCGGCTCGGCGACATTGTAAGTCCGTCCGGCGGCCGCTTCGTTTTCGATAGCCAGGGCAATCGCGGCCGCCACGTTCCCGACGTATCCCAAGGGGCCCTGCCAGCGTGCCCAGGATTCCTCGAGCAGGATGGCGGGCCGGCCGTCATCCATTCGCTTCAGAAACGCTTGGAAGCGGTGTAGGGGATCGCCGGGGCCGTAAACCATGGGCAGCCGGAGGATGGTCGCGCGCAGCTCGGGCTCACTGCGCACCACCTGTTCCACCACGATCTTCTCGTAGTCCGGTGTCACCCAATCGAACAAGGCGGACACATGGGGGTTGTCGCGATAGGGATAGTGAACGGTGCGCAGCGGCGCGTCCTCGCTCAGGGGCACCGGCTCCAGCGGACCAGCGGTGCGGCCGAGGGCGATTTCATAGGCGCGATACACGTCGATACTGCTGGCCGTCACCAGCCGGGCCGCCACACCGCGAAAGGCGTCCACGGTGGCGCGCGCGTGCCGCGCGTCGCCCGCGATCATGTCCAGCACCACGTCCGGCGGTTCGCCGCGGAACAGCGCGGCATGCTCCGCCAGGCTGTCGCGGTTGCCCCGCAGGACACGTACGCCCGCGGGCAAGATCGGGTTGTGCCGCCCGCGATGCAGGACCGTCACCTGGTGGCGCGGTGCCAGGCATGCCAGCACCTGCGAGCCGATGAATCCGGTGCCGCCGATCACGACCACCCGCATGGCCTTTACTATAGAGGAGATGTCCGATACCGTCAATTCAAATCCGCTGCTCGATCTTCCCTTCCGAATCCCCTTCGACCGCATCCGCGCGGAGCACGTCCAACCCGCGATCGGCGCGCTGTTGCGCGAGGCGCGCCAACGCATCGACGCGCTGGCGGCCGAGATCGGTCCGCGCACGTTCGCGAACACGCTCGGGGACCTGGATGCGGTTACCGAGCCGCTGGACGACGCCATGAGCGTGGTCCGGCACCTGGAATCGGTGGCTACCTACGCGGAGTTTCGGGAGGCCTACAACGCCGTCCAGCCGGAGGTCAGCGCTTTTTATTCCGGCATCCCGCTGCACGCCGGCCTATGGCAGGCGATCAAATCGTACGCCGCGACGGATGAGGCGGGCGGGCTCGCGGGCACGCGGCGGCGTTTTCTCACCAAGACCGTAGACAATTTCCGCCGCCACGGTGCGGATCTGGATGCCGCGGGCAAGGCCCGGCTGGAAGCCATCGATATGGAACTGGCGACCGCCACCACGAAATTCTCCCAGAACGTGCTGGATGCCACCAACGCCTTCGAGTTGATCATCACCGAGGAGGCCGGGTTGGCCGGCCTGCCGGCGTCGGCCGTCGCCGCGGCGCGCCAGAACGCGGCGCAGAAAGGCATCGCCGGCTGGCGCTTCACCCTGCAAGCTCCCAGCTACATGCCGGTGATGATGTATCTGAACGACGCCGGGACCCGCCGCACCATGTATCGCGCGTACGCGGTACGGGCCAGCGGCGGCGTCTATGACAATCGCGCGCTGTTGAGCCGGATTCTGGAATTGCGCCGCGCCAAAGCCGAGCTGTTGGGCTTCCGCAATTTTGCGGACCTGGTTTTGCACGACCGCATGGCGCACACCGGCGAGCGGGCCGAAGAGTTTCTGAAGGACCTGAAGCGCAAGACGGAGGCGCATTTCGGGCGCGAGAATCGCGAACTGCTGGAGTTTCGCCGGAGCCTGGAAGGTCCGGATGCGCCCGGCCTCGAGCCCTGGGACATCGCCTACTACGCCGAGAAGCAGCGCGCCGCGCTCTATGATTTCGACGAGGAGGAGTTGCGCCCCTATTTCCCGTTGGAACGCGTGGTGGAGGGGCTGTTCGAAACGGCGCGGCGGCTCTACGGCATACGCATCGAATCACAGCCCGATGTGCCGACCTGGGACCCGCAAGCGCGCTATTACGCCGTGCACGATGCCGCGGGCGCATTCATCGGCGGATTTTATGCGGATTGGCATCCGCGCGAAAACAAGCGCGGCGGCGCTTGGATGGACGCCCTGAAGACCGGTTATCAATCGCCGCGGGGATTCACGCCGCACCTGGGCCTGATCTGCGGCAATCTGACGCCGCCGCTCGCGGACCGTCCCGCGCTGCTGACGCACTACGAGGTCACCACGATTTTCCATGAGTTCGGCCACTTGCTGCACCACCTGCTCAGCCGCGTGGAAGTGCGCGGGCTGGCGGGTGCGAACGTGGCCTGGGATTTCGTCGAGCTGCCTTCGCAGATCATGGAAAACTGGACCTGGGAGCGCGAGCCGCTGGACCTGTTCGCGCGCCACTTCGAAACCGGCGCGCCGATCCCCGGCGAGTTGTTTGAGAAGATGGTGCGCGCGCGTAATTTCCGCAGCGCCAATGCGCAGATGCGGCAGCTCGGATTCGGCTTCGTGGACCTGGCCTTGCATATCGATTACGCGCCGGACCGCGACGGCGACGCGATCGATTACACGCGGGCAATTCTGCAGCAGTATTCGCCCGCGCCGCTGCCGCCGGATCACGCCATGGTAGCGGCATTTACGCATCTGTTCGCCAGTCCGGTAGGCTACGGCGCCGGCTACTATTCGTACAAGTGGGCGGAGGTGCTGGACGCGGACGCTTTCACGCGTTTCCGCACGCATGGCATTTTCAGTGCGGAGATCGGCGCGCAGTTTCGGGATACGATTCTCTCGCGCGGCGACAGCGAGGACCCGGCGGAGCTATACCGGCGTTTCATGGGCCGGGACCCGGATCCCAACGCGCTGCTGGAGCGCTCGGGCTTGTTAGCTGTCCGCTGAGGGCCCAAGCCAAAAGTGATTATTGGGGAGTTGGGAGGAGCATGCTAGCCCGCGAGCCCCGGCAGACCGCCCATAGTCGGCGCATGCCGGACCGCCCGGACCACCGCCTGCGCCACCGCCTCCGCCGCGGCGACTCCCAGCGTGTTAATCTCCGCGCGCGCCTCGCCCAGCGACAGGGCAAATGTCACGTCGCCATCGTACATCGTCCAGACCGGATAAATCGTTCGCGCGATTCCCAGGGACCCCAGTTCGGCCAGCTTTCCCGCCTCCACCTTCGTCAGCCGCGCGCTAGTGGCCACCACGGCCAGTGTCGTGTTGCGGCCGAATCCGCCGCGCCCGCCGCCCGCTTTCATGACGGCTTCGGTATCGGCGAGATCCATGCTGTCGGGAGCGCGCCGCGCGCCCGCGATCAGCTTGCCGGTCGCCGGATCGCGCACATCGCCAAATGCGTTCACCACTACCAGGGCGGCCACCAGCACGCCGCCCGGCAGTTCCACCAGGCCGGAGCCGAGGCCCGATTTCATCGCCTGCCGCAATCCATGGATCAAACCCAAACGCGCCCCGGTCCCGGCGCCCACCGCACCTTCCTTCACGGCTTCGACGGTGGCCGCCGCCGCGGCGCTCTCGCCCATCTCCCGCGTAGGCCGGATACCCGGCTTGCCGCTGTCCAGGTCGAACAGGATGGCGCCCGGCACAATCGGCACAACCGCCTTTCCTACCCGAAAGCCGGCACCCTGCTGTTCGAGGTAGCGCCGCACGCCTGAGACGGCCTCCAGCCCAAACGCGCTACCGCCCGACAGGGCGATCCCATGTACCCTGTCGGTGATGTGTCCAGGGCTCAGCGTATCGAGCGACGAGGTTTCGCTGGCCGAACCGCGGACATCCACGCCGCCGACGGCGCCGCCTTCACAAAGAATCGCGGTGCAGCCCGTCAGAGCATCGAAGTTGGACGCGTGTCCGACGCGAATTCCGGGGATGGCGGTCAGTCCCTTCATAAAACCGCAAAGGGACGCATCTGCGCGCGCCGCCATAACGGACGCGAACCCTGGATATCGAGCGGCGCGGGCCGCCCCGTCTTGCACGTGTTAATCCATACCCGGCGACAACCCATGACCCGTCACCCAGCATGGTAGCATCGAATTTCGGGGACTTGGCGGCTTGCTCGACTTCCTTAAGGAACCATTCATCGCCATCCAAGAGTTCTACCTGCTGACCGGGCGCGCCCTGCGCAATGTTGTCTTGCAGCCCCACTACACCGACGACATTGTCATGCAGATGGATCTGATCGGTGTCGGCAGCCTTCCCATCGTGATTCTCACGGGTCTGTTCGCCGGCGCCGTGATGGCGCTGCAGATGTCGCGCGCGCTGGCGCAATACGGCCAGGTCGATCAGACCGGCACCCTGGTTTCGATCTCGCTGGTGCGAGAACTGGGACCGGTACTGACGGCGCTGATGATGGCCGGGCGCAACTCCTCCGGCATCGCCAGCGAACTCGGCTCCATGAAGGTGACCGAGCAGATCGACGCCATGCGCGCGCTGGGCACGGATCCCACCCAGAAGCTGGTGACGCCGCGCATGGTGGCCACCGCAGTGATGCTGCCGCTGCTCACCATCCTGGCGGATTTTATCGGCATGTTCGGCGGCTGGGTAGTGGCCCGGTTTTTCCTGGACCTGCCCAGCCAGCAGTATTGGTCCACAGTCTGGCGGGCCCTGGAATGGAACGACATTACCCAGGGCCTGGTGAAACCTTTCGCCTTCGCATTCATCATTTCGCTGGTAGGCTGTTTTTACGGCTTGCGCACCACCGGGGGCACCCAGGGAGTGGGCCGCTCCACCACCCAATCCATGGTCTCGGCCTCCGTTTTGATCCTGGTGGTCGACTTCTTCTTGGGCAAGATTTTCGTCAGCCAGGCCGGGTCGTGATGCCGGAGGATACCGAGAACGCGGTCTTGCGCTTCGATCATGTGAGCGTGTCGTTCGGCGGCACCATGGCGCTGGACGACGTGTCGTTTCATTCGGCGCAAGGCGAGTCGCGGGTCATCATGGGCGCCACCGGCAGCGGCAAGACGGTGCTGATGAAGACGGCCCTGGGCCTGCAACGCCCGGACTCCGGCACGGTCTACGTATTCGGGCAGGACATCAGCCGCATGCGGGAACGGCAGCTATTCGAGATCCGCAGCCGGATCGGTATGCTGTTTCAGGAGAGCGCTCTGTTCGACTCGCTCAATATCGAAGAGAACGTCAGTTATCCGCTGCTGAACCAGAAGTGCATCCACTGCCCGCCGGAGGAGATCCGGCCGCGGGTGGAAGAGGCCTTGAAGTTCGTGGATCTGGAAGGTATCCTGGAGAAGTTTCCGAGCGAGCTTTCCGGCGGTATGCGCCGCCGCGCGGCCATTGCCCGCGCCGTGGTGACGCAGCCGCCCCTGCTGCTCTACGATTCGCCCACCGCCGGACTCGATCCCATCACGGCCCATACCATCATGGCGCTGGTCGTCAAGGAGCGCGACCTGAACCGGACCACCACGCTCATCGTGACCTACCGCTACCAGGACGGCAACCTGGTGGCTAATTTCCATTACAATCCTAAGAACGGCGACCTGGAGCCGGGCCGGAACGGCGGCGCCGCGCCGCAAACCGTCTTCATGGTGATGCGCGACGGTCGCCTGGTCTTTGAAGGACCGCAGAACGAGCTGGAAGCGTCCGCGGATCCATACGTCAGCAAGTTCGTGAAGCAGCGGGAGTAGAACATGCCGGAGCGCGCCAAAATCCGCTGGTCGGAGTTGAAGATCGGGATCGTGGCATTTGTCTCGATGGTCATTCTGGCCGTGCTCATTTTCCTGCTCACCGGCAGCCGGGCGATCTTTCAGCGCAACGAGACGGTCCGCACGTACATGGCCGACGCGGCCGGCATGACGGAAAGTACGCCGGTGCGGCTCAACGGCATCCTGGTAGGCGCGGTGCAGAATATCCGGCTCTCCGGCTCCAAGGATCCCAAACGGGCGGTCGAGTTCGAACTGCAAATCCAGGGCAAGTACATGAAGGACATCCCCGAGGATTCCACCGCCGCGATCACCGCCGCCAACCTCCTCGGCAATAAGTTCATCGATATCACCAAAGGCCAGAGCACCACACCCCTGAAGCCCGGCGGCGAACTGCGCAGCCTGCAGACCCAGGACATCCCGGAGCTCATGGCGCAAAGCGCCAACCTGATCGCCACGCTGCAGGATATTGCCAAGCGCACCGACTCCATGCTGTCGGACATCGATGCGGGCAAGGGCAACCTGGGAAAGCTGCTGCGCGACCAGGAATTGTACGACCGGCTGAACGGCATCGCCTCGGAGGGCCAGCAGTTGCTGGCCGACGTCCGCAACGGTAAGGGCACGTTGAGCAAGCTGCTTTATGACGACACCCTGTACCAGGAGATTCAAGCGCCGCTCAAGCGCATCGATGCCATGCTGGCCGACCTGCAGCAGGGCCAGGGCACCGCGGGCAAGTTGCTGAAGGACCCCCGGGTCTATGACGACGCGCGCGAGACTCTCGCCCAGATGCGGACGTTGGTCCAGGATCTCAACGCCGGAAAGGGTACGGCGGGCAAGCTGCTGAAGGACGATCAGCTCTACAAACAGTTCACCGCGTTGACCGCCAGACTTGATACCACGGTCGACCGTATCAATTCGGGCCAGGGAACCATCGGCCAACTGCTGGTGAATCCCCAGATGTATGACACCATGAACAGTGCCGTGCGCGAGCTGCAGTCGCTGGCCAAGGACATCCGCGCCAATCCCAAGAAGTTCCTGCGCCTCAAGCTGGCAATCTTTTGATCTCTCGCAAGCGACTGGTGACTAATGCCGACGATTTCGGGTTTACCCCGGACGTCAACCGCGGCATCGTGGCGGCGCACCGCGGCGGCATTCTGACTGCCGCCACCCTGATGGCCAACGGCGATGCGTTTGACGACGCCGTGCGGTGTGCGCGTGAGACGCCCTCGCTGGATGTGGGCTGCCACCTGGTGTTGATCTCGGGACGTTCCCTACTGCCGCCCTATAAGCCGCTGCCGGCATCGGCGCCGGAGCTGCTCCTGGCGCTGGCGGCGCGGCGCATTCGAGTCTACGACGAGGTGGCGGCGCAGGTGCGCAAGATCGTGGCAAGCGGGCTGCGGCCCACCCATCTGGACAGCCACAAGCACACGCATCTGCTGCCCCCCGTCCTGGAAGCGGTGGCACGCGCGGCGGAGGAGTTCGACATCCGCTGGGTGCGGCGTCCGTTCGACATCCCGCTGACCACCGTGGCTGGCGGCGTTCCCTGGCTGCGCCGCGCCACCAGCGGCAGCCTGCGAGTGCTGCGCGGCCGGTTCCAGCGCGGACTCGCACGGCATGGCTGCCGCACCACCGATTCCTTCGCCGGGTTCCAGCTCACCGGACGATTCCGCACGGCCGAACTGGCGCAACTGATCCGGGAATTGCCGGACGGCGTGACCGAGTTCATGTGCCACCCCGGTTACAGCGGCGATCTGCGCCACGCCCGTACGCGGCTGAAGGAGAGCCGGGAGCGGGAACTGGAGGCCCTCCTGGCGCCAGAGACCCGGCAGGCGCTGTCGGAAGCCGGCGTGCACTTGGTGAACTATCGCGACTTGCGAACCGGCTGGGATCCGCCCGCCAGTGCCTGACAGAGCGACTGCTTCCAGCGGGCTACGTCTATGGTCCAGTCAATCTGCGCTTTGCGGGCTTGTTTCCAGACCAGGCGATTGCGGTCGTTGCCCGCGATATTAAGGCGATCCACCACCGTCATGCCGCGGGTAAGATCGCTGGCGGTTTCGATGTCCAGATAATGTTCGCTCGACGAAGTGCAGATGGTGGGATCGAGGGCGATGGACATGGCCACCGGGTCGGGCAGGGAGATGCCCGTCTCGCCGGTCTGGACTTTATACGCCGCCATGGCGGCGCTGTTGCACTCGATCGCGAAGCGGGCGAGCGGCGTATCCAGGCGGAGCACGCCATCGATGTCGGCCGCATCCAACACGGCGGCGCCGCGGCACAAATGCCAGCCCACCAACTCGATGGGCAGACCCGACCGCGCCACGATGCGGGCGGCGTCGGGATCGACCCAGATGTTGTACTCGGCGGCGGGCGTGACGTTGCCTTCGCAACAGGGCGCACCCCCCATGATCACGCAGCGGGCCACGTTCGAAACCAGATCCGGCGCGCGGCAGACGGCCAGCGCCACGTTGGTCAGCGGGCCGAGTGTGACGAGCGTGAGCCCGGGATTCGCACGCACGGTCTCAATGATGGCGTCGACGGCGTGGGTCGGCTCGGGCGGCCGGCGCGGCGCCGGATAGTTGTGATCGCCCAACCCGTCCTTGCCGTGGAACCATTCGGCGTGCATGTATTCGCGCAGCAGGGGCTGATTGGCGCCCGGATACACCGGAACGCGCGAGCCGCACAGTTCGGCCGTGTACAGCGCGTTGCGAGCGGCCTGGGCCACGGGCACGTTGCCGGCCACGATGGTGATGGCGCGCACGTCCACGTGCGCCGCGCGTAGAGCCATGATGAGCGCGACGGCATCGTCGGACGCAGTGTCGGTATCGATGAGGAAGCGCGTTTTGGGCGCCGGTCCGGAGCTTGGGGATATGTTATTCATAAGGGACAGTGTCTCTTTTGCGTAGTACCGTTTTGGCGGCCGCCCTGTTGAACTCGGGGTGCGCCCCAAGGCCCGCGGAGCTGCGCATTGCGGCGGCCGCCGATCTGCGCTTCGCTCTGGATGATGTTATCAGGAACTACTCGCGGGAACATAGCGGGATCAATATCACGCCGGTCTATGGCTCGTCCGGCTTGTTCTACGCGCAGTTGACGAATCATGCGCCGTTCGACATGTTCCTGTCGGCGGACGTGCAGTATCCCCACAAACTGGCCCAACAGGGACTGCTGTTGCCGGCGAGTGAATTCGACTACGCCGTCGGCCGGCTGGTGCTGTGGACCCGCGACGGCTCCGGCGTCGATGTCGCGCGCGGTATGGAAGCGCTGCGGCAGCCGGCCGTCAAGCATATCGCCATCGCCAATCCGGAGCATGCGCCTTATGGGCGCGCGGCGGAGGCGGCACTGCATGCGCTTGGCTTGTACGAGGAGGTCAAAGGCAAGCTGGTGATGGGCGAGAACATTTCTCAGGCGTTTCAACTGGTCCAGAGCGGCGCGGCGGATGTGGGCATGGTGGCCCTTTCGCTGGCCATGGCTCCCGGGGTAAGCGGGCACTACTGGCCCGTGCCGGCCACGGCGTATCCGCGGCTGGAGCAGGGCGGCGCCATCCTGAAATGGAGCGCGCATCCGGCCGCGGCCTGGGAGTTTCGCGCCTATCTGCTGGCGCCCGAAGGCCGCGCTATTCTGAAGCGTTATGGCTTCGCGGGAGAGTAGATGGAGTGGCAGGCGATCGGGTTAAGCTTGCGTCTGGCCTTCTGGACCACGCTCATTCTGCTGGTGCTGGGCTTGCCGGCGGCGCAATGGCTGACGTTTTCGCCGCGCCGCTGGAGGTTCCTGGTGGAGGCGGTGGTGGCCCTGCCCCTGGTGCTCCCGCCCACGGTGCTGGGGTTCTATATCCTGCTGGCTATCGGCCCGCATAGCCCGGCCGGCCGGCTGTACGCCACGCTGACGGGCGGCATGCTGCCGTTCTCGTTTCAGGGACTGCTGGTGGCCTCGGTAATCTACAGCCTGCCTTTCGCCGTGCAACCGTTCGCGGCCGGCTTTGCGTCGGTGGACCGCCGATTGATCGAAGCCTCCTGGTGCCTGGGAGTTTCGCGGCCGGCCACGTTCTTTCGCGTGATCGTGCCGCTGTCGCTTCCCGGCATCGTCACCGGCATGATCCTGAGCTTCGCCCACACGCTGGGCGAATTTGGCGTGGTGCTGATGGTAGGCGGCAATCTGCCGGGTCTCACGCGCACGGTGTCGATCGCGATTTACGATGACGTGCAGGCGCTCGACTACCCGGCGGCACTCCACACCTCCTTGCTGCTGCTGGGTGTTTCCTTCGTGGTGCTGGCGGCCACCTACGGATTGCGGCGGAAGATGTGGGCGGTGTGGCCCTCCTATGGACAATGAGCTGAGCGTCGCGATCCGCAAGCGCCACGCGGGCGGTCCGGAGATCGCGGCAGCTCTGCGCGTTCCGCTGGGCGTGCACTTTGTGATGGTGCTGTTCGGACCGTCCGGAGCGGGGAAGACCAGCCTGCTGCGCGCCATCGCCGGCTTGGACCGTCCGGATGACGGCACCATCCGATGTGGCGGGGAGGTCTGGTATGACGGCGCGGGCAGCGTCTGGATACCGCCGCAGAAACGCCGCGTCGCTTATCTTTCGCAGGATTACGCGCTGTTCCCGCATTTGACGGTGCGGCGTAACGTGGCCTACGGAGCGCGCGGCGCGGCGGTCGCAGAGGTGCTGGCGCGCTTCGGCCTGGAGCCCCTGGCCGATCGCTATCCCGCTCAGCTATCCGGGGGGCAGTTGCAGCGGGTCGCCCTGGCGCGGGCCCTGGCGGCACAGCCGCGGCTGCTCCTGCTGGACGAGCCGCTCTCGGCGCTGGATGCGCCGGCCCGGCTGCGGCTGCGCGTCGATCTGCGGCAACTGCTGGCCGACGTCCAGGTGCCGGCCATCGTGGTGACCCACGATCGCACCGAAGCTCTGGCGCTGGGAGACGCGATCGCCATTATCATCGGCGGCCGATTGCGCCAGGCGGGTCCGGTGGACAGCGTCTTCGACGCGCCGGCCGACGCGGACGTGGCCGCGGCGGTGGGCGTGGAAACCATCTGCCCGGCGCGGGTGGTTTCGCGCAGCGGCGGGCTGATGACCGTCGAAATCGGCGGAGTGCGCCTGGAGGCGGTGGACACCGGCGAGAGGGGAACCGAGGTGTTCGCCTGCATCCGGGCGGAGAGTGTGACGATCGAGCGCAGTTCGCCGCCGAGTGCCACCAGCGCGCGGAATCGCCTGCGGGCGCGCATCGTTTCGGTGATCCCGGAGGGACCGCTCGAACGGGTGGTGCTGGACTGCGGCTTCAAGCTGACGGCTATTGTGACCCGGCAGTCGGGAGACGAGATGCGGCTGCGCGAGCAGGAACAGGTTACCGCAGTCGTGAAGGCCACCGCCATCCGCATCGTGGGCGGCCTGGGGCCGGCAGAGGCGGCGGCGGGCGCGGAATCCCGCCGCTAAGGCAGCTTGAAGGCCACCACGGAATCGCCCATCTTGCTCTTCATCTTCCCGTGGCCGCCGGCGCAGATGACAATATACTGCGTGCCTTTCCACTCGTATGTCATGGGTGTGGACTGGGCGCTGGCGGGCAGCTCGACGATCCAGATTTCCTTGCCCGTATCCGCGTCGAAGGCGTGCAAGTGAGGATCGAGCGCGGCGGCGGAAAAGATCAGGCCGCCCGCCGTCGCCATCGGGCCGCCGAGGTTGATCGCCCCGGGCGGCGCTCGCGGCGCCAAACTGCCGAGCGGCGCCTGCCAGCGCAGCTTGCCCGTGGCAAGATCGAAGGCCACCACGGCGCCCCAGGGCGGCGCGTTGCAGGGCAGGCCGGCAGGCGAAACCAGCCAGTCGCGGTGCATGGCGTAGGGCGTGCCGCGCTGCGGCGCGAACTCGCCGCGCCAGGCCATCTCCTGCACGTGTTCCTGGGCCGATTTGTATTCCGCGCGCGGAATTAGCCGCGCCACAGCCGCCACCCGATTGGTGTTGGCGATCAGGACATTCCGTACGGGATCCCACGCGGCGCTGCCCCAATTCACGCCGCCGATGTTGCCCGGAAAAGAAATCGTGCCTTTGAAACTGGGGGGTGTAAACAATCCTTCGTTGCGATAGCCGGCCATCTTCTCCTGGCACCACTGGCGCATCTCCGGCGTCGCTCCCCAGGCGTCGGCGGGCGTGAGCTCTTGCGGCACCATCGCGCTCCACGTGGGGATCGGCTGGCTGGGTGAGGCATCCTCACCCGGGATGTCGCTTTTGGGGACCGCCCGCTCCTCAACCGTCGAAAGCGGCTTGCCGGTCTCGCGGTCGAGCACGAACACGTTGCCCATTTTGGTGGTCACCGCGACGGCGGGCTTGCCGTGAAACTCGATCAAAGTCGGCTCCGACGCGACGTCGAAGTCCCACAGATCGTGATGCACCACTTGAAAGCCCCACACAAATTCACCGGTGGCAGCTTTGAGCGCCACCACGGAGTTCGCCCAGCGGTCGTTGCCGGGCCGTTCGCCCCCGTAATAGTCCGGGCTGGCGCTGCCCGTGGGAACGAAGATCAGGCCGCGCTTCTCGTCGGCGGCGATGGTGGACCAGGCATTGGCCGCGCCGGTACGCAGTTTCTGCCGATCGGCCCACGGAATGGGATCCCAGGTCCACAGCAGTTTGCCGGTCCGTGCGTCATAGCCGCGCACCACGCCGCGGGGCATGTCCACGGCGGTGTTGTCACCGATGGACGAACCGGTAATCACCACGTCACCCACCACGGCGGGAGCCGAGGTGACCTGGTAGTCGCCCCGGTAATACGGGTGATCGTCGACCCCTTGCGTGAGATCGACCTGGCCCGCGGCGCCAAACTCGCTGCAGGGTTTCCCGGTGCGGCCGTCAACCGCCAGCAGGCGGGCGTCAATGGTGCCCTCGAATATGCGCAGATGGCAGGGTGCCTTCGCGCCCGTCTTTGTGTCCGTCCACGCCGTCACGCCGCGCGAGGCGACTTCCGAGTAGCCGGACGTGCGCGAGATCTCCGGATCGTACTTCCACTTCTGGGCGCCGGTGGCGGGATCGAGCGCGATTACCTGGTTGAACGGGGTGCTTAGATACAGCGTACCGTCGACCAGGATAGGAGTCGCTTCAAAGGCTGCCTTCTCGTTGAGCCGCGTTTCGGGCTGCAGCGCACCGGTATGGTAGGTCCAGGCGACCTGCAGCCGCCCGACATTAGCGCGCGTAATTTGTTTCAAATGTGAGTAGCGGGTCCCGCCGGGATCGTGTCCGTAAGCGGACCAGCCGTCTTCCGCGGCCGGCGCGCTCAGTGCGAATAACAACGCCAGAGCGATATAACGCATAATCGCATTGTGCCGCAGTCGCGCGCCAAAAACCAAGAGGTGCGGGAAGAGGGCCTTGACCCGTGGCCCAGGCGGCCTGGGCAATCGCGATGCCCTCGCGAAACGTTATCGCCTTGCTACACTGAAACCAGTTAACGTGTGGATCAAGCAAAGCCCTCAAAACTCCACCGTCGTTCTGCTCCTGTTGCTTTTCGTTCTTCCCCTCGGCGCCGAAATCCTCGACCGGATTGCGGTGTCCGTCGGCAACCGCGTGATCACCGAGGCCGATCTCAGCCGCGAGATTCGCATCACCGCGTTCCAGAACAACGCGAAACCGGACTTCAGCGCCGCCAACAAGCGGCAGACCGCGGAGCGCATGGTGGACCAGACGCTGGTGCGCAGCGAACTCGAAGCCAGCCGTTACCTGTTGCCTTCCCCGGCGGATGCCGATGCCGCGCTCCAGGATGAGAAGAGCCGCTTCGCCGGCGACCAGGCTTACCGCGCGGCGCTTGCCCAATATGGCATCACCGAAGACGACCTGAAGACCCACCTGCTCTGGGAGCACACCCTGCTGCGCTTCATCGACGTGCGTTTCCGCCCCGGTATTCAGATCACTGACGACGATATCCGCAAGTACTTCGACGAGCATCTGCGCGCCACCGCGGCGCAGGCCCACCCGGGCCAAGCGCCCTCCCTCGACGACTACCGCGCCACCATCGAGCAGACGCTGATCGGCCAGGCCGCCAATCGGCAGGTTGAGGATTGGCTCAAACAGGCCCGGCGGCGCACGCGTATCCAGTTTCACGATGAGGTCTTCCAGTGACGCGCGCGCGCAAGCTGTGCATCGCCGGCGGCGCCGTGTTGGTGTTGGCCGGGGCCGCGGGGTTGGCCGGTGTCCTCGTTCTGCGCAGCGATTGGTTTCGGGATAAGGTGCGCGATCGTATCGTGGCGGAGGTCGAGAAGGCCACCGGAGGGCGCGCCGAGATCCGCGGGTTTCGGTTCGATTGGCGGCAACTGCGTGCCGAGGTGGATGGTTTCGTACTCCGCGGGAGCGAACCGGCCTCCGGGCCGCCGCTGCTGCGAGCGGATTCCGTGACGGTGGGCATCAAGATCGTCTCTGTGTGGAAACGCGCGGTGGACATCCAGTATCTGGACGTGCGCCGGCCGCAGGTCTACGTGATCGTCTACCCCGGCGGCCACACCAATGTGCCGTCGCCGCGCGCAAAACCAAACGGTCCCGGCCCGCTGGAGACGGTGTTGGACCTGGCCATCGGCCGCTTCAGCCTTCAGAACGGGACTTTCGAAGTCGCGGGCGGCGGCAAGACGCCATTCGATGCGCAGGGGCGCGACCTGCACAGCCGCTTCACCTACGATGCCTCCGGGCCGTCTTATCGCGGGCAGGTATCCGTGTCGCCCGCCGATTTCCATTGGGGCGATTTCCGGCCGGTTCCGCTGAACATCAGCCTGGCCCTGGCGGTCGGAAACAACACGGTGCGGATCGATTCCGGCCAGCTCGCCACGGCCCAATCGCAGGCCGATTTCTCCGGCGCCATCGACAACGTGGCGCAGTTCTCGGGCGCCGTGCAGTACACCGTCCGGGGCGCCTTGGCGGAACTCGTGCGCACCACCGGATGGTCCACGCCACTGGCAGGGTCGGTCACGCTGGCCGGACGCGCCAGCTTTCGTGGCGCGGCGAACTATCAGGCCGCGGGTGCGCTCCATGCCGCCGGAATCATGTTCCGTCCCGACCCGCGGGTGACCTTGCACGAGTGGAGCGCGGAGGGATCCTTCACCGCCGATCCGCAGCGTATCGCCGTTTCGGGACTGCAATTCTCCGGCCCGGCGGATGTGGCGGGCGATGTGATTCCGGCGCGTGGCCGGATCGAGTCCGCGGTGCTGCGCCAAAGGACATTGGACGCCACCGGCGTCCATATCGACCTGTTGGACGGCTCTTTCACGGGCAAGGCGGCCATAGCCAATCTCGCGCGCGTTCACGTGGAGGGTGAGATCGCCGGCTTCGATGTGCGCAAGTCGCTGCACGTCTACAGTGCACAGAACGTCCCCTGGGATGCGGCCGCTTCGGGGCCGGTCGAGCTCAGTGTACTGCTGGGCCATCCCCGCACGCTGCAGCTCGCCGCGCACCTGGCTCTTTCGCCGAACGGACCCGGCGCGGCGGTACACGGCGATGTCCATGCGACCTACGAAGCTGCTGGCGACACGCTGGATCTGGCGCACTCGTACCTCGCGTTACCTTCCACGCGGGTGGAATTCTCGGGCGTATTGGGGCGCACTCTCCAGGTGCGCGCGGACTCGCGCGATCTGAACGATGTGCTGCCGGCTCTCGACATCCAGTCGCTGCCCGTGAGCCTGCGCAGTGGAGAGGCGCAGTTTCAAGGTACGGTGAGCGGGAAGCTGGATGACCCGCGCGTGACGGGCCACGGCGGCGCAACCAACCTGGCTTGGTCCGGCCGGGTGTTCGATTCGCTGGCCGCCGACATGGATCTGACCAGCGCCGGATTGACGTTGCGCAACGCCAGCCTGCAACAAGGCGCGTTGCGTCTGCAGGGCGCCGGTTCGCTGGGGCTCCAAGCCTGGAAAGTCACGGATGCCAGCACGATCTCCGCGGCTGGGTCGATTCACAGTGCACCGGCCGCGGATCTGATGGCCATCGCCGCGATCAAACACCTTCCGCTCACGGGCACGGTCGAAGCGGAGGGCAAAATATCGGGCACAGCCGCTGATCCGAAAGTCGATGCGCAGGTCGCGGTCACCCACGGCACGCTCGACGGCGAGCCGTTCGACCGTTTTGCCGGCGCGGTCCGCTATTCGGATACGGCTGCCGAACTGGCCGGCGCGCAGATCACCGCCGGCTCCCGGCAAGCCACGCTGCACGCCACTTACCGGCATCAGCCCGGTAACTTCAGCCAGGGCGAAATGCGCTTTCAGGTGGACAGCAATGTTATGCCGGTCGCCCAGTTTCAGAGGGTGAGCCAAGCCTATCCCGGCATCAGCGGGACGGCCGAGCTGCACGCGGGCGGCACGGTGGATGTCAGTTCCGCCGCGCCTGGCTTTCACGTGGTGGAATTGAACGGCGCCCTCCACGGCCGCAAGCTGCGCATCAACAACGCCCCCGTACGCGACGTGGACCTGACCGCGGCCACAAAGAACGGCGAGCTAACGGCGCGCCTGGATTCCGAACTCGCCGGTTCGACGATTCAGGGCGAAGGCCAGTGGCGGCTGGTGGACGATTATCCCGGCAGCGCCCGCATCAGCTTCCAGGGGGTCGACCTGGAGCGCCTGCGCACCTGGTTACGCGGCGCCAAGCCGCCGGGCGGATTGCAACTCACCGGGTCGGCGGAGGGTACGCTCTCGGTAGCCGGTCCGGCCATACGGCCTGAGGATTGGAAGGCGCGCCTGGAGGTGCCTACCCTGCGCATCGGCCCGGGCGGCCAGTTGGCGGCGAACGGCAACCCCCTGGCGCTGCACAACGCCTCGCCGATCGTGATTTCCATGGAGCGCGATGTGGTCAAAATCGAGAGCGCCCGCATGGTGGGCCGCGCCACCGATCTCGCGCTCACCGGCACCGTCAGCCTGCAACAGAAGAACCCGCTGGACCTGCGCGTGGCCGGACGGTTCGACCTGGCCACGTTACAGGACTTCAACAGCGACATTTACGGCGCCGGGACCATCGAGACGGGAGCCACGATTCGTGGGCCGCTGGCCAGCCCGCAAGTGGCGGGCCGCCTCGATATCAAAGACGCCACCATCGACCTGACCAACATTCCCGTAGGTATCTCCAGGGCCAACGGCGTCATCTTGTTCGACAGCAGCCGCGCCACCATCCAGAGTTTCACGGGCGAGAGCGGCGGCGGCAAGCTGACGCTCTCCGGGTTCGCCGGCTATAACGGGGACACGCTGGTGTTCCGCGTCCATGCCAACGGGCACGCAGTGCGTCTGCGCTATCCCGAGGACTTCAGCACGGTGGCCAACGCGAACCTCAGCCTCACCGGCTCGAGCGATAGCAGCACCCTTTCCGGCCATATCTCGATTCTACGTACAGGCTTCAACCCGCACTCCGATTTCAGTTCCATCCTGGCCAAGTCCTCGGAGCCGGTGCGCACGCCTTCGGTGCAGACGGGGCTGCTGGCGAACATGCACTTCGACGTGCAGATCGACACCGCGCCGGACATCACCTTCGAGACCTCCCTGGCGCAGGGCCTGCAGGCCGAGGGCAGTCTGCGTTTGCGCGGCACCGGCACCAATCCGTCGCTTCTGGGACGTATCAACATCACCCAGGGCCAGATCGTCTTCTTCGGTACGACTTTCGCCGTAAACCAGGGCTCCGTCGCCTTCTACAATCCGGTGAAGATCGAGCCGCTGATCAACGTCGACCTGGAGACCAAGGCGCGCGGTATCGACGTGATTCTCAATATCTCGGGACCGCTCAACAAGCTGAACCTGACGCCGCGCTCCGACCCCCCGATGCCGTTTTCGGACATTGTCTCGCTGCTGGCGACCGGACGGTCCCCCACCGCGGACTATGCCACCCTGTTGGCCAGTCCGGCGTCGCCACAATCGTTGCAGCAGATGGGCGCGTCGGCGCTGCTGGGACAGGCGATCGCCAGCCCGGTCACCGGACGCCTGCAGCGCTTTTTCGGCGTAACCCGGCTGAAGATCGATCCCACGCTGACCGGCCTGACGACGGGTGTGGAATACAACCCGCAGGCGCGCCTGACCGTCGAACAGCAGGTGACGCCGGATATCACGTTCACCTACATCACGGATGTGACCAGCACCAATCCGCTGGTGGTGCAGGTGGAGTGGGCCTTCGCGCACGACTGGTCGGCGGTGGCCCTGCGCGACGAGAACGGGCTGGTGGGGTTGAACTTCGTCTACAAGCGGCGATTCAAGTAGAAGTGCTTTACTGGAAGTTATGTCGGATCGAAGTCTCTCGCTCCATCACGAGGGCCCGATTGCGGTGATCACCCTGAACCGCCCGCAACGGCGCAATGCTCTGTCTCTGGACCTGATGCTCGAGTTGATCGGCGCGCTCGACGCGGCCGGATCAGATAGTTCTACGCGCGTGGTCATCCTCGCTGCCGCCGGGAAGGTCTTCTGCTCCGGGCACGATCTATCGGAAATGACCGGACGCACCATCAACGAATATCGCCGCCTCTTCGATGTGTGCAGCGATCTGATGATGAAGGTTCAGGCTATTCCGCAGCCGGTGATCGCCGAGGTGCAAGGTATTGCCACCGCCGCCGGTTGCCAGTTGGTGGCCACCTGCGACCTGGCGGTAGCCTCGGATCAGGCCGGCTTCGCCACCCCCGGCGTGCGTATCGGCCTGTTCTGTACCACGCCGATGGTGGCGTTGAGCCGCGCCGTGGGCCGCAAGCGCGCGCTCCAGATGCTGCTGACCGGCGAAATGGTGGATGCCGCCACCGCCGCGGACTGGGGACTGGTGAATCGGGTGGTGCCGGCCGCCGAATTGTCCGCTGAAACGCGCAAGCTGGCGGCCCGCATCGCGGAAGCCAGTTCGCTGACCATCGCACTGGGTAAACAGGCCTACTACACCCAGATCGACCTGGATCAGCCCAAAGCGTATGCCTACGCCAAGGAGGTCATGTCCATGAACTCCCTGGCCGCCGACGCCCAGGAGGGCATCTCCGCGTTTCTGGAGAAACGTACACCCTGTTGGGCGGGCAAGTGAGCCCTGCGCCGGTCGGATTTTCCGCCACGGGATAACTCTTCACCCATAACCTATAGCGTTAACCAATACCCCAAGTACTTTTGCTAACTTGCCGCCGCGGATTGCAACAGGTTATCTAGTAGATAAGCGGAACATGTCCGACAAACGGCGGGAACAGCGGCGGTTTACCAACGCGATGTTTGCCATATCGTGGCAGGATGCGCGCGGCCAAAATCACTCCGTGCGCGCCCGCGGCATGAACGTCTCCAAGTCCGGAATCCGCATCGAGTCTACCGAGGAACTCGCGCACGGAGCGACGGTCACCCTGCAGGCGGAGCAGCATGAGCTCGCGGGCAGAGCCACGGTCCGCAACTGCACGCGGCGCGGCTCGAATTTCGTCATCGGCCTGGAGTTCTCCGAAGAGACCAGGCGTACCGTGCGTCTCCCGCTGGTGGATGCGATCGACTACTACGAAGTGCTGCAGGTGAGCCCCAACGCCGAACCGGAGACGATCCACCGCGTCTACCGCATCATGGCCGCGCGCTTTCATCCGGACAATCCGCAGACCGGCGATTCGGAGCGCTTTCTGCTGCTCAACGACGCTTATGAGATGCTTTCGGATCCGGACAAGCGCGCCAATTACGATGCCGCCCGGCGGGTGGCCGATTGCCAGCCGTTGCCGGCCTTCGAACTGAAGGAGTTCGTGGATGGCATCGAAGGCGAACAGAACCGCCGGCTGGGGGTGCTCTGCCTGCTCTACAACCGGCGGCGGCGCGACATGGAGCATCCGGGCCTCTCCCTGCTCGACCTGGAGCGGCTCATGTCTTTTCCGCGGGAGTACATAGCATTCGCGATCTGGTACTTGAGAGACAAGGGGTTCGTGAAGATGGGGGACAACTCGGATTACGTGCTGACCGCCGAGGGCGCCGAGTATGCCGAAACGAACTCCCCGCGCCACGCCGTGCTCCACAAGCTACTCCGCGCCTGAAGGTGTTACTTCAGGATCAACACCGCCATGCGGGCGTCCGTCTCCAACTTGTCTCCGGTCGCATTCATGCCGTGCTGCGGCACGTTCGGACGCTCCACCATCGCCAGCGATCTGACCTTTCCGGTCAGCAGGAGATCATTCACCACCTTGGAGCGCTCCGCATCGATCTGGGAGTCGATCTTGTGGATGAAGGTGCGGTCCTTGGCCGAAAAATCGATGCCGGTATCGTGGGTGGCGGCACAGACCCACACCGGCTGCCCCCGGTAAGTGTCCGGCCGCAGCCAGATCCGCAAATGATGTCGCTTGGAAAACGTGTTGTTCAGCTTCTCAAAAACCAGGTCCGGCGGACGGCCATCCAGGTATAGGATGGATACCGGCGCTTCGCTGTACCCGCGATCTTCCACGATCGCTCGCAACGTCTCTATCTTGGATTTTTCGCCAAGCTTGGCGGCCTGGCTCCAGCCGGCGTCGTGAAATGCGCCCTGTAGCTGCTCCTGGCTCCCGATGAACATCAACGTGGTGATGTCGGACTCTTTGGGGGGCTTCTGCGCGCGGCTCTGGAAAGGCTGGCGGTTCACCAGATCGGCCAGCGCCGGCCGGTCCGCCACCGGTTCCAAAGAGGCGTCCGGCCCCGGCGCCGTCGTCCCGCTAAGCTTGAGCGGCGCGGTCAGCTTCAAATCCATCTCGACTCCCGGGTCGTAAGCGATGTCGCCGGCGGTCTCCTTGAACACCGCGCCTTTAGCGGCTTCCAGAAATCCGCCGATGGTGGAAAGCCGCCCCGACACCTTGCCGATGCCTGAGTCCATGCGCGAGGAGAGCGTCTCGTTGGTCAGGATGCCTTGAATCTCGCCCTTATCGTCGACGCTCTCGCGTGCGTTCTCGACGGCCGTCAATTGTGCCTGAACCCTCACCCGTTGGCCGCCCATCTCCAGTTCCCGGAAGTCCAGGCCCAGCGTGGCGCGCACGCCGGGATCGGTGGCGGCCGTGGCGTCCTTCACTACGCCGTGCAAGGTGACGCCGGCCGGGATCGCCGCGGCGCCGTTCACCGCAACCGGCGCAATCACCGTCAAGTCTACCGGGTCGCCCGCTTTGGAAGTATTGGATGCGATCCTGGTTTGCAGGCGAACCTGGATCTCCGTGCCGGCCGGCACCTCCACCGCCAGCGCCGGCAACGCCAACACCAGACCGGCCAGGGAACTACTTCTCAACCAACTCCGATACGGGACCATCGACATCCTCGATACGTACTTTAAGATTCTTCCGGGCGTCCAGTTGGGCCACCGGCATCTCGAAGCGCGCCACGATCATGCGGTCCAGCGACTGCCGTCCGGGTATCCGGTCGCGCGTCAACAGCGACGGGTTGAACTTCTGCCCCAGCACCGGATAATACTCGAAGATCCGCTTGGCATCCACCTCGGAAACCGGCGTGCCTTCGTGATTCTGGCCGTCGGCCCCCGTGACGCTCACGTCCACCGTGCGCACCACGAACGGATAGTCGGATGGGTTCACGAAGCGGAAATCGACCACCGCCAGGGAACTGTTGTCTTCCTGCCCCATGGTCCGCACTTTCAGAATGGAGCCCTTCAGCTCGACGTGTGCCCCGCGCTGCATGTACAGGATGCCGGCCACAGCGGCGGCGATCGCCACCAGGCCGATGCCGAAGGTCAGCAGAAATCGCTGGCTGAGAATGGTCGGCCGGTCACCCGGCTCATAGCTCATATAGGAGAATCATAACAGCAGCGAAAACTGGCGGGGTCCACCGCATGAACACCGATGTATATAATCTGCAACGCTTCGTGGATGCGCAGGAAGACGTCTATGACCAGGTCTGCGCGGAGCTGAGGGACGGCCGCAAGACCGGGCACTGGATGTGGTTCATCTTCCCGCAGATCGCCGGGCTCGGCTACAGTCACATGGCGCGCGCGTTCGCTATCGCTTCCAGGCAGGAGGCCGAGGCGTACCTGAAGCATCCGACTCTCGGGCCGCGGCTGCTCGAATGCACGCGCCTGGTGAACCGCGTTCCAGGGCGCACTATCCGCGAGATTCTCGGCTATCCCGACGATTTGAAGTTCCGGTCGTGCATGACGCTGTTCGCCGCGGCCGCGCCCGGGAACCCGGCGTTCAAGGCGGCCCTGGAGAAGTACTTCGGCGGCGAATCCGATCCGCTGACGCTCGAGAAGATCGCCTGATGCGCCGCGGTTCCAGGTGTTAGCATCGGCATAATGGCCCTGGGCGATCTCACCAAACAACTGGCCGAGCAGGCCATCCGCAGCGCTACCACGCCCAAGCCCGCCCCGCCGCCGCAAACCGAGACCATGGGCGCCGTGGTCCTCGCCCAGTTGCAGGCCATGCAGAAGGTGCTCAAGGAGGACGAGGAACTGGTGGTCCAGTGCCAGGCTGCCGGCGAGATCATCCGCGTGATGGAGTGCTTCTTTCCCTCCTGGCAGGTGGCCGTGCTGACCGGCGCCAATAAGGACCGCGCGGTGGTGCGCGTGATCTCCCCGGTGGAGTCGCTGCAGCTCGCCTGCCGGGTGGCGAAGACGCCGGCAGGCGCCAAACCCGCCCGGATTACTTTCGTCACCCCGCGCAGCAAGTCCGAGTAGTGCTCACTTACCCGAAGATCTCGACCAGGGGGGCACAATGCCGTTCATCCGCGCGTACGCCACCAACTGCCCCATGTGTTCGTTGGCGTGCACGATGATGCGCAGATACATGCCATCTACGTCGGCATCCCGGCCGGCGATCTTGACCTTGCGCTGCAAATCGCCGGGCTTCAGCGCAAGATGTGCGGTCTTCACCGCCTCGAGCGACCGCTTCAGCCACGCGATCACTTCCGCTTTCGCCGTGACGGTCTTCTCCATATCGGGCGACTTGAGATCCGCCGGCATCGGCGGTCCCGTAACGCTCAACAGGTAGAAGTTCCCCATGGCGATGTGCATGTAGACCTCGCTGGTCGAACGCACTCCGGGCCCCGGCCGCCACGAGTATTTCTCCGCGGGTATGGCTTCCGCCAAAGCGATCAACTGGCTGCTGACGTGGCGCCACTCTCCGTCGAAACCTTGCCAGAGTCCATCCGGTTGTGCGCGCAATGCCGTCACGCCCAATAGCAACAGCAACACCAGCCTGTTCATAGCTCCCTAAGTCTATCGCACCCCCTTGTTACACTGTTCTCGTGACATCCGCATCTCTTTCCCCGCTCCGCCCTCCGGCCAGACTGCTGTTGGGGCCTGGTCCGAGTATGGTGGCGCCGCGGGTATACGAAGCCCTGCGCCAGCCCATCGTAGGACACCTGGATCCATATTTCTTCGCGGTCGTGGAAGATGTTCGCCAACTGCTGGCCTACGTCTTCTCCACGCGGAACGAGTTCAACGTCGCGATCTCGGGCACGGGCACCTCGGGGATGGAAACGGCCGTTGCCAATTTCGTCGAGCCGGGGACCAAGTTCGCGGTCCTGGCCAACGGCTATTTCTGCGACCGGCTGTCGGATGTGGCCCGCCGCCACGGCGCCGATGTGGTGCGCCTGGAAAAGCCCTGGGGCGAGGTGTTCGACGATCAGGAGGCGCGGGATTTCATCCGCCGGGAAAGACCCGGCGTCGCCGCCTATGTGCAGGCAGAAACCTCGACGGGTGCATTCCAGTCCGGCCGCGCGATTTGCGAAGCCGCCCACGAAGCCGGCGCCCTGGTGATCGCCGATTGCGTCACTTCGCTCGGTGGCATGCCGGTGCTGGTGGACGAGACCGGCATCGACATCGCCTACAGTTGCACGCAAAAGGGCCTGGGCTGTCCTCCCGGCCTGGCGCCGCTCACCGTATCGCCGCGCGCGTGGGACCGCCTGCGCACGCGCACGGCGCCGGTAGACTCGTTCTACATGGATCTGCGCCTGCTCGATGGCTACTATCGCGATCACCGCTATCACCACACCGCGTCCGCCACCATGTTCTACGCGCTACGCGAAGCGCTGGCGCTGGTACACGAGGAGGGCCTCGAAAACCGTTGGGATCGCCACCGCCGGAATCATGAAGCCTTCGTGGCCGGCGTCGAACGCCTCGGTCTCAACATGCACGTCGCCCAAGGCCACCGCCTCTGGACGCTCAACACGCCGCGTGTGCCGCCGGGCGTGGATGACAGCAAGGTTCGCCAGCGCCTGCTCAACGAACACGGCATCGAGATTTCCGGCGGCTTTGGCCCGCTGGCGGGCAAGATCTTCCGCATCGGTCTGATGGGTTACTCCTCCACGGCGGAGAATGTCGCCACCATCCTCGATGCGCTGGCAGCGAGTATGACATGAAGCGCGCACTCCTATGGCTGTTTCTCGCGGGCGCGGTCTGGGCGCAGACTCCGAACGCCTGGACGCCCGAGATTTCCATGCAGGTCCGGCCGGTCGGCGACGTGACCCCATCGCCAGACGGCAAGCTGGTGGCTTACACCGAGAGCCGCGCGGTGATGGAGCTGGAGAAGAGCGAGATCGATACGCAGATCTTCCTGGCCGCCGCCGACGGCTCGCAACGAACGCAGTTGACCCGCGGCGAGAAGAGCGCCAGCGCCCCGTCATTTTCGCCGGATGGCCGTTTCGTCTATTTCTCTTCCGAGCGCAGCGGCAAGCCGAACGTGTGGCGCATTCCGGTCGACGGCGGTGAAGCCGAGATGCTGACGGACTGGAAAGGCGAACTGGGCCCTTACCACGTCTCCCCGGACGGCAAATGGATCGCCTTCTGCGGCATGGAGCCGCGCCCGGACGAAGAGAAGGAAAAGAAAGAGAAGCTGGACTTCCGCGTGGTGGACGAGAATCCCAGGAACCACGGCTTGTGGATCATTCCCGCCGAACCGGACGCCCAGGGCAGGCGCCCGCCGCGCAAACTGGGCGACATCAAAGATCACGTGCAGGACTTCGCTTGGTCGCCCGATTCGCGTTTCGTCGCGTTCACGCATTCGCCGACCCCGGTCGCCGACGATTGGACCCGGGACGATATCTCCGAGGTGAACGTGGAGACCGGAGCCGTACGGCCCATCGCCGCGACGAACGCCGCCGAATCCGATCCGCAATACTCGCCCGACGGCCGTTATCTCGCCTATGTGCGCTCCACCGATCCGCCTCGTTGGGCGCAGATGAGCCGCATCGTGCTGCTGGCGCGGCAGAGCGGCGATTCCCGCGAATTGCCGCCGACCTTCGATGAACAGCCCAATCTGGCGGGATGGTCTGCGGACTCGCAGCGCCTGGTCTTTACAGAATTTCGTGGGACCACGCGCGTGGTTTATGCCATGCCGTTGGACGGCCGGCCCGCGCCGATCTATGAGCCGGAGCGCGGCACCATGCAGGCGGGGCAACTCAACACCACGGGAACGGCTTTCGGCTTCGCGCGCGAGAGTTGGGACCAGCCGCCCGAAGCCTACACTCTGAAACTGGGTGAACGGAATGCGCAGCGAGTCAGCGCCGCCAATGCCGGACTCCCCAAACTGCCGATGGGTGAAACCACGCGCGTCACCTGGAAGGCCGCCGATGGCCTGGATATCGAAGGCCTGCTCACGTACCCGGTCGGCTACCAGCGATTTAAGAAATATCCTATGGCCCTGGTTATTCACGGCGGACCCGCGGGCGTCTTTCAGGATAGCTTCCTGGGGCGTTATGGGGTCTATCCGCTCGCCTCCTTCGCCGCCCGCGGCTACGCCGTGCTGCGGGTGAACCCCCGCGGCTCCAGCGGATACGGCCGCATATTTCGCTTCGCGAACCTGAACGACTGGGGCGGCAAGGACTTCCAGGACCTGATGGCGGGCGTCGATCACGTAATCGGCATGGGCGTGGCCGATCCCGACCGCCTCGCCGTAATGGGCTGGAGCTACGGCGGATTCATGACCAGTTGGGTTGTGACCCACACGCACCGTTTCAAGGCGGCTGCCGTGGGCGCCGGCGTGACTGACTTATGGAGCTTCACCGGCACATCCGACATACCCGGCTTCCTGCCGGACTATTTCGGCGGCGATCCGTGGAATAACTTCGACGGCTATTACAACCATTCGCCCCTGGCGTTCGTCAAAGGCGTCACGACGCCGACGTTAGTCCTGCACGGCGAGGCCGATGTGCGCGTCCCTACGTCGCAGGGCTACGAATTCTATCATGCGTTGAAGCGCCAGGGTGTCGCCACCGAAATGGTGGTTTACCCGCGTACCCCCCACGGCCCGCGCGAGCCCAAGTTTCTGCTCGATATTATGCGGCGCCACCTCGACTGGGCCGGCCGCTATCTGGCCGGGCCGGCCTCTGCGCCCGCGGGCGCGCACCGCTAATTAAAACCGCAGGTGCGCCGCGACCTGTAAAATCCGCGCCGCGGCGGTAGTCGTGATCTGTCCGAATGTCAGCGAGTCGATGCCCGTATCGGGGTTCGAGAATTGCGTGTGGTTGAACAGATTGAACGCGTCGCCGCGCAACTCCAGTTCGATGCCTTCGCGAATCTTGAACTTCTTGGCGAGGGCCAGGTCCACATTGACCGCCCCCGGCCCCCGGAATGCATTGCGGGGCAGAGTGCCGTAAGTGTAGCCGGGAAGCTGGGACGCGTCCTGCTGCGCAATCTGGTCCAGGTTCAGAAGCCGGTCATTCGAGAAGTTCCCCGGACTGAAATAGTAGTTGCCGGCGTTTCCGGCAATCGTCTGGTAAGTCTTCGGATTCAGGATACCGATCGAATTACCGGTCAGGTCGGCGCGGGCGTATCCGGCGTCGCCGGCTCCGGAGGGGCCGGGGTCGCTGGGAGTCGTCTGCAATCCGGCGAAGATGTCCAGAGGAAATCCCGTGTGCCAGGTGATGATGGGATACAGGCTCCAACCCGAAGTCAGGAGCTTGGGACCGCTCTGCCAGAGTTGATCGAACGGCAATTCCCAGCCGCCCGAGATCACCAGGGCATGCCTTACATCCGTATCGCCGGAGCCATAGAACGCATCATGGTTGTAGTACGGAACATTGCTGTTGCGCTGGCGGAATCCGGAGACGTTATCCAGTTCGTGCGACCAGGTGTAGCCGACATTGAAGAAGCTCGAACCCCAGCCGTGCATGTTGCTAAAACTCCGCCGCAAATTCACGGTCATGGCGTTATAGTTGGCCATCGTCACGTTCTGAAACTCATCCAGATAGCTGAAATCCGGATACAAGCGCGTGTTGGTCCCCAGCGGGAACGGATTCGCGTCCACCAGGCCGGTCAAGCCGTGCGCGTGGTAGCCCAGATAGGACGTCTCCAGCACCATGCCGCCGGTTAACTGCTGCTGCAGCGACATATTGTACTGGTAGACATATGGGGTGCGCAGATGCGGATCCACGAAGTACACGCCGCCGCCGCCGAAGGGGATGTAGCCGTTGTCCGCAAAGCTGATGTCGCTCGATGGCGGCTTCGACGGGAACGGATTCGGAGATCCGGAGGCGCCAAATGGATCCGACAGCCCCGTGGCGGCACTGCTACCGTCGCTTCCCGGCGGGAAAAGATATGCGTAACCGAAGAACGGCGGCTGTCCGTTGAACTGCAGATTGTCTTCGCCTTTCAGGATGTCGTAGAACACGCCGAAACCGCCGCGCAGGCTGGTCTTGGCATTGCCGAAGACATCCCAGGCGAAACCGGCGCGCGGCGCCCAGTCCCGCCGGTCGGGGAAGTTGGAACCTTTCGGCGCGCCCGGATCGCCCGGGAACAACAGGCCTTCCGGAGCGTTCGGAAAGCGTGTCGATTGTACGCCGGGGATGAACGAGAACGACCGTCCCTGCGTATCGAACTTGGGCTGCGAGTACTCGTAACGCAGGCCGAGCGTCAGGGTCAGGCGCGGGTTCACCTTCCACGCATCCTGCGCGTATCCTGCGTACTGGTGAGAACGAATGTTGGAGGGCGCCTTGCCAAATTGAAGGTAATCGTCCGGCAGTCCCAACAGGAAATCCGCCAAGTCGAACCCGGAGCCGACGCCCGTACCGGGACCGTAGAAATCGAACGCCCCGTCGACGAAGAAGTCGTAGACGGTGTTGTTCTGATAGGGCGAGAAGTAGAAGCCGAATTTGAAGTTGTTGCGGCCCTTGGTCCACGACAGGTTGTCGTAGAACGCATAAGTGTTGTCCACCTCCCGCGTCGGGCCCTGGTAACTGTAACCCACGGTCATCCCGGTTCCATCGAAGAACATGATGGGCGGTCCGGTATTCTGGTCCGGCGTGATGTTGATCCCAAGGTCGCTCGCCTTGGGCTGGGAATTCGCCGGGATATCCTGCGAGTGGTCGAACCGCTGTGCGGTGATCCGCAGCTCGTTCAGTAGTGACGGGGTGAAGGTGTGGGTGTAGGCCACGCTGCCGGAGAACGTGTCGTTTCCGCGGGTAATCGGAAAACCGGGGACGTTGTTGTTCCAGAACGGATAGTATTGCGGATAGAACTGGTGCGTGAATGTGAAGCTGAAGATATCCCGCGAAGTGATGTTGTAGTCTAACTTGCCGAGATATTCATTGTAGTTGGCTTTCTGTGGCGCTTGCGGAAACAGAAACCCGGAATTAGTGATCGGGATCAGATTGTTGGCGAAATAGGCTTTGGCCACCGGCGAGATGCTGTTCGGATCGATGATGCCCTGGGCAGCCAGGCTGGGATTGGATTGGTAATACGGATTGTTCGCCAGGAAGTCGGCCACCGCCTGCTGCCCCGGAGACCCCGAGAAATTGCCCTGCGCCTCCTGCGGCGTATAGACCGTCGTTTCCGACAGAACCTCGGCGGAGGTCTGCCGCTGTCCCTCATAAGAGAAAAAGAAGAACAGCTTGTTTCGGCCGTTCACCACTTTTGGAATGACGATCGGACCGCCGATGGTGCCGCCAAACTGGTTACGTTTCAGGACGTCCACCGGCAGGCCCTGCTCGTTGTTGAAGAACAGATTGGCGTCGAACGCCGTGTTGCGTACGTAGTCGTAAGCCGTTCCGTGCAGCGAGTTGGTGCCGCTTTTGGTGACGATGCTGACGATGCCGCCGGCGTTGCGGCCGTACTCGGCTCCGTAGTTGTTCTCCAATACCCGGAACTCGGCCACGGCATCCGGATTCGGATTGGCGACCACCTCGTTGCCCAGCAAAGCGTTGTTATTGCCGCCGTCCAATAGATAGGTGACGGAATCCGTCCGCTGTCCGCCGATGCTGTAGTCGCCTTGCGCTCCCGAGTCCGGGTTGGTGGGAGTCACGCCCGGCTGGGTCTTCAGCAAGTCGAGAGTATTCCGCCCATTGAGCGGCAATTCGAAGATGGCCACGCCGGAGACAGTGGCGCCCACGGTGGCGCTCTCGGTCTCCACCAGGCTCGCGTTGCTCTCCACCTCCACCGTATCCGTCAGTTTCCCGACCTGGAGTTGAATGTCCACGCGCATGGTCTGGTTGATTTCCAGAGAATTCTGCGGCACCACGGTGACCGTCTCAAAGCCCGGCGCCGAAGCCGTCACTTTATACGGCCCGATGGGAAGTAAGAGGGCCTGATAGAAACCCGACGTGTCCGATAAGGTCTGCTTGCTGAAATTGGTCGCCCGGTTGGTCACGGTGACGGAAGCATTGGCCACCACGGCGCCGGATGGGTCGGTTACTACACCGGTGATTTTGCCGGTGGCGTCTTGGGCATCGAGGCAGGTCGAAATCAGCACGACCCCCAGCACCGATGCACTGATTGCTCGGAAGGCGTTGAACATGCGAACCCCTTGAACTCTGTTTTGTGAAAATTTGATGTAGCGTACCACGACTGCGTCCCGGTGACAAGCTCACCGTTAACACCTCTTCAAGGTGGTGTTTTGAATCACCGGCCGCCTGGCTGGTATCGAATTACAATAAAACTATGGGCGACAAGCTATTCCAGCTCGTGGATTTTTTCCTGGAACGCCCGCCGCTGACGGGTGCTCTGGTGTGTGGAGCCCTGTATCTGTTGAAGCGCTCGCGCAAGAGCCATCTGACGGATGCCGAACGTCAACATGCGCTGGATGTTTCCGAGTCACAGCGCACATATGCCGAGAAAATGTACGATCCGCCGACGGCGGACGAAGAAGCCGCCCGCCTCACCCGGCGCTGAGGGGAGCGGCACGTTTCTGCGCTGTGCTCCAACCAAAGCGCCCGCTGCCAGGTTTCACATGGGTAAAGCTGCCCGCGAGGCGTCCCGGCGGCATGTATAATAAAAAAGTCACCGTCTTAACGCCGGAAGTCGAAGTATGCCTTGCGGCGGCCCGGTTTCCCGATGTTCGATAACCTATCCGACAAGTTGCAGCGGGTCTTCAAGAACCTGCGCGGCGAAGGCAAGCTAACGGCCGAGAATATGGAGTCGGCCCTGCGCGAGATCCGCGTCGCCCTGCTCGAAGCGGATGTTAACTTCCGGGTCGTTAAACAGCTCATCGAAAACATCAAGCAGAAAGCTATGGGCGAGGAAGTGCTCATGGCGCTGTCGCCGGCGCAGCAGGTGATCAAGATCGTGCGCGACGAGCTGATCAAAATCCTGGGCAGCCACGAATCCAAACTGCGCTTCGCCAACGAGCCGCCCAGCGTCATGTTGATCGTCGGACTGCAAGGCTCCGGCAAAACGACCTCCACCGGCAAACTCGCGCGTTTTCTGTCTAAGAACGGCCATCGGCCGCAGATGGTCTCGGTGGACGTTTATCGCCCGGCCGCGCGCGAGCAGTTGCGCGTCATCGCGCGCGACATCAACCAGCCCATCTATACGGGCGCTCCCGAGGAGAAGCTGCCGGTCGATCTGGCGCGTTCCGCGCGCAAAGAGGCGGTCAACTCCGGCCGCGACGTCCTGCTGGTGGATACCGCCGGGCGCCTGCATATCGACGACGAGCTCATGAATGAGCTGCATCAACTGAAAGAGCAGCTCGCGCCCGTGGAAATCCTCTTCGTGGCCGACGCCATGACCGGCCAGGACGCGGTCAAGTCCGCCGAGGAGTTTCACAAGCGGCTGGGTATTACCGGCGTCATCCTCACCAAAATGGACGGCGACGCCCGCGGCGGCGCGGCCCTTTCGATCCGCCACGTAACCGGGCAGCCGCTCAAATTCGTCGGCGTGGGCGAGAAATTCGACGCCCTCGAGCCGTTCTATCCCGACCGCGCCGCATCCCGCATTTTGGGCATGGGCGACGTCCTGTCGTTCATCGAGAAGGCCGAAGAGGTCATCGACAAGAAACAGGCCGTCGAGATGCAGCGCAAGCTGATCGACAATGAGTTTACGCTGGACGATTTCCGGAACCAGATCCGCCAGCTCAAAAAGCTCGGGCCGCTCGATTCCGTTCTTTCCATGATGCCGCAGGTCGGCATTCTGAAAGACCTCAAGAATGTCAAAGTCGATGAAAAGGAAATCACCCATGTGGTGGCCATCATCGATTCCATGACGCCCAGGGAGCGCGCCAATCACATGATCGTGAATGGCAGCCGCCGCCGCCGCATCGCCAAGGGCAGCGGCACCAGCGTGCAGGAAGTCAACCAGTTGCTGAAACAGTACGCCCAGGCACGCAAGATGATGAAAAGCTTTTCCGGCGGACTGCTGGGCAAAAAAATGGGTAAGCTGAAGTTGCCGAATATTTTAGGAGTGTGAATGTTAATGATCCGTCTGGCGCGATTCGGCGCCAAGAAGAAGCCGTTTTATCGCGTGGTCGTCATTGAAAAGGAGCGCGCCCGCAACGGTCGCAACTTGGAAGTGGTGGGCCATTATAACCCGCTGACGAGCCCGGCCAAAGTGGAGTTAAACCACTCGCGCATCGAGTACTGGACAAAGAACGGGGCCCAGATTTCCGACACCGTACAGCGTCTGATTAAGAACAATCCGGCGCCCGCGGCCCAGCCGGCAGCTTAGACATAGCTGTTAAACGTAAGAAAAATAACGAGCACTGGCGATAGATCGGGCATAGAAACCCCGGTGCCTTTGATACGATGAAAGTGAGGGAGGCGGGGTGATGAAGGAGTTGATCGAGGACATCGCGAAAGCTCTCGTGGACATCCCGGAAGAGGTAGCTGTCCGAGTTGTGGAAGGAGAGCAGGTTACTGTACTGGAATTGCGGGTCGCTCCCAGCGACTTGGGCAAGGTCATCGGCAAGCAAGGCCGGACGGCGCGTTCCATCCGCACCATCCTGGGAGCGGCGGGTATGAAACTGAACCGGCGGTTCACCCTGGAAATTCTCGAGTGAATTCCGGCCAGCCGGAACGGGACTGGGTGGCGGTTGCGACCCTGGGCCGTACCCGCGGCAACCGTGGGGAGTTGACGGCCCTTTCGCTGACCAAGCCGCAGCGGTTCGAGCATCTGCGCGAGGTTTTCCTTTTTCCCGGCGGCGCGCGCCACGAGATTGAATCGGCCTGGTTCCACGATAATTGCCTGATTTTGAAGTTCCGCGGCGTGGACACTATTTCAGCCGCGGAAGAGCTGGCCGGCTGTGAGGTCTGCGTGCCGCGCGCCGAGCGTATGCAGCTCGATCCGGGTGAGTTTTACGAGTCGGATCTGATTGGTTGTGAAGTCGTGGAGCGGGAAAGCGGCGCGCCGCTGGGCCGGGTGGCCCGCTTTGAGCATGCCGGAAGTTCCGGCTTGCTGGAACTGGAAGGCGGACTCCTGATTCCGTTTGCGCGGGCTATTTGCGTGGAAATCGATCCGCAGGCCCGGCGGATCGTGGTGGATTTACCGGCGGGGTTGAAGGAATTGAACCAGGCGTGATTTTTCATGTGCTCACGATCTTCCCGGAGTTCTTCCAGGGACCGTTCGAGCATGGGGTGATCCAGCGCGCGCGCGAAGCCGGCGCGGTCGGGATTCGCATCCACAACCTGCGAGACTGGACCTTCGACCGTCACAAGACGGTGGATGACCGGCCCTTCGGCGGCGGCGAAGGCATGCTCATGAAGCCGGAGCCGCTGTTTCTGGCGGTGGAGTCGATTTTTCCGGCAGGACAGCCGGCCGGTTCGTCGCGGAAGATCGTGCTGCTCTCCGCCCAGGGACGCTTGTTCGATCAGAAGATGGCCAATGAATGGAGCGGGCTGGACGAGCTGCTTTTGATCTGCGGCCGGTATGAAGGAGTGGATGAGCGGGTAGCCGAGCACCTGGCGGACAGCGAGGTGTCGATCGGCAATTACGTGTTGAGCGGCGGCGAGTTGGCCGCCGCGGTGGTGATCGACGCGGTGGCGCGGCTGTTGCCCGGCGTGCTGGGCAACCAGTCGTCCGCGGTCTTCGAGTCATTTCAGGAGGCCGGCCATGCGGCGGGCGCGCTGGATTGCCCGCAATATACGCGTCCCGCGGAGTTTCGCGGTTGGAAAGTGCCCGAAGTTTTGTTGAGCGGAAATCATGAAGAGATCCGGCGCTGGCGGCAGCGGGCGGCGCTCGAAAAAACGAGGCGGCTGCGGCCGGACCTGCTTCCGTTTAAAATAGAGGATTAGCTTTTTTTTCTTTGCGGTTTTGCGTCTTTCGAGACGGCAGATACTCCCAGCCGCAAAGCCCGCAAAGAGAGGAACCATCATGACGCACCCCCTGTTGACGAAAGTAATTAACAAGAACAAGCGCAGCGACACTCCGGAGTTCCGGCCGGGTGACACGATCCGCGTGCACGTAAAGATCAAGGAAGGCGACAAGGAGCGCTTACAGGCCTTCGAAGGTACGGTCATCGCGCGCAAGAACACCGGCATGGGCGAGACCATCACCGTGCGCAAGGTCAGCTTTGGCCAGGGAGTGGAGCGCATTTTCCCCGTGAACGCGCGGGTGATCGACCACATCGACATGGTGCGCACCGGCCGCGTGCGGCGCGCCAAGCTCTACTATCTGCGGGGACTACGCGGCAAAGCGGCGCGGCTGCGGGAACGCGAGTAAACAGACGGCTTCCCCATGCGGGCGCCCCGGCCGGTGACGCAGTTGCGTTGCGAAGGAACGCTGGAGCGAGAACTCCGCGCCCGCGGCTTTCTGGCCGTGGCGGGAGTGGACGAGGTCGGCCGGGGTGCCCTGTTCGGCCCGGTGGTGGCCGCCGCCGTGATCCTTTCGCCCGACCGCCCCGTGCGCGGCTTGAACGACAGCAAGCAGCTCGATCCGGAGCGGCGCGAGGTGCTGGCCGGGCGCATCCGCGAGCGCGCCGTGGCATGGTCCGTGGCCGCCGTGGATGCGGCCATGATCGACTGGATCAATATCTATTACGCCTCCAAGCTGGCCATGGAAAAGGCCGTGGCCGCGCTCAACCCCGCGCCGGATTTCATCCTGATCGATGCCCTCCCCCTCTCCCTTCCCACGCCGCAGCGCGCGTTGATCAAAGGCGATGCCCAATGCCATGCCATTGCCGCCGCCTCCATTGTGGCGAAGGTCTGGCGCGACGAACGCATGCGCATCTGGGACGAGATCTACCCCGAGTATGGCCTCGCCAGCCACAAGGGTTACTCCACCGCCGAACATGCCCGCGCCCTGGAACTGTACGGGCCGACCCCGCTGCACCGCCTGAGTTTTGAACCGGTCCGCGCGCATTCCCTGTTTCCGGTGGATTTCGATCCCTTTGAGGGCGCGCAAATGGACCTGTTCGGCGGGCTGGAAGCCGCGTCATGACGGAGCCGATGCCGGTGCCCGAGGCGTCCCGCTACCGCTGGTACCACAAGGTATCGGCGCTGATCTTCATCGTCTTTTGCCTCGAACTGGGCATGTTCCTGGTGATCTTCCCCTGGTCCGATTTCTGGGACCGCAGCCTGTTCTCCCGGCTGGCCCCGGAATGGCACGCTTATTGGACCAACGCCTACCTGCGCGGCGCCGTCAGCGGCCTCGGTGTGGTGAACGTATATATCTCGATCGTGGAAATCTTTCGTCTGCGCCGCTTCTCCCGGCACTGAAGCCGCCGGCTATCGCGCCGCCACTTCGCCCGGACGATGGGCGGAATCGGGCGATTCAGGTTTCACCTGCCGGATCCATTGGCCCCGGTGCGTGTAGGTGGCGCGGGTGATCTCCGGCAGTTGCTCGATGGCCCGCTCGATCCCGCATTCTCCGATACGCAACAGGTAGGGCAGGATGGCCTGCGCCACGGCGACGCTCGTGCTGCGTCCCATATCCGCCGTCAGGTTGGGCACGCAGTAGTGCGTGACGCCATGATAGACGAACGTGGGTTCGGCAATGGTGGTGGGGCGGCTGGTTTCGACGCAGCCGCCCTGGTCGATGGCCACGTCGATGACTGCCGAGCCCGGCCGCATGGTCTCGACCATCGCCCGCGTCACCACGTGCGGCGTACGGCTGCCGGCGACCAGCACCGCGCCGATCACTACATCGGCGGAAGCCACGTACGCCGCCACCGATTCGCTCTCGGCCAGACAGGTCTCCACGCGGGGGATGTGCTCCAGCAGCTTGCGCAGCTTCTCGGGGTTGACATCCAGCACCGTGACGCGCGCGCCGGCGGCGCAGGCGGTGCGGGCGGCCCACGCACCCACTACCCCGGCTCCCAGGATCACCACGTGCACTGGGGGCAGACCCGGGCTGCCGCCGAGCAGGACGCCGCGTCCGCCCAGGCTGGAACGCAGCAGGTGCGCGGCGATGGGTATGGTCATCTGTCCGGCGATTTCGCTGACCGCGCGCAGCACTGGCAGGTTGCCGTCCTCCTGCTGGATCACTTCCAGGCCGATGGCCGTGATGGATTGCTCGAGCAGGCATTCGGGTAGCCCGCGTCCGGCGACGGCCAGATGGTAAAAGGCCATCAGGATCATGCCGTGCGGGCACTGCCGCAGCTCCTGCAGCACCGGGGTGGAGATGCGCGCCGCCAGGTCCGACCGGTGCAGCGCGTCTTCCTGCGAGTAGACCACGTGCGCCCCGGTGCGGGCGTATTCGGCGTCCTGGAACCAGGCGCCTTCGCCGGCCCCCGACTCCACCCACACGGTGTGGCCGGCCTCCACGAGATGCCGCACTACCGGCGGCGTCAATGCCACCCGCCGGTCAAACGGCCGGCACTCTCTGATCAACGCAATATTCATAAATCTTTCGGGCGGCGCGCGCGGCTCCGCGCTGTACTGCCCGCGATGGGGATCGGCCCAGATCGAAACAGCGCGACTCGATGCCGTAGAGCATGAGGCGGTGCGGCAGGCAGCCGAGGCTGCGGGCCAACGCCACCGCTTCGGCGAGGCCCAGGACGTGCGACGACCCGGTGCGGAGATGGCCATTCCAAGGGCTGGTCAAAAGATCCCAAACGCTCAGTGTGCCCGGACGCTCACCCGTGACTACCGCGTCCACCAGCACGACATCCGCGGCGCCCTGCCACGCATCCATCAGGGCCACGGCGTCGCCGCGATGTTCGCGGGCGGGTATGCCCAATTCGGTCAGGAGGCGCGCGACTTCATGGCCGGCGGCGTCGTCGCCGCGATCCGGATTGCCGCAGCAAACCACCAGGACAGGCTGGGAAACGGCGGGCAGGTTTGTGTTCGTGATGGGCCTCCCCGCCTATAGAATGCCACAATAAGACTGTTTTGTCTTGATCGCTCAAGGCAGCGGCGGGTGCGGAATCAGTTGCCCGGTGAGCTTCCCGGTAGTGATCTTAGGCGGCATGCCGGCCGGTCCACTGGTGGTGGTCGTGTACGTCCCGCTGAGCGTGGTGCCGTTGGTGGATGTGACCACCCCCACCGTGGCCACGGTAACGCTTCGGGAGCTGAGGGATCCATCCGCGTTGACTGACAGGCTGACATATGAAATGTAGTAGCCTGTCATGCTTGGCAAAAGTTGCCAGATGCCGTGGCCGGGACTGCCGTACGTGGGAACGCCGTTGGACGCTGGAACGCCGGGCGCCAACTGCGTGCCATCCGTCTCAATCACCGAGCCATCGGACGTAAACGTGGCCAGCCCTGGAACGGCGACCACCGGCGGCGTGGGCGGCGTGGCGGGCGTGAAGGTCAATTGCCAGGAGCCGGCCAGGCTCGGCGGCGCAGCCACTGCGGACGTGGGCTGAAGCAGCACGGCCATCAGCCCGCAAACGATCATCGCAAGCAATGCTTTTCTGGACATCTGTCCCCCTCCGCTGCAATTGTAGAATGCTCCGGCGGCAGGCGCCCGTCCTTTTTTTCACGAACGGTACTAGGTTCTCGGTGCCAGGCGCGCTTACAAATTGTTACAAGCGCGACAAACGCGCTTTACACGCGGCCCGTACAGTAGGAATTGAGGAGAGAAAAGAAACCATGAAACATACATGGCTACGACTATCAGCAATAACGGTAATGGCAGGAGGGATGCTTGTGGCTTCCGCGCAACAGGCCCCCGATCAGCCAGCGCCGCCGGCCGCCGCGCCGATGCATCATCGATTTCACAACCGGGGCGCGCGCTTGGCGCAGTACCTGAACCTGACGCCGGAGCAGATTGCCCAGGCCAAGGCCGACTTCCAGGCGGCCCGCCAGTCCGGCCAGCCGATCCGGCAGCAACTGCGCCAATTGCGCGCGCAGATGCTCCAGGCCGTGCGTGCCAACGACGCAGCTAAGATCAACCAGCTTAGCGCCCAGGAAGGTAACTTGAAGGGTCAACTGATGGCCATCCGGGACGCCACGCTGGCCAAGATCTACGCCAGCCTGTCGCCGGAACAGCAGTCCAAGGCGGACCAGATTCCGGCGCGTATCCACCAGATGCGGCAGATGCGGCAACCGCGCATGGCCAACGGTCAGAACGGCTAGTCCGTTTTGTCCACCGATGCCCTGGCGCGGCGCCGCGGCAATTCAGCGCTCGACTGGCTCGTAACCCAGACGCCAGCCGAGCGCTTTTTCGTCGAACCAGAGCGTCTTCACGCCGAACCAGCGCGTCTCCGACGCCGCCGCATACTTGCCTCGGCGCTGCGTCAGGACGAACGCGCAGGGAGCTTCGCCGAATTCCGCCAGGCGGCGGGCCAGCCACGAATCCTGCGTCAACGGTTGCGCCAGCACCACCGGCGCGCCGCCCAGCAGCGCCAGGTGCGCGCCAAACGCCGCATCGACCTGCTTGATAGCCGGGGGAACTCCGTAAGCCTGCGCATAGCGCTTCAGAGCCGCCTGCAGATCGCGTACGGCGATCACCACCTGGGCCACTCCCTCGAAATCCTTGTTGGACGGTTTGCCCTGCGGATAAGCGCGTTGTCCCCGCGGGGTGAAGTCGTGGATCAGGAATGGAAAAAACGTGCCGTTGGGCTCCGCGCCGATCTGCGCAGTTTCCCAATCCAGACGCACCCCGTCCGGACGCCGCCGCCCGCTGCGGACCGGCGCGCTCACCGGGATACCGGCCGCCCGCAGCCGCTGGACTTCCGCTGCCACATCCTGCTCGCGTACCGCCCAGGCGCAAGGTCCCGCATCGCCCTGCATGAACTTCGCCCAGGCATGCGCGGCGAGCGCGTGCGAATCGGCTTGCGCCTGCGGCGCGATCAGTTCCAGGTACGATCCGTCGGGAAAGCTGACCAGCGCCATTTCGGTAGCGCCGTTACTGTGCGGGCCGCCGTATACGGTTTGGATGCCGACGGCGGCCAAGCCGGCCTGCAGCTTTTTCAGGCTGCTGCCGGCGACGGTGACATGATCGATCTTCAACTCGGCAGCGGGCATGGAGGCCGGCAGCAAAGCCAGGGCCAGGCAGAGACGGCTACTTCGCATCCAGGTTGGCATTCAAATCTTCGGGGGACAGGTCGCATCTGGCGCCGCCGGCGGGAATGTCGACCTTGGCCACCCAGAGAAGAGCGTTGACCACCAGGCGCCGCTGATCCTCCAAGCCCCAGTTGCGGTGATAGTGGCCGCCGGTGAACCCGAAGCCGCGGCCGCCACTTTCGCGCTCGATGGCCCAGGCGACGGTTTCCTGTTCTGGCGCATCCTTGGGCAGCATGGCCGTCAGAATCGGCACCAGGCGCTTATCATCCTTGCGAAAGACGATCCGGTAGTACCATTCGTCGGTGCTGCGAAAAGTATCCCAACCGCGCGCGATGGGATGCGCGGGCGCGGCCTGGGTGAGTTCCACGTCGCTGACCGGATTCTGCGAAAAGGGCCGGCGGTAGAATCCGCCGATCCACTCGAGCAACTCCATGCCCCCGTGATCGCCGGGCACTTCCACCGCATAATGCAGGCAGGCCAGGCCAACTCCGCTCTTCATGAGCTTGCCTATTTTGGCCAGACGGTCGTCGCTCAGCAGCGGATGGCCTTCGCCGCCATCCATGTACAGGACGACCGCGCGCGCGCCGTTGAACACGGCATCGTCCGATGGCCAGCCGTCACCCACCACCACCGGATCGACACCCGGATTTTGGCGCAGGCACCGGGCCAGCAGCAGCGAGCCGGCGTGGAACTCGTGCTCGCCGGCGCCGTGGCTGGGCCGCCCGGCGATCAGGACGATCTTAGCGGGCGGCGCCGCCAAAGCCGCCGTACCGGCGGCCAGCAGCAGCCAGGCGGCGCGGATCATTGGTGGTCCCTGGTGAGCCAGGCTTTAATGCCGCCCTTCTTCTTCTTTTTCTTGTCGTCGGCCGGTTTCTCGGCGTCCGCCTGCTTCTTCCCGGCGGCTTGCGGTTTGGCCTGCTCCTGTACCGGACTGGCGGCCTTATCAGCCGCAGCCGGCGCCGGAGTCTTCACCTCCGCCACGGCGGCGGGCCGCTGCGGCGGATTCGCGGCGGCGCGAACACGCTTTTTTGAAGGCTTCGTGGCGGCGAGGGTGACACGATCGATCGCCGCCAGGGCAATGGGCGACATCAGCCGGTAGCCCTTGGCATTGGGATGCAGCCCGTCGTCCGAGGCGTCCGCCTGGAGATAGCCGTTCTGGTCTATGAGCGCGGCATAGTAATCGACGTAGGGGAGTCGGCGCTGCTCGCAGAAGCCCTTCAACCAATTGTTGATTTCGACGATGCTGGATGGCGGGCGCTGGATGGTGCGCGCAAATTGCGGGTTTACGTCTTTGTGGTAGTCGCTGACGGGCAGCAGTGAAGCGAACAGCGGTTTGATGTTGTGCGCTTCGACCAGGTCCGCAATCATCGACAGATTGTTTTCGATGGTACGGATCGGCACGCCGCGCGCCAGGTCGTTGGTGCCCGCCAGAATCAACACGGCCTGCGGCTTGAGATCGATCACATCCGCCTTGGTGCGGCCCAGCATCTCGCCCGTAGTCTGGCCGCTGATGCCGCGGTTGATGAAGTCGTGATCCCCGCCGTAATACTCGTTGAGCCGCCAGCCGTCGGTGATCGAATCGCCGAGGAAAACGACGCGGGGGCGCTGCGGCGAAGGCGGCCCCAGCCTCTGGTCGGCCTCGGCATAGCGCTTGAGATCATCGCGATCGGGATTGCGCAACTCCGCTTCCTTGGAGTCCAGCAGAGCGCGGAAGTGTGAATCCAGGCGATCCACCGAATCGCGTAGCTCGCCAAACTGGCGGCGCGCTTCGTCCGGGAAAGGATAAGGCTTGGGGACAGTTTCGGCGATGGCCAGGTAGGCGCGCGCGTTGGTTAGAAAGTTGTAGGTCTGAACGGCATTGTGCGGCGCGGTCTGCAGATTCGCAAAGGTCTGGCGCGCATCTTCCAGCGCCGGCGCCCCGGCGCGGACCAGTCCCGGAACGGCGAGCCCCGTGGATTCCATCAACTGCAAGGTGCGTTGCTCCAGCGCCAGGGCCTCGTGGTTCGGCAGCAAGGCGCTATTCTGCGCCAGCGCGAGCGTTGTCGCCGCCCAGATACAGGCGAGCCATCTCATGTCTTTTGTTCCTTCTCCAGTTGCAGGGTAATCGTGCCGATCGCAAACTGCAGGCGTACGCGGATCTGTACCGGCAGCTTGCGCGCGTCATCGGTCAGCCAGACGTACAGATGACCGTACCGCCGGTAGAGCACATCATTGAACAGGAATGCTTCGTAACGGATAGTCTTGAAAGAGCCCGCCGGTGTCTTGACGTCCTCGCGCTGCTGCGCCTCGACCCGCGCCATAACGCTCTTCTTGCCGTCGCTGACTGCCACCTGGGTGCTCTGGCCTGGCTGCAGGTTCATGGTGCGCAGCAGGTAAAGCCCGCCCAGGACGTCGTGCACGCAGGCCGGGATCTCGATCTCATGCGTATTGACCACCGTTCCCTTCTCCAGATCCTTCTCCAGGTACTCGGCTTTGTGGTTCTGGTGGTCGAACGTGACACTGGTTTCCTTCCGCCGTTTGCCTTCCTCGGCTTTCAGATAGGAGCCGGAAGAGCACAGGTCCGATTCCAGGTTGGATATGTAACTGTTGTTCACCTTGAAGAGCTTGGAGACCAGCCCGACGGACTCCATTTGCAGGTCGGCTTCCCAGCCGGGATCGGCATCGTGCGCTGTGGCGCTCCAGTTCAGGTGGGCTTTGCCGGCGGTCACCAACCGCCATTCGATGGTATAGTCGAGCGATTCCTTGGGAGGGAGGGCGTTAGGCGTGGCTGCTACCAGCGCTCCGCCGAACCCTAGTAGCAGCATCCTGACTGCTGTCATTACAGCCAGTGTAGCGCGTTGCGCGGGATCCCCGGACTCGGTACTGCCTGAACGTCAAGGCACTACCCGCCGCGACGGCCGGGCCGTCCTCACGCATTCGCCGCCGGCGGCTTAACCTGTAGGGATGAAGCGCACGGCCGCGTTTTCCGTACTCTGCGGACTGCTCCTCGGCTGCGCGCGTTCCCACCCTATCACCGTCGGTTCGAAGAACTTCACCGAGCAGATCATCCTGGGCGAGATTATCGCCCAGCAGATCGAGAGGCGGTTGGGTGCGAGAGTAGAACGCAAACTGGACCTGGGTGGTACGCTGCTGGCGCAACAGGCGCTACGTAATGGCGAGATCGACTTGTATCCCGAGTACACGGGGACCGCGCTAACCGCGATACTCAAGCTGCCGCCATCTACCGATGAAACGGCCGTCCTCGACCGCGTGCGCACGGAATACCGCCGGCGCTGGAATCTCGATTGGCTCGGTCCCCTGGGTTTCGACAACACATTCGCCATGGCCGTACGCGGTAGCGACGCCCGGGCAGAGAACCTCCGGACGCTCAGTGACGCGAGTCACCGCCCGCAGGGGTGGAAGCTGGGCTGCGGGTACGAGTTCCTTCAGCGTCCGGACGGCTTGGCCGGGTTGCTCGCCGCATACCATCTGCCGCTCGACGGTCCGCCCAAGAGCATGGATTTGGGCCTGCTGTACAGCGCCCTGGAACAAAAGCAGGTGGATATGGCCGCCGCCAGCGCCACCGATGGCATGCTATCCGTGCTGGATGTCCGGGTGCTTCGGGATGACCGGCATTACTTCCCGCCGTATCAAGCCGCTATCGTGGTGCGCGCGCAAACCCTGGCAGCACATCCGGGCTTACGTGCGGCGCTCGACCAACTCACCGGCAAGCTCTCCGACGCCGCGATGCGGCGCCTGAACTACCAAGTGGACGGCCGCCATCGATCGTCCGCGGACGTGGCGCGCGAATGGCTGGCCGCAAATCAGTAATTTTCGTCACTATGGCACGCCACGCGCTCAAGCAAAGGTATGTCAGGCAGAATAGCTCAATTTCTGTTGGCGGGGCTCCTGTTCCTGCCAGCCGCTTATCCGGCCCAGAAGAGTCGGCACAACGACGCATTCGTCGCGGGTCCCGCTGATGAAGGCCGAATCGCCGCCCAAGTGCGTCATCAACTTCTGATGCTGCCTTATTACGGCGTCTTCGACGATCTGGCATTTCGCGTGGATGGCGGTACGGTCACCCTGATGGGCGCCGTGGTCCGGCCGGTTCTGAAGTCGGACGCCGAAAACGTGGTGAAGCGGATCGAAGGCGTCACCGGCGTGGTCAACGACATCAAGGTATTGCCGCCGTCGCCGATGGACAATCAACTGCGCTTCGCGCTCTATCGCGCGATTTATATGGACCCGGACTTATCCACGCGCTATGCCTACCGCTCGCTGCCGCCCATTCATATCATCGTGGATAACGGCCACGTGACTCTCGAAGGCGTGGTGGCGAACCAGATGGACAAGAATCTGGTAAACCTTCGCGCGAAGGGGGTGCCGAACGTCTTTTCCGTGACCGACAACCTGCGAGTCGAAGAATAGTTACTGGCTTTTCTGCGACGTCTCGGTCACAAAAGCGTCTACGTTGCTCTTATCCACCAGCATCTCGCCGGTATCCACGAATGTCGCCACCAGCGATTGCGGATCCTGGCCCCACGGCTTATCCAGCGGATTCGGCGGATAGTGGTGCATGGTGTCGAGCAGGGCCACACCCAGGTATCCCATGGTGAACGGCTTCTGCGCGATGGTGCCGGCGATACGGTCCTTCTTGATCCCGTCCAGCGTGCGTTGGTCGGTATCCATGGCCACCACCACTTTACCGGTCACTTTGTTCCGGTCCAGGACATCGGCCACTTCCGGGCAGGCGATGGCTTCCAGGCAGACGAAGCCCTGCACCTTGTCGATGGTCTTCTTATCGACCAGGTCCTGCGTGCGGTCGAAGGCGATACGCGCATCGCCCTTGATATCCACCGTATCGATAATCTTGATGCCGGGATGCGCCTCCAGCACGTCGTGATACCCGCGCAGCCGGTCCTTCAGGTTGGGCTGTTCCGGCATGGTGTAGATCACGATGTCGCCTTTGCCCTGCAGTTGCTTTACGAGCAACTGCGCGCCCATGGTGCCGGCCTTATAGTTATCCGTGCCCACGAATGTGAGGCGCTTGCTGGCGGGTGCATCGGAATCCACGGTGATGACCGGTATGCCTTGGCCTATGGCGGCGTCAATATCGGGCTGGATCACGGCCGGGTCCCCAACCGAAACCATGATGCCGGCCGGCTTGATCTTCTCGGCCAGCACCTGCTGGAAATGATCGTGTTCGCTCTTGGGATCGAACGAATCCGGTCCTACCATCTCGGCTTTCACGCCGATCTGCTGGGCCGCCCGCATCAGCCCGTTATTGGCGCTCTGCCAATACGGGATCTTGATGTTGGTCGCCACCAGGTAATATTTTTCGGTCGGCGAATGCGGGGAGCTGCTGCAGCCGGCCAGCCAGGTAAGCGCGCCGCCGCAAACCCCGATCAGGATCTTCCTATGCAATTGCATGTGAGGCCTCCGCACCAGACAGTATATGTCAAGGCACACGTTCCAGGATCAACAGCGTGCTGTCGTAATCACCGCCCAAACGGAACCGGATGCCGTGGTTCATCAGGTAGGACCCGCTGGCGGTTTCCAGCCTGTCCGCGAGCTTGTGATCGATCGATTCCAGCCGGTAAACGGCATGCTCGTCCAACCCGCGCAAATAGACCAGCGGAGCCGGCCGCAGGTATTGCTGTGAGTGCAGGAAGGCAAACACGGCAGCCTGTTTGCCGTCCCGCGCCACGTACTGGTTGGCGGTGAATTCGCCTTCGCGCGGCGAAAATAGACGGTACAGATCGCCCTGCTGGACCGTGTCGCGGATCCGCTTGTCGTAGCCCACCAGGCGGGTTGCCAGCGCGAAGTCGGCGTCGTTCCAATGGTTCAGGTTGGACCCGATGCCCAGCGAACCCTGCATGGCCACCAGGAAGCGGTATTGAAGCGGCGTGCTGCGGCCATTGAGATTCGGCACGTCGGTTACCCATGCCATCATGACTTTGGGCGCATAGGCGTAGGTGAAGCCTTCCTGTATACGCAGGCGGTCGAAGGCCTCGGTGTTGTCGGACGTCCAAACCTGGTCGACGCGTTTCAGAATGCCGAGATCCACGCGGCCGCCGCCGCCCGAGCAGGATTCGATTTCGAGACCGGGATGCCCGGCGCGCAGCCGATCGATGATGTGATAGACGTTCCGGGTGTATTTGACCCAGATCTGCTTTTGTTCGGCGACCGGCGCTTCCGGCCAACCCGGCTCGCCGAAGTGCCGGTTCATATCCCACTTCAGGAATTCGATGTGGTTCTCCGAGAGCAACTTGTCGAGCACGGAATAGATATAGTCGCGCACATCGTCGCGGGCCATGTTCAAGACGAGTTGATTGCGCGCTTCCGAACGCGGCCGGCCGTTGAAGTGCATCGCCCAATCCGGATGCGCGCGGTAGAGGTCGCTGTTGGGATTGATCATCTCGGGCTCCACCCATAGGCCGAACTTCATACCCAGCTTGTTCACGTAAGCGATCAACCCCCCCAAGCCGTTGGGAAACTTCTTGGGGTTGACGGTCCAGTCGCCCAGGCCGGCATGATCGTCGTTGCGCGCGCCGAACCAGCCGTCGTCCATGACGAACAGCTCCACGCCGATACGCGCGGCTTTGTCCGCCAGTTGCTCCTGGCCGGCCTCGTTCACGTTGAAGGTGGTGGCTTCCCATGAATTGTAGAGCACCGGGCGGTGGTGGGGCGCGGCGTGATCGGGCAGGATCTCGGTGCGCTCGAAGGCGTGCATGATGCGCGACGCCTGGCCGAAGCCGCCGTCCGTGAAGCCGCCGTAGAACGCGGGCGTCTCCAGGCTTTCACCGGGCTTGAGCTGGTAGCCGAAATCGAAGTCGTTGAAGCCGCCGGTGACGCGCACCTGTTGCGCGGGCGTCTCCTCGACCGCCAGTTTCCAGTTTCCGCTCCAGCCGAGGGCGCCGAACCACACGCGTCCGTGCTCCTCGCCGGCGGCGCCGGACGGCCCGCCATCCAGCGCAAACCACGGGTTGGCTTGATGGCTGGTGTTGCCGCGCCGGCTTTCGATTACCTTCTTCCCCGGCAACACCGGCTCGCGCTGCAACTGGGTCTCGCCGGCCCACCGGCCGGTCAGGTAGCTGACACGGTAGCCTTCGCCGGGCGGCACGTACCACACTCCGGATTGGGCGCTCTCCACCACCAGCGGGGCATCCGTTTGATTGCGGATCAATGCGTGCTTTTCGATGATGCCCGACTGCGGATAAACCCGGTAGTACAGATCGGCGCTGAGCGCGTAGTGGATGTCCTGCGTGTGAATCACCAGGGTGTCGCCCCGAATTTCATGGGAAACGTAGCGGAGCACCAGGTCGCGCGTGCCGTCCTGCAGCGTGACCTTGAGGCACGGCTCGTTGTAGCGCAGCCCGCCCCAACCCGGATACTCCTCGTTGGACATGGTCTCGCGGGAATCGAAAGAGGCATGCTCGGGTGCGGTGTGCGCGGGCGCCAGGTCGTCGTCGCGCAGCAGTTTCTTGCCCCAGTAGACATTCTGTAGACTGTTTTCTTCGTTGACGCCGACCACGTAGGAGGTACGGTCCGCATCCAGCACCCACAGCCGCTTGGCGGGAACGAATCGGATCTCGGCGAGCAAGGGGAGGGTCAGGCAAAGGACAATCAGGAGCTTCATCAGACACAACGTAGCACCGGGCAGTGACGCCGCTCGCATGGCGGGGGGAAAACCTTTGCAAAGGCGCAACGCCTGGATGACAATCTACCCTGGAATCGGGATCCCTCCCGTGGTTTGGGCTGGGGCAGGTGAGGGGATTTCGCAAGGAAAACGACCAGGGATGCTCCTGACACATCGATTGCCGTGCGGTGCACGCCCGCACACCGGCAGAGGCCGGAACGGGACTCCGGATCGACTACTCCGAGCGCATTTTTGAACGTCTTGACCATCGGTCGGGGAGACTGGTTGGCGGTACTGTTGTGCTAGAATTCAGATCGTGGCCGAGTGTCGGAATTGGCAGACGAACCAGACTCAAAATCTGGCGTCCTTCAGTGGGCGTGAGGGTTCAAGTCCCTCCTCGGCCACCACCTTTTCTGTGATCGCGCGTCCTTTCGTATCGCAGTTTTGAATTTCAGTTACTTGGAATCGGCAGATGCTGGGGACTCGAAATCCCGCGCGCTTCACTGGGCATGCAGGTTCGACCTCCACCTCCCATACCAGCCCTGATCTCCCCATGCTGGAATGGACTTGCCTGGAAATCTGCGGATACGCCCTCGCCGTGACCGCCTCCGATGCCGGCATCCGCGCCATCGACCTGCATGCCGCCGCCCAGCCCTCGGGACGCGAGAACCCTTCCAACTCACTCCTGCGCCGCGCCGTCGCTGAGCTCCGCGCCTACTTTGCCGGCGAACTGCGCGAGTTCGATCTGCCCCTCGACATGCAAGGCACTCCATTCCAGAAGCGCGCGTGGGACGAGCTGCTGCGCATCCCCTACGGCGAGACCCGCAGCTATGGCGAAATTGCCCGGGCCATCGGCGCGCCCAAGGCCGTGCGCGCGGTCGGCGCGGCCAACGGACGCAACCCCGTCCCCATCGTGGTGCCTTGCCACCGGGTCATCGGCGCCGGCGGCGCGTTGACCGGCTTCGGCGGCGGACTGCCCATGAAGCGCTTCCTGCTCGACCTGGAAGCCCGCCACGCGCACCTGTTCGGCTGAGTTACTCGATGCGCACCGAGCCCGATCCCGTGCGCACATCCACCAGCGGACCGCCGCCGTTCACTTTGCCCTGAATCTCGTGGCCGCCCAGCGTGCCGTGTACCGTAATCGGATGGTCCACGTACACGTGCCCCGAGCCGGTGTGCGCGTACAGGTCGAACGCGGCGCTGGCGGGCAGCCGCACGTTGACGCCTCCGGAACCGGTATGCGCTTCGAGCGGACCGGCGGCCGTCTGCTCCAGGCGCACGCTGCCGCTGCCGGTGTGCGCGTTGATCGGTCCCACGATGCCCGATCCTTCAATCGACCCGCTGCCCGTGTGGGCGTCCACCTTGCCCTTCAAGCTGTCGAGTTCGATTCGTCCCGAGCCGGTCTGTATGCGGACTTCGTCATCCACGCGCACCACCTTCACCGGGCCCGAACCGGTTTCCAACTCCACCGGCCCGTGGATGCCCTCCACGCTCTCGCTGCCCGATCCCGTATGCGCCCGCAGACGCGTCTGCGGCGGCACTTCCAGTTCGTAGCTGATCGAGACGTGCGGCCACAGCCTCTCGTCCGGCGGCCGGCTGATGCGGATGGTGTTCCCGCTCTGCGCAATCGGCGGATGCGCTTCGATCTCCCGGACGCGCGACTCGTCATTGTGGAAGAATTCGTTTTGCGCCCGGATCGTGCCGTGAATGCGCACGCTGGAGCTGTCGCCGGCGCGGACTTCGATCCGTCCCGAACCGGTTTCGACGGTGAGATCCGCCGCGCCGCTCACGCTGAGCGTACGGTCAAAGGAACCTTCCCGGTCGGCCGCCGCCGACTGGAACGTGAGCAGCCCGAGAGCCAGGGCGAGGGTATAAGCGATTCTCATAAATCCTCCATTACGAGAAGCATAGACGTGACGGGGGTTGGAACGTTAGCTTTGCGGTAGAGTGGGTCATGCGTCTTCTGACATGGCTGCTTCTGGCCGGTTTCGGCGCGGCCGCGGCGGATCAGCCGGCCGATTGGGGTCCCTTGGAGCGTCTCCGCGGCGAGTGGGTCGGCGAGGGCGGCGGCGGGCCGGGGCAAGGTAGCGGATGGTTCTCCTTTAAGACCGATCTGCAGGGTAAAATCCTGGTCCGCACCAACCGCGCCGAATATCCCGCCAGCAAAGAACGCCCCGCATTCGCTCACGACGATTTGATGATCGTCTATCGCGATTCGGCCGCGGCGCCGGCCCACGCGATCTATTTCGACAGCGAAGGGCACACCATCCGCTACGACGTGCAGCCGGGCGAAAACGCCATCGTCTTCGTAAGCGCCGCCCAGACGAACGCGCCTCGCTATCGCCTGACCTACACGCTGGTGGATCGGGACCACCTGAAGATCCGCTTCGAAATCGCGCCGCCGGCTCATCCCGATCGGTTCGCCCCTTACATCGACGCCGCCGCGCGCCGCCGCTAGGCCGCCGCCCTCACCGCGGAAATCCGCCGTCCTGCCGAACCTGGCGCGCCTGCCACAGATGCCGCCGTTCGTGAGCCGCGATCCAGGCCAGCGTCGCGTACAGATTCAGCCTGACCGGCCCCATGCCCGGCGCCGGAACCTTGATGCGCCCCAGGTCCAGGCCGTCGGCCGACTCCACCAGCCGCGCCACCCTCTCCTGCAGGTGCAGGAACGTCGGCAACACCGCGGTGATGGGCTGGTCCGGGGCCGGCACCGACCGGAAGCGCCGCGCGTTGAATTTGCGTTTGGGCGGCGGCTCGGTGTTGGCCAGAATCCATCCACCCACCCAGCCCCGGCCAAAGGGACCCGCTCCCGTACACCCGCGCTCGCGGGCCTCGGCCACCGTAGGTTCCAGTTCCCGCAGGTACCGCTCGCCGACGATATTCAAGTGCGCCAGGCATTCGGAAATCGACCAGCGGCCCGCCTCCGGCCGCCAGTTGAACTGCCCATTGTTGAGGCCGTCCACCAGGCCGGTGGCTTCCATCCGGATCGCCGAAAACTGCTGTTGCAGGTCTGCCAGTTCCGCCGTCATGGTGCTCCCTGCCGTACGTAGATCCCGGCCGTACGCGCCGGCATCCCCGCGTGGACCTTGCCGGCCCACAGCCGCAACTCCGGCGCTGCGCCCAGCCGGTCCACCAGCACGGATCCCTCCGCCAGTTCCAGCCGCGACAGGTCGCAATCCACCGCCTCGGCGCCGGACGCGTTATTGATCAACACCACCACCGGACCGCCCGGTCCCGTGCGCGCATAGCCGTAGCTCTGATCGCTCGCGCACAGGTTCACCATCGGCCCGCCGCGCAGCGGTGCGAGCTCCGCGCGCAATTCCGTCAGCCGCCGCAAGCGATCCCAGATCGTTTGCTGTTCCGGGGTGCGGCCGGCCGCGGTGAAAGCGTTGCGCGCATCGCCCGCCCAGCCGCCCGGAAAATCGCGGCGATTGTCCGGATCGCCGCCGCCCGGCATGCCGATCTCGTCGCCGTAATAGATCATCGGCGTGCCGCGCGCGGTCATCAGGAACGTGAACGCGAGTTCCAGCCCCTGCCCGGTGGCGCCCGTATCGCCCATGAACCGTCCCATGTCGTGCAGCCCCAAAAACGTCACCAGCCGGTCGGCCCGCGGATACAGATAGTCGTGGCCGATCGTGGCAGCCACCTCGCGCAGCGGCTTGCCTTCGCCAAATGCATGCCGGATCGCAAAGCAGGCCGGAAAGTCGAAGACCGTATCCACGCCCGAATCCACGCCGTCGAACCGCGCCTTACCGCCCTGGAAGAACGACACCAGCGCCGGATCGCCGTCGAACACCTCGCCCACCACCCGCAGCCGCGGATATTCCCGCTTGATGGCGGCCATCCAGTCGCGCCAGAAATACCGCGGCACGTACGGCATCGTGTCCTCGCGGATGCCGTCAATGCCGCTGATCCCCACCCACCACAGCGTATTCTGAATCAGGTAGCGCGCCACCTCTTCGTCGTCCTGGTTCAGGTCCGGCAGAATGTTGATGAACCAGCCGTCCAGCGTGGGGGCCCGCAATTCGGGGGTGGCGTGCGGATCGATGAGGGTCCAGGTCTGCCAGGTGTTGGCGGTGTGATGCGCCGCGGTGCCGTGAAACCAGGTCGGCGTGGGCGAATCCCGCACCCAGGGATGATACGGTCCGGTATGGTTGGCCACCTGGTCCTGAATCACCTTCAACCCCTGGCGATGCGCCGCATCCACCAGTTCGCGGAATTTCTCCAGCGTTCCGAAATGCTCTTCCATGCCGTAGAAGTCCACCGCGCCGTAGCCGTGATAATCGGTGATGGCTTCGTTGTTGTAGCGCTCGCGCTCGTTCAGCCGGTTGCTGTTGTCGTATACCGGCGTGATCCAGATGGCGGTCACGCCCAGGCCTTTCAGATACGGCAGGTGATCGATGATCCCCTGAAAATCGCCGCCGTGATAATACCGCGGCTTTTGCCGGTTGAACAGCCCGCGCGAAATCGCCGGATCGTCGTTGGCGGGATCGCCGTCGGCGAAACGGTCCGTCATGATCAGGTAGATCACGTCGTCCGGCGAGAACCCCTGGAAGCGGCCGGCGCGCGGCAGCGGATCGAGCACCGCGAAAGGCGCCGCCGCCTCGCCCGCCGCTGTCGCGATTCTTAGCGGATGCGGCCCGGGCCGGGCGCCGGGCGCAATCGTGACGTCCACGAACGCGTAGGTCCCCGCCTCGTTCACCCGCGTCAGCCCCACCGCTAAGCCATCGCCGGCCGTGACGCGCGCTCCTTCCAGGTTGAGACCGCGGATCAGCAGCCGCACCGGGTTGATGGAATGCCCGATCCACCAGTTCGGCGGCTCCACCTTGGTCACCTCCGGCGGCGCCGCCGCGAATGCGGCCGCGCCGATCAGGATGAGAGCATACCGGGCATGGGGCACAGAGCGATTGTACCCGATGCGTGGGCTACTTTTTACGCGAGGCCGGCGGCACGATCCCGTTCGCCCGGTAGTAAGCCACCAGCAGACCGTAATGTTCGGCGGAATGCTCGATGACCGAAAGCCAGGGCTCCACCGTCTTCTGGAAGCGGTCCGGCGGTTCCGCGTTCAGGGTGGCGGTGGCGTCCGTGATGCTCTTCTCGATCAGCGCCACCACCTGTTCCTTGGTTTTGTAATTGGCCGGATCGAGCTCTTCCCATTTGACTTTTTCGCCGCGTCCGGCCTTGGCTGCGTACACGTTGCCCGCAGCGATGTGTACGATCACGGCGCTGAAGGACCGCATCTCCGGCCGCAGCCGGAATTCGTATTTCTCCGCCGGAAAGTCCTTGGCCATATCCAGTATCTGCTTGTTGATGTAGGCGAACATCGGGTGGATGTCTTTCGATGGCGTGGCCGGCGTCTGCGCGGGGAGGCTTGCCGCGGCCGCCAGCAAAGCAATGGAGTAACCTGCTAATCTAAGCATAGTGGTTACAGAATAGCATGCCTCCCCGTAACCTTTCTGAGCTTTTGGAGCGGTTACACGTAAAATTTATCGGCGGCTGCCTCTGCCTGGATTTTGTGAATACCGTGGGCGGCCGCGCCGGCGGCGCCGTGATTCGCGACAAGCTGGGCAGCTATCAGGATCTGCTGGATTGGAGCCTTCTCGCCGGCAGCGCGGATCGCGGCGCCGCGCGTACCCTGGCCCGCCGGGCCCGGCGGCACTCCGCGGAGGCCGCCGCCGTGCTCCACCGCGCCATCCGCTTGCGCGAAGCCCTGTACCGCATCTTCCTCCGGTCGCGCTCGGGCCGTCGTCCGGCCCAACCCGATGCCGCCATTTTGCGCGCCGAACTTACCAATGCCCGCGGCCAGCAGCAGTTCGCGCTGTCCCGCGGCGGCTTCGCCTGGACCTTTCCGCCCCGTACGGAAGCGCTCGACCGGATCCTGTGGCCCCTGGCGCTCTCGGCCGCCCAACTGCTCACCTCGCCCGATCTGGCCCGCCTCGGCCAGTGCGCCGGCCCCGTGTGCGGCTGGCTCTTCCTCGACACCAGCCGTAATCGCCGCCGCCGCTGGTGCGACATGCAGGATTGCGGCAACCGCGCCAAGGTCCGCCGTTTCCGCACCAAGGCCGGAAACCCTGGAGAAGCCGCATCCGTTGATCCTTCCGCCCGACTGCGATAGAATTCTCTCCGGTAATCACCCGGGCTGTACGGGCCTGAACTCAGAGAAGATCCTATGCGCGCCAAGCTACTCGAATTCCTGCCGCTCGCTATGCTGGCTGCCTGTGCCTGGAGCCAGGACAGCGTCACCGTAGCCGTCCCCGCCACAGCCAATATCTTCGCCGCCGGACAGAGCAGCGCCTTCAGCGGCACGCTGCCCCCCACGGTCGCTTTCCCCGCCGGGTCCGTGGCCTCGGTCCAATTGCAGGCGCTGGGCCGAGTGACGCTGGGCGGCGGCGAGCCCTATGCCGGGCCCGCCGGCATTCCTTTTCATGGCGGCACCGATCTTACGACCTACAACGGGCTCTCCGGCATCATCGCTCACGACCGCGGCTTCTTCCTCACCGGCGTTTTCCTGGACGATTCCACGCCCGCCGGCATTGGACCGCCGCCCATCGACTTCACCGGCGCCGAGAACTTCCTGACTCTGAGCCCGCTGCTGTTCCAGACGTTCTTCATCGGGAACGGCGGCAGCGGCCCGGCCCCGCCCGCGCCCAAAACCTTCTTCGTCCCCGCCGGCGCCACCCGCCTGTTCCTGGGCATCGCCGACGGCTGCCTGCTCGCCTTAGGCCCGCCCGGCTGCTACGAAGACAACACAGGCTGGTTCATGGCCGAGGTTCTGCTGGCGCCGTCCCCCCACGCCCAGGCCAAGACTCGGTAACAGCCTTAACACGTTCGCATCTTGACTCCCGGCCACCCCCGCCTTACACTGAAGCAGCCTGACCAGACACTTCGTCAGCGAGGCCTTTAGATGTCGCGACGTCTTTTCCGCGCCGTCCCGTTCCTTTTTCTCCCTTTGACTCTGGCGGCCGCTGCGCCGCCGTTTACCGTCCTTACCCGTACGGATCTCGCCAATCCCGGATCGGTCGATGTCGTTTCGGCTGACTTCAACGGCGACGGTATCGCCGATATCGCCTCCCTGGGCGCCACCCAAATCCGGGTCTACCTGGGCGCCGGACATAACCGCTTTCGCCCCGCCCTGGCCACCGCCTTGCCTGGAACGGCCAGCGGCTATAACCGCCTGGTGGTCGCCGATTTCAACGGCGACGGCAAGCCGGATCTCGCCGTCTTCGGGGGCGCCGGATTCATCCTGCTGGGCAACGGCGACGGCACCTTCACCAAAGGCGCCACCCTGGCGAACACCGCGTCGCCCGCCGCGGCGGCGGATTTCAACGGCGACGGTAAGCCGGATCTGGCCGTGGGACTGCTCTCTGGCGATACCTACTCTGTCGCGGTTTTTCTGGGTAAGGGCGACGGCACATTTGCGCCGCCGACTTCCATCCCCGCATCGAGCCCCGCCTGTATCGCGGCGGCGGATCTGAATCGCGATGGTATGGCCGATCTGGTCACCTGCAATCTCGTTTACCTCGGCAACGACGACGGCACGTTTTCGAACGGCATTCCATTCACCGCGCCGGGCCCGGTCGATTTCCTGACCCTGGGCGACCTCAATCGGGACGGCTATCCCGACATCGTCGCCATCAAGCAGTACCTGAACGGCGAGGATCCCAAGCTCGGTCCGGTATATGTGCTCTATGGAAATGGCGACGGCACGTTCCAGGCGGCCGTTCAGATCCACTCCGATGTCGGCACGCTGCTCCCCGCCGCGGCCATTGGAGATGTGAACGGCGACGGTCTGCCGGATATCGCGGTTCTGGGCTCCACCGGATTACTCGGTATCCTGACCAACAATGGCAGTCAAGGCTTCCGCCTGGCCCGGACCCAGCCCGTAACCTGGCAATACAGCCTGCCATGGGGAGCGGTGGCGCTGGCGGATCTCAATGGCGATCGTCGCCTGGACATTATCGCCACCGGCAACGCCAGTCCCTGGTTCTCGGTCCTGTTCCAACACCAGGCAGGATTCGATAACGTACGCACCGTGCCGTTGGCCGTAGCCCAGTCCAGCACGTCATACAACGCTATCCCCGTCCAGCAAGCCGATTTTAACGGCGACGGTTTACCCGATCTCGCCTTCGTCGCGGACCAGGACATGACGATCTCCATTACCACCATGCTTCGCACCGGCGACCCTTCCAATCCCTTCGTGCCGGGTCCCCGGACGCCCATCGCTTTTCCCCCCGGCGCCAACGGCTTGAACGGCGTCACCAGCGGGGACTTCAATCGCGACGGCAAACCCGATATTGCGATTTGTTTTTCCGCCATCAGCGGCCCGGGGATCAGCGGCATAGTTAAGGTCTACCTGGGCAACGGCGATGGCACGTTCACCCCCGCGCCCGGCTCGGTGGATCTCCCGGTGGTGGCGTTTCAAATGGTCGCCGCCGATTTCAACGGCGATGGCAAACAGGACCTGGCTTTTTCGAGCGGCTCCGTGGCTCTCGGCAACGGCGACGGCACTTTCGGGGCACCCATCCAGTTCTTTTCGTCCAACTTCAACCAGTACGCCGTGTGGCTGGGCACGGCGGACTTTAACCACGACGGCAAGCCGGACCTTGCTTTTCAGGTCTGCCAGGGATGCGATCTGTCCCCGCCGCTGCTGATCTACCTCGGCAACGGCGACGGCACTTTCCAGAAGCCGCTTAGTTATTCGTGGGACGGTCTGGCGCAGTGGGGCGCCATCGCCGACCTCGACAACGACGGCATTCCCGATATCGTCATGTTGAGCTATACCCA